>NZ_JBJLWK010000004.1:0-409676 GCF_046591535.1 Chryseobacterium proteolyticum | reverse complement strand
CCTGGGTAGCTACGGTAGAAGACAAATAATCATGATTGTTTCCTGAGAAATATTTTTCCCAAACCTGATCTCCTTGCTGGTTCAGTTTCACCAAATGAAAGTCGTAACCATTATTTTGCTGGGTACTGCTTCCAGCATCCTTCTTTTGATTTACTGCCTGTATGACACTTCCTGTAATCAAATACTGCTGATCGATTGTTGTGGTTACCTGGCTTAGGAAATCCTGGGTTGAGGATTTGATATCTTTTTGCCAAACCACTTCCTGGGCTGATAACCCGGAAATAATGCACATAGAAAGTACACTGAAGTAGAGTTTTTTCATGCCTTGTGTTTAATTGTTAAATTCATTTTTTATAATTGCCGCAAAAGTAATCTTTTTTATCTCACAACAAAAAGACTTATCGAAAATTTTTGACTTCATCTTTTTCATTTGTACAAAGTTAGCCTTGAATTGCGACAAAACTCGTCGCTTAAAAAAGTTTATGATCTGATTCCACATAAAAAACCGGTTTATTCCAAGTATTTTAGAATAAACCGGTTTCTTGATAATGCTGATATAAAAAATTACTCTTTCACAAATTTCACATTTCTATCATCGATTTTAAAGATATATACTCCGGGAATAAGCTCAGCAATATGGATAGACTTTCCGGGTTGATATTTTCCGGATCTTACCAACTTACCGTCTATGGAATAGATGACAAATTCTGCTGATTTTTCCATTCCTTTGAGATAAAGTTCATTTTTAGCCGGATTTGGATATAGTGCAAACTGATCTTTCTCAATATTTTCAACGCTCAGGCTATTATCTTTTGCTACAGTAGAATTTCTTTCCAAAATCTGGTATTCATAATTGAACTGAACATTGGCAATCGGGAACGGTACCGGTTCTACAAAATATTGATTATTTGAGGTATTGTTTAAAGTAAGATAAGCGACCTGTCCTGCTGTTCCGTTTACCTTTATCGGAACAGGCATTTCATAAAAGCTTACGGAAGAATTACTTTGAGTCTGGCTAACTTTAATCGTAATGGTTTGATTAGAAGACTCCCTCCATCTGATATCATAGGTAGGATACCCTTCACCATACACCCAATCACTGAAAAATCCCGAAAAATCCTTACCGGTAGATTGCAGTAAAGAAGCCGTAAGATCTGCTGTTTTAGCGTAGCTGTACGCTAAGTTGGGTCTGGAATGATATTCCTGAATTGCCTGATAAAAAGCAGCGTCTCCTAAGATCCATTTAAGCATTCTCAGAATATAGCCTCCTTTCGCGTAAGATAATCTGCCACTGAAAATAGCCCCCTGATTCCCTAGGTTCGCATCAGCAACATAAGTACTTCCTCCTGGCGAACTGGTAATATAATCTTTCTGACCTGATAAGTAATTCATAAATTCAGATTGGGTCATCAGTAACTTTTCATTGGCAAGATGCTCCCCGAATGT
This sequence comes from Chryseobacterium proteolyticum, assembly GCF_046591535.1. Lineage (NCBI taxonomy): Bacteria > Pseudomonadati > Bacteroidota > Flavobacteriia > Flavobacteriales > Weeksellaceae > Chryseobacterium > Chryseobacterium proteolyticum. The sequence goes on along the minus strand of NZ_JBJLWK010000004.1, from coordinate 408,230 downwards.
GGCAAATCCTTCATTCAGCCAGATATCATTCCACGAACCACAGGTTACTTTATCCCCAAACCATTGGTGAGCCAGCTCATGAGCTATTACACTTTTACCCCAGGAACTCATTGAAGACATCGTCTGATGCTCCATACACACACCTCCGTACTGAAACTCCATATGTCCATACTTCTCATTACGGAAAGGATAAAGACCGAAATAAGTTTCAAAAGTGTTCATGATCTGTTTAGTCCATTCTATATTGGACATTACTGCCGTATTATTTACAGTTGTAGGATATACATAATTTACAAAAGGGAAAGGTGGATTTCCCATAGTATCATTAAGCTTAACAAAATTAGTGATAGCAAGGGCTACTAAATATGCACTGGTTGGGTACATTGTTCTCCAGAATGTCAGCTTTTTATTATTCGGAAGTGCTGTCTCAGACATCAGCTTTCCATTGGCAGCTACGTTATACTGATTTGGTGTTGTAATTTTAAAATCAAAACGGTCAATTTTATCATTTAAACTTTGTTTTGTCGGAAACCAATCCTGCGCGCCATAAGGTTCACTAAGGGTTGAGAGAATAAGCTCCCCGTTTTGGGAACCGGTGGAAAACGCACTATTTGCTGTATCCGGTGGGCCTGCATACTGTATTGTTAATGAATCAAGCACATTCGCAGGAAGGGAGGAAGGGAAGTCAATTTTTACCTCTTTCGTGGATAATTGCTGAAAGGTCAAATTATTTCCATGGTATTTCACTTGTGAAACCGTTAAGGTATTGGCCAAATCAAAATAGATACTGCTCATACTCTGATTAGGCTTAAAATGTGATGTTACCGAACCGGAGATATTGTAAACTGCAGGGTCCAGGTTAACATCCATCCTCTGGTACTGCAGATCATAGTTTAATGTATGGGGATTGATGTTGGGTGCCGTCATCTTTTGGGCAAAAGCTTTCATCTCTTTTGCTATTAATCCCTTCATTTCAATATTTTGATTCTGACTATGCAATGATCCAAATGAAATAATGCATAAAACTACAAGATAAAGTTTTTTCATTTTTATTTTTATAATAATGACCAAAGATAAAAAAAAACCTTCTAATCATTGATTAAAAGGTTCTTATGATATTAAATAAATATTTTTAAAGGTCTAATGCCGGTTCCAGCAGCCTTTCCATTCTTTTCTTCACCATATCCACAGATCCTGCATAGTTGTTAACCATCAGCGAGAACACAAGGGTCTTCCCGGAATTGGTCTTCATATACCCTGCCAGAGTTTTTACTTTATTTAAAGTTCCTGTCTTAGCAAATATCTGTCCGTTTCCTGTTCCGATAAACATTCTCTTTAATGTTCCCGATTGTCCTCCTACAGGAAGTGAAGTCAGGTAAGCTTTATAATACTTTTCATCCATTAATGAAGTTAAAAACTTCGCCTGTGAAATAGGAGTAACGGTATTGCTTCTTGAAAGCCCACTTCCGTCCATATAGTTTAAACCATTAATATCAAAGGCATTTTCTTTCAAATGGGTTGTTACAACAATTCTTCCCGATTCTGAAGTCTGATCTCCCAGTTTCTGGAATCCTACTGTTTTTAAAAGTGCTTCTGCTAAAGAATTATCACTATGCTGGTTGGTGTAATAAATAATATCGCTCAAAGTCGGAGATTTGTATGCTGAAATCAGCTTTCTGCTCTCCGGCATAGGATCTGTCATTTTTGGAGTAACTTTTCCACTAACTGCAATTCCACTTTTCACCATGGTCGCTCTTAAAGTATTGGCAAGATATGCCGGGGCATCAGGTAGCTTAGTGGTAAGAACACCATCTCCTTCATATTTATCTGCATATACCATCTGATTGGCATAAGGAGATACATAAAAATACTTTTTCTCAGTAGAGAAATTACCTGATTTCTTTACAATCAGTTTTTCATTAGCCGGATTAATCTCACGGGTGGTTCCAACCGGTAAATAATAGTTGTTATTTTCCAACCAAACAACATTTTCCGGAAGTCTTGAAATATTACCTTTGAAAAGTGCTGTCTGGATGATAATATCACCATTTACCCTTTTGATTCCTTCGTGAGAGATTCCACTAAGAAAATCTGAAACAATCTCTCTATAGGATAACGCTCCGCCTTTGTTTGTTCCAAGCGATGGATCCCCGCTTCCTACGACATAAAGATTACCATTTAAAACACCGTTTTCATCTATGCTTCCCGAGTATTCCAGCTGAGTCATCCAACGATAGTTCTCTCCCAACAGATTCAAAGCTGTTTCTGTGGTCAAAAGTTTTGTTGTAGAAGCAGGAACCAAAGGTGTGTTTTCATTGTATGAAGAAATTACTTTCTTTGTTTTCGGGTCGTACACTACAAATCCCCATGATGCATTTTTCAGCACAGGATCGGAAACCAGAGTGTTTACATTAATATCTACGAGTTCTTTAGCCGACAGAATTGTTTTCTCCACAACAGAAGTTATAGGAGAAGGTAAGTTTAAATTCGTTTTCTGATTGTCATAAGCCTGAGAGTAAAGAACGGTAGAAACGGTAGATTGAGCAAGGAAAAACCCAGAAGCCAGTACCGCTACGCTTGAAATATATTTTCTGAAATTTACCATCTATCTTAGTTTTGTTTTTATGTCTGGAAACCATAAAAAAACGATTCATAATAATCATCCAATAAAGGCACCAAACAATTAATCAACGACCAAAAGTAGAAAATATTGTTAGAAATCAGACCATTATAGTCTGATAAAAGGCTATAAAATTTGTTAAAAATTGTTAAAAATCCACGAAAACGTCTTTTTTGATGCTCTGATAAGCAGTTATTTCATCAAAATCTTTTAAACTTAGCAAAACCTGCTCTTTGTATTTTTCATAGTTTTTTCCACGGGGAAGTTTCAGTAATATCTGGAACTGATACAGATTATTAATCCTTGCAATCTGAGACCTTTCCGGACCTAAAACACATTCTTCCGGAAGGTATTTTCTTAGAACAGAACCCAGAAACTGCGAAGCCCTGTTTACTTTATCTTCTCTCCTGTGTTTCAGCTCAATCATAATAAGCTTTGTGAAAGGCGGATAATGGAATTTCTGGCGCTCTTTTAAAAAATAGTAGTAGATCTTGGAAACCTTATTCATTTTGATCAGCTGAAAGACTGAATGCTCAGGATTAAATGTTTGAATATAGATTTTTCCTTTTCCAGACACCCGTCCTGCCCTTCCCGCAACCTGGGTAATCAGCTGGAAGGCCCTTTCTTCAGCTCTGAAGTCCTGTACATATAATAAAGAATCCGCTTTAGGAATAGCGACCAGTTCAATATGATCGAAATCCAATCCTTTTGAAATCATCTGTGTGCCCACTACAATATCAGTTTCCCTGTCTTCAATCTTTTCATAAAGTTTTTCATAGGCAAATTTTTTCCGCATGGAATCGACATCCATACGATCTACCTCGTTTTCAGGAAATAATTTGGAAACTTCTTCATGGATCTGTTCAACACCAACTCCTCTTTCATTCAGATTCTCTGAATGGCATTTCGGGCATACTTTAGGTCTGGAAGCCCGTTGTCCGCAATAATGGCATTTCATTTCATTCGCAGCCTTATGATATGTCATTACCACATCACAATTGGAACAATAATTAACATATCCACAGGATTCACATTCCAGAACATTGGCATAACCACGGCGGTTATGAAGTATAATAGCCTGATTCCGCTCTTCCAGTACTTTTTTTTATTTCATCGATCAGTTGTAACGAGAAATTTCCTGAAACTTTTTTAGAATCCTGAGCTTCTTTAAAATTTATAAGTTCAAATTCCGGCAACTGAACATTTCCGAATCTTTCATTAAGGAAAACATATTTCATCTTCTCCTTACGGGCTAGATAATAGCTTTCCACGGAAGGAGTGGCAGAACCTAAGATCACACGGGCATCATAAAAATTACCAAATACCAGGGCAGAATCTTTTGCATTAAAATAAGGGGAAACCTCCCTTGCTTTATAAGCAGAATCATGCTCTTCATCTACAATGACCAGCCCAAGATTCTGGTAAGGCAGAAACAGTGCATTTCTTGTTCCTATAAGGATTTGGATATCATTATTTTTGATTCTTCTCCAGACCTCTACTTTTTCAAAATCCGTTAGCTTCTGGTGATAGAAGCCCAATTTCCGACCGTATTTTTTTTTCAAGCCTCTGCGTAATTTGTTTGGTAAGAGAAATTTCAGGAAGCAAAAACAAAACATTTTTGCCCTGCTGAACACACTCCTCTATCTTCTCTAAATAAATATGGGTTTTTCCCGATGAAGTCACCCCATGAAGCAGTACATTTCTTCTTTCTTCAAAAGCTTCATCAACTGCCTCTTTTGCTTCTTTCTGAGCCTCGGAAAGCGCTTCTATTTCTTCTATTTCCCCATCATAACTTTCCAGCCTATCTTTTTGCAGATAATATTCTTCGATGAAGTTTTTATCTACCAGAGGCTTTAAATGGGAATGCCCAAACACTCCATCTTCAAAAAGATCTGACTTTTTAATAAAAGTATCCGGATTCTCAGTCTGATGTGATAAAATGAGAAGAAAAAGATCCTTTTGCTTAGGTGCTTTGTTCAGTTTTCCGAGAATTACAGTAAGACTTTCATTGTTTAAAAGTTCTTCGTTGATCCTGACGTAAGCAACTTCTTTCGCTTTGTATTTTTCGCCAATCTTTTCATCAATTTCAATGTATTGCAGATCAATCAACGAATTGATTGTTTTTATAATATCTTTTTTAGGAATAAAAGCTTCAAGATCTGTAAGATTGATAAGTTGGCGGACTTCAAGTGCCTGAATGAGATACATTTCATTAACATCCAGATTTTCAAAATCAACTGTTACGTTCGGCTTTAATTTCAGATATGTTTCACTTTCAAGCTTTAATGAGGAAGGAAATGCAAAACGATAGATTTCACCCAAATTACAAAGGTAATAGGCAGAAAGCCAGTTCCAGAAACCGATCTGCTCCTGGGGCAAAATAGGAGATTCGTCCAGAATACTGATGATTTCCCTTGGAATAAACCCTTCCGGTTCTGTATCATGAATTTCAAAAACAATTCCTGTGTAGATTTTTTTTCCACGAAACGGAACTAAAACCCTCATTCCGGTTTGTAGTAACGGCATTAGCTCTTCTGGCACTTTGTAAGTAAAAGAACCTTTTAAATTTAATGGTAAAACAATTTGGGCGTATCGCAAGAGAAATGATTAAAATGTAAAATTAAATCATTCTTCACAGAACTGCAATTTTTTATGAGTTGTTCCCCATTTTGTAACCTATATTTGTTATTCAATTTTGATTCATGGAAAATTATATCCTGCTTTTTTTTTATTGGACTCCTGGCCGGAGCGATTAATGCAGCAGCTGGCGGTGGATCATTTATTACATTTCCTGCACTTATATATGCCGGTGTTCCCCCGATACAGGCCAATGCTTCAAGTACCGTTGCCCTGTTTCCGGGAAGCTTAGCCAGTGCATGGAAATTCAGAGAATATATTAAACCTTTCCCTGCTATTTCAATCGTAGCGATGATTATACTGACTCTGCTGGGAGGTTGTGCCGGAGGTCTGTTATTGCTATATACACCATCCAGTGGATTCAATCTGGTGGTTCCATGGTTGCTTCTGTTAGGTTCCATGGCTTTTGCATTTGGGAGGCAGGCCGGTAACTGGTTGAGAAAGAAAATGCATATAGGAGCGGGATTAGTACTGGGTGCTCAGTTTCTTTTAGGAATATATGGCGGTTACTTTGGCGGAGCCGTAGGAATAATGATGATGGCCGTTTGGGCGTTATTTGGTTTTTCGGATATTAAAGTAATCAATGCCAATAAAACCCTGTTTACAGGAATTGCCAATGCGGTGGCTGTTGTACTTTTTATTTTTGCAGGGAAGGTTTACTGGCCGGAAACCTGCACCATGATGGTTGCCACAATTTCAGGAGGTTATTTTGGAGCTCATTTTACAAAAAAGCTGGATCCTGTAAAACTGCGTACAGGAATAGTTATCTTCAATTTCTTTATTACTGCGGTTTTTTTCGTCAAAACTTACTTTTAATTAAAAAATATCTCAATTATTCTATACCAGATAGCGGTTGTTAAGAATCCGACGATAATACTGAATCCAATGGTTAAATTCGTGAGTTTGGTATTCAGCCTGAACTGTTCGGCAATAATACTTGAAGTTACAAGAGTAGGCATTGCAGCTTCGAAGATGGTAATTCTAGCAATATCTCCTTTAATGCCTGAAAGCAAAGCCAGTCCCAAAACAATCGCCGGTGCCAGAATCAACTTATACAGCATAGATACAGACATTTGGGGAATGAGTTTTTTCCAGCCATTAAATTTCAACTGTAACCCCACGGAAAACAAAGCTAATGGACTTACTGTCGCAGCTAATTTATCAAAGAAGGGCTCAGCAGTTGTGAAATCAATAAACTGAGAGAGGATCAGCGCACTGATACATCCAATTAACGGAGGAAATGTGATCAGTCTTTTCAAAATGAATACCGCACTTACCTTCCCCGACCTGCTACCTCCTTTTACTGCGGCAATAATTCCCAAGGTAGAAAGACTGAAAAACATAGTCTGATCACAAATAATAGCAATGCTCAAAAGGCTTTCTCCATAAAAAGCACTTATTAAGGGAAAACCGATAAAGGAAGTATTGCTGTATCCGCTAATAAGCTCCATTGTACTTTGTGAACGTCTTGAATAACCTTTTTTCTTGCTATAAACCGACATAAACACAAAACTGAATACCGCAATAAGGAATGTCGCCACAATAGGAAAAAGCATTTCCAGTGTCCAGTGAACTTTAGGTAAATATTTAAATGAAACAGCAGGCAGGGCCAGGTAAAGAATCCAGGTATTAATTCCTTTATGGGCATCCGGATGAATTGACTTGGTTGATCTGAATACCATTCCAGCCAAAATACATACCGCTATCAAAACAAAATTCACCATAATTGTGTCTAAATATGTTGCAAATGTAAGATTGATTTTTCAGCCGGACATAGAAATTGAATCGATTTTTAACCGAAAACTATGCATGGACTATCTTTTTCTCTGGATTTTACTATAATCAGGGATTAATAACGTCCCATAAACTCATCACTTCTATTTTATCCAATGGCTTTGAAAGTTTAATACGTCTTGGTTTTTTGGGAAGCAAATCAAAGAAGTTATCACTGAAATGAGTATCTCCCATCAGATAAATATTTTTAGTTAAAACATCCGTAGATATTTCGATCTCTGAAGAAGATATTTTTTTGATATGTACCGCCGGTTTTGTGAGCTTCAGATCCTTAGGCTTTACAAGGAAATAAGTATTTTGTGCTACTTCTTTGTTACTTTTATCATTTAAAACCACATTTAGAAATACTTCGTTCCTAGAAAACCGGCCAAGTATCTTTTCAATTTCTATCGGATCAAAGGATATAATATCTTTTAAATTCCTGTTCCCGGAATGAATCCTGTTAATAATCTCCCCTTTAAATGTGGTTACTTCTATGGTTACACTTATATCGTTCAAGTCCTGTATAAGATCGTTAACAGCAAATAAATTCAGTTTATTGTCCTTTTCTTCTGCCAGAATAACCTGCTGCTCAAAACTCCTTTTGACCTGGTAGTGCAAAGCTTTCCAATTTCCTGAATAATCGATAGAAGACCACGAAACCACAGGCCAACAATCGTTAAGCTGCCAATATAACGTTCCCATATTATAAGGTTTTGCTCTTCGATGTGCTTCAATAGCGATTTGCATTCCACGTGCCTGCAGCAGTTGTGAGATGTAATTGTATTTTATAAAATCAGCAGGTACAGGATAATCCCGTTCCATATATGTATTGATAATTTCCCAACCTCTTGCATGCTTTTCATGTGCTTTTATAGTACCATTATTCAGATTGAGTTGAGGAGTTCCGGAAAACATAGTTTTAGTGGTCTCAAGACTTGGCATTCCCTGAAATCCATATTCAGACATGAAACGCCCTACTTTTTCATTATACACTTCAAAGGGCTGTTCACCCCACCACACGCCCCAGTAATGAGAGTCACCTTCTGTAAGGCTTTCCTTATGGCCCCAGCCGATCGATGGCGAGCTTGGCCAATACATATTCTTATCAGAGGCCAGCTTTTCTTTTAATGTATTGGGAATTAATTCATGAAATACCTTCCTGTAATCTTTCCAAACCTGCAAAGAATCTTCTTTCGAATATTTAAATTGTTTCTGGTATCCCCAGTTGACAATAGCTTCGTCTACTTCATTGTTTCCACACCATAAAGCTATGGAAGGATGATTCTGCAAACGGGTTACCTGATCTTTTACCTCCTCTTTTACATTGTTCAGAAAATCTTCATCAGAGGGATAAAAACTTCCCGCAAACATAAAATCCTGCCACACGAGAATTCCATTCTCATCACATGCCTTATAAAACTCATCATCTTCATAAATCCCACCACCCCAAACGCGGATCATGTTGATATTTGCCTCTTTGCAATCTTTTATCAGTTTCTGATATTTTTCTTTCGTAATCCTTGGTGAAAAGCTATCTGCCGGAATCCAGTTTGTGCCTTTAATGTATAACGGTTGATTATTGACCTTAAAATAGAAAGACTTCCCTTTTTCATCCTTTTCCTGAACCAGTTCTATAGTTCTGAATCCTGTTCTCAGTCTTTTTGCATGAATCTCTTTTCCTCCTTTTAAAAGATTAATTTTAAAATCATAAAGATTGGCATCTCCCCAACCATTTGGCTGCCAGATTTTCAATCCATCGATTTGATAGGGAAATCTTATTTTATTTTCACCTTTTCCAAGAGAAAAGGTCTTTTGGGAATTATTGATTTTTAAGGCATAATTACCTGGTGTCTGTACTTCGATATCAACTTCAAAGCTAAAATTACCTTTAGGTTCCCCCGATACATTTTGTAAATCCTTTATGCTTTTAATCTTAGCATCATTCCAGAAGTCCAGTTTTACCTCTTTCCATATTCCTGCCGTAACCAATCTCGGACCCCAGTCCCAACCAAATTGATACTGTGCCTTTCTTATAAAGCTTCTAGGGCTTTCAGGTATCGTGAAAGGAACTTTTTGAGCCAGCTTTTTACCTTCTTCTACAGCAGACCTGAATGAAATCTTTAGAATATTGTCGCCCGGTTTCAGATAATTTTTAACAGGAATACTCCATTTTCTAAACATGTTATCCGTCTTCTGAAGAAGTTTTCCATTAAGGTAAATTTCAGAAAAGGTATCCAGGCCTTCAAAAACAAGATCTATATTTTGGTTTTTCAGCTCGTGTGATGAAATTTTAAAATGGGCCTGATAATCCCAGTTTTCATTTTCTACCCATTGGACTTTTTTCTCATTTTCATCTTTAAATGGATCGGGGATCAATTTATTATCCATCAAATCCTGATGCACGGTTCCCGGTACTTTTGCAGAAAGCCACTGAGTTTCTTTTGAGTTTTTAAACTGCCATTTTTCGGATGATAAACTGCGCTCGGAAAATTGTGCACTAAGAAAATTGTGAATAAGAAAAAAGGTAAAAAGTATGGTTTTATTCATTGATGAGTTTATTTACAATTCTAAGAATTCCGTCTTTTATAAGGAGTTCATCAGAATGAATGGGCAGGCCTGGTTAAATGGCAGATTGTTAATTGTTTTTAAATCTTTATATTAAAAATTTAATGATCATTATCAGGAACCGTGGTTGGCAGTATCAGATTCTGTTATTTATTCTTCAAAGCAATTACCTCATCTGCATCGGCAAACTGTCCGCCATCCGTAATAGCTGAAGAATGAAAATAGGCTGCGTTTGTAAATTCACGGATATCCTGGATATTGGTTGATCTTAGTCCGCCACCCACAAGAATTTCTATTCTCCCATTTGAAAGCTCTACCAATTTTTTCAGATTTTCTTTACCCTCGGAAACATTAGGTTTCTGTCCGGAAGTAAGAATCGTTTTAAAACCACAGCTGATCACTTTTTCCAATGAGCTTTCTAAACCTTTTGCCCTGTCAAAGGCACGGTGAAAAGTGCAAGGTAACGGATATGCTATTTCAACCAGGGTTTTATTTTGTTCCATATTAACCTCATCATTCTCATCTAAAATTCCGAAAACAAAGCCGTCGACATTATGAGATTTAAGCTGGGTAAGCTCACTTTTCATCTGTTCAAATTCTTCATTTGTATAAGTGAAATTTCCTCCACGGGGACGGATCATGACAAAAACAGGAATGTTTATCTTTTCTCTTAGTTTTTTAGTCGTTTCAAAATCTGGTGTAGTTCCTCCTTCACTTAAACCATCACATAATTCTATTCTGTCTGCCCCATTTTCAAAAGCAACGATGGCAGAATGAGGATTAAAACATGCTATTTCTATCTTTGACATTTTTAATTTTTTTTAGGAATTAGTAAAAATAATTTCTGATTTCTGATTATTATTTCAAGGCAAACTCAGGAGTTTCCAGCCTGTTTCCTTTTTGGTCATGTACCGCAAAATTAAACCCGTCCTGTATGCAATAAGATCCATATTCCCCGTTTTTATTTAATGCAATAAAACCTACCTGAATATCTTTCAGATTTTTATTTCTTCTCTGTGCAATCTTTACAATTCTTTCAACCGCTTCTTTGCAGGCTTGCTGTGGATTTCTTCCTTGTCTCATCAGTTCCACAACCAGGTGAGTTCCAACAGTTCTTATTACTTCTTCACCATGTCCCGTTGCTGTAGCGGCACCCACTTCGTTATCTACGAATAATCCGGCTCCGATAATGGGAGAATCTCCTACCCTTCCGTGCATTTTAAAGGCCATACCGCTGGTAGTACAAGCTCCGGAAAGATTTCCCTGAGCGTCCAATGCAATCATTCCGATGGTATCATGGTTTTCAATATTTACGATAGGTTGGTACTTGCTGTTTTTAAGCCATTCCTTCCATTCTTTTTCAGATTCGGGCGTTAATAGGTTTTCCTTTTTAAATCCCTGAGACAGGGCAAACTGAAAAGCACCATCTCCTACCAGCATAACGTGTGGAGTCTTTTCCATCACGGCTCTGGCTACAGAAATTGGATTTTTAATATTTTCAATACAGGCAACCGATCCGATGTTGTAGTTTTCATCCATGATACAGGCATCAAGTGTTACTCTTCCATCTCTATCCGGGCGTCCGCCATATCCCACGCTTCTTTCCGTGGGATCCAACTCCACCAAACGTACTCCTTTTTCAACAGCATCTAGCGCTCTTCCGTTTTTGCCAAGAATCGTCCATGCTTCCTCATTGGCCTTTAAACCAAAATTCCAGGTTGACAGGACGATCGGTTTGCTTATGGTTTTATGACTTTCAGGTAATGGACTGGCCATTAGATCTAGCGGATTTACGGCAAGAGCCAAAGAAGCAACTGCTGTCTTTTTGATAAAGTTTCGTCTGCTTTGCATATCAGGTTTATTAGGCTTACAAATTAGCAATTTTCCTGCTGGTACAAAAGTAAAAAAACAACAGATCCTATCTCATCGCGTTTAGCAATCCTCATTACAAAAAGTCATAAAAACAATCTTCATATTATTGATCGGAATATTTCGGAATTCATATCAGCAAGATGGAAAATTCACCCCTGTAACTTTTCATTTACATTACTGACTTATTGTATGTTAAACTTTTTCAACCATGATCAGAATTTCAGTTATTTTAAGTTGTGTTTTATTCATTTTATTTTCCTGCAACAAAAAATCAGAAAAAGATATTCTTATAAATTTTTACAAGAAAGGAAAATTTAATGGTACCGTTCTCATAGTTGAAAAAGGAAAAATAATATGTGATACAGCATTGGGATATAAAAATTTTGAAGACAAAAAACTTATGACCAAGGATACGCCGTTCTGTATTGCGTCTGTAACCAAACCTTTTACTGCAACAACGATTATGCTTTTACAGCAGGAGCACAAGTTGTCGTTTGATGATAAAGCAAGCCAATATCTAATGGACCTTCCGGAATATGCACAAAATATCAGTATCAGACAATTGCTTAACCACACTTCAGGATTAAAGGATTATGAGAATGTTTTGATCTCAGATAACAGGATCACCAATGAAGATGTCCTGGCCTTTCTAAAAAAGCAACCCGGATTAACATTTCCTTCCGGCAGTCAATTCGAATATTGTAATAGTGGATATATCATACTTGGGCAAATTATAGAGGCTGTATCCGGAGAGTCATATAAAGATTTTATTCAAAATAGAATTTTTGCTCCTTTGAATATGCAGCATTCATTTGTTTTTGATGCTCAAACGGTACCGCCTTCCGATATTGCCAAAGCGTATGATATAGATAAAAAACCGGATGATTATTTTCTTTTAACATTGGGGGATGGCGGAATCTATTCTACGACATGGGATCTATATAAATTCGACCAGGCTTTAAGAAAGCATCAGTTACTGAATAAGGAAAACACAAAAATTATGTATGAACTGCCCGTTTTAAAAAATGGAAAAACGAGTGATTATGCATTCGGATGGTACATTTCTGACGATACCGCTATGCATACCGGTGGAATCAATGGATTCAGAAGTATTATCTGGAGAGACCTGAGCGACAATACCTGTATTATTGCTTTGACGAATCAGGGAGATGCCTTTCCGGTGTATCAATTTCTGGAAACTGAGAAAAAGTCGATACAGAAACGAAAGTAAGTAATCCATTCACTATTATAATCCAATATGATATAATTTCAATAGATCTTACTCCCTGGTCTCCTAATGCTTTCTGATATTGATTAATTCATCCCAATCTCATCTACAAAAAGCCAGGCTTTAGAATCAGCTCCCGGATTTCCGGCAGGAATAATTCCTGCATTTTCAATTTTAACTTTAATATATGCCGCGTTCTGATTACCAACATTGAGTTTTACTTTTCCTTTTACATTCTGAATTTCATCTTTTCCAATTTCTTTGATCATTTTAAAATTTACATTATCATCAGAAATAAAGATCTGTGCTCCTTTGGCTAAATGAATCCAGCTTCCTTTATTTTCAAGGGTATTAAAATAAACTTCTGAAAACTGAGTTTTTACTCGTAAGTCAATAACTGCTACAACATCTTTTCCCTGAAAGCCTAACCATGTTTTTCCCAGCTGTTTTTGATTACCCAAAATTCCGTCCACCAAAGTAAACGCTCCGCCAAAAGAATAATTTTCGCTGGGCTGTTGTTCCAGAGTGATCTTCTTTCCCGTTGTTTTGGAAGGAATAAATGATTGGGAAGAAACCGCACTTTTTATCTGTCCATCTTCGAAATAGGCAGACTTTATGGTCATGGCTCTTGAAACAGGGATAGGCTCCTTATAAGATGGTGAATTTACTGTTGGATCTGTACCATCGGTTGTATATTTTATTCCCTGGGAATTTTGAGAAGTTGATAATTCATATGCAACACCTTTGGCAGAAGGTGTTACTTTTCCTGAAATATTATAAATGCTTTTCGCATAGTTGATCTTCATTTTATCTAAAACCTTAAACTGCCGGATAACCCTGTTTTCAAATTCTTTATAATTCTTAGGATCAGAAGTTCCCCATGCTACTTCTGAAAGTGCCATTATTCTTGGAAAAATCATATACTGGACATGCTTAAAATCCAATATATATTCGGTCCATAAGTTAGCCTGAACACCTAAAATGTATTTAGCTTCCTCAGCAGTAAGCTCTGAAGGAACCGGATCGTAAGAATATACTTTATCTAAAGGAGTAAATCCTCCAAAAGCATTAGGTTCGGACTGGGGATCCCCCTGATAATGGTCAAAATAACAGAAAGCTCCGGGAGTCATTACAGCAAAATGTTTTGATTTTGCAGCTTCAATACCTCCATTGACACCTGTCCAGCTCATTACGGCAGCGTTTGGCGCCAGACCTCCTTCCAGAATCTCATCCCATCCGATTATTTTCCGCCCTTTGCTATTTACATATTTTTCTATAGTCTGGATAAAATAGCTTTGTAATCCATGCTCATCTTTCAGATTGTTCTTTTTGATCAGCTCCTGACAATGCGGGCACTCTTTCCATCGTGTCTTAGGACATTCATCCCCACCAATATGGATATACTGAGAAGGAAATAACTTTATCACCTCATCCAGGACATTTTCTAAAAATGTAAATGTTTCTTTTTTAGGACAAAAAACATCATCAAAGACGCCCCACTTTGTGGCAGGTTCAAAAGGTCCTTTCGTACACGCCAACTCAGGATAGGCCGAAAGTGCTGCTAAAGCATGTCCGGGCATTTCAATTTCAGGTACAATTGTAATATGACGCTGTTCTGCATACTTAACCACATCCTTAATCTGTTCCTGAGTATAAAAATAAGGGCCATATGGTTTTCCGTCAAAGGTATTATCTACATAGGCTCCAATCATAGATTCTTTTCTCCTGGAGCCAATTTCAGTCAGCTTCGGATATTTCTTGATTTCAATTCTCCATCCCTGATCATCGGTTAAATGCCAGTGAAAGGTATTTAGCTTATACATGGCCAGATAATCAATATACTGCTTTACTTCATCTACCGTAAAGAAATGACGGCAAACATCCAGATGCATTCCTCTCCATGCAAATTTTGGATTATCTTTAATTTCCATAGCGGGAATCTCTCCTTTTTCCTGATACTCATCAAACAACTGGATCAAGGTTTGAATAGCAAGAAAATAACCTTGTTTAGTGTAAGAACTTATAAAAATCCTTTTGGGAGAAATATCAATAGAATATCTTTCTTTATCACCCTGCGGGTCAATCGGCATTTTGGGTTGTGGAATCAGCATATGCATTATATGAACTTTTTCCGTACTTCCTGAGGATTGAAATGTAACGCGAGCACCAAGATGCTTTTTGAAATATTCCGTTTCCTCTTTTGGAAGTTTATCATTCAGTATCAATGTTTTGGGGATCACAAATTTACCTTCCTGAATCGTTAAACTTTGTGGGTAAGGAATTAAACTTGGTTTAGTTTGCGAAAAAAACAGATTGGAAATCATAAGGGAAAAGACCAATAATAAACGCATTATTTTGTGTAATTTAGATTTAAGCGAATATAATTAATTTCTGAAAAAAGTCAGTGAATTATTTAACCTATTATGATATAAAAGATCTAATTTTGCAAAAATATACAATGAGAAAAACAATTTTTTTAGCGGTAAGTCTGGTGTTTTCATTTTCAGCACAAGCACAACTTTTAGATATCATAAAATCTACAGTTAAGGAAAAAACAGGGGTTGACCTTAACAATACAGGAAAAATAAAGAACACTTCTACAGGAACAACTGTAATCACAACTCCATCACCCAACAGAGCCTCTTCAGTTAATCTGAATAATCTTACTTCTACCCAAATTTCGTCCGGATTAAAGGAAGCCTTAAGTATGGGAGTGAATGATGGTGTGAAGAAGCTTGCTTTAACTGATGGTTTTTTCAAAAATGAAGCCGTAAAAATTTTAATGCCCGAAAAACTAAGAAAGGTAGACACGACCTTGCGTTCTTTGGGAATGGGAAAACTCGCTGATGAGGGAGTGAAATTATTAAACAGAGCTGCTGAAGATGCCGTAACAGAAGCTGCTCCTATTTTCACCAATGCCATTACATCAATGACAATTACTGATGCCAAAAATATTTTATTGGGCTCAAATCATGCGGCGACTAATTATCTGCAAACTAAAACCCAGAACCAGCTCTTTACAGCGTTCCAGCCAAAAGTACAGGCTTCATTGGGAAAAGTGGGAGCTGACACCCTTTGGAAAAGCCTTATTTCAAAGTACAATACTTTTACAGGGCAATCTGTAACTACTGATTTGAATGAATATGTGACTACAGAAACAATTAATGGCGTTTTCAAAATGGTTGCAGATAAAGAAAACGGGATCAGAAATACTCCAGCCATGAGAACTACCAGTATTTTACAAAAAGTTTTTGGAGCTCAGGACGGTAAATAATCAATTATGAATAGTTGAAAAAACTCAATTTATAACATCTAGATACAAAATAAAAAGGCTGTTTCAGAATTTGAGCAGCCTTTCGTATTAAATTGTATTGCAAATCATGTAATTCTTCTTTTTTAAGATATAATAGTCAGGAATTCTGTAAACATAACAATTTTTTCATAACTTCAATTCCGTATATAAAATACAATCAGCGAAGTAAATCAACAAACACAAAAATAAACAACCATGAAAAAATTAATGTATGCTTTTCTTGTTTTCAGTCTGTTCGCAGCTTGTTTACCCATGTCCGGAAGTCCTATGACAGCCTTTATTGTGAAAAACACTTCAGATAAGCCCGTTAGCTTTACCTCTAGTGTTATCAAAATGTCGCAAAGTTTTGGAGCACAGGAAGTCTCTAATTCTTTTACGGTAAAACCTCATGACAGTATTATTGTGAGGCAGACTTATTTCAAAAAAGACGGTACTAATCCTCAAAAATGGTTTTCAAAGTTCGATATATCACCAGTAGATGGTGTGGAATTAAATGATCCTCAACTTGCAGAAAATTGGAAAAAGGGATCCAAAGATAATGTTCCCACATATACATTTACCATTAATAAATAAGGACATGAAGATCTTTAAAATCTTAACCATTTTCTTCTGTTCAATGTGCTTTTCTCAGGAAAATAATATCCTCACAAGACTTTCCGCGTTGAATAATAATGGCAAAATCTGGTACAATATAGATGGATATAGTGTTACAAGTGAGGTTTTCAATAATTCTTTTGATGAAAAAGGGCTTTCAAAGGTTTTAAAAAAACATAAAATTTCAGATTCTGAACTAAAAAGAAGAGATGAGAAAATCAATAGTAAAAACTTCTTTCTAACCAAACAACAAAAAATTTCAGGAAACAGCTTTCAAACAAATAATTATTATTTCGTTGAAAATCCGAATAAGACAATCACTGTAGTATGGTTTATAAAAAACGGAAAAACAGATCAAGATACTGAAGAAAAGCTCGTTAATGCAATTATTGAGAATAGAATTCCGGAGGAGAATTTTGTTTCTATGAATATCAGTTCAATTAATTTTGCCGGAAGAAAAATAGAACTTGGCAGTAATTGTTACTGGACCTTCCTCAATACAGTTCAATGCCCATATGCTGGTGAGATGAACTGGTCTGTTCACAGAACATTACAGGATGCAAAAGAAGCTGTTGAAAACCAATTGAATGTAACAAAATCTAAAGGAGGGGGAAAAATTACATCCGAAGAAATGATTGATATTAATTTTCTGGATGTACCTACAAAAGCAAAAAAAAATAGTGTATGACTTTACGGGCCTAACTTCTGTTCTTACAAAAATGTCCGGCGGAAAGTCTTTAACAATCTACTATATCGCAGAAAATATACGAGATCAAAATATAAGCTGCGTAATAAGTTTCTGGAACAACGATGAAATAAATCCACAAACAAAGCTTCCTGCTCTTCCTGAAAAACTAATGAAACTTAATTAACCGATGATAAAAAAGGCTGTTAATGATGACAGCCTTTCTTTTGTTTTTTTTATTAAAATTGCATTTCGGGAATTTCTCCTTCAATGATCAGATCTGCTTCTGTAGATTGTACAATATGCTCTACGGACACTCCCGGTGCTCTTTCAACAAGCTTAAAACCAGCTGGTGTTACATCTAAAACAGCGAGTTCCGTAACCACTCTTTTCACACAATTTACTCCTGTTAAAGGAAGTGTACATTTTTTCAGGATTTTACTTTCTCCTGCTTTATTTACATGCATCATCGCAACAATGATATTTTCAGCAGAAGCTACCAAATCCATTGCTCCGCCCATTCCTTTTACCATTTTTCCAGGAATCTTCCAGTTGGCAATATCTCCATTTTCAGAAACTTCCATTGCGCCAAGGATCGTAAGATCTACTTTCTGTCCACGGATCATCCCAAAACTAAAAGCGGAATCAAAAAATGAACCTCCTGGTAGTATCGTAATGGTCTGCTTTCCTGCATTGATGATATCAGCATCTTCTTCTCCTTCAAAAGGGAAAGGTCCCATTCCCAAAACTCCATTTTCACTCTGAAATTCTACTGAAATGCCATCAGGAACGTAGTTGGCAACCAAAGTGGGAATCCCTATTCCCAGATTTACATAATAACGATCTTTTAATTCTTTTGAGATTCTTTTAGCAATTTGTTCTTTTGTGAGCATAGTAAAAACTTAGACTGCAATTTAATTATTTTCAATAGAATACAAAAGGGCTTTGTTATTGAAAATTATTAACATAATAAGTCGAAATAATATCTCTAATTTTGCAACATTATTTAACAGAATGAAAATACTTTTAAAATACCTTAAACCTTACCAGTGGTTGATTATTCTTTCATTGTTATTAGCAACCATTAATCAGGTATTCTCTTTATTTGCTCCGGCAATAACGGGTAATATTCTCGATAAACTGGTTACCCATCCTAATTTTTTTGATAAAGAAAAGCTTTTACCAAGAAACCTGAACCAATATTTATACGGAGACGGCATTTATCATGGTGTATTCTATTTCTTATCCCTCCTTATCGGAACAGCCATGGTGAGCAGGATCGCCAAAGCTTTTCAGGATTATGCAGTAAGTGTTATCACCCAAAAGTTCGGGGCAAAAATTTTCACGGACGGTTTAAAGCATTCTATGGCATTGCCATATCAGGAATTTGAAGACCAGAGAAGTGGTGAAACCCTTTCTATTTTAACGAAAGTAAGAGAAGATACTGTAAAGTTCATCAGTAATTTTATTAATATTTTCTTCGGAATTCTGGTTAGTATCATTTTCGTTGCTGTGTATGCTATCCGTTTACATTGGTCAATCATGCCGGTATATATTTGTGGAATATTTCTGATTGCATTCATCACGAATTTATTAAGCAAGAGAATAAAGAGTATCCAGAAAAATATTGTTTCGGAAACCACAGCTCTGGCAGGAAGTACTACAGAAAGCCTTAGAAATATAGAAATTGTAAAAAGTCTGGGATTAACCAATCAGGAAGTCATCCGCTTAAACAATAATACCTATAAAATTCTGGGGCTTGAACTTAGAAAAGTCAAAAGCATCCGTTCTTTAAGTTTTATCCAGGGAACAATGGTTAATTTTCTTCAACAGCTGATCACCCTGACTTTATTACTTTTAATTTTTAAAAATATTGTAACTCCGGGACAATATTTATCGCTGATGTTTTATGGCTTCTTTATCTTCGGACCTATGCAGGAGATCGGAAATATCATTATTTCTTATCGAGAGGCTGAAGCTTCCCTTCTTAATTTTGACCGTTTAATGAAAAAAACAGTCGAGGAAAAACCCCTTCATCCTAAACAGATCGGTGCTATTGAAGAATTGGAGTTCAAACATGTTTCTTTCAAACATCAATCAGCTCAGTATAAAGCGTTAAACAATATATCTTTTACCGTAAAAAACGGAGAAACAATTGCTTTTGTTGGTCCCAGTGGTTCCGGAAAAAGTACCCTGGTAAAACTTTTGGTTGGGCTCTATCGTCCTCAGGAAGGAAATATTTTTTATAATAATATCAATGGGAAAGAATTTGATTTTGATGAATTGAGGAATCAAATTGGCTTTGTAACTCAGGACACCCAGCTTTTTGCAGGAACCATTAAAGAAAACCTTCTTTTCGTAAATCCAAAGGCTACTGAGGTAGAACTTCAAATAGCTTTACAAAAATCAAGCTGTACTGCTTTACTGGAAAGAGCTGAAAAAGGCATAGAAACCGTAATTGGAGAAGGTGGATTGAAATTAAGTGGCGGGGAAAAGCAAAGAATTGCGATTGCAAGGGCTTTATTACGAAGACCTCACCTGTTAATTTTTGACGAAGCCACTTCAGCTTTGGACAGTATTACGGAAGAAGAAATAACTTCCACCATCAAAAGCATATCGGAGGAAAAAGAACAAATCACAGTATTGATTGCCCATCGTCTAAGCACCATTATGCATGCCGACCGTATTTATGTGCTTGAACGAGGCCAAGTCATAGAAATGGGATCCCATGATAATCTGATTGCCGAAAAAGGATTATACTATGCCATGTGGAGACAACAGATCGGAGAAAGGAAAATGGTAATTCCCGAAGAATCATAAGAAGAATCATAAATAAAGCGCGGAAAATATTTCCGGCGCTTTATTTATATGAATACTGTCTTTCAAACAAAGACTTAATCTTTTTTCCTTACTGTTCTTTGCTCAATTCTCTTTTCGAATTTATCACCCTGGAATATTCTCTGAATCATAATTCCTGGAATATGGACTTCATTGGGATCTAATTCTCCCGGTTCTACCAGTTCTTCTACTTCTGCTATTGTAATTTTTGCAGCCCCGGCCATTGGATGATTAAAATTTCTTGCAGATCCTTTGAAAATCAGATTTCCTGCATGATCTCCTTTCCACGCTTTGACAATAGAGTAATCTGCATTATAGGCATGTTCAAGAATGTGAGGCTTACCGTTAAATTCCTTTACTTCTTTACCTGCCGCTATTTCAGTCCCATATCCTGCAGGTGTATAAAACGCAGGAATTCCGGCTTGTGCAGCTCTGCATTTTTCAGCAAGGGTCCCTTGTGGAGTAAGCTCAACATCCAGTTCCCCGGAAAGCATCTGTCTTTCGAATTCTGCATTCTCCCCTACATAAGAAGAGATCATTTTTTTTAATCTGTCTTTTATGCAACAATAATCCCAATCCAAAATCATCAACCCCAGCGTTATTGGAAATGCACGTCAGATCTTTCACATCACTTTCTACCAAAGCATTAATGGAGTTTTCAGGAATACCGCAAAGGCCGAATCCCCCCAGCATTAATGTCATCCCATCCTGAATTCCTTCTATAGCTTCCTTTGCATTTTTTACTCTTTTATCTATCATGAAATATTAGATTTTTCTGTTGGCTAAATTTAATAATTTTCTTTTAAATCAAGGCACACAGGATTTTTATTTAAATAGATAAAAGTGAAACACCATTTTAGATAATTGCTAAAAATCCAGCAAACCATCAGAAAGGGCCTTCCATTGAATTTTAGAAATTCCCATCATTCCTCCTATGCCTACCATGATATTTCTGATCTTATCAATAAAAGAAGCATTAAAATTGGGTGATTCATTCCTTCCGTAAATTGCTGCCATTATTTCTTTGCCATTATTTGAGATCATAAAAGTTGACGTAGCTTTACTGCTGTAAAAGTGTGCTATACGGTTGTTTTCGGAGTTTCCCGGAATTTTGGATGGTCTGCAGGTTATACTAATACGTTCTAATGACCCTGTATGATGAGAGGAAATATTGACTATCTGTACCCAATCGTATCCTTTTGCTTCTTTTTCTCCGGGACCAGGTATATCAATACGGATGTAATCATCAATTTCAGGAGATCGGTCAAGAGGTTTTCCTTTTGAATCATACAATTTAAAATCGGCTGTGAAAGCGCCACTGTACTCCCTCCACTGATTCACTGAAAAAAATCTTTTTTTCAAAACAGAAAACTTTTGCTTGTTCAATTCAGGATCGTCAAATTGTTTTTTACTTTCAGTATCATGAAATCCTCCACTCTTTTGTTGGGGAACTCCCGGAATTTCTTTAGGTTTCATAATTTCATCTTTTAAAATTGAACATATAAGGAACTCACATTTTAGCTTTATTCACTGGTAAACTAAGATTCATAAAGTTAACCGGACCGGTAAAAACTATTTTATGACCAGGCTCATAAAACCAACAATTCCAATTACTACGACAATATACAGACCAAATCCTAATGGTCTGAATTTTGGAGTTCATGTATAAAAGAATTATAAAATTCTGAGTACATACAACCAATCACATTATTATGGAAACGAAAGACATATCAAGAATAGGACTTGGTGCATTTCTGATTACTGCAGGAATCAGTCACCTTACATTTGCAAGGAAAGAATTTCAGGCTCAGGTTCCCGAATGGGTTCCTTTAAAAAAAGATGATACGGTGGTATATTCCGGAATCGTAGAAATACTCCTGGGAACAGCAACGATCGTGACTCCTAAAAAGTATCGAAAAACAATGGGAAAAGTTGTTGCAGGCTTTTTTGCAGCGGTTCTTCCCGGAAATATTGCCCAATATAAAAACAGAAGGGATTCTTTCGGCCTGAACACCGATAATCAGAGATTCGCAAGACTTTTAATGCAGGCTCCTTTAATTGCATGGGCATTAAAATCCACGGATTAAAGTAAACTATTTATCTTCATTAGGTAATCTTTAATAAAAAAAGAGGGAACAAATGTTCCCTCTCTGTACTGATCAAAAAAGTGTTACTGAATAATCAGTTTTAAAGTAAATAACTTTCTTGTATGAACTTTTACAAAGTATACACCTTTAGGCAGATTTTCGTTGACCAAAGAAAACCGCTGATTGTGTACATTTTTAGATTCATACAACAGATCTCCCGTAGCAGATAATAACTCAATCTTATCAATTGGATAATCGCTCTTGATAAATGTAGGTTCACCTGGCTTGGTCGGGTTAGGATACAACACTACATTTTTCTCCGTACTTTTTGAGGTTTCAGCAGTTCCTAATGTTGAAGAAGTTACCTGGAATTGCATTCTGTTTGAAACTTCAGTATAAGAATCGTTGGTAAACATTACCATATAATAATTTCCGGGAGTCGTAGGTAAGGCAGCTCCATTCAATGTTTTTGTACCCTGAGTTATCCCGTCAAAATAAGTATATGAAACAAAATTATCGTCCGGCGTCTGAATATTTTGTGGATAAATACCCAACCAGTCTTTGATAATCCCCGGAGAATCCGTCCATGAAGCTGTAATATTTTCGCCCAACGTATAAACAGGTTTGTTAATCCATAATTCGGTAACAATATCTCCTACTTTAAAAAACACTTTCTCACCGATTGCCGTATAACCATCTTCCAGAAAATATTGCGCAAAATAATACCCTTTAGGGAGTCCGGTAAACTCAAGATTTCCGGCAGCGGTTGTTACATATTTATACATCGCAGAAGTATTGGTTCCCGGAGTTTGCCCCATCTTATAAATCCCGATCCAGTCTTTTACAAGATTGGGTCCGTTACTGAAATTTATTTTCACAGTTCCTCCTACCGGATAAGTATCTGAAGTGGCCTGAAGAACAACTTTAGGGCCTACATAGAAATTTTTTCTCGGTGTAATCTCTGTATATCCGTCATTGGCAAAAAATCCGGCAAAATACTGTCCTTTAGCTGCAAAACCATTGGTAAAAGTGGCCGTTCCTGCTGTTTGTCCGTTGGTATAAATATAGGCCTGCGAAGTTGATGTTCCCGGAACCTGCCCTTTTCTATAAACACCTACCCAATCTGTCTGATTACCTGGACCACCTGTATAGGTTGCAGTTACGGGGGTATTTTGTAAATATTCTGTTTTATCCAGCGTAAATGTAGGATTTGAAACTACGCTTCCCGTTATTTCAAACTGCTTTACATCACTCCAGTCACTCCATTCCAGATTTCTGTCCCTGTATCTTGTTTTTACGTAATACACACCATTGGAAATAGAATTGGCAGGAAAGCTTACTTTCGTAATATCTACACCGGCATTCAGGTTTTTAGCCTTATCAGGAGCTCCGTCCTTACCGAACCAGTTTTCATAATCACGATAGAATTCTTTTTCTATCACCGAAAAATCTGCTGCTTTACTAATGAGGAATTGTGTTGTGTTTAAAAGCTCATTGTTGGGTGACGTAAAACTGCTTCCATTCAAAGTTAAAGGTAAAGTCACAGGACCTGAAAAAGTATTGGTGATCGTAGGCTTAACAGGTTTTGGCTGGTTTTTATACCTATGGAAAGAATCAACGAGCTCATTGTATTTTTTAGTATAGATCCCTCCAATCGAATAACATTCCACATCTACCTTACCATTGTTAACATCTACCTCTACGATTTGGTATGTCCAGTCGGTAAGTGTTTTCTGAACATCATCAAAATCCTGTTCTGTAGACATTCCCCAGTACTGATCCCACGCTGTTCCTCCGGATATAATCTGGTAGGTAGGGCTATTTTTTAATTGCCCTCTGTGATACAGGTGATGGTGCGCACCTACGTGCATCAGATATTTACTCGATGACGTTAGAAGAGGAACTGCATTATTTCTTACCCATGTTGAGATATCCCCTACATATTGCTCTGCCTGATATGGCCTGTGGCTTAAGGAAATAATCCAATCTACAGTAGGATCGTTATTCGCAGCTGTAAGAATTTGCTGTAACCAGGTCTGCTGAGCCGTTCCCGTATGTTCAGAGCTTAAGCTGATAAACAAGACGTTCCCCGCTTGTTGCGCATAGTAATTTTCATTCCCGGAGCTGATATTTTTATATTTAATTTCATCGATATAAAAATGAGCATAATAAGAATTCATTCCCAATGTTCCATAGGTTTCGTGATTGCCCACAGTCGTCTGGATCGGAAGATATGGTGATAATTTAATATTCTTTTTAAAGTGGACATTTTCGTAATGATCAAGCGTCCCGACATCTACCTGATCTCCCACCATAAAAGTAAGGGCAACATTATCCGAAGGATCTGAGTTTGCTCCAAATTTTTGCTTTAATTTTTTAAATGCATTTAAGGTAAGTGTATCATATCTGGGTTCCGCTTTGATTTGATTATCTCCCATAATCAAAAAACGTATTTTACCGTCTGGCGTAGTAGGCTGTCCCGGCATGGGAAGTGTCCTGAAGTTGTAAACTGCCGACTCGCTGTTTCCTGTTTTTATTTTATAATAATACTTTGTATTCGGCTGCAGATTATTGATTTTGGCCGTGTGATAATAGTAGTTATTATTATATCCCGTATCCGAAAATATATTGGTGGTTCCTGTTACCGTAACATTCAGGTTCGTCGGAGAATTCCCGTAGAGAACAGTAGTCTCATTATTAGAAGCAGTTTTCCAGTTAACGATCATTGAATTTGGAGTCGGATTTTGTAAATAAGGAAATAAAGCCTGCCCAAAGGTCATCTGGACGACAATAAAACATAAAAGGAAGAAATAATTTTTCATAGCTAATAATTTTTAAATTGGCACTATTCAATAATTTACTGTTTATCAGTAAAATAAGAAGAGTAATGGTTAATTTTTACTTCGTGCAAAAGTAAAATTCCCATGTAAACACAGTTTCATCATAAGGTGAAGGATATGTTAAGTTTTGGGATTTCAATGCATCAAAAATCTCTGTTCAATTACATTTAAATTTATTTGGATTATTCAAAACTAATTTTGTACATTTGCAACCTGTTATTCAACCTCTGACGAAAAACGTGTAAGTTGCTTAGCCTTAACATTATATTATCATTAATAATGGATTTATTAAAGTACGTACAAGAGAAGTACATTGCAAAAAAAGAATTCCCGGAATTCAAAGCAGGTGATACAATTACTGTGTATTACGAAATTAAAGAAGGACAAAAAACAAGAACTCAGTTCTTCAAAGGGACAGTTATCCAATTAAGAGGTACAGGTTCTACAAAAACTTTCACTATCAGAAAAATGAGTGGTGATGTAGGTGTAGAAAGAGTATTCCCTATCAACATGCCAGCTCTTCAGAAGATTGAAGTTGACAGAAGAGGTAAAGTTAGAAGATCCAGAATTTACTACTTCAGAGATCTTAGAGGTAAGAAAGCAAGAATTAAAGACGCTGCTTACAAAAAGAAATAATTCAGACAACAATACATACAAAAGAAGCTGTTTACTCAATGTAAGCAGCTTCTTTTTTGTATATAAGATGTTTCATATAACTCTGATGCTATCCTGTAAACGGACTTCCCGTTCCTGTTTCAAGAAATAGCTTCAAACTATTGATAAATTGCACCCAGCCATTGGAACATATATGATAACATTCGACATCAGGATACAAACCCCTATGCGTAAGTTTCAGCAGAATTCCATTCTCATTTTTTTCAATTTCCCAAACGATAGTCGTTCCAATCCATTCTGTTTGATTTTTCAGCTCTGGAAGACCGATCAAAGAATCCACAACATACCATACAATTCTTGATTCAGGCACAGCTTCCTTTACCCGAAATGTCTTGTGAATATTGTCACCAAATTGTATAGTAAATACATCATCGGGTTCCCGGGAAGATCCGTTAAACATTTCTGACCACCATAAAGGAATTTTCCGGGTCAAAGCTTCATATGCCTTTTCAGGTGTAGTTATTATTTCTATTGTATTGGTATAATTTTCCATAAATCCGTGTATTGGTAATACAATTTTATACAATTTATTTCATGAAAAACTATACATATGGCAAGAAATGTTTTTAAAGTCAAAATTCTAAATCCACCTCTGTTTTTATTTCCGTTATGAACAGGCTAATTTCAAGAATTCATGTTTTATCTTATAAACTCATATAAGGCTTCAAAAAATCGGGGATAAACTTCAATATGGGGAAGATGCCCTACATTATCGATTTCCGTTAGTCTGGAACCAGGTATCTGCTGTTGTGTCTTTTTTCCCAGTTCCTGATATTGTCCCATCCTGGATTGAAGCTCTTTAGGTGCCCTATCCTTTCCTATTGCAGTCCTGTCCCTTGTTCCGATTATAAGTAAGGTTGGAGTTTTAATATTCTTAAATTCATAACAAACCGGTTGATTATAAATCATATCGGATGTGAGAGCAGCATCCCATGCCACAAGCGGATATTCTTTATGTAAAGTCCAACCAGCAATAAGATCCAGCCAGGGTTGATATTCTTTCTTCCATTGATTATCATAATAGAATTTTAGCTGATAATTTTTATAGGTTTCAGCTGTATTTTTAAGCTCCGACTGATATGCCTGATCAATAGTCTGGTATGAAGCAAAGGTCTTATAATCTTCCAGGCCAATCGGGTTTTCAAGGACAAGCTTTTGAACCCTCTCGGGGTAAAGTAATGTAAAACGGGTTGCCAGCATCCCTCCCATAGAGTGCCCCAGAACAATTGCTTTATCAATCTTTAATTCATCCAGTATTTTTTTTTGTATTGTCTGCTAATTGCGAAAAAGAAAATTGATGACACTGAGGCTTGGAAGATTTACCAAATCCTATCTGATCGGGTATAATAACCCTGAAACCTTTAGCTGAAAGATCTTTCGCCGTTTGTTCCCAATACGCTCCGTTAAAGTTTTTCCCATGAAGAAGCATGATTACTTTTCCATTGGGTTCTTTAGGCTTTACATCCATATAGGCCATTTTCAGATGCTGATTCTGAGTATTCAAAGCAATAAAATGAACTTCAAAAGGATATTGATAGTTCGTAAGCATGGCATCTAACGGTTTTATCTGGGAAAACGATAAAAATGGTATCATAGATAGCATTAAAATCATAATGCCTTTTTTTAAATATTTCATGAATTCTTATTTATAGATTAAAATTAAAAAAACCGTTCCAAAAGAAACGGTTTTACTTATTATTTTCAACTTAATTATCTTTTCAGGACAGTTGTTCAGCAACTTTCAATTCTTTTTTTGCCGGTAAATTCATAAGTACAATAGCAAAAAGGATTAATGCAATCCCTGCCCATTGAACTAAAATTACTTTTTCACCTAACAAAACAAAAGCCATTGTCACAGAAACCGGAAGTTCCAGTGATGAAATAATGCTTCCCAAGCCCAATCCTGTATTTGGAAATCCCAAATTAAATAAAATGGGTGGAATGATAGTTCCAAAAACAGCAAGAACAAAACCATAGGTCCAGAATATAGAATAATCAAAAGAATGAATATGTTGGGTATTGTCGGTAAAATTCAAATAAATTGATTTAAGACCATCAAAATAGAGGGGCCCGATCTGAGCAAAGAAAAGGAATGCCAGAATAACAATAGATCCTCCTGAAAGCATTACCATACTTTTACGTAGGACGGGTAAATGTGTAGCCAGTGTATTAGAGGTGAACATCGTCAGAGTATAGGAAGCCGCTGCCATTAATCCCCAAAAAACACCATGCCAGTCTAATTCTATATCCACATTAATAAGATTCGTAGCCAATACAGTTCCTACTAGTACAATAATTGTAGCGACCACTTTCCTCACGTTGGGAAATTTTCTGGTTAAGAAACTTTCTACAACCACACTAAACCATACAGACTGCATTAACAAAACAATCGCTATTGAAACATTGATATATTGAACTGCGATATAGTAAAATAAACTTGTACAACCCAGTGAAGTACCTGCCAGCATCAGCATCCTAACTTCTTTTCGGCTTGGTGATGATAATTTTGTTTTTGATGTTAAAGTCTGAATAAAGTTCAGGATCAGAAGTCCTACTAATCCTAATACAAATTGAGCAGTGGTTACTTCGGATGTGGTATACCCATCATAATAAGACATTTTAACAAATGTAGCCAACATTCCATAAACACTTGCACCAATACCCACTAGCAATACGCCTTTCAATAAATTTTTCTTCTTCATAATCTTTTTAACAGCCTGCAAAGGTACAATATAATAATTTAATTCACCAGGAGGTAAATAGCTTATAGATAAATAAAATCACCCCAGGGAAAACCTGGGGTGATTGAAACTGAATAAAAAACAGCTTATTTTTTAACGATTACTTTAGATGCAGCTTCAAAGCCAAGGCCTTTTACTTTTACCATGTAAGTTCCGTTGATCAAACGATCTGTAGAAATAGCTTTTTTAGCATCCGGAGAAATTTTATCTTCAGAAGAAACAAGCTTTCCAGACATATCATAAATTTCCACACTTACTTTACCCATTGTATTGCTTGGGAAATTGATGAAAAATTCATTTTTAGAAGGATTAGGATAGATAGAAATTGAGGTATTTTTTACAGATTTCACTTCATCAGTAGCCAATAACGGACATTCATCGGGAATTGTGAAATCCTGAATCTGATCATTGATATTTGTTTTAACTCCCGCACTTGCATTCACTCCTAAACCTCTTTTTGCAAAAGTTCTCCATATCATACATTTATCTACTCCTCCGGTA
Organism: Chryseobacterium proteolyticum; assembly: GCF_046591535.1. NCBI lineage: Bacteria > Pseudomonadati > Bacteroidota > Flavobacteriia > Flavobacteriales > Weeksellaceae > Chryseobacterium > Chryseobacterium proteolyticum. The sequence goes on along the minus strand of NZ_JBJLWK010000004.1, from coordinate 379,258 downwards.
GTTGCCTGTTCTGCAGCTAATATCGCATTTCTTCCATCAATAAATGTTGGATTACAAACCTGAAGTTTTAATGCATCGGTAACAAGTTGTAATATTCTTGAACTACCATTTGTTGTATTAGCAGTAACATCGGCAGAATAACCATATTTTGCTACATACTGCCAATGCAGATCCCATAACATCGTAGCCCATACAAATCCGATTGAATGCACATCAGGAACTATATTTCCACTTTGATTCGTATATTCCATTCCATTGGTATCTCCATAGGTATAATCGTTGATCGTGAAGTCAGGAGAATATTTTGCAGGGCGGATTCCATCCCCATCCGGAAGCTGTCCTGCAGCATATGTTGCCATTCCTCTAGGAACAGAAGCATTATCTCCTATTTTATTGGTAAGCATTAAGGCAAAGAAATCCGACCATCCTTCACCCATTTGTTCTTTATCAGATGAAGCATTCAGACATCCATATCCAGTTCCCGTTAATCTGTTAGAAATTCCATGACCGTATTCGTGTGTTACGATTCCATTATCAAAGCTCCCATCTGGTGTAACGCTGGTTGCAGGATCATTCTTCAAAGTAACATTTACCGTTGTAGCAGCTGAAAGCTGGGTTTTAATATATTCTCCCTCTGCATTACTAATTAATACAGATGGAATAGTAACTGTTGCATCAGTCCCTGACATATTGCCAATGGTTGATCCATTTGCGGCATTATTATAGATAATGGCAGCAGTAGCTCCTGCATTCTGTAAATTCTTTGTTTTGATCACGAAAGCACAGGTTCCACGCTCAACCAAACCAATCTTCCCTGTAAGTGAACCTGCTGGTAATGCAGTACATCCATCTAATACGGATGATAATTGTACATTTCCAGTAACTCCAGTAGGGTTTAGTGCATTCCCGAATTCAGCAACACCAGCAGCGGGTTGGCGGGCTACCGCTGTACTAGGTGTATTATAGAAGAAAAGCCTATTTCTAGTCGACCATAAATACATCTGCATTCTCCCATTGTAATTATCCGGAGGACTGGAAAAGTTCGCGTTATTAGTACCTCCGCCATCTTGCGCTTCTGCATAAACTGAATCATCGTCTAATCCGCCAAGTCCAAAATTATTTTGCTGGAAATTTCTCGCAGATTCTGTAAATCCAAATTTATAAAATACATCATGAACCCTATTACTGATGTAGAACAGATTGGTAATTGCTGCACTTTGATTCGCTGCAGGAGTTCCATTGATACTAAAAGGAAAATTAAAATTTCTTGAAGCTCCACCATCAGGTGAAAATCCAGGGTTATTTGTATTGGCTGTATCTTCGTAAGCATACACATTATTTCCTCTTGTATTGGTATAATGGGTTGTACCATCCGAATGCCATCCTTCTGGTGAGGAAGTCAACATCCATGGATTAGAAACTACAGATCTTGATCCAAATGTAGGCGCTTCCAGTGGCGTTGAAAATATATTGTAGCTTGCAGGATCAGCCAACAAAACCAAACTTTGCTGATAGCCTTTCTCAGGACCAACAAATGTATTATTATTCTCTATAGCTAATCCATCTGAAACATAAGAGTCCGGTTTAAAATTACAAGATAATGTTAAGTTATTCTTTTCTATGATTTTTCCATCATTGGCATCTACCAGAATATTCCAGTAATTGGAAGACTTTGGCTCCATCATAATAAACTCATAGGCTAAACGCAAATCTCCAGTAGACGTATTTGCATACACCAGCCTTTGTTTAGCTGATTTTGTATTATTTAAGCTTTTTTCAAAAAATCCAAGAATTGAAAAATCAGCAATCTCAGTGTTTCCAAGTTCATTTGCTATTTTCTGAAGAGCTGCTGTTTTATTGATTTGTGCAGAAACGGGAGTAGATCTTGTATAGTTCTTTACAAAATTATCTGTATAATAAACGATCTTACGATCTTTAATTAACGCAGTTCCTCCGGAACTGTATACAGGAATTCCATTATAAGTCTGTTGAAATTTTATAACATCACCATTTAATGACTTCGATGCATCCGTATTATCAATAACAAAATTAGTGAGATCGGACTTTTTATATTCTCTGATCTTATTCTGAGAAATATAGTCTTTGATAATCTGAGTATTTTCCTGTGAAAATAATTGTAAAGATGGAATAACTGCGAAAGCAGCAACCATAAGAGGTAGTTTTATTCTTTTCATTTATACTGAACAATTTTTAATATTGAAATTTATTAGACTTTATATTTCCTCATCTTACTTTGTGAAACATAATTTACTTAACCATCCTTATATAATTAATATTAAGAAAACGAACAAAGATCAAATTCTGCGGATACAGCAAACAAAATGGATCGGGTTATATTTTTAATATACATTAATAAAGCCGCTAATTTACAAATATTTAATAATCAAAAATCATTTTATTTGATTTTATTATACACAACTAAAATCATAATTAATTTCCCTTCATTCAACTCAATTTTAAACATTTACATAATTCACTTCTTACAATTGAATTCTAGAAAACAGCATGATATTTTTAATAAAAATATCATAATAAGAAATAAAAAAAGCCACTCGTAAGAGTGGCTTCATATTCCTAAATGGTTAAGGATTATTTACCTTCTTCCATTTTTCTTTTTAATTCTGCTAATGCATCAATATCTCCCAATGTAGATCTTTCTTCGTTTGAAGAAGATGAAGAAGAAGTATTAGATCTGTTGTTAGATTCTTTTACATTTTTCTTTTCCTCATCTCTGAAGATACCTGTGTGAGATACTACTACTCTCTTAAACTCCTTGTTGAATTCGATTACTTTGAACTCAGCATCTTCACCTTTTTTGATTTTAGATCCATCTTCTTTCTCTAATAATCTTGAAGGGCAGAACGCTTCAACCTCAGCATCTTCGAATTGTACAGAAGCACCTTTATCGTGTACTTCTACAGCTTTACCAGCATGGATAGTTCCTTCAGCATATTTAGTTTCGAATTTATCCCAAGGGTTTTCAGTCAATTGCTTGTGACCTAAAGATAATCTTCTTGCCTGGATATCTAATTCCAATACGATAACATCTAATTTGTCTCCTACAGCGCAGAATTCAGATGGATGCTTGATTTTCTTAGTCCAAGAAAGATCAGAAATGTAGATTAAACCGTCGATACCTTCTTCCAACTCTACGAATACACCAAAGTTTGTGAAGTTTCTTACAGTTCCGACATGCTGAGATCCAACAGGATATTTAGCTTCGATATTTTCCCAAGGATCTTTAGATAATTGTTTCATACCTAGAGAGATTTTTCTGTCTTCTCTATCTAAAGTAAGTACTTCAGCTTCAACTTCATCACCTACTTTTACAAAATCACCAGCAGATCTCAAGTGAGTAGACCAAGACATTTCAGAAACGTGGATCAATCCTTCTACACCTGGAGCGATTTCTACGAATGCACCATAGTCAGCAAGAACTACTACTTTCCCTTTTACTTTATCTCCAACTTTCAGGTCAGCAGAAAGAGCATCCCAAGGATGAGCTTCTAATTGCTTCATACCTAACTGGATTCTTGTTTTCTCATCATCGAAATCAAGGATAACAACTTTTACAGTTTGTCCATCTTCTAAGATTTCAGATGGGTGGTTCACTCTAGACCAAGAAAGGTCTGTAATGTGGATCAATCCATCTACACCTCCTAAGTCAATGAATACACCGTAAGAAGTAATGTTCTTAACAGTTCCTTCAAGAACTTGTCCTTTTTCAAGCTGAGCGATGATTTCTTTTTTCTGACCTTCGATATCTGCTTCGATCAATGCTTTGTGAGATACTACTACGTTTTTGAATTCAGGGTTGATTTTCACAACTTTGAACTCCATAGTTTTACCTACGAACTGATCGTAATCTTTAATTGGCTTAACATCAATTTGAGAACCTGGTAAGAATGCTTCGATTCCGTGTACGTCAACGATCATACCTCCTTTAGTTCTAGATTTCACAAAACCGTTAACGATTTCTCCAGTTTCGTGAAGTTCGTTTACTCTATCCCAAGCTTTAAGCGTTCTTGCTTTTCTGTGAGATAATTGTAATTGTCCAGTTTTGTCTTCTCTTCTGTCAACCATTACTTCTACCTCATCACCTACTTGTAATCCTTGGTTGTAACGGAATTCGTTAAGAGAAATAACACCTTCTGATTTGAAGTTGATGTCTACGATAGCTTCTTTATCAGTTAATCTTACAACTCTACCAACTAAAACGTCGTTATCGTTTAAGCTGTTTAAAGATCCGTTGTAGATTTCTTCTAAATCACTTTTTTCTTTTCTCGCATCTGCATCAAGACCTGATTCGAATGAATCCCAATCAAATTGTTCTGGTGCTACGTTTTGGTTTAATAAAACCTCTGCTGAATTTGTCTCTTTTGACATTTTCTAATAAAATTTGTATTCCTTCTTTTTTAACGGTTTGAATAAATGTGGATTTAAAAAATACGGAAGTAATTAATTTTTAATAATTTACCTCTTCAAACCTTGACCACAAAAAGTGGGTGCAAATATACGAATATTATTTAATATAAACAATATTTTAATCCGCAGAGACGTCACACCTAAATGCCTGATTGTCAAAATTAAAATCATTAAAAGATTAAAATACATCTTCACCAACAATCTTTATAACAAATAACAACTTACAGCTTAAGACTCTAAATTCCTAGCCACCTATTTTCACTATCTTTGCCCAATGGAACTACAATCAATTTATCAAAAACTGCAAATTCAGGATATGAATCAGATGCAGAAATCTACTTATAAAGCTTCTGAAAACAATACGGATATTGTATTGCTCTCTCCTACCGGATCAGGGAAGACGCTTGCTTTTTTATTTCCGGTTTTAAGAAATCTGAAAAAAGACGTTCAAGGAGTCCAGGCATTGATATTAGTTCCGGCCAGAGAATTGGCTCTACAAATTGAACAGGTGTTCAAGTCAATGGGAACGGATTTTAAGGTTTCCGTTTGCTATGGTGGCCATGATAAAAAGATTGAGGTTAATAATTTAATTGAAGCTCCTGCCGTATTGATTGGAACACCGGGAAGAGTTGTTTACCATCTGAGAAACAATAATTTTGATCCTAAGACAATTAAGACATTGGTTCTTGATGAGTTTGATAAAGCATTAGAGCTAGGCTTTCATGATGATATGGAATTTATTTCTAATTCTTTAAAAGGGTTATCCCAAAGAATTTTAACTTCTGCAACTGCCATGGATGAAATCCCTTCATTTACCGGGCTGAAAGATGAAAAAGTAATCAGTTTCCTTAAAGAAAACGATATAAAACCTGATTTACAATTGAGAAAAGTAATGACAATTCCGGAAGAAAAGCTGGATACACTTTTCAATCTTGTTTGTAAAATCGGGAATAAAAGAACGCTGATTTTCTGTAATCACCGTGACGCAGTAGACCGTATTTCCGAGCTTCTTCATCAAATGGGAATTGACAGGGAAACATTCCACGGGGGTATGGAACAGGACGAAAGAGAACGGGCTTTACTGAAATTCAGAAATGACTCTGCAAGAATCCTAATCACAACCGACCTTGCCGCCCGGGGACTTGATATACCTGAAGTAGAGTCTATTGTTCATTATCAACTACCTCCCAAAGAAGATGCTTTCATTCACAGAAACGGACGTACCGCAAGGATGAATGCTAAAGGTTTTGTTTACCTTATCATGACAGAGGAAGAAAATTTTCCTTTTATCAAAAATAATACGCCTGTAGAAAGTGTTTCAGGATATGATAAAGTTCCTGAAAAGACACCTTTTCAAACAATTTATATCAGTGCAGGTAAGAAAGACAAAGTTAATAAAGTAGATATTGTGGGTTATCTCATTAAAAAAGGGGAATTGCAAAAGGAGGATATCGGGCTGATTGAAGTGAAAGACACAACATCATATGTTGCCGTTTCCAGGAAGAAAGTAAATTCATTGTTAAAGAAATTATCCAATGAAAAGCTTAAAGGAAAAAAAAGTCAAAATGGAGATAGCGTATTAAACGACATCAATTTTAAGATAAAAAAGAAAGCGGCCATTATTTAATAGCCGCTTTCATTTTATAATAATATTAAAAAACTTATTTGATGATCAGTTTTTGACTATACATTCCTTTGGAAGAATTAATATTAATAATATAAACTCCTTTTGGGATATTCATGTTAAATTCTTTTGTAAAATCTCCATTACCTTGATAGGAATCCGAAGAGATCAGCCTGCCACTTGAATCAAATAGAGTAACTTTTATTTCTCCTGATAAATTCCTGGATTTAACAAAGAAATTCCCATTACTCGGATTAGGGTAAATTTTGATATCATTTCCTGATACAGCGGAAGCATCCTTTGTCCCTAAATTTTGTGTTTCGCGGGTACAAACTTCAAGCGACCAAGAATTAATTGTTCCCACATCACCTGCATAATTGTCCGATGCAAACAACTTCCATTCTCCCTGAGCCTTATGCCCTTTAAAGATTCCTAATGATTCATCAGATTTCGTTTCTCCCTGAATCGGAGAAGCACAAGCTACTGCATTACCTGTATCTGTGAACGAAGCTGTAATACCTGAATATGCCGCATTTCCACATTTTCTATTCCATATGAGAGCAGAAGATCCTTGCGGACTTTCTATACCAACAGCCAAATCACTTACATAAGGGTGTGCTATAGTTGGTGTTACTTTAATTTTAGTAATGACTCCGGTATTATTTACCATTAAAGGAACAATAACTTTAGGTGAAGAAATCTTGTTCCCTCCAGGTCCATCCGTAATGCCAACAGCTGGTCCATTATAAGTATACGTTGCACATGTTTCTCCGGTCACATTATAATCAATAACAAAACTTGGACTTACCGCATAATAAACATTTCCTATGGCTTCAACCAGAATGTATGCGTTTGCCGAAGTTGATCCGGCAGGAATTGTAATCTGTTCGCTACCGTCATTAGGTGTATTTGCTGCCAGCACGGTAAATGTTTGCCCTCCGTCGGTAGATAATTTAATCGTAACATTTGCTGTATTAATCGGAGCCTGAGTGGTATTGGCTACATCCCAGGTTATAGTTGCTGAATTTCCGGAACTTAATGACTGTCCAAATACTGGAGCTGTAATTTTGAAAGGTCCCGATGCTGCATCAACCGTTATTACCGTTTCATCTTTGCTCGTCTGCGGAGCAGTAGGATGATTATTTCTTGCCGTAACTGTAAAATTAAGTGTCCTTGCCACACTGGATAAAGACTCCCAACGGGTCGCATATACTCCTGCCAATACTTTATTAAAATCAGGGAAGTATCTTATAGGTGTACTTACCGGAGGTAAGGACCGGAAAGTAGGACCGGAAGGTTTGGCAGCATAGGTAAGAGAGTTCACCGTTCCTGTTTGTGCCGAACCGGAATCCATCTGCTCCCACGTATAAGTATAACCAGCACTATTGGCATCTGTCGTGGTTGCTTTCAATGCGAAAGGTGTAGATTTAGGAATTGTATAATCAGCTCCGGCATTTACTGCTGGTGCAGGATTAGCAAACGGTACATTAACACCGCATGCCACGCCATTGATCACATCTTTGATCTCTTTAAGATTAAAAGCATGAAAATAATCAAATGAGTTAAACTGCACATCACTATTACCACCCATAATACCTGTATAAGCCATAATCGTAGATCCACTTCCCGGCTCTACTAAAGAAGCATCCGTGTAGCTTGCATTATAAAGCGTAAATGTATGGTTCGCCCCCATCTGATGGCCCATTTCATGAGCAACATAGTCTATATCGAATTTATCTCCTTCAGGAAAATTATGAGCTGTCCATCCACCTGCTTTAGCATTATCATCACAGATTACTCCGATATCTCCTGCCTGGCCGTTACCATTCTTTTTATCCAGCAAATGACCCATATCGTAATCCTGAGCTGCAATACGCGCTGAAATCTGGGTTTGAGCTTCACCAGGTCCTCCGTTGGTATAAGGATCTGCAGTAGGTTCTAAAAAAATAAGCACATCATTATTGGCAATTAAATTAAAATGTAATGACAGATCTTTTTCAAATAACTGATTAAGACGGGTTAATGTCGTATTCATAGCTGCCAGTACTACCGCTTTTTTCTGCGCTTCCGTAGCATTTGCCGGTGTTCCGGCTGCTGTTAAATGATACTGGGCATACTCCCCGGTACATGACATAGCCAGCCTGAAAGTATTGAAACCTGCGGCTTTTTTATTTTGTGCACCATTTTTACTAGATAGGGACTTCGTTGCCAGATTTTCAGCAGTACCACAAATGAAAGGTTCTGCCTCCTGATTCTTTCTTGCTTTTGAATCGAATACAGCATATACTGTTCCGTCCTGTGAATAAGGTTCAATAAATTCAGAATTACCGGATCTTGTAATCATAGATGAAAAACCTACCGGTGAAAGACTAAATCTTAAATAAGCAGACGGGTCTTCTATTCCCCTTCCCATATAAGATTTTATGTCCGGATATTTCTCCTGTAATTCAGGAGCCATATTGGAATATTCCCATACCTGGAACCTTTCTGTTTTCCCATTGATATCAGGAATTGAAATAACAACACCTTTTCCCTCAGAAGTTTTAGAAGATGTATTTTTAAGGGTTTGTTTTAAAGCGTTTATATCTAATGTATACAAGCCTGAAAACTCCAGTTTTTCCTGTACTTTTTTTACGCTTTGTGAACGTAGTTCTGTTCTCTTCCATTGTGATGACCCCATAAAAGGAACCATCGCCAATGCGATCAATAAGTAGAATTTCATATCTATAATAATTTAAACTGTTTGTGTTAAGGTTGGTATATGTTCTAACTCACGCAAACATCTTAAATAAAATAAACGATATTTTCCAGAGCCTAAAACACTTTACAAAAAAAGCAAAAAATTAAACACAAAAACCATAATATTAATAATAAACAACACTCATTATTAACATTTTCACAATTAACTTAAATTATTTTACGATAGAAGTAAATAGATTAAAAATTTTATATAAAATAAGATTTAAAAAGAAATAAATTCAAATACACATGAAATAACATCAATGAAATCAAAACCCACCTCACTGATTACCCGAATATTACACGTAATTTTCAAGTAACTAAATCACTGATAAAAGATTTAACAACAATAAATGGAATCGATTATCTTGTCCCTTTTACCCTTGTTGGTAAAGTATATACTGACTTTGAAGCAGTAATAAAAAGAATATCATTATGCTTTCCCCCGAATGTTACGTTAGAGGTCCATTCCTCTTCTATGGGAATATGATAGATTTTCTTACCATCGCGATTAAACACCGTAACCCCATTACCTGTTAAATAAACATTCCCGTGCTTATCTAACGTCATTCCGTCAGAACCCATTTCACAGAACAGTCTCTTCTCAGAAAGTTCTCCTGCATCCAATATGTCGTATACATAAGTTTTTCCTGCATCAATATCAGAAACATAGAGTTTTCTGTATTTCTCACTTCCGGCAATGCCATTGGGCTGGGTAAAAGTATCGATTTTTTTTTACTTTACCTTCTTTATTTCTGTAATAAAGACTTTTATGAGGAATTTCCTGTTTAAAATCAATCCAGTAATCTCTCTTATACAAAGGATCAGTAAAGTACATTCCACCTGAAGAATCTCCCCATACATCATTCGGACCATTAAGCCTTTTTCCTTCGAAACCTTTTAATAAAATCTGAATCTTTTTATCTTTAGAGATCTTCCAGATCTCGCCCTGATCATCAGAACAGGTAATCAGATTATCGTCTTGATCAAAATGGGTTCCATTGGCGCGTCCTGTTTTGCTTAAAAATTCCCGGATTTCATTTGTTTTCCAATCCCAATAATAAATTTTATCATTGGGTTGATCTGTAAAATAAACATTCCCTTCTTTATCTGAGGAGGGCCCCTCAGTAAAACCGAACCGGTCTGAAATCTTCTCTGGCATTACATCATGATAAAACATACGGGTATAATTTACTGATTGACAATTTAGTAATACTAAAACCAAACCAACCCAAGTCATTTTAAAAAGATTCTTCATTTCTTATTTCATTTTAGGCTCACAATGTACAACATGAAAAAATAAAATTCAAGAATTATTTTCTCATTTTGATACAATAATAAAAAATTGATAAATGTCCCATTTGTCCTATCCAATACGTGTATACTATTAGTAATGTATTCCCTTAATTAAGAGCTTTGCGGTAAGAAACTCAATAGATGTTTTTTAATAAAAAAAACAACAAAATGAGGGATTATTCAATTGGTTATTTAAAATAAAAGAATGAATACAGACACCAAACCCGAAAAGGTTATAGCAATAGAGAATGAAGCTTTCAGAAATTCTGTGGGAACAATGGATGATACAGGAAAAAGAAAATGGGTGTTCCCCCGCAAACCCAAGGGGAAATATACCAATTACAGAAATTACACCAGCTATATCCTGCTTGCTTTGTTTTTTATTCTGCCTTTCGTAACCATTAATCATAACCCTTTTCTTCTGATTAATGTTATCGACAGAAAATTTTTCATTGTGGGGCAACCATTTTATCTCCAGGATTTTTTTATTCTGGCTCTGGGCGCTGTTACTTCTGTCATATTTGTTATGCTTTTTACAGTAGTTTTCGGACGAATATTCTGTGGCTGGCTTTGTCCGCAAACTCTTTTTATGGAGATGGTTTTCAGAAAAATAGAATATTGGATCGAAGGTGACCGTAATAAGCAAATGAAGCTGGACCGACAGGAATGGAATAGTGAAAAAATAAGAAAGAGGAGTCTGAAATGGTCGGTATTCCTTTTGGTTTCGTTAATTATCAGTCATTTCATGTTCATGTATATTGTAGGATACAGAGAGGTTTTTAAAATCATGAGTGAAGGACCGGCAGAACATTCATTGAAATTCATTGTTATGCTTTCTTTCACAGCTGTTTTTTATTTTACTTTCGCATGGCTCCGTGAGCAGGTATGTACATTGGTATGCCCCTACGGACGCTTACAGGGAGTTCTTATTGATAAACAAACCATCAATGTATATTATGATTTTAAAAGAGGTGAAAACCGTTCCAAATGGAAAAACGGTGAAGACCGAAAATCAGAAGGAAAAGGAGATTGTATCGATTGCCAGCAATGTGTCGTGGTTTGCCCTACAGGAATAGACATCAGAAACGGCCAACAGCTTGAATGTATTAATTGCACGGCGTGCATTGATGCCTGTGACGAAGTAATGGAAAAAATAGGCCTTCCAAAAGGATTGGTTCGCTACGCAACTGAAGCTGAAATTGAAAACCAATCCAGGTTTATTTTTACCTCCAGAATGAAAGTCACTACGGTTTTTCTGGCATTATTAATCGGTTTTCTTGGTTTTCTAATGTATGACCGTGGATCTATGGAGGCCAAATTTATTAAACCTGCCGGATCCACTTTCTTTACAAAAAATGGAAAAATAACGAATACATTTATTTATACTTTTTTAAACAAAACCAATGAGAAAAAGGTTTTAACAATAAAAGTAATAAGTCCTAAAAATGGCGAGATCACTTTTTTTGGTTCAGATAAAATTGTATTAAAGGGAGATCAGATCTTAAAAGGTAACATTAATATTACATTTCCTGAAAAAGACATCCGATTTTCCAAACAGAACATCGTGATTGCTGTACTTGATGAAAAAGGCAAAATTGTGGATACTTTTGAAACAACTTTTGAGGGACCTTTCAAACTTTTGTTGTAGCCAAAAAGTTTATGATTTATACTTTTGAATAAACTGAGTCGGTGTTATTCCGGAAGTTTTCCGGAATACCCTCACAAAATAAGAATATTCTTCATATCCTAATCTGAAGGCAATCTCAACAAGACTTTCGCTTAAATACATCAGCATCCGTTTTGCTTCCAGCACTACCCTTTCAGTAATAACTTCAGTAGCCGTTTTCTGAACCATAGTCTGCGTAATCCTGTTCAGGTGTTTAGGAGAAATATCCAGCAAAGAAGCATAAAATGAAATCGATTTTTCTTTTGTAAAATGTTCTTCGAGTAAAGTCTCAAAATCCTGATAGTGCTTTAAATATGAAATACTAACCGGGGAATTAAAAGTATTGTATTCTTTAGAAAACAACCTTGATGAGGTGATATACATTTTTGTAATCACTGAAAGTATCAGCCCCTCCTTCATAAGGTTATGAGAATAATACTCATTCTGAATCTCATCAAACAAACCAACCATTGGGTTCAGGTATTTTTTTTCAAGCTGAAGCTTTCTTGAAAAATTCACCGAACTAAAAAAAGGGAAGTTTCTCAGATGCTGATTGATATAATGCATATCATAAAATTCCTGAGATAAGAAAAAAATATACCCGTCCGTGTCTTCCGAAAGTTCCCAGCTGTGAACCTGACCCGGTGATAGAAAAAACATGCTTCCCTCTGAGACATCATACCTGTGAAAATCGACTTCATGAATTCCTGTCCCTTTTGTAAAAAGCACCGTTACGTAAAAATCATGCCGATGGGGCTTCTCAATATGTTTATGGCTGCTGACCAAATGATCTTTCATTGTATTGAAATAAAAATCCGAAGTATTTTTCCCGGACTGAAAAAGATCAATATGAAGTACAGATATAGAATTCAAATCTATTAATTTACTTCAAAATTAAAAAAAGACTTTCATTTAATCTTAAATAGCACTGGAAGATTATAGTATTTCAAGAAAAGAAAAGAGTTTTAAGAATATATTTTGGATGGTAAATTTGTAAAAAAATTCAAAAAAAATTATCTTTGAAAATTAGGATTCATAAAATGAAGATAAATTTACCCGATAAGCTGTATTATTCAATAGGAGAAGTTGCTAAAGCATTTGATGTAAACACTTCATTAATACGTTATTGGGAGCAGGAATTCCCTATTATCAAACCTAAAAAAAAACAAGAAAGGTAACCGGTACTTCACCCCTGAGGATATTAAAAACCTGCAGATCATTTACCATCTGGTGAAAGAAAAAGGTTACACGCTGGATGGAGCAAAGATCGCTTTGGCAACAAACAGTAAAATATCCGAGACCATTACTATTATCGACCGTCTGGAATTCGTAAAAGCTGAATTACTGAAATTAAAAGAATCTTTAGTAGAAAAAGACTCTGAATAACAGAAACGGATAAAAATACCCTAACATTTTTTTTCCAAATATCAGATTTTACATAAACATCTGCTAATCCTGTGATGATCAATTTTCTGCACCTTTTCACACCTTGGCAAAATAAGATCAGCAATGAAAACTCAATGACTTTTTCACTTATTTATTTTATTTTTTGGCATTATTTTAGTTAGTAAGAAACCAAATTTAAAAAACATATTATGAAAAATTTATTTCTCGCAGCAGCTTGCGCATCATTCATCGGATTTACTTCTTGCAGTACAATGAAAAATCAAAAGGAAAATACTTCGGTAATTAAAACTTCTACTTTTGTACCAGGAGTTTATAAAGGAAATATCCCTTCAGGAAACTCAAAACAGAATGTTGAAATCACTTTCAAAGATGATAATACTTTCGCTTTGTCTGAAACTTTTCCTGGTAGTACAACTCCTATGTCAAGTACAGGGACTTGGAAGTATTACAAAGACACCAATAAGGTAATTTTAAAGTATTCAAATATTGCAGACCGTGTAACAACCTTCTCAATTGTCAATGATAAAACAATTCAAATGCATAGCGGAGGCGCATGGACAAAAGAAACAGCAGGAACAGAATATAATCTTGTTCGTCAGTAATACAATAATCTGTTATTAGTTAAATATATCCCCAAAAACATTTTTGGGGATTTTTTATGCCATCATATATCATATTATCTCGATTATTCCGATGAGTAGGCTTGAAAAAATTCAATTAATCAAAAGATCAGCTTCATTTTAAAAAGGGTTACCATCAAAAAACAACCCTTTATATATCATTATATCAAATTCTGAACATTATTCTTTTAAAAGTTGAGGTTTATCAATAAGTTTAGCTTGATGAAAAGAAGCTACTATCAAAAGATTGCATTTTTAGGTATACTACTGCTCATATTATTCATCTTCCAGGAGTATACCAGTAAAGAAAAAGAAAATTTCCCCGAAATAAAGTTTGTGTCGGAGGAAAACGCTTCATTGTATTTAACCGAATTTAATCCTAATGACCTTAACGAAAAACAGTGGCAAAGCCTTGGATTTTCTTCAAAACAGGTACTAACGATACTAAACTATAAGAAAATTGTTGGTGGAGAATTTACATCTAAAGAACAATTACAAAAATGCTACGCTATTTCCAAGGAGAAATTTTCAGAGATCAGTCCATACATTATGCTCCCAAATGACCATAAGGTTATAAAAAATGGTAGATCGGGAGTGCCTGATAAAAAAACAATTACCGTCTCCGGAACATTCAATCCGGATCACCTTTCTGAAAAAGAATGGGAGAATATGGGATTCAGCCCGAGACAGGCCCAAGCGATTTTGAAATACAAAGCTTATCTGGGAGGTAGTTTTGTAAGTAAAGAAAAATTAAAAGCCTGCTTTATAATCAATGATGAAAACTATCGATTATTAGCACCACATCTGCTTTTACCGGAAAAAACACCTGAAAATTTAAAAAACATTTCTAAGAGTACTGAGCAAAAGCCTCGTATTTATCTCCGTTTTTTTGATCCTAATACTTTAAACACAGCAGGATGGCAATCTCTTGGTTTTTCCGAAAAGCAGGCATTAACTATAGTTAATTACAGAGATAGAAATTTAAAGGGACGTTTTAATACCTATCAGGATATTCAGAAATGTTTCGTCATTTCTCAGGAAAAGTTTGAAGAATTAAAACCCTATATTAAAATCAAAGATCAGCAAAATGATGAAAAAAAGAATCCAATCATTCAGCAAAAAACAGATTTCGCATCTACTGATTTAAATCAAATTACTTTTAAACAGCTTCTGGAATTCGGACTTGATGAAAAAAGTGCAGGATCAATTATTGGTTTCAGAAAAAAACTGGGCGGATTCGTTACCAAACAGCAAATCCTGGAAACTTACAATATAGATACAGATCTTGTGCAGAAATTAATTTCAATTTGTAAGCTTGACTCTTCCGGCATCACAAAATATACACTTGTGGACGCGCCGGAAGAATGGTTAAAGAACCATCCTTATTTCAGATACTCTGCAGATAAGATTATTTATTACCGTGTGAGCAATCCCGAAGACAAAAAAATATGGAAGTTTCTGAAATTAAAGCCAGAATATGAGACAAGGATGAAATTATATCTGAAATGATTGAATCTTACTTTCTTATCAATTTAATCTACCGTTTTACTGGAGTCTTCGAGCAACTTGTTCAAAGCGGACAGCTCCTCATCGGTAAGATCTCTCCATTTTCCTACAGGTAAATCCAGCTTGATATTCATGATACGCATCCTTTTAAGTTTTTTCACTTCGTAGCCCAAATATTCACACATTCTGCGAATCTGCCTGTTGAGGCCTTGGGTAAGAACAATTCTGAACGTCATATCATCTACTTTTTCTACCTCACATTTTTTAGTGACGGTATCCAGGATGGGAACTCCATTTCTCATTTTCTCCAAAAATCTCGGATTAATCGGCTTATCGACTCTTACAAGATATTCCTTTTCGTGATTGTTCCTGGCCCTTAAAATTTTGTTGACAATATCCCCGTCACTGGTTAGAAGTATTAGGCCTTCACTAGGTTTGTCCAACCTACCAATCGGAAAAATTCTTTTAGGATGATTGATATAATCTACAATATTGTTTTTTTTCTCTTTTTGTATCTGTGGTACAAACAATACCAATTGGTTTATTAAAAGCAATATAAACAGGTTTTTCTTCTGTTTCCCGGATCGGTTTACCGTCTACTTCCACAACATCTTCGTCGGAAATTTTCGTTCCCAATTCAGGAATCTGCCCGTTGATCTTTATTCTCCCTTCTTCCAGTAATTTATCTGCCGCTCTTCTTGAGCAGAAACCAACTTCTGATAAATATTTATTAATCCGTGTCTTTTCCATTAATCGTCTCCGTAACCCGTGTAGTTTTTATTACTAAAAAATGTTATCCCATAACTCAAACCGATAAAAAAAGCATTTGATTTTCCAAAGTTATGATTTTCAAGAACAAGTCCTCCTTCCTGGCTTAATCTTTTCGAATAAGACACCTGTTTCCCCAACTTCATTCCCCAGAATTCAGCATTTGAAACAACAGAGTGGTTGATCTGCTTTCCATAATTAATATCAATAAAAAAAGGTTCATCTCCAGGACCAATTATGAATTTAGGTTGGATAACCCAATAAAGCAAATGAAAATTCTTATCCGTAAAGCTATATTTTATCCCTGATCCTAAGGCAAAGTTAGGAAGAAAATTATACCCTCCGATAACTGTCATTCCAAAAGTAATTTTATTAGGGAGATAAGGAGCTATGTATTGTTGATAATAGGCTGAATCCTTATTTCTGTCATCCTGAATACTATTTCCAAGATTATATCCTAAGTTAAGAGTGGGGTTAACATAAAAATCCATTTTCGGCTTTTTGTTCTTAACATTTTGAGCGTATGATAGAGTTATCGAAAATAAACTTATGAACAAAAGGAGAGTTTTTTTCATATACTTTCAAATTTAAAATCATTTTCTAAAAACTTTTCTGTACTGTCTTCTATCTTATATTCCCCGATCTTCGTACGTCTCAGTTGCGTTAAATATGCACCAACACCAAGCTCCTGCCCAATATCATGTGCAAGACTCCGGATATAGGTCCCCTTTGAACATCCTACCGTAAAACTCACAAAAGGAAAATCAATCTGAATATTATTAAGATAAAAAATAGTAGTTTTTCTTGACTTCATCTCTACTTCTTCACCTGCTCTCGCAAGATTATAAGCTCTTTTCCCATCAATTTTTATAGCAGAAAAAACCGGAGGTTTCTGGT
Organism: Chryseobacterium proteolyticum; assembly: GCF_046591535.1. Taxonomy (NCBI): domain Bacteria; kingdom Pseudomonadati; phylum Bacteroidota; class Flavobacteriia; order Flavobacteriales; family Weeksellaceae; genus Chryseobacterium; species Chryseobacterium proteolyticum. The sequence goes on along the minus strand of NZ_JBJLWK010000004.1, from coordinate 362,289 downwards.
CTATTTCTCCAACAAATTTCTGTAAAACTGCTCTTACCCGCTCCTCGGAAACGTTTGAAATATCCTGATGAAGAATTTCAGGTTTTTCAGTATCATAAGATTCCGTCTGAACCCCTATCTTTATTTCAGTCCAATATTCTTTAGGGGCATCCTGTATTTCAGGAATTTTTTTTAGTGAATTTCCCGGTACAGACAATGAGTAAACCTGTTGCTCTAGGATCTAAAGTTCCGGCATGCCCAATCTTAAATTTTTTAGGAAGTTTAAACTCACTTTTGAGTTTATATTTCATTTTATTAACGGCCTGGAAAGAGGTCCAATCCAAAGGTTTATCAAGTAAAAATATATGGCCTTCAAGTATATTTTCGGCAGTCATAAATTGGTAATAAATAGATAAGAGAATAATTTATTTAAAGAAATAGAAATAAATCAATAAAGCTATTCCTACAAAAATACGATACCATCCCCAAGGTTTGAAACCATATTTATTAAGAACTCCGATAAAAGCTTTAATAGCAATCAAAGCCACAATAAATGCCACGATATTTCCAATGATAAAAATAGTAAGATGATCTTGTGATGACAAAATCATTTCATATCCTTTCTGAGGATTAGGAGTTTCTTTTCCCCAAGTTTTTACAAAAACTGAGTACACAGTAACTGCTAGCATCGTAGGAACAGCAAGGAAAAATGAAAATTCTGCGGCCGCCTTTCGCGTTAATCCCTGTGTCATTCCTCCGATAATAGAAGCAGCACTTCTGCTTGTTCCCGGCATCATTGCAAGACACTGCCAAAAACCTATGGTCACGGCTTTCTTGATAGTGATTCCCTTTTCATCATCAATTGTCGGGTTTTTAAACCAGGTATCTGCAAATAATAAAACGATTCCACCTAAAACCAAAACAGACGAAATAGCGATCTGATTTCCAAGAACAGCTTCAATCTTATCATCAAAAAGATATCCCAAAGCCAAAGCCGGTATTACCGCAAAGGCAAGCTTATAATAGAATTTAATATTATTAAAATCAAAGAACTTTTTCCAATAAGCAACCACCACTGATAAAATAGCACCAAACTGAATAGATACCTGAAACATTTTTAAAAATTCATCTTCCGGCAATCCCATTAAGCTAGCCGTGAAACCCATGTGGGCCGTAGAAGAAATTGGAAGATACTCAGTAAGACCTTCTATAATGGCAATAATAATTGCTTTGAATAAATCCATATGTATAAAATTAAAAGATTAAAAAGCCTGAAATCCGGAAAACTCCGAATTTCTAAAACTTCTTAATCTTAAATAAAAAATTATTTTCTTTTTAAAATCGCATATACTTCTATAACGAAACCGATAACTACAAATAATGGAGCTATCCGGATTCTGCGAATAGAGAAGATACCGTCGTTCCATGAGTTCGGATCATATTTTCCATCGACAGTATTAGCATCGGCACCCATCATCAGGAGAAAACCTACTACAATGAATGCTAATCCAATCAGCATCCATTTAAAGTTTTGTTGTCCGAAATAAAAAGTGTTTTCCTGTGGAGCTTTGGTATCCGTACCAAACTCAGCTGCAGAAAATTTATTTGTTTTTTTGCTCATCTTTTTAAGAGTAATATAAATCGTCAACGTTTGTTCTCAAGAATCTCCAGGTAGCAACAATGGTACTTAAAACAGTAATAAAAATTCCTACTCCGAATACCAGTATAACAAGCCAGAAATATTGCTGATTATTCTGAACAAATGCAGACCCGATCTGACTCGTGAAATAATACCATACTCCAAATAGCGCCAGAAGTCCGATAACAGAGCCTATACAACCCAAAATCAAAGCCTCAACAATAAATGGTTTCAGGATAAATCTTCTCTTTGCCCCTACAAGCTGCATGGTTTTAATAATAAATCTTTTGGAGAATATTTTCAGACGGATTGAATTGTTAATCAAGACAACCGCTAAAATAAGGAATAGTATAGAAAAGCCTAAGATCCATTTCAAGATTCTGTTCAGATTATTATAAACATCTACCATCAGGGTACTGTTATTCTTTACATCTACAATACCGGGAACGGATTTCAGCGTTTTAATAGCCGCATCAATTTTTGCCGGATCCACATACTCTGGTTTTAAGGCAACTTCGATAGATGAAGGGAAGATATTTTCTTCAAAAAGTGCATCACTATCAATTCCCATACTGGCTTTTGCTTCCTTAGCAGCCATCTCTCTTGAAATATAGGTTGCCCTTTTTACGGGGGCTAAAGTCTGTACTTTTTTAAAAGTTTCTTCTTCCAGTTTCGCAATTTTAACAGAATCTTTAGCGTCATAGTTTTCATCAAAGTATGCGTTTACAACCAACTGCTCCTTGATATAGTCAGAATATTTCTGGGCATTAATTAAAATCAATCCCATTAATCCTAACAAAAATAACACTAAGGCAATACTAATTACCACTGTAATATTGCTGGACCTAAGTCTCTTCTTATTAAATTCATCTACAGATTTCGCCATTAATATTAAATTTTTTGGCTAAAATAGAAAAAATCTTCCGAAATTTGGGACGAAAAAAAAGAAAATCATTGTTAACAAAATCATAAAAAAACTTTGAGTGTAAAAGCAAAAAAAACATCTTGGTCAACACTTCCTGACAGATGAAAACATAGCGAGAAAAATTGTAGAAGGCTTAAGCTTTGAAAACTACAATAATATCATGGAGGTTGGTCCGGGAATGGGAGTCCTTACAAAATATCTATTGGAAAAAGACCAATATATTTATCTTGCTGAAATTGATAACGAGTCCATCGAATATTTGAAAAATCATTATTCAAAAATTACAGATAAAAATTTCGTAGGAGATTTTTTAAAGCAGGATTTTGCTTTTATCAATAATGAACAGCTTGCTATTATTGGCAATTTCCCCTATAATATATCTTCGCAGATCCTTTTTAAGATCATAGATCATTATGAGCTTATTCCTGAAATGGTAGGAATGTTCCAGAAGGAAGTTGCAGAAAGAACAGCTGCCGTTCCGAGAACAAAAGACTATGGCATTTTATCTGTTCTTATTCAGGCGTACTATGATGTATCCTATATGTTTACTGTTCATGAAAATGTTTTCAACCCGCCACCAAAGGTAAAATCAGGAGTTATCAGGTTAACCAGAAATCCCAAAGAAGGTTTAGCTGGCAATGAAGTCCTGTTTAAGCAAATTGTAAAGGCAGGATTCAACCAGAGGAGAAAGAAATTATCCAACTCTCTTAAAATACTGAATATTCCTGAAGCATTAAAAACGCATGAATTTTTAGATAAGAGAGCTGAAGAACTCAGCGTTAACGATTTTATTTCTTTTACAAAACAGTGGAAAGAAAACGCATAATAAAACTAAGAAATAAAGAAATAGGAAAAGCCTTTCAGATATCTGAAAGGCTTTTCAATTTACAATCTATAAATAAATAATTTATTCTCTGTTTTTAAGTAATATCCAACCGGACCAGTTCATCTGGGCTTTTGATTTAGGATATTCAAAGTTAAATTTATACCAGTACGTAGCGGTAGATAATCTCTTTCCTCCTACGGTTCCATCCCAGATCGGATTTTCTTTAGAGAACCTGAACATTTCCACACCATATCTGTCATAAATAGATCCGGTAAAGTTATTAAAGTTCTTTAGAGACGACAGGTCAAGAACATCATTGATTCCATCTTCGTTAGGAGTAATAATATTGGAAATCTTTAAAGTAAAGAAGTCAAGTGTTCCCACACAATGTGTTCCCTGTATCCTTACCTGAAGATTATATGTTGTATTATCCAATAACCCCGTAAACACGTTAGAGGCCTGCCATGAAATTCCGTTATCAATAGAATACTCAAGTACTCCCGGAATATTATTAAGCGATGGATTTACCGCTGTGATTGTTAATGTATTATTGCCATAATTTAATCCGGTGATAAAAGGCAGCGTAGCTCCCATCACTTTCACCGTGAATACTTTTGTACAGTACCCATTATCTATAGTAACAGAATAAATACCCAATTGGTCTACAGAAATCGTTTGCGTCGTTTCACCCGTACTCCATAAATAAGTATAATTAGGTCCGGCTCCCGCATCCAGTGTAATTCTGTCTCCGATACACATTTCAACATCTTTCAAAGGAGAGGTTATTTCCGGAACTACTTCTACTGTGATTGTAGCAGGCTGCAATGATTTACATCCTTTTGCTCCGATAGCATATACTGTAAACGTTGTAGTATTGAATAAAGTTACGGTTTGTGTATTACCGGTTCCCGGGAAATTACTCCATTGGTAAGTAACTCCGCCAGTAGCCGTAAGGTCTACCGAATCTCCCGGACATATTTTCAGTTTTGTGGAAACAACATGTGCGGTAGGGGTAACCTCTTTTGATAAAGTTAATTTAATCAGCCGACTACAGAACCCTCCATTAGACACCACAACATATAAAATCTGTCCATCATTACCATTATAATTAAGCGGAGTGGTAATATAATTATCATTTTGCGCTAAAGCATCTGCCTGATTTTCATAAAAATGGAATACCGCATTAGGTGTTGTACTTATTGAAGGCATTGCTGTAGTCAAATCAAATGTTGTGACATCCGGCGTAGAGCATAACAATAGCGTAGCATCATTGGCATTAGGAGTTGTCCCCCCATGAATCTGTATAGATGCTTTCCCCGGACATGGATTTCCCGGAAAAGTAACTTCAATAGTATAGGTTCCCGGCTGTACTGCTGTAATGGTATTGGTTGTTGCTCCCGGTACAATGGCACCGTTGTAATACCATTGATACGCCATATTAGGATCACTCACTGAAGCTGTCAGTACCTGAGGAACATTATCACAAACATTGATATCTGATGGCAATGTGCCTCCATCCGGATCCAATAATTCCACTCCTATATTAAAAGATCCACCTTCTAAAAATACCGCTGAATCATAACTTGTATCGATCGCATCAGCAAGAACCATTTTGAAATGATAGGCCTGTCCCGGAATTACCGTTGCGGTAGCCGTAAGAGGAACGGTTCTACCGTTAAAATTAGTCTCAATATTAGTTGTATTATATCCTCCGAAGAATGTTGGATTAATTGCTCCACAACTCAAAGGGCTCCCATCAAACTGAGTATCCGGGTGAATATTGGTTACACTTACAGGTCCTGCACCACTGGGTAATACCGCCATATTGACGTAAGGTGCTGTACCCGCTACAGGTTTAAGCAACAGCGCAAATGCATCGGAATAACTGCATGGAAAGGATGTTGTATATTCTTCGGAAGCAAATAAATAATTAAATTTCACCTGCGAAGAAGTAGGAACGAAATCAAACTCCAATACAACAGCATCATTTAGATTCACTGACGGATTGGTAGCAGCTACCAGATCCGGGTCGCTTCCTGTACCGACAAGGTCACTTAAAGGACTCAATACATCTATATAGCTGTTTCCGGTCCTGTTCGCCTTTCCGGTCACAAGTACAATTCCATCTTTAAAGGGAAAGTTTGTGGTACCCTTATGAAAGTAACCCCACGCCCTATTGACATCACTTGCCGGTAAAGAAGGATTTACCTGGACATTTGACACATTGGGAGTAACACATGAGTTTGTTCCTGATGAAATAAGCACGTCTTTTACAAGCTGAGTAATGTTGTAAGCAGACTCATTATATCCCGGTGCATTTACATCGATAAACGCCCCTGCTTTGGCAGCTAAATTAGGTCTTGGCTTAGGAACTTTTCTGGGATTAATACTTTGTGAATGATAAATATTCAGCGAAACTAAAAAAAAAAGAAAACAACAGGAGATATCTCTTCATAATATTTTTGTTTCAACAAATTTAAATTATTTTTAAACATACCACATACATATTTAACATTATTATGTTAAAAAAACAAAGCCTTTCAATTATGAAAGGCTTACATTTAAGAGTATATTTTTAAAAATTAATTCCTGTTTTTCAACAATATCCATCCTGTTCGTAATTCTAATTTTTTACTCGCAGGATTCTCCCACTGTACTCTGTACCAATAAGTAGCAGTTGGCAGGGCTAATCCTTTTACTGTTCCATTCCAGGCAGGTTCTAACTTAGTAGCTTTAAAGAGTTCCTGTCCATATCTGTTGAAAATAGAAGCCGCAAAATTATTATATCCGCTTATTCCTGAAAAGTCGATTGTGTCATTCTTTCCATCTGAGTTAGGAGTGATAGCATTACTAATCACAAAGGTGAAGTAGCTTAATGAGGTACTACATTTGGCATCCTTTACCCTTACCATCAGATTATAATTTGTGTTATTTAGTACATTATTAAATATATTGGAATTCTGCCAGGTAAGCCCTCCGTCAATAGAATATTCCAATGTTCCTCCGGTAGGATTGGTTGCACTTAAAGTCAGCACATGGTTTTCATAAACAATATTGGTGAACTGTGGCAGATTAGGATTTAATAGCTGAGCGGTAAACGCTTTCGAACAGGTTCCATTACTTATGGTAACCGTATAGGTTCCTGTAATATTTGTTGAAATTGTTTGAGTCGTTGCTCCGTTACTCCATATATAAGTGTAATTCGGGCCACTTCCGGCATCCAGGATTCCTGTATCACCGGCACAAACATATACATCCTGTAAGGTAGAGGTAATAGCTGGCACCACTTCAATTGTAATCGTGGCAGGAACCAGTGATGTACATCCGTTCCCTCCCAGCGCATATACTGAGTAAGTTGTTGTAACCGTTGGAGAAACCACTTGGGTATTTCCGTTTCCGGTCAATCCGACCCAATTATAAGTAATCCCTCCGGAAGCTGTTAATGTAACAGATTCTCCGGCACATATTTTTGATTTTGAGGCAGTCACTGATGCAACCGGTGGCCCTACGATCACGGTAACCGTTGCAGGGTTTGTTGAAATACATCCATTAGCTCCTACAGCATATACAGTATAAGTTGTAGTGACTGTCGGAGAAACCGTTTGTGTACTCCCGTTTCCGGTTAGACCCGTCCAGTTATAGCTTACTCCTCCGCCGGCTGTTAAAGTCACCGACTCTCCTACACAAATTTGAGCGTGGGAAGAAGTTAAGGTTGCCGTTGGTGGTGTTTTATTTTCCACCACCGTAACATTGGCTGTGTAGCTACAGTTTACATTTCCAGGCTGTGTTGTATTCTGTACTGTTAATGTATACGTTCCCCCTGCATTAACAACCGGTGTTAATGTATTGGCCCCTGAAACAATATTGCCCCCTGTTGTAGTCCATAATATGGAAGAACCTGCCGGCACGACTGATGCCGATGCGTCCAATGTAATCTGTGTCGTGGTACATGTAATAGTTGGTGGAGTTGCAATCGTTAATGTTGTTTCGGCAGTTTTTAATAGCTGCAGATTGACTACATAACTACATCCGCCATTCTTCACCAGAACATAAACCGTTACATTCCCTGGCGTCGGATAAGCTGTTGGTACTGCAATCGTATTAGCGTTTCCTGCATTAGCGTCCGCTAAATTGGCATAGTAAGCAAAGGTTGCCGTTCCTACCGTTGTAATTTGTGGCTGAGCAGAAGTAAGATCATATGTTAAATTACCTGGTTGATAACATTTAAGCAAAGTAGCATTTTGCACTGTAATAGGTTGGGAAACCTCAATTGTTATACTTGCAGGATTTTGAGAAACACATCCATTTGCTCCAACAGCAGTTACCGTATAAGTGGTGGTAGTGGCTGGTGTTACGGTTTGCGTATTTCCCGTCCCCGGTAATCCCGTCCAATTGTACGTAGCCCCACCGGAAGCAGTTAATGTTACAGTCTCCCCTGCACAGATTAATACTTTAGTTGCCGATACAGTCGTAGTTGGAGGAGCACTATCCCCTACTACAGTAACGGTTGCAGTTGCTGTACACACTACATTTCCGGGCTGGTAGGTATTGGAAATAGTCAATGTGTAAGTTCCGGCCGCATTCACTACAGGAGTTAAAGTGTTTCCTCCGGAAACAATATTTCCACCTGTGGTAGTCCAGTTAAATGTAGATCCTGCAGGATATACAGAAGTCGATGCATTTAATGTTATTTGTGAATTAGCACATGTAAGCGCTGTAGGAGGAGCTATTGTCCCGGTCATTTGAGGGGCTTTGATCAACTGGAGCTGAGCTACTTTTGAACAAAATCCGTTTTTAACCAGAACATAGACCGTCTGTCCTCCAGGACTTGAATATGTCGCCGGTGTTGCTATCGTATTTCCATTTCCGGCATTGGCATCCGCTAAATTGGCATAATAAGCAAATGTAGCTCCTGGAGTTGTACTGATCGATGTTTGAGCAGCCGGTAAATTAAATATTGCATTTCCTGGAGCATAGCAGGCTGTCAACGTTGCATTTTGTACCGTAGGTGAAGTTCCGCCTACGATCGTTACAGTAGCCGTTCCGGGACATGTATTTCCTGCAAGAAGCACCTGAAGCGTATAAACTCCTGGTTGGGTCGCTGTATAAGTCGCGTTGGTAGCTCCAGCAATAGGATTATTATTCAAGAACCACTGATAGGAAGCCGTAGCATTCTGAATCGATGCAGTAAGTACCTGAGGAGTATTGTCACACATATTAATAGATGGAGGAAGCGCTACTCCTCCGGGACCTAAAATCTGAACTCCGATATCGAAGGATCCTGCTTCCAAAAAAACGGCAGAATCAAAATTTACGTCCTGATAATCCGCTAAAACCATTTTAAAATGATAGGTTTCACCTGGAATTACCGTTGCCTTTGCTGTTAAAGGAACCGTGCGTCCGTCAAAGTTGGTTTCAACCTGAGGATTATTCATTCCTGCAAAATATTGTGCATTTTTAGGACCACAAGCCAAGCCTGAAGGAATAATATTGGTTACACTTACAGGACCTGCACCATTGGGTAAAACTGCTAAATTAGTATAAGTAGGATCACCGACTTTTTTCAATAATAAGGCAAAGCCATCTGCGATACTACACGTAAAAGTTCCTGATGGTGAATATTCTTTAGAAGCAAATAAGTATCGAAAAGAAACTTCAGTAGAACTAGGTACAAAGTCAAATTCGATATAAGTAGCATCCCTTAAATTGGCATTATTAACATTCAGGGCTGTTGCTAAGTCAACGTCACCTCCTGAAGGAAGTGGATCGCTTAAGACACTTTGAAAGTTATTTCCTGCTTTTCTGGCAAATCCCGTTACAAGGACAATACCTTTTGAAAATGGAAAGTTGGTCCCTGCCTTATTAAAATAACCCCAGCTTCTGTTCTGATCTGTTGTTGGTAGATTAGGAGATACATTTACATTACTTACATTGGCTGTGGTACACGTAGAACCTCCTGCGATAAGAACATCTTTTACCAACTGAGTAATGTTATAGTTAGATTCTGGATATCCGGCTGCATTTACATCAATAAATGCTCCGGCTTTCATACTTTCAGCTGTAGGTTGTTTTAGTTTAATGTTTTGACCCCTGTTCTGGGAGAACACTATATTACCTGCAAGAACTAAAAATAAAGCCAGAAATAAACTTCTCATCCTCCTATTTAACATTTTATATTGTTTTAAACAAAAATACTATTTTTTTTAATTGAAACTCAAATCTATTCAAATTGTATTGTTAATAATGTAAACATATTTATCTTAAAATACTCTTTATAATTTAATAAAACACAAAAAGACTAACGAATCGTTAGTCTTTTTGCAAATATGATTAATATTTTATTCAAAATTCTTCAGGAGGATCCAGCCGGTTTTCACTGCTTTTTCCTTACTGGCAGGATCTTCAAAAGTCACCTGATACCAATATGATGCAGTAGGTAAACGCTTGCCCTGGAAATATCCATCCCAATAAGGCCTTACTTTTTCGGCTTTATAGACTTCTCGCCCGTAGCGATCAAAGATACTTGCAGTAAAATCTTTATACTCATTGATTCCTCTAAAATCGATGATATCGTTTACATTATCTCCGTTAGGAGTAATTACATTTTTCATCATAAATGTAAAGTATTCAAGAAACCCTACACAACTGGTATTCTTCACACGAACCCTGATCGATATCAGCTTATTTTTTGGAACATTATTGAATATATTGGAAGGCTGCCATGTTAATCCATTATCAATAGAATATTCTAAAATTCCGTTACTCGGATTACTTGCGGTAATAACCATCGTACCACTGGAGTTATAATCCACTTTAATGACAGTTGGTATCACTGCTTTAATTACCTGTGTTGTAAATACCTTAGAACAAACACCATTGTCAATAGTAACGGTGTACGTACCGTTTGTTGCTACAGTAATCGTTTGTGTTGTTGCTCCTGTATTCCAGGTATAAGTATAGTTAGGACCAGCTCCGGCATCTAACGTAATCTGATCTCCGGTACAGATCATTCCTCCGGTAAGATTAGAGGTAATAGCCGGAACCACTTCTACTGTTACCGTAGCCGGTTGTAATGATTTACAACCCTGCACACCAATCGCATATACGGTATACGTAGTCGTCTGAGTTGGACTTACTGTTCTTGTAGGTCCGTTTGTTGAAACGTCACTCCATTGGTATGTGGCACCACCAGAAGCTGTTAAAAGAACAGATTCACCGGAACAGATTTTCATTTTTGAAGAAATCAGCTGTGTTACAGGAGTCGCTTCTTTTCTCAATGTCAACTTTACCATTTTGCTACAAAATGCACCATTAGAAACTACTACATACAAAATTTGTCCGTCAGTCCCGTCGTAGCTGGCTAGGTTGTTTATGAAATTATTATTTTGGGCAACTGCGTCTGCCTGATTTACATAAAAGTGAAACACAGCTCCCGCAGTAGTACTGATCAATGGCATTGCTGTATTTAAATCAAAGTTTAAAGCATTTGGCGTCGTACAAATCTTAAGCACTGCATCATGTGCTGTAGGAGTTGTTCCTCCAACAATCGTAATAGTTGCTGATCCCGGACACTGATTTCCAGGTACCGAAACTTTCACCTCATAAACGCCAGGCTGTGTCGCCACATACTGAATGTTGGTAGCTCCCGGAATCGGAACGCCATCTTTAAACCACTGAAAGGTCATTCCCGGTACTGTAACTACCTGTGCTTTTAATATCTGTGGAGTATTATCACACATGTTTACCGTGCCCGGTAAAACCGTACCATTTCCATCAACAATTTTAATTCCGATATCAAAGGATCCACCTTCTAAAAAAACAGCTGAATCTAAACTTTGGTCATTGTAGTCTGATAAAACCATTTTAAAATGATAAGCAACACCAGGCGTTACATCGGCAATGGCTGTTAAAGGAATGGTTCTTCCGTTATAGTTTGTTTCTATATTTGAAGTATTATAACCCGCAAAATAAGAGTCGTTAAGAGCTCCGCAAGTTAATGGAGACCCATTATCCTGGTTTGCAGGACGTATATTCGTTACACTTACTGCACCTGCTGTTCCCGGAAGTACAGCGACATTCACGTAAGGTCCACCTGCTACAGGTTTTATCAATAATGCAAACGCATCAGAATAATTACACGGATAACCTCCTGTATATTCTTCAGAAGCAAATAAATAATTAAATTTTACCTGATTGGAGTTGGGTACGAAATCAAATTCCAATGCAACTGCATCCCGTTGGTTACTCAGGTTAGTTCCTGTAGCTGCTGCGAGGTCAGCATCACCTTGCATAGAAATACTTCCGGATAAGCTTCCGCTTACCAGAGAATTCCCGGCCTGTCTTGCATAACCCGTAGTAAGTACAATTCCGTCTTTGAAAGGAAAATTGGTAGTAGCTCTGTGAAAATACCCCCAAAATCTGTCATTATTTGCAACATCATGATTCGGGCTTACTGTAACATTCGTCACATTCGGAGTTGAGCAGTTTGTACCTCCGTTAATCAGGATGTCTGTAACAAGCTGTGTGGGCGTAAAAGCAGATGGAGCATACGAGGCAACATTTACATCAATAAATGCTCCAGCCTTCAGACTTGCTGCCGTACTTTTTTCCTTTTGTGGCTTTCTTTGAGGCAATTTCCCTACATTTTGGGAAAACGAAAAGAGCGGGGCTAATAGCAATATTAAAAAGAAAAAGTAGTTTTTTAGTCTATAATTTAACATTTTGGTATTGTTTGTTCAAAAATAGCAAAAATAAACATATGATGTTAATATTTTACGAATCAAAAGCAGTAATTAGATAAAATAAATACTAAAAAAATAATTCACTGAAATTAAACAATAACAGTATCCGTATTTGGAAATAAAATATTTAATATTTCGCTCAAAATCAGAAAAATTAAAATTTAAATAAAAATAAGACTTATAAAAAAAAGAGTTTCACACACTCAAGAAGTATATTGTATCTATATTGAACCATCTTTTTTTAGATCATCAATTTCATTCTGAAGCCTTAATATCTGATCTTTTAAAGCTTTTATCTCGTTCTTGTTGGAATTCACACTGCTTTTCAATATCACTTTTTTTGCCCGTTCATTATGATCTTCATCGTCTTCATCCTCATTGATCTCCTCAATATCTTCCTGAATATCTTCAATATCTTCGTTAATTTCTTCGATATCCTCACTGATCTCTTCGATATCTTCGCTGATTTCCTCTATATCTTCACTGATCTCTTCAATGTCTTCCTGAATATCCTCAATATCTTCCTGGATATCTTCGATCTTTTCGTGGCTCCTGTTAACAGACATCTGAATGAATATTGCCAGGTAAATGGCTTCCAATGAAACTACGGTAGTAAGGATAAGAAGCATTTTATCAAATTCTACAATATGAAGTAAAGGCAGCAGAAATGAAATAATAAAAAATAAGGTATGGGCTATAAGGGATGGAATAGAACCAATCCACCACGTAATTCCATTAGCAATCCTTTCAAGAACTTCTGTTTTTTCAGTGTTTGATTTCATTATTTCCTCTTTATAAAAATTCTTTACTAACTCCTAATCCAAATAATGCAAAATCATATTTTGCAGGATCCTTATCATCAAACTGCCTGATTACCTGATCGAGCTCTTCTACTGTTTTCCAGTCGTTCTGAGTTCTTGTAATCAGACTAAGCTTTCTCGAAATGTTCCCGGTATGAACATCCAGCGGAATCGACAGGTATTTCGGGTCTATATTTTCCCAGATACCAAAGTCTACACTTCGTTTATCTTTTCTAACCATCCACCGTAAGAACATAATGATTCTTTTGGAAGATGAATTTTTGTAAGGTGAGCTCACATGCTTATGGCTTCTGTGTTTAGATGTTTCTAAGAAAGAAGTCCTGAACCTTTCAATAGCATGCAAAAAATTAAATTCGGAATCTTTGATCAGGAAAAGATTTTCCAGGCTTTCATTTTCTCTGTAAACCTTATTAAATTGCTGTATAAAATAAGTAAAGTCTTCTCCGTTAAAAGTTCTGTGGATACTTTTGTCCCGAATCGAATCCAGATCTTTTTCTGAAAAATTCATAACAAAATCGTATGGAGAGTTCCCCATGATATCCAGCATTTTTTCTGCAGAACGGATAATAGATTTTCTGTTTCCCCACGATATGGTTGCGGCCAGGAAACCTGCAATCTCAATATCCTGCTTTAAGGAAAAACGATGGGGAATCTGGATCGGATCATCTTCAATAAAATCATAGTTATTATACTGATCCGATTTTTCATTCAAAAAATCTCTTAACTCTTCAAAATTCATAACTTCATCTAAATTTTCACACTTTCCAATGCTTTCGGCAGGAATGTATTAGGAAAAACAGTTCTTGCCTCATCGGTAAATACGGTCAGATCTCCATATCTGTTGGAAAAATGCCCAAGAATAAGTTTACCTACCTCCGCTTTCTGTGCTATCGTAGCTGCTTCCAAAGCCGTTGCATGTCCGGTATAATCCGCCATTTCCTTTAAATCATGTAAAAAGGTTGATTCATGATACAAAACAGTAACATTCTTTATAATAGGAATCACAGATTCCAGATATCTTGTATCACTACAAAAAGCATACGAAACCGATGGCATAGGATCCACTGTTAGGATTTCGTTTTTCAGAACATATCCGTCACTAAGCACAAAGTCCTTCCCTGCTTTTATATTATGATAATCACATACTTCAATTTCATTGTACTTGGCTATCTCCTTCATATTGATATGTCTGTCCTTCGGCTTTTCCTTAAAAAGATAACCGTTACAGTAAATCCTGTGATCCAAAGGAATTGTAAACACCTCTACTCTATTGTCCTCATAGATCTTTTCGGAATAATCCTTGTCCAGCTCGTGATAAATAACTTCAAATCCACGATGGGTTTCCGTAATGGTAAAAATGGTTTCCAGCATTTTTTTAATCCCCTTAGGACCATACACGTGTAAAGGAGTTTCCCTGCCCAGCAAACGGAAAGAAGCAATAAGTCCCGGTAACCCGAAACAATGATCCCCATGAAGATGGGAAATAAAAATATGATTAATCTTTGAAAACCTTGCTTTGGCTTTTCTCAACTGAACCTGTGTACCTTCTCCACAATCGATCAGGAAATGTCTTTCTTCCATTTCAAGCAACTGTGCCGTGGGAGAGGTATTAATCGTAGGAATTGCTGAATTAAAGCCTAATATCGTTAAATAAGTACTCAAATCAATAGTTTATTATAGCAAATGTACGACAGAAATTTTGGATATGCCTGTTTCTAAAACTATTATTGATATTCACCGGCAACTTTAAGGTGATCCAGAAACAAATCCAAAGCCTGTTTCCGGTGGCTGATCTTATTTTTGTCTTCAGGATTCATTTCAGCAAATGTTCTTTCATGCCCTTCCGGAACAAAAATCGGATCATATCCAAATCCTTTATGTCCTTTATTCTCTGTCAACAGATTTCCGTAAGCCCTCCCTTCAAAATATTGAGCTCCGTTTTCATCATAATAACATAAGACTGTAATAAAATAAGCTTTTCTGTTTTCAACGCCTTCCATTTCGCCTAAAACTTTTTCTATATTTTTTGCAAAATCATGATCTCCTGCATAACGTGCCGAAAAAATCCCCGGACGACCGTCCAAAGATTCCACAACCAATCCGCTGTCATCTCCAAGACTTGGAATCCCTGTCTTTTCAAAACAATATTTTGCCTTGATAAGGGCGTTGGCATTAAAAGAGTCTCCATCCTCTACAATCTCCTCGTGGATGTCGTAATCCGTAAGACTTTTGACGGTATAACCTCCTCCTAATATTTGTTGAATTTCTTCCTTTTTATGTTGATTGTGCGTTGCAACTAATAATTCCATATCCTTTTCATTTTTTTAATTAAATTTCAGCGTAATGTACCTTGTACTTTTTCATAAAGAGATAGTAAAACAGAGAAAAAAGTATAATCCCCACTACCAGCAATATCCATTCAGAAATTTTAAATGCTTCTGAAAAACTTTCATTTTTTGTATACGTAATCAATAATGATGAACATAAGTTATTAAAGCCATGCAGCAACATCGGCAATAAAAGCGACTTTGTTCTTTCATAAACAATCCCTAAAACGCAGCCCAGCAGAACTGCTCCCACAAACTGCCATGGATTCCCATGCACCAGTCCAAAAATAATGGAAGCATACAAGATCGCTTTCCAGGGTTTTACTCCTTTATTGATAAGTCCTTTCTGAATAATTCCTCTAAAAATAATTTCTTCAAAGATCGGAGCCATAATCACAGCCGTTATGATCATAACGACAGGATCATCTGTCAGCTGATTCATCAACTCACTGAAAAACTCATAATATTTCCCGAAAAAAGGCCCGGTTACAGGAATCTGAGAGGTTATAAACTCAGAAATAAACATCATCCCTATCATCATTGGAAAAATCAGAAGATAGGTATAGAAATTGGTAGGAGAAAAATTGAAATTCAGCTTTTGTTTTGTGGTAGGCCTAACAATGAAAAAATCAAAAAAAGCAATTGCCGTTAAAAATCCTGCTGCATTGGATAACATAAAAAACCAATCTTTGAGCTGTAGGTTTTCTTTAAAAATCAGCATCCAAAAGAAGTTCAGAAAAGTAACGAACAAGGTTCCCACAAATAATCCTCCTAATAAAACAACGCCACCGATCCATGTAAAAGTATAGTTTGGATATCTGCTGTTTTTCATGTTTTTCCTTTGTAATAATTAAGGAACAAAGGTAATTTTTTTGAAGGCCTTAAACAACAAAAAAAGAAAATTCTTAGGGCTGTTTAAATTCCGGAAAGTGATTCGGTTCCTACATTCCGGTTATCCTTTGATTCCGAATATACCGGAGAGTTTTCTTTTTGTTTTGTAATTTATTTGACAGCGTCATAAAAAATCACGATTTTTGCAACTTCAAAATACACTATGTCAGACTTAATCAAAGAAATACAAAAAAGAAAAACATTTGGGATTATTTCTCACCCTGATGCCGGAAAAACAACCTTGACGGAAAA
The DNA here is from genome assembly GCF_046591535.1 of Chryseobacterium proteolyticum. Classification (NCBI taxonomy): domain Bacteria; kingdom Pseudomonadati; phylum Bacteroidota; class Flavobacteriia; order Flavobacteriales; family Weeksellaceae; genus Chryseobacterium; species Chryseobacterium proteolyticum. The sequence goes on along the minus strand of NZ_JBJLWK010000004.1, from coordinate 345,888 downwards.
GTTACTTCTTTTCGGGGGAGCTATTCAGGAAGCTGGTGCAGTAAAATCCAACAAGATAAAAAAAGGAGCTACCTCCGACTTTATGGAAATTGAAAGACAGAGAGGGATCTCTGTTGCCACTTCCGTATTGGCTTTTGAATACAAAGGGCACAAAATAAACATTCTGGATACTCCCGGGCACAAGGATTTTGCCGAAGACACGTATAGAACATTAACTGCAGTTGATTCCGTAATCGTCGTGATAGACGTGGCAAAAGGAGTTGAGGAACAAACAGAAAAACTGGTTCAGGTTTGTAGAATGAGAAACATCCCGATGCTGGTTTTCATTAATAAACTGGACCGTGAAGGTAAGGATGCTTTTGACTTGTTAGATGAAGTTGAACAAAAACTGGGTCTTAGTGTAGTCCCTCTTTCCCTGCCAATTGGAATGGGTAGTGACTTCCAGGGTATTTATAATATCTGGGAAAACAATATCCAGTTATTTCTGGAGGAAAAAAAGCAAAAAGTTGGTGAGACGGTTAAATTTGATGATATCAACGATCCTGCCATCGATGAACTGATCGGGGAAAAAGCGGCTAAAACTTTACGTGATGAGCTGGAGCTCGTGCAATCCGTTTACCCGGAATTCAGTCGTGAAGATTATATGAAAGGTGATTTACAGCCGGTTTTCTTTGGATCTGCTTTGAACAACTTTGGGGTACGTGAATTATTGGATGCTTTTATAGAAATTGCACCGATGCCACAACCTAAAGAAAGCGATACCCGAATTGTAAAACCTGAGGAAAATAATTTTACAGGATTCGTTTTCAAAATCCATGCTAATATGGATCCTAAACACAGAGACCGCCTGGCATTCGTTAAAATTGTATCCGGAACTTTTAAAAGAAATGAAAATTACTTATTAGTAAGAGAAGGTAAAAAAATGAAATTCTCATCTCCGAATGCTTTCTTTGCAGATAAAAAAGAAGTAGTAGATGAAAGTTTCCCTGGTGATATTGTAGGATTACACGATACGGGAAGTTTCAGGATTGGTGATACATTAACCGGTGGAGAAAAATTGAGCTTTAAAGGAATTCCTAGTTTCTCTCCTGAACATTTCCGTTATATCAATAATAACGACCCACTTAAAGCTAAGCAATTGGCTAAAGGTATCGATCAGCTAATGGACGAGGGGGTTGCTCAGTTATTTACCCTTGAAATGAACAACCGAAAAATAATCGGAACGGTAGGTGCGCTTCAATATGAAGTTATTCAATACCGTCTTGAGCATGAATACGGAGCAAAATGTACGTACGAACCTCTTTCTATGCACAAAGCATGTTGGGTGGAAGCAGATGAGAAATCTGAGGAATTTAAAGAATTTGCAAGGCTGAAACAGAGATTCCTGGCAAGAGATAAGTATAACCAGCTTGTATTTTTAGCAGATTCTTCGTTTACCATCCATATGACTCAGGAGAAATTCCCGAATGTCAAACTCCATTTCATCAGTGAGTTCAGTCAACAATAAAAAATTGTTACCCAATAATTTAAAACCGTTCAGTATCTGCTGAGCGGTTTTTTTGTACAAAATCTATAAAACAAAAGCATTCTCCATTTGTAAAATAGTTTTACAAACAATACAAACGCCTCATTACATAGCACTTAAGATTTTACCGAAAGAATACAGTCTTTTTACAAGCGAAGCTTTGATCACCCAGCTAATTTTACCTCATCAAAAAAATTAATCGTATGAAAAAGTATATCTTACTTATTGCTTTATCCACCTCCTTTATAGCATGTAAAAAAAGTGAAGCAACGCAATCTCAGCTGAAAGAAGCTGTACAATCTGTTGACAGTTCTGTTGTTGCCGCATCAGAAGGCATCAATAAGATGGCCAACACTGCAGATGCTGTATTTGATTCTGCAAATGTAAAAATCAAAGAATTTGATCAAGCTCAAAGCAACCTCAAAGAAACTATTGAAGCGACCTCAAAAAGTGTGGACTCCCTTTCGCAGCAGATTACTTCCACCCGGCTTGAATCAAAAAAAGAAAAGAAAGATTCTACGGAAAAAAAAGCTGAAAAAATGGTGATCAATGTTCCTTCTCCAAAGATCATTAGAGAAACCCGGGTTGTTTATAAAGATAAAAACAACAAGGCAAATGAAGAAGCAAATATTTCTAAAAACAAAATGATAAAAACGGGTACCCTGGAATTAAAAGTTGAAAACGCCGAAACAGCCAAAGACCTTGTAAGCGAGCAAATAAGAAAATATGATGGTTTTATAAGAAGTGAAAGTATTTCTTCGGGTAATGATGATAAGAAAACGGCTTATCTGCGAGTAAAGGTTCCCATCCAGAAATTTGAATATCTTATGGCTGATCTCAGTAGTATCGGCTCTGTTGAAAAAAAAAGAAACAGAAGTTTCTGGGCAGAATTATCTGGAAAATACTATGTGTGACCTGGAAATTACTTTGTACGGAACAACATCATGGTATGCGGAAGATAAAGAACCTGAAACTTTTGGTAATCGCTCGATCGCTGCCATCTCTTCAGGATGGGATGTTATCACAGGTATTTTTTTATTTTTCCTGCCTTTCTGGCCTGTATTCCTTATCGGAGGGATCGGATATTATTTTTACAAAAGAAAAAACAAAAATATTCCCAAAAGCCCTTCTCATTAAGTACAAAATCACCTTCAGACCTGGGGGTGTTTTATTTTTAATTTTTTTTTTAATGCCCGGAAGGTCATAAAGAAAATATTCTTTACTAACTTTATGATACAGAATTAAAAAACGAACACCTGGCAGTATAGACCAATTTCCAAAGTCCGGTCAGGTGATTATTAAATAAAATCTTACTTTATTCAATACATAGATAAAGAAGATCATATAAAAGAAACAATATTATATCTTAATATTTTGTGGTGCGTGTATATGAAAGGCTCTCGATCGAGAGCCTTTCATTATTTCATATTCACTACTTTATCTACAACATACCTGGTATTTCCTCTCCATGGTAAGGCTCCTTTATATTCTTTATAATGAAGATCAAAGCTTTTACCACTGTTGGTTTCAAGTTGTTTAAAAACTTCAGGATCGTTTACAGAAAACTCAAACTCGTAGCTTGTTATACTTCCTGTTTTTCCCCGGCCGAAGCCTTCCTGAATCAATTTACCTTCATACGTCTTAAAAACATATCCTTTCTTAATCGCGTAATTCAGATAACCTGATTTTACTCCTTCTCCGAAAACGAAGAAGTATTTATACCATACAAATACTCCTAAAAGAAGTACAATGACTCCGAGAGTAATCCACCAAGTTTTTTTCATAAATAGTTGTGTTTGTTTGTTTTTTTATTTTGAAATACTTCTTGAAATCACAATTTTCTGGATTTCAGAAGTTCCTTCATAGATCTGGGTGATCTTAGCATCACGCATAAATCTTTCCACGTGATATTCTTTCACATATCCATAGCCACCATGGATCTGTACTGCTTCAATAGAAGTATCCATTGCTACCTGGGAAGCATATAACTTTGCCATCGCTCCACTTTCAGAGATATCTTTTCCTGCATCTTTTTCAGTTGCAGCCTTAAAGCAAAGCATTCTGGCAGCTGTAATTTGCGTAGCCATGTCTGCTAATTTGAAGGCAATAGCCTGGTGGTTGATAATTTCAGTTTTAAACGCTTTTCTCGTTTTAGCATATTTCAAAGCCAGCTCATAAGCTCCGGAAGCAATTCCCAAAGCCTGAGAAGCAATCCCGATTCTTCCTCCATTTAGTACAGCCATAGCAAAATTGAATCCAAATCCATCTTCTCCGATTCTGTTCTCTTTTGGTACTTTTACGTTATTAAAGATCAAAGAGTGTGTATCACTTCCTCTGATTCCCAATTTATCTTCTTTCGGTCCAATTTCAAAACCTTCCCATCCTCTTTCCACGATAAACGCATTGATTCCCTTATGCTTTTTCTCAGGGTCAGTTTGTGCAATAACGATGTAATAAGTAGCCGTACCTCCGTTGGTAATCCAGTTCTTGATTCCGTTCAAAAGGTAATAATCTCCCTTATCCTCTGCAGTGGTCTTTTGTGATGTCGCATCAGATCCTGCTTCAGGCTCAGATAAAGCAAATGCACCAATTACCTGTCCACTTGCCAAAGGGGTAAGATATTTTTGTTTTTGTTCCTCAGAAGCAAATTTTTCCAAACCTGCACAAACTAATGAATTGTTTACAGACATTACAACCGCTGCAGATGCATCTACTTTTGCGATCTCCTCCATTGCCAAAACGTAAGAAACACTATCCATTCCTGCTCCACCGTACTTCGGATCTACCATCATCCCTAAAAGCCCCATTTCACCCATCTTCTTTACCTGCTCAGTCGGGAATTTCTGATCGCGATCTCTTTCAATAACCCCTGGTAATAGTTCGTTTTGTGCAAAATCTCTTGCTGCCTGCTGTATCATCAGCTGTTCTTCGGATAAATTAAAGTCCATAAAAATTAATAATTAGATGGTCGTAAATTTACACTTTTTAAGCAAATCTGAAAAAATAATTACTATTGGAAAATTCCAGTGAGGTTTATGCTATTTTCACAAAAATGCTTATATTTAGATTTCCTTAAAAATTACATAAAAAATTATGACGATCAAAAGATTATTCGATATACCTCACTATGCTTTGGAGAAATTTCCTAAAACGGACATGTTCGTTACAAAGTATCAGGGTGAATGGAAAAAAACATCTACACAGGAATTTATCAATCAGGGAAACAAAATATCCAGGGGACTTTTAAAGCTTGGAATAAAACCCGGAGATAAGATTGCACTCATTACCACCAATACCCGTACGGAATGGGCGGTGATGGATTTGGGACTCTCCCAGATCGGTGTTGTTTCAGTCCCTGTATATCCAAGCATATCCCATGAAGATTACGAATTCATCTTTAATAATGCCGAAATACAATATTGCTTTGTTTCTGATAAAGAATTGCTTGCTAAAGTAATGAAGGTGAAACATAACATTCCTTCTTTACAAGGGGTTTTCACATTTGATATGATCAGTGGTGCTCCAAACTGGCGTGAAATTTTGGATCTGGGTGAAGATGATTCTACACAAATTGAAGTGGAAGATCTTTCGAATGCCATTAATTCTGAAGACCTGGCCACCATTATTTATACTTCAGGAACTACAGGAAGGCCTAAAGGAGTAATGCTTACCCACCATAATATCGTTTCCAATGTTCTGGGTTCTGTTCCAAGGATTCCCAAGAAAAGAAGCCTTGACTATAAAGAAACAAGAGTGTTAAGCTTTTTGCCGATCTGTCATATTTTTGAAAGAATGCTTTTCTACCTGTTCCAATACAATGGGTTCTCCGTTTATTTCGCTGAAAGCATTGATAAAATGGGAGAAAATGTAAAGGAGGTAAAACCTCATTATATGAGTGTTGTTCCGCGATTGGTAGAAAAAGTATATGATAAGATTTACAACACCGGATCTTCAGCAGGAGGATTAAAATCAAAAATCTTTTTCTGGGCCCTGAACCTGATCTCAAAAAAGAAAGAAGTTTCAAAGCCTTCCGGTCTTTTGGAACTTATTGCTGATAAACTTGTATTTTCAAAATGGAGAGAAGGTCTGGGAGGTGACATCATCACTTTGGTTTCAGGTTCTGCAGCACTTTCCACAAGATTAAACCTGATGTTTCAGAATGCCGGGATTCCTATTCTGGAAGGATATGGATTAACGGAAACATCGCCCGTGATCTCCGTAAATAGTTTTGATAAGATGAAAATCGGAACCGTAGGACTTCCATTGGATAATTTACATGTAAAAATCCAGGAAGACGGTGAAATAACAGTAAAAGGTCCTTCTGTTTTTAAAGGTTATTTTAAAAATGAAGAAATGACAAAAGAAGTTTTTACTGAAGACGGATATTTTAAAACCGGAGATATTGGAAATATTGATGCTGACGGCTTTCTACAAATCACCGATCGTAAGAAAGAAATGTTCAAAACATCCGGAGGTAAATATATTGCACCACAGATTATAGAAAACCTGGCAAAAGCTTCTAAATTCATAGAACAGATTATGGTAGTCGGTGACGGCGAGAAAATGCCATGTGCACTTATTCAGCCAGACTTTGAATTTGCCAAAAGCTGGGCTATGAGAAATAATCTGAATGTAGGCTCTACTCCTCAGGAAATTGCAAAAAGCCCTGAATTAAAAGAAAGAATAGAAAAAGAAATTGATGGCATTAATGAACATCTCGGAAACTGGGAAAAAATTAAAAAGATTGAATTGACTCCTGAAGTATGGAGTATTGAAGGAGGTCTTTTAACGCCTACTCTTAAACTCAAGAGAAAAGCGGTCAAAGAAAAGTTTATTAATTTATACAATAAAATGTATGAGCATCATGAATAAAATAGTAACCGCCCTTACAAGGGCGGTTTTTTATGTTTTATATATTTCTTGTTCATCCTTATAAAGTCACATAAAATTTCATCATTATAAATATTTTAAATACAATTCTTAAATTTTATTATTCAAATAAACGCAATAAAGTTTTAATTAACATAATTTTCATTTTTTTATTGTTTTTTAATAATACGACCACCCCGTTAGGAACAATTATTGAACTGTCTGTTATACACCAAAACAGAATATTATGAAAAAGTTGATATTGCTAACCCTGGGTTTAGGGATATTTGCAGTGAGTTGCGGAACCAAGGAGGCCCAAATGTCATCAGGAACTACAGATTCTACAGCAGTAGATAAAACTGTGAAAACAGCCCCTTCTACTACTGATACAGTCAAAACAAAGACATTACCTCCTGATAGTATCAAAATGAAAATGGATACGGTAAAAGCTCCCGCAACCCGATAATAAATTTTTAACCTAAATATGGAAAATCCGCAGCTGAAACGCTACGGATTTTTTTATGGAGTACAGATTTTGATTTTGGTGTACATATTGAACAGCCCCTGAACCTTAAACAGGAAACACTGCAATAATAATTTTAGTTTTCGTGATTAGTGGTATTGCTTTCAAAAGTACAAATTCCTCTCTATGAAAAATTGTAAAATTGTAAACCTGGCTAAAGAAACAACCATTTTACTTTTCCTTCGGAATATACCTTGTCAAAAAATTTTCTTGGGGTAAAACCTGTGAGCGCTTTAAAATCTTTTATCAGGTGGGATTGATCATAAAACAAGTGATCATAGCTTAGTTCGGTAAGAGTTTTCTTCCCGACATGCTCCAGGAGAGTTTCTCTGAACCGTTGAATTTTCCTGAAATCGGACGGACTTTTACATAAATAAAGATCGAAAAGCTTATTAATCGTCTGCCTTGTTGTTTTATATTCGCAGGCATGAGCTTCTATAGACTTATCCAGGTCCATCAGTACATCACCCACCAATTCATTAAGGAATGCATGATTGAAACCTATATACCTGGACATCCAAAAATCTTCAATCATTTCTACTCTTTTTTCAGGATCCTGTTCTTCTAAAATCGGAATCATTGAGGCTTCAAAATCATCATAAGGGAAAAACATTTTGGAAAAGTCCTTGTTATATTCTTTCAATGGCCGTTCTAAAAAAGCATTTAATCCCAATGGCTTAAAGTAAAAGGTTATTTCATTTAAGCAGCCTTGTATTAATACTTTTATAGGCCTTTTATAATGGCATATCAAGTCTGATGAAAATCCGCCGTTATTTTTTTCAATGACCCGTATCTCATTATTTTCAAACTGCAACTCTACATTCCGGGATATTGATACAATACTGTAGTTATTAGGAAAAGTGAGATACTCTATATCCTCTGAATACCGGCTTTTATTCAGGAAATAATAACCTTCCAGAAAATTAGCCAGCGTGGGATTCTTAGGTTTCATCAATTGCAGTTCCATGTCTTTTTCTTTATAATGCTTTGATATACAATCGGTCTCAAAAATAACTGAAAAATTACATTATCTCGTATTTTTATAATGAATATTAGCTTATATACTATTAATACTAATATTTTTCTATATTTGATCAACAAACATTAAAAGAAATTACTATGAAAAAATTATGGATCGGAACAGTTTTAGGGTTATTTATTATGAGCAGCTGCGCCCAGAATAAAGAAAAGCGGGAAGAATTTAAAGATGAGCATGATAAAAATGCCATGAGAAATACAATGGGAGATTCTGCAGTTGCCAACTCTGACACGGCTCAAACCAGCCCATCGGACAGTTTAAAAGCAAAAACAGATTCTACAAAAACAAAATAATAAAATAATCCGCAGAAATTCTGCGGATTTATTTTTACATAGAAGAAGAGCCCCAATCAACTGGTATTAAAAATTTATCATTAAAATAGATAATATCGTAACAATTTTCACTGTAGTACGACTTATGCATTGACATATTTATTACATTTGCAATCAATAAAAAAGTATTTATGAAAAAGTTAACGATACTCTCTTCAATCTTCGTGGGTGTATTTGCTTTTGCACAAGGTATCAAATTTGAGGATACCAGCTTCGCAAGCGTTGTTGCTAAAGCAAAAAAAGAAAACAAGCTGATCTTTATCGATGCCTATGCATCATGGTGTGGACCATGCAAACTGATGGCAAAAAACATTTTCCCATTGAAAAATGTGGGAGATTACTATAATTCTCATTTTATCAATGCCAAAATTGACATGGAAAAAGGGGAAGGAATTGACCTTGCCAAAAAATATAATGTAAAAGCTTTCCCTACCTACTTGTTCATTAATGCAAACGGTGAAGAAGTACACAGAACGTTAGGATACGTAGAAGAAAATGATTTCGTTCAGTTTGCTAAAGATGCGGAAGACCCGAATAAAAGACTGACTGCATTAAAGCAAAAATTCGAAAACGGAGAAAAAGATCCTGAATTCTTAAAGAATCTTGCCGGACTTACCATTTATAATGACTCGGAATTTGCGGGTAAAGTCCTGGATCGTTATTTCCAGGGAAAAGTCAGTCTGAATCAGGAAGATGTTCAGATATTACTTGCCGGAATTCAAAGTACAGAAAGTCCTTTGTACAAAATTTTTAAAGATAAAAAAGCGGACATTGTGAAGGTCCTTCCTGGTGAAAAATACGATATGGTTGATAAGAATATTAAGATGAATACCATCGTTAAAAAGTCTTATAATGCCGACACCAAAACATGGAATGACAGTTACTTTTTAGCCGAAACCCAGAAGTTTCTAAGCAAAGAAGAATCTGAAAAAATCTTTAAAAGAGCAAAATCCAGCAGAGCATTAAAAAATAAGGACATTGCTACTTATGAGGCATTAACTTTAGATTTATATAAAGATTATTCGGCTGCCTCTTCTGAAGAACTGAATTCTATTGCATGGAACTTTTTTGAAAATGTAACCACAAAATCATCTCTTGAAAAAGCAATCCTTTGGGCTCAGGAATCGGTAAAGAAAAGTGAAAGCTATGCAAATACAGATACCTTAGCGAACCTTTACAATAAGGTTGGGGATAAAAAGAATGCTAAAATCTGGGCTGAAAAGTCTGTAGCACTGGCTAAGAGTAGCGGTGAAGACGCTTCAGATACTGAAAAATTATTGAAGAGCCTTTAAACAACTTCTATATATAAATAAGAACCGCAGTGTAACTGCGGTTCTTATTTATTTATATCCGATCAAGATATTAATATTCAAACAATACACTTCCCCAGGTAAATCCACTTCCGAAAGCGGAAAGAAGCACCAGGTCTCCTCTTTTGATTTTACCTTCTTCAATCGCTTCGCTTAAAGCAATCGGAATAGAAGCTGCCGTTGTATTCCCATATTTCTGGATATTGTTGTAGATTTTTTCATCCGGTAATCCGAACTTCTGCTGTACAAATTGGGCAATTCTCAGATTCGCCTGATGGGGAATAAACATATCGAGATCTTCAACTGTTTTTCCTGCTTTATTTAATGCTTCCACCATCGTTTCAGGAAATCTTGTTACCGCATGTTTGAAGACGAAGTTTCCATTCATAATAGGATATACTTCTTTATTGGTAACATTTTCAGGCTCCTTTCTCATGCGATCACTCCAGCCGTATTTTGAACCCGGAAACTGGGTACATAATTCGTCTGCATATTTACCTTCAGAATGCATATTAAAGGATAAAATATCTCCCGCATTTTCGTCTTCAGTTGCAGAAAGAATAACAGCTCCTGCCCCATCCCCGAAAATTACGGAAACTCCTCTTCCCTCATCAGAAAAATCCAAACCAAAGGAATGTACCTCAGCGCCTACGACTAAAATATTTTTATAGGCTCCGGTTTTAATAAAAGCATTAGCTACACTCATCGCGTAAACAAATCCTGAACATTGATTCCTTACATCCAATGCTCCGATGGTATCGCATCCCAGCATATCCTGAAGCAATACCCCACATCCTGGAAAATAATAATCGGGAGAAAGCGTGGCAAAAACAATATAATCGATATCCTTAGCGGTTAATCCTGCTTTTTCAAGGGCTTTTTCAGACGCTTTGAATGCCAGGTAGGCTGTCGTCTCCTGTGAATCGTTCCTGTTTTTCCTGTGTCTTCTTTCTTTGATGCCTGTCCTCTCCGTGATCCATTCATCATTCGTAGTCATTAATTTAGCTAAATCATCATTCGTTACAACATTATCCGGAACATAAAATCCGATTCCCTTTATTGTACTTTTAATCATATAGTTTTTTAATTTTGGCAAAGATAAACTTATTTGATCCATAGTATTTCAAAATATTAGTATTTTTACTTTATGCCAATCGATACGATATACAGAGATTCCCACTGCGAATGGGTGGATGTAGAAGCTCCAACCCCAGAAGATTTACAGTTTCTTCATGAAAGATATGAGATTAATAATCTCCTTCTGGAAGACACCCTTGATCCTAATCACCTTCCGAAATATGAAGAGGATGGGAACGTAAAGTTCTTCCTGTTGCGGGAAAGTACAGAACTGGAAAGGAAAAATCTGAATACGATAAGTGATATCAGCACCAAGATTGGAATTTTTCTTCTGGAAAATACGATCATTACAGTTCACAGGATGAAAACCAGAAGCATCACCGAAACAAAAAAACAACTTTCTTCCAGCACCACAGATTCATCACCGGAAAATATCGCCCTGATGATCGCCCTATTGATCATGAAAAGCTTTGATGATGAGTCAATCAGCTTACTGGAAACCATGGATAATATAGAAAATGAAATTTTCTTAAAGAATACCAATCATACGACCCAGATCCGAAGGCTTTATAAATTAAAAAGAAAATCAGGTTTAAATTCAAGGGTCCTTATTATTTCTACAGACGCTGTTGATAAATTTAAGCTTTTAAATCTCCGGGATTCGGAATTTGTAGACCTGAAGGATAAGCACAAAGACGTTGTTGCCGATTTTGATCACCTGAATATCCAGATCACCAACCTTATTTCTATGTTCCTGGCACTATCGGATCAAAAAGCCAACCAGGTGATGAAGGTATTGGCAATTTATTCTGTTTACTTCTTACCGATTACTTTTATAGCGGGAGTCTACGGAATGAACTTTGATAATATGCCGGAACTGCATCATAAGCATGGTTATTATTTCACTTTGGGATTAATGGCTTTAATTGTCATTGTTACTTTTATTTATGCGAGGAGAAAACAGTGGTGATTGATTGACCGTCAAAATATAGAATCTTTTAAGAGAAAGATTAGATTTGCTTACCTAGTACAGATTATAAAATTTGCAATTTTTTTTTAAGAGCTAAGTTTTTTTTTAATCCCACAGGTCACTCAGTTTAGCACAGATGCTTATTGAGTATTTAACTCTGAAAATGGGGTGAAATTTGGATATCTTTTGGTATTTTTATCTCCAATAAAACCACTGAGCTTTAAAGCGACTATACAAAAGCTGCAGTTTTTTATTTTAAATCTAAAAACACCAAACCACCATGAAACCGGATCTTCTTAATAAAATTCTCGGTGATAATGTTCTTTCAAAAGAGTCTAAGGACAAACTTATGGCTCTGCATGAAAATATTTCCACCAAAGAGTTCTCGGATCTACTGGATGCTGAAGGCCGTCAGTATGTCGAATTTGTACAGGAAGGCGGTGGTGTTTGGGGAAGTGCACTGGTAGGTTATCTCTATGGTCTTGAAATATTCGGTGTCCGTTTTCTGAAAGTGGCAGGTACAAGTGCCGGGGCTATCAATACAATGTTAATTGCGGCTTATAAAACAAAAGAAGAAGCTAAAAGTGAAGTAATCAAAGAAATTTTATTCAACTGGAATTTTGCAGATTTTATGGATGGTAAACCTTACGTAAGGACCACTATCCATGCAATGCTTAATAACAAAAACTTCCTGAAGATAAATACGATTATTGCCATTATTATTTTACTCATCCTTGTGATTACCCCATTTGCGGTATCCTCTGAAACAGTATGGAGGGCAAAGCTTATTTTCCTTATTCCCATTATTCCTTTGATTCTGATATTTTTCTGCCTGAAAAAGTTTTATAATGATTTCCGTAAACAAAACAGCGGTATTAATCCCGGAAACACATTTTTAAATACCATGAAAGATGCCCTGGATAGTTTCGGTGTGAAAACGGTCGCTGACCTTAATCAGAAATTTTCTGCCAGGGAGGGTGCACTCAATCTTAACTACCGTTACGGCAATAATCAGGAATACTACACCATAGCACTAAGAAGTATAGAAGAAATAAAAAATGCTAATCTGGAACATATAGACGAAACGCAGTATAAAATATTTTATGACAGTGCCGTCAGCAATGATCATTATAAAAATAACCCCTTCTATCAGTTAAGATCAGAATACGTTGTCGTTACAACAGATATTAACGCTAAAATAAAGGTGGAACTGCCTACGATGGCCAATTTATACTGGTCAGAAGAAGAACTCAAACACAGCAGTCCGGCTGAATTTGTGCGTGCTTCCATGTCTGTTCCGTTCTTTTTTGAACCTTTTCAAAAGAGGATTAATAAAGATGATGATTCTATAAAATACGCATGGAGGTTCTGGATGAATACAAAACCGCAAGATATCTATCCTGTGGGTGTTTTCATAGATGGGGGAAGCATTTCCAATTTCCCTATTGATCTTTTTCATGCCAATGTTGTATTCTATCCGAGAATGCCTCTGTTTGGTGTACAGCTTACGAGTAAGTCCGAAGGGAATGACGATAAGGGGAAAACCAGCGAACAGATCTTAAAAACCCCTTTTTCATATGCAGGAAATATCATTGAAACCCTGAAAGGCTTTAATGATAAATCATTCCTTACCAAACATACTTTTTATCGTTTGTATAGCATACAAACCGTAGATTGTGGAACCAGCAGCTGGCTTAATTTCTTTATGAAAAGGGAAGAAAAGGAACAACTTTTCAATGCGGGTTTTTCAGCCGCACTGGATTTCCTCAATGGATTCGACTGGAAAAAATACAAAAAGGAAAGAATGATGATATCGATGAAGGAGAAAAAAATACTGAAGGAAGAAGATACGAAGACGGTGGGTTAAAGAATTTCTAATATCTATAAAATAAAATACTTATGAATCCGTTTGTCTATGATTTTTACAATGGAATTACGATAAAAGAAATTCTAAAAAATAATAAAATTTAAACCTAGTTGGAAAAAGCCGGATCATCAATCATTTAAATGATCCAGCTTTTTTATTATAATTTATCAATAAACTTCAGATATTCCGGGACACTTTTCTCTATCCATTCCTGTGAAGTATTAATTTCCAAGTTGTAATAGGTAAAAAGATCTTTATAATCTGCTTTTATATATTCAAAAGTGAGTTCAAAAGGTCTGGTCAATTCTTTCATTGTATATTTATATTTACCGGAAGCAGAATAATCTTTTTCTTCCACCCCGGCTGTAATAGCCAAAGCAATCTTCTTCCCTCCTACTTTAAATCCGCTTTTGCTTCCGTATGCCCATCCATAAGCTAAAACTTCATCAAACCACTTTTTTAATAGCGGCGGACTGCTGAACCAATAAAAGGGAAACTGAAAAACTATTTTATCATAACTTTCAATCAATTCCTGTTCTCTCTTAACATCAATTATACCATCAGGATATTCCTTATACAGATCATGAACGGAATATTTTTCAGGATACTGAGAGAGCTCTTCCACCCATCTTTTATTGATCATCGAATCTTTCATTACAGGATGGGTAACAATTACCAATGTTTTCATTTTAATGCAATTTATAGTTACAAAAATAATCCTATCCACTTACATTTCGTACATTAGCAACCTAATGTATGGTACTATAAAAAAAGTAAGTAATGAGCAAAATAAAGGAAACATCAACAAATTTTGAGAATAAAAAACTGTTATCCGATGAATGTTCTGAGGTTTATGCTTCCAACATTATCGGTGGACAATGGTCACTGGCTATATGCAGCTGGCTGATTAACGGGAAACTGAGATTTGGGGAATTAAGGAAACTTTTACCCAATATTACAGAACGTATGCTTACCTTACAACTCAGGAAGCTGGAAGAAAATAAGATCATTACAAGAACCGTTTTTGCGGAAGTTCCGCCCCGTGTTGAGTATGAACTTACAGCAATAGGTTATAAGCTAAAGCCTATCATTAAAGAACTTGAGCAATGGGGAACGGAGCATAAGGAAATTGTAAATTCGGATAGACTAAATTGACACGAAGTTTCTGCCTATACTAAAGAGGGGTATTCGTAGAGTTTTCTGTTATTATCCGAAAATAAAATATTGATTTTACAGGCTTCCTGATTTAACCTTTTTGCCACATGGGATTATGTTTCAGAATGGTTTTGTATACAGAGCAGTTTTCTGTATGAGCGCCCCCCAGATAACCAATACTCATAAGGAATTCATTAACGATTTCTCCACCTGTGAATTTAAATGTTTTTTTTAAAGAGCTTCATCCATTCCTGTAAAGTTTTGGGATGATGATGTTCCAGCCATTTTTCAATGATCCGAATTCTTTTTGCAGCTCAATGATTGTTTTGGCATTTTCAATGGCAGCGTTCACCTTAAGTTTATTTCTAATGATGCCGCTATCATTTAATAACCTTTCACGATCTTTTTCACTATATGCGGCTACTTTCTGAATATTAAACTGATCATAGGCATTTCTGAAACTTTCTTCTTTTTTCAGAATGGTTTCCCAGCTTAATCCTGCCTGATTAATTTCCATTACCAAGCGTCCAAATAATTCATTATCATCATGAATAGGGAATCCATAATGATAGTCATGATATTTTTGGTGTAATGCCTTTCTGCTTTCAGGCTGCATCTTTTCTATGGCTGAACAATAACTCATTTAAATATATTTTCTGTTTTGGTTAAAAACTTCTCTAAAGCATTTTTGATATCAATACCTGTCCGATCTGCTAAGATAATCAACCACCAGATATTTTCCGCTAGTTTATGTTCCAATTCTGCAGAGGCATCTTTTTTAATCCATGTTTTCTCATGTGACATAATATCCCGTCCGACAATGCCGGCATCGGTAAGGTAGGCAAGTGCATCCTGTTCCAGGGTCCATTCACTACCGTTCTGCTGCTTTTCAAGACGGTGGTATTTCTCTCTGATGTCAAGAGCCCTTTCTATGATCTTATCTAAATTATTCTGATCCATTATTCTGATTTTTGAAGGGATTGTCTGTATTGATTAGGTGTCTGTCTTGTCTTATTTTTGAACAGTTTACTGAATGACTGCGGATGTTCGAACCCCAATTGATAAGCTGTTTCGGAAACTGACAATTGAGCTTCGGACAAATATTCTTTAGCCTTTTCAATAAGCTTTTCGTGAATATGTTGCTGTGCGTTCTGCCCTGTATGGTGTCTGAGCATATCACTCAGGTATCTTGGTGTAAGATTCAGCTGTGATGCAATATATTCTACTGTTGGCAGTCCTTTTATGCCTTTTTCCCGATCAAAATAATCATCAAGTAAAGCCTCCATCCTTGAAAGAAGGTCATTATTTACCGCCTTCCGTGTAATGAACTGACGATTATAAAAGCGATTGCTGTAGGTAAGCAGCAACTCAATCTGCGAAATAATAACATCCTGGCTAAACTGATCTATCCTTTCATTTAATTCATTCTTAATGCTTTCAAAAACATCGAGAATTGCTTTCTTTTCATTTTCGGAAAGATACAATGCTTCCGAAGTTGCGTAAGAAAAGAAACCGTAATTTTTAATTTTTTTCATTAAAGAATATGGTCTTATAAAATCCGGATGAATATGCAGGGACATGCCACTATAATTCCTTTCCTCCTGTTCCATAATAAGAACCTGCCCCGGAGATACAAAAGAAAGGCCTCCTTCCTCAAAGTCATAATATCCCTGGCCATAACGGATTTTACCGTTGAAATTGGTTTTAAATGAGATTTTATAAAAATCCGATTTTGTCCCCTGTTCAAAGGTTTTCGGATCGAAGCACGTTTCATCATAATTGATGATTGTGATAAGAGGATGTTTGGGTGCAGAAAGTCCCATCGCTTCATGTAAAGCTGACAGAGATCGGAAATGAACGGGTGACTGATTCGTTTTCATAGTACAAAGATAAGGTGGGTTTGTGACAACTGTTAGTCAGTAGGAATGTGAAATTTGATGAATTGATGAATTGATGAATTGATAGTTGATAGTTGATAGTTGATAGTTGATAGTTGATAGTTGATAGTTGATAGTTGATAGTTGAAGGTAGTAAATTATAGGTTGTGAAAATAAAGATTTTGAATATTTAACATTACAGCTATTTACTCTAACTTATTTAATTGCAATTCATTAGTAAAGCCCGCAACATCTAACATCTAACATCTAACATCTAATATCTAACATCTAAGTTCTAACCTCTAATTTCTTCTCTTCCCCAAACAAAAAGCCGGATTTTATTTTCTGAACATGATTTTCCACTCCGATGGAATTCCGGTCATTGTAAAGGGCATTAGCATCTTTGCCGGCAACATACCTCAGCTGATCTTTACCATCAGTTGCCGCTTCATAAATAACGTGGGCAATATCTTCCGGTTTTGAGTAATTGGATACCTGATCCGGACTGTAGCCTTCCTGTACTTTTTCTGTCAATTGGCGATACGCGCTATGCTGGGCTCCATCTAATGAACGGCCAGCAAAATCCGTTTGTATTCCTCCAGGAGCCACTACTTTAACCTGAACCCCGAATTGAGCCAGCTCGTAACCCATACTTTCTGAGAAACCGTCTACTGCAAATTTTGTCGCACTATAAATAGAGCATGTAGGAAAACCCATTAAACCGAAACTGGATGTGATATTAATCAATACCCCTTCTTTTCTTTCTCTGAAGTAAGGAGTAAAAGTCTTTGTAATCCGGATTACTCCCATGAGATTGGTTTCAATCTGTTTTTTAATCTGTTCATCTGTAAAGGCTTCTAAAGGGCCTACCAAACCATATCCGGCATTATTCACAACCACATGAATCTCCGTTTCGGAAAGAACCTTTGCAATCGTTGATTCCAGCTGTTCTTTATTGGTAACGTCCAGTCCGATAACGGAAACATTTTCTAATGCTGTGAGTTCAGTTTCATTTTCGGGGTTTCTCATGGTCGCAATGACATTCCATCCCTGGCTTTGAAATAGCTGAGCTGTTGCTTTCCCTAATCCAGATGAAGCTCCTGTGATAAAAATTGTTTTTTGCATTGTTCTGATTTTATGATACAAAGGTCTTTAGAAATTAAAAATTAAAAGTAGCCATATTGAGTATCGTTGTAGCTATTTTGACGAATTACAGAATTTTTTATCATAAATTAAATGACAGAACAATGTAATACTTCTTTATTATTAATTATTTTATCTTTACCCATCTTCTTATATTTATATCCGACTTCTATGAAACAGATTATTTCACTTCTTTTCCTCTTATTTGTATGCTCATTGAATGCACAGACAATTTACTCCAGGGATTACGGAAACAAGGAAAATCCACCCGTTATTTTTATTCATGGCGGACCCAGCGGAAATGCTACATTATTTGAAGGAACTACAGCTGAGGCATTGGCTAATAAAGGGTTTTATGTAATTGTTTACGACAGACGTGGTGAAGGACGATCGAAAGATGACCAGGCAACAATGACTTTTAAAGAAAGTTTTGATGATTTGCTCAATATTTACAAACTGTATGGTCTGAATAAAGCAAATATTCTGGGACATAGTTTTGGAGGGATCATAGCGACTTTATTTACGAATCAATATCCTCAAAAAGTAAGCTCATTAACGCTTGCAGGTGCTTTGTTTTCGCAACAGGAAACCTATGATCATATTCTGAAAGAAGCCAGGGAAAAATTTAAGAATGATCCATCAAAATTAAAGCAGATTACAGACATTGAAGGTTTACCGAAAAACTCCGCAGAGTACAGAAAAAGCTGCTATAATATTGCGGGTGATATGAATTTCTTTTCCATGCCCAATCCAACACCCAAAAGCCGGCAGCTCAGAAATGAATACGAAGCAGGTGATTTTTATAAACAGAATTACAGAAACCCTGATTCACCTATGAAATTCTATAAAAATGAAAGCAGGAATAATCTTAATAATATCAGTGTTTTAAAAAATATAAAAAAGAAGGATGTCCCTATCTTTGCGGTCTATGGAAAGAATGATGCTATATTTTCTGAAAAACAGATCAATGATCTTCAAACAATAGTAGGAAAAGAGAACTTCGATCTTATTGACAACTGCTCTCACTATTTATTTGTAGACCAGCAGGATGAGTTTTTAAAATTTATGGTTGAGCATCTGCACTAAATTCTTTCATTCCATTATAAAAACTTAGTTTTGCAAATCATGCAGGACTACAAAATACATACGAGAACCTACAAAACAATCATTATCATTCTTGTTTTGATGTTTTCATTATCTCCCTGTTCTGTAAAAAGGGACCTGTTAGGTATTTTCGATATCCAATATATTAGCCCTTTAAATAAGGTAAGAGTTACTTCAAATCCCACTTTCAGCTGTGATAGTTTGATTACGAACTCATCACAGAAAACACTTATTTCATCAATACAATCCAAATCGGTAAAAGGCTTTTTCTTCTATTTGCATATCTGCTTACGTCCTTTAAAAGAGGGTAAACTAATTTTCAATACCTATTCCGGAACAACTTCAGGAAATAGCCCACCGAGGTATATTTTATTTCAACAATTAAAATTGGATATAGCACAGGAGATTACCTCCGGTCATTTTTAATTTTAATTATTCAGTAAAATATACATTCAATGAAAAATACAACTTGCCAGCTTAAAGATCATGCTGGTTTATATACATTATCTATCCGTATGGTCATCGGATGGACTTACTTTTCAGCTTTTTGGCGGCGTCTGGTTCTGGAAAATAAACTGGATCCCGAAGTAAAAGGATATATCGGCGAAAAATTCAATCATTTCCTGCCCAATGCTTTGGGGATCAAACCAGCTATAGAATACCTTGTTACTCATCCCGATGCATTGCACACCTCTATGGTAGTTTTTACCATCATAGAAGCGATTGTAGGACTAGCGGTCATTTTTGGATTGTTTACCCGTCTCATGAGCATTGGAATTTTTGGACTGGCTTTAGGAATTCTTCTGGGATCAGGCTGGCTGGGAACAACATGTCTGGACGAATGGCAAATCGGTGTTCTGGGAATTGCGGGAGGGTTCACATTATTTCTTACAGGCAGTGGTCCTTTTTCCCTGGATGACTACTTTTTAAAGAAGAAGATCAGTTTCACTTCTAAAAAATGGTTCCCATGGCTCGCCTCAGGTCATCTCCCTATCCGGAATCCCAGATATTTTGTGCTTACAGGTTCTGTTTTTATTATGGGACTTACCCTCTTTACCAATCAATATTTTCATGGAGGAGTCTGGGGAACTTTGCATAATAAATCAGTTCAACCCAAAGTTGAGATTTCAAATCTTTCCCTTAACCGTAATACCATTCATTTTGAGGTATACAGAACCGAGGGTGCTGACGTCTACGGTTCATTTCTGATCGGTATTCATATTTTAGATAAAGACGGGATAATTTTAAAAGCATTGACCCAGAAAGAACTTTCGGAACTGCAATCGGAAAATATTCAGAATCATTATGTAGCCAGGGTAAAGCCAGGGAAACACAGTCTGATCATTCCGCTTGGAGCCAAGGCAGATCTCAAATTCAATATTGAAGATATCTCAGACAAAAGAAATATGATCCATCGCGTAAAGCTGATTGACATCAGCGGAGCTGAATGGATTGCTGATCTTTAAACTTTTCAGCATAAAAAAATACCTCCGGATTCCGGAGGTATTTTTAATTTAAATTTAGTGCATGGCTTCACTCAAATCTATTTTTTCTTTACTTTTTCGCTCTTTCACGAAGAGGATAAATGGTATACAAATCAGGAAGGCTACCCCTAAATAAAGGAAAACATCCATATAAGACAGTACCGTTGCCTGTTTTGTTACTGAAAGATCAAGCATTTTATAGGCCGCATTCAATGCAGCATCAGGAGTCATTCCTTTGGAGATAAAACTTGCTTTCAGTGTTGCTAAACGCTGCTGAACCTCAAAACTATCACTATCGAGATGGGTAATAAGATTCACCCTGTACTTCTGACTTGCATTGGCAATAAAGGTTGTAATGGCAGCAATACCAAAAGAACCACCCAACTGTCTCATCATCCCCGTAAAAGCTGCACCCTGCCCAATTTCCTGACCTTTCAATGTACTTAGCGACAAGGAAGTAATCGGTATGAACAAAAGTCCTAATCCGGCCCCTCTTACAATCAACATCCAGAAAAAGGCTTCTTTACTGGTGTCTGGTGTAAGGATCTTATATCCCCAGAAACTGTAAACAAAGAAAATGAATAATCCTAAGGAAACCAGAATCTGCTGCTTTGCTCCTTTAGAAAGCAATCTCCCGATGATAGGCATCATGAAGGCAGTAGTTAATGCTGCAGGGATCATCAATGCACCCGATTGCAGGGCAGTCCAGCCTAAGATACTTTGAGTGTATAAAGGGACAATAAATGTAGACCCATACAGCCCAAATCCTAATACAAAAGACATCGCCGTTCCGATCCTTAAATTACTGTTCTTCAGAACCCTTAATTCAACAATAGGAAATTTAAAGGTAAGCTCCCTCCATAGAAACAATATAAATCCTAATACGGCGGTTACGGTAAAGGTAACGATCATTCCGCTTGCAAACCAGTCTTCTTCATGACCTCTTTCCAGGATAAACTGTAAAGAACCCACAGTAACGGCTAACAGGGCAATTCCAAGCCAGTCGACATCAGAAGCTTTTCTCTTCTCGGCATATTTGGGACTTTTTACAAATTGTAAAGTCATCAGAGTTGCTGCAATACCAATTGGAATATTGATATAGAAAATATAAGGCCAGCTAAAGTTATCTACAATATATCCTCCTAACGGTGGTCCCAAAGTTGGACCAATGATTACCCCTAAACCATAAATCGCCTGAGCCATACTTCTTTTTTCAACAGGATATGATTCTGTGATAATGGTCTGTGAGGTTACCAATAATGCGCCTCCACCAATACCCTGGCATAATCTGAAGAATACGAGTTCCCAGATATTGGTTGCATTTCCACATAAAAATGAAAATATGGTAAAGATGATAATAGAGGCTGCAAAATAATTCCGACGTCCGAACTGCTGTGACAGCCAGCTCGTCATTGGTACGATAATTACGTTACCTATAGCATAAGCCGTAATTACCCAACCCACTTCAGAAAGTGTAGATCCCAGGTTACCTTTCATTTCATTGAGGGCAACGTTTACAATCGTGGAATCCACAATTTCAAGCAGAGCACAAAGAATAGCTGTGATCGTAATGATCACTCTCCGGGCTCCATATTCTACTAATGAATCTTGCATAGTTAATTTTGTGTGATGTACAATTGTATGAATGTGAAATGATTGATTTAAGGATTGAGAAATTTAAAGATTAAAGATTTCTCAATTGAAAACAAACCCGTTATTATGTTTGCGTAATTTATCTAAATCATAAAAACATTCTACATCAATACATTTTACATATTTATTTTAGCGAAACTTCAGCTTTCACATTCATTCCTGTTCTCAGTTTTTTAGCGATATTCGGATCCAGTTTTACAAAATCAATTTTTACAGGAAGTCTTTGTACCACTTTTACGAAGTTACCACTTGCATTATCCGGAGGCAGGATAGAAAATGTAGCACCGGTTGCAGGTGAGAAAGAGCTTACAACCCCTTCAAATTCCTGATCAGGGAAAGCATCAATTTCTATTTTTACTTTTTGTCCCTCAACCATTTTGTCAACCTGAGTTTCTTTAAAGTTCGCAACCACCCATTTCTGGTCATTTTTCACTACACTGAATAACTGTGCACCTGCCTGAAGGTATTGTCCAACCTGAATCGGAACTTTTCCTACATATCCGTCTTCAGAAGCCAGAATAATTGTGTAAGACAAGTTTAATCTTGCATTTTCCACATCTACCTGTCTTTGTTGTGCCACTGAATTGGCTACACTTATCTGTTGAGAACTGGCTGCAGTCTGAGAAGAAGCAATACCTGTCTGCTGAGCGATCTGATTTCTCTGCTCCACTAAAACCTGCAACTGCTTATCTGCGGATTGTTTTGCAGCAAGCGCCTGCTCATATTGTTGTTCTGTAATAGAATGATCTTTTACAAGATTAGCATATCTTTTCAGGTCAGAAGAAGTTTTCCAGACATTTACTTTTGCAGCTTCGATCTGGGCATTTGCTGTTGCTACCGCAGCTTCAGAGCTTCCGATGTTTTTAGAAGTAGCTGTTGTAGTAGCCTGAGCAGTTGAAATATTACTTTTTGCTGTTGCCAATGCTGCTTCAGCTTGCTCTAATGCCATTTTCTGGTCTCTGCTATCTAAAATAACCAGAGTATCTCCTTTTTTTACAAACTGGTTATCTTTTACTTTTATCTCTTTTACATATCCTGATACTTTAGAAATTACAGGACTCATATTGGATGCAATCTGGGCGTCATCCGTTTCTTCATGCACCTGTCCGTAAGAATAAGTTCTATATCCATAAATTCCACCTCCGATTAACACAACCGCTAAAATGATAGGGAAAACTAAACTTTTCTTCTTTTTTGGTTCTAAGTTCTCTGCTTGTTCTGTTTTATTATTTTCCATTGTGGTATTATTCTTTTATTTAATTGTTAAAGTTCCTGTAGTTTGTAATAGTTTTCTGTAAGCTAATGCGGCATCTGCTTTTGCATTGATCACTCCTACATTGGCTGAGATCTGAGCAGCATCTGCATCCAGGAGTTCGGTCATGGTGGCTAAACCATTATCGAACTTATTTTTAGTAATTCTATAGTTTTCATTAGCCTGAATCGCAGATTTTTCAAATACAGCAATTCTTTGCTTAGAATAGTTTGTATTTTGATATTCTCTGTTTACATCAAGCTTTATATTGTCATTTAAAAGTTCATTGCTTGCTTCCAGTTGTTTTTCTCTCGCCTTGGATTGTCTCAAAGATGAATTCTTCTTCCAGATATTAGCCAGATTATACTGTATCCCTATGCCTACGTTTACGGCATTGTAAACCGTTAAAAAGTTGGGTGCATCTGCTGCAATATACCCTCCCGTTAATGCAATGGTAGGTAAGTTTTCAGCTTTTGCAGCTCTACTTCCCAACTCTGCAGCTCTTCTTTGCTGGCTTAAGGCTTGTAGATCTTTACGATTTTGCTGAGCCTCATTCAGATAGTAATCCACAGGCTTAGCATCCTCAGCTTCATCTATATAATTGGGATCCACTTCAATAATTGTTGTTTCAGGAATTCCTAGTAACAGGTCCATATTGATGTTTGCAATATTGTAGTTATTTTTGGCTTCCAATAGCTGCAATTCAATATCTGAGGTTTGAAGATTTGCTTTTAAACGGTCATTTCTTGCGATCAATCCATTATTTTCCATTTTAAGAAAAGTCTCATCTCTTTGATTGGAAGCTGTAAGGTTTTCTTCTAAAACCTTGATCGATTGGTTGGCCTTAAACAAATTATTATAAGCCTGGGCAACATTGTAAGCGATGGCAGTTTTATCATTTTCCGTGCTTAGTTTGGATGCCTCCACAAGATATTTTGCAGACTCAATTCCATATTTTATTCTTCCTCCAGCATAAATAGGCATAGATAAATTAGCCTGACCTAAAAATACAGACTTCGGTGAGGCTACTCCACCACCTGATCCGGATTCGTTCAGAAATTTTACATCTACTTTAGCATTCGTTAAACGCATGTACTGCCCCGAAAGCTTAAAATCCGGCAGCTGTTTATTTTTTGCTTCTAAAAGGTCGGCTGTCGCTTCTTCTATTTTAGCGGCATCGATCTTTAGATTCTTGCTGTTTTGGATACCTAACCTCACAGCTTCATCAAGGCTGAGTTGTTTTTTCTCCTGAGCATTTATGTTAGCAATTCCTATAAATAGTGAAAGTGCAATAACGGAATTATTTATTTTCTTCATAACCCAAAAGGTCTTTTAGTAAATATTTTATATGTTTATTAAGTTCTGTGTAGTATTTTTCATCGAAAGCTTCTTCGTCCTCCGTGTTATTCAGGAATTCTTTATACATTTCTTTAGCATTGGAAGCGTAAAATAACGTCCCGCTAACTGTAGTATGTAACAAATAAATAAGGGGGTTTTTGGTAAAAATGCCTTTTTCCAAACCACTCTTTAATATCTGTGAGTACATGGAAAGAAAGCCCATTTTTGTTTGCTTCAGGAATTCTACAATTTGTGGGTTCTCCGCATGGAGCTGCTCACGCTGCATAATCCGGTAAAAGCATTTGTTATTTTTTACCTTTCCTGAAAACTCGTCCACTATCTTTTCTATTTTTTCCCATTCATTAATATCTGTTCTCTCCAGAATATCTTTTGAAAAAAACTGGCCTTCATTCATTCTGTATTCTACCAATTTCTCGTAAAGTTTTTCTTTTGAGCCAAAATAATAAGAGATCATAGAAATATTTACATTCGCTGCCTTTGAGATTTCCCTTGTAGAAGTCCCGTCAAAACCTTTTTCAGCAAAAAGCTTTTCTGCAGCAAATAATATATTTTCTTCTTTTGAAATCATGTCACTGCTAATTTTTCAGGCTGCAAATTTACACAAGTTTTGTAAAGAATCAAACGATTGATTGATTTTTTTAATGTATTTTTAATTTTACTTAATATAACTTACTGTAAACTAATACATTTTGATTAAATAAAAATACTAATTATTATAAATAAATTCATAATTAATTAACTATTTAAATATTTGATTTAATTTTTTCAGGTAAAAATTGTCAGAAATACAGCATTGGCCGAAGAAAGAATCTTCAAAAAATGATGTAAATAATTGGAATTATTTAAAATTGAAATCTGCCTTCCTTCTTTTATCATAATTATTTGTTTCATTTTATTCTATAATAAAAGTATCTAAGAAACACTTTACCATTCCTTTTTTCAAACAAAAAAGTCCGGATTATACCGGACTCATATATCTTATTTTAAAATTTTATGTTGTTTTATGAATATATCTGGATAGCTTTATTCCGAGATCTGTCCAGATAATTTTAGGATTCCCGTTTCTTGTTAAATGCAGATCGGCAGTACTTACCTCTTCAAGAATATTTTCAATATTGGCACCACTGATAAATTTCGAAAATCCAACCCAGTTAAAACCATTGGCATTGATCTTTTTATACACCAGATCCTCAGATTGATAGTTTTGCAGTAAAGCCAATCTGAATATTTCAGAACAATAATTCAGAAAGTTTTTCTGCTTCTCACGATTCCACCCGGCTATCTCTCTTGCCCAAAGGATGATATTTTTAAGAAATTCCGGTCTCTTTTTCACCTGGAATGCATCCCGAACCCATTGGATGAAAAGTCGTTCGAACTCTTCATTTTTATTCCCCGATTTTAAAAGTTTTACAGCGTCATTCAGATTTCCCTGAGCTTCATGAACAATTTCCCTGGACTGCTCATCAGATACTGAAAAGTTGTTCCGAAGATAGGTTGCAATATCCGTATCGTTAAGTCTGGGAACTTCTACAATCTGTGTCCTGGAAAGTATGGTGGGTAAAATATCGTTTGAATTTTCTGCAGTAAGCAGGATAATGGTTTTAGCAGGTGGCTCTTCCAGGAATTTCAAAAATTTATTGGATGCCGCTACATTCATTTTATCTGCTCTCCATACAATGAGAATTTTGGTTCCGCCTTCAAAACTCTTAAGAGAAAATTTCTGGTTCTGATCATCTATTTCATCAGCTGAAATAAAAAGCTGTTTGTTTTCAGAATCCAGAAAAGCAGTCCAGTCATCATAGCTTGCGTAGGGAGAAGCCAGTATCATTTCGCGAAAATCCTCAAACTTATTTTTGCTTAAAGAGTTCTTGTTATCCGTATATACCGGAAAACTAAAGTGCAGGTCCAAATGATTTAGGTGTTCCACTTTTGAAGCGGCATGCTCATTTTCGCCCTGCAGGATTTCTTTTGCATAAGCTAAAGCCAGAGGAAATGTACCATATCCTTCCTTTCCAATGAAAAGCTGGGCGTGGCTTACTCTGTTTTCTGCAATGCTATCTTTAAGAAGTTTTTTCAGATTGTCTTGTCCGGCAATGTTCTCCCAATTCATGCCTCAAAGATAAAAAATCTTCTTTCAATTCAAGGAAATTTAAGATGATCTATTGATTAAAATAATTTTCAAAAACAGAACAATCCGCTTAAGAGTTCGTAATTATAGTCTCTGTCAATAATCTTATTTACGTAATTCATTAATTAAATTGTGTGCAATTTAATTTTTAGCAATACATTTGCTGTATCAAAAAACAAAAAATAAACTCACATTATGAAAGTATTGTATAGTATTGGCGCTACAGCCACAGGAGGAAGAAACGGACATGTAAAAAGCGAAAACGAAGTATTGGATCTTGAAGTAAGAATGCCAAAGGGTCTTGGTGGTACAAATGATGATTACGCTAATCCGGAGATGTTATTTGCTGCGGGATATTCGGCATGCTTTGACAGTGCCCTCAACCTGGTCATCAAACAAAATAGGATAAAAACAGGAGAAACTACCGTTACAGCAAAAGTAAGTCTTGGACAGATTGAAAATGGAGGCTTTGGTCTCGCGGTTGATTTACATGCTAATATTCCAGGAGTATCTATGGAAGAGGCCCGCTCTTTAATTGAAAAAGCACATCAGGTTTGTCCTTATTCTAATGCAACCAGAGGAAATATTGAAGTTAATTTAAGTGTAACAACGGCTGAGTCTTAAATTAATCGTGGAGCCTTTATCTGATATCAGTTTAAAATGAATAATTTAGATAAAACTTTCACCAAGATTAATAGATCATTATAAAATAGTACTATGACACCAGAATCAGAACAAAAAATTAAGGAGGTTTTTGAAAAGCAAAAGGCATTTTTTAAAACCAATAAGACCAAAAATATTGAATTCAGAAAGGAGCAGCTAAGAAAATTTCGTGAAGTATTTCTTAACCACACGGATGCATTATGTGAAGCTTTGGACATTGACCTGGGAAAAAGCAGAAAAGAGGCAGAATATGTAGAAATTCAGATCGTATCCAGTGAACTGGATTATTTACTGGAAAACATTGATGAATGGGCAAAACCCACTCCGGTAGAATCCAAACCTCATCCTTCAGGAGCAAAAATTGTGAGCAAAATAACATATCAACCTTATGGTGTAAATTATATTATAGGGCCTTTCAATTATCCTGTCCAGCTCACTTTCAGCCCTTTGATCGGTGCATTGATTGCCGGAAATACAGCAATTATCAAACCTTCTGAAAACACTCCTCATGTGGCAAAGGTAATCGAGAAAATTATAGATGAATCTTTTGATGAGTCCTATGTTAAAGTATTCCAGGGAGCTATAGAGGAAAATACATTGCTATTAAGTCTTCCTTTCGATTATATATTCTTTACGGGAAGCCCCAATGTAGGTAAGATTGTCATGAAAGCCGCCGCAGAACAGCTGATTCCGCTTACTCTGGAGTTGGGAGGCAAATCACCAACAATAGTACACAAAGATGCTGACCTCGATAAAGCTGTGTCCAGAATTTCCTATGGAAAATGGATCAATTGTGGGCAGACCTGTGTCGCCCCTGATTATATTTACATTCATGAATCTGTAAAAGACAGCTTTATAAATAAATTTATAGCTTACCTTAAAACGACTTATCCTGAAGGATCTTTAGGAAAAATAGGAAAAATCGTTAATACCAACCAGATCAAACATCTTGCAGGTTATCTGGACGCTGCACCAGAAAAAGTAATTTACGGAGGAGCATATGATTCTGAAACCCGTCATTTCGAAGCAACCTTAATGGATCAGGTGACCTGGGATGATCAGGTGATGCAGCAGGAAATTTTCGGTCCTATATTGCCCATCATGACCTATACTGACATTGATGTCGCTTTGGAAGAAATCAACAATCGCCCCAAGCCTCTGGCTTTATATGTTTTTTCTGAAAGTGAAGAATTTGCCAATGATGTTTTAAACCGTACCACAAGTGGTGATGCTGAAATCAACAGCGCCATCATCCATGTAGGCTCTCATTTTCTGCCTTTCGGAGGCGTAGGAACTTCCGGAATAGGAAAATATCACGGAAAGTTCAGTTTCCAGGCATTCAGCCATAGCAGATCGGTTCTGGAAGTATTATAAGCTCAATTAATAATTGACAATACATAAAAGTTGGAAGGCAGTTTTCTTTGTGGAAAACTGCCTTTTACAATTACAAAAATCAGATTAAGCAACGTCTATTTACAGCACAGCTCTTCTTTTCATTAATGTAATCAACTATTATTGTGAAAGATGTATAGTTGCAGGAATCCTGACAATTCCATCCTTAGAAAAAAAAGAAGCTCACTTCGGCTAAATTTATTTTTATAACAAAAAATCAGCTTTTGATTTAAAGATAATTCCCCTTAACAAACTTTAACCTCATGAAATTTTTACAATTCATTAATATTTAAGATATTTGCGCATTATTTTAAAAATAAAGAATGAAAAAAATCTTTGTACTATCATTCATTTCTGTTGGCTATTTCCTTAATGCGCAGAGTTTAAGTAATTCACCATATGCAACTTACGGAATCGGGGATGTAAAATATGATAATACGATTGAAACAGCTTCTATGGGTGGCATTTCAACGGCTTTTATAAGTGATTTCACGAGTAATTTCAATTTTGCCAATCCTGCAAACAATACGAATTTCGAACTGACCAGTATTAAGCTTGAAGCGACGAACGAAAACAACTATTTTAAAACGAATTATAACAATACGAAGTCTACCAAACATTCTACGTATTTATCCAATATTTCATTAGCATTTCCTATCTCCTCAAAGGTGAAAATGGGATTATCTTATCAGCCTTACAGCTCAAAAAGCTATGATATTGTTAATACCAGCACGACCACTGATGGAACTGTTTTTGCCAACCGGTTTAAAGGAACAGGAACATTAAATACAGCACAGATAGCTGCGTCTTATAAAGTAAGCAATGAATTTGCTTTAGGTTTAAGAGCGAATTATTATTTCGGTAATCTGTATGATCTTAACGAGATCACTACTGCTGATAGTCAATTGATCAATGGATACGAGACCAAAAATAATGTTCGAAACTTTAATTTTACTTTAGGGACAAGCTACCAGCATTTGAATACCCGTACTGATAAAAAACTAACCATTGGTGCCACTACTACTTTTGGAAACACAAGTAATATGACTACCGATTATACAAACAGTACTTATTTCTATGCTGCCGACGTGAAAAAAGAGGAGCAGATTATAGAACAGAAAAGCACAAGCTCTAAAAATCTTTTACCCGTACAAGCCTCTTTAGGGGTTGGATATGGAAGTGAAAACCAATGGTTCGTTTCGGGCCAGATTGATTATAAAAAAGGAGAAACCATTTCTTATTTTGGAAAAACATTTGATTTCCAGGATACCTACAGAATATCTGCCGGTGGTTGGTATTTACCTAACTACAATAACTTCAGAAACTATTTCTCAAGAGTAGTATACCGTTATGGTGCCTTCTATGAAAGAGGAGGTTTGAAGATCGGTAATAACAGCATTAACAAATTTGGTATTTCAGCAGGGGTAATGCTTCCGTTCAAAACCAGTAGTATAACGAGAATGAGTGGATTGGAACTGGGTATAGAGCTTGGTAAGCGCGGAACTTTAAAAGACAACCTGATCAACCAGAATTTCATCAACCTGAGGGTAGGATTTAATTTTGCTGACAAATGGTTCAGAAAGAGTTTATATAACTAAAATGAAGTTTAAAAACTTATCATATAAAAAAAAATATAGCATGCCTTTTTAGTTGTGCTATATTTTTTATATTGACATCCTGTGAAGAGGATCTTACCAAACGAAACGGCAATCAAAGCAAAAATTTCCCTTCACAGATCATTAATAATGCCCGTATCATCCAGAGAGATTCCGGATTCGTCACACTAAAGGCGTTAGCTCCTATTATTGAAAAGTACGAGCTCATAGATAGCCCGTATGTAGTTGCCCGAAAAGGAATCAATATTGAATTTTTTGATAAGAAAAAGCCCAAGGTACCGGGAAAAATTACTGCCAAATACGCGCGGATCTTCGAATATAAAAAATTCTATGAAGCAAAAGGTAATGTGAGAATTACCACCAACGAAGGACAAAGATTTGCCATGCAAAGCATCTACTGGGATCAGAGGAAAAACCGTATTTACACCAAAGATACCGTATATGTAACGATGGAAGATGGCTCTACGCTTGTAGGCGCCAACGGAATGACCGCCAAGGATGACTTCTCTGAATATACTTTCTTTAACAGTTCCGGAGATTTCAGCTCTAAACAACTGTCCGAATCCAAAAAATAATTTCTATGATTTTCCGAGCGATAGGTTTAATGTCGGGTACCAGTTTAGATGGACTGGATATTTGCTTTGTCCGGTTTGAAAAGCAGGAGCAGTGGAGTTTTCAGATTGTAATTGCCGAAACAATTCCCTACCCTGAGACCTGGGAAGAGCAACTGAGGAATTCTATTCATCTATCCGCTGAAGAACTCCTGGAGTTCAATGCTGAATACGGCTTCTATCTGGGAAAACAGGTTCATCAGTTTATAGAAACTCATCAATTAAAAAACATTGACCTTATCGCCTCTCACGGGCACACCGTTTTTCATCAGCCTCAGAAAAAGTTCACCCTACAAATCGGAGATGGAAGAGCCATAAAGCTTGAAACGGGATTACCTGTTATTTATGATTTCAGGACACAGGACGTTTTGATGGGTGGAAATGGAGCTCCCCTGGTCCCGATTGGTGACGAACTATTGTTCTCAACATATGACGCATGTCTTAACCTGGGAGGATTTTCAAATATCTCATTTCAGTCTCATCATAGAAGAATAGCATTTGATATCGTTCCGGTAAATATTGTTCTGAATAAATTAGCGGAACAGTCAGGTAAACGCTTTGATAAAAATGGTGAACTTGCCCAAAAAGGAACTGTTAACAAAGCTTTACTGGACAAACTAAGCTCAATCCATTTCTATAGACAACCATACCCTAAGTCCTTAGGTATTGAATGGTGTAATGAAAATATCTTTAACAGTTTTAAAAATATTGAAACCCTTGATCTCCTGGCAACCTTCACTGAGCATATTGCCGAACAAATTTCTCAAGTTATCAATGAGAATGCCTTGAAAAACATTCTTTTTACCGGTGGCGGAACCCATAATTCTTATCTGATTGAAAAGATAAAGGCAAAAACAAAAGCAGAAATTGTTATTCCTGAAAAACAGCTTATAGATTATAAAGAAGCATTGATATTTGCGTTTATGGGGATCTTACGACTCAACCAGCAAGTGAATGTATTATCCTCTGCTACGGGTAGCTTTAAAGATCACAGCTCCGGTATCATTGCATAAAAAAACCTCCATTTCTGAAGGTTTATATATTACTTGTAAGCTTCTATCTTATCCGTTAAGGTATTGATAAAATTCTGAAGAGGCTTCTCTACCATCATTTTTATAAATGGATTAAACTTGCCCTCAAAAAGCATTTGTACTTCCGTTTGGCTGTCATTGACAGGGTTTAAAGTTGCTGTTAATGAAAAATCCAGACTTGAACTTGCCGATTTCAAAACAGCTTTTTGGTCTGTAACTTCATCTATTTTTAAAGCAATTTCCGGCATCCCCTGCAGTCCAAATTTAAATCCATCTTCTCTGCTTTCAAACTTTTGAAGTCCGTCCGGCATAAATTCTTTATAGTTGTCTGGTGTTTTTAATAGTTCCGCCAACTCTTTAGATGATTTATTGACAATAATTTTTCGTCCTTCTAAATTCATTTTTTATTTTTGTATTTAAATTCTTACAAATGTATAAAGTTTTTGTGAACGAAAAAAAATTATTGCTGTCTAAACAGTCTGAAAACCTGGAAAAAAATGTAAGGTATGAGAACTTCACAACTTTTGAAATCGCATTGGATCTTCTTGAAAATACATCTGTAAAAGAATTGAATGTATTCGGAGACGATATTGATACTATTTGGAAAGAATTTCAGAGTCTCTTCAGAATTATTGAGGCAGCAGGCGGGCTTGTGAATAACAGCAAAGGTGAAATGCTCTTCATCAAAAGACTGGGCAAATGGGATCTTCCCAAAGGAAAAATGGAAAAAGGAGAATCCCGTGAGGAATCTGCTGTAAGAGAAATCGAGGAAGAAACAGGACTTAAGGATGTTGAATTAGTAAAATTCATCAATACCACTTACCATATCTACGTAGAAAGAAACGGTGAAAAAATTCTGAAATGTACCCATTGGTTCGAAATGAACTTTAATGGTGAAGACACTTCTAAACCTCAGATTGAAGAAGGTATTACGGAGGTAGCATGGAAAAACAACACTCAAATAGAAAATGAAGTTTTCCCAAATACTTTTAAAAACATTCACCTGATCGTCACTGAATTCAGGGACGGCCAGCCTAAATAAAATCCAGCGCTTTTTCCAGTGATATACCCCGTGAAGCTTTTAATAGAATATTCTCTGATTGAATTTTATTCAGTTTAAGGTATTCTATTAATTCCTGGGTATTTTCAAAAGATAGTGTTGTTTGATTTATTTGTTTAAAATTTCTGCCAACAGTGATAATTTGATCAAAACCCAAGTCTAATGCCTGTTTTAAAATGATCTGATGCTCCAGTTCACTTTCATTTCCCAGCTCAAGCATATCACCAATAATAATGGACTTGGTTCCTTCAAAAGTTACAAAGTTATTTAAAGAGGCCATCATTGAGCTTGGATTAGCATTGTAAGTATCCAGAACAAGTGTCCTCCCCTCTTTTTTTACGATCTGGGAACGCATATTGGTCGGCGTATAGCTTTCAATAGCATGTTGTATTTTGCTCATTTCTATTCCAAAATGAAGCCCCAGACTAACTGCTGCACAAAGGTTTGTAAAATTATAGTTCCCTGTAAGCTTAGATAATGCTCTGGTCCCCTGATAAGATAAACCTACACAATGATTTTCTGAAAAGGCTTCAAAATAATAATCTGAATCAGGTTTTCCGAATGTGATTTTAGGATCATAATTTTCTGTTTTATCGCGCTGTATCTCATCATTCTCGTTAACAATAATAGTCTTATGGAATGTTTTCAGATAGTCATACAATTCGGATTTTCCTTTGATCACCCCTTCAAATCCACCAAATCCCTCCAGGTGTGCTTTCCCGAAATTGGTAATGTATCCGAAATCAGGTTTCGATAGCGAACATAACAGCTCTATTTCTTTCTGGTGATTTGCTCCCATTTCTATTACCGCCATTTCATGTTCAGGTCTGATGGATAAAATGGTAAGAGGAACTCCAATGTGGTTATTCAGATTACCGTAGGTACACTGTACGTTATATTTTTCAGAAAGAACAGCATGGATCAGTTCTTTTGTAGTTGTCTTTCCATTACTCCCAGTAAGCCCTATGAATGGAATATTCAGCTTATTTCTGTGATGTATGGCAAGAGCCTGTAAAAAATCCAGTGTAGAAGGAACATAGAAGATATTTCCATTTGTATTTTCATATTCTTTATCCTCCACAATTACTGCCAAAGCGCCTTCGGAAACAGCCTTTTCTGCCAAAGTAGCTGCGTTAAAATTATCTCCTGAAAAGGCAAAGAAAATATCATTATTTTCTATTTTTCTGCTGTCAATAGTAACTTTATTAGCTTGCAGAAACAAAGGATAAAACTGTTCTATATTCATAGTTCAAAAATAAAAAAACCTTCCTGTATTTAGGAAGGTTTTTTTCAATTATTTTTTGATAAATATTATCTTCTAGTTCTATTCTTGTCAGCAACTCTGGCATCTTGAGCGACACGGAATCCAATCCAGCCATAAGCTCTGTTTTGATCTTTATATCTTCTTTGTCCCGGATCCAGCCAGTATGCAGTATCCTGCCAAGAACCACCTTTTACTACTCTGATGTCGTTAGACATAGCAGATGTTCTGTCTCTGGTGTCTTTTTGCAGTATTACTTTACCGCTTCCATCTACAATGAATCTTTGTTTAGGAGAGTTGTACATATCATATGCTGTTGCAGAATCTCCGGCTTTATAGTACTCTAAAGAAGATTGTCTGTCACCGTCTCTGTAATTTCTGTAATCAGCAATTGTTTGTCTTTCAAACTGTCCAGGTAAGTTTCTGTAAACTAATCTTCCGTCAGCTAAAGTATCATATTTAATGCTTCCTTCATCTACCATTTTGTAAGTTCCGTCTCCATTCTTTACAACAGCCTGAGGCATATTTCCTCTATAGTAATTGAAGTCACTGAAATCTTCATCAATAATAGGTCTGTAAACATCCGCTGTCCATTCAGACACGTTTCCATACATTCCATAGATTCCAAGATCGTTAGACGGATATTGTCTAACATCTGAAGTTCTTGCAGAACCGTCATTCTTCCAACCTGCGATACCTGAGTAATCTCCTCTACCCATTTTGAAGTTTTCAAGGAACATTCCTCTGTCTCTTCCTTTGGTACCTCTTAATCTCTCAATTTCAGGCTTCTTTCCAAGATATTGATTATATTCTCTGTTTTTAGCCATACCAAGCGCTGCATATTCCCATTCAACTTCTGTAGGAAGTCTGAATTTCTGAACCATTGCAGAGTTTGGAGCTCTGTTAGCAGCAAGCAATCTTTGGTTGGTTGTTTTCAAACCCGTTTTTTGCTGCATTCTTTGTTCGTTAATATATCCTTGCATTTCAGGATCATTCGCTTTGAATTTATCCATGTTAAATGCAGTTCCTCCTTGATTATTGGATTCGTTGATATACAAATCTTTAGCGATGATCCCTGCAGACATTAAAGCTTTTTCATTAGCTCTGTCTGTTAACCATTCGCAATATCTGTTTGCCTGAGTCCAGGAAACACCTACTACCGGATAGTAATCAAACTCCGGAGAACGGAAATACGTCTCGTTGTAATCATTTCTAGATAGTTTGTTATCCCATAATAAGGTATCTGGTAAGGCACCATTATAGATTTCCTTAAAACTTGGATCACTAGGTGGGAACACATACTTCAACCATGTAAGGTATTCGCGGTATTCGTAGTTAGTAATCTCTGTTTCACCGATAAAGAAAGAACTTACCTGCATTCTGCGAGGCGAATTATTCCAATCGTGCATGACATCATCTTTCACTAATCCCATTGTAAAAGTTCCACCTTCTACATATACCATCCCCGGCCAACCTTTCTGTTTTTGTTGCTTTCCTGCAAAAAACCAACCTTGTTTTTCGTTTGGTTTCCAACCCGTCTTACTGATAAATTTTTTTAGTACCTCCACCTTTGTTGGTACCCGATCCACCACAACTGGTTAATGCAAGTGTAGAACTTAATGCTATTAATGAAAACAACTTTAGTTTTTTCATAGTCGATATAAATATTTTCAAAGTACAAAGAAAAAATAAATTATTCAATAAATCAAGTAATCATTTGATTTTTTTGAAAAACGTTAACAAATTAATTTTATTGTATCGCAATTTAATTATAAAATTTTCATTTATTTTGTAATTTAGTAATTTCAAAAACAAACATGAAACAAATAATTACGTTTTTACTTCTATTAACTTCTGTATCAACGATTTATGCTCAAAGAATCACCATCGAGTGGGATGGATCAAAAATTCAAGATTTTGGAGACACAAAAATCAATCTTCCCAATTTTAAAAATAAGGGATTTTCATATGGCCAAAATAACATTTTTATAATAACCACACAAAAAATAGGTGAAAAGCAATTAAAAATTTCCAATTTAGTTTGGGAAGCAGTTTCAAACCGGGAGCTATTTGAGTTAAGCAAAAACGCATTACCTGATTATGATGTTTCTAATGTTTCTTATTATTACTCAGAAGGGGAACAATACGCCAGCGTACATGTTGGCCTGTTTAAAAATGTAAAAGGAAGAATACAAAGACTTTCATCATTTGAAATTTCAGAAGGAAACGGCTCTAATCAGATGATGAATGCAGCTAAGGTGGGAACGACCAACAACCCTTTGGCTAGCGGCGCTTTTTATAAAATTAAAGTAGACAAGTCCGGTATTTTTAAAATTACCACTCAGTTTTTAAAGGATAACGGGATCAATCCTTCATCTGTAAATCCAAGAAATTTCAGGATATATGGGAACGGAGGAATCATGTTACCGGAATATAACCAGGATGTAAAATACAGTGCTCTTCAGGAAAACGCCATACAGGTAGTGGGTGAAGATGATGGAATATGGAACGATAATGATTATGCCCTATTCTATGCTCAGGGACCTAATGGATACAATCTGTATAATAGTTCCAATGGTAAAGGATTCAAAAGAGCAGAAGAAAGAATTGACCGCAGTGAAAACGTAAAGAATATTTATGAAGATTTTTCCTATTACTACATCAATTTTGATAAAGGTGCGGGAAAAAGAGTTCAGCCTATAGATGCCAACCTGCCGGCTTCCCCACTAATTACACGATTTGATAATTACCAGGTGATCAATAATGATCAGAAAAACATCATGAAAGTCGGAAGGGTTTGGACAGAGGAAGCTCCGTTTACCACCGACAAATCGGTTACTTTTAACCTCACCACTCCAATCCTGGGCGGCGATCCCGTAAAATACAGAACACGGGTAATTGGGTATAAGTCTCAGGGAAACAGTATAACTTTTGATATTAATAATCAAAATGCTCAGCCTTTTTCATCCGGTTCAACGGACCCTGATTATGTCCCATATGTTTATTTTGGAGATGTTACCAATTTAAGTGGCAATCAGCTTACGATCAACTATAAACCGAACATCGCAACAAATCCTAATGGTTTGTTTTATTTTGATTACGCCGAAGTTCAATACAAAGAGGACCTTAGATATAACGGGTCACAGATGAATTTCAGGGATTTTTCCCTTGTAAGCGGATCCAACACCAGTTATGGATTCAGCGTAAGCAATACGGCGGGATTGGAACAGATCTGGGATGTCACGGATATCACCAATGCCAACAGAAGAGTCAACAAAGCAACAGGAAGTGGTAATTTTAATTTCGGATATATTACTTCTGATTTAAATTTCAATAACGAGTTTGTTGCATTTAAGGCTGATGCCGCTTATTCACCTCAATTCGTAGAGAGAATTGCCAACCAGAACCTCTCGGGATTACAAAATGTAGATTATCTGATTATTACAGTCCCTGAAATGATGTCCCAGGCTCAAAGGCTTGCCAACTACCATCAGACTAAAAATAATTATAATGTACAGATTGTAGATGTTAATAAAATCTATAATGAATTTGGAAGCGGAAGTAAAGATCTTACTGCTATCCGTGATTTTATAACCAAATTAAATACACCACTGGGAAGTTTAAAATATGTATTTATTCTGGGTGATACCTCTTACGATTATAAAAACAGGGTTCCTAACAATTCCAATGTGGTATCCAGCTATGAAAGTGAACAGTCTTCAGATTTCATTACTTCATTTGTTACCGATGATTATATCGTAATGACAAAACCACAAACTTCTGCTTCGATCCCGAATAACTTACCTGATGTGCCGGTAGGAAGACTTCCTGCGGCAAATGCTACTGAAGCAGCGGTAATGATGGATAAAACCCTTGCATATTACAATTCTTTACCGGGGCAGTCGACTCCTTTTGGGGAATGGCGTATGAAACTTGATTTCGTGGTAGATGATGATGATGATGGCGGAGGTCCTTTCCATGATGTAATGAACACTACATTAGCAACTGTTTTCGAGCAGCCGGGATCTACAAATCTTAAAGAATATAATGTAAGAAAACTCTATCTGGATGCTTTTCAGGCTCAGAGTACAGCAGGTGGACAAAGATACCCACAGGTAAACCAGGCAATCTCCAATGATATCGGAAACAGTATGTACCTGTTTTATTTCGGGCATGGAGGAATCAGCGGATGGGCTCAGGAAAGAGTGCTAACCCTTGATGAGATCAATAATGCCAATAACTTTTCTAATGTGTACAGCAGATTTCCATTCGTGTCTACGATTACTTGTGAATTTACGCTCTGGGATGAACCGGAAACCTTTTCTGCCGGAGAACGTTTTCTAAAAATGAAACAGGGAGGGCCGGCAACAATGATCACCTCAAGCCGTGCTATTGGTGTGGATTATGGTCGTGATTTTACAGACCTTTATACAAAAGATATTTTCAAACTTGTGAATGATGATTTTGAAACCCTTGGTGTTGCCCATTTAAATGCTAAAAGACAAAAAGGTCCGCAAGCAGACCACTTGAAAGTAAACCTTCTGGGTGATCCTGCTATGAAATTAAGCAGACCAAAAAGGTTATTGGTAATCGATGCTATAGAAACTCCGGTACCGGGACTGATCAGAGGTCTGGACTTTGTAAAAGTAAAAGGACATATCAACAATACAAACGGAAGTATTAATACCTCTTTTAACGGAAGAGTGGTTATCAATATCTTCGATAAGAGGCTTAATAAAAAAACATTGAATAACGACGGAAACCTCACCCCTATCCTTGAATATACTGAAGAAGGAAGTGCTATTGTGAAGGCCTCAGGTACTGCTGTGAATGGGGTATTCACTGTAGAATTTTATGTACCGAAAGATATTAATTATGCCGTAGGTGAAGGAAGAATCCTCGGATATGCTGACAATAAAGCTACGGACGTATTCAATAATCAGGCGGTACAGGTTGGAGATATTAACCCGAACGGAATTAATGACAGCCAGCCCCCTAAGGTAAAGCTGTACATGAACAATACAAACTTTGCGGATGGAGGTATTACAGACCAGAATCCGATGTTGCTTGCCTGTATTACAGATGATACAGGTATAAATTCAACAGGATCCGGTATTGGCCATGATATTACTGTATATTTGGACGGCCAGATCATCAATACTATTGTTTTAAACGATTTTTATTCTTCGGGAGAAGGAAATGGATGTCTGAGTCCGAGTCTTGCAGATTATCAGAAAGGAAATGTAACCTACCCTTTCAGGAATTTATCGGTAGGTCAGCATCAATTATCATTTAAAGTTTGGGATATAAACAATAATTCTACATCTGCAACGTTAAACTTTGAAGTTAAGGATGAAGCGGATCAGCATCTGGTAATCAACAGACCTCTTAACTGGCCGAATCCGTTTACCAATAAAACGTATGTTCAGTTTGAGCATAATTGTGATGATATTCTGAATGTAAATGTTCAAATCTATACAATAACAGGAAAATTGGTAAGAACTTTATCACAGGCTGTAGTTGCAGAACCGTTCCTACAGGGCTTTAGAACGCCACGTCAGGCAATTGAATGGGATGGAAGAGACGATTTTGGGGCAACTGTTGGGAAGGGAACATATATTTTTAAGATATTTGCAAAAAGTCAAAACCAAGAAAAATGCAAAGGAAGTGCCACAGCTGTAGAAAAAATGGTACTTTTGAAGTAAAATAAAATAAGGATAATAATAATATTAATAAAAAACTGATAATATATAAAAGACAACATATGAATTTAACTACTAAACTGCTTTTAGGAATTGGTTTAAGTGCTAGTTTTTTAGGCTATTCGCAAGATCTGGGGCAGGTAAGACCTGTATTGACCGGAGCTCCATTTCTAAGAATTGCACCAGATGCAAGATCTGGAGGTATGGGTGATCAGGGTGTCGTTACCTCTCCGGATGCATTTTCACAATTCTGGAATGCAGCGAAATATCCTTTTAGCAGAACGAGTTCTTCCGTAGGCCTTAACTACACCCCTTATATGGGAAAATTAACCAATGACGTATTTCTATTATATGGTGCATTCCATAAATTCTTAGGTCAGGATGAAAGATCTACGATCTCAGCAAGTATTTATTACTTCAACATGGGACAGGTAGACTTGACTCAGTTAGTAGGTAGCGAAGTAGCTTCAATGGGAACATCAAAACCAAATGAATTCTCTATTGATGTTGCTTATGGATTAAAGCTTTCAGATTCATACTCAATGGCTGTAACGGGTAGATTCATCCGTTCAGATTTAGCCGGAGGGTTCAACACAGATACTACATTAAAACCTGCCAATTCATTTGCGGTAGACGTTTCAGGATACTATACCTCTCCAAGATTTTCAAGTATCGGAGGATATGATGGTAAAGTGAATGCCGGTTTTGCTATTCAAAACCTGGGTCCGAAACTGGATTACACAGGAAATGAAGAATCAAGATCTTATCTACCTACCATGGCAAGATTAGGGGTTGGTTATGATATGTATCTGGACGACCTTAATAAAATCGGGATCAGCGTAGAAGGTTCTAAAATCTTGGTTCCGGGATCAGAATTCGTAGGAATGGATCCTAATACCAGACAGCCTATGTATGCGGTACCAAATGTGGGACCTATTGCGGGAATCGGAAAGTCTTTCAAAAACAAGAACAGTATCATGTATAGTGGTGCATTGGAATATTCATACGATAATGCTTTTGCAGTAAGAACTGGTTATTTCCGCGAAAGCCCTGAACAGGGAGCCAGAGAGTTCGCAACAGCAGGTATTGGTTTGAAGTACCGTTCTTTCGGACTTGATATTTCTTATCTGATCAATATGTCTAAAATTAATACAGCTTTAGATAACACGCTTCGTTTCGGTTTGACCTGGAATATCGGAGATGAAACTTCTAATGTTGATAATTAAAAAAATATAACATTTAAGTTTAGAAAAGTCTCATATTTATGAGGCTTTTTTGTTTGTCAATAATTATTTTTGTAATATGAACTATTCGGCGGAACTAAAAAAAATTTGTAACCAGTCAGTATGTATATTCTGCAATCAGGATTACATTAGCCACTGTATTACCTTGTTTGGTTCTCGCCCACTTTGGAATTTTAAAAGAATATTTCCTTTTCCCTCTGGGAACCAGCTTCGTAGCCCTTACTGACCAGCCGGGACCGTTTATCAGAAGAAGGAATGCCCTTACTTTTGCCATTGCCTGTTTTGTGTTTGTAGCACTTATTGCCAGCCTGGTGATGCATATTAAAGTACTGGTGATCCTCGAGATCATCGTATTTGCCATGTTTTTTTCACTTATTGGGGTATACGGGCAAAGGCTGGCTGCCGTTGGTTCTTTATCTCTGGTGGTATTAGCGATATTTATCGACGGACATCTGACCGGAGACAATATTTTTAAAAGTCTGCTGATCTTTGCGTCAGGCTGTATATGGTTTTTATTGATCTTCCTTATTGTTACGACTATTCAGCCTTATAAGCTGGCAAGCCAGATGATCGGCGAAAATTATCTCCAGTTGGCAGAATTTTTAAAAATAAAAGCAAATTATTATCAAAAGAATCCTGATTTCGATAAACTGACCACCCAGGTTATTGCCAAGCAGATAGGAATCAAGAACCTTCAGGAGGAAACCCGGGAAACCGTTTTTAAGACAAGAACCATTGTTAATGAATCTACGACGACCAGCAGATTATTGATGCTGATGTTCCTGAACTCAATGGACCTTCATGAGAAACTGATGACTTCTGAAAGTGATTATCAGAAGTTGCAGGAAAGTTTCAAGGACAGCATGATATTGGTTAATATCCATGATTACCTCAACCTGCTTTCAGAAGAAATAACAAACATTGGAATTTCCTTACAGTTGGGTACCCGTGCAAAACCTATTTTTGATCTGGAAATGGAACTTAAGAAACTGAATACCCTGTATTTTGAACTAAGGAACAGGCAGATCACACCCGAAACATTAGAAAACTTTATGATCCTGCGTCAGATCCTGATGCGTATCAGCGAGATTACAAAGGAAATCAACGAAATCTATAAAGTTTTTTCACAAGATGTAAAACTTGCAAAAAGTCTTTCAACAGGATTAGACCTAAGAAAGTTTATGCCTAATGAAGAAAAGCTGAATTTCAAAGTCCTTAGAAACAACATATCCCTATCTTCCTCTCAGTTTCGTCATGCCATTCGCATTACGACCGCTTTACTGATCGGGTATCTGTTTTCTCTTTTTCAGTTTTTAGGAATCGGCCATACTTACTGGATATTAATTACGATTACCGCTATATTAAAACCTGCTTATTCCATAACAAAACAAAGAAACGGACTTCGTTTGTACGGCACTATTGTAGGAGCTACAATAGCCTATATCATACTCCACTTTGTTCACATCAATGCTATATTATTTGCCACACTTCTGATCAGCATGATCCTTTGCTTCAGTTTACTAAAAGGTAAATATTTCTGGGCTGTATTATTTATGACGATCTATGTCTTTATGAGCTTTAATTTTTTAAGCCCCGGAAAGGTTGACGTTATTTTCAAAGACAGAATTGTGGATACGATGATTGCAGGTATTATTGCGTTCCTTGTTTCCTATATTGTCCTTCCTGTCTGGGAGCATACCCAGAATCTGGATCTGATGAAAAAATCTGCAGAAAGTAACCTCATCTATTTTCAGAGTGTTATTTCCAAATTCCTTGAAGATAATTTTGACCTTGAGGACTATAAGGTAAAACGTAAAAATGCGATTATTTCCCTGGCCAATCTTTCCGACAATTTCCAGAGGATGATCTCAGAACCCAAAAATCAGCAGAAGAAGCTGGAAGTTGTTCACCAGTTTGTAGCAACTTCCCATCTTGTTACGGCTTATACAGCTTCGCTTTCGCAATATGCTAAAAATGACGAGAAATATCCTGAAATAGATGCTGACAGCTGGAGCCGGAAAATAGAATCGGAGTTACAGCAGACCTATGCCCTTCTTAATGGTGAAAAAATCAATGAATCCCTTAAAATGGAAAGCCGTCTGGAACCGGAGGATTCTTCTATTGACGACCTCATGCTGAAAAGGAAAACAGAGCTTGAAGAAAATGAAGCTTCAGAAGTTAACGATCCCAATAAGATATCTCATCTTACAGAACTGAAAAACATCCATGATGTGCTTGAGCTTATTTATGATGTTGCTAAAGAGCAAAGAAAAGTGATCGAGAAATACAAGAACGAATCCGAAGCGGCTACTCCTCCACAATCGTAAAGCAGTAGTCATCAAAAAATTCTACCCTTGCTTTGAACTCATCTGAAAACTGATCGTCATACACCCGGCAGCTTATTTTATGAAGATTTTTTAGCTGAAAAGGCTTCACTTCATAGTTTTTCTTCAAGGACCAGTATTTGGAATGATGGATCTTATACATGCTTTCTTTTACGCTCCAGATAATGGTATAATAAGTATGGGCGAGATCTTCAGGAATAAATCTTCTTTCATTTTCATAGGTAAACTTATCAATAACCCTCATGATCTTAGGATTGAATTTTTCAATATCAATTCCGATTTTTCTTTTTGAAATGGCAATAGCTGCAAAAGGAAATGAATGGGTGATTGAAATTTCCGCATCTTTTGGGGAAAGAAAAGGTTCTCTTTCTTTATAGAGTATTTTAGAATCCGGCTTTAATCCTTTTAAAAGTTTACGAACCATTAAGACTTCCAGTAATTTCTTGGGATGGTAATCTTTTACTTTTTCCGCATTTTCAGGTTCTAAAAGATCATTAATATGTAATTCTTCGCTCTCATCATATTTCCAAATAAGAATTGTAGCGGTTTCATCTGAAAAATCTCGGTAAAGGGGCATTGTTTTTTATTGGATAAAAGTAATAAAAAGAAATGTAATGATCATATAATTGTAGAAGATGAAGTCGGGTTTTACTAAAAAGAAATCCTTTAATGAAAAAGGCAATCGT
Source organism: Chryseobacterium proteolyticum (assembly GCF_046591535.1). Taxonomy (NCBI): domain Bacteria; kingdom Pseudomonadati; phylum Bacteroidota; class Flavobacteriia; order Flavobacteriales; family Weeksellaceae; genus Chryseobacterium; species Chryseobacterium proteolyticum. Next base: position 301,610 of record NZ_JBJLWK010000004.1, on the reverse strand, counting down.
AAAAAACACTCTTCCTCTCCTACCTTCCAATTTATTTTGATTGATGGTTAACATCATTTCTATGCTCAAGGATTTCCAGGTTCTCATCAACAAAGTAAGCACTTCCAAAACCATTCACATAGGAACCTTTAAGTGGATGTAAAGCAATAAGAATAAAATCTTTCATTTCGGAAATAAGATCGACTACTTTTCCATGAGATTCTTTTAATTGACTTACCGCATTATTCCAGCTTTCAGAATCTCTTTCTATTGGTGATGTTTTGGCTTCAAAGGTTAACCGTTCACGGGCATACATCTGCTTGGTAGCCATCTCATCTTCTATAAGCATTACAGAAGTACTCCTTCCCTCTGCAAGATTTTTTGTATGTTTTGCCATAAAAGATACCAAAATGTAAAATGTATTTTCTATCTCTACAAAAGGAGCATAGCTGGAATGGGAATTTCCTTCGGCATCTACGGTGGCTAAAATCACACTTTTAGATCTATTTATTAACTCTTTTACTTTGGGAGTGAGTAGCTTTGTCTTTTTTTTGAGCATTATCCTGAGCATGGTTATCATTCATCTTACAACGATTTTATTGATGCAAAAATAGCTTATTTAGAGTAAATAAAAATAATATTAATTCATGTATAATCTCATCAATTGAACTTGATCCATCGTTTTTATATCTTAATTATTAATTGTAATTTTGCATTTCATTATCAATTGAATTTAAACTTATTCATTAACATATGAGTACTACAACACAATACGTTCCTTATAAAGTTAAGGACATTTCTCTTGCAGAATGGGGAAGAAAAGAAATTACTCTTGCTGAGGCAGAAATGCCTGGCCTGATGTCTATCCGTGAAGAATACGGACCATCTCAACCTCTAAAAGGAGCAAGAATTGCAGGATGTCTACACATGACGATCCAGACTGCTGTGCTTATCGAAACCTTAGTAGCTTTAGGTGCTGAAGTTACATGGTCTTCTTGTAATATTTTCTCTACACAAGATCACGCTGCTGCTGCTATTGCTGCTGCAGGAATTCCTGTTTATGCTTGGAAAGGATTAAATGAAGAGGAATTCGACTGGTGTATTGAGCAGACTTTATTCTTCGGTGAAGAAAGAAAGCCATTAAACATGATCCTTGATGACGGTGGAGATTTAACGAACATGGTTTTTGATAAATACCCTGAATTAACAAAAGATATCAAAGGACTTTCTGAAGAAACCACTACCGGAGTACACAGATTATACGAAAGAATGAAGAACGGTACTTTAGTAATGCCGGCTATCAATGTGAATGATTCTGTTACCAAGTCTAAATTTGACAACAAATACGGTTGTAAGGAATCTGCAGTAGATGCTGTAAGAAGAGCTACAGACGTAATGTTAGCAGGTAAAAGAGTGGTAGTTTGTGGTTATGGAGATGTAGGTAAAGGTACGGCAGCTTCTTTCAGAGGGGCAGGTTCTATCGTAACGGTTACTGAAATTGATCCTATCTGTGCTTTACAGGCTGCAATGGATGGTTATGAAGTAAAAAGATTAGATACAGTTGTAGATAATGCAGATATCATCATTACGACTACCGGTAACTTCAATATCGTGAGAGCAGAGCACTTCCTTAAAATGAAAGATAAGGCGATCGTTTGTAACATCGGTCACTTCGATAATGAAATTGATATGGCATGGTTAAACAAAAACTATGGTCATACAAAATCAGAAGTTAAGCCACAAGTAGATATTTATACCTTAGAAGGAGGAAAAGAAATTATCATCCTTGCGGAAGGAAGACTGGTAAACCTTGGATGTGCTACTGGACACCCTAGTTTTGTAATGTCCAATTCTTTCTCTAATCAGACTTTAGCTCAGATCGAATTATGGAATAATGCTGCAGCATACAAAAACGAGGTGTATACACTACCAAAACACTTAGATGAAAAAGTAGCTGCCCTTCACCTTAAAAAATTAAGCGTTGAGCTGGAAACTCTTTCTCCTGAACAAGCTGAATATATCGGTGTAGATGTAAAAGGTCCGTTCAAACCGGAATACTACAGATATTAAGATATAATCATACGCAATATACGGTCCCATTATTTGAATAATGGGACTTTTTATTTTTATCTTGTGAAGTAATTGCAGATATATTTTCTCAATTTTATTTTATGACAAACTTAATATACATATAATACTTAGATAACATTTACTTTTTCTTCATAGAGTATTTTAGCCCATCAAATAAAAAATACATATGAAAAATTTCGACTGGAGATTCTATCTTCTCGCATTATTATGCTTTCTTTCATTTATTTCATGCGGTGAACAAGCCTCTTTTGAAGAAAATGACTCTATTGCCAATCAGGTAAATAAAAAGGATAGATTTTCACGTTTAGGAGATAATGATCTCAAAGTACTCACTTACAACACATTCTTATTACGGGATATCGCTGTAGCCTCTACCACACAATGGTCGCAAAATCAAAGGGCAGAAAAAATCGGGACGGCAGACTTTATCAAAAATTATGATGTATTACTCCTGCAGGAATGCTTTGACAATACAGCTTCAACAATACTTCGAGAAAAACTTTCTTCAAAATTCCCTTACCAGACACCTATTCTTGGACAAACCAAACAAGGCTGGAATAGCACTTCCGGAGACTGGAGAGAAGTAGTCTCGGGCGGACTGGAAAACGGTGGAGTGATGATTGCCAGTAAGTACCCGATTGAAATAATGAATCAATATATCTTTCCCAAAGGATGTGATTTCGATGCCCTTTCTTTAAAGGGCTTTGTGTACGCACGTATTATTAAAAACGGAAAACGGATTCATTGTATTTCTACCCATCTTCAATCTACACAACCCGGCTGCCAGGGAAATGAAGTCAGCATCAGAAAAAGCCAGCTGGAAATGATCAAATCTTATGTGGATGCGCTTCAAATTCCTGCTGATGAAATGCTTGTGTATGGCGGAGATTTTAATATTATTAAGAACAGCCAGGAATACCCTGTCATGCTGCAAACGTTAAATGTATCTGCACCTGTCTACAAAGGTCTTTCACAGACATGGGATACCCAGACGAACACCATGCCATCTTACCATTATCCTTATCCTAAGAATCAGCCGGAATATCTGGATTATATCTTCGTTTCCAACGAACACCTTACACCTCTATCCTGGCACAATATAGCTTTTGATCCCGTAAGCAATACCCTTATGACGTATACCAATCTCACCCAGGACACTTATTACTGGACAGATTATTCGGATCATTATCCTGTAGAAGGAGCCATCAGTACGGATGAAACATCTCCCAAAAAGAGTATGAAATTCAGAATATATGATAAGGTATCTTTAAGATCCGTAGCTACCGGAAAATATATTACCAGCAACCTTTCAAAACCAGATGATTGGCTTACCGTATCCGCTTCTGCTCCTGATCAGAATACATGGTTCAATCTTGTTAACCTTGGGGCTGGGGACAATTATTTCGATCTCAAAGAAGGTCCGGTACGGGTAGAGATCAGCGAGCGTATTAATAATTTCTGGTATTGGGAGTATCTGAACGGAGGAGCTTATTACTATTTCCCGAAATTTGGCAAATCCCTTAAAAACCTGGAACTGGTCCTTGTGAAAAAGAAAAACGGAAACACTTCTACAAGCATAGAAAATGGAGATACCGTTGCCTTCAAGGACAAAACCTCCGCAGGAAAAACATATTTCCTTCAGGTATATCAAAAGAACGGTACCGATTGGATCTATTTAAATGGAAATACAATCGGTGCTGCCGAACAATTTGAAGTACGGATGAACAATACTTCCCAACAAAATTGGTATTAAATTTCATCCCTGAAAAAACATAAAACTCTCCACATTAGGAGAGTTTTTTTATAGAGCTACTTCCCGCTATCCGCTCATACTCCTCGCACCCAACCTTACCATTCCCTGCTCCGGGGTAACCGCTTCTATCGGGGCTAGGAACAGTCCAAAAAACACCTGGAAAACAGGCTTCCGGAATAAAAGCCTTTAATCTTCAAAAATTCAAATTATTTATTATTTTAGCTTTTATAGGTAATAAAAAATTAAAATAAATCAAATACTGCAATAAACTATTCAAAAATTTTGTGATTTTATTATTTTCATTATCTTTATTTCACAAAATCTTGATATGTATAAAAAATTTTTACCCCTTATTTTATTTATTAATTTTTTTCACATCCTGAACGCCCAAAATGAATTTATCACCATCTGGAAACCTAATACTCCAGCAATCATTCCACAGATGGATGTTATTGTTCCTTATCCGGCAGGCAATAACCAGATATGGTTCCCGGGAATCGGAGAAAATTATACGATAACCTGGGAAGAGATAGGTTTTCCCCAGCACAATGGAGTAATGAACAATGTGACTTCTACACAACAGGTCTTTATCGATTTTGGAACATCATTAAATCCTAATACCACTGATGCTGCTTATCGGGTAAAAGTAAGCAATGGAAACGGAGTTTTTAAGCAGATCCGGTTTGGTGATCCTGAAATCCTAAATGTCCCTACTGCTTACATGGCTATTCTCTGGCACAACGTAGGCAGCATTGATAAAATTACCGAAGTTTCCCAATGGGGAAATATCAACTGGATTTCTATGGAGAATGCCTTTAGTAATTGCAGGGCGCTTCAGGTTACCGCTACAGACACACCTAAGCTTTCAGGTGTAACAGATGCTTCATTCATGTTTTATGGAAATTCAGCTTTTACAGGACACCCGTCTATGACGGCATGGAATACATCCCAAATAAAAAAATTTACATACATGTTTGGCCACACTTCTCCTACTTCGGCTACTGCAGCAGTTGATCTGTTCAATCTCAACATCGGTTCATGGGATATGTCTTCGGCACAAGACATCAGCTATATGTTTTTCCACAGAAGATCATTTAATCAAAATATAAACAACTGGAACACTTCGAACGTAACTACAATGGCCCATACATTTGAAAATTGTTACACATTCAATCAGCCATTGAATAACTGGAATACTTCAAAGGTCACCAATATGGCGTATTTATTTCATTTTATCCCTGATTTTAACCAGCCTATCGGTAATTGGGACACGTCCAATGTTACTAATTTCAGCCACATGTTCCACAACTGTACTTCTTTTAATCAACCACTAGACAACTGGAACACGGCCAAAGGAACTACCATGGAGATGCTATTTACAGGTGCCTCTGCCTTCAATCAACCTGTAGGAAGCTGGAATACAGGGTTAGTGGGAACAATGCTTTTCACTTTTCGTGATGCAACAAGCTTTGACCAATCTTTAGAAAACTGGAACCTGGCTTCCCTGACTATTGGAGACCAGATGCTGACGAATTCCGGATTAAAATGCGAAAATTACAGCAGAACCATCGCAGGATGGGCCAATAACCCAAATACGGCGAATAACATCAACCTGATTTCTACTGCACCATTAATGTATTCTTCGGATGTAGTACCAGAAAGAAATGTACTTATCAATAAAGGTTGGGTATTTAATGGTGATACTCAGGGAGAGTGCAGATTAGGAATTTCTGAAATACCTCTCAATAATCTTTCCATTTATCCCAATCCTGCCAGCGACTTTATTTATATCAAAAATATAAAAGGTTCCGGAAGTTACAGGATAACTGACATGGCAGGCAGAATGATCCTTCAGGGACTTTTAAATAATGAAAAAATCGATGTAAGTTCTTTAATAAAGGGAAATTATCTATTACAAATTACTTCCGCGGATAAGATCCAATCTTTAAAACTCATCAAAAAATAACGATCTATATGATAAAAAAACTAATCCTATTCCTTCTCTTCAGCTTTTTCTTTCAATCCGGAAAGGCACAAAATGAATTCATTACCATATGGAAACCTGGTAATACCAGTACCAATATAGCAGGAGTTTCACTTTCAACGTCCAATCAAATATGGTTTCCCGGCAAAGGCAACCAATTCAACGTTTATTGGGAAGAAATAGGGTATCCTCAGCACAATGGAATTTTACAAAACGTTACGGCTTTAAAACAATTTTTAATAGACTTTGGCGATCCTCAAAACCCCACTCCTGCTAACGCAACCTATAAAGTGAAAATTAGTAATGGTAATGGTACCTTTCAGGCAATCCGGTTTCCTGAGGGTGTTTATGTATCTACCACACTATGGCCCGTATTTTTAGAATATAATGGTGACAAAGAAAAAATTCTGGAAGTTTCACAATGGGGAAATATTATCTGGGAAAATATGGAGTGGGCATTCAGCGAATGTATCCATATGAATGTTACTGCAACAGATGCACCTGACCTGTCTCAAATAACAAGTACTTATGGTTTATTTTACAATTGTACCTCACTCACAGGAACACCGGCATTTGACACCTGGAATACCTCGGGTATTACCAATATGAGCCACATGTTTGCCGGAGCCACAAATTTTAACCAACCTGTCGGAAGCTGGAATACGGCCAACGTAACCAATATGAACTGGCTGTTTCATTATCTTGATTTTTTCAATCAGCCTATCGGAAACTGGAATACTTCAAAGGTAACTACTATGATCCATATGCTACACGAATGCTATGCCTTTAACCAGGATCTTTCTTCCTGGGACACCTCAAAGGTAACAGATATGAGGGCAATACTTGGCAAAACAACGAACTTTAATCATAGTCTTGGAAACTGGAATCTGAATTCTTTAGTGCTCGCTTCAGGGATGCTTACCGGTTCCGGACTAAGCTGTGAAAAATATAATAACACTCTCATGGGTTGGGCAAATAATCCGGCAACTCCCAACAATCTGATAATCGGAGATGTTTCTCCAATGGCTTACTCATCTCAGCCCGCACTCAATGCAAGAAATAATCTTATCAATACAAAAGGATGGACCATAACTGGTGATTACTACAATACTGAATGTGTAAGTTTATCAACATCCGAAGTTCTTTCTCAAAATGAAATCCGTATTTATCCAAATCCGGCAGCGGATTACATTTATATTAAGAATGTAAAAGGTTTTAATACTTATAAAATTTTTGATATGAGTGGAAGAATAATACTTCAGGACCTCTTAAACGATGAAAAAATCAATATCAGTTCTTTAATTAAAGGAAATTACATTTTACAAATAATTACAAAAGATAAGGTCCAATCTTTAAAATTCATCAAAAACTAATTCTCATGCTAAAAAAAACAATCCTATTCTTTCTCTTTATTCTTTTCTTTCAGTCAGGAAAAGCTCAAAATGAATTTATCACCGTCTGGAAACCAAGCCTTCCCCGTTATGCAACACAGTATACCGGGATATCCGTAGCTTCTACAGATACACAGATCTGGCTTCCTGCTGTAGGAACCGATTTTCAGGTATACTGGGAAGAAATTGGTTTCCCGGCACACCATGCCACATTAACCAATCTCAACTCTACTTACCAGTTACTGATCGACTTTGGAACCCCTTTAAACCCTAATCCAGCAGACGCAACTTATCGTTTAAAAATAACAAATGGCACTGGTAATTTTCATAGGATCCGGTTTTCCAACTGGGATATGTTTAATGGTGATGGCCTGATAGGTGATGTGCATAAAATAGTAAGATTGGAACAATGGGGAAACATCCACTGGTCTTCTATGGGACAGGCATTTCAGGGTTGCAGAGACTTCGATGTAACTGCCACAGACACTCCAGACCTCTCAGCCGTTACAGATATGTCCAATATGTTCTTAGGTAATTATAGTTTGATAGGAAATCCCTCTTTCAATAATTGGAACACCTCCCATGTAACCACTTTGCTAAGTACATTTGCAGGTTGTTTTCTTTTCAATCAGCCTGTTGGAAACTGGGACACTTCAAACGTTACCATGATGGGAATAACATTCAGCTCTGCTTTGGTATTCAACCAATCTCTGGCGAACTGGAACACCTCTAAGGTAAACCACATGACCGCCATGTTCAGTGGTGCTAAGGAGTTTAATCAACCGATCGGAAATTGGGATCTTTCCAATACTATCGATTGCGAATTTATGTTTTCCGGTGCTAAAAAATTCAACCAGCCTATTGGTAACTGGAATACCTCAAAAGTAGTTGAAATGGACCGTATGTTCAACCAGGCACAAGATTTCAATCAGGATATCAGCAATTGGGATACTTCGAGTGCCACCATTATGGAGGGCATGTTTGCTGGAGCTTCCAGTTTTAATCAAAACATCGGAAACTGGAACATAAGCAATGTAGTCTATATCAACGATATGTTCAATGGGGCTACCAGCTTCAATCAGGATATTGGAAACTGGGATGTAAGCAAAGCAGTCTGGATGCACAATATGTTTAAAGATGCAAAGAATTTTAATCAGAATATAGGAAACTGGAATGTAGGACTTGTCACCAACATGAACAATATGTTCAATGGAGCCACTCATTTTAATCAAAATCTTGGACAATGGAACATCAGCTCTCTTACCTCAGCCATAAACATGCTACAAAACTCAGGACTGAATTGTCAAAGCTACGATAATACCCTTTACGGCTGGAACCTGAAGCCCACAACCCCTAATAATATCAACCTTGCAAATACTTCACCTTTGGTTTACTCCAACCCGCTTGCTGTCAATGCCAGAAATAATCTTATCAATAATAAAGGATGGACGATCAGCGGAGATACTTACAACGGAGAATGCCAGTCTGTTTTATCCACATCAGATGCGTTACCTCTCAACGAGATCAGTATCTATCCAAATCCCGCAACGGACTTTATCTACATCAGAAATATGAAAGATTCCGGTAATTATAGAATAATGGATATGGCAGGAAGAATAATACTTCAGGGTATGATAAATAATCAAAAAATAGACGTTAACTCATTAATCAAAGGAAACTATATCCTTCAGATCATTTCGAAAGACATGGCACGTTCACTTAAATTTATTAAGAAATAATATCATAATCCATCCGTATGTATAAAAAAATTATCCTCCTAGGTTTATTCTTACTCTTAGGGCAAATGATAAAAGCACAAAATGAATTTGTTACGATCTGGCAACCCAACAGGCCCGACACAATGCCTCTTATTGATGTAAATGCTCCTTATGCCGCGTCCACTAATCAGATATGGTTTCCGGGAATCGGTGAGAATTACACAATAAGCTGGGAAGAAGTAAACTATCCTCAGCATAACGGGGTTATGAATAATGTTACCTCTACGAAGCAGGTATTGATTGACTTTGGAACTTCATTAAATCCTGATACGGCAAGCGCTTCTTATCGAGTAAAAGTAAGCAACGGAAATGGCATATTTAAACAGATACGATTTGGAGAATGCCAGATCATTTATGTAGCAGACTCATATATTCTCATGTGGGATATATTCGGAAATTCTGATAAAATAACTGAAATAGAAAATTGGGGAAATATTCAATGGACCTCTATGAATACTGCATTTGCGCACTGCAGATTGCTTCAGCTCACGGCTACCGACAGTCCAAACCTCACTAATGTAACGGATGCTTCATTCATGTTTTATAATGCCCATGATTTTTTAGGGGCAAGTTCAATGCAAAACTGGAATACCTCAACTATAAAGGATTTTAAATTTATGTTTGCAAGGATGGGAGATTATGTGCAGGCAATAGATCAGTTTAATTCCCCTTATTTGAGTACCTGGAATATGTCATCAGCTAAAAATCTGAATAATATGTTTTCCGGAAGAAAGGTATTTAATCAACCCTTAAATAATTGGAACACTTCGAATGTGGAAGATATGGGCTGGATGTTTGCTCTTTGCCTGAATTTTAATCAGCGTTTAGACAGCTGGGATACTTCTAAAGTAAAAGATATGTCTTTTATGTTCCATTTTATTCCTGTTTTCAATCAAGACATTGGCGGATGGAATACTTCCTCTGTAACCAATATGGCTCATATGTTTCACGGCTGTACTGTTTTCAATCAACCTCTTAACTGGGCAACTTCCCAGGTTACTCATATGGGATTTATGTTAACAAGCGCCACAAACTTTAACCGGTCTTTAGGGAACTGGAACCTCAGCTCATTAACCGATGCTACCAATATGCTTACAGGTTCAGGATTAAATTGCGATAATTACAGCAAAACCCTGTCCGGATGGGCAGATAATCCTGTTACTCCTGATAATATTCCTCTTGTTTCAGTAACGCCTTTACAATATGCTTCCAATGCTGCTTCTAAAAGAAATATTCTTATTGGTAAGGGCTGGAATATAACAGGAGATACAGTAGGAAACTGTTTGTTGTCAACTTCAGAAATCCACACCAACAGCCAAAACTTATCAATATATCCTAACCCGGCAGAAGATAACCTGCACATCAGGCATGCTCACGAACTCAAAAGTTATAAAATCCTGGATACCAGCGGAAGATTGGTACAACAGGATGCTCTGAATACAGACATGATTAATATAAGCTCACTGACAAAAGGAAATTATATACTACAGATTACAACGAAGAGTAAAACAGAATCGTTTAAGCTGATCAAAAAGTAAATAAAAGCCTCACTTGTAATAAAGTGAGGCTTTTTATAACGCGTATTTTTATTTATCGTACTGGTTGGGGTGCTGAGCTTTAATATCGTCAACAGTTCCTAGTACTTTATCTTTTAAAGAATCCTGATATTTCTGTAGTTTTTCCGCCACCTGTTCATTTCCGCTTCCTAAAATTTTAGCCGCAAGGATTCCCGCATTTAAAGCTCCGTTCAATGCTACTGTTGCTACAGGGATTCCGCCCGGCATCTGAAGGATGGATAGTACAGAATCCCATCCGTCAATAGAATTACTGGATAAAATAGGAACTCCGATTACAGGTAAAGTAGTACAGCTAGCCACCATTCCTGGTAGATGGGCAGCTCCCCCGGCCCCTGCAATGATAACTTTCAAACCTCTTTCTTTTGCTGTTTTGGCATAATCAAACATTCTTTCGGGCGTTCTGTGAGCAGATACCACAGTAAGCTCGTAAGGGATTTCGAGAGTTTTCAAAAAGCCTGCAGCTTGTTCCATAATTGGTAAGTCACTTTGACTTCCCATGATAATTCCTACCATCTTCAATTTTATTAGATTTTCAAAGATAAAAATTAAAATCTGTTTTCTAAAATTACACTATGTATAAATCCCTGGATAATCTGATCTGAAAAAATTCTAACCCTGAATATATCAACTGATTACAAACAACATGCAAAATCACATTTTATAATTATACTTAAATAAGATATATTTGTATACCATTTCACTAACATTTTGAAAGATTATAAACTTACACTTGCTGTTCTTACTGTAGCTATTGTCTGGGGAACGACTTTTTTATCGATTCGGGTGGCAGTACAAACGATTCCAGCCTGGTTTGTCGCGGGAATAAGACAATCTCTTGCAGCATTAATTATGCTCCTTGTCCTTTTATACAGAAAAGAATTACGATGGATCGGATGGAAAAACCTGAAATACCAGATTGTTTTTTCGTCACTTATGCTGATCATTGCCAATGGAATGACCACTGTTGCTGAAGAAACGGTAACAAGCAGTGTGACCTCTCTGATAAGCGCCTGCTCTCCTATTTTGGTTTTTCTGGGCAGTGTGGCTGTGGGAATACAAAAATTCAGCCTCAGGGCTGTGGTAGGAATTCTGATGTCTTTCGGTGGTATTGTTTTTATCTTTTGGGACGGTATAAAAGATCTGGCCAATCCAGATTATGCCATGGGAATTGTTTTTCTTCTTATCGCGATTGCAGGCTGGGCATCAGGTACCATTTTCACAAAAAAACTAAATATTCAAAGCGGAAATATATCGTTGAATCTTTTATATCAGTTTGCCTTTGCAGGAATTATCCAGATTATTTTTGCCTTCTTATTTTCTGAAGATTATAACTTCGAAAACTGGAGTTTCAAAAGTATTTCAGCCATGTTTTACCTTTCCATCTTCGGCTCTGTTGCAGCCTTCTTTGCCTATCATTATGCTTTGACAAAGGTTTCACCGGTTCAGGTTTCTATCCTGGCCTATATCAATACCATTATTTCTATCTTTTTAAGCTGGCTGATCCTTGATGAAAGTATTTCTGTTAAATTTATTGTGGCCGCAATATTAATTATTCTGGGAGTGTTCATAATTAACTACAACCCAGCCATGTTTAAAAAACAAAGAATTCAATAAACACGGGACACCTATCTCAACCCGCTGCTTATCGGTACATTAAGGAACTTTCATATTATGATTGCTTCCTATTTTCATTATTCATCCAACAGAATATATCTCTATTTATCCACTTTCACATCTCTTTTTTTATTTTTTTTCCCTATCTTGTTTAGATCAATTTCTATGATATGCTAAAAAACACTCTGCTGATTTTATTTATTGTCCCATTGCTTCTTCTAAGTTGTGATAATCGCCAAAAGGAAAAAGACCTGCTGGAAAGAGAGCAGCAGCTTTTGGAAAAAGAAAAGCTATTTGCCCACAAAGAATCTGAATATCAAGCCTTAATTAAAATGCGTGACAGCATCTTTACCCGAAAGGACTCTGCCAAAGTAATGACATGGCCGGAAGAAATTTCCGGAGATTGGAGCGGCAAAGTGATCTGCACGGAATCCAATTGTAATGATTATGTTGTTGGAGATCAGCGAACAGATACCTGGGAATTCGACAGTGATTCCACTCAATTGGTGACTAAAATCATCAACAATAACAATCTTATCAGGTTGTATTCCGGAAAGTTTGAAAACAATGAGATCAAACTGAATTTCAAAACAGATTCTGCTGCCAAAAAGAAAGTAGAAATGAATATTCTTCTCAATGATATTTCCGACACTAAGATAAGAGGAACAAGAACTGTAATAACAGATAATAATTGTACTGCAAAATTTTCTGTAGAATTAACGCGTTCGTCCAAATAAAACACATTTATGATTTTACTGAGCATACACAACCTGAGCTTCCCTATTGAAGATCCTGTATTAAAATTTTTATTGGTCCTGGTCATTATTCTGGCAGCTCCATTACTTCTGAATAAAATTAAAGTTCCCCATCTGTTAGGCCTTATTATCGCAGGTGCAGTAATCGGACCCAATGGATTCAATCTGTTGGCGAGGGATAGCAGTATTGTAGTTACGGGAACTACAGGACTTCTTTATATCATGTTTCTCGCAGGACTGGAAATTGATATGGGTGATTTTAAGAAAAACAAATGGAAGAGTCTCGGATATGGAGCTTATGCATTTATTTTTCCTTTTATACTCGGATTTGTCGGAGCGTATTATTTATTGGGATTTTCGGTACTGACTTCCGTCTTATTCGCCAGTTTGTTCTCGTCTCAAACCCTTATCACTTATCCTTTAATCAGTAAACTTGGAATTGCAAAAAACCGGGCTGTAAATATTACCGTAGGCGGAACAATGATCACCGATATTGCCACATTATTGGTACTTGCTGTGGTTGTAGGTATGGTCCAGGGAGACGTGGGAACTTCTTTCTGGGTAAAGTTATCCGTATCTGTTATACTTTTTAGCCTGATCGTTCTATTGTTATTCCCTATTATTGGACGATGGTTTTTCAAAAAAGTAAATGATAAAATATCCCAGTACATTTTTGTATTGGTGATGATTTATCTGGCGGCACTATTGGCAGAATTAGCCGGCATTGAAGCCATCATCGGGGCATTCTTTGCCGGGCTTGCATTAAACAGACTGATTCCTCATACATCTTCCCTCATGAACAGGGTGGAATTTGTAGGGAATGCGATATTTATCCCTTTCTTCTTGATCAGTGTGGGAATGCTGATCGATTTTACCGTATTCTTCAAAAGTTTTGAAACCCTTAAAGTTGCAGCGATCATGTTGGTCGCATCAATCGGTGGTAAATATATTTCAGCCGTGATCACCCAAAAGACATTCAGGTTTACAAAAGAAGAAGGTAAACTGATCTTTGGTTTAAGTTCAGCTTCTGCAGCTGCTACATTAGCTACAGTAATGGTAGGATACAACATCATTGTTTCCGAAACGGAAACAGGAGAACCTGTAAGATTACTGAATGAACATGTATTGAACGGAAGTATATTACTTATCCTTATTTCATGTACCATTTCTTCATTTATATCTATGGCCAGTGCACAGAAAATCGCAGAAACGGATAATGAAGATACGGTATCCGGAAACAGCCATGAGGAGGAAAGCCTGCTATTAGCCATCAATCATCAGGAAACTGTAGAGCGAATGGTCAATCTAGGTATTCTGATTAAAGCACATTCCAATACTGAAGACTTTTTTGCCTTGAACGTAATCAATGAAGATAAAAATGAGTCTTCTGTAAAAAATGCCGAAAAATTACTCCACCAGGCTACAGATGCTGCAGCATCGGCCGATGTCAAATTACAACCTCTGAAAAGATATGATAATGATGTTGTAAACGGCGTCAATAATGTGATCAAAGAGCAGGAAATAACGGATCTTATTATCGGTCTTGAAGATGAAAAAGGTTTTTCTCCTTCCTTCGTTTACAATCTTTATAATGGCTACCTTCAGAATGATCACGTGAACGTACTGGTATACCATGCTGCCCAGCCTATTTCTACAATAAAAAAATATGCAGTGATGATTCCTGAAAATTCAGATAAAGAAGCCGGCTTTTTTCATGCTCTTTTAAGGGTATGGAACATTGCCCGGAATTCAGGAGCAACCATGATATTTTATGCTCCTGAAAGTATTATTGATCTTTTACAAAGGATCATCAAAAAAGCCAATATAGAAGCTGAATTTATCATTATGAATACCTGGCATGACGGTGAAAAAACAGCTGCGGGACTAAAAGAGGATGAAGCCCTTATTGTGTTTATGGCTAAAAGAGGAATGGTATCCTATATTCCTCAAATGAGGCTCATGCCGGAACTTCTCAACAAAAATCTAAAAGAAAACAATTATCTTCTGATCTATCCTTTTTCAGAATATGACAAAAACAGTCCTGAAAAAAGATCATTCGGAAATCACAGGGATTTCATCGAAATCGGAAATGTTATCCAGAAAATTTTCAAGTAACAACCACTATCAATAGAATAAATTCAATCAATTCAACTATTTATTAGTTGTTTGTTTTCAGTAAATTAGACCTTAAAACAGAATTCAATTATTTAAAATGGAAATATAAAAACGGACTCGCCGAACACCGTATTTCAAAGTAGGCAACAAAATACTTTTAATTATGCCAAATCTATTAAAATCATTCAGAAACTCTGTAAAGCACTGGTATATCCCGCTTATACTAGGAATCCTTTTTATTGGATGTGGAGTATATGTATTTTCATCTCCCCTTGAAACCTATCTGACATTATCTCTTCTTTTTAGTGTCTCTTTTATCGTCTCGGGGATCTTCGATATCTTTTTCTCGATCAATAACGCGAAAGTATTAAATGGATGGGGCTTATATCTGGTAACGGGACTACTTTCCTTTATTATGGGAGTCTATCTGGTTTCTTATCCTCAGATTTCAATGACCATTCTACCCTTTATTGTAGGATTTACAGTGATGTTCCGTTCTTTCCAATTACTGGGTATCTCATTTGATTTGAAAGACGCCCATGTACTAAGATGGGGTAATCTTGCCATATTCAGTATCCTCGGAATTATCCTGTCGTTTATGCTTTTGGCTAATCCTATATTTTCAGGAATGTCCCTTGTAGTCCTTACCGGTTTATCATTTATTTTCGTAGGAGTAGCTTCTGTCATCTTAGCCTTTGATCTGAAGAAAATAAAGGACTATCCTTCAAAACTGGGTAATGAGCTCAAGGATAAAATAGAAAATCTTCATAATGAACTCAATGATAAAATGAGATAAAAAAATAAGAAAGACTGCTTTTCAGCAGTCTTTCTCTCAATATTTTAAGCTATTACTCTTACCATAGTCTTTACTTTGATGAGCTTTTCCATCAATTCTTCTTTGGAGTCAGCCAGCACATTAATGTGCCCCATTTTCCTTCCCGGTTTAGTTTCGGTTTTTCCATATAAGTGAACATAAGTTTTAGGCAATTTCAGGACTTCTTCCATTCCTTCATAAATTACTTTTCCTGAATATCCTTCTGCTCCTACAAGGTTAAGCATTCCACTATAACCTAAACTTTCCGTATCCGCTAATGGAAGGTTCTTAACGACACGGTACATTTGCTCAAATTGTGAATTCGCGTTTCCTTCCTGGCTTTGGTGCCCTGAGTTATGAAGTCTCGGCGCAGTCTCATTTACCCATACTTTTCCAGCCTTATCCAAAAACAGTTCTATGGCAAAAAGCCCGGGAGAGTTTATTGCGTTCAGAAACTTTTCCGTAATTACATCAATTTGCTTTTGGGTGTCTTCGTGTAAAAAAACCGGACAAATATTAAAATCTAATAAATTTAACTTAGGATCAGCCACCATTTCTGTAACGGGAAAAGTCTTGGTCTCCCCTTTTTCATTTCTTGCAACAATCACAGACAATTCTTTATCGATATCAACAAGCTTTTCGATCACAGAAGGCTCCTTCCATAAATTTTGAAGATCTTCTTCATTTTTAATTACCTGAACACCTTTTCCATCATATCCGCCTGTATTCATCTTTTGTACAAAAGGAAGTGTCATTGTAATTTTTTCATCACTATTCCAGACAGCCTGAAATTCAGGGCTCGGGATATCATGAGCCTTATAGAATTCCTTCTGAAGAATCTTCTGCTGAATGGTTTTAATGATTGCAGAATTCGGAACAACTTTGATCCCCTGGTTTTCAATTTCTGCCAGGGCATCGGCATTTACATGCTCGATCTCTATTGTTACAACATCTTTATTTTTTCCAAAGTTAAGGACTGTTTCATAGTCATTGAAATTTCCCTGTGTAAAATTTGAAATAGTACTGCAGGGAGCATCAGAGGCAGGATCCAGCGTATAAAATTCATCATCATATTTCAATGCGCTCTGTATCAGCATTCTTCCCAGCTGACCACCTCCTAAAATTCCTATTTTCATTCTATATTTTTATTAGATATATTTTCAATTGAGACCATCCGGATCATAGGCAAATATCAAACGTTTTTCAACATTACAATACAACACCTGATCATTGATCCAAGACTTTGCAAAGATAAAAATTTTATAGCCGATTACCTAAATTTTCGCATCTCCGATCCTTTCCGTACTTAACGTGTTACGCCGGCTTAAAAGCCGGCGTAAGTGATTATGGGAAGTTTATACTTTATCTATTTTAAGATATCCTAGACCTATTGGGTTTTCCTGATTTTCCGCATCAGATTTTTCTAAAACAATAGTGTATTTCTCTTTCATTTTTTGAGGAAGGATATCATTAACGTTAAAAATATCATCGATATCCACACCGTGCTTATCGTCAACATGGCTTACAGCTCCTTCGAATCCCATTGTTTTGTAAAATTCCGTTTCCTTAACTCTCTTTATGATTTCGCCCATGGATGTTCCAACCATCAGATGTTGCTCATGGAATTCTTCAAAATATCCCCTCTTATAGCCTCCTAAATTAATAAAGAATAGTTGGTTTTCAGAAACCTGATCTGTTTTCTCAACAATTTTCACTTCATATCCATCTGCAAATCTTACCTCCTGATGGCAGTCCAGGTGGATTTTACCATCAGCCTCTTTCCAGAAGTCTTTCATATCCGGAACCAGATCCTTTAAACTTTCTGCAATTCCAAAAAACACATCGTGCTGTTCGATATTCCTGCCTGGAGGAGTGGCACCTAGGATCACGTAGAATAATTTCATTTTCATTTTTTTAGTCATACAAAAATACGTCAAATTTATCTTTTTGAAAGTTTGGCAGAAAACTGCAATAGTTTTATATTTGTATTCATGTCAGAAATCATTATTCTCTTCCTTGGAGCAATCTCAGCAGGCCTATTGGGCTCACTTACAGGTTTAGGAGGAGGAGTTATCATTATCCCTTTATTGACGCTGGGTTTTGGCGTCCCTATGCATTACGCAATCGGAGCTTCCTTAATATCTGTGGTGGGTACATCTTCCGGTGCCGCCGTAGCTTTTGTTAAAGAAGGATTTACCAATATGAGAATCGGAATGTTTCTGGAAATAGCAACTACAGCAGGTGCTATTGCCGGAGCTCTTGTTTCCGGAATTCTGAACCCCAATACCATCGGGATTATTTTTGCCAGTATTCTTCTCCTTACCGTAATTTTAAATCTTAAAGGAAAACCCGACCACCAGGAACCCCTGATCAAGGGAAGTTTAGAAGATAAACTTAAATTGTACGGAACCTTTCCGGATAAAGGAGTCATTAAAAAATATTCTGCGCGAAACACCATTCCTGGATTCTTTATGATGATGTTTGCGGGAGCAATGTCCGGTCTTTTAGGAATCGGTTCAGGTGCATTGAAAGTATTGGCAATGGATAATATGATGAAGTTGCCTTTTAAAGTTTCTACAACCACGAGTAATTTTATGATCGGTGTTACGGCTGTCGCAAGTTCCCTCATCTATTTTCAAAGAGGAGAAATTATCCCGGTAATTGTAGCTCCTGTTTTGGTAGGGGTTGTGGTAGGAAGCTTCATTGGGTCTAAAACATTGATGGTTTCAAAAACTAAAAAACTGAAGGTATTTTTTGCTATTGTAATTACAATCCTTTCAATCTATATGATGTATAACGGTATAAATCAAAGTTTCCGATGAGAAAAAATTTCACAGACGTTGATTTGAACCGCTCCGTAGGAAATCTCCTGAGACTTGGAGTGATTTTGTCCGTAGCTATATCCATTATTGGCTTTGTAAAGCTGTTTCTGGAAGGTTTTAAAATGCCCAAAAACTATTCCTTACTGGAGACCGGTTCTTCGTCGGAAAAAGTATGGGGCCAGTTTTGGGAATCTCTCTGCAAAGGTGAAGGAATGGCCATCATTCAACTGGGAATCTTGGTTC
The DNA here is from genome assembly GCF_046591535.1 of Chryseobacterium proteolyticum. NCBI lineage: Bacteria > Pseudomonadati > Bacteroidota > Flavobacteriia > Flavobacteriales > Weeksellaceae > Chryseobacterium > Chryseobacterium proteolyticum. Next base: position 282,694 of record NZ_JBJLWK010000004.1, on the reverse strand, counting down.
TTATTTTCACTCCTTTAATGCGAATTGTTTTTGCATTAATAGGATACCTGAAAGAAAAAGATTACATCTACGTCATCATATCCTCAATTGTTTTAGCCATTATGGCAATCAGCTTTTTTACGGGATACGCACATTAGGCCATTTACATTTCATAAAACTCCAAAGGAAGCTGATCCGGATCTTGTGTAAAGAAAAACTCTTTACCGGTAAATTCGTCGATCCTTATCTCCTCACATTCCAGTCCCTTTTCCATAAGTTCCTGTCGCTTTGCGCCAACATTTTCAACGGAAAATGCAAGATGCCTTAATCCGCACGCTTCGGGACGGGAAGGTCTTGCAGGAGGATCAGGGAATGAAAAAAGTTCTATCACATAATGATCTCCGATAGCAAGGTCCAGCTTATAAGATTGCCTTTCTTCACGGTATACTTCACGGATCACATTCAAACCTAAAATCTCTGTGTAAAACTTTTTAGAAACTTGATAATTGGAGCCTATAATGGCAATATGGTGAATTTTCATTGTATATTATCTCTTATTCTCGCAATTTTCCTTTCTTCTTGTATCAATGATGTACTGAATTTTCCAGCTGTTATTCTGCTTAACCAGCTGAAAGCTGTTCGCTCCGCAATGTGAAAACTTTCCCTGGTAATAAAACTGATAAGGAGTGAAAACGCTCGCCATATTGCCGTCTACAAGTACAGATGCTATAGTAATCCTTTCATCCAGATCGCCTTTAGCGGCTTTGGAAACAGCAGATATAAAACCAGGTATATCATCTGTTTTCACTACTCCTTCTTTTGTAATAGTCTGTAGAATAGCCGTTTCAGTAAATGCCGACTTTACCAGTTCCGAATCTGCATTCTTCATACCTGCGAACAAATCCCTGATAGGTTTCTCAATGTCCGGGTTCTGGAGTTGCTGTCCAAAGCAGAATGTACTTAAAAAGCATACAACTGCGAAAATTTTATTCATAGTATTGATTCAAAATATAACAGAATAAAAGTAAGAAAAATCTGACTCAAACTTCATTTATTTCACACTAAAAAAGATGATTTCATTTGAATTCTTGTAAAAAAGGATTATTTTTAGCCATCTATTTTTATAACATGTGGAGTGCTTATTTGATCTTAACCGGCCTGCTGGTTCTATTGACATTATTACCTAAAATTCAAAACCAGCATTGGATATTTCGGGTTCCTGAGTTTGGAAAAATTCAAATCACGTACTTTATTGTGCTTACCTTCCTCTTAGGATTTTTCTTTAGATCAGCCGAATATTTCTGGTATTTCCAGGGCACTCTTTTTATCTTATTTGTACATCATGGGGTAATTCTTGTAAAGTATACTCCTCTCTACAGAGTAAGGAAACATCAGAGGGGCAAGCGGTCCTCTCAAAAATTACATTTCATTTCTGCCAATGTCTATCAGTTCAATACGGAATATGACAAGTTTATCGGTCTTATCAACCGAAACAAGCCGGAAATGTTCCTTACCATGGAAAGCAATGGAGTTTGGGAAAATGCATTAAGAGCTTTAGAAAAAGACTACCCCTATCATCATAAGGTAACCTTGGAAAATACTTATGGGATGCATTTTTATTCTAAAATTCAGATCAAAAATTCCACTACACATTATTTTGTAGCTGAAGATATTCCAAGCATTGAAATCCATTTAGAGACAGAAGACGGCTTCTCTTTTGTTTTTTTCGGGGTTCATCCACCGCCTCCCAGCCCAACGGAAGAAGCGACATCAAAGGAGCGGGACGGCGATCTCCTGAGCATTGCAAAACGTGTTAAAGATATCAGTGAACCTGTACTTGTCGTTGGTGATTTTAATAATGTTGCCTGGTCAAGGTCTTCTATACTGTTCAGAAAAACAAGCCACCTTATTGATCCGAGAATCGGACGTGCCTTTGTTCCAACCTTCCACGCCAAATACCAATTACTGAGATTCCCTATCGATTTAATGTTTCATAGTGAAGACATCTTTATTAAAGAACTTAAGACCCTAGACAATTTTGGCTCGGACCACCTACCGGTATATTGCGAATTCTTTATCGATCATCATAATACGGGTCAGGAAGAAAGAATAGAAGTTGCTGACGCCGAAGAAAAGGCTGAGGCTGAAGAAATGATCATCGAAGGAAAAAAAGAAGATGGTGACCGGGATGCTGTTGTTACAGAATAATATTTTATCTATAGCAAGCGCATTCTTCGATTAAATAGAATAAAAAAAGCTGTTTCATTTCTGAAACAGCTTTTATATCAAAGTAAACGATGATTAAAATTTAATCACAGATTTCATTTTTTCGTTTTCTTCCATTACCAATTCATCATCAACAAGGATTTTTCCTGAATGTTCATCGATAATGATTTTCTTTCTCTGAGCGATTTCCATCTGTTTTTGTGGAGGAATTGTAAAGAAAGATCCTTTCGGAGCACCTCTTTCTAAACCTACCACAGCTAATCCGTTGATAGAGTTCGTTCTGATTCTGTTGTAAGAAGCTAGTAATCTTTCATCAATCTTACCTGCAAATTCTTTAGACTGCTCAATTAAATAATCTTCCTCTTTCTGAGTTTCAGAAACTAAACCTTCTAATTCTTCTTTTTTGAATTTAAGGTGGTTTTTAAGATCGTTAATTTTTGAATTCAGTTCTTCCAGAGTCTCATTTTTATGAGTGATTTTGATCCCAAATTCTTTAATTCTTTTTTCCGCAAGCTGGATTTCAAGATCTTGGAATTCAATCTCCTTACCTAAAGCTTCAAACTCTTTATTGTTTCTTACGTTATCTTGTTGAGATTTGTATTTCTCAATTAGAGTTTTCGCATGGTTAATTACTTCATGCTTTGTTTTGATCTGATCTTCCTGATCCTTAATTTCTGCATGAAATTTTTCAGCTCTTTTTTCAAGCCCTTCTATCTCGATTTCAAGATCTTCAACCTCAATTGGCAATTCTCCTCTTGTATTTCGGATTTCATCCAATCTTGAATCTATGATTTGTAAATCGTATAAAGCTCTTAATTTCTCTTCAACTGAAATATCGTTGGTTTTTGCCATATCTAAAGGAAATAATTTACTGGGTTTGTTTTTTCGTTGGATTTTGAGATTGCAAATGTACTAAATTTTTGTGACAAAATTTCAAATAATTGTTTTACAACCCATTGTTCTGATTCATAATGTCCTATATCACAAATCAGCATTTTAGATTCTGCTAAAAAAAAAATCGTGATATTTAACGTCTCCGGTCAGGTAGGCATCACATTTTTTAGATAATGCGGATTTTATTCCACTCGCTCCTGAGCCTCCTAAAACGCCAACTCTTTTAATCTTTTTATTAGTAAGCCCTGAATATCTGATCATTTCAAGATTAAATTTCTCCTTAACAAAACGTAAAAAGTCCTCTTCATTCATTGCTTCTTCAAACTCTCCATACATTCCCAATCCTGAATACTGGTTTTCATTGTCCAGACTATAGATCTGGTAGGCTACTTCCTCATATGGATGTGAAGATTTCATAGCAGAAATAATCTGATTTTGTTTATAGCCTTCAAAAATTACAGAAATCATATTTTCATCTGCATTTTCCCTGATATTCTGCTTTCCTGAAAATGGATTCGAGCCCTCAATTGGTCTGAAAGTTCCATTGCCATTAATACTGAAACTGCACTCATCATAGAAACCAATATTTCCTGCACCGGCAGAGAAAAGAGATTCTTTTACTTTTTCAGAATGATCTTTAGGAACAAATACGGTAAGTTGTTTCAGATTATCTTTCTTCGGCTGAAGGATTTTCACTTCTTTTAATCCCAACTGGTTGCATATTCCTGCATTAACCCCAAAAAAATCATTATCAAACGCAGTATGAATTGCATAGATTGCAACCTTATTCTCGATGGCTTTTAAAACAGCCCTTTCAACATAGTTTTTCCCGGTAAGAGATTTTAACCCTGAAAAAATAATCGGATGAAAACATACGATCAGATTTAATTTCTTTTGAATAGCTTCTTCTACAACATTCTCTAAAGCATCGTGACATACTAAAATACCACTCACCTCCCGTTCCGGAACCCCGCACAACAACCCTACATTATCAAAGTCTTCTGCCTGTTGTAAGGGAATACGTTTTTCTATTTCCGAAATTACTTCTCTTATTGTCATTTATTATGTATGTTTGCTACGAAAATAGGGATAATTTCTTAAATTAGAAAAAACTCAAAGTATGGAAAAAGAACACAATCTTGTCCCGGAGGATACATTATGGAAAAGATTTCTTTATCGTGTTATTTACCGTTCCGATACCAGATTGGGAAAGCTTTTCGATATTATATTGTTGGCATTAATCCTTGTCAGCACACTTATCATTATGATGGAAAGTGTTCCGAAGCTGGATCAAAGATTCCATCTTACATTTATTGTTTTTGAATGGATTATTTCTTTATTTTTTTCCGCAGAATACCTGCTGCGTATTATGGTCGTAAAAAATAAGAAAAATTATATCTTCAGCTTCTTTGGAATTATAGATTTTCTTGCCCTGGTTCCTTTCTACCTCAGTTTTTTCTTTCCGGTAACCAAATATTTCCTGATATTCAGAATGTTGAGAATGCTAAGGGTGTTTAGAATTTTCAATTTACTGGATTTTATGAATGACGGATATCTCATTGTACGGGCATTGAAAAACAGTTCAAGAAAGATCTATATTTTCCTGTTGTTCCTTATCATTTTTTCGGTGATTGTAGGTTCTTTGATGTTTATGGTGGAAGGAGGAAGAACCGGTTTTGAAACCATTCCCCAATCTATTTACTGGGCTGTGGTTACAGTAACTACAGTAGGTTACGGAGATGTTTCACCCATTACACCTATGGGAAAATTTTTTGCAGTTATACTGATGCTTGCCGGCTACTCTATTATTGCTGTACCCACCGGTATTGTAACGGCAGAGATGAGGAATAAAAGACAAAACCTGGAAAAGATCTGCGAACGTTGCGGAAATGAAGATATTGATGATGATGCGAGGTATTGCAAACAGTGTGGCAAGAAATTAGCTTAATATCATTTATCAAATTAATCTATTAACCCAATACCACAAAATCATGGAACCAAAAAAGAAAAACAAGCCCAATAGTTTAGTTATTATTCTTTTTGCTTTAGTTGCATTAATGATTATTATTTATTTTATACTAGCTATGTTCTTCCCTACTGTTTTTGAACATATGAGTACAGGTGATATACAACCTGTTCCTAATAAATAAAAAAGGTGGCTGATGCCACCTTTTTTGTTGAATATAAATTACTTATTTCTTAATTACTTTGGTCGTCTTTTTAGAGCCGTCCTTCATTTCAAGAGTAACCAGATACAATCCTGATTTCAGATCCTCCAAATGAATTACCGTATCTGGGCTAACGATCATTTTAACCAATCTTCCTGAAACATCTGATACAGAAATAGATTTAACGTTATCAATATCTGCAATGTTCAGAACATCAGTAAACGGATTCGGATAAATTCCACTGGCTTTTTTAATTAAAGCAGGAGTTGAAATACCTGAAGCATGTCTATCTGAACTCTCTTTATTGATATTGATCGTAAACGCTCCTTCGAGCTCATCTGTATACTCGCTATAATATCCTACATTCACATAATAAACAGTTCCGGATATAGTTGGAACAGACAATGTTTCAGTCTCTCCATCTGCCATATTATCTACAGTATCCACACATACTAAACTGCCGCATGTTCCACTGAAAACACCAATCTGAGGATCGAAATCACTTCCTGAAGGCATACTCACGGTAATATTAACTGTTTCTCCGTCACCAACAAATGTAAACCATGTTCCATCATTCATGCCACTTTCACAAGCGTTGATAAATCCTCCGTTATTTGTTGCACCACCTCCGTCAGTCTGCACATAAGTATAAGGGAAAGAAGATGCTAGCAGAGCTCCTAAACATTCGTCATTAGCCGGTGCCGGTGGAATACTTCCGACACAGATGTCAAAGCTTTGATTGCTTCCTGTTCCATAGTAACTGTAAACTCTGATGTAATAAGTTTGTCCTATAGTTAGCCCGGAAACAACACCTGACGTAGGATCCGAACAAAGAATGCTGGATAAAGTACCACAAGATCCGCTAAATACCTGGAAGTAAATATCATCATCATCTTCTGTACCGATAGAAGTTACATTCAGGAGAGAGATTTTCTGGCTTGTTCCTGTCGCTACAAATTTAAACCACACATCATCATCAGGATTACCATAGCAAGGAGTAGCAGCAATTCCTGAAGCCGTAGCTCCTAGTGTATAACCTGATGTTACTGTTCCACAATTGAGATCAGGATTCACCGTTAAAGTTACCGCTCCTATACAGTTATCATTCAGAGGAACCGGAGGGGCTGTTTTAAATTTCACTTCAGCGCATCCTGAAGATTCACCGGCCGCTGATACAGAAACCACCCGTAAATAATAAGTAGTATTTACGCTTAATAAGGTAGGAACAGCAAAACTAGCAGCACTTACAGATTGTTGATTGATGATTTGTGTTCCACCAGGAGTTGTACCTATGGAAACTTTATATCCTGTAGCTCCTGCAACCGGGCTCCAGAGAATGGTAGGTAACAATGGAATAAACACGGCGTTATTTGTCGGATAAGTTATTGACGGACAAACGGGAACAGGTTTTGGTGTTAATCCGTTGATTGTAATGGCCGATTTAAAGGAAGCCTGATGTCCTACAGGAGGATAAACAGGATTCGGATTGGTCCCATCATTTCTGAAATAAAGAGTAGAATTTGGTGCTGAAGGATACACATGCATGATCTCGTCCCCATTATCATCATAATCAGCTGAATTTTCATCAACAGCAACCACAAGGTTATCTGTATTATTATAATGAAAAGGTGTCGCAAAAGTGATGTTGATAACTCCATTCACATTAGTAACTGTTCCGGCATACACCTGAGTCAGTCCGGAAACAGGGATCCAATCGGATTCGGTGTTGAAACTGGATTTTGTGGTAAGCCCTAAATAGACCACCCAATCTGAAGAGTTAACCATTGACATCGACGGATTACTATAAAATGTAAGCCCTGTTATATTCCCTGCCGCGTCAGCATTAATTTCCTGTTTTGAGAAAATCTGCTGCACATAGGAATATCCATAGTATGTACTGATCGGAGCTGGTCCTACATCAGTACTTCCCGAGCCCAAATTGATTTGAGCATTCAACACCATGCTTAAAAACAATAAGCATGAAAGTAAAATTTTTTTCATAAATATAATGTTTGGTATTAGACCACTAATTTACCAATAATACAGCAAGCATCGAAGAAAAATGACAGCTAAAATTTAGCTGTCATCAATATTTATATATAAAATCTGATTCTATTTTTTAATTGCTTTGATCGTTTGTTTAGATCCGTCTTTCATTGTTAATGTGACCAGATATAGACCTGATTGAATATCAGCCAGATGAATAACCGGACCAGGATTATCAATTGTTTTTATCCATCTTCCGGAAATATCAGTAACAGTAACGGATTTTACATTAGCAATGTCAGAAATATTCAAAATATCTGAGAAAGGATTCGGATAAACACTGATTCCTTTCTTATTTCCTGCTACTTCAGAGGTTCCAAGATTATTTTTTGCTATATTAATCGTGAAAGTTCCTTCCATGTTATCCGTGAATCCACTATAATTACCCACATTTACATAATATGTAGTACCAGGCTGAGTAGGTATTGATAGAGTTTCTGTTCCTCCGGAGCCATTATTATCTACCGTATCCACACATGCAAGACTTCCACATGTTCCACTGTAAACACCGATCTGAGGATCAAAATCACTACCTGCCGGCATTGTAACAGTAATATCAAATGTTGCACCATCACCGGTAAATGTAAACCAGGTACCATCATTCATACTATCGGAACATACAGTAACAAATCCGCCATTATTTGTTGCACCACCTCCGTCAGATTGTACATAAGTATAAGGGAAGGCTGACGCCGTCAACGCTCCGGAACAATCATCATTGGCTGGTGGCGGTGGCATTGTACCTACGCAGATATCAAAACTTTGATTGGATCCTGTATCGAAATAACTGTAAACCCTCACATAATAGGTATCTCCAACAGTAAGTCCGGTTAAAACTGATGATGTATCATCGGAACATAGAATGCTCGACAATGTACCACAGGCACCGCTAAACACCTGGAAATAGGTATCATCATCATTGGTAGTTCCTACAGAAACCACATTCAGGAGTGATATTTTATGCGTTGTAGCAGTAGCAACAAATTTAAACCATACATCATCATCAGGATCGCCATAACATGGATCAGGAATTAAGCCTGAATCTGTTGCTCCCAAAGTATATCCTGCGGTTACAGCACCACAATTAAGATCCGGATTTACTGTTAAAGTAATCGCTCCCGCACAATCGTCATTCGATGGAGCTGGCGGAGAAGTCTTAAATGTAATTTCTGTACATCCTGAAGATTCACCGGCCGCTGATACTGAAACTACCCGTAGATAATAATTGGTATTAGCACTTAAAGGTGCAGCTGGAGTAAAGCTATTGGTCGCTACAGATTGTTGATTCACCACATCAGTTCCTCCCGGAGTTGTTCCTATAGAAACCTTGTAACTTGTCGCTCCCGATGTATTATTCCAGTTGATGGTAGGTGATAATGGGATGAAGGTTGAATTATTTGAAGGATATGTTATGACAGGACAGGCAGCAATTGGATTTGCTGTTAATCCCAGAAATGTAATTACCGATTTATAATCTGCCAAATCTCCTGCCGGAGGTGAAGCCGGATCAGGATTGTTACTGTCATTTTTATAAAACAAAGTAGAATTTGCGGCACCGGAATAAACATACATTGCCTCATCATTATTATCATATCCCGGCGAATTTTCTTCTGCAGCTACGACTAGATTATCCGTATTGTTATAAGGAAATGGTGTTGTAAAAGTAATTTCCACCACTCCGTTAGCATTGGTAATTGTTCCTGCATATACCTGAGTCAACTGAGAAACCGGTATCCAGTCTGTATCTGAAGTAAATCCTGATTTTGAGGTATGCCCGAGATATACCACCCAGTCGGATGAATTTGCCAAAGACATCGAAGGATCCAGGTAGAACTTAAGTCCCGTAATGTTTCCTGCTGCATTTGCATTGATTTCCTGCTTAGGGTAAATCTGCTGAACATAGGAATATCCGTAATAGCTACTGATCGGAGCTGTACCAACGTCAGTGCTTCCAGCGCCCAAATCAATCTGGGCGTTTAGTGCCATGCTTACAATCAAGAAACATGAGAGTAAAAATTTTGCCATAAAATAACAGTTTTAGTGTTTAATATACTAATTTACTAATAATATAATGAATAAAATAAAAAAATGGCAGCTAATATCTTAGCTGCCATCATTATTTATAAATTAAATCGAATTCTATTTTTTGATCGCTTTAATCGTTTGTTTAGAACCATCTTTCAATTCAAGTGTAATCAGATACATTCCTGAATTCAATTCTCCTAACTGAAGAACCGAAGTAGGGTTCGCAATTGTTTTTACTAATCTTCCTGCCACATCAGAAACAGAAACAGATTTCACTTTAGAAACATCAGAAATGTTCAGCACATCTGCAAATGGATTAGGATAAACTTTAATCGTATTCTTAGCATTAGCTACTTCTGAAGTTCCCAGACTCGGATCCAGCATATAGCTGATATCATCTATAAGAACACTATTGGCAGGAGTTCCTGTATGTTTAAATACAAGCTTGTTAACACCAGCCGGCACTCCCGTAATACTAAGTTGGTAATCATCAGCAACCGTTACACTTGTAGAAGTATACGTTCCCAATACTACAAAAGTTGAAGTATTAGCAGGATCTGTTAAATAACCGATCTGAACAACTCCTCCGGCAGTATAATTTGCTCTTGCCTTAAATTTAAGGATGTAGTTATTAGACTGTAGATTCGCAATTTCAGGAGTCGCTAACATTCCTGTACTTGAGCCACTTGTATAAAGGTACAATGCATTAGCCCCACTGATTATAGCACCAGTATTTGCACTCGTATAAGCCATTACTTTCGCATAACTAACGGTAGAACCTATACTTGTCCAGCATGGAGGAAGACTTCCTTCCGCTGTTGAATCAAAGTTTTCAGTCAATGTTTGTGATGTAATACAAGCAGTTGTAAATGTTGCCAATTGAGACCATGCACTTTTATCTGAAGAACTACATACTGAACGTACCCAAACATAATATACGGTAGCTGCAGTAAGATTATTTAAATCAGCTGTAACCGTAGTACTCGTTCCCGATGCTTGAGTAGTAGCAGTTGGAGCCGTGTTAGAAGTAGAATAATAATACTCATAACCACCGGCAGGTACAGTAGCAGGAGCAGTCCATGAAATCGTTGCCGTAGTAGCCGCTACATTCGATACTACCAATGCAGAAGGCTCAGCACAAGTCGGTGTAGCATCAATAACGATATTATCTACGTACAATCTGTTCATATCAGCATCTGAGTATGCATTAAATCCAAAATAATACACTCCGGAAGCTGCAGGAACAAAATCTACAGTTGCAGAAATTGGTGTAGTACCATTGGTTACATTAGGGTAATCTGCTAATACGTTAGTCATTGAAGCACTGGATTCAGCAGTACCATAAGCTACTTTCAGTTTTTCAGGATATGTAGTACCACTTGCATTTCCATAGATGTATTTTATTCTGTAAGATACTCCCCCTGTAAGGTTAATACCTTGTGTATAAAACCATGCGTTAGCCGCATTTGAACTATTGTAAGTGTAGTTAAGAACCTTAGTATTGAACCCTCCTCCCGCAGAAGAATAGGTTGTCCAGTTATTACCATTCCCTGCATTTTCAATAGAAGTACAAGCTGGCAATGCAGGAGTCGATACACTTTCGAAATTCTGAGAGTAAGGAATGTTGGTTGGTCCACAAATCGTAGAGAAACTTCTTTCTGTACAAGATGACGACGTACTGGTTGGGCTGTAGGAATTTACAGTGTAATAATAAGTACTGCTTAATGTTAATGGAGTAGTAAATGTATATGTAGTCACATTTCCTAAATCCAGATTATTCAGGATATCTGTTCCACCTGGTGTAGTTCCTACAGTAAGTTTATATCCTGTAGCAGAATTTACCGCACCCCATGTAATGGTAGGAGTTAATGGCTGTCCGATAGCCCCTGCAGATGGTGCAGATACAGTCGGACAAACTACTGCGCGTGTTGTGAAAGAAGTACTTGTACATCCGGATGCCGATCCAATGTTATTCTTCGGAATTATTGTTACATAATACAACGTTGAATAATTCAGCGCTGAAGTATTTGGAATGGTATAGCTGGTTACTGCACCTACATCAAGACCATTTACAACATCAGTTCCCCCTGCTGTTGTTCCGATATTTAATGTATACCCTGTTGCAAAGGCAGCAGAAGCCCAGGTAATAGTTGGTGTTACCGAGATTCCTGTTGCTGCATCGGCAGGAGCTGAAATCTGAGTACATGAAGGCGCATTTGTTAAGGTCTGAGCTAGCTGAACATCATCAAACCCCATATAGAAGTCTCCGGTAGATGTACTTGTGCTTTTCAGTCTGAACTTAAAGCTTGCCCCTGTTGGAATTGTTCCCGCAGGAATTGTTCCTGAAACGGTCGTACATGGAATCGGGGTTCCATTAGGACTATCAAGAACCACAGGCGCTAGGATATCAACCCATGTCGTCCCTCCATCTACAGAGTAATCCGCAGCTACACTTCCGCTAACGGCACCTGAAGTACTATACCCTTTCGCAAGGTATTTGAAAGAATACGTAAGCGCAGTTGCATTAGAAGTTGTGGAAGAATAGGTCAAATTCCAACCTGTGTAGGTAGATCCATAAATATTCTTATAGACCGCTTTGCTCCCGACACAGGCCGTACCCGCACTTGTCCCATACCCTCCTGGTGTGGAACTCGTTCCTGATCCGGTCGTTGTACTGGCCCATCCTGAAGGCAAACTTGAGCCTTCGAACCCCTCAGTAACTAAAATCTGTGCAGATGCCCCTATACCAAGAGCCATCATACACGTGAGTAGAAGTTTTTTCATATATGGTAGAAAATTTAAATTGGACGGTAAATGTAAATAATATTTCAATTAAATTCAATAAAAACTTAAAATCGTTATTAAATAAGATGCCTTTTAACCAATTTTATTAAACAAAACCAAACAATCATTTAATTTTATTTAAAAACTCAACAAATATTGAATTAAATTAAACTACTAATAATCAACTAATTACAAAATTAATTTTGAAACCACTCATTGTTAAAATCCACTTGAGATACCACAGAAAAAAATATTAACTTTTTTTAAACTATTTTTGAATATTAAATTAAATACCACAAAAAAAGCGGTCAAAAACCGCTTTTTTTTTAATCCAATTATCTTTTAATTTAAATAAAATTCATATTTATTGAGCAACTGAATCTCTTTAATGAGGTCCCCATTCAGATCAACGGAATGTTTCATGGACTGTACTTCAATCTGTGAATCATCTTCAATATCCTTAATATAAAATTTAAACTTCTGATCTCCGCGGTTCCTATCCAGCACATTTCTGAAAAATTCCAGATCCTCAGGTCTAAAATCCATAACATCCATGACCAGAGAGATGCTTTTCGCAAATCTTTCAAATGCTTCCTGAAGTTCGATCACGTCATTTACATTAACAAAAACACGTCCGTCCTTCACCTGGGCGAATTTTATTTTAAAAATAACGAAACGCTGGACTTCCAGCTTTTCCTTTAGCTTCATATAATCTCTATCCCCTAATCTGAATGAATATGATCCTGAATAATCCTCAAGGGTAACGAAAGCTACTTTTTCACCACTCCTGAAACCATCCTGAACCCTGTATTCAGTAATCAGACCGGCCACAGTATATTCTTTTCCGCCACCTCCATTTTCTCTTTCCTTTTGTAAGGTTTTCCAGTCTTTTTTCTTTTCCTCAAATAGCTCTTCCTGCTTATTAGCGAAGGCTTGTTCCTTGTATGCATCCACCTCATCAAGGTTCAGGAATAAAAAATTACCTTTTGGTTCTGCCTTTTTAACTACCTCTTCAATAATTTCTTCTCCTCCCAAAATCTCATCAGAAACAATCTCCGTTAAGTCAACGGTTTCTTCCTGAGAATCTGCTTCAAGAATAGGAGCTTCATCTACAACCGCTTTATTATGTTCATCTTTTTCCAGAACAGATTTCTTTGAAAGGCTTCCCTGTATAAACTGGAACTGATATTTAAATTCATCCAAGGGATGTGCGGAAAGATAGAAGCCAATGATTTCTTTTTCTTTGTTCAGCTTGTGCATATTCGGCCATTCCGGACAAGGTGCTAATTTAGGCTGTTCAATCTGAACCTCTTCCGCAAAATCCGCGAAAAGGGAATTTTCCATTTCATTCTTTCCTTCCTGAAAGCTCTGTCCATATCTTATCAAACGCTCCAGGTTTGTTTTGCCCGCGGCATCAATGTCAAAATACTGTCCCCTGTGAAACGTGTCCAATTCGTCAAATGCACCGGCCAAAACCAAACTTTCAGCCACTCTCTTGTTCATCTGTGAAGGTAAAATCCTTTCAAAGAAATCATAAATATTCTTGAATCTTCCGTTTTCTCTTTCACGCGTTATGGCCTCACTAGGTCCCTCCCCGATTCCTTTGATCGCTCCCAACCCGAAGCGGATCTGTCCTTTTTCGTTTACTGAGAATTTATATTGAGATTCATTAACGTCAGGACCTAATACATCAACTCCCATACTTTTACAATCCTCCATGAACATGGTAATGGAGTCTGTATTGTTAATGTTATTACTCATAACACTCGCCATATACTCTGCCGGATAATTGGCTTTCAGATAAGCAGTCTGATAAGCAATAAATGCATAGCATGTTGAGTGAGATTTGTTGAAGGCATATTCCGCAAAGGCTTTCCAGTCATTCCAGATTTTCTCCAGCCTTTCTTCGTTCAGGTTATTTTTTCTACCCCCTTCAATGAACTTAGGATACATTTTATTAAGAACGTCGATCTGTTTCTTACCCATCGCTTTTCTCAAAGTATCCGCTTCACCTTTTGTAAAATTAGCCAGCTTCTGGGACAAAAGCATTACCTGCTCCTGGTAAACGGTGATCCCGTATGTTTCCTTTAAATATTCTTCTGTTTCCGGTAAGTCATACACAATCTCTTCTATTCCGTGCTTTCTGTTAATGAAGTTTGGAATGTATTTGATTGGTCCCGGACGATACAAGGCATTCATGGCAATAAGGTCGGCAAAAACCGTCGGCTTAAGCTCCCTCATATACTTTTGCATTCCGGGACTTTCATATTGGAAAATCCCTACCGTTCTTCCTTCCTTAAATAGTTGATAGGTCTTAGCATCATCAAGCGGAATAAGATCCGGATCAATATCTACATTATAACGAGCCTTTACAAGCTTCAATGCATCCTTAATAATGGTTAGAGTTCTCAGCCCAAGGAAGTCCATCTTCAAAAGACCGGCACTTTCCGCTACCGAGTTATCGAACTGAGACACCAAAATATCAGCATCTTTGGCCGCAATTGTTATAGGAACCAGGTTACTTACATCTTCCGGAGTGATAATCACCCCGCAGGCGTGAATACCTGTATTCCTGATACAACCCTCCATCTTTTTCGCACTCGCAAGTACATTGTGACGGGCATCATCAGGACTTTGAAGAACATATCTCATTTCATCAACAAGCATCTGCTCTTCCGGTTTCAATTTATCATATTTCGCCAGAGCTTTGGCAATATTCATTCCTGGTGTGGAGGGAATAAGCTTGGCTATATTATTCGTATCAGGGATCGGAACATCCAATACCCTTCCGGCATCCTTAATCGCAGATTTTCCACCCAGCACCGAATAGGTGATAATCTGAGCCACCTGGCTTTGTCCGTATTTTTCGATTACCCATTTGATCACCCTATCTCTTCCTTCGTCATCAAAGTCAATGTCAATATCGGGCATGGATACCCTTTCAGGATTCAGGAATCGCTCAAACAGGAGATCATATTTGATAGGGTCTACGTTAGTAATTCCAATACAATAAGCAACTGCCGAACCGGCAGCCGAACCCCTACCGGGTCCTACCCAAACTCCCATTTTACGGGCTTCATTACAAAAATCCTGTACAATAAGGAAGTATCCCGGATAACCGGTATTGGCAATTACTTCAAGTTCGAAATCAAGACGTTCTTTAATTTCATCCGTAATACCTGTATCCACATACCTTCTTTTTGCCCCTTCATAAGTAAGGTGGGTAAGATAAGCCATCTCCCCTCTTTTTCCTCCATCTACTTCATCTTCTGCATGGATAAATTCTTCCGGAATATCAAATTTAGGAAGCAATACATCCCTTTTTAATGTATACGGACTGAATTTGGCGAAAAATTCTTCGTAAGCCTCAAAAGCATCAGGATAAGCCAGAAACGCTTCTTTTACCTCATCGGAATTTTTGATATAATATTCACCCGTCGCAAGACCTCTTCTCTTACCAAATCCTTTTCCTACAGGTGTTGAAAGCTTTTCACCATCTTTGATACAGCTTACGATATCCTGAATGTTAGCATCATCTTTATTGGTATAAAAAGTTTCGTTCTGAGCTAATATTTTAACATTATATTTATCTGCCAGATACAACAATACTTCATTCAAATGCTCTTCCTCTGGAAGTTTGTGATTCTGAAGCTGAACGTAGAAATCATCTTCAAAGGTATCTTTCCACCACTTAAACAATTCTTCCCCTTTCTGCTCACCCGTGTTCAGGATCGCGCTTGGAATATCTCCCAGAATCCCTGAAGTAAGAGCAATCAGTCCTTCCTTATACTCTGCAATCAATTCCCTGCTTATCCTTGGAACCCCAAAGTAAAATCCTTTAAGGAAACCAATACTTGAAAGTTTTGCCAGGTTCTTATATCCGTTAAAATCCTTAGCTAGCAGAACCACCTGTGTCCGTCTGTCCGGATCATCTTTTGTAAATTGTTTCTGTTCATAACGATCGGAGATATAAAATTCACATCCTACAACCGGTATCAACGGGTCAGAGACAGGCTCTTCTTCATTAAAATCCAATCCCTGCTCTTCAGCCTCCTGTTTCTTTGCAAGATATTCCTTATGTTTTTTCGATCTGTCTGAATTGGTAGCTTCTACGGCGGAAACAAATTTAAATGCCCCCATCATATTTCCCAGGTCGACCATTCCTACAGCAGGAAAATTATCCTCCGTGGCCTTATTGATCAGGTCAGAAATACTTGATGTAGCCGATAATGTTGAAAATACACTGTGATTATCAAAATGGAAATACTTGCCAAGATCAATTTCTTCAATACTTCCAAAATCAGATTGTTTTTTCTTGTTATGGAAATCCGCAACCTGCCTTCTGATTACGATATCAAACGGCTTGATAGGATCCGGGTGTAAAGTTTTAAAATAAGCAAGCTGATCTTCCGAAATCTTCAACACATCAGAAGGAATCACTCCTATTCTCATCATTTCAAAGAAAACCTGAGCAGTAGCATTTACGTCGGCAGCTGCATTGTGGGCTTCATCAAACTTATTCCCGTATAATTTTTCATAGAGTTCTTCAAGTTTCGGAGGCTTAAATCTACCACCTCTTCCACCCCCAAGCTCACAAAAATTCGTTCCCAGAATCATCGTGTCTGCTTTAGGTTTTTCCTGAAGAATGTCCTTTATATTTTTTCTGAAAAGCTCAGCTCCTACAATATTGTAATCAAACTCCACATTGTGTCCGGAAACAACCCTTACTTTTTCTAAGACTGTAGAAAACTCTTTAAGAATCTCTTCAAGGTCTCTACCTTCTTCATTGGCAATCTTCGTCGTAATTCCGTGAATACGGGCTGCATTAAAGGGAATATCGTATCCCTCAGGCTTTATAATATAATCCTGATTTTCAATCAGCGTTCCATCATCATCATGTAACTGCCATGCAATCTGCACCATTCTTGGCCAGTTATCGGAATCTGAAAGTGGAGCATTGAAATTCTTTGGTAACCCTGTTGTTTCTGTGTCAAAAACTAAATACATGTATTTTCTAGCTTTTTAATTAAAAAAGAGAATGTAAAGTTACTCCAATTTTTTTTGATCTGAATGAGTTTTTATCCATAAACGTCAATTCTGCCGATATAAATAATCCATAAAATAAGATAGCGCCTTAGTTAATATAGGTAATACCCAGGGCAGAAAAATTAAAAAGAAAAATAGATGGTCACAAAATACTAACAGTTGTTCGTATTTTGTTTTTTTATGTATATTTGCTTCCTATGGAAAATACACTTCACGAGAAAGTTTCTCAGGATATTTTACTTAAAGCTTATACCCATATGATGCTTGCCAAAGCCATGGCAGACATCTACGAAGAAAACAGAAATGTTTGTAAATATGTTCATAGTACTTCAAGAGGTCATGAAGCAATCCAGCTGGCTACCGCATATCAGTTAAAAAAAGAAGACTGGGTTTCTCCCTATTACAGGGATGAAAGTATTCTTTTGGGGATAGGATTTGAGCCATATCAATTGATGTTGCAGCTATTGGCAAAAGCAGAAGACCCTTTTTCAGGAGGAAGATCTTACTACTCCCATCCGTCCAGCAGGGATGAAAAAATGCCAAAGATCATTCACCAGAGCTCAGCGACAGGAATGCAAACCATCCCGACTACAGGTGTAGCACAGGGAATAAAATATATTCAGGATTTTAATTTACAGAATTTTGAAAACAACCCGGTTGTTGTGTGCAGCCTGGGTGATAATTCGGTCACTGAAGGTGAAGTAAGCGAAGCATTACAGTTTGCTGCCTTACATCAGCTTCCGATCATCTTCCTTGTTCAGGATAATGAATGGGGAATTTCTGTAACCAAGGAAGAAGCACGGACTTGCGATGCTTATGATTTCGTTGCAGGATTTACAGGTCTCAGCAGAATGAGAGTAGACGGAACTGACTTTGCGGAAAGTTTCGAAGTGATGAAAAAAGCTGTAGACTTTGTAAGGACCGAAAGAAAACCATTAGTGGTTTGTGCAAAAACGGTACTTATCGGACACCATACATCAGGCGTGCGAAGAGAGTTCTACAGGGATGATGAAGATCTTGAAAAGCACAGAGCTAAAGATCCGGGAGAGATCCTGAGAAAACAATTACTGGAAACAGGAGTCGATGAAGAATTACTGAAACAGATCACGAAGAAGGCAAGGCTTGAAGTTGAAGAAGCTTTTGACAGAGCTCAAAAAGCAGAAGACCCGAAACCGGAAACCGTAATGCAGCATATCTTTGCTCCTACTCCAATTACCGAAGAAGTAGGAACCCGTGAACCGGCAGGTGGAGAAAAAATCGTAATGGTAGACGCTGCCATTCATGCAATTCAGGAACTGATGTGGAAACATCCTGAAGCATTGCTTTACGGTCAGGACGTAGGAGAGAGAATCGGTGGTGTTTTCCGTGAAACGGTTACATTAGGTAAAAAGTTCGGAAGCAAAAGAGTATTCAATACGGCAATCCAGGAAGCTTATATTATTGGATCTACTGCGGGGATGAGTGCTGTAGGCCTTAAGCCGATTGTAGAAGTTCAGTTTGCAGATTATATTTATCCGGGTATCAACCAGCTTATCACTGAGATTTCAAAATCAAATTATTTAAGCAACGGAAAATTTCCGGTTAGTAATATCATCCGTGTTCCGATTGGGGCTTACGGCGGTGGCGGACCTTACCACAGCGGTAGTGTTGAAAGTATTTTAGCCAATATTAAAGGGATTAAAATTGCGTACCCGAGTAATGCAGCGGATTTCAAAGGTTTATTAAAAGCAGCTTATTATGATCCGAATCCGGTCATCATGCTCGAGCACAAAGGTCTATACTGGAGTAAAGTGCCGGGAACCGAAGATGCTAAAACAATTGAACCAGCAGAAGACTATGTACTTCCTTTTGGTAAAGGAAAAGTTATTATTGAAGCCGATAAGGGTGAAACATCCAAAGGAAGAACGCTATTGGTGGTAACCTATGGTATGGGAGTTTACTGGGCGAAAGAAGCGGCGAAAAATTTCAACGGTAGAATTGAAGTGATTGACCTGAGGACATTAATCCCTCTTGATGAAGAACTTGTTTTTGAAAGGGTAAAAGCCCATGGAAAATGTATTGTTCTTACAGAAGAACAAATTAATAATTCATTTGCTGAAGCTTTTGCGCACAGAATTTCCAAAAATTGTTTTAAATATCTTGATGCACCGGTAGAAACAATGGGCTCTCTGAATACCCCGGCAGTGCCTATCAATCTGATCCTGGAAAAAGAAATGCTTCCTAATGCCGAAAAGCTCACGAAGAAAATAGAAGAAATGTTACAATATTAAATTTTATCTATAAAACACAACCTCTAATTATTTAGAGGTTTTTTTATGCTCTTTTTTTACTAATTTTAAAAAAGTATTTGTTTCCATTATATACTTGAATACAGATGATTAAAATTAAAAAACTACAAAAGAAGCTTATGATCGGTGCAGAATAAAGTCCATAACCTTTTTTTATGGTATTTATTTTGCTAAACAAAATCTTTATAAAAACACATCTCCTTCTATGATCACAACAAAATATTTCAACTATAAACAAATATTTAATCTTGCAGGTTCTCATTTAATATGGCTTACCGCATGGTGTACCCTTGTAGCAGCAATTTATTATTTCTTCAACTGGCAATGGATGATCATTCCGTGGGTACCGCTGGCATTAATTGGAACGGCAGAAGCTTTTTACGTAGGATTTAAGAATAACCAGGCTTACGACAGATTATGGGAAGCCAGAAAAATCTGGGGTGCTATTGTCAACTCAAGCCGTTCTTTTGCGGCAATGCTTTATGCTTTTGAAACCGAAGATGCTGATCATACCAATCTCGAGGAAAGAAGAAAAACAATTGCCTACCGCCACATAGCATGGTTATATACTTTCCGCGAACAGCTCCTTGCTCCCACCGAATGGGAACACATCAGTCTTAAAAAACATTTCGGCGCCATCAATATCAGACGTCACAGATTGATGAAAGCAGGATTTCCTGATTATGGGAGAACACCTATTTTTTTACATAAATATCTTTCTGCTGAGGAATTTGCCCTCCAAGCGGATTACAAAAACTTTGCAACCTTTCTAATTTCAAAACAGGCAAAAGAAATCAACGAACTGAAAAACGACCATACCATTTCAGATTTCAATCAGATGCAGTTACAAAGCTGTCTCAATCAGTTTTATGATTTTCAGGGACAGGCTGAAAGAATTAAAAAATTCCCATCACCACGACAATTTGCAAGTACAGCATTCGTTTTCAATGTTATCTTTATTATGCTGCTCCCTCTTGGCCTTGTGAATGAGTTCGCAAAGTTGGGTGACTGGGGAATATGGACAAGCATCCCATTCTGCGTAATAGTGGGATGGATCTACATCGTAATGGAACTTGTAGGAGATTATTCCGAAAACCCTTTTGGAGGACTCATGTTTGATATTCCTATGTTATCCATCTGCAGAACAATAGAAATTGATGTCCTTCAGATCATGGGAGAAGAAGATCTTCCGGAACCAATCGCATCAAAGAATGGTGTCCTTGTTTAGCAAATCTTTTTAAAGAATAATAGCCGTAGTATTCTTCACCTCAGAGATCATAAAAGAACTGTGAGTGCTTGCGATGTGTTGTAAAGTTGTCAGTTTTGTTAACATGAAATTTCTGTAATCAGCTATGTCCTGTACGCAGATTTTAAGAATATAGTCATAATCGCCGCTTACATGAAAACATTCTGTAACCTCATGCAGATTCATCACTTCCTTCTCAAACTGAAGAACATATTCCTTTTTATGCTGGGTAAGTTTAACGTGGCATAAAACCATAAAATCCTTCTGGATCTTATGCTTATCCAATATCGCTACATATTTTGAAATGACCCCTGTATTTTCAAGCTTGCGTACTCGTTCATATATCGCTGTAACCGATAAACCAAGCTTATAAGACAGCTCTTTAGTGGTTTGTTTCGAATCTTCCTGCAAAAACAACAGCAGTTTCTTATCTGTTTCATCAAAGACCATAGATTTTTTTTTTGGAAAAAAGTTATTTCACACAAATATAATAAACATATTTTCTACAATAATCCAATTTTATAGATTTATACTCTAATATTTATCAAAATCATTGTAATAAAACTTAAAATAACTCAAATTTAAAAACAAAAACAATGGAAGATTTCAACGCAGCAAACGAAATACAGGACTTACAATACTTTGGAGAATTTGGCGGAGTAAATCCTTCAATTTCTGACAGTTCAACCTACACTTTTCTTTCAGCTAAAACAATGTTCGATACATTCGAAGGAAATGCAGAAGGTTGCTATCTATACTCCAGACATTCATCTCCAATGAACCTTTATCTGGCTCAGGCTTTAGCCAAATTGGAAAACACGGAAGCCGCCAATGTTACCGCATCAGGAATGGGAGCAATTACATCCGTACTTTTACAGGTTTGTAAAAGTGGTGACCATATTATTTCCAGCAGAACAATTTATGGAGGAACCTATGCATTTCTGAAAAACTTCCTTCCTCCTTTTAATATCGAAACCACTTTTCTGGATATCAATAATATTGAATGGATCGAAAAGTCGATACAGCCCAACACCAAAGTTATTTATTGTGAAAGTGTAAGCAACCCACTTCTGGAAGTTGCAGATCTTAGAAAACTTTCTCAAATATGTAAAAAACACAATCTTAAGCTGATCGTTGACAATACATTCTCCCCTCTTTCAATTTCTCCGACTTTATTGGGAGCTGATATTGTAATTCATAGTTTAACAAAATTCATCAACGGAAGCAGTGATACTGTGGGAGGCGTTTATTGCGGATCACAGGAGTTTATCAACGATACCAAAAACGTAAATAACGGAGCTTGTATGCTATTGGGACCAACAATGGACAGTTTCCGTTCGGCCAGTATTCTAAAAAATCTGAGAACACTTCACATCCGGATGAAGCAGCATAGCTATAACGCACAATATCTTGCTGAAAAATTCGAGCAGGATGGATTAAAAGTTTCTTATCCTGGATTGCCCTCTCATAAAAATCATGAACTCATGAAAAGTATGATGCATGAAGAGTACGGATTCGGAGGCTTGATGACTTTAGATGCAGGTACAACAGAAAAAGCCAATGAGCTGATGGAACTGATGCAACAGGAAAATTTAGGATATCTTGCTGTAAGTCTCGGTTTTTATAAAACATTATTCTCTTGCTCAGGCAGCTCAACATCATCTGAAATCCCTGAAGAGGAAAGAATTGCAATGGGAATATCTGACGGATTGATCAGATTCTCAATAGGTCTTGATCACGACATTGAAAGAACCTATCAAAAAATGAAAGAATGCATGGTAAAAACAGGCGTTCTCCACCATGAAAACACATCCATATACTAATCAATCATTGTAATAAGTGCTGTTGAATTTCAACAGCATTTATTTTTTATGATAATGTTTTGGAAACGCATCTTCGGGCTTCATCCTGAACACATTGAGTAAAATCCATGATTTCAGAAATCCGTATCCATAAGAAAACATCTGAACATACGTAGAAATCACAGCCATACCGGCAATGCTAATATTCTTGGTAACCCATAAAGCGTGAAAGAAAACCAGAAAAGTATACAATCCATAAAAAGCAAGAATAATCCCTCTTCCCATTACAAAGTACTCTATAAAACCAAGAATATATCCTAATAAGAAAAGGCTGGGAAAAGCGAAGGAAATCTTCACATAATTCGGATGCCGCTGATTCAGAATAGGCCTTGCACAGCCAAACTGAAATACCTGTTTGGAAAATTTCCCAAAATCTACCCTGCGCTTATGATACACTGCAATATTATCGAAGAAAGCCGTAGTAAAGCCGTTTTCCCACAATGTCATAGACAGATCCGGATCCTCCCCGATTCTCATTTCAGAAAATCCTCCAACTTTATCGAAAACCTCTTTTTTCACTCCCATATTAAAGCTACGAGGCTGAAATTTAGAAACGGATTTCTTACTGCCACGAATCCCTCCGGTAGTAAACACGGAAGTCATAGAATAGGAAATCGCCTTTTGCATCAGATTAAATCCTTTATGAGCCTTATCTGCACCTCCAAATGCATCACAGGGAATTTCCAGAATATCTTTCTTAATATTTTCTATATAATCATTCTCCACAATCACATCACTATCCACAAAAACAAGCCAATCATTTTCAGCTCGCTGAGCTCCGTAATTTCTTGACAAACCAGGTCCTGAATTATCTTTCCTGAAATACCTGATCGAAAGGATGTCATCAAAATTTTTAATCGTGGGTTTAAGATCAATCATAGAACCATCATCCACAATAATAATTTCAAACTCCCTGTCTGTTTGTTGAGTCAGAGAGTTCAGCAGCTCGAAAAGCTCATCTTTCCGGTTGAAAATAGCGATAACGATGGAAATAGTAGGTTTCAAATTGAAAATTTGTCAAAATTAACCATTCATAAAAGAATTCGCAAACAGTTTAACAGGTATTCACCTAAATTAACACCAATATGGAGAACAGATCTTTATCACAAAAGAAGAGGTCATTACAGCAATTTTTCGATGAGTGTGCATGAAATTTTAAACAAAGTAAATTGACATTTTAAACAAATTACCAGATTCCTGTACGCTATACCTTTGTCATATCAATTAAAAATAAAAACATGATACAAGACAAAAATGTACAAAGTCCGATCCATTCCGGTTTCAATGCACAATCAACAAGCTGGGATGTTATTAAAGGAATTGATCTTACTGGAAAAACGGTTATTATTACCGGTGGATATGCAGGAATCGGCCTTGAGACTACGAAAACTCTGGTTTCGGCAGGTGCGCAAGTCATCGTTCCTGCCAGGGATATTGAAAAAGCAAGGAAAAACCTGTCAGGAGTTCAAAACATTGAATTTGAATTACTGGACCTTATGGATCCTCAATCCATTGATGCTTTTGCAGAAAAATTTATTGCTTCAGGAAAAAAATTGGATCTCCTGATCAATAATGCCGGAATTATGTGGGTTCCGCTGCGTAGAGATAGCCGCGGAATAGAATCACAACTCGCCACCAATTACCTGGGACAATTCCACCTTACCGCCAGATTATGGCCTACCCTAAAAAAAGCTAACGGAGCCAGAGTAATCAGTGTTTCATCTTATGGGCACCAGATGGCACCATTTAATTTTGAAGATCCTAATTTTGAGCATCGGGAATATCAAACCCTACTCGGATATGGTCAGTCAAAAACAGCATGCAATCTTTTCGCTGTAGAGCTTGACGCAAGAGGAAAGGCATTTAATGTAAGGGCTTATTCCGTCCATCCGGGTTCTGTATACGGAACTGATTTAGGAAGAGAAGAACCCATTGACCTGTTCAAGCAAATGGGCACCCATGACGAGAATGGAAACATAAAACCTGAAGTGGAAGCCAGATTAAAGACCATTCCCCAGGGAGCAGCAACAACAGTATGGTGCGCCACAAGCCCTCTTCTCCATGACATCGGAGGAGTATATTGTGAAAACTGCGATATTGCGGAGATAGATCACGGACAAATTGAACACCGGTTTGATGACCCTGCCACTATACGAGGAGTACAATCTTATTCTCTGGATAAACAAAATGCTGAGCATCTTTGGAAACTTAGCGAAGAAATGATTGGAATTCCATTCAATATAGGATAAATATACCTTGAAAATGAATAATTTTGTTATTGAAAACTAGAAGCAATGGATTTTCACATCAAATACATCACACCGGATATTAAGCTTTCTTCCTATGAAGATAAATTATTTAAAACTGAAACTGTTTTTGAATATCATATGCTGGTGTGGTTTATTTCCGGGGAAACGAAGATCATCCAGGCCGATCGCTCTTATCATTTTACATCGGGAGACATTTTTCTTATTCCGAGGAACCAATTGGCAACAATTATTAATTATCCTAAAGACGGCCGCCCCCATAAAGCAGTAGTAATGCATCTGACGACAGACCGTTTAAAGCAGTTTTATTCAAATATGGACATCCAGGATTCTGTAATCCGGAAAGAACCTGAAATCTTCAGTTTCAGCAATCATCCTTTATTACAAAGTTGCCTTGCCTCATTAATACCCTATTTTGAGATGACCCAAACTTTCCCGGAACATATCGCATCACTGAAAATCATGGAATCAATCAGTATTCTACGGGAAATTAACCCGGAAATTGACACTGTTTTAGCTGATTTTGAGGAACCCGGAAAAATCAATCTCGTTGATTTTATGGAGAAAAATTATATGTTCAATATGCCTTTGGAACGATTTGGTTACCTTACAGGAAGAAGTTTGTCCACTTTCAACCGGGATTTCCGGAAAACATTTCAAACCACACCTCAGCGGTGGCTTACCCGTAAAAGACTTGAATTAGCTCATTACCACCTTGCTGAAAAACATAAGAAACCATCAGATATATTTATGGAAGTAGGCTTTGAGGATTTATCCCACTTCTCCTATGCATTCAAAAAGCAATATGGCTACGCTCCATCCATGATCAGATAAAAATAAAAAGGACAGACTCCATGTTGAAATCTGTCCTTTTACATGTAAATTACCGGATTATAATTTTACCAACTTCCATTTTTGTGCATTTCCTGTATTTGCCGTCCAGATCTGAATTTTTGTTCCGTTAGCTGAAGAACCATTATTCACATCCAGATTAAAGCCTGATGCGTGAGCAGGTGACAAAGTATAATAATCATTTCCTACAGATGTTATTTTCCATTTCTGTGCGTTGGTTCCATTATCAGTATAGATTTGCACCTGGGTTCCGTTTGTTGTCCCGGAATTGGATACATCTAAAGATTTTGTGGGTGCATTCAAAGGTTGGAGCTTATAATACCCTCCTCCCACGTCAGTAATTTTCCATTTTTGTGCCGTATTGCCATTGGATGCCCATAGCTGAACTTTTGTTCCATCTGTAGTACCTGCATTCAAAACATCCAGCATGCTTGTTCCATTGGTCGCAGAAACCAATTGATAAGTGGCCCCCGAAGTAATTCCTGTCGTAGGTGTTGTTGTCCCGTCTCCATACACTGTATTTTGCCCATACAATATACTTGTAGCATTGGTAAAATAAGAGGCGATATTGGTAGCTTCAAGGTCATAATATAAAAATACGCCATATCCGTCATCTTTGGTTCTCTGTGCAAAACTTGAAACCGTAGAAGTACTTGTATAGCTGGAAGTTGAAGAGTTTACGTTGACAGCCGCAGCCCCTTTATGAGCGCTATCAAGGCCTGGGATATTAGGTGCTGAGTATGTACTGTAATAAGGGTTCCATGCATAATCTACCTTTGACCCAACAGTGACCCCATTATAGGAAAGGTTGCTTGCAGAAGGTCCGATATTGTAAAAAGAAATAATTTTATCAGGAAGTAAGTCTCTAAGCGCCGTTACAAGGTATACAAATGAAGACTGATTAGCCTGCCCTGTTCCATTGGCACCATAATTTGCATATTCATCATCAAAATCAATTCCGTCTAATCCGTACGTATTTACAGCATTAGCCAGTTCCTGGGCAAAAGCCTGTGCAGCAGCCTGGCTGGGAAAGTTAGCAAATCCTGCTCCCTGATGATTTCCCAGAATGGATAACATTACTTTAATACCCTTATCCTGCAAAGGTTTTATATAGGTATTTTTATTGCTGAGCACGTTGGTTACCTGAGGATTAAAATACAAATAAGCCTTTTGGGTTGTCGTATTATAATTGATGTTGGCGGCAAAAATAATTGCCACATCAAAAAGTTGTCTTCCGTCTGCCAGTTTATATTTACCAACTTCCCTGATATCATTGTTGTTGACCTCAACATACATTACAGAAAGTGGATTCTTACCAAAAGCAGCCACTTTAGAGGTTAAACTACTCTTTGCTGATAAGGAATTATCCTGTGGCGTTACTGAATCATCCAAAGGATCGGAATTACATGATATAACGCTGAAAACACCTATCAACAGAATAAGTAGGGATAGTAAGCTAATTTTTTTCATAATAAAAGTATTTAACTGTTTATTACGAATCTAAAATAAACCTTAACAATTAATTAATAATAAATTATCAAAATCACCTATTATTTTATCAATGAAAATATAAAACAGCTATCAATATAAAATCAAACTACATTAAAACGTTTTAAAGTTGATAATATAAGAGGAAAATTTATCATATTTGTCTTACAACATAGAAGCCTACTATAATGAGAAAATATATCCTAACATTATTTATTTTAATATTTACCTTGACGACAATTCCCGGTCAAAATACTGAAACTTTAATGAAGGAAGGGGTAAAAAGTGATAGCTTGTTCTGGGTAGCCTACAACAAATGCAATGTGATTGAAATGATGCGTTTTATTCCTGCTGATGTTGAATTCTATCACGATAAGGGAGGAATAACAAAAGGGGACGAAGCATTAAAAATCACATTCCAGAAAAACCTTTGCGGAAATAAGGATTTCCATTTAAGGAGAGAAGCAATTGATAAGACTGTCAGGGTTTTCCCAATGAAAAAAGATGATAAGCTGTACGGTTTAATTATTTCCGGTGATCATTATTTCTACATCAATGAAACGGGTAAAAAAGAATTCAGGGATGGTTTGGCCAAGTTCACTGATCTTTGGATTTTAGAGAACGGAAAATGGAAAATGTCCAGGGTTTTAAGTTATGACCACGGCCCGGCACCATACCAAAATGAAAGAAAGGAAATACCGTTAAAGGATCAAATTGTGAAAACCTATCAAGGTAATTACAATAGCAGGAAAAACGGAATTATTAGCGTTGAACCCAAAAATTCCATCCTGAATCTGACTGTTGGAGGTAAAACGCTTTTACTTTATCCGGAAACAGAAAACAGATTCTTTACAAAAGAAAAGGATCTTGTGTTTGAATTTGTAAAAGAAAAAAATAAGATCATAAAAATGAATGTTTATGAAAACGGGAATCTTATCGAAGAAGATTATTTTACGAAATAAATAAAAAGCCTTCCAATAAGGAAGGCTTTATCTCATTTTATTGATTTTCCAGTTTATGTACCTTTTTAGTTCCCTCGTACATTTCGT
Organism: Chryseobacterium proteolyticum; assembly: GCF_046591535.1. Classification (NCBI taxonomy): domain Bacteria; kingdom Pseudomonadati; phylum Bacteroidota; class Flavobacteriia; order Flavobacteriales; family Weeksellaceae; genus Chryseobacterium; species Chryseobacterium proteolyticum. The sequence continues at coordinate 254,474 of NZ_JBJLWK010000004.1, read as the reverse complement.
ATTGTAAAAATCTTGTCTCCAGTTTTCCGTTGAAGAGCTTAATCTTTCTGGAAGGACGAAGTCCTATTTTCTTTACCGCTTCAAGGTCTGAAGAAATCAGCCAGGCTAAAGTATTCGGGTAATGGGTTTTAAAAGTATCTCCGATTTTCTTGTAAAACTCATCATCATTAATAGAGATTCTTTCATCATATGGTGGATTGAAAACCATTAATAAAGGGAAAAGTTCTTTTTTAGACTCAAAAAAGTTTTGCCTCTTAACTTCAATTACATCTTCCATTTCAGCCGACTCGATATTGGTACGGGCAGCGTTAAGCATTCTTCCGTCTATATCGTACCCTACAATTTTACCCTGAAATTCTTTCACTCTATTGATTCTGAATTCCTTGATCTTAGTAAAAAGATCATTATCATAATTGTTCCAGTTTTGGAATGCAAATCTTTTCCTGAAAATCTGTGCAGGAAGATCCATAGCAATCATTGCTGCTTCGATCAGAAGAGTTCCTGAGCCACACATCGGATCCAGAAAATTTCCTTTTCCGTCCCATCCGGCAAGCTGAAGCATTCCACTTGCCAATACCTCATTAATAGGTGCCTCACCCTGTTCTTTTCTGTATCCTCTTTTGAATAAAGGATCACCTGAAGAATCAAGAGAAATTGTTACTAACTCCCTGTCGATATGCAAATGAAACTTGATATCAGGACTTTTAGGCTCCACATTAGGGCGCTTTTTGAATTTTTCCTGAAAGTAATCCACAATAGCATCTTTCATTTTTAATGTAACAAATTGTGAATGCTTAAAGGTCTCTGAATTTACGGTAGCATCAATTGCAAATGATTGATCCACATCCATAAACTGTTCCCATTCCAGCTTAAAAAGCTTGTCATAAAACTGATGCTGATTAAAAGCCTTGAATTCAAAAACCGGTACCAGGATCTTCAATGCCGTTCTTGCCGAGTAATTGATTTTATAAAGAAAACCTAAATCTCCTTCACAGTTTACCGCGCGGTTTTTAACTTCAACATTTCGTCCTCCTAATTTTTTAATCTCTTCAGCTAAGATCTGCTCCAATCCGAAGAAAGTTTTTATCTGAATTTTTATATTTTCTATGTCCATAAATAGTTATTAAAAGATTTAATAATTTAAAAATTAAAAGATTAGCCTTCCAATATTTTGATTAATTGAATTTTTCAATCTTTCAATCTTAAAATACTTTTCCTTTTACCGCACAAATTTAGTTATTTTTGCATTATGGAATGGTTTGAATCTTGGTTTGATACCCCTTATTATCATTTACTTTATAGCAACAGGGACTATACGGAAGCTGAAAACTTTATTACAAAGCTTACTCAAAGTCTTCAGCTGCCGCCTTCTTCTAAAATTATTGACCTTGCCTGCGGAAAAGGAAGACATTCCGTATTCCTTAATAAATTGGGATATGATGTCTTGGGGCTTGATTTATCAAGACAAAGTATTGAGTTTGATAAGCAGTTTGAAAACCAAACCCTTATTTTCGATGTCCATGACATACGAAACCCTATCGATGCAGATCCTGTGGATGCCGTTTTTAATCTTTTTACGAGTTTCGGATATTTTGACCAGGAAAGCGATGATAAAAAAGTTTTCCAATCTGTTTACTCTGTTTTAAAGCCTGGAGGCTATTTTGTTCTTGATTATCTGAACGAAGAGTACGTAAGAAGTAAAATTGTTCCGGAATCAGTCATCAACCGCGGTGATATCGATTTTAAAATCTGCAAAAAAATTGAAGGAAGACATATTATCAAAGACATCCGGTTTGAATCTAAAGGAAAGCCTTATCATTTTTTTGAGAAGGTAAAGCTACATACACTGGAAGAAATCAATTCCTACGCTTCAGAATGTGGCTTTGAACGATTGAAAATCTGGGGTGATTATCAATTGAATAGCTTTAATAAAGAAACGTCACCACGCTGTATCAATTTATTTAAGAAAAAATCATGATCATAGTCCTTTTACTGATTTTAAGTGTAATCGCAGGAGTATTTCTTGGAAAGCATTTTGGTAAAAAAGAAAAACTGGCTAAAAATCTTTTGATTCTGAGTGCAGGGTTTCTTATTACCATCTGTTTGAACGAGGTTTTCCCACAGGTTTACACTTCAGAAAAAAGTAATATTATAGGTATTTTTGTAATTCTGGGTGTCTTATTACAAATGATTCTGGAAGCTTTAACCAAAGGGTTTGAGCATGGTCACTTTCATCATCATAATGATCATAATATACTTCCCGTTGCTTTAATGGCCGGATTGTTTGTCCATGCATTTATAGAAGGTATTCCTTTAGGAAATGAAAAAGAAGTATTATCACCCTATCTACTTGGTATCGTTTTTCATAACATTCCTATTTCATTTATTTTGGGAGCCTTTTTATTCAACAGAAAGGAGGGAGAGAAAAGATCACCGTATCCTACCTATATGATCATTGCATTATTTGCGCTCGCCTCTCCTATGGGAATGTTATTGGGAAATTATTTCAATCCGGAGTTACAGCCTTATTTTCTGGCAATTGTCGGAGGAATTTTCCTGCATATTTCATCAGTAATTATTTTTGAAAGTAATAAAAACCATAATATTGACTGGACGAAAATAGGTTTAGTAATCCTTGGTATATCACTTGCCCTGATTATGCACCAGTTTCATTCACATTCGGTGATTTCCGGTCATTAGGAACAGCCCTATGTAAATCCGGCATTAGTTGTATTTAAAAATCACTACAATTTAATTCATAAATCCCTGACTAGAGGAAACTTATAATTAGCAAAATAATTCCTTTTATAGAGAAAATTACGGAAAACAAACAATTAAAGTGCATAATACATCGCACAATCAAACAATTAGCTAATTCTTTTAATTATTCATAATTTTTACATCAAATTAATATTGATGTAATTTTTTTTGTACTTTAGCCCCGCCACTAAATCACTTACGTATGAATAAACGAACTAAACGTTTGACAACAGCTGTGTCCTGTTTTTTATTATGCGGTATTTTATCCGCCCAAACGAATAAAAAAAAAAGACACCCTGAGGGAAAAAAGCATTGAAGATGTTGTAATTGTAGGATACAAAACTCAAAAAAGATCGAGTCTTACAGCAGCTGTCTCAATTATTTCTGACAAAAAACTAAAAGATGCCAATACCTCTGATGTATCAAGTCTCTTACAAGGAAAAGCCGCAGGAGCACAAATTATGCAGGGAGGAGGCGGTCCGGGATCTTCAGCAACCGTAAAAATCAGGGGTACCGCTACCATCAACGGTCCAAGCCAGGCATTATGGGTCGTAGACGGTGTAATGATGAACGGAACTCCCAATCTGGATCCCAATCAAATCGAAAGCATCAACATTTTGAAAGATGCGACATCAACAGCCTTGTATGGTTCCAAGGGAGCAAACGGAATTGTACAGGTCTTCACAAAATCCGGAACAGCAGGAAAAAGCACGATGAATGTTTCTGTAAACAATTCGTTTAATACATTCAATAACGGGCGCTTCAAATTGATGGATGGTACCCAATTATATGATTATTTCACTTCATTAAAAAATGCCCCTTCAATCCCTTCCGAACTCAGAAATCCTGGATATAACTGGCTGAAAAACGGCACACAGACGGGAGTAGTTCAAAACTACACCATTGATTTCAGAGGAGGCTCTCAAAATTCAAGGACGTACATTTCCGGAAACTATTATGACGAAACCGGAACTGTAAGAGGATACGACTATAACAGATTGTCATTCAGGATCAATCATGAACATACCGTAAAGCCCTGGCTGATATTAAAACCCAAAGTGAGTCTATCATATACCAGCGGAAAAGACCGTCAGGGTTCGCTGTATCAGATGTACCTCAATATGCCTTGGGATAATCCAAAAGCCCCGGATGGAAGTCTCATAAACCCTAATTCATATAGTGGAACATGGTATGGAAGAGATTACTCCAATTACCTTTACGATTTGCAATGGAACTATGGTAAAAGCAATCAGCTGGATCTGATCGGGAATTTTGATGCTGAAATTAAATTTACAGATTATTTAAAGTTTGTTACTACCAATAATGTCACCTACAGAAATTATGACGATATGTATTATACCGATCCGAGATCCATTGCGGGGGATAGTAACAAAGGTGAATTAACAGAATCCTATTCCAAAGATGTAAGCAAATTCTTTAACCAGATGTTGAGATTCGACAAAGATTTTGGAGTTCATAACGTAAATGCTTTAGCAGCCTATGAGTATAACGACAGAATATATAAGGTTTCCAGAGCCGGTGTATACGGAATTGTTCCGGGAACAGACGTCTTCGATAACGGAGCAACGACAGGAAGGAAGCCCTCAGGCACAAAGTATGACAGAGCATACAATGCATTTCTTTTCAACGCAGAATATGTATACGATAAAAAATATTTCATTCAGGGTTCTTTAAGAAGTGAATCTTCTTCTGCATTTGGTGCCAGCCAGAGAAATGGATTATTTTATTCATACAGTTTAGGATGGAATATTCACAAAGAAAAATTTTTCGGAGTAAAACCAATCAACGAATGGAAATTAAGAGCCAGCAGGGGACTTGTAGGAAATACCCCAAGTCCTAATTACGGATGGCAGGACCTGTATGCGCTGACTCAGATGTACAATGCTCAGATAGGAGCAACATGGTACCAGCTAGGCAATCCTAATCTAACCTGGGAGTCGATTTATCAGAACAATATTGGTACGGATATCCGGGCATTCGATAACCGTCTGACCCTGAACGTGGATTATTTTAATAATAAAACCAAAGATCTTCTGATGCTCGTTACCCTTCCGTCATTAACAGGAGTCGACAGACAATACCTGAATGTAGGAGACGTAAGAAATAAAGGATGGGAATTCAATGTTAATTATGCTGTCATTAAATCTGAAAATGTGAACTGGGATATTGGTTTCAATATCAGTACCTACAACAACAGGGTTCTTTCAACAAGAAACAACAGCATCCAGCTTCTATCCAATAATCAGGTCGCTATTGCCGGAAACGATGTTACTTCATTCTATATGCGAAAATGGATGGGGGTAAATCCTGATAATGGTGCCGGGCAATGGGAAGTGATTAACGCTGATGGAACCAAAAGTGTTACATCTAATTACAATCAGGCCACACTGCAGATTGTAGGCGCTGCTACACCCGATTATTATGGATCTTTCAGTACCAATCTTACCGTAAAAAGGTTTTACCTTAATGCCAATATTTATTTTTCGCAGGGAGGACAGATTTACAACTCCTACCGGGAACTGTTTGATTCTGATGGCGCTTATCCTTACTACAACCAAATGGTCCTGAAGGATAGCTGGAACAGATGGGAAAAACCTGGAGATATAGCCACACATCCTGTAGCAATTTTCAACAATAATACACTTACCAACAAGCCTTCTTCAAGGTACCTGGAAGATGCAAGCTATATGAAATTAAGATCCCTGAGGTTAGGATACAATTTTCCAGATTCTTTAGCGGAAAAACTTAAAGTCTCTTCGGCAAGTATTTATATCATGGGGGAAAATCTCTTTACCATTACTAAATTTTCCGGAGTAGATCCGGAAGCCGGACCTGCAGATAACCAAACTACCTATTCCGGAACAGCGGGCGCAATTTATCCTATCCCAAGAAGATTTTCTCTTGGTTTCACCTTCACCTTTTAAAACTTATAAAACATGAAAAAGATATTTTTAGCACTTATCGCACTAACATCGGTAGCCTGTAATATAGACAGGTCTCCGTATGATTCAAAAGAGTCTGATACCATATTAACAGATCCAACAGGGCTACAGACCATTACTCTCGGAAACTATGCTCTTTTGAAAGGAGATGCAACCGGAGGAGGATTTTTCAACAATCTTTACAGAGTGGGTGAATATGGCGGAGATAATATTGATATCAGCGGTACGACCACCGATCAGTTCTTTTATTATTATAACTACAGAAGTATTAAAAATAATGGCCGCTCCAATACGATATGGAATGCAGGATATAAGGCTATCATTGGATGCAATAAAGTTATTTCCAAATTTGCCGAAGGAAAAGATACCAATACCGATCAGCTGATCGGGGAAAATTATTTCCTAAGGGCCTACGTTTATTTTTCTTTGGTAAATGTATTTGGAAAACCTTACAATCAGGGAACCGGCAATCTGGGAGTACCATTAAAAACATCGGATGATGTAAACGAATTACCGGGCAGGGCCACGGTAGGTCAAATTTACGATCAGGTAGTCAACGATCTGAGAAAAGCGGAACAATTGATGACTCTCGATAAAAACAACACCTACGCATCTAAAGAAGCTGCTCAAGCACTGCTATCCAGAGTGTATCTGTATATGGAAAATAATGATAAAGCTATTGAATATGCTGATAAGGTGATTAATTCCGGAAAGTATATGCTATTGTCTAATTCCGAACTTCCTTCTTATGCCACGAAAACTCCTGAAACCAACAAAGAGACCATTTTTGCATTCAAATACAATAAAGATGGTGATTACAGTGATGGCTGGTACACTATAGGATCCATGTATGCCAATATTCAAAATGTAGGCTGGGGTGAGATGTACGCGTCTTCTTCTTATCTGGATCTGATCAATCAAAATCCGCAGGATGCACGATTGAAGTTCATTTCTCCGAAATATGCAACCCCATCTGTTCCTGTTGCTTATTGGGTACAACAAGGTACAAATGCTTCCGGAGGAATAACTTATAATTACACTTTTCAGAAAACATTCCAGCAGGGAGGGAATACCTATTTCACAATGAATAATATTAACTATCAGGTGCAATCAGAAATTTTGCCTACCAAAACGAATTATTACTTTATTAATTCTAATAACGTAAAAGTTTATGTAAATCTGGACAATGATATGGACAAAAGAAACGGGTATCCGAAATTTTATGTTTTAAAATGTTCATTACAGGAAGGAGTTCCTCAATTATGGTCACCGGTTATTCTGAGATTGGCTGAAATGTATCTGAACCGGGCCGAAGGCTATGCTAAAAAGGGAAATTCAGCCTCAGCACTGGCTGACGTAAACACGATCAGAACAAGAGCGGGAATTCCAGCATATTCTTCAGTTCCATCAGGACAAACTATTTTAGACTTGGTTCTTCAGGAGAGAAGACTTGAAATGGCTTTTGAAGCACATAGAAAATATGATGTCTTCAGAAATAAATTAAGTCTCGACCGTAATTATCCGGGAACCCATTTAAACGGAAATAATCCCTTTTATACGGTTCCTTATACCAGCAACAGAATTATTGAATATATCCCTGAACAGCAGATTCAGATCCAGCCCAATCTGATCCAGAATCCTGATTAATCAGATCTTACTCCAATGCATATAAATTAAAAGCTCCGAATTAAAAATTCGGAGCCTCAATTTAATCACTTGCTACACAATCCGGAAATTAGAATTTCCAGCCGACTGTAAGAAAGAAGTTATCTCTGTTGCTTTTCACACTGGAAACAACGGATGTTGGTGTATTTACATCAAAATCACCTGAATAATATCCTGTTCCCAGGTCAGCACTCCCTCTCAGGAATGGGTTATTATATTTTGAGCTGACATTCTGATACGCTGCATCCACATAGAAGTTTCCAAAATCATATCCGATACCTGCTCCTATCGTATTTCTTTCTCCTAAAATCAAATTACTATAGCTATTATCCCCTGCAACTCCTGCATTGGAATAAGAACTGATCGTAAAAGCATCAAAAGGACTTGACGTATAAGAATACCCACCTCTTATTCTAAATGCCTTAATTCTGTATTCCGCACCTACCCTTACTTCCGATAGGTTTTTATAATTGTCACTGAAGAAAGAATTCAATTCTCTTTCCGCAGCACCTTGTACTTCATATTTAGGTTTGGTAAGTCCTAAAGTATAGTCTACGTTAATGGCAAAATTCTTATTGGGAACAAATGCACCACTTACAGTAGCCTTCATTGGGGACCTGAAATTTCTGTCTTCCACATAGTTGTCATAATTGATCCCGTTACTTCCGTCATAATATTCGCGGAAGACCCTGTCGATATTCCACCAGGTCGGTGTTTCAATAGATGCTCCCAATCTGAACTGATTGCTTAATTTTCCGATAACCCCTACTGTTGCTGAAAAACCATTTGATTTTTCCGAAAACGGGGTATACTGTTTATCAAAAGTATTCACCGATCCATCCAGATTAAGCCCGAATAAAGCACTGTCATACTGATCGATTTCAGCGTAATGCATATTAATGCTTGCTCCCAGATAAAGTGAATTGTTATAGTTCGCACCTACACCCAGGTTAAATTTGGTCTGATTACCATATCTGTTATAAGCATGCCCAAGGTAAGACAGGTTACCTACCACAGGATTTCCATTAGAATCTAACAAATTTTTGGAGATCACTACATTGGAATTCCCCGGGCTCTCAACATAATTCTCAAGAGACTGCGTTGATAGATTGGCACCGATATTAATGAACTTCCATGGTGATTCTGTCATCAGCTGGATCGTTGCAACACCACCAACATTTCCAAGCGTAAATTTATTTAATTTATAATCTGTTGAAGATCCAGCCAGAGAGCTGGTATTTTTAGTATTGCTTAAAAACAACGTTGCCGATACATCTCCCGCAATAGCAACACCTAATCCGGCAGGGTTTGTCATCAATGAAGTAGCATCACCTCCAAGTGCCCCGTTAGAGCCGGCCATCGCATTAAATTTTGAAGAACCTATCATCGGAGTGTTAGAATAAACATCAATCGAATTCCTGATTGTAGAAATATCCTGTGCCTGCACAAAGTAAGCAGCAGAGATACCTAGTACTACTAAAGATTTTTTTAACATTATTATTTGAATAGTTAGTTATTATGTTTAAAAATTATCTGCCTCCTGATCTGAAGCCGCCTCCGCCGCCGGATCTAAATCCACCGCCGCCTCCACCTGAACCGCCACGGAAACCACCTCCGCCACCAGAGTTGAATCCTCCGGATCTGAAGCCACCGTTGTCATTTGATCTGAAACCACTATCGTTTCTGTATCTTGGCTGGCTGTCGTAATTAGGTCTTGGCTGAGTATTCATATTAGGATTACGATATCCTGAATTATTATTTCTGAAACCACTGTTATTGTTGCCTCTGAATCCGGAATTGTTACCATTAGTCATTGTTCCGTTTCTGAAACCACCATTGTTATTTCTGAACCCTGAACCATTCGTATTGTTTCTGAATCCTGAACCTGCAGAATTGTTTCTGAATGCAGAGTTATTGATGTTGTTTCTGTATACTGATCCGTTACTTCCGTTATATCCGCTTAAACCATATCCAAGTCTTCCGTCAGCACCACTTCTCCTGTAAGCCGGTCTGTTGTAATATCCATTACCCCAGTAACCGCCACCCCAGCCCCAATATGGGTTTCCATAGTAGCCGCCGCCCCAGCCCCAGAAAGGATCATAAAATCCTCCATAGTTCCAGCCCCAGTAAGGGTAACCACCCCAGCCCCATGAGCCGCCCCAGCCCCAGCCGAAGGACATTCCGAAGCCCCAGCCTCTGTTCCAGCCCCAATATGGGCTATAGCCTCCATACCATCCACCCCAGCCCCATGGTGAACCCCATGAGTTGTCGTAATAGTTGGTCTGAGATCCGGCAAAAGCGCCCCAATCAGAATCTGTTGCGGTATTATTCCATGAATCGCCTCCCCATGTGCTGTATTTGTTATCCTGATCTTTGGAGTTGGTTTCCGCATTCTGAATAAGATTGGTATTGTTTGCATCCTGATAGTAATCATAGTATTCTCCAACCCTGTTTCCGCCATTAATGATCACTCCTTCTGGCAGCGTATCTTTATTGGGATCATAATAGACCCCGTCGGTCTCGCTGTACCCTCCCATCTGTGCACCACAAGACATTAATAACAATCCACTTGATATGGCTAAAATACCTTTGGATTTTAGCATACCAAATAAATTTTTATGTATATTTTTTTTCATGATAACGTAAAGATTTTTAATTTAAATTATATTTGCAATGTGTACCAAAAATGTACCAAACATCGGTAAAAAAATCTATCAAAAATAGATTTTTATTTTTAGATAACAATAATGTTAAAAAGTTAAAAAAAATTTAAAAAAACAATGGCAAAATTAACCTCAAGGAGCGAAGATTACAGCAAGTGGTATAACGAGTTAGTTGTAAAAGCAGATCTGGCAGAAAACTCCGGAGTACGTGGAAGCATGGTTATAAAACCATACGGATATGCGATCTGGGAACAAATGCGTGATGAAATGGATAGAAAATTCAAAGAAACAGGTCACGTTAATGCTTATTTCCCGCTTTTTGTGCCCAAAAGTCTGTTCGAAGCTGAGGAGAAAAATGCAGAAGGTTTTGCAAAAGAATGCGCCGTTGTTACCCATTACAGATTAAAAACCGATCCGGATAATCCTCACAAGCTGATAGTAGACCCTGATGCCAAGCTGGAGGAAGAACTTATCGTTCGTCCTACCTCGGAAGCTATTATCTGGAATACTTATAAAAGCTGGATCCAATCATACAGAGATCTACCGATATTGATCAATCAGTGGGCGAATGTTGTTCGTTGGGAAATGAGAACCCGTCTATTCCTGAGAACCTCTGAATTCTTATGGCAGGAAGGTCACACGGCTCACGCAACCAAAGATGAGGCCATAGAAGAAGCAGAAAAGATGAATAAAGTGTATGCAGATTTTGCAGAGAACTTTATGGCAATGCCTGTAGTCCAGGGATTAAAGACCCCTTCCGAAAGGTTTGCGGGAGCGGATGAAACCTATTGTATTGAGGCATTAATGCAGGATGGAAAAGCTCTTCAGGCTGGTACTTCTCACTTTTTGGGTCAGAATTTCGCAAAAGCTTTTGATGTGAAATTCACCAATAAAGAAGGAAAAATAGAACACGCATGGGCTACATCATGGGGAACTTCTACCCGATTAATGGGAGCGTTGATCATGACACACTCTGACGATTTCGGATTGGTATTGCCTCCAACCTTGGCTCCAATACAAGTGGTTATTGTTCCGATCTTCAAAGGAGAAGAACAACTGAACCAAATCAGTGAGGTTGCTTTAGACATTCAGACAAAACTTAGAGCTAAAGGTATTTCGGTAAAATTTGATAATGACACCCAAAACAAGCCGGGCTGGAAATTTGCGGAATATGAATTAAAAGGTGTTCCTGTGAGAATTGCAATCGGGCCAAAAGATCTGGAAAATAAATCGGTTGAAATTGCAAGAAGGGATAACCTGACCAAAGAAACGGTTTCTATTGAAGGATTGGATTCCCATATCGATCAATTATTAAAAACCATCCAGAAAGATCTTTACACCAAAGCTCTTAATTTCAGAGAAGAAAATATGACTAAAGTGGATTCTTACGAAGAATTTAAAAAAGTTCTGGAAGAAAAAGGAGGATTCATCTATGCACATTGGGATGGTACCGCTGAAGAAGAAGAACAAATCAAGGAAGAAACGAAAGCGACCATCAGATGTATCCCTTTGGATGATGATATAGAAGAAGGTGTTTCATTAATCTCCGGAAAGCCTTCTAAGAGACGCGTACTATTCGCTAAAGCGTATTAATAATTTTAATCATTTGCAAAAAAAAACGTTGAAAATCAAATAAATATTTAAAAAATATGACATTTGGACAGATTTTTGTTTAATTTTATGTCAACATTAATCTAAAAAATATTTATTATGTCTTTAAACGTTATTGATTTAATTAAAGGACAATTGGGTCCCGCTTTAGTTTCTCAGGCGGCTTCACAGCTTGGAGAAAGTGAGTCTGGTATTTCAAAAGCAATTGGAGGTTTATTGCCTGCCGTTGTTGGTGGATTAGCTAATAATGCTAATAATCCGGGAGTTTTAGATGCAATCACCAGTGCTTCATCTAATGGAATTTTAAGTAATTTATTAGGAGGCTCTTCTAATAATTCTATGATTTCAGGTTTATTGACGTCCATTTTTGGAGATAAACTGAGTGGCTTGGTAAATTCCATCGCCAGCTTTGCCGGAATTAGTAATAATTCTTCCAGCTCTTTGCTGAATATGGTAACAGGAGCTACAGTAGGTACTATAGGAAAGTATGCTGCAGACAATAATCTGGATGCATCAGGAATTTCAGGGCTACTGAATGATCAAAAAGGAATTGTTTCTACTTTACTGCCTGCCGGACTTTCTTTAGCATCATTAAATATTGGTGACTGGGCTAAAGGATATAAATTTGATAATGATAACGACGCTATAAAAACGCCGGTACAGGAGGAACCAAAAATTGAAGTAACAAGAAGTACAACTCCAACAGGTACCAACCCGGACAGAAATGACGGAGGTGGTTCTATCTGGAAATGGTTATTACCTCTTCTGCTATTGATTGCTGCAGGATACTTCTTATGGAAGCAGTGTGAGAAAAAAGAAACCACTACCACTACAATGGGCGCGGATTCTACAGGAGCACACTCTGATACGGCTACGGCAGTATCTCCGTCTGATACAGCAACAGCACCTGCCGCTACAACCACGAAAGTTGACGAAAATATCGACTTGAACGGTACAGCGCTTAAAGGGTACAAAGGCGGAATGGAAGACAGAATGATTGCATTCTTAAAATCTGACGGCTACAAAAATGCAGCAGATGATAATGCATTAAAAGACACTTGGTACGATTTCGATCATGTGAATTTTAAATTAGGAAGCGCTACAGAACTGGAAGCAGGTTCTCAGGGACAATTGGAAAACCTTGCAGCTATTTTAAAAGCTTATCCTGATGCTAAAATTAAAATAGGAGGATATACTGACAAAACAGGTAATGAAGCTTCTAATGTAAAACTTTCTACTGCAAGAGCTAACTTTATCAAAGAATGGTTAGGCAAACAAAATCTAGGTGGTCAGGTATTAGGTGCAGAAGGTTATGGAAGTAAATTTGCAACGGTAGACGCAAAAGCTTCTGACGCTGAAAGAGCCAAAGACAGAAAAATGGCTATAAGATTTGCGAAATAATCTTTTAAAATAAATACTACGTATAAGATCCCGAAAGTTTTTTCGGGATTTTTTTATTATATATTTTCTATTTACATTTATTTAATTAAATTTGTTAGTCATTTCTAACATTTATGAATTTTACAAAAGGCGCTTGGCGAAAAGATAAAACACTCCACTCATTACCAGAAGTATACTCATCCATTAAAGTACCTAAAAACGGTTCTTTCTGGAGGAAATACCTTGCGTTTGCAGGTCCCGGTTTAATGATTGCAGTGGGATACATGGACCCCGGAAATTGGGCTACCGATATCGCGGGAGGAGCTCAATTTGGCTATACCCTGCTTTCCGTTATACTTATTTCCAACATTTTCGCAATGGTTTTACAGCATTTATCTGTAAAGCTGGGAGTAGCTACAGAGAGAGACCTTGCACAAGCATGCAGGGATCACTTTAGCCCGACTACCAATTTTATCTTGTGGATCCTTTGTGAGATTGCCATTGCCGCCTGTGATCTCGCAGAAGTTATAGGATCTGCGATCGCACTCAACCTGCTTTTTCATATCCCCCTTACCTGGGGAATCGTAATAACCACAATAGATGTCTTACTTATCCTTTTGCTCCAGGCTAAAGGATTCAGATGGATCGAAAGTATTGTAGGAGGACTTATTTTTATTATTCTCGCATGTTTCATTTATGAAATCGTTATTTCAAAACCGGCCGTTAATGAAATACTGGGAGGTCTTGTTCCGCAAAAAGAAATTATTCAGAATCCTGCTATGCTTTATATTGCTATAGGAATCCTGGGAGCTACGGTAATGCCCCACAATCTTTATTTACACAGCAGTATTGTACAGACGAGGGATTATACAAGGGATAACGCAGGTAAAAAAGAAGCTATAAAATTTGCCACTTTAGATAGTACGATCTCCTTAATGCTTGCTTTTTTCATCAACGGAGCAATTTTAATACTGGCGGCAGCTACCTTCCATATCACAGGAAATAAACATGTTGCAGATATCCATGACGCTTATAAAATGCTGACCCCAATCCTGGGTGCTTCTATGGCAAGTATAGCATTTGCGATCGCTTTGCTTGCCTCAGGTCAGAATTCTACATTAACAGGGACACTGGCCGGACAAATTGTAATGGAAGGTTTTCTGAATATCAGATTAAAGCCCTGGTTAAGAAGATTGATAACCAGACTTATCGCGGTTATTCCCGCTTTAATTGTTGCGATTCTGTACGGAGAAAAAGGGACAACAGATCTTCTGGTTTTAAGCCAGGTTATCTTATCCATGCAACTCAGCTTTGCTGTAGTTCCACTCGTAATGTTTACTAATGACAAAGCCAAAATGGGCGATTTCGTCAATAAGCCTTTCATGAAAATCTGTGTCTGGGTTATCTCAGCCATTATCATTGTCCTGAATCTTTATTTGTTGTATCAAACATTTTCCGGAGAATAATTTTTCTGCCTTAATGTCCATATTTGCTATTTGGCAGAATCTTTGACAAACAACTCTTTAAAATAGTTATTGAATATGGAAAATCAGGATATCAACGAAGAAAACATCAATAAGCAACAAGAAGACAACATTCAGAGCGAAAATGCTTCTGAACAAAATGTGACAAATACTCCGACTGCGGAAGAACTTTTGGCAGAAGAGAAAGACCGTTATATTCGTCTTTATGCTGAGTTCGAAAATTATAAAAAGAGAACTTCCAAAGAAAAGATGGAGTTCTTCCAATATGCTAATCAGGACATGATGGTTTCTATGCTTGGAGTACTGGATGATTTTGAAAGAGCGTTAAAAGAAATCGCTAAAAACGGAAATCCGGCGGATCTGCAGGGTGTAGAACTTATCTATCAGAAATTCAAAAATAAACTTACAGAGAAGGGGTTGAAATCAATGGAAGTAAAAGCCGGAGATTCTTTTAATGTGGACCTTCACGAGGCAATTACTCAGATTCCTGCTCCATCTGATGATTTAAAAGGTAAAATCGTAGATGTAATCGAAACGGGATATACTTTAGGAGATAAGGTAATCCGTTTTGCTAAAGTAGTAACAGGAAACTAATATTAATAAGTGATAAATGGTGAGCAATATACGGTGATAACATCCCTTATATGCTCTACACATCTTTTGTCATTTATCTGAAATCAATTATACAATTGTCATGTCAAAAAGAGATTATTACGAGGTTCTTGAGATAAGCAAATCTGCTTCAACCGAAGAAATAAAAAAATCATACCGTAAAATGGCCATCAAATATCACCCTGATAAAAATCCGGGAGATAAAGAGGCTGAAGAAAAATTTAAAGAAGCTGCCGAAGCTTATGAAGTATTGAGCGACGATCAGAAACGTGCAAGATACGATCAGTTCGGTCATGCAGGTGTAGGTGGAAACGGCGGATTCGGCGGTGGATTTGGCGGCGGAATGAATATGGAGGATATTTTCAGCCAGTTTGGAGATATTTTCGGTGGTCATTTTGGCGGCGGTGGATTCGGTGGCGGTGGACGTCAGCAGGTAAAAGGTTCTAATTTAAGAATCCGCATCAAGCTGAATCTTGAGGAAATGGTAAACGGTACCCAAAAGACTCTTAAAGTAAAAAAAAATGAAGATGGCAGAAGGTGCCACTTCTAAAACGTGTCCTACCTGTAATGGTTCCGGAGTTCAGGTGAAAGTAATGAACACCATGTTCGGACAAATGCAGACACAGGCTACGTGCGGAACTTGTCAGGGTATCGGAAAAGTTGCCGATAAAATCCCGGCAGGTGCAAATGCACAGGGACTTATAAAAGATGAGGAGGAAATTACCATTAATATTCCTGCAGGAGCAAGAGACGGAATCCAGCTTAATGTAAGAGGAAAAGGTAACGACGCTCCTTTCGGAGGAGTTCCGGGAGATCTGCTTGTTATCGTAGAGGAAGAAGTAGATAAAACAATCAAAAGAGAAGGAGACAATCTTCACCAGGAGTTATATATTTCATTTGCAGAAGCTGCATTGGGAACCAAAAAAGAAGTTCCTACGGTAGGTGGAAAGGTAAAAATCACTGTAGATCCCGGTACGCAATCAGGAAAAATCCTGAGACTGGCCGGAAAAGGCCTTCCTAGCATTGACAGTTATGGAAAAGGAGATATGTTTATACACATTAATGTATGGACTCCACAAAAATTAACGAAAGATCAGAAAGATTTCTTTGAAAAACAGATGTCCAGCGGAGAAATGGTTGCAGAACCATCCGGGAAGGAGAAGACATTCTTTGATAAAGTAAAAGATCTTTTCAACTAAAATATAAAAAGAGGCCTGCAAGGTCTCTTTTTTTATTGGCGTTCTGTTTTAATGTTCCGGAATTTATATTTTCTCACCTAAGACCATAGATGATCAAACTTTTTAAGCCATTACAAAAGATATTTCAGTTTGCGGTTAGCCAATACAAGAATAAAACTGGCAGTCAGTAATGTTATCACGAAAATCAACATTTCGAACGGATAATATAAACCAAGTGTCCATTTCATAATCAGAGGATGTATCACATAGATTGCAGTGGACAAGCTGGCAAGAATTTTAGTATCTATCATTACAGACACATTTTTGCAGTAGATAAATACCAGCGGACAGGCTAATAATAAAGAAAACAACAGGTCAATATTTTCTGTAGAACTGATCATGATAAAATTGAAAAAAAGACTCTGAAATCACAAGCCCGGTCAAAGCAATAACTGTGATCAGTGAAGGCCTGTATCTCATATCAAGGTTAAGCTTATTGATCAGATATCCTATTGTTAAAAAAGGAAAGCATACCAGGAGAAAGTTCCTGTAAGACGGATAAAGATTGATTAATTTATCTTTTTGCCCCCCAAAATAATGGAGATTTCCTATCGTCTGTAATGCGTAGCCTATACTGAATAATAAAACAATAAGCGCTAGCATAAACCTTACCGGTTTCTTCCTGATTAAAAATAAAATAATCGCTGAAAAAAAAAGTTCCTATCAAATACCATAAGTGATGATATCCAAATAGAATGTTTATGAATATATCTTCTTTTTTCCAGAAGGGAATATAAACCAGCGACCAGATCAGGTAAAGCAAAAATGTCCTTATCAGCCACTTTTTAAGCTTTTGTGTATTGTCTACGTAATAAAAATAATATCCCGTAATGATTAAAAATGTGGGCACCGCCATTCTGAAAACCCCGTTAACAAGTACGAAACCAAGTACAGGACGGGTATCCTGAAATAAATGCATGTGCAGGAAGACAACAAAAAATGCAAGGACAATTTTCAATATATCAATGGACAGATTCCTCATGAGCCGTAAACATAATACAGCGTAAACAAGAATGATAAGTCAATCGTCTTGCTGTCTATTTTTAAAAGAGAACCTGCATACATCTATTTACGGGTTGCCAGAGTATATATTTTTTTGCCTAATGTAAAAAGTGCCACGGCAAGTAAGCCACCTATCATTCCAAACGTAAACTCTTTAAGTACTGATGGCCAGTCAGGGAGAAAATGATGAAGATACGCTATATTATGAACAAAAATTCCTCCGGAAACCAAAATGAGGGCTATTGTTCCCACGATTGCCAGCATTTTAATAATAATAGGTAATGCTTTCACCAGTAAATGCCCCAGTTTGGAGAAAAAGCCTTTATCATTACTCTTTCTGATCAGCTTAAAGCCGGCATCATCCATCCTTACAATTAAAGCCACAATACCATACACTCCTATGGTTGCCAGGAAAGAAACCAAACTTACCGTAATGATTTGTGTCAGTAGAGGATGTTGTTCTTCAAGAACGGTTCCAAGAGCGATAATTACAATTTCGATTGAAAGAATAAAATCTGTGGTAATTGCTGATTTAATTTTCGATTTTTCTGAATTTTCATCATCTTCATTTTTTGTGCTTTCTTCTATGACTTCATGTCCTTTTTTATCCCGATGAAATAAAAACTCAATGATTTTTTCAACTCCCTCGAATGCAAGGTAAAAACCTCCTAAAATAAGAATGATTTCTATTGCAGGCTTATACAGCCAGTGTAGCAAAAAGGCGATCGGCAGAATAATTAGCTTATTAATAAAAGAACCTTTGGTAATTGCCCATAACACAGGTATCTCCCGTGATGAAATGAAACCTGTAGCCTTTTCGGCATTTACCGCCAGGTCATCTCCCAAAATCCCTGCAGTTTTCTGAGTTGCTATCTTACTGGTTACAGCCACATCATCCATAAGAGCAGCGAGATCATCTAAAATTGCAAAAAAACCGGAAGCCATATGTAATTTATTATTTAACAACAAAAATAACTATTTAATTCTATATCTCATTTTCTTTTAAAATCAATTTAACAAAGAAAAAATTCATAAATCAGAAGAAGCCTTGTGATCATATCATCCATTTTTTTTATTGAACTTAATAATAAACCTCACAATTCTTCTCATATTTGCCAGGGTATAAAATCCTTAACAATATGGACGAAACTGAAATCTGGGAAAAACAACTGCAATCCATCTGGCAGCAATTAGGGAAAATAAGCAATGAAGATTTTATCAGGCGGATCAAAGATCATGTTCAGCATCTAACCGATAAAAAAGCAATTGCTGATTTTGAAATGGCTTGTGCTTTTGATTCAACAGGAAATGAAAAAGAAGCTGAACCATTGTATCGTTCAGCCTTACACCATGGCTTATCGGGTTTACGCAGAAGAAGGGCCAGAATTCAGCTTGCAAGTACACTGAGAAACAATGGAAAAATCGATGAGAGCATTCGGATCCTCAGAGAAGAAAAAATAAATGAGTCTGATGAGCTTGATGATGCAGTGGATTCTTTTCTTGCACTTTCATTGTACTCAGCCGGAGAGAGTAAAGAGGCATTATCCTTAGCGTTAAAAGCTTTATCCCGGCATTTACCCCGATACAACAATTCATTATACAAGTACGCTGAAAATTTAGAAACATCCAATAAACATGATAGCACCGGATCTTGAAAACAGCCCTGCCTTAACCCAGAATCATCATATTTTTCTTACATTTGATTTATGAAAAAGCTCATACTCAGATATCATTTTTTTATTTTAGGATGTATCGGCTTTTTATTAAATTCATGTAATTCAAGATTCAGAGTTTGGGTGGGGAATAACAATCAGCAGAAAATTTACAATTTAAAATACGGTGAGCATAAAAGACAGAAGATGGATGTTTTCCTTCCGTCCGGGTATGCTAAAGAATCCCCTGTTGTTCTTATTGTACATGGAGGGGCCTGGAAGTATGGCAGAAAAGAACATATGATCCAGATCCAAAAAATGCTTTTTAAAAATAATATTCCCAGCATCAATATCAATTACAGGCTCGTTTCAAAATCTAAAAAAATTACTTACAGGGAGCAGTTGGAGGATATCAGCTCGGTAATTGAAAAGTTTAATTCTTTAGCGGAAAAAGCGGAACTCCAACCTGATAACTATATTATCCTGGGAGAAAGTGCGGGTGGACATTTGGCTTTACTTTATGGTTACCAGCATCCGGATCAGATCAAAAAGATTATTTCTTTAAGCGGTCCTACTGATTTTTATTCTCCGGAATTTTTACACTCATTTTACTCGAAATATACCTCACCTACCTTACAAAAGGTGGTAGGAACCAGATTTAACCGTCACAACCTATCTGAGGAATTTAAAATAGCAAGCCCGATTGCCAATATTACAAATGTCCCTACGCTGATCTTTCAGGGAAATCAGGATTTTCTGGTTAATAAAAGCCAGGGGCTCGCGCTGGATTCGGCTTTAGCAAGCCGGAACATTACCCGTAAACTGGTTTTCATGAAAAATACAGGACATGCCCCAAGATTTTTCAGCAAACGAAAAAGAGACAGTATCATCTACCCTAATATCCTGGAATGGATAAAAAAATAACCTGCAAAAAGCAGGTTATTATATTTTACAATTCAAATCACTTTATTCAGGTGAATTATCTTCGTATTTACTGTGATCCACTTTCTTACCAAAAAGAAACTTAATAATGATCGGAAGCGTAGTGATCAGAACGATCACAATAATGATCAGTTCGAGCTTTTCTTTAAGATTGATACCAAATTGTTCCTGGAATAATTTATCCAGATAGTGACCTGCAAAGATCAGGATGAACGACCATAGTACTGCTCCGATGATATTGTCTCTGAGGAACTCTTTTTTGTCCATTTTCACAATTCCCGCAACAATAGGAGTAAACGTTCTTACTACAGGTAAAAATCTTGCCATGATAACGGCTAAAGCTCCATGCTTTTCAAAAAAATCATGAGCCTGGTACAGGTATTTTTTCTTAAACAAAAAGGTATCTTGTTTTTTATAAAGAGCAGGACCTGCCTTTACCCCAAAGTAATATCCCACTTCATTACCTACAACAGCAGCAAATGCTACAGCAGTGGCAAGGATGGTAGTATCAAGAAGATCGCTCCCTGTAGAGCCAAATGTCTCTTTGATAATTTCAACAGCATAAATTCCCGAAACAAACAATAAAGAGTCTCCTGGTAAAAAAAAATCCTACAAAAAGACCAGTTTCAGCAAAAATAATAAACAGAATCAGCCAAAACCCTCCCATTTTAATATAAAACTCCGGGTTTAATAAATCTTTCCAGCTATTGAAATCTTCCATACATATTGATAAGTAACAAAAATAAGTCTAAAAAGTCTGATTAAGAAATTAATTATAAGATTTTAACTAAAAAACCAGAATAATTTTTACAGGTCTAAATCATCGTCAGAAACCGCGGTTCCATCGGCCATGAGAAAAGCTTTCAGGAATGGCGTAAGATTTCCGTTCATTACCGAATCCACATCTGAAGTCTCATAACCAGAACGTACATCTTTTACCAGTTTGTAAGGATGCATCACATAGTTCCTTATCTGACTTCCCCACTCGATTTTCATCTTATTGGATTCAATCTCGTTTCGGGCTTTCATTCTTTCTTCAAGCTCCATTTCATATAATCTGGAACGAAGCAATTGCATTGCCTTTTCCTTATTCTGCAGCTGCGATCTTGATTCCGAGTTTTCGATAATGATCCCGGTTGGCGCGTGACGGAGACGCACCGCTGTTTCCACCTTGTTAACGTTCTGCCCTCCGGCTCCTGAACTTCGCATGGTTTCAAATGAAATGTCCGCAGGGTTTATATTAATTTCAATAGTATCATCTACCAATGGATAAACATACACGGAAACAAAGCTTGTGTGTCTTTTGGCATTACTGTCAAAAGGTGAAATTCTTACGAGCCTGTGAACACCATTCTCTCCTTTAAGGTAGCCGAAAGCGTATTCTCCATCCATTTCCAATGTCACTGTTTTTACGCCGGCAACGTCTCCTTCCTGATAATTCAGCTCCCGAATTTTATATCCCTGCTTTTCCGCCCACATCGTGTACATTCTCATCAGCATTGCCGCCCAGTCACAACTTTCAGTACCTCCTGCCCCTGCCGTGATCTGTATGACGGCTGAAAGCTCATCCCCTTCGTTGGAAAGCATATTTTTGAATTCAAGGTCTTCTATTTTTTCTACCAGTTTTGGAAATGTCTCATCCAGCTCTTTTTCAGAATCAGGATCTTCTTTGGCAAATTCCATTAGAACCTGCAGATCCTCAAACTGAGTAGCAATTTCCTGGTAATCTTCCACCCATCTTTTTTTAGAACGAAGCTGCTTTAAGAACGCCTCCGCCTCTTTCGGATGATCCCAAAATTCAGGAGCAGCCGTTTTTTCGTCGTCATTAGAAATTTCTATTTTCTTCTTTTCAATCTGAAGATATTTATGGAGATCTTCAATTCTGGACTGAACATCTTTTATATGGTCGTTGTTAATCACGAAATTTTATTTTTTGCAAAAATAAGGATAAAATTTTGAGCAATGAGCATAGCTATTAGCAATCATTTTTTCCTGAGTTAATGTTGAACAAGATCAATAATATTTTTTGACCCAATGGAAATAGATATTAATCAGAATAAGCTATTATTTGTAGCTATAAAGCCAATAATTATAAATAAAAAATGTGCTGCTAATATAAATGGCAAACTCTTCTTACCTCCAAACCTATCAATAATATTTCCATAGATGGCAAATTGAAGTATGCCAAATACCAGAAAATACATGGATATATTATCCGGTAATACAATTCCTAAAAAGCAAAGTGGAAAAATAACTGTGATCAGCGCATAATTTCCATGACCCGCTCCTGCAAAGAAAACTGACAAAAAAATAAGAGGAACTGTTAATACAGCAAAAAGATTCGTATATCTATATCTCATAACATCTTTAATTGATCTTATCCGCAATGATCTCTCCAATTTTTGGGGCCAGTGCAACGCCCATCCCGGAGAGTCTTACAGCACAAAACTGTCTTTCCGACACCTGTTTTACAATGGGAGTTTTTTCTGAACCCATTGCCATGATCCCCGACCATCGAAGGCCAATTTTAAAATCATGATCAGGCAGAATTACCTCTTTCAAAAAATTTTCCAGATGATTCTGTAAAAATTCAGTAGTCTGAAAATCACGGGTTTCTTCAGTCTTAAAATCCTGGTTTCTCCCGCCTCCCAACAGCACCCTGTTTCCTACATTTCTGAAATAATAAAATCCCTCATCGTAATGGAAAGTTCCTTTTAATTTTAAATTTTGAACGGGTTCCGTAACTAAAATCTGACCTCTGGCAGGAATGATTTCTTCATTTTCTAAAAATTGGGAGCTAAAAGCATTGGTACAGTGAATAACCTGTTCTGCATGAACAGACAAATCTTCAGACAACCTGACTTCCATTCCGGTGTTTTCCTCAATTACATCCGTAACCGGTGTTCCAAAAAGGAATTCAACTTTCAGGTCCTGACATTTCTCAAGAAGCTTTTGTAAGAGCTTTCCTGAATGGAGACTTCCTTCACATGGATTTTCAATCAGAAAGTCCGATTTTCCCAACCCAAATGCTTTGATTTTATCTTGTTGTAAAGAATAAGTGGCTGAAATTCCTGTTATGAGCTTCATTTTTTCATTCACTTCTTGCATCTTTTCTAAGGGAGATTCATTATTCAGGATTTCAAAGCCCCCACTCAAATCAAAATCAATTTCTGAATTCTTAAAATACTTCTGAATTTTCAGAAGCCCTTCAAACCTCATCTTAATCAATTCCAAGGTCTTGTCCCATCCCATTTTTCCCTGATCGGCAATAATTTCCGTCAGGCTCCCAAAGCAGGCAAAGCCGGCATTTCTTGTTGAAGCGCCCAGCGGAATCGGATTTCTTTCAATAATTAAAACAGATAGGTCAGGATATTTTTCTTTAATGGAAATAGCTGTCCAAAGCCCGGTAAACCCTGATCCAATAATAATAACATCCCTTCTCCGGTAAAAGGTTTCAAGTTCCCAGATGCTGTTCATCGGTGATGAGTAATTAGCCTTTGTCTTTTCCTCCCTCCTCTTCATCATTGTGATGAAAACCTATTGCCCTCGCAGGTTCTTCTACCACTTTATAGGTTTCAAGTTCGGTTCGTAAGGATTTAATCCTGTATTGAAAATCATCAAAATTATTGATAATCGCATCATTTAAAAATTGTTCAACCTGTTGCAGATATTCTTCTGTAAGTTTGCCTGCTGCATCTCTCAGGGCTCCATTTAAGAGGACATCGTCAATTACAAGTTTTTCATTTTTTGTTCGCTGGTAAAGATTTTTTATCCTCTTCTTCAGACTTTGTGTAAAATCCATCAGCATGGTATTGCTGAAAGCCTTCATTTTGGATGCACTTCCATTCCAGAAAGGTACTTTATCTGCTTTGTTATTTTTAAGGATCTTATAGAGCAAAGAATCGCTTTCCAGCCCTTTCGTCATTCCGTACAGGATAATTTCCGAACGCTCAGCAGCATTAGGAGGAAAAACAGGAATCATTACATCGAATCTTCCCGGCGCCAGAATCTCCTCATCAATCTCCGATACGGACTTGGCAGACCCCACCATCACTACGTCTTCTTTTGCAAATTTTCCGATGTAATGAAGAATGATCTCCTGCGTTTCAAGATTGCAGGATGCCACATTGTTCTCTGCACTTCTTTCCATCATGATTTCATCAAAATCATCCATAAAAAGAAGCACCTTATCCTCCGTCATCATCTTTATGAGAAAATCATTAAAATTTGTTTTATTCCCATCGATTAATGATGTTCCCAGATAATGTTTTTTAACTTCCTTAAACTGATAATTGATGATCTCTGCAATTTTGTTGGCCCAGAAAATCTTACCACTTCCCGGAGGTCCGTAAAGAATGATCCCCGCAGGCTTATTGATTCCCCAGTCTTTTATCTGTTGCTTATTTAAAAATGGCTCCAAGACACTGGAAATATAAAAGAACAGATCCCGGTAACCTATGAAATCCCGGTGTTGAAGACTGGTCTTATGTCCAAAATAGTTGTAAACAAACTGATAATTTCCACCCAGCTTATTATCTATTCCGTAACTGGAAATTGAAGAACGGAATATTCCGTTATCAAAAATATTAGGAGTGCTGTCCTGAATTGCTTTTTCTATCTTTTCTTTAGGCTGATTGATCGTCTCCGCAATTTGTTCAAGGGTTTTATTCTGATCAAGATCTTTTTCGTAGGTCCTTAAAAAATCTACATTCTCGCGGGCAAACTTTTCAAAATCATCTTTGATCTCAAAATTGGTACTCATACATACCCCAAGTTCCAGGTCAAAATCCTGGATAAATTGCTTGATTGCCTCTACGGAAATATTTAATTCTTTTGCAAGCTCAATTAACTTCATATTCACGAATTATACTACCAAATTTAATATTTTAATCTCATACAAGATCAGACAATTTAAGTAAATATTGTAACATTCTGTTAAAAACAAAGACTACTACTATGTAAAACAAATTACATGGAAAAAGTTTTGTCAGTAAAGAATTTAACAAAAAAATTCAAACGAACCGTTGTAAACAATATCTCTTTTGATGTAGAAAAAGGGAACGTTTACGGACTTCTTGGCCCTAATGGAAGTGGGAAATCCACTACATTCGGAATGTTGCTTTCCACCATAAATCCCACCAGTGGCGACTGGTACTGGTTCGGAAAAAAGGGCACAGATCCCGATACTTTAAAAAAAAATCGGGGCTATTATTGAGCAACCGAACTTCTATCCATATCTGAGCGCCGAAACCAACTTAAAGATTGTTGCCGAAATTAAAGGAGCTTCCTACCAGCGTATTGATGAAGTTCTGAAGACGGTAAATCTTCTGGACAGGAAGAAAGATCCATTTAAAACGTTCTCACTTGGAATGAAACAGCGACTGGCGATCGCCTCCGCTATGCTGAACAATCCTGAGGTCATGATACTGGACGAACCTACAAACGGGCTGGATCCTGAAGGCATTATCCAGATCAGGGAAATCATTTCCAATATTGCCAAACAAGGAATTACGATCATTATTGCCAGCCATCTTCTGGACGAAATTGAAAAAATATGCAGCCATGTTATTGTTTTAAAGGAGGGGAATTCCATTTACAGCGGGCGGGTTGATGAAATTACAAGCAACAAAGGTTTTTTTGAATTAAAGGCAGATAACAATACGGCACTTTTAAATGCCCTTGAAGAACTGCAATGGTTCAGCTCTATAAATACCGAAAATGATATCATTAAGGCTCAGATTCGTGAAGACGCTTCCATTTCTGCTTCGGCACTCAATCAGAAGCTGGCAGAAAAAGGTATTTTCTTATCCCACTTGTCTAAGAAAAAATTATCGCTTGAAACTCAATTCCTTGAACTTGTAAAAAACACGAATACCAATGCTTAAATTATTAAAACTCGAATACCACAAAAATCTGAATTACAGACCGTTTAGGATTTTCACCATATTGTATTTTACTATTTTAGTGGCGCTTCTTTTCATCGGATTGGTCGATCTGGATGTCTTTGGTGCAACAATTAATCTAAAGGAACAGGGGATTTATAATTTTCCGGAAATCTGGAACTTTACTACCTGGATTGTAGCCTTGCTAAAGATATTCCTTGGATTGATTATTGTTTTTTCGATCTCACAGGAGTTCAGCAACAGAATGTTTAAGCAGAATACCATTGATGGGTTGAGCAGAAAAGAATTCATCGGATCTAAGCTACTGACGATAACTATTTTTTCTGTTGTATCTACCCTTATTGTATTTGTCATTACCCTTTTCTTAGGATATAATTATTCCAAGGTAACAGACTCCGCATCGGTCTTCAAAGAAATGTTCTTTATCGGAAATTATTTTGTAAAACTTTTTACTTTCTTCTGTTTTTTAATGTTTCTTTCGGTACTCCTCAGAAAATCCATGTTTGTATTTCTAGGATTCTTTGTGTATTGGATCGGTGAAGGAATCTTAACCGCCATCGAAGTATTCCAAAAAGTCCGTGGAACACAGGAACTGGAGAGAATCAAGATTATGAAAGAAGATTTCTTCATCACCCATCTTCTTCCTTTGGAAAGCATGTCTAACCTGATTCCCAATCCTATGCTGAGATTAAATATGGCTAAAATGATGGGATTGAAATATGAATTCACCTACCCTACAGAAAGTTTAATCGCCTGTATTGTTTGGAGTGGACTTTTTATTTTCGGATCATACTGGATCTTGAGAAAAAGGGATTGGTAGTCTTTTTAATTGAATGATTAAAAGATTTGAAAATTAAAATATTAAAAAGTGATTCATTGAGGATCACTTTTTTTTATTTGTACAGGATATTTTTTTAATTTTATAAAAATGCGAGGCTTGAAAAAAATATATTATTTCCCTGGGCTTATAAGCGCTGTTATTATTCCTTTGTTATTGTGGTATTATGTCCATCAGAGAATTCATACTCCTTATACTATTTTGGATTTAGGACTTCCTTCAAAACATAAATTGAATGACAGCGTAGATAATACATTTGAATCTTTCAGAAACTGGAATTATAAAAAAATCTTTGTCAAACCTAATACCGCATTACAAAATCAACAGTACTATGTTTCAGAACTTCAGCAACTTCAGAAAAGAAATGAAAGAGAAACAGGTATTGAATTCGTTATCGGTGATAAAAATAATCTACAGGATTTCATAGTTCTGATGGATGCTATGACAATAGCAAAACAGGAAACCTTTGGAATTGATGTGGGAAAAACGGGTCATTTTTTTGCTGTACATTTTTATAAAGATCCCAACAAAAATACCCGCCCAATTTGTGGAGGCACTGTTGGCGCTCCTATTTACAGCATGAAATATTATTATACAGGATACCAAAAATTTGAATATCAGCTTAAACAATTACCTCAACAAGCGTACTACATCATTTTTGGATTTTTACTATTTTTAAATATCTCCATGTTTAGCATTAAAGATACCGTTCAATTTAATAAAAGACAATAATATGAAAAGGATATACTACTTCCCTGGGCTTATAAGCGCTATTATTATTCCATTATTGTTTTGGTATTATGGGAGCCGGAAGTTTGAGGAGATCAACCTCAATGTTCTTGATGTTGGATTACCTGCTAAGATCAAGCATGGAGAAAAAGTAAATATTCATAAAAAAAGGTTGCTTTTCAGCAACCTTTACACATTATTTTTTCTCGAGTAATGGAAGATACTCAGCATATCCTTTCTTCTCCATTTCAGCCTTCGGTATAAACTTTAGAGAGGCACTATTGATACAGTAACGTAAACCTCCTTTATCTTTAGGGCCATCTGTAAAGACGTGTCCCAAATGAGCGTCACCTGTCTTACTACGAACTTCCACTCTGGTCATTCCCGCAGACCTGTCTAATTTTTCATCGATAACATTTTTAGTAATCGGCTTGGAAAAACTTGGCCATCCACAACCGGATTCGAATTTATCTGTTGACACAAATAATGGCTCCCCTGTTGTAATATCTACATAGATCCCTTCACGAAACTCTTTATCATACTCATTCTGGTAAGGCATTTCTGTAGCATTTTCCTGCGTTACACGGTATTGTTCAGCCGTAAGTTTTTCTTTTAAAACCTTTTTATCCTGTTTCTGGTACTTAGCTTTTGGAAGCGGATTGGCATTTTTAGCCATTTCAAAAAGTCCCGGTTCGATGTGGCAGTATCCTCCAGGATTTTTATCCAGATAATCCTGATGATAATCTTCCGCCCTGTAGAAATTTTTCAGTGGAATAGTTTCTACCACCACAGGCTTACTGTAATTTTTAGCCAGTTTTTGTACTTCTTCTTTCACAATGGCTTCTGTAGCCTTATCTGTAGAGTAAATTCCGGTTCTGTACTGGTCTCCCCTATCATTTCCCTGCTGATTCAGACTTGTAGGATCAATGGTTTTGAAATACAGATCGATCAATAATTTCAAATCAACTTGCTCAGGATCATATTTCACTTTTACGGTTTCTGCAAAGCCGGTTGTATGGCTTACAACTTCTTCATAGGTAGGATTTGTCTTGTTTCCGTTAGCGTATCCTACTTCAGTTCCCACAACCCCGCGAATCTGTTGGAAAAAGTGCTCTGTTCCCCAAAAACATCCGCCTGCAAAATAAACTTCTTTTACATTTTTACTGTCCATAATGGTCTCATTTTCTTTTTTTTATTTCTGACGATTTCTTTGAATCGCCACAGCTTCTTGCAAATACGGCAATACCTAAAACAACTGCCAGTAATATTAATATACTTTTCATTTTTATCTTTTTATTCATTATTATTTTTTTTGATATATCATCAATCCAAATCCTAAAAGCATGAGATCTTTGAGAATAAAGAAATCTGTTACCGGAACTCCATCCACTATTTTCCAGATTCCTGGAGTTGTAAATAAATAGCTTAAAGTAACAAGGAAAGTCACTGTCATTCCGATTCCCGCATACTTCTTCAGAGCTACAAATTTCGGACTAAATATCAGCAGTAGTGCAATGATAATTTCTATCGTTCCGATAGCATTTGACACCGTTTGAACGCTTGCTATATTATATACGAAAAAGGTGAGAAAATGGTTTTCAACCAGGCTTTTTATTCCTTGTGCTTCGGTTGGAGTAAATTTGAAAATTCCAATCCAGAGTAAGATAAGTGCCGCTCCGTATAATGAGATGTAATATCCCAGCTTATACGTTATAGATTCTTTAGTAAGTTGTGCTGTTCCGTTCATTTTTTTTAAGATTTTGAATGACTACTTTTATTATTTTCAGAAGTATAGTCGGAACGGCTTCAAAATCCTGACAGAATTTTTATCAAAAATCTATCTTTTTAATCATATCATCTTTAAAACCTTGAATATCAGAATCATTAATTTCATCACTTTCCTTTTTTATAAAAGTTTTCTTCATGATTTCATCAAGGATGGAGAGCTTTTTCTGATAAGCCCTGCACCATTTGCAAATTTTCAGATGCATAGTAAGCTTACGGTCTTCTTCCGGAGAAATAGACCCTGCATTTTTCTTTTCCATAAGGAGTGTGGCTACACTGCATGGAAGAAATATCAAATGAATCAATTTTTTCAACATGTTCAACATTTATGATTTTGCAAACCAATTAAAATCCAGGCACTCCCGCAACTGCATTCTGCTTCTTTGTAAAATCTTCCATAGATTAGTCGTAGAAATATCCAATTCCTGACTCACATCCGGAGCTTTTTTTTTCCTGGAGGTAGTACATTTTCACAGGAATCTTCCATCGGACGGGCAATTCTTCAATACAATCTTCTAAAGTTTTATTGAATTGCTGGTCATCCAGAAGTTCAGGTTCTTTATTAGAAATATCCCAGTCATTAAGAACCTGGCTACTTTTCCAGGATCCTGTTTCATCAAAAAAATGATCCAGCCTGATCTGAGGTTCAGACTTGTACTTTCCACGGTAGAAATCGGCAACCTTCCGGTTGAGAATCGTCATCAGCCAGGTAAGGGGCTGGCTTTTTCCCTCAAAAGAATCATAAGATGACAATGCTGAAAGAAAAACTTCCTGAACGATATCTCTAGCATCATCCTTATCTGAAAGAAGATACATTGCTCTCTTTAAAAGGGCTCCGGAATACATTTCTACCCAGCTTTTCAGCACTTCATTTTTCGTCATATTACGCTTTTATCATTTCAGATCATAACGAAGATAGTAAGTTAAGCGGAAAAGCACAAAAAAATATACTGCCTAAAATTCCCGTTCCGCAGAGAGCATACAATTCCTTAGTTTTTGGTATAATTATTTTAAGGTACTTTTTTCTAGCCCCGATTGTAGTATTTGTCTGAGCTCATTTTTCTTATCAAAGAAAAATAGCGAGTACGGAAAGCGGGAAACAGCTTCTAAAAACTGTTTCAGATTATCGACACAAATGTTTCCAAAAGTATCAATAAATTGAAACTAAATCACCTAAAAACATTAAATTTGCATCTTATCATAAAAAGCAAAGCAATACATTACTTATGACATCACAAGAGATACGTCAAAAATTTTTAGATTATTTTAAAAGTAAAGACCACCTTATCGTTCCTTCTGCACCGATTGTGCTGAAAGACGATCCTACCCTGATGTTTTCCAACTCAGGAATGACGCAGTTTAAAGATTTTTTCTTAGGTTATAAAACACCTACTGCTCCAAGGATTGCCGACACACAAAAGTGTTTAAGGGTTTCCGGAAAACATAATGACCTGGATGATGTAGGTAGAGATACTTACCACCATACGATGTTCGAGATGTTGGGAAACTGGTCTTTTGGTGATTATTTTAAAAAAGATGCTATTGCTTTTGCCTGGGAATTGTTAACCGGAGTATACGGAATTCCGAAAGAAAATTTATACGTAACCATTTTTGAGGGAGATGCTTCTGAAAATCTGGAAAGGGACCAGGATGCGTACGACTTCTGGAAGACCCATATTTCTGAAGACAGGATCATTAACGGAAATAAAAAAGATAATTTCTGGGAAATGGGGGAAAGCGGACCTTGCGGACCTTGTTCTGAAATTCATATCGACCTTAGAACTCCTGAAGAAAAAGCAAAAATTTCCGGACTTGAACTGGTGAATAATGATCACCCGCAGGTTGTTGAGGTCTGGAACCTGGTTTTCATGGAATTCAACAGAAAGGCTGATAAAAGCTTGGAAAAACTTCCGCAGCAGCATGTAGACACCGGAATGGGATTTGAGCGTCTTTGTATGGCGTTACAAGGTAAATCTTCGAACTACGACACCGATGTTTTCACTCCGCTTATTGCTAAAGTTGAGGAACTTTCAGGCAAGAAATACACAGGAATTTTAGAAGATGAAAAAGATATTGCCATCCGCGTGGTGGTAGACCATATCAGAGCGGTTTCTTTTGCTATTGCAGACGGACAGCTTCCTTCTAACGGAGGAGCCGGGTATGTGATCAGAAGAATTTTAAGAAGAGCAATTTCTTACTCTTACCGTTTTTTAGGAATGAAAGAACCTTTCCTTTTCGAATTGGTTGCTGTTCTTAAAGATCAGATGGGACCATTCTTCCCCGAGCTTGAAAAGCAGGGGAATCTTGTTACAGAGGTTATCAAAAGCGAAGAAGAATCATTTTTAAAAACTATTGAAAGCGGTCTTGTACGCGTTGAAAGACTGATTCAGCAAACCATTTCGGATGGTTCGAAGGTGCTGCCTTCTGTAGAAGTTTTTGAACTGTATGATACTTATGGTTTCCCGGATGATCTGACAAGAATTATTGCGGAAGAAAAGGGATTGACCATCGATGAGGTGGGTTTCCAGGCAGAAATGGAGAAACAAAAACAGCGTTCTAAGAAAGACTCTGCTTCTAAAGTATATGACTGGGTGGTTCTGGAAGAAAAGCCGGAAACTTTTGTAGGCTATGACCAGCTTGAAGCTGAAACCTATATTACCCGATACAGAAAGGTAGAAAATAAAGACGGGGAATTCTATCAGGTGGTTCTTAGCAACTCTCCTTTCTACCCTGAAGGAGGTGGACAGGTTGGCGATAAAGGAGTCCTGGAAAATGCTGCGGAAAGCTTTGAAGTATTGGAAACGAAAAAGGAAAACGGTTTGATTATTTCATTGATCAATGGTCTTCCAAAAGATGCAGGAGCTGTTTTCTATGCTAAAGTAAATGCTACGGAAAGGAAGAATTCTCAGGCCAATCACTCGGTTACCCACCTTCTGCATGAAGCACTAAGAGAAGTTCTGGGAACTCATGTGGAGCAAAAAGGTTCTTATGTAGGACCTGATTATTTGCGTTTCGACTTCTCTCATTTCAATAAGATGACGGAAGAAGAACTTGCTTTGATCGAAGAAAAGGTAAACCAAAAGATCAAAGACAGCATTGCTCTGCAGGAATTCAGAAACATTCCGATCCAGGAGGCTATAGACAAAGGAGCTATGGCTTTGTTTGGTGAAAAGTACGGAGATAATGTAAGAATGATCCAGTTTGGAAGCTCAAAGGAATTATGTGGTGGAACCCATGTTAAGAACACCAGCGAAATCGGTCATTTTAAAATCACTTCGGAAAACTCTGCTGCTGCAGGGATCAGAAGAATTGAAGCAATTTCAGGAGATAAATCTGCCGAATACTTCAAAAATATAGAACAGCAGATCACCGAGCTTTCTCAGCTGCTGAAATCAAAAGATGTGGTACGATCTATTGAAAAGCTGATTGAAGAAAATGCCTCATTGAAATCTGAGGTGGAAGCATTGAAAAAGGAAAAAGCAAAAGGAGAAATCGGAGACTGGAAGAATGCTTACGAGCAAAAAGGAGATAAGCAGCTATTGGTTAAGAAGACCTCATTGGATGCAGGCTCTGTAAAAGACATTGTCTTCCAGCTAAAAAAAAGAAATCCCAACATCGATAACCATTGTACTTTCCAATGCTGATGACAAACCGATGATTACCGTAGGAGTTTCTGACGATCTGGCTTCTAGCTATCAGGCTGGAGCTATTGTAAAGGAACTGGCAAAAGAGATCCAAGGTGGCGGCGGTGGAAACCCGGGCTTTGCTACTGCGGGTGGAAAAAACCTCGCCGGTTTAGAAAATGCTTATCAGAAAGCCTTAAATATTTAAATAACAATATTTTAACAATAACAATAAAAACTTCCAAAAATTTTGGAAGTTTTTATTTTGCCTTGATCTATATAAGCAAATTTACTTGCATTTCTATTAAAACAACCAAGCAACAACAGATTGAAAATTATATCAATAACGCTTATAAAAGTTTTTCATGATAAGAAATATCACTAATTTTGATTCACATTTATTTCATGAAAAGGGTTTTATTTATTATATTTTTCTGGACTTGTATTTTTGGTTATTCGCAATCAAAAATCAAAGTCATCGATGAGATAGACAAAACCCCTGTCCTCAATGCTAAAATCTTCTGTAATGATAAACTCCTTGGGCAAACAGACTCCCGGGGAATTTTTGAATTCAAAACCAAATGCAACAGCATAGAAATCCGGGCAGATTATTATCAGAATGAAATTGCGTTGGTAGAAGAAAATATGGAGGTATCGCTCCTTAAAACTTCTTCAAAAACCACTGCTATTGAGACCGTCATCCTGCAGGATAAAAGTGATCCGAGCGCCCTGGAGATTCTGAATAAGGTTAATAAATATTTTAAAGAAAACTCTCCCAAAAGTCTGAGCTCATACACGTACAAATCGTATGAAAAAGTATCTTTAGACATTGACGAAGATAGTATAACTCAGTTTAATCAGTTTTTTAACGATACTAATTTCTTCAAAAAGAAAAGAGAGAAGGATTCTTTAAACAATATTTCCGCTAAAAAAAATCTTTTCAAAAAGCAAACTTTTTCTTTGGGAAAGAGCTCAGGAGTTTTTGTATTCAAAAAAATATGGAGAAAAGATCAATATTTTAGATAACAGGATTTCGGGTCTTAAGCAACCTATCTATGAAATGATTGCTCTCCAGCAAAGTAACAGGGACCGAATTCCGAATCAGGTTAAACAGGAAAACAGAGGTTTATACCGTTATTTTCTTACCGATACCCTAGAGCTGGACGGACGGAAAAACTTTGTGATCCGTTTCCGTGAAGTGAATTATAAAAAGTCCGATAAAAAAAAGAAAGTTCAACGGAACGATCTATATAGATACCGAGACCTATGGTATTAAAAAGATCGAAAACATCAGTAAAAATAAAAACGACGGAATTATTACCAGCACCTGGGTGTTTTATAATAACAAATGGTTCCTTGCTCATGAAAAGGTAAAACTACGAATGAGTAAAATGGCCGTTAAGGACGACAGTAAAGACCATTCTGAAGATACCGCTGAAAAAAAAGGGAGAAACAGTTTTGGTACCTACGCTTTCCTTACCTCAAGGTATTTTGATTTCAAGTCCCCTATTGAAGAAAACTCCAAAGATTTTAAGGGTTATACCTTTTCTGTAAAAAATGCGGATGGAACATCTCTTGACCAGTACAGAACGGATCCGCTAACGGAAAGGGAAAGAAATACCTATACAACTATAGACAGCCTTGGAAAGATCTACAACATTGATAATAAAGCTAAAATACTGACAGGGCTTATCAATGGGCAGATAAGGGTTGGTATCGTTGACTTTGCGGTAGATGAAATTGTGAACTACAACCTCTATGAGGGATTCAGGCTTGGCTTAAAAGCTAAACTGAATGAAACTTTTAATCCTTATTTTTCTCCGGATTATTATTTTGCCTATGGGTTCAAAGATGATAAATGGAAGTACGGAATCGGCCTGGACATGAAAACAACCCTGGAAAAGAATTCGTTTTTCAGAATAGAATATTATAATGATGTAACTGCATCTGGGGAATTTTACAGAAGACTCTGGAACTTTAAGATGAGAATGATGAACTATGGAAATAACCTTAATAATGACAGGTATTACCATTTCCGCGGGGCTTCTTTGTCTTATCTTAATGATATCACCAACGGACTTACCCTGGTTTTTGCGGCAAGGAGAAATTTTGAGCAGGCTATGTTTGATTACCAGTTCAGAAACAGTGGTCCTTCGTTTGAAAACTTCAATACATTGTTTACTTTGAAGTTCTCACCTAATTCCACAAATATTATGACCCCACAGGGCAAGTCTCTTATTGATCAGAAGTACCCTGAACTTTATTTCAATTATGAACAGAGCTACAAAGTATTGGGTGGTGATTTTAATTATACCCGTTTTGATGCACTTTTTGTTCATAATTTTAAAACGGTTTTAGGAACTACCGGTGTAAGGCTCTATGGAGGGATCGTTCTGGGTGAAGCTCCGATCTGGAAAAATTTCACGATGAACGGACTGGCTTCTCCGGGAAGAGATATTAATTTTAACCTTACCTCCTACCTTGGATTTGCAACATTAGAGGGAGGAAAGTATTATAATGATAAATTTATTGCCTATTATTTCACCCATAAGCTTCCGCTATACCTGAAGAGTATCGGACAAAATGTATCAAGTTTTGATTTTGTTCTTAGAGGAACCATTGGAGATATGAAACATCCGGAATATCATGATTTCAAATTCAGAAAGCTGGATCATTTGTATCAGGAAGTAGGTGTGGAATGGAATAACTTCCTTTCAAGTTATTTTAATCTTGGGGTATTTTATAGAGTAGGATATTATACCACCTCTAATTTTAAGCAAAATTTTGCCATACAGTTTAAATTAAAATTATTGGAATTTTAACAATCAGAACATGAAAAAAATAGAAATAAAAGCGGACGATTTTTTTGATCTTTTACGGTTAAAAGACGTTTCCATGTGGGAAATATTCCTGCAGATGATTGATGGTGAAGAGAAGGAAATTATTTTCATCGATCGCGAAGAAAAGATTCTCTTCAATTATATTTTACCTGCTGACAAAGAAAAACTGGAAAAAGACCGGAAAGAGTTTTCCAAACAGTTCTCGGAAAAGCTGTCCTATCTTAATTAATTTGTTCACCCTATGAATAAAAATTATTTTCTATCAATTATCGGCGTATTTGCTATCTTTTTAGCCCATGCCCAAAGCTATAAAAAGCCTTTAGTATCTGCAATCAAAGAATCAGATCTTAAAAAAGATATGTATGAAATGGCTGCTGATCAGTTCTGCGGGCGTGAAGCAGGAACGTTAAATGAGTTAAAAGTCTCGATGTGGCTGGCAGATAAGGCGAAAGAGTCCGAGATGTCTCCGGCAGGAGATAACGGCACTTTTTTTTCAGTATTTTGATATGTACAGGCATCAGGTAATTCCGCAAAGCAGCGTAAAACTGGGTGAAAATACATTAAGATTATGGAAAGATTTTCTTGTTGCAGAACCTGTAAATGCTCATCTGGAAACTGATATTGTGTATGCCGGAAATACCGAACCTGAGGATCTATCTAAATTGAATCTTAAAGGAAAAGTACTGGCCGTAAACGCTTCCGATAAAAATATCGAAAAGGAAATGACCCTTTTTGTAAGAAGATATCCCGGATTTGTAAGAACAAAATACTATAATACGGCACTAAATCTTGGCGCTAAAGCCATTATTTTCATCACAGATGATACTTCTGAAAAAAGTTGGGTAGAAGTTCTTCCGCAAATGACAAGAGGATCGTATGGTGTAGAAGGATTAAGAGAAAGCATTACAAACAATATCCCTGTTTTGTGGATCAAAAGAGAAAATGCCGGCTGGGTAAAAAACAACCCCAAAGTATCTATCAACCTGATCACAGAAACCTATAAGTACCCATCTGTAAATGTTATCGGAAAAATTGAAGGAACAGATCCCAGGTTAAAAAATGAATATGTTCTGATCAGCGGACATCAGGATCATGACGGGATAAGACATCCGGTTAAAAATGATACCATTTACAACGGTGCAGATGATAACGCGAGTACCTGTGTAGCTATGCTTGCTATGGCAAGAGCTTACAAAAAACAACCCGGAAAAAGAAGTATTCTTTTTGTTTTTCATGGTGCCGAAGAAAGAGGACTTTTGGGGTCAAGATGGCATGCAGCCCATCCTGTAGTTCCTAAAGAACAGATCGTTGCAGTATTGAATGGCGATATGATCGGCAGAAACAGCAATGAAGAAGCAGCTCTGTTAGGAGGAAATGCTCCGCATAAAAATTCTGAAGAACTGGTAAAAATGGCTGAAGAAGCCAATAACGAAAGTACGAAATTCAGATACCTTAAAGACTGGGATTCTCCTAATCATGCTGAATATTTTTACTTCAGAAGTGATCATTTACCGTACGCAAAACTAGGAATCCCTGCTATATTTTTTACCAGTGTTTTACATGAGCAGTACCATACTCCACAGGATGAGTCTGAGAATATCAATTACAAAAAGTTATACAAAATGACGGAATGGATGTACAGAACTTCATGGAAAGTAGCTAATGAAAGTGATCGTCCGAAAGTGATCCCGAACTTTACATTAGAGAGATAAAATATGATTGGTTTACCATTTAAAACTATGCGTTGATTCTTTTTAGCGCATAGTTTTTTTTTAGCCTATTTATCATTTTTCTTGCAAAAAGATCTCCACTGTTTTTTTAGCTTCGGCAACATCGTGCACCCTGAGAATTTTTGCCCCTTGTTTTAAAACTTTCATGTGAAGTTTTTGGGTTTCTTCATTAATATCCAATGGGGTTTTACCTAGAGGTTTGTAAATAAAAGATTTTCTGGAAATACCAATCAACAGAGGAAATCGTCCAAATTCCAGATACTCCACTTCTCCTATTAATTTCATCTGATCTTCCACCGTTTTTCCAAAACCAAAACCGGGATCCAGAATAATATCCCTCACTCCTTTCTGTAAAAGCTCACGGGTCTTTTCACTAAAATACCGGTTCACCTCTAATGTAATATCATCAAATTTTGTTTTGTCATGCATCCTCTCATAGGAAGGATTTATATGCATCAGAATATAAGGAAGTCCTGTTGCTGAAACAATATCGAACATATTATGATCAAATTGTCCTCCTGAAATATCGTTAATGAGGTCAATTCCTTCATCAAAACCAAACTTCACCGTTTCCGAATAGAAGGTATCCAATGAGATCAATGCCTCAGGGAATTCTTTTTTGATCTGAGAAATCAGCTTTCCGATCCTTAGGATCTCTTCTTTGCTCGTAAGAAATTCAGCGTGAGGGCGCGTAGACTGGGGACCGATATCAATGATTTCCGCTCCTTCTTTCAGTAATTTCTCCGTGTGCTCCAGTGCGGTCTTTTCATCGTTAAACTTCCCTCCATCAGAGAAAGAATCCGGCGTAAGATTTAAAATTCCCATAATTTTTGGAATCGTTAAATCTACTATTCTTCCATTGCAGTTGATAGAGTGAAAAGGTTTCTGAGTTGGGGAGTTTGAGAGCATGAGAGTTGGAGGGTTTTTAAGGTTGGCGAGTTGGAGGGTTTGAGCGTGTGAGCGTTTGAGTATGAGGGTTTGTGAGTGATAAAGGTTATGATGTACTGGTGAATTTTAATAATGCAAAGCTAAGGAGTAAAAGTAATATGAGCAAGGTTATTTGATAAGCAATGGGCACCAGATCATAAGCAATTTGACAATGTATTCTCCACTTAGTATTTACAATCTTTTCATCCCCAACTCTCCAACCCTCCAACCACCACCCTTTTACACTCAAACCCTCAAACCCTCCTACCCTCAAAACCTCTACTCTCCCATCCTCAAACCTAAAAGCATTTCTGCTCAAAATCACACTCCAATTCCCACAACCTAATACGTATTTTTGTATATTTGGGCTATTAAGAGAATTTATGTTAAAAACTTCAGTACAGTTCGGGAAAGTTATCAATCAATGTCGTGATCTTTTCAGTAAAAAATTACAGGATTACGGCGCAGCATGGAGGGTTTTAAGACCAAGTTCAATTACAGATCAGATCTACATTAAAGTGAACAGAATCCGGACCCTGCAGATGACGGATAAAAAAATGGTTGAGGAAAGTGAAGAAGACGAATTTATTGCGATCGTCAACTATTCGATCATCGGACTTATTCAGCTTGAAAAAGGTCTTTCCAACGATTTCAATGAAAATAATGATGTGATTTTAAGCCTCTATGACAAATATGCATCTGAAGCTCAGGCTCTGATGGAAAGAAAAAATCATGATTATGGCGAAGCATGGAGAGATATGAGAATTTCTTCCATAACAGATCTTATTTACCAGAAGGTCCTGAGAACAAAACAGATCGAAGATAACCAGGGAAAAACGATCGTTTCCGAAGGCCTGGATGCCAACTATTTTGATATGCTGAATTATGCTGTTTTCTGTCTGATCAAATTCTCTGAAAAAGAAAACAATTTCGAACCTAAAACTATTTAAAATGATCAAAGGTGTACTTCGTTTTATTATTGCAGTTATTTTTATCCTGTCCGGGTTTGTAAAAGCTGTGGATCTGGTAGGTTTTTCCTTTAAAATGGAAGAATACTTTTCCCCCGCAGTTTTCAACATGCCATTTTTCGAAAAATTTGCTTTGCTGTTTTCAGTTATTGTGGTTGTACTGGAGCTTTTCCTTGGGTTTATGCTTTTAATAAAATTAAGACTGAAATTCACCTTATCCATGCTCATTGCCCTTTGTGTTTTCTTTGGGTTCCTTACTTTTTATTCAGCTTATTTCAATGTTGTAACCGATTGTGGATGCTTTGGAGATGCAATAAAATTTACGCCATGGCAGAGTTTCTTTAAAGACGTTGTTCTGCTGATTGGACTGATTATTTTATTTGTTCTGTACAGAAAAGAATTCGTCCGGAAAGACGAATACAGCAGCACAACGAAAACACCTACGGCCAAGTACAAATATTTCCTTTTGGGAGCTTTTGGTCTTGTAATGGTTTACATAATGGCACAGGGAATTATGCACGAGCCTCTCATCGATTTCCGCGATTATAAGATCGGTACGGATATTAAAGCAGAAAAAGATAAAATCAGTAAAAACCCATCGGAATATAAAACCTTCTACTCCCTTAAAAATCAAAAAACCGGGGAGGTTTTAAAAGTAAATCAGGATGATTACATCAAAGAAACAAAATATTGGGCTGACGGCTCTCCGTGGAAGATTGAAGAAGGAAAAAACGAATCTGTCATCGTAAAAGAAGGCTACAAGTCTGAGATTGTAAAATTTAAAATTGAAGATCCTGCCGGCCTTGAGGTTACTGATGAGATTATTAAAGCTCCAAAGGCTGTTTTGGTATTTTCTTATCACCCTAAAGTGCTTTCTCAGGAGTTGATCCAAAAAGTTGAAGCTAAGGTAAATGCCCAGAAAGGTGCAGTTATCTATGGTGTCTCTACGGATCCGAACACATTTAAAACCATTAAAAATGCAATGATGGACGGAACCGCCATTAAAACCATTGCCAGAAGCAACCCGTTTGTACTGATATTACAGAACGGAAAAATTGTAGACAAACAGCCTGCAAAAGATTATATTAAATAATAACGTATACATAATAGGAGTCAATTGACCCACTTTAAACACTAAACTTTTAATCAACTCATGCAAAAGTCAAATAAGCCAATTGCCGGTTACCATTTATTAATGATTCTTTCTTCCGTAGACGGAGAATTTGCTCCTGAAGAAGGAATGCTTGTACAGCAATATTTAGCTGATGAATTTCCGTTCAAAATGAATTTGGATAATGAACTGGAAACCATCGCCCTGCTTCAGCCTGAAGAATGGAAAGATCATTTTGAATTTCATGCCCGTTGTTTTTATGACGACTCTACGGAAGAAGAGCGCGTAAAATTTGCAGAATTTGCCAAAACACTTATAAAAGCTGATAACAAAGTAACGGATGAAGAACATACCTTCTATAAGCTTTTAAAGAATATGTGGCATCTGAACTAGACACCTGCACAAAAAACCAATATGAGTATGAAAAATTTATATCTAGGATTATTAATCATGAGTGCTTCTACCCTCCAATCTCAAAAATTCCCTGATCTTAAGGCTCCTGTTGCAGAGAAACAGGAACACATCAGAACGATACATGGTGATAAGGTAAATGATCCGTATTACTGGATGATCGATTACTTCAAAAAAGGAAAAGACTCCACAAAAGTTGTTGATTACCTGAAGGCGGAAAATTCCTATTGGGAAGGAATGATGAAGGATACGGAACCTTTCAGGGAAAAACTTTTCCAGGAAATGAAATTCAGGATCAAAGAAAAAGATGAATCGGTTCCCTCGTTCAAAAACGGATATTACTATTATACACGGACTGAAACGGGAAAACAGTATTTTAAATATTGCAGAAAGAAAGGTAGTCTTGAGGCACCTGAAGAAATACTCCTGGATGTGGACCAGCTTGCTGAAGGACACCCTTATTATTCAGCGGCAGGATTCAACATAAGCCCGGATAATACAAAACTGGTGTATGGTGTGGATGATGTTTCGAGACGGCAGTATAAATTGTTTTTAAAGGACCTTTCTACAGGAAAAACAACCGATCTGGGCATTAAAAATACCGAAGGTGAAGCAATATGGGCTAATGATAATAAAACCATTTATTATACTGAGAATAATCCCGTAACACTTTTGTCTGAAAAAATCAAAAGGCATACACTCGGAACAGATCCTGGTAAAGATGTGGTGGTTTATGAAGAAAAGGATAAGTCCAATTACATCGGGGTAGGAAAATCTAAAAATGATAAATTCATTATGATTTATTCTGCTGCCACTACTTCTTCTGAGACAAGATACCTGAATGCAGATGATCCTAATGGTACATTTAAAGTATTTCAGCCACGTATGAAGGATGTTTTATACGATGTAACACCATTAGAGGATAAATTCCTGATCACCACGAACAAAGATGCCCTTAATTTTAAAGTCGTAGAAACTCCCTTAACCAAAACAGGAGTTGAAAACTGGAAAGATTTCATTCCCCACAGAAAAGATGTTTTAATGCAGGGCATTACGGAATTTAAAAATTACCTGGTTTTTAGCGAAAGGCAAAATGGGCTTTCCCAGTTGGTCATTTATGACAGGAAAACCGGAAAAAAAGAGTTTGTAAAATTCGATGAACCTACTTATACCGTTTCTCCGGCAGGAAACCCGGAATACAATACGGACAATTTCCGTTTCGGATACACGTCTATGATTACGCCGCTTTCCCAGTTTGAACAAGATCTGAAAACAGGGAAAAGAACTCTTTTAAAGCAGCAGGAGGTCTTAGGAGGCTACAATAAGGATAATTATATAACAGAAAGACTTTTCGCTACCGCTAAAGACGGCACAAAAATACCTCTTTCTGTTGTGTACAAAAAAGGATTAACAAAGGACGGAAAAAATCCGCTGTTGCTCTATGCCTATGGTTCTTACGGAAATTCATCCAATGCTTCTTTCAGCATTACCCGATTAAGCCTTTTAGACAGAGGATTTGTCTTTGTGATGGCTCACATCCGTGGAGGTCAGGAGATGGGACGGCAGTGGTATGAAGATGGTAAAATGATGAAAAAGAAGAACACATTTACGGATTTCATCGATGCTGGAGAATATCTTGTAAAGGAAAAATTCACTTCTCCAAATCATATGTATGCTCAGGGCGGAAGCGCCGGAGGCTTATTAATGGGAGCGATTGCCAATATGAGCCCGAATCTTTGGAATGGAGTTATTGCTCACGTTCCGTTTGTAGATGTGGTGAATACCATGCTTGATGAAAGCATCCCATTAACCACCAATGAATATGATGAATGGGGAAATCCCAATAATAAAGAGGAATATTTCTATATGAAATCCTATTCGCCTTATGAAAATGTAGAAAAGAAAAATTATCCCAATCTTTTGGTAACAACAGGATTGCATGACTCACAGGTACAGTATTTCGAGCCTGCAAAATGGGTCGCAAAATTACGGGATATGAAAACAGATAAAAATGTATTGTTTTTAAAAACTGATATGGCTTATGGTCACGGAGGTGCTTCTGGAAGATTCGACTACCTGAAGGATACTGCTTTGGTGTACGCCTTTATGTTTAAATTAGAAGGAATTAATCAATAATTTTATGAAAAAACTATTTGCCATATCCTTATTTTGTATTGGAATAGGATTAACAGCACAACAAAAAACCTACGATCCAAAGATGGTAGGGTGTTATAAGGGTTCTGAACAAAACCAACAGATCGAAGGTTTCTCAAAGTACTGGGTTTCATGCAGGATGGAAAACGGAAAAAGCATGCTTTTATTTGTTGCTATTGATCAGGACGGTAACGTACAACAGGAAACTGAAAATGGCAGCTGGTGGACAGAATCCGGAAAATATTATGAACTTCATAACTATGATAAGGTGATTGATGTGTACAATTATGAAGTACTGGATAACGGTAATGTAAAGTTCCAATCAATTGAATTAATGGGTAAAAAAGATAACACCTACACATTTATAGACACTAAAATAAAAGAAGATTAAATAGTAAAATAATTATGAGAAGAAAGATCGTTGCAGGAAACTGGAAAATGAACAAAAATGTAATTGATGCTCAGCAATTAATGATTCAATTACTTAGCTATAAAAACAATAACCCGACGAATTGTGAGGT
Source organism: Chryseobacterium proteolyticum (assembly GCF_046591535.1). NCBI lineage: Bacteria > Pseudomonadati > Bacteroidota > Flavobacteriia > Flavobacteriales > Weeksellaceae > Chryseobacterium > Chryseobacterium proteolyticum. The sequence goes on along the minus strand of NZ_JBJLWK010000004.1, from coordinate 210,962 downwards.
TTGGATCGCTCCTCCTTCATTGTATCTGATGATGGCAAAAGACATCTTTGAAAAGGATGAGATCGGAGTTTTTTCCCAGGATATGAGCGAGCATGAAAGCGGAGCCTATACAGGAGAGCTTTCTGCAGATATGCTGGAATCCATTGATGTGACCGGATCACTTATCGGACACTCTGAAAGAAGACAATACCACGGTGAAACAGATTCACATTGCAACAGAAAGGTTAAGTTAGCACTTGATAAAGGTTTAATTCCTGTATACTGCAATGGGGAAACACTTGAACAGAGAAAAGCAGGCCAGCACTTTGAAGTGGTAAAAAACCAGACTGAAGTGGCTTTATTTACCCTTTCCGCAGAGGAAATCAAAAAAGTAGTAATTGCTTACGAACCCGTTTGGGCAATCGGAACCGGTGAAACGGCTACACCTGAGCAGGCTCAGGAAATCCATGCACATATCAGAAGTATCATTGCTGCAAAGTATGGGCAAGAAGTTGCAGATGAAGTTTCGATCCTTTACGGAGGTTCAGTGAAGCCGGATAATGCTAAAGAGATTTTTTCCCAACCGGATATCGATGGTGGACTGATTGGCGGAGCTGCTTTAAAACTGGAGGATTTCTCTAAAATTATTGAGGCCTTTAATTAGTTAGATTTTAGATATTAGAGGTTAGATGCTCTACTGAATCAATATCATAAAAATAAAAAGTGGCGGAATTGTATTCCGCCGCTTTTCTTTTAAAAATATGATTACTGAATATCGACTACATACATTGTTCCTTTATCTACTTTTCCTGTCTTAGGAAGAATCTTCGCTTTCGGGTTTCCGTTTCCATCATCGGTAACGCCAAAATCATCGTCATTGAAAACAGCCAGTTTATTTCCTCCCAGATAAACAATTCCTTCGAATTTGTCGTGTTCATATCCCAATTTAGCAACCAGATCCACAGCTAAAGTCTTGGAAACCGGCTTTAGCCCGGCAGCATCAATCTCAGCCCATGTGGATTGTTCCAAAGCTTTATCATTAATCTTTAACCCATCAACAGCCGCCAGATCGGGACCGGTAACATCTGATGCGCCGGAAAGATTAATTCTGTACACTTTCTTCAGTCCGCCCTGAGAACCGAATTTCCCGTCCCTTTCAATAACTAAAAACTCAGTATTACTGATCGCTGTGATATCACAAACGGAATCGGATGCTCCCCCATCCTGCTTATACAAATATTGTTTTGTCTGCCCGGTTGCAAGGTCAAACGTTACAATCCTTGTTAAAGTAGTATTGGTAGCGAGAGCTTTGGTAGGAACATACATGGTCGACTGCATCGTTCCCACCAGCATCTTTCCGTCAGGAGTCATACACATTCCTTCCATTCCCCGGTTAGGTCTTCTTTTTGCGAAAACGGCAGGCAATTTCCTGTTTCCTGTATTCACTCCAATAGGACTGATTCTTTCCATCTCCACCCCATCCGCATTATAATGAACGATGTGAGGTCCATATTCATCAGACACCCAAAACGTGCCGTCAGCAGCAGCTACAATACTCTCACTGTCCAATCCGTAATTATCAGTCCCCAATACATTTCCATTGACACCATAAGCAATTTCACCCGTACTTCCCATTCCCTGAGGGTTTGGAAGTCCTGTAATAGGTTGTCCCGAAGGATTTTTAAGCTTGATATACTTCAGTACTTCAATATTTCCATCAGCATTGATCTTAAAATGCATGATCGTGGGTGTATAGTTGGGAATGAGGAATTTAATTCCATTCTGATAAGCGGTATTGGGACCACGGTCCGTGATCACATAAAATTCTCCTTTACGGGTAGGATGGGCTGTTGCTCCGGAACCGAAACCACCATTAATTACAGCGACTCCATTCATCGTAGCAACCGTTGTAAAAGGAAATTCCTGTGGTAGTTTATTATAATTGATGTCCTGGTTATTTACCGTATCATCGTTGTTGCATGACCATAAAGTTCCTAGGATAAGAGATGAAAGAAGAAGTTTTTTCATGATTACTTTTTATGGTTGCGAATGTAAACAGCGATTGTGAACTAATGTTGAATTGAATAATAATTGTATTTTAAATATGACTTAATTTCTTTATCTTGAAACAAAGGTTCAAGATTTAATATTTACTTCTCCCTCAGACAGTAGAATTTTTTTAACGTTTATAGGATTCATTTTTTTAACGTTTCCGGTTCCCAGGTCGCTGTCAAAAAATCAAAGATTTTTTAAAACTTAAGTGTATTTTCTATACAGCATTCTGGTCCTTAAAAACAGCTAACGTGTTTAAAAACTTTTGTGACTTTTGTGGTTAAAAAAAAGACATATAGTGTTAGATTCCTTCACTTCATATGCGCTCCGTTCTCAAGTCGAAGATCAGACGTAGTTAATGACATAGGATTATTATAAAAAAAGAAAAGCGCACCTATCGGTGCGCTTTCATTAGTATTTAAAGAAACTTATTTTTTCTCTTTGGATCTCTGTAAAACCTCATCTACCATTCCGTAGTTTTTAGCTTCTTCAGAAGTCATCCAGTAATCCCTGTCAGAAGATTTTTCAACCCACTCATAAGTTTGTCCTGAATGCTCTGCAATGATATCGTAAAGCTCCTGCTTTAATTTCAACATCTCTCTCAGGTTGATCTCCATATCAGAAGCAACACCTTGTGCACCTCCTGAAGGCTGGTGGATCATTACCCTTGAATGCTTAAGTGCGGAACGTTTTCCTTTTTCTCCGGCAACTAACAATACAGCTCCCATTGAAGCAGCAATACCTGTACAGATTGTCGCTACATCCGGTTTGATGATCTGCATGGTATCATAGATACCTAAACCTGCATATACACTACCACCAGGAGAGTTGATATAGATCTGAATATCTTTTGAAGGGTCAGCACTTTCAAGGAATAAAAGCTGTGCTGTTACGATATTAGCTACCTGGTCATCGATTCCGGTTCCAAGGAAAATAATCCTGTCCATCATCAAACGGGAGAAAACGTCCATCTGAGCAACGTTCAATCTTCTTTCCTCCATAATGTAAGGCGTAAGATTCGTTGGACCATACATTCCCATATACTGATCGGTAACCAAACCGCTGTTTCCTAAATGCTTTACAGAGAAATCTCTGAATTCTTTTTTAATGTCCATATTTCTATTGGTATTATTTTAAATTTTTCTGAAGTTTAAATTACAACTTTTATTCCTAAAATTTTATAGGACTTTTTGTCAGAAATGATTAATGCCCCGCCAACAGTTTGTCTGAAAATTATCTTTTGCTGTCTCTATAAATCCCTTTAATGGGTGAGTATTCGATAATATCATTGAGTTTCATTGACGCCTGTTTCAATAAGGTGATCTTTTTGATCAGTTCAAAATATTTTCCTTCATCTTTTCCGCTGTATTGATCCAGCTCTTTAGCCGTTTCTTTGATCAGGTAGTCGATATACCGGTATTTATGCAGCAAGACGTCACCTTTTATCTGCTCTGCCACTTTATCCCCGTAATTGGGAGGATAAATATTCCGGGAAGCCCAGTTTTCAAGCTCATCCAATGGAATTAACGCATCTACTACCTTCGAGGTGATCTGCTCGTCCATAAAAGATACGAAAAAATTCCCGCTTCTCAGTTCATCCTGCTGGATGCCTTCTTTAACCTGATTAATGATGATCTCATTTCCTTTTACCAAAAATTGATATTGCTCTTCCTCAAAATGGTGCAGAATTTCTTCAATGACCGTGATCTGATACTCCTCATTATTAGCGTCCGTTCTTTTTAAAACAACATCTCCAAACATTAGCATATGATCCACAAGCTTACTCTCCATAAACAAGACATCATACAGAAAAGGATCCCCTTTATCCTCATCCGGAGGAACAATATCCATTTTAACAGGAATATTTTCTTTCTGCTGCTGAACATGCTGGTTCTGATTTTGAGTAATCTGCCTCTGGACATCCAGTTCATTAAACAAACTCTGTTCGGAAAGTCCGAATTTATTGGAAACTTCTTTTAAGTAAACCTCTCTTTTCAAGGCATTCTGAACAAACCCTACGGATTTAACGATGTTCCTGATCGCCTCGGCTTTTTTAATAGGATCACCTCCTGCTTCTTTTAAAAGAATTTCAGCTTTAAAATCAATAAAATCCATCGCCTCATTTTCGATGAATTTTTCCACGTAGTCCTGCGGATGTTTTCTGGCAAAGGAATCCGGGTCATCTCCTTCAGGAAATAAAAGAACTCGGATATTCATTCCTTCTGTCAGCAACATATCAATACTCCGGAAACTGGCTTTAATTCCGGCATTATCTCCATCAAAGAGAATGGTTACATTTTCCGTAAGTCTTTTGATCAGTTTGATCTGTTCTGTCGTCAGGGAAGTTCCTGAGCTTGCCACCACATTTTCAATTCCGGAAAGATGAAGGGAAATCACGTCCATATATCCTTCCACCAAAAGACAGACGTTTTTCCTGGAAATAGCCTGCTTACTTTGGTTTAATCCATAAAGGACATTCGATTTATGGTAGATCTCCGTTTCCGGGGAATTGAGGTATTTTGCTGTTTTTACATTATTCTTAAGGATCCTGGCACCAAAACCCAGTACCCTTCCCGAGAAGCTATGGATCGGAAAGATGACCCTTTCACGAAAACGGTCAATTCCATTCGGTGCATTTTCAGGAAAAATAGAGAGTCCTGATTTCTCCAGAATTTCTTTAGAATATCCTTTCTCTAAAGCATACGCCGTAAAGGCATTTTTCTTTTCAGGAGAATACCCCAGCTGGAATTTTTTTTATGATATCATCTTTCAGCTCACGCTCCCTGAAATAAGCGAGTCCAATGGATTTTCCTTCTTCAGCCTCCCAAAGGAAATTCTGAAAATAATCATTGGCCACTTCATGAATTTTATATAATAAATCCCTTTCAGACTGGGCATTTTTAGCTTCTTCAGAAAACTCGCGCTGATCTTCTTCAATTTCAATTCCGTATTTTTTGGCAGCATGGCGAAGCGCTTCGGGATAGGTGAAGTTTTCAATTTCCATGAGGAAGGAAATCGCAGTTCCTCCTTTTCCTGTAGAGAAATCCTTCCAGATCTGCTTACTCGGAGAAACGACAAAACTGGGAGATTTTTCTTCGTGGAAGGGACTGAGTCCTTTATAATTAGACCCTGCCCGTTTCAGCTGCACATATTCACCCACAATCTCTTCTACCCGGATCGTGGAGAATATCTTATCAATGGTCTGTTTGGAAATCATGGTGTAAAAGTATAATATTTCTATTGTAAAACAAAAAAATCCCCCTTCGTGAAATTCCTAAAATTGATAAAATTCGTGTTCGATCTAAATAAAATAATTAGGCTAAATTTGACAAATGAAAAATGACACCCGGATGAATGACAGGATGCCTGGTTGAACGCATTCTCAATAAAAGTTTCATGTATGGCTGAAGATTATAAAGCTTTTAATATCTACAAACCTGCCAACGGTTTTGTATGGACAAGGGAAAGATTAATTTATATTTTAATAGGTATCCCTTTCCTGACTGTTGCTTTTGTGCTTTATATACTCAAAGTTCCGGAAAAGGAAATTCCGGGCTGGTTCGCATGGATCATAGGAATACCTATGTTTATTGCCTTCATCGGAGGTTTTATTAATGTCTGGTTTCCGGAACAGCTAAAAGGTCGAATGGAAGGAAAACTTATTTTTGAAAAAGAAAAAATTACCATCGACAATGAGGTTTTTTTGACGCAAAATCTAAAGTATGTCGAAATTGTACAAAATGATCATAGGGGAAGGTTCATTATCAGGAACGGTGCTGACGGTGCTTTTTCCCAAGGCTGCAATAATTATTTAAAAATCAGACTTTTGGATAATGAGGAAAGGAAAGTTCTGTTTCAGATAAAACAACCAGGAGAACTTTTACAAATATCCAATCAGCTTAACTTTTACGTAGAACAGGGTTTAATGACCAAGGAAGCCCGAAACAATATATTAAACTATACATCATAAATGGAATTGAAAATCAATAAAATCGAAGACTGGCAGGCTGTAGTGGAAAAAATTATTCCTCAATTGCAGCACCCTATTCTTTTGCTAAAAGGAAACCTGGGAGCAGGAAAAACAACATTTACACAGTTTTTGCTTAAAAACCTGGGAAGTGAGGATGAGGTAAGCTCCCCAACCTATTCTATTGTCAATGAGTACAGCAGTCCCAAAGGAAAAATTTTTCACTTTGATCTTTACCGTCTGAAAAATATTGACGAGGTGTATGATATCGGTATTGAGGAATATCTGGACAATGCTTATCTATGCATTATCGAATGGCCGGAAGTGTATGAAGAAGACCTGTACGGCCTGGAATATCACTCAATGAGCATTTTAAATACCGGTGAAAGCAGAGAAATCACTTTCGAGTAAATATTATGTATCTTTGCTTACTAAATTTGATTATAAAAACATTTATCTGTAAGACATAATTAATGTAAAGAATGAGTACTACAAATATTTTCACTCCTTTTACTGAAGAAGAATTGATGCCGAAAGAGGAAAAACTGGAAGTTATAAAGAAGGGTAAACAATTTAGTATTGGTGTTCCCAAAGAAACGTGTCTTCACGAAAGAAGAACCTGTATCACTCCTGATGCAGTGCAGGTATTGGTAGATCACGGCCACGAAATCATTATCGAATCGGGAGCCGGAGTAGGATCTTTTTTTACAGATTTACAGTACTCCGAATCAGGAGCGAAGATCACTACAGATCCCAAAGAAGCTTTCGGACAGGATTTGATTTTAAAGATCAACCCTCCTACTGAGGAAGAAATTGATTATATGAAGCCAAATACGTATCTGGTTTCTGCCCTTCAGATCAATTTAAGAGAGAAAGAATATTTCCTGAAGCTTGCTGAGAAAAAAATCAATGCAATCGCTTTCGAATTTATTATCGACGAATACAAGCAGCTTGCCCTGGTAAGACTGGTAGGTGAAATTGCCGGAACCGTTTCCATCCTGTATGCATCGGAATTGCTGGCTTTATCCAATGGCCTTATGCTGGGTGGAATTACAGGTGTGAGACCTTCGGAAGTCCTGATCCTTGGAGCAGGAATCGTGGGCGAATTTGCCACTAAAGCAGCTATCGGTTTAGGGGCCAGTGTAAGGGTTTTTGATAATTCCCTATCGAAACTACGCCGACTTCATACCATCGTAGACAGCCGTGTTCCTACTTCTATTATCGATCCTAAAGAGCTGGGTAAAGCTTTAAGACGTGCAGATGTTGTGATCGGAGCCCTTCCGAGATTGAATATGCAGCCGATCGTTACGGAAGATATGGTAATGAAAATGAAAAAAGGAAGTGTAATCATAGATATCACCATCGACAATGGTAAAGTGATCGAAACTTCGGAACTTACTACCATGGATGAGCCTTATATTATCAGACACGGAGTGATCCATTGCGGTCTTCCGAATCTTACGTCAAAAATGCCGAGAACGACAACAAAGGCTATTTCTAATTTCTTTTTATCCTACATTTTAAATTACGATGAGGAAGGTGGCTTTGAAAATATGCTGATCCGCAAAAATGAAATGAAGCAAAGTCTTTATATGTATAAAGGAAGACATACGAAAAAGATCATCTGCGACCGTTTCGGGCTTACTTATCATGATATCAATCTTTTAATTTTCTAATGAAAAAACTGAAGTTTTATTTAATCGGCCTTATTCCGGGGCTTATTATCGTATTTTTTATATTAAACAAAAAAGGGGCAAGCTGCTCGGGGTATTTGCCCAACAGCCGTGTTATTGCTGAAACGCTTTCCAAGGATTTTAAGTATTCAGAGACATTCAGTAATGAAATGAAAACCTTAAAGATTGATGAAAAATTTCTGAAAGACAGTATTATCACCAAAGGAAGAGTAGATTTCGACCGCAGCCATGCTCAGAAAAAACCATGTCCGGAATATATACTGATCTATCCGGAAACCCATCCGACCTACGAGATCGGATATGAAAAATGTGAGGAAACGGTAACGCTGAACAGCCTTAAAAAACTGAAATAAGCAGGTATTATTTAAAGAAAACAACCATGGATGGCAATTATTACATGATTCATGATTATCTGATATTCATTGGAGTCTTTGCTATTTTCTTTTTTCTTACGGTAAGCATCTACCTGTTTGGCCAGAATAAAAAATTCAAACAACGAAATACCAAGCTGTCGGAAACGAATAAGCTGATTGAGCAGCGACTGAATGAAGTTCAGCTGGAACACATTGGTACCAAGCTGAATCCGCATCTGTTTAAAAATATCCTCAATTCCGTTCAGTCTCACGCTTACCAGACCTATATGTCCCTGGATAAGCTGGCGAACGTGCTGGATTATATCTTATACGAAAGCAATAATAAATTCGTAAGCCCGAAGGAAGAACTCACTTTTGCCTTAAGCCTTATTGAAATCAATAAGATCAAGATCAACCCTCTTTTTGATTTCAGGATCAAATCCAAAATCGATAAATCCGACCGTATCTTTGAAGAGAAAGTATTTGCCCCGCTGATTTCTGTGGACCTGATAGAAAATGCTTTTAAACATACAGATTTTTTAGCCCAGGATTCTTTTATATCCATATATCTGGAGCTGGAAAACGGGATCTACACCATGAAGGTAATCAACAAGGCTTCTCTGAAAAACGTTCTGGAAAAAGAAAAAAGCGGATTCGGAAGCCAATCCCTGGATCAAAGGCTGAAGATGATCTATAACACGCATTATCAGCTTCAAAAAAGTTCCAAAAACGGGATCTTCACAGCAGAATTACAAATTAATTTAGGAGAGTTCTATGATAAAGTGCGTTATTCTTGATGATGAATTGCTGGCGATAAGCTATTTAAAGCTTCTATGTGAACAGATTGATCATGTAGAGGTGGTAAAGGCTTTTAACGATCCTAAAATTTTCCTCAGCGAAATTCATTCCATCGACTGTAACGTATGCATCCTGGACATTGAAATGCCGGGAATGACGGGCCTTCAGGTAGCAGAATTGATTTCAGATTCTAAAAAGATCATCTTCACGACAGCATATAAAGAATATGCCGCCGAAGCGTTCGATCTTAATGTGGTGGATTATGTGCGTAAACCTATTAAAAAAGAAAGACTCATTCAGGCTTTTGAAAAGGCGAAGGAACTGGTCAACAGCCCACAGAAGAAAGACTTTATCGAATGGAATACGAATATCGGGAAAACCATCATTTTCACAGAGCAGATTGCTTATATTAAAACCTCGGAGATCGACAGCCGCGATAAAGATATTATTCTCAACGACGGAACCAATATCGTCCTTAAAAACCTCAATTTTAAGAATCTTCTGGACATGCTTCCTGCTAAAGATTTCGCCCAGGTCAATAAAAAAGAGATCATCGCATTGTCTTCCATCAAAGTATTTTCAACCAACGAGATCATTACCACAATTCCTGCGGAAGATGACAATTTCCTGAAACTTCAGATCGGAGATACCTATAAAAGCGCTCTGATGGAAATGTTCGGAAAATAGATCCTTCAAATGATCCGGTTTTCGCTGCAGAATTCAGGTCTTTCATTACAGGCTCCTTTTTACAATGATCAGTCCGTGTACTTTTACATCTGATTAAATGCTTGATCATGAAAAGATTTTTTTATGCATGTGGAATTCTCATATCCGGATGTTGTTTTTCCCAGGAATCTACTTCTCAAGTGAAAGCCGCATTTTTTGACGGAGTGGCAGCAGCCGGATATGTGGATCATGGGGCTTTCATCAATTTTACGGGACCGAATATCAACATCACCTGGCGCCATACAAAATTTATTGTAGGAATGCTTCCTTCCCTACGGATCAAAGAAGACCGGTCAGAAGGGACGAAAAACAATGCTGTAACTCCTAACCTGGGGGCAGGCCTTACTTTTGTCTACAAAAAGATAGCCCTTCAGGTTCCGGTGTACTATAATACCAAGACTTCAACACAAAATGGCAGCTGGAAAGTAGGAATTGGGCTTGGATATTCTTTAAAATAGATTTTTCATTACATTATTTATGGCATTTATTACATTTTACAAAAAATAATATCTGTCATCCATATATTCTTTAGAAATTTACACTAAAATAACGGATTATGAATTTGGGGAAATACAGAAATATTATTTTTTATGCAGTTACGATCGCTGTTTTCTCTTGCCTGATGTACTTCTTCATTATTGAAGGACAGACATTGGAGGTAAAAGAAAATCTTGTTGTAAAAACAATTTCAGGATCTACCTGGGATAACTTTATAGAATCATTTAAAGCCAACCTTCATCATCCATTGACTTTACTGCTGGCACAAATCGTTACCATCATCCTGGTCGCCCGGTTATTCGGATGGATTTGCATGAAAATAAAACAGCCGACGGTGATCGGAGAAATGATTGCCGGTATTGTTCTGGGACCTTCATTACTGGGAATGTACTTTCCGGAGTTTTCATCCTTTCTTTTTCCAAAAGAATCCCTTGGGAATTTACAGTTTTTAAGCCAAATCGGGCTGATCCTGTTCATGTATATCGTTGGTATGGAACTTGACCTTAGCGTCTTAAGAAAAAAGGCGCATGATGCCGTAGTGATCAGCCACGCCAGTATCATTATTCCTTTTGCACTGGGTATCGGACTCTCCTATTTCATCTATCAAGAATTTGCACCGGATGGTATCCAGTTTACTTCTTTTGCCTTATTTATTGCTATTTCAATGAGCATTACCGCCTTTCCGGTACTGGCAAGGATCGTCCAGGAGAGAAATCTGCAGAAAACCAAACTGGGAACCATCGTTATTACCTGTGCCGCAGCAGATGATATTACCGCATGGTGTATCCTTGCAGCCGTGATCGCTATTGTAAAAGCCGGATCTTTTGCCAGTTCGATTTACGTGATCTTAATGGCCATAGGTTATGTCTTTTTTATGATCAAGATCGTAAGGCCGTTCCTCAAGAGGATCGGTGATCTGCAGGCGGGTAAAAACACCATCAACAAACCGATGGTCGCCATCTTTTTTTTTAACGCTTATTCTTTCTGCATATGTAACGGAAGTGATCGGAATCCATGCTTTGTTCGGAGCCTTTATGGCAGGAGCTATTATGCCTGAGAACGCCAAATTCCGTACGATGTTCATCGATAAAATCGAAGATGTGGCCCTGGTTCTTTTACTTCCTTTATTCTTTGTATTTACAGGACTCCGGACACAGATCGGACTGCTCAATGACGGACACCTTTGGATGACAGCCGGATTTATAATTCTGATTGCTGTAGCCGGAAAATTTGCAGGAAGTGCTTTAGCTGCACGATTCCTCGGGATCAACTGGAAAGACAGCTTAACGATCGGTGCTTTGATGAATACCCGGGGATTAATGGAACTTATCGTTCTGAATATCGGATATGACCTCGGTGTTCTGGGTCCCGAAATTTTCGCCATGCTGGTGATCATGGCTTTGTTCACCACCTTTATGACCGGACCGGCACTGGATTTTTTCAATTATCTTTTTAAATCTAAAAAGGATGAAAATATCCCAAATGGGCATCATGATTCGAAATACCGTGTTTTGCTTTCATTTGACAATCCTGAATCGGGAAGTACGTTATTAAAACTCGCCCATGATTTTACCAATAAAATGAATGGCAACAAAAGCATTACTGCCATGAATATTGCTCCTGTCGAGGAAATGCATGCCTATGACATCAATGAATACGAGAATGAGCAGTTTAAAAATGTAATCGAAACCTCCCACGACCTGAAACTTGAAGTCACGACCCTTTTCAAAGCATCTACGGATATTGAAAACGATCTCACCAGCATTTCAAACAAAGGAAATTACGACCTCCTTTTAATCATGCTTGGAAAATCGATGTATGAAGGAAGTCTACTAGGCAGGCTGCTGGGTTTCACCACGAAGATCATCAACCCGGAAAAACTCCTGAATACCGTAAAAGGAAAAGGATATATTTTCAACAACTCCCCTTTTGACGATTTCACTTTACAAATCCTTGATAAAACCAATATCCCGGTAGGAGTTCTGGTAGAAAAAGATTTCAAAAGTGCTGATAAAGTATTTGTTCCGATCTTCAACCTCAGCGATTTCTACTTACTGGAATACGCCAAGAGGCTGATCAACAATAATAATTCGCAGATCATCATTCTGGATGTCGCAGGACAGATCAGGAATAATATCGAGGTGAAAGAACTCATCAGAAGCATTGAACAGGTTGCCCCTAATCACATCACTCTATATAACGAGAAAAAGATCGAAAAGGAGTTTTTAAGCTCCCAGGATCTTATGCTCATCAGCAGTAAAAGCTGGAAAGGATTAATTGATACCAAAAGTATCTGGCTATCCGATATCCCTTCTGCTCTTATTATATCCAATCCATAACAGGTTCGGTTAGCACTTGTATGGTTCGTACCCATAAAAAAGACCGGCTGTAGAGCCGGTCTTTTTTGTTCTTATTTTTATAATTAAATAAATTTTTAAACCTATTCTTTCTATCAGTATGTTAGCCGAATCTGGAATATATCCTAAAAAACTAATACAATTAACAGAGTTAATTTGCATCTATGTACTTATGGTATCGTCCATTTATATCGAATATAACAATTGAATTCCTGTCTACTCCGTAGGTTGCATTATCACTAATATAATCAAAACCTGAAGGCAATATCTCTCCATTAATATGTAAGAGATTATACTTATTATCTTTTTTAAATACTCCAATAATATTCTTTTGATAAGCAGCCGTATTACATTCAAATGTTGTTGAAGTAATTAAGTTCAATTTATTATCTGTATACGTATAATAATTCCAACGTTTATTATGATATAGCATAAAATAATCTCCTAAAAATTTAGCTTTTTCATACTGTACTTTAAGAATCTCGGTTCCATCCGGTAAATATAAACCGTATTTATTTTTCTTTTTTAAAATCAATAAATTACATATCGTATTCCCTCTATATATCAAATGATTTTGGGGAATTATAGAATCCATTTCAGCTTTAAAAATTGATTGGTCTCCTGCTTTCTTAGTAAGAATATAAGTTCCATTTTTTGTTTTGGCTATAAAATAATGCGGCGTTTCAGGTTCAGCACAATAAATAAAATTTTCATGTGAGATTCCATTACGCATGTCATACATTGCGTCTCCAAACATTACATATTTCTCATAAGATGAAAGCTTAACCTCCCCTTCAAAATCAGTATAATGGATAAATTTTCCGGCTCTGTCAATCAAGCCCCAATGTCCCTTATATTTTACTACTGCCGTTTTTCCAACAAAAGGATAAGCAACCTGGTATCCATTGGAAAACATTTTATTTTTTGTTTTACTGTCATAGAAATAAAAATCTTTAGTATCAGTATAGTTGTTAATATCATAGTGTTTGGAGTTACTCACAAAAATGCTGTCATCAGAAGTCAATTTGACAATATTATCTAACATATTGAAGTCTATCCTATTTTTGAATTGATTGATTATTTCCTGTGAATAAAGGTTTCCCGTCAAGAATAGTAAAACAACAAGGCCATACAGTATTTTCATTAGTAATTTTTAAGTCTCTAAAGTAATGAATTTGCAGAAAAATATTTGTTTTTCAAACTCTTCTTTATATTCCTTGCCACCGCACAGGTCATTTCGCGTGATTAAACATCATAAAACTACAATCTTATCCAAAAGTTCCAGGTAATTTTTTGATCTATAACCTTCTTATTCTAAAGATATAAAATGTCGTGATTTGCAATAGTAATAAAACTCGTCGCATTATAAAACCAAAAGTCTTTCCCCACTAGCAAAACTTTCTATCGAAATCATATTTATCATTTCAAAAATATTTTATACCTTCGCTTCGTGATTACAAATAACGGAACATATTACTACAGAATATTTAACTCAGATCTGGGATAGAGATTCTTATATATGATATACAACCTCGTCCTAGGACGGGGTTTTTTATTTTAAAATGAAAAGAACATGAAAATAAGTATTGTCGGTGTAGGTCTCATTGGAGGCTCTATCGCTTTAAAGTTGAGAGAAAAAGGAATTGCCGATTTTATCTACGGAATAGACAACAGCAGCAGGCACCTTGATGAAGCATTAAGCTTACATATCATCGATGCCAAGGTAGACCTGGAATATGGAATCAGGAATTCCGATCTTGTGATTATTGCTATTCCGGTTGATTCCGCGAGAAAGCTTTTACCTACAGTTTTAGATCTGGTATCATGCACCCAAACGGTAATGGATGCAGGATCCACCAAAGCAGGAATTGTAAACGGCGTAAAAGATCACCCGAACAGGTCGAGGTTTGTAGCTTTCCACCCGATGTGGGGTACGGAAAACAGCGGACCGAAATCAGCCGTTGCAGAGAGCTTCTCAGGAAAAGCCGGGGTGATATGCAACAAAGAAGAATCCGCAGAAGACGCTCTTGCCCTTGTTCAGAAAATTGTAGAAGGCCTGGATATGCACCTCATTTATATGAATGCTGAAGACCACGATGTCCATACCGCGTACATCTCTCATATCTCTCACATTACATCCTACGCCTTAGCCAACACTGTATTGGAAAAAGAAAAAGAGGAAGACACCATCTTTCAGCTGGCAAGTTCGGGTTTCTCGAGTACGGTAAGACTAGCCAAATCCCATCCGGAAATGTGGGTTCCGATCTTTAAACAAAATAAAGAAAATGTTCTGGATGTCCTTAATGAACATATTTCGCAGCTACGCAAGTTTAAAGCAGCTCTGGAAAAAGAGAATTACGAATATTTAACGGAGCTGATCTCCAATGCTAATAAAATAAGAGGAATACTGGATAAGTAATCCTCTTTGAATATTTTTCTTTATTATTTCGATGAAGGAGAATCATCCATCGTAACTTTAGTAATTGACTGTATCTTTTCTTTTGTCTTGAAACAAAAGAAACAAAAATTCAAGACTGGAAACTGCGGCTAAAAATGAATCCTGTTCTCTAAAAATTCTATAACTCGTGCGGATTTGAAGTATGTTTATTATTAACTTTTTCTCTCCGCACTCAGACAGTAGAATTTTTTTAACGTTCACAGCATTCATTTTCTTAACGCCTACGTTTCCTAGGTCACTAATGAAAAGTACATCTTTTTAACTTATAGAGCTTTAAAACTGCCTGTTTAAAAGAAAAATTACTTTTGTGACAAATATTTCTAGCACTCCGGAACATTGACTGCAATAGCCAACCCTCCTTCCGAAGTTTCTTTAAAACGGTCACTCATCGATTGGGCTGTTTCCCACATCGTCTGAATAACTTCATCCAAAGTTACCCTGGCTTTTGCAGGATCGCTTTCAAGAGCGATATTTGCTGCGGTGATCGCTTTCATCGCTCCCATCGTATTTCTTTCAATACACGGAATCTGAACCAATCCTTTGATCGGATCACAGGTAAGACCTAAATGATGTTCCATAGCTATTTCAGCCGCCATCAGCACCTGTCCTACACTTCCGCCTAAAATTTCAGTAAGTCCCGCTGCCGCCATAGCAGAAGATACTCCAACCTCAGCCTGACATCCTCCCATAGCCGCGGAGATCGTCGCATTCTTTTTAAACAGGGTTCCGATTTCTCCGGCAACCAGTAAGAATCTTACAATATCATCCTCACTCGTAAATGGAGTGAAAGCCTGAGCGTACATTAAAACGGCAGGAATAACGCCACTCGCCCCGTTTGTAGGTGCTGTGATGATCCTTCCGAAGCTTGCATTCTCTTCATTGACAGCCAAAGCGAAGCAGGCAATCCATTTATTGATATTGGTGAAATTTTCTTCGGCATCTACTACCAGCTGAAACCATTCGTCAATATTCTTATATATTTTATCCCCTAAAAGTTTTCTGTTGATTCCGGCTGCCCTTCTGGTTACATTTAACCCACCAGGCAAAATTCCTTCTTTGTTGACTCCTTTGTAGATGCATTCTTTGATCTGTGTCCAGATATTCAATGCTTCCTGTCTGGTTTCTTCCTGGGTTCTCCAGCTTTCTTCATTGATCATGATCAGGTCTGAAAACTTCTCAAGCCCTAACTTATCACAATATTTTATAACATCTGAACCGTGATGACAAGGGTATAATGTGCGGACACAATGCTTTTGGATCGAATTTTTTTTCCTGGCTTGCAATGAATCCTCCTCCTACGGAATAGAAGTCCTGAACCAGTTCGGTTCCATCTTCGAAAACGGCTCTGAAAATCATCCCGTTCGGATGGAAATCGAGGGATTTTTGCATATTGAGAACCAGATGATAGCCGTAGACAAAAGGAATTTCTTTTTCTCCACCCAGATTGATGATCTCATCTCTTTTTATTTTCTCAATTTTCTCATCAATTTTTGAAGTATTGATAGTCTTGTAATCCTCACCATTTAATCCCAGCATTCCCGCGATATCTGTACCATGTCCTATCCCGGTTTTTGCTAAAGAACCGAAAAATTCAAGAAAGACCTCTTTCACCTCTGCGATCGATCTTTCTCTTTTTATAATTCTGATAAATGCAGAAGCTGCATTCCATGGTCCCATCGTATGCGAACTGGACGGGCCTATACCAACTTTAATAATCTCAAATACTGATATTGATTCCATAAAAGATTCATCATTTTTCCTCATCACAAAGATACATGATAAATCGTTATTATGCTTCCCTTCACACAAGGATTAAAATAATTATTTAAGTGCCCGCTACCATTTGAGGCTTTCTTCATGCTGAGACATGTCCAGCCCCATATTTTCCGACTCTTCGGATACCCGAAGGGTAATCATTCTGTTTGTCAGCCGGTATAAAATCAGAGAGCCGAAAAATGCAAACACAGAAACCAGAACCAGCGCCATCATATGGTGGGCAAATACTTCAATCCCTCCATGCAGAAGGCTTGCATTTTCACCATGCGCAAAAATAGCGGTCAGGATCATTCCCATGATTCCCCCTACTCCATGGCATGCAAAAACATCCAGGGTATCGTCTATTTTTTTGAGTTTCTTCCAGTTCATCATCAGATTGGAAACAATAGCTGAAATAAATCCGATAAATAAGCTTTCCGGAACAGATACAAAGCCACATCCCGGGGTAATGGCAACAAGACCTACTACAGCACCGATGCATGCTCCTAATGCAGAAACACTCCTTCCGTTGATCCTGTCAAAAAGGATCCATGTCATCATCGCTGATGCCGAAGCTATAGTTGTGGTTCCGAAAGCTGTGGCAGCAGTTGCATTAGCTCCTAGTGCAGATCCGGCATTGAAACCAAACCAGCCGAACCAAAGCATTCCTGTTCCCAAAAGTACAAACGGGATATTCGAAGGTTCATGGTGAGGGTTTTTCCTGTTTCCTACAACCATTGCTCCTGCCAAAGCAGCAAATCCTGCGCTCATATGCACTACGGTTCCGCCTGCAAAATCTTTGACACCAAAATATTTATTCAACAAACCGTCCGGATGCCATACCATATGGCAAAGGGGCGTATAAATGAATATACTGAAAAGAACCATGAACAGCAGATAGGAAATAAAGCGCACCCGTTCGGCAAAAGAACCGGTGATCAGTGCGGGAGTTATCACCGCAAACTTCATCTGAAAAAGAGCGAATAAAATAAACGGAATGGTAGAAGCCATCGCCTTGTGCGGCAAGACACCTACATGGTTAAAAAACGGGTAACTCAAGGGATTACCGATCAGTCCATAGTGCTCTCCGTTCATTTCAAACCCTATAGAATCACCGAATGACAAAGAAAATCCAACTACAACCCACAGAATAGAAATGACTCCTAAAGCAATAAAACTTTGCAACATGGTGGAGATCACATTCTTTTTACCCACCATTCCTCCATAAAAGAAGGATAACCCCGGTGTCATCAGCAATACCAGTCCTGCTGCTGCTAAAATCCACGCCACATCAGCCCCTACGATCTTATCTTCGCTTAAAAACTCACCTGAATCCGGCAGGTCCGTTACCGGTGACCAAAACAAACCACCGATAGCAACCATTGATATCACCGCAAAGGATACGATCCATTTCAAACCAATTTTCATAAAATTCTATTTTAACCCTATCAAAAATAGGGATAAATTTCATAAAAACACATTTAAAAACAAAACAACCCTTAAATTTTAACATGTAATAATTTAAAATCTATTTCACAGGAAATATTTCATTTAAAATTTTAGATACTTCTTTTGATTTAGTAGCGGGAAAAAGATGGGTTCCACCCCGTATAATATAGTTCGGTTTTGAATTTTTCACAGGAAATACAATATCCCTGTCTCCTAATATCTGGATCACTTCAGGGTTTTCATCAAACCTCCAATCTGAAATCTTTTCTATGGACCATTTCAGATAATAAGGATCTTTCACCCTGAAATACTGTAAAACCTTAGGATTTCTTGGATCAAAGAACTTCCTGAGCACAGAATATGCCGCTGTATTTTTTTCGTTAAAAAAACGGGTAGGTAAAATTTTAGGGATCCTGGTAATCTGTCCGGCTCTTATTAACCTCGATTTTTCTTTATCAGATTTAATACTTCCTAAAATCACTACTTTTTCAGCCGGTTTTATTTTATTGATCTCCTGCACCATAATTCCTCCAAAAGAATACCCCAACAGATAAAATGGTTCCGAATCATCAATCTTTGACGCCATTCTCTCAACGTATTGAGGAAAACTTTCGTTCAGCCCCGGAATGAGCCAGTCTATAAACACCACTTCCAGATGCGCAGGAAACTGCAATTTTTCCAGCACTTTAAAATCTGCACCAAGTCCGCTTATTACATAGATTTTCATACTGCTAAAATAAAAAATATGGGTAACTATTGAAAGCTACCCATATTTAATTTATTGTTAAAGTAAAACCTTTTATTTTTTCTTTACAGGAACCCTGTTATCATTATCCAGCTTTTCTGTAGAAACTTTGAATTGGATATCCATTTCATCCTTAATGAAATAATCTTTTAAAGAAGACTGATAGAATACTTTGAAATCCCTTCTGTTCAATGAGAATTTAGCAGACTCAACCACTACGGTAAACTGGGTAACATATACGTTAGCAGGGAAAGTAATGGTCTTTCTCACTCCTTTTATCGTAACATCCCCATACACCGTTGAATTGTACTCACTGTTTGCCAGAGGAATAATTTTAGTTAAGTGGAATTTCGCAATCGGAAACTTTTTAACTTCAAAGAAATTGGTACTTTTAAGGTCGTTGGTCAGCTTGATCTGATCTTCATCAGAAACGTCCCCCGCCATCAGACTTCTCATATCAATTATAAATTCACCGTCTACCAAAACCGTTTTATCAAAATTGAATTTTCCGCTTTTCAGTTTTACTGTTCCGGAATGCGATGTAGGTACAGTTTTTACAACCTTATATCCCCACCATCTGATCTCAGAAGAGGTCACCTTCGAAACCTTATCAAATTTTCTCTGAGCAGAAACAAATGATATACCTACGCACATCATAGCAAACAATAGTAGTCTTTTCATTCTTTTTTATTTACAATTCAACAAAAATAAAAAAAAGTGTAGAACTTCTACACTTTTAACAATCTTTTTTTGATTAAATTATTTAGCAGTTACTTTTACAAGCATATCGATATCATCTTTCACAAAAACATCCTGCATTGTTGATTTGTACGCAACGTCGAATTTTTGTCTGTCGAAAGAAAATTTATCTGATACAAGACTTGCTACTCCTTTGCTGTAAGCAATCTTCGCAGGGAAAGAAATACTGTTTGTTTTTCCTTTTACTGTAAGATCTCCTGTTACTAAAGAGTTGTATATTTTATCATTGTTTTTCTTTACGGAAGTAATCTTAAAAGCAGCTGTAGGATATTTTTCAACTTCAAAGAAATCTCCGTTCTTTAAATGTCCGTTCAGCTTAGTCTGGTATTCTCCGGAAAGGTCTGTAGACGTAATAGAAGTCATATCTAAAACGAAAGATCCACCTACAACATCATTTCCTTTCATAACAAGGTTTCCTGACTTCACTTTTACTGTACCGTCATGAGAACTTGCCTCAGATTTTGCTACTTTATAACCCCACCAGTGAACATCAGATGCTACCACTTTTTTTTGATTGCCCGAAAACCAATCCACTAGCTAAAACCGCTAATAATAATATTTTTTTCATTGAATAAATTTATTTAATTGTTATTTAACGATACAAATGTAGCTATCTTATTTGATAGATTTTATTGATGTACATCAATAAAACCAATTATTTTCATGAATAATATCAGGCATAAAAAACTCCGGAGTTTCCGGAGTTCTTATTTTCTTATTTGTTATTCGTAATACGCTGTATACAGTGCGACACCATGTAAACCCGTGAGATTATTCCTGATCAGATAGATCGGAATATTCCTCAACATGTCTTCCATTTTATCGCTTATTTTAAATTTCTCATAGAATTTTGCCTTATCCATATACTCATTCAGCATCTGCGGAATATCGCCGGAAATCAGCAATCCTCCGGTAGCCTTAAGCTTTAAGGTAAGGTTATTAGCCTCTCTCGCAAGAAATTCCAGGAAGGTATCTAATGCAATTTTACAAATCAACACATCATCTTCAACGGCTGCCTTGTATATCTCCTGTGAAAAATTACCGTTGGCAAGTCGATCCGCCAGCCATTCAGGCTCAGGATGTCTTTTCACGTCTCTTAAAAACCGGTAGATATTAAAAAGCCCTGTTTTGGAAAGAACATTCTCCCAGCTAACAATCCCATAGATGTTGTTCAGGAACTGATAAAATTCCACTTCAACATTGGTTCTTGGTGAAAACTCGGAATGTCCGCCTTCTGTAGCAAAAGGTCTTAAGTATTTTCCATCAAAGAAATACCCCGCTTCCCCAAGACCATTTCCAGGTGCCAGGATCGCAACATTTCCTTTTTCAAGGTGTCCGCTTGTGTAGATAGCTTCCAGGTCGCTGTCCTCAAGAAGTCCCATTCCATAAGCAGATGCCTCAAGATCATTAAGCATATCCACTTTTTCGAATCCGAATTCATTTTTAAATTCGTCTACGTCAAAACTCCAGCCTAATCTGGCAGGGTTACTCTTCCCGTTAAGAACCGGTCCCGGAACCGCTATTCCTAAACGCTTCACATTGCTCAGCTGATTTTCCTGAATAAATTTTTTCAGGATTTCCGAAAAAGAAGCATGTTCTTTTGTCGGATAGCTTGTCTGTAATTTTATATCAAGCCCTCCATTACCAGACACATAGTATCCTAAAGTGGTAACATCCTCACGTAAGTTGGCTCCAATGATGGAAACATCATTATTATTGCTGTCTTTTACACCCGGTAAATAAAGGGGAAATTTTGGATTTAAGTTCATAATCACAAATTTTATCAAATATAATAATAGTTTTCGGAAATCGTGTACGGTAATAAAAAACCTTTTCAAAAA
The DNA here is from genome assembly GCF_046591535.1 of Chryseobacterium proteolyticum. Lineage (NCBI taxonomy): Bacteria > Pseudomonadati > Bacteroidota > Flavobacteriia > Flavobacteriales > Weeksellaceae > Chryseobacterium > Chryseobacterium proteolyticum. The sequence continues at coordinate 189,531 of NZ_JBJLWK010000004.1, read as the reverse complement.
GATGAAAAGGTTTTGGCTAATAATTGTTTATATATAAATCTAACTACTTTCCTAATGGAATATTGTAAGAAAATCCGACACCAATGTTACCCACATTGTAGTCCTGATTTACTAAATCACCTTTACTTCCTGTAAATACCTTCTGATATTGTACGAAGAAATTCCAGTCCTGATTATGGTACCCGATTTCAGGTTTGATATAAAAACCTCCGCTTGGTCTGTCAACCGAAGTATTGGAAGCTACTTTATCATCCCCTACAAGGAATCCATAACCCAAGTCAGTCCCAAAATAGAAACCTGTTTGCTTTGGATAAATTCTCAATAATGCTGCTACAGGAATTACCCCTACATCATTATTTTTATATCCGTTGTTTTCTTTTCCGAAATAATGGGAATAACCAGTTGCGATACCTAATCCAACTCCCGGAGTAATCAGATTCTGGTAAGCCACATCCACACCCACAGCAGCAGAAAGATTATCAGAAGGAACAGCCAATCCTACATTCGCTCCTACTTTAAGCATATTGTTCATCTGTACGCTCTGTGCACTTGCTACACCTGCTGTTAAAATTCCAGCTAGTAAAACTGCTTGTTTAAACATTTTCATAATTTCTGATCTTTAAATTTTACTATTCAGAATGCTGTAAAAATCATGCCAAGCAGGTCGTTTTTCACTCCTTTAACACCCGCAAACGACTCAAATCATTGAAAATTAAACAGTTAATTTTTGTTAAAATTTAAATAAATGTTTAATTAAGTCTCGAAAAAGCAATAGCCAAAAAGTGAAAAATGTTTAAAATATTAAGTTCAGTGCTTTCAGGAGCGATTGTCAATGGATTTTATCCAACCGCTATTACCTAAAAAAAGACTGCCTTTTCAGGGCAGTCTTTTTTTATCATTCCAGATTACGTTGTACTTATGCTGGAATCTGTTTTTTTCCTTCTTCCTTTTTATCTAATTTTTCACTCACTTTTTTTACGATATATTCTATAACAAGTGGTGCAACTATGGCAATAACCGCCTTAAGAATTCTTGATTTCATATGTAGTAATTTTGGTTTATCATTACAATTTTTAAGCCATTTATTAATCCGCTTTATTCATTGGTATTCAAAAGCTGGTAATTCCGGCATGCTTCTTCCAAACTGGCCTGAATTCTTTTTTTGAGCCTCTCAGGCCTTAAAACCGTTATAAATTCACCGAGTCCCAATATCATTCTCTCCAATTCAAAGTTCAGCTGAACACATATTTTAAATGTGGTTCCGGTTTTATCTTCTTTTATAATCTCCTGGGAATGGTGAAAAGGTTTGGTTCTTACATAGGGGGCATGTTTTGGGTTAATTTTAAAGATAACATTCTGCGGACGTTGCCCATCCGAAACCGTAACCCCGATCACTTCCCCGAAGTAACGGTCCGAATCAAATTCTTTATCAATATAGCTTACCTTTTCATCAACAGAAATCTCCTCCATCCGGTCCAAGGCCAGATTATACATTTTATTCTTAAACCAGCATATAAGGAACCAACGGTTATTGTATTCCTTCAGGAGCTGCGGATGTACGGTGTAATAATCCGATTCTCTTGCTTTAAAGCTTTTATAAAGGATCTTCAGTACTTTCCTGTTTAAAATGCTTTCATATAGTATATCGATGTGTTCGAGCCCTTTCAGCTGTTCATTCTTATCGAGGTGGATAATCGACTTCTGGTTTGTAGAATGGATGGAGTCTTCCAGCTTCTGGATCACTCCGTTCATATCCTTAAACATGGAAAAGTCCTTGAACTGCTTCAGGATCTGAACGGCATTATTCATTGCCTTCAGGTCACTTTCATTTACTGATATATTATGAATACTATAATCCGGATCACTATATCGGTAGTATTTTCTGTCGTAGACTTCAATAGGTGCCTCATAGCCAAATTTTTCACTCCGCATATTCTGCAGGTCAAGCTGGACCGTACGTTTGCTGACAAATGATTCTTTGCCTTCAAACTCAAACAGGGCTTCCGAACACTCATCGATAAGATCCTCCAGCGTATATTTTCTATACTTGTTTTTCAGGCATTTATCCAATGTTTTATATCGGATCAGGGCATTTTTGTTCGATGACATAATTGTATTTTATTGAAATGTCTTTTATTCCGCAACATGATTTTTCAGCCAGAATTTTTTCTTTTCCTTATTTCCATTCTAATTGAATGTAAATAAATCAAAAACCACAGATAGTCTTTCTCGTTCAACTCTAATCAACGACTTAATAACTTATTTGAAAAATTAATACATTAATACATTAATACATCATAATCAAAATCATTTCTTCGCCAAAGCCTCTCCATCAAAAGAAACCCCATCCCATCCGAACTCCATAAAATTCCTGATATTCTGATGATCTGTTCCATCGGGATTTTTCAGTACATCTTCTCTGTAAAAATCTCCGAAAAGACTTAATACCTCATCCTTTGACAAATTATTCTGCTTTCCAAAACTGAATACCTTACATGATCCGTTATTCTGATCCGCTTCGTTCACTGTATTCCCATTCGCGAATCTGGTAGGTGTAAAATGATAATTTTCATCAATGTAGGCAATGACATCTTTAAACTGAATGGTTTCCGGAGAATTTTTTACTTGTTCTAATAGCATATTTATTTTTTTTTAGGCGAAAGAGCGAATTGACAAAATGGCTAAATCATTAAAATATAGCTTCAATTGACTTTGTGGCAATTCCGTTATTTTGCTTTTTCGCTTTTGTAAAAATAATCAAAAAAAAATTCATCTACGCAAAAAGATTGCATACTTGTATATTTACTTTGCATCATCAAATTGAAAGAACACATGGAATTTAATGGAAATCACCTAATTGAATTAGGGTTCAGACCCGCAAAATGGTTTAAAGAAGCCATAGAATATATCAACGAAAATAATCTGGATGAAGCTCAGATCAAAACGTATCTGGAGCAATATAAACAACCGGACCAGATTCCTTTGCATGAAACCCCAAAAGATTTCATCATCAACATCAGAGCTGAGCACGAAAGTGAAAATGATAACGTGGAAAAGGTAATCAAAACCATGCAGGTTTTAATGAAAACCCCAACATTGGTTGGAGGAGCTTTAATGCCTGATGCCTGTCCGACAGGACCAGAAGGTCATATCCCGGTGGGTGGTGTGGTTATTGCTAAAAATGCAATCCATCCTGGGTTTCATAGCGCAGATATCTGCTGTTCCGTGATGTTGACTGATTTTGGAAAAGCTGATCCTAAAGCCGTTTTGGATACTGCTCATTCGGTAACTCATTTCGGATATGGAGGAAGAGCACGAGGAGAACAAATGCCGATGTCTCAGGAACTGATGGATGCGTTCAGAGAAAATTATTTCCTTAATGATGAAAAGCTGATCAGCATTGCCCGCTCTCATATGGGAACACAGGGCGATGGGAACCATTTCTTATTCGTAGGTATTTCTAAAAATACAGGAAATACAATGTTGGTTACTCATCATGGTTCAAGAGCTCCGGGAGCTGCTCTTTACGATAAAGGGATGAAAGTTGCCAATCGTTTCAGACAGGATATTTCACCGGAAACGCTGAAAGAGAATGCCTGGATCCCATATGATACAGAAGAGGGAAAATCTTACTGGGAAGCTCTGCAGCTGATCAGAACATGGACGAAAGAAAACCATACTTCCATCCATGATGCCGTTTTACACAAAATGGAAATTGAAAAAGAGAACAGGTATTGGAATGAGCACAACTTTGTCTTCAAAGACGGAGATCTGTTTTACCATGCGAAAGGAGCAACCCCACTGGATGATAAATTCATGCCTGATATTACAGGACCAAGACTGATTCCATTAAATATGGCGGAGCCGGTGTTAATTGTCCAGGGAAATACCAATGAAAGAAACCTGGGTTTTGCGCCTCACGGAGCAGGAAGGAATTTCAGCAGAAGTCAGCATAAGAGATCATTGGCCTATAAAACCATTGAAGAAGTTTTTGCCGAAGAAACCGAAGGATTGGATATCCGCTTCTTTTCCAATGAAATTGATATTTCCGAACTACCGACCGCATATAAGAGTGCTAAAAACGTAAGAGCACAGATTGAAGAATACGGATTATGTGAAGTATTGGATGAAGTGATGCCTTACGGGTGTATCATGGCTGGTGATGTCGGGAAAAATGCACCATGGAAAAGAAAAGAAAATTTAGAAAAGCATAAGGCTTAATTCTGATTGAGTATTGATCAACTAATATCTCCTGCTTTTAAAAAAGCAGGAGATATCTTTTTTTAAAAGAAACTAATCTTACTTTTTACCATTGTAAGTAAAAATACTCATCTAAAATGCTACGCAAAAAGACTGCGCAAAAACTTTATTATTTTGTATCATCAAAAAATAACAGCAATGGAAAAGTACAATCAACAATTCCAAAAAGCCGAAAAGCTATTTCCAAATTGCCGAAAAAGTATAGCCCAAAAATATAAAAAAGCAGCCATTTCCATGCTATTTTAATCTCAGAGTGACTCTGGATATGATTTTTCTTTTGAAGAACTAATAATTGTCATCATAATGTCAATAGAAATTATATCACAGCTTAGATTTTTGTGACATTTATAATACCTCTCGAACTTTAAATTTTAAGCGTATTGAATATCTGCGATAGTTTTTAAACTAAATGAGAATGGAAAATCGTAAGTAATAAAAAGTAGGAAAATCCAACTTTTACAAAGGTTTAGTCCATCAATATATAGTATTTTCATAATTTTATATTTATATATTTTACTGTCAAGTAATTTAAACTGATAAATTCAATTATGCCAAACTCTGAAGAAGATTTTTTACATGTGAGAAGATATCTCTCAAATTGGGTTACAGAAGTAGTTTTATCAAATGCTTCAGGATATTTTGATATTAATCGAATTTCGGAAGGTTTTTCTTTGAGATTACTTAACCTAATATTTAATCATAGTTTAATTGATCTTAATTTGGAAAAGGTGAATTATCCTGGAATTGATTTGGGTGATAGCGAAAATTCTAAAGTAGCTTTTCAGATAACATCACAGACAAGCAGTTCAAAAATAATATCCAGTCTTAAAACTTTTAGAAAAGAAAACTTTATAGAAGTCTTTCCTAACGGAATTAGGTTTTTAATAATTAATAATAAAAAGAAAAGTAAACGAAGTATAAAGGCATTTGAAGAATTTAAGGATATATTTAATCCTAAAGCGGATATTCTTTATCCAGAAGATTTGATACACCTTATTAAGAATTTTTATTATCAAGATGGAGAGAGATTCAATCAAATTAAAATCCTTTTACAGAAAGAATTTGGTGCTAATCAGCCAGAGGTAAAGATTAAAAATTTAATATCATTTGAATCTTCAGATGAAAAAATATCTTTCTATAAGAAAGTTTTTTTCAGAAGCTATGTAGATATTAATCATAAGTTGGTACATTTTTCTTGTGAAATTAATGGAGATCAAAGATCTACTAAGAACTTAGTGGGTTTATTAAATAATCATACAGGACTTTTACTCGTCGGCCCATCTGGATGTGGAAAATCTATGTTATCAATAAATATTGCTTTTGATTTTTTCGCGCAGGGAATTAGTGTAATTCTTGAATGTAAATATTATGAAACAGATTTGACCACTTTGTTTGAGCAAAAAATCTCAAATTTAGGTTTTAAAAATAATTTAGAATTTTTTGAATTATCATCACAATTAGGACTTTCAGTTTTATTAATTGTAGATGGCTATAATGAATGTGACAATACTAAAAAAGCTAAATTATTAACAGAATTAGAAAAATTGATAGCTGATTGGTCGGTTAAAATTATTGTTAGTACCCAAGAGGATGAAGAGCTTTTATATACTTTAAAACTTCTTAAAACTAAAATTACTTTTCCTTCAGAAAAGACTAAAATTGAAATTGCATCTAACTATAATAATAAAGATCTCAACAACGGATTAGAGTCAATTGTAAACGCCGTTTCTACTTCGTTGGAAGCAAAAATGGTCGGCGAAATTGCTAATTTAAATATTGATAGTATTAGCAGATTTACATTATTCGAAACATTTATAAAACAAAAGCTAGATCTTGAAAAGAGTGATGGCTTTTTTCTTATGGCTAAAGTAGCAGAACTGTTATCAAAAAAATTGTCATTCAGTTTATCAGAAAGGGAAATAGAAGAAATAATAAGAGTAAACAGAATTCCGCAAAGTTCATATCATAAATGTTTCCAAACCAAAATTTTGGATATTAATTTAGGTCAGGTCAGTTTTAGTCATGAAATGTTTTTTAATTTTTTTGTAGCTGAAAGTGTAATAAGGTTTTCGGAAAACGCTGAGTCTATTATTAAAGAAATTAATTCGCCTAAGAATTATGATAAAAAGTTATTGATTGTTGGTGCTATCAATGATATTAATATACTTGATATAGTTTTGTCGGATATACAGGATGTTAATTTATTATTGTCTATAATATTAGGAGAGGCTGGAAGCTATAGTCAAAAGTGGTGTAACAGAAAACTTACAGAGATATTAAATGAAATTGAAAAAGAGATTGAATGTCTTCGTTTTGTAATGACAGAAAATGAACTATGGGGATTAGGTATTGATAAATCTAGTTTGACAGAATGGTCTCCACAGCAATTGGGCTTTATTAATCTCATTTATTATCAGCTGAGCAATGAAAAAATCTTGATAAGGTTTTTTGAGCTAATTGGTAAAATGGATGCCAAAATTGGATTGGAAAATAAAAGGTTAGAGGAAAATAATTCAAAGTTAAGAAGTAGTATGTTCGCTACTGTTTATAATGGGTTTTCAAATGTTACAAGTGCTATAACAAAGGTTATTTCAGGTATAGATTCCGGCATTTTAACATTTTACAAAAAAACAACCATTTCTAAGGATTTAATTACTGAACTTATATCAAAGGGATCATTAAGCCATGGGCAGTTTTATTTCATATTAGTACTATTGCGATGGAATGAAAAGCTTCAGTACTTTTTTGAATATACCTGCAATTTAATAGAAAATAGCTGGAAGAGCTTACCCTACCATCTCAAATTAGAGATTCTTTTACAAATAGTATATTTTCCTAAGAATGATTTTGAAAAGGATAAATTAATTGATATTCTACATTGTATACATCAACAAACTAATAACGTTTGGCTATCATCAAGTGTTTTTGATGCGCTTAAGGCATTAGGGGCTTTGGAAGCAGATGCCGAAGAACATATTCCATTTGTTACTGATCAAATTAATGAACTTTTAAGTGAACCGAATTTAGATGAGAATTGTAAAACTATTTTTGGATTATATAATTGCAGTTATGATCATCCTTATAGTTATGCATATAACGTAGCAATATCTAATTTAGATAACAATAAATCACAAATTTTTCATGAAATGGCAGTCAGAGGAATGACAGATGTATTCCTTGGCTCATATTTGATAATTCAAGCTACAAAATTCATAGGTTCAAAAATATGTCCTCTTATAGTAAGATGGACCGAGATTCCAATATCACAAGTATCTATGCCACAAGACTCTTTACAGATTTTTCTCTTATCTCATATTATTTTAGCAAAATACAATTATCCAATTATTAGTAGGTTTGCCAAAGAAGCAGATCCACCAACAAAATCTCTTTTTGCCGTGGCAGAAATATATTACTGGTTCAATCGTTCCGATTTAACAATTGAGGCTATTAATCAAAATGCTAAAAATGCGGCAGAAGCCTTATTTGATTCAGAAAACATCTACGCCATTAGCTCTGTATTCGAAAGTAGAGATAATCTTTTTCAACGACCTTGTGTTTCCTATCTTGATAATATTGTTTCCTATCTTGATAATATTTATGATAATACCATAGAAAATTGGTATCCTGATTCTTTAATTAATATTTGTAGAAGTGCCTTAAGTGATCTTCATGAACAAAAAAGTGTTACCCTTCTTGGCAAAGATGTTAAGACTGAAGCCATTTACATAATTGAAAGAATTGGAAGTATTGTTGATCTAGATGTATTAAAAAAACTAACAGAAGATCAAGTTTATGGACAAGCAGCTATTAGAGCAATTAAGCAATTGTCGCTAAAAGAAACATGATTTTTTACTGTTACCTCCAATCTATAATTCTAAAAGCTACAAACTTTGATTCAAAAGAACAAAAGGACTAGAACATCATTAAAGTTTTAATCCCAATGTACTTTTATAGCATCTTTAATAAATATGTATATTTAATACATTAATTTATTGTTTTGTAGTACAATACATTATATAAGAAAATATACGTTTATAATATACTTTCTCTAAGCAAATATCCATGTATTGATCCACGTTCAATAACAAAATCAAGAATTGAGATTACTTTATTTTTTAGCCTTGCTTCCTTTTTAATTTTCTCTTTATTTTGGAAAATAAACTTTCTAAGAAACTTTTCTAAATAATAGACTATTTTCATTTCTAACTTTCCTAATTGCATCAATGCATTATTGGAAACCATCTGATAAATTCAATCTACTCCCTCATTCCCAAATTTACTACCGATATCGGGCTGGCAACGGAGAGTTCCGACACGGATATAAAAGGAGTTTATTACCTTCCCAAGGAGGATTTCTTTGGATTGAACTACATCCCCCAGATTTCCAATGAGACCAATGATATTACCTATTATGAAATCGGGAGATTTGTAGAATTGCTGCAAAAGAACAATCCCAATATCCTGGAAATTCTGGCAAGTCCGGAAGACTGTATCCTGTACAAACATCCGTTGATGGATCTGCTGAAAACGGAGGATTTCCTGTCAAAACTCTGTAAAGATACCTTTGCAGGTTACGCGGTTTCACAGATTAAAAAGGCAAAAGGTCTTAATAAAAAGATTGTAAATCCGATTGATAAAGAAAGAAATCCATCCTGGATTTCTGTTTTATCCTTGCAGGACAGGGTTCCGTTTCATTGAAAAAATGGTTGCATGAGTTTTCTATATCGGAAGGACAGAATAGTCTCTCACAGGAACAATGCGGATTGGTAAGCATTGATCATACTAAGGGTATGTTTGCTTTATTTTACGATGAATCGGGAACATTGGGATATAAGGGGATTATTCAGAATGAAGATGCAAATCAGGTTTCTGTATCATCTGTTCCTAAGGATGAAAAACCAACTGCTTATCTGTTCTGCAATCTGGATGCCTACTCTGTTTACTGTAAAGACTATAGGGAATATTGGAAATGGGTAGCTGAGCGCAATGAGGACCGTTACAATGTCAACCAGATTCATGGGCAGAACTATGACAGCAAAAACATGATGCACACCATCCGATTACTGCAATCCTGCGAGCATATTCTAAAAACAGGTTCGATGCAGATCCGCGTAGAGAACCGTGATGAGTTACTTGATACAAAAGCAGGAAAAAGATCTTATGATCACGTAATGGAAAAAGCTGAAAACCTGGTCCTTTCTATAGAGCATTATTATCCCAGTTCTAACCTACCAGACACACCGGATCTGGAAAGGACAACTCAGAACCTCATCGAAATCAGGAAAAAGCTATATCATTCAAAATAAAGATCCGGGAGTTGTATAGACTCATAAACCACCAAAAAGAAAATAAGGTTGCCTTTTTCTAAGGCAACTTTATTTAAAGAGATTATCTATTCATTTCGGGTCCTTTACATTTTTACAATTTTTGAGTAAAACAGAAATTTAAATTTGTGAAAAAAATAATGAAAGTAATCTATTTTTTAACGGTTTTCTTGTTAGGCTGTACCATTCAGGCTCAAGATTCATTAGTTACTAAAATTGCTTCACAACATTATCAAATCATAAATTTCGAGAATAATCATTTTTCCGGTGAAGGAATTCGTAACCTGACTGAAACGATTGCTAAACACAAATATGTTCTGATCGGTGAAGACCATCTTAATAATGAGGTCCTGGATTTTACTTCTTATCTTACTCACAATATCAACTTCGACAACTATATTACGGAAGCAGATCAGCTTACCATTGATATCCTTAAAAAAGACTTCGAGAAAAATAAAGAATACCAATCAATTGTTTCCAGCTCTAACGGTAGATTTTCGTTTTTCTCATTTAACAAAGACCATGACCTTCTGGATTATTTTTTCCAAAATAAGAAAAACGTCATAGGCCTTGATCAGATTTATTACAATTCTGATGCAGTGATCTTCAGAGAGCTTATTGCAAGGACATCCAATAAAATAGCAAAAGCAAAATATGAATCTTTACTGAAAGAATCGAATGAGAGATGGAACACGTTCAAATCCGGACAGGGTTATCGGACTATTGATGACAGCAAAAACCAGCCCTATTTGTTTTGCAACGATTTCAGGACCCGTATTGCAGATATTCAAAAATTAGATTTGTCTGAATATGAGCATAAGGCTTTAAACAAGCTGCTACAAAGCAATACAATATATGCTTTGGAAAATAATCAAAAGGGAGACGAATCTCAGTTCCTGAAAATAGCTTCGATGAAGGAAAATCTTCTTGAAAACCAGAACAAAATAATAGGAAAAAGAAATCTTTTCAAGTTTGGAGCCAGTCATGCCGGTAAAGATCAGAGTCTACTGCAAAATAGCCCTGATATAGGAAATGTTGCATTTAATCTTGCCGAAAAAGACCACGAAAAGTCCTTACATATTGCCATTATTCAAAAAAATGGAAAAACAGGATCTTTCTTTGCTGAAAATAATGATGCAGAATACATTCTTTTTCTGAGACCCTTCTATCGCCTGGTTCATAAGGAAAATGAATGGCTCCTCTTTGACCTTACCAAGATCAATGCTGAAATAAAAAAACAAAAGACTTCCGTAAAATCCGGCACCCTAAAAAAACTATTGGCGGGTTACGATTATTTAATTATTATACCCAAAGTAACTGCTCAGAAAATAGTTGTTTAGCACATATGCTGTTTTTATTTACTTTGGGTTCAATACATGTTAATCGAGATCATTCGTAAAAATGGCCCATTAACATTACATTACTCCAAGTCCTGATATATCAGGACTTTTTTATTTTTAAATATTTTTTTTTAATTAATTATTGTTTTACGATAATTAATTATACATTTGCATTATCAATTAATGATCATGCTATGAATCAAACTAAAACTATTGCAAAAATTTTATACTATATCTGCCTGGTATTATCAGGAGGATATCTTATTACAGCACTTTATTCCTTTTTCTGTATGACTACAGGTTTTGCGGTAACTCCTTATAAAGAGGATCAATATTTACATATCAATTATCCTTTTACTGAACAGCCATTTCTCAACATTGAAAACAATTATCCTTACATTATATTCTCTTTCATGGCCGTTTTAGTGACATATGGTATTTTTTTCTGGTTTTCAGCAAAAGTTTTTAAAGTGTTCTTTCAACCGCAACTATTTACGGAGGTTAACATTTTACAATTGAAGAGATTTTACTTGTACAATATTTTCCTTCCACTACCGCTTGTGATCATCGCAAGTTTCTTTACAGAGGTCGAAAGTATTATATGGGGATTGGTTTTTATCCATTTCATGCTAGGAATTTTCTGCCTGTTTCTTGCTAATATCTTCAGGCAAGGGCTACATTTGCAAAACGAACAAGATCTATTTATATAAAATGCCAATTATAGTCAACTTAGATGTCATGCTTGCCAAGCGAAAAATGCAGAGTAAGGAATTGGCAGAAAAATTAGGAATCACGCCTGTCAATTTATCCATTCTGAAAACGGGAAAGGCAAAAGGGGTTCGTTTTGATACCCTCGAAGCTATCTGCAAAATTCTGGAATGCCAGCCGGGAGATATTTTAGAGTATAGAGAATAGTGGTGGAAACGAGATAAAAGATGCATGATATCGGTAAGAAAGCGAAATTGTCCATGACCTTAGCCTTTAGTTTTCACCTATCAACTCACACCCTTTAACTGTCAGCTCATTTTCATTAGTAATTAGATACAACAACTTATTTTTCAACATCATAAAAAAAGCAACGGAAACGTTGCCAGCTATTGTATTATCCAAATTCAAAATCATGAATACATTATCCATTAGCCACCTGAGCCTTACCTATAAAAATGGCTTCCAGGCAATTAAAGACATTTCACTGGAAATAGGAAATGGCATGTTCGGTTTACTGGGTCCGAACGGAGCCGGAAAGTCCTCTTTAATGAAAACCATCGTTGGCCTCCAGAAACCGAGTTCGGGAAATATTATTTTCAATGGTATTGATATTTCCAGGGAGCCTGATTTTATAAGACAAAACCTCGGGTTCTTACCACAGGATTTTGGAGTTTATCCTAAAGTTTCAGCTTACGACTTATTGCATCACATTGCTATCTTAAAGGGAATAAAAGACAACGCCTTTCGAAAAAGACAGATTTCCGGATTGCTGGAAAAAGTAAACCTGTCAGATTTCCGGAACAAAGAAGTCCATACTTTTTCAGGCGGAATGAAACAGCGTTTTGGAGTTGCCCAGGCTTTATTAGGAAACCCTAAAATCATTATTGTGGACGAACCTACGGCAGGACTGGATCCCGAAGAACGCAACCGTTTTAATTCTTTACTCAATGATATCAGCAAGGATGTTATTGTGATCCTTTCTACTCATCTTGTAGAAGATGTCCGGAATTTATGTTCTGAGATGGCTATTATCAATAAAGGAAAGCTTATCCGAAAAGGGAAACCCGGTGACCTTATTTCAGAATTAGAACATAAAATCTGGTCAAAACGGATCAACAGAAATGAATGGGAGGATTATCAGGCAACTCATGAGATCATCAGCCAACAGCTGATCGAAAGGGAACTGTATATCACGACTTTCGCAGCCCATCAACCAAAAGATTTCAATGCTGTTCCTCCTCTTTTGGAACATGTATACTTTCATAGCCTCACTCAAAAACCATAATCATGAACTCATTACTTTTATTTGAAGCCAGACGCAACATAAAGCACTGGCTCAGTTATATTATTGCCTTCACTTTAGTCGTTCTGGGTACATTTTGCGGAAGCCAGTTCAACCTGACTGTCGGAGAAGGTATTTATCTGAACTCACCTTATTCCATCGGGTTTATGGTGGGTATGTTGAGCCTTTCTATTATATTTTTTGCGATTATCTACGCAAGTCAGCAGCTATTTAAGGATTGGGATTCGAAATTTGATATGATCCTGTTTTCTTTACCTCTTTCAAAAAGAACATATCTGCAAGGAAAGTTTCTGAACTATTTCCTGCAAACCTTCCTGAGCTTCCTGTTTTTGATTATTGGCTTTATTCTCGGGCAAAATACAAGGACAGGAAGTGAGATGCAGCCCTATTTCAATCTCTGGTATTATCTATATCCGGTAGTGATTTTAGGATTCATCAACTGTCTCTTAGTCTGTAGTTTTTTATTTTTCATTGCCTACAGTACCAAAAGAAAGCTCCTGGTAGTAACCGGCGGCCTGCTGTTATACGTTCTGTATATGGTTGTATTATTATTTTCCAATTCACCTTTCATGGCGGGAAGCTTACCTCAATCAATAGAGACTCAGCAGCTCTCTGCACTATCTGATCCCTTTGGATTATCTGCCTATTTCCTTGAGGCAAAGGTATTTTCGGTGGCCCAAAAGAACCATTCTATCACTCCTCTTTCAGGATATCTATTGACGAACAGGCTGATTTTTATTGTATTTTCAGGACTGTTCTTATTTTTATCTTATCGTTTATTTTCTTTTACAACCTCTTCAGATAAAGGATCAGGAAAGAAAAATGATCTTTTTTCCGCTCCTTATATTGTGTTGTCGGATTATATTACTGCCGAATCAGATTTTGGATTCAGGGCCTCCTTCAGATCTGTTCTTTCCTTTGCCAAAATCGATCTGATTTACCTTTTTAAAAGTGTTAGCATTATTGCGGTTTCTATATTGCTATTGTTTGCAGTCGGTATGGAAATGTATGCTGAAATTGAAAAAGGAATCCGTTTACCACAAAAGTATGCAAGCTCAGGTCTCATGGCAACAACCATTTCAGAAAATTTCCATCTACTCGGATTGTTGATCATGACGTACTTCATTAACGACCTGTATTGGAGAAGTCAGTCATCAGGATTTATCCTGATCGAAAAAAGCACCCACTTTTCAAAAAATAAATTATCCGGACATCTTCTCTCCGCTAGTATTCTCATTTTCTTTTTTACAGGTATCCTTATCATAGAAGGCCTGACCTTCCAGCTTGGCTACCATTATTTCCATATTGACTGGATTGCCTATTCAGGCACAATCCTTTTCAATACGTTACCATTGCTGTTATTTTCCGGTTTTATATTGCTGATTAATGACTTTAGTAAAAACAGGTTTATAGCATTAGGAATTTCCGTTCTTGTCGTTTTTATTTTTGCAGGCCCGGCTTCGAAAAAGATTATTCCATACCCTTTGCTGAGGATATTTTCAGATTTTAAAGGGGTTTACAGCGACTTTAACGGTTATGGAATCTATACAACAGCATTTGCTGAAAGACTCTTCTTTGGAATAGGTTTGGTTGCGTTTCTATGGATCCTTAACAGATCTGTTGCTACAAAAAAATGGAATAAAAATCGATGGTTGGGTATCGCTATTCTTTTAGCAGCCGGTATTTTTAGCGGATATCATTTTATGAAAGGATACATTCCTCAGAATAAAGAAGAATCAATTACTAAGGCTGTTCTGTACGAAAAAAAAATTCAAGATCTTTGAACAACTCCCTCAGCCTGTAATAACAGATGTCAGCACAGAAATCAAGCTTTTCCCGTCCGAATCTTCTTATATAATTGAAGGGAAATATACTATTACCAACACCACAACCAAAGCTATTGATAAAATTTTATTTAACTTCCATCCGAATCTAAAAATCCAATCTGCTGTTCTTACTACTTCTTCCGAGTCTGTAAAGATCCGTACAGGAACTGCAGCAATACATTTAAACCGGCCATTACAGCCCAATGAGACTGCAACCTTAAATTTCACACTCTCCTATCAATGGTATGCAGTAAACGGACACGATTCATTCAATGCTGTTATTAAAAACGGTTCGTTTATGCGGATAAGCAGATACTATCCAAGTATTGGCTATCAAAAAAGTTATGAACTTCAGGATGAGAAACAAAGAATGGATTATAAATTGGGTAAAACAACTGGCCTTAAGAAACCGGAAGCTCCCGAAATATTCCTGAATGATTTTATTAATCTTACGATGACCGTCTCAACTGAAAAGGATCAGACAGCAGTCGGAACCGGAGATTTAATTAAAGAATGGACACAGGGTAAAAGAAAACATTTTCAATATGCAGCCAAAGGCATTCCATTTCGTTTTGCCGTTTCCTCTGCTGATTATAATCGTAAAAGTGTCAGGTATAGAGGTATTTTGATCAATGTCTTTTATCATGCAAATCATAGTGAAAATGTCTTTCATTTAATTAATAATGCGAAACTGACTTTAGATTATTGTATAGGCAATTTTGGAAAATATCCGTTCCAATCAGTCAACTTCGCTGAAATTTCTTCTTATACAAAAGGTTTTGCAGCCACAGCCTATCCATCAGCGATCTTTATGCCTGAAGACATGATCTTTCATGCGAATATTCATGCAGATAAAAAACAGGATGTAATTAATGAACTGGCAGGACATGAACTTTCCCATTTATGGTGGGGCAACAGCCAGATTGATCCCGATGACAGGGAAGGTTCTGTAATGCTTACGGAAACCTTAGCCATGTATACTGAAATGATGCTGTATAAGAAGATGCATGGAAAACAAAAAATGCTCGACAGAATAGAAATGCATCAGCAGATCTATGATAACGAAAAAGGATTATCAGAAAACAAGCCCATTTACAAAGCAACCGGAGAGGAACCTCATATCGCCTATTCCAAAGGTGCAGTAGCGATGGTGCAACTAAGTGAGCTGCTTGGTGAAGAAAGGGTAAATCAGGCACTCAAGAATTTTCTTTTACATAATCAATACCCTAAAAAGCCTGCAAGTACGGATCTTCTTAAAGAGTTTTACAAAGTATGCCCCGATGCATTTTCTCAAAAAGAAGTTGACCGGTTATTTAAAACTATATAATGAATCAGGATTATCCCAAAAGAAAAATCCCTCTTGTGGAGGGATTTTTTATGCTATTAAAAGCTATATCTTATGCTTCAGTTGAAGGCTTTTCATTTTCCTTTGGCGCTTGCGCTGCAGGTTTACCACCTTCAGGTCTTTCCTGTCTCGGTTTTTGCTCCGGCTTTGGAGGTCTTGGTAATAAAACTTTACGGGATAATTTCATTTTCTTACGGTCATCGTAACCCATAAACTTCACTTCTACTTCATCTCCTTCAGCGTAAGGAACTTTATCAAGACGTGACCATTCGATCTCAGAAATGTGAAGAAGACCTTCCGTACCTTTTGCAATCGCTACAAAAGCTCCGAAATCCATTACTTTCACTACTTTCCCTTTGTATACTTCCCCAACTACCGGTACGAAAGTAATTTCATTGATCTTCGCAACAGCTGCATTGATTTTCTCTCTGTCTGTTCCTGCAATTTCAATACGTCCGATCTCGCCTATTTCTTCAATAGCAATAACAGTATCCGTATCTTTTTGTAATTGTTGAATGATTTTTCCACCAGGCCCGATCACTGCACCAATAAAGTCTTTTGCAATCTCCATAACCACCATTTTCGGTGCATGAGGCTTAACATCAGCTCTAGGCTCAGCAATTGTTTCCGTAATTTTATTAAGGATATGTAATCTTCCGTCTTTAGCCTGCATTAAAGCCTGCTCCATGATATCCATAGAAAGCCCCTGGATTTTAATGTCCATCTGACAAGCCGTGATTCCTTCTGCAGTACCCGTTACTTTAAAGTCCATATCTCCCAGGTGATCTTCATCCCCAAGGATATCGGAAAGTACCGTGAATTTCCCGGATTTAGTATCGGTAATAAGTCCCATCGCAATTCCGGAAACCGGTTTTGTAATCTGTACTCCGGCATCCATTAATGCTAATGTTCCTGCGCAAACAGTTGCCATAGAAGAAGAACCGTTAGATTCCAGGATATCGGAAACAATTCTGATCGTGTATGGATTTTCTTCAGGAATTACAGCCTGTAAAGCTCTCTGAGCAAGATTTCCGTGTCCTACTTCTCTTCTTGAAGTTCCTCTTAAAGGTCTGGCTTCACCTGTTGAGAACGGAGGGAAGTTATAATGAAGGAAGAATTTCTCGTCATAATTCGCCATCACGCTGTCTACCATATTCGCATCTTTTACAGATCCTAAAGTTACAGCTGTTAATGATTGTGTTTCTCCTCTTGTGAAAATTGCGGAACCGTGCGCTCCAGGAAGATAATCAATTTCCGACCAGATCGGACGGATCGTTTTAGGATCACGACCGTCAAGACGGATGTTGTCTTCAAGGATCATCTGACGCATAGCCTCTTTTTCTACATCATGATAATATACTTTTGCGAAAGGTGATACTCTTTCCAGTTCTTCAGGATTATCAACATATTGTGCTAAAAACTCCTCAAGAACAGCTTTGAATTTCTCTCCTCTTTCTTCTTTACCTGAAGGTTGCTTGGCAACTTCGTATACTTTATCATATGTTTCTTTCCACACTTTCTCACGAATATCTTCGTCATGAATTTCGTGGTTGTATTCTCTTTTCGGGAAAGCTTTACCTACTTTTTCAGCAAGTCTTTCCTGAGCTTCAATTTGCTTTTTAATTTCGGCATGTGCAAAGATGATCGCTTCCAGCATTTCCTGCTCAGAAATTTCTTTCATCTCTCCTTCTACCATTACGATCGAGTCTTTGGTAGCTCCAACCATAATATCCAGCTCAGAATCTTTAAGATCTTCATATCGTGGATTGATCGCTAATTTTCCGTCAAATCTTACCACTCTCACTTCAGACATCGGTCCGTTGAAAGGGATATCGGTAATAGCAATTGCAGCAGAAGCCGCCAAACCTGCCAAATCATCAGGAATAGATTGTCCGTCGTAAGAAATCAGGGAAATCATTACCTGAACTTCCGCATGGAAATCTTCAGGGAAAAGCGGACGAAGAACTCTGTCCACCAAACGCATGGTTAAAATTTCCTGATCTGAAGGTCTTGCTTCTCTACGGAAAAAATTTCCAGGAATTTTTCCTCCTGCATAGAATTTTTCTCTGTAATCTACTGTTAATGGTAAGAAATCTACACCAGGATTAGCTTCTTTATTGGCTACAACAGTTGCTAAAAGCATTGTTCCACCCATTTTTACTACTACAGAACCATCAGCCTGTTTTGCTAATTTACCTGTTTCAATAGTGATTTCTCTGCCGTCTGCAAGAGTAATCGTTTCTGTAAACGCTTGAGGTATACTCATAAATAATTTTGTTTAAACACTCCGTATTGAGTGTGATTGATATAAATTCGTCTAAATTTTGTTTGCAAAGATAAACTATTTTCCCGGTAACTGGCACTATAAAAAAGAAAAGAGGCATGGGAAGTAATCAACTATCCTTCAATCACTTATTTGAGCGTCTAAAAAATTGCCTGATCAGAAAAAGCGACAAAGAATTTAAGGATGTTCCTCAACGAATCTATTACTCCTATAACTCTACTTTTCAGCCTTTTATTTTTCAACATCAGTTTATTTTAGTCTTGTTTTTGTCTCAATTAGAGATAATAATTGTATTTAACGATAAAATTAACATAAAAAGCCTCTTAAAAGTTGCAGAAAAAAAAGTTGTTCCCCTATATTTGCCCTGTTTTTTAAATCTATTTTCTTCCGGGAAAAACATATTAAAAAATTCATCTTTTTATAACCCAATGAAGGAGCGTATTATCATCTCTTTCTTTTAAATAAATGTTTATGATTAATAAAGAAGTAAAGTCGCAAAACAGGAATTATACGGTTCCTTTGATCACCATTACCTTGTTATTTTTTATGTGGGGGTTTATTACCTGTATGAATGATATCCTGATTCCTTATCTGAAACAGCTTTTCAGCCTCACTTTCTTTGAGTCTATGCTCGTTCAGTTTTGCTTCTTCGGCGCCTATTTCATCGGCTCATTAATCTACTTCTTTATTTCTATCTCCAAAGGAGACCCCATTAATAAAGTAGGCTATAAAAAAGGAATCATCTTCGGTATTTTCCTGGCAGCTTTCGGATGTATTTTATTTTATCCTGCGGCTACTTTTTCTTATTATCCTTTATTTCTTGGAGCTTTGTTTATTTTAGGATTAGGGTTTACCGTATTACAGATCACGGCCAATGCATATGTTTCTTTATTGGGAAGCGAAGAATCTGCCTCAAGCCGTTTGAACATGACCCAGGCATTCAACGCATTCGGAACCACCATAGCCCCGGTGCTGGGCGGACATCTTATTTTCGAATTCTTCTCGGCTCCGGACGGATCATTCAGTGCCGTAGCCACCAGGATTCCTTATCTTATTTTTGCAGCTATCCTGTTACTGGTTGCCTTACTGATTTCAAGAGTAAAACTACCTTCTTTCCAGACGGCAGAAGAAGAAATCGTAAAAGGTTGGGGAGCATTGGAATTCAGCCATCTTAAATTTGGCGTTTTTGCAATGTTCTGCTATGTAGGAGGAGAAGTTGCTGTGGGCAGCTTTATCATCAGCTTCCTGGAACAGCCCCAGGTAATGGGTTTTAATGAAATCATCAGTAAGAATTACCTTTCCCTGTATTGGGGAGGTGCTATGATCGGCCGTTTTCTTGGTGCTATTTCATTGAACCAGTCTATCAGTCAGGGAAGAAAAGCCATTTATATGGCAGGTGCCGCAAGCTTGGTTTTCCTGGTGATCTTCAGTATCGTTAATCTTACATTTTCGCAGATCAGCTTTTTCCTTGTATTTATTGTACTTAACTTCGTTGCATTCTTTGTAGGCAAAGCTGCTCCTGCAAGGACACTATCTATTTTTGCCGCTGTAAATGTCGCATTGCTCATCTCAGCAATGGTCAATCATGGTGAACTGGCGATGTACAGTATTTTAGGAATAGGAATTTTCAATTCAATCATGTTCTCCAATATTTACACGCTTGCTATTTCCGGGCTGGGAAAATACACAAGCCAGGGATCATCTTTAGTAGTTATGGCAATTCTGGGAGGTGCTATTGTTCCTATTTTCCAGGGATACCTTGCTGATCAGTTCGGAGTACAACATTCCTTTATCATTCCTGTATTCTGTTATCTGGTTATCCTTATTTTCGGAGCTTACTGCACCCGGTATCTGGGACATGTGAAAAGCACGGAAGCAAAGTCAGGGCATTAATTAAAATACAGAATAAAATAATACGGCTTCATTTAAAATGATCCATTTCACAGTAAAGGAATATTTTAAATGAAGCTTTTTTTGTGAGCATATATACAGATCCCTATCTTCTTTCCCTTCTGGAAAAAGTATATCCGATCCTCCATTCAAGATAGTCTGCAATGTGCAGGTCATACGCGTTGATCCCAAAAGAAGCAAAGAGGCGATCTGTGATCTGGTACTGTAATCCTATTTTTTGAAAAAAAGCGGGGCTGTCGTATTTACGTTCTTTCTTAAACAGATAATAACCCGCTCCTACATTCACATTCAATTTACCGATGATCAACCTGTAAGAAGGAATTACACTAAACAATAACTGATCATGTGAAAAACGTTTTTGCTGGTAAAGTGTACTATCAGCCACATACATGGTGTGGTTGTACTGTTCGTCATGAGTAATGCCCACTCCAAGTCCATACGCCGACTTAGAAGAATATTGACGCATATAAAAAGCTTCTACCCCATAAACGGAATAATTAAAACCTTCATAAAGTTTTTTCAATTCCTCGCGTTGCCCGCCCCTGTAAAAAATATTTTTCCGCCCTCCGAAAGCCGAAACTTCAAGGGTGTTATATTTCTTTGTGTTAAATGAAATTGAATCATTGGTTCGCGGAACTGCTCTTTCGGGATAATAGACAAGGCTGATCTGTGGAGCAAAAGTATTCAATCCTTTGTTCGGAAACTTTAATGATCCGTTCGAAAGATGATTGAATTTCAGATTCAGTCCGATGTCAAAATGACGACCGAGTTCATAATACATTCCCGTACCCAAACTGATGAACATATTTGTTCTGGATCCTAAAGACGTGTTGTAATATCCATGATCCTCATCGAATGGATTTGAATTAAAAGCAATTCCAAAATCTACATGGTGATACCACTTCAGTTTTCCACATTGTCCGAGTTTCGCATTGTAGACACCATATATTCCAAATGGTGATCCCATCTCTTTATTATCAAGAAAATCGAAAGCAAAGAATCCAATACCATATTGGGGATAATTATATTGTTTTTCCCAATGTTTATTACCTGCGGTTTGTTTAAGGATCTGAACAGAATAGCCGGTATAATTAGTATTCTTGTATCCTTTTAACGGTTCGTTAGTCCGTAGAATATTACCATATTCAAATCCGCCAGACAGAACGAATGAAGATGGTCTTGGTATTTCATTTTCCTGCGAATAGCAGCAAGCAGAAATAAGGCCGGATACAATCAGGTAGAAATGCCTTAAAAACATCAGTTTAGTTTAAGATTGGCAAATCTAAGTATTCATTTGGTATAAATTAATAATATTATTAACTAAATTTAAATTTATTGTTAAAATAAAAAAGCAACCTCGTGAGAAGTTGCTTTTTTATTTTTTTGAAAATCTTGTAGACTATTTTCTTAAACCTAGTTCAGCAATAATTGCTCTGTATCTTTCGATATCTTTATTTTTAAGGTAATCTAGTAAACTTTTTCTTTTACCTACTAATTTCACCAAAGATCTTTCCGTTGCAAAATCGTGACGGTTCGCCTTTAAGTGTTGAGATAAGTGATTGATTCTGTAAGTGAAAAGAGCTACTTGCCCTTCAGCACTTCCTGTGTCCTGTGCAGATTTCCCGTGTTTTGAGAAAATTTCCTGCTTTTTTTCTGTTGTTAAGTACATTCCAATATTGTTTAATGATTATTATGTAACGGGTGCAAAAGTACGACTAATTTTTAATCCGGCAAAACATTATTGATTTCATATATCAAAAATGATAGAAAAAAATGTTAAAAATTTCTTAATAAAATGTATGCCATCCCATTAAAAGAGAGTAATTTTGCAAACGAAGACAAATGAGAAAAACTTTACTTTTTACCACGGTTTCCATTTTTTTATTGATCAGTATTTCAGTGAAAGCACAAAAGGGTGCTTCTTCTGAGGATAGGATAAAAAAGGTTTTATACTTCAATCCCGAGGTAGAGCCTGATATTGATGAAATAAAAGAACCTACCAATCATGCATTTTTCAGTGCTGTTTCAGATAATTTAAGCGGCTATAAAAAGAATAAAATGCTGCGTACCGAAATCCAGATTCCCTTTGACAGCGTGGATGCACAGACGATTGCTGATTATTGCATCAACAATGATGCTGATTTTGCCGTCGTTCCGAAAGTTAAATACTTTAAAGTGGGAATTGGAAAGTATGTGTTCTCCAACCAGGTTGTTGTGAGTATGAAACTTTTTGACGCAACCGGCAACCTTATTACAGAATCCGACTATGATACCTACCGGAAAAATATGCGTCTCCTGGGTTCTGCAGAGAATTCTATAAAAATCGGAACAAACGGAGCTATAAAAGCGATTCTTAAGAAACTAAGAAAAATAAAACCTTCCTCAGAAGCAGGATTCTAACAATTCTATTTTTTTTCATAATTCATTACATATCACAATTTTAATAAATTTTGATAAAAATTTTTAAAATTATTTGTGAATAATTCAAATATTTTTGTTAATTTAGTCATAAACTAAAAATTAACACACCATGAAATACTTCAATAAATCTACATAAAGAGGGCAAATATGTTTTAATACATTGCCTTATTCATCTATCGAGCATTTCATCTTGTTAATCTTATAAAATTTTAATTATAGAAAATAAATCTCTTCATTTTTTAAATTCATTATTACACCTGCGATATTCGCAGGTGTTTTTTTATCGTTAACAAACTCTGCCTCAATAGATAAAAAAAAATATTCAACAGAAAAATAACTCTACAATAATGTGAATAATAAATAATTTTTATTAAATTAGTCATTCACTAAAACCTACATACTATGAAAAATTTAAAAAAAATTAGACCGACAGGAACAAAAGGCAATTAAAGGTGGAGGCCTTATAAGATGCAGCGATCATTCGCAATGCTTTGGAGGATGGTGTTGCAATGGCACATGTGTTATCGATGCATGCTTAGAATTTTAATATCATTAACCACAGAATGTATAATTTAAACACTATTTACCATGAAAAATCTTAAAAAACTCAACAGACAGGAACAAAAAGCAATTAACGGAGGAGCTCTTAAAAGATGTACAGACCATTCCCAATGTTTTGGAGCATGGTGTTGCAATAACATATGCGTACCAACTGCATGCATTGAGGCTTAACTGAAACAAAACTAAAATTAAAACTGCTATGAAAAATCTTAAAAAAACTAAACCGGAATCAACAAAAGGAAATAAAAGGCGCTGGTCCGATAACGAAATGTAAGAACTCATCACAGTGTGGCTTCGGGGAGTGCTGCTCCGGCGGAATGTGTATTGCTTCCGATATACCGAACTGTGAACCTATAGAATAAAATACAGAGTATGAAATTTAAATTTCACCGGACATCCGCAATAAGCGGATGTTTTTTTATTGATAAAATTTCATAGCCATTCAATACAGGTGTAAAACTTTAATAAATCCTTAATTTTGTCACATCATTGGTCAATTTTAAAAAATTGAATTATTTTTGCATATCCTAAAATCTCACGCTTTGAATTATACTGACGAACTTATCTTAAATCCTGCCGATATTGCCGAAACTCTTAGCAACCTTCCTGCTGATGAGAGGCTCCTGGCGTTTTTAAAGGTTCCTAAAGAATACAAAGCAGAGGTTTTCTCCCATCTTGATCCTGATTTCCAGGAGGAAACGATCAGAAGTATCGGTAGTGATGAAGTTTCAGAGATCCTGAATGCGATGACTCCGGATGACAGGACTGCCCTGTTTGAAGATTTTCCTGATGAGCTTATTAAGTATTCAATCAATCATCTTAACCCACAGGAAAGGAGGATTGCATTAAAGCTTTTAGGATACCATTCCGACTCCATTGCACGTCTGATGACTCCGTATTACATCCAGATCCGTAAGGAATGGACTGTGAAGAAATGTTTACAGCAGATCAAGAAAGTAGGAAAAAGGGTGGAAACAATGAACCATCTGTATGTAGTAGATGAAAGAAACCGCCTCATTGACGATTTAGCGCTTGGTAGTCTATTACTGGCAGAAGAAGATACTCTTGTTTCGGAATTAACGGATAACCACTTTGTTGCCATTACCACAATGACCTCAAAAGAGGATGCAGTTACCTATTTCGAAAAATATGACCGCACCGCACTTCCCATTATTACGGAATCAGGAGTCCTTGTAGGGATTGTAACCATCGATGATATCCTTGACCAGATCGAACAGCAGAACACCGAAGATATCCAGAAATTCGGGGGTCTTGAAGCCCTTGATTTACCATACACCCAGACTTCTCTCATCGAAATGGTTAAAAAAAGAGGAATGTGGCTGATCATATTATTCTTTTCCGAAATGCTTACTGCCTCGGCAATGGGATATTTCGAGGATGAAATTCAAAAAGCCGTTGTACTGGCATTATTTGTCCCATTAATTATCTCCAGTGGTGGAAACTCCGGCTCACAGGCTGCAACGCTTATCATCCGGGCGATGGCACTTCAGGAAATCGGATTAAAAGACTGGTGGTATGTAATGAGGAAAGAAATCTTTACCGGGTTGTTCCTCGGAGGAATACTTGGCCTTATCGGATTTTTAAGGATCATGATCTGGCATGAAGCCGGGTTCTTCAGCTATGGTGCTCACTGGGTATATGTAGGTTTAAGCGTAGCCGTTTCCCTGGTATTGATTGTGCTTTGGGGAACACTTTCCGGTTCGATGGTTCCTTTTATTCTAAAGAAATTAAAACTCGACCCTGCAACATCATCTGCTCCTTTTGTAGCTACCTTAGTGGATGTTACAGGATTAATTATTTACTTTTCCGTAGCCGGACTTTTCTTAACCGGTAAACTTTTGTAATTTTAGGCAAAGTCTAAAAATGAAAGTTATTTCTCTGGTACCCTCTATTACGGAGGCTTTATTTGATTTGGGTTTAACTGAAAATGAGATTATCGGAAGAACAAAATTCTGTATTCATCCCAAAGATAAAATCAAAGACGTTCCCGTTATCGGTGGAACAAAAAATCTGAATATCGAAAAGATTAAAGGCCTGCAACCGGACCTTATCCTTGCCAATAAAGAAGAAAACATTAAAGAACAGGTAGAGGCTTTGATGGAAGATTTCAAAGTGGTTGTAACCAACGTTGAAACTATTGAAGACAATTATTATCTACTGAAAACTCTGGGTAATATCTTTCAAAAAGAAGAAAGGGCTAAAGCCTATAATCTAAAGATCTACGAGGTTTTAAATCAGACTAAAATCAGCTCTAAGATCAAGGCTGCCTATCTCATCTGGAAAAACCCTTATATGACAGTGGGTGCGGATACTTTTATTCACAGGATCTTGACGGAAATAGGTATTGAAAACAGTTTTAAAGATAAAACCCGCTATCCGGAAGTAACCATTCACGACCTGGCGGATACAGACCTGATCATGCTTTCATCAGAACCTTTCCCTTTTAAAGAAAAACATATTGCAGAATTAAAGGAATATTACCCTGATAAAAAAATAATCATCGTAGATGGAGAAGCTTTCTCCTGGTATGGGACCCATATTGCAAAATGTGGAAATTACTTTAAGGAACTGGTAGCTGAAATTGATTTATAAAATGCCATAGAGTACAGTTATCCTAAACCATGATTTCAGACATAAAATAAAAAACTCCGGCTTGAATTCCGGAGTTATATTTTTATAGATGTGATCGATTAAAGGATCTTTGAAACTTCATTACAAAGCCATTCCAATAATTCGCGGTCTTCACTGGTAAACGGATCTATTGTGTGGGAATCGATATCGATCTGCCCTACATTTTCACCATTTTTAAAGATAGGAACTACAATTTCTGCCTTTGTATCTATCGAACAGCTTAAATAATTAGATTCCTGATGAACGTCAGGAACCACAAACGTTTCATTGGAAACAGCAACCTGTCCGCAAATTCCTTTCCCATAAGGGATGATGGTGTGATCTGTCTCTGCTCCTACATAAGGACCCAATATCAATTCTTCTTTGTCTCCATTTTTAAAATAGAAACCTGTCCAGTTGAAATAGGTAATCTCCTGATCCAACAGATGGCAAACTTTCTGAAGTTTTTCTTCTGTATTATGTTTTGGACTTTCAAGAATAGAAGAAAGTCTTTTCTTTAATTCTGACATTATATTATTGTTTTAAGAAAATTGTTTGAAGGAAAGTTCTTCTTTATAACCGAACATTCCACGCTCTTTGATCATTTCTGCAACTCCTTCCGGAACCTGAGTTTCCCAGCCTTTGATATTGCAGGCAATTTTTCTCAATATTTCTCTGGAGTATATTTCCAGGAATTCCGGATTATAGTTTTCAATATCTACGATACGGTTATTGAGTTTGAAATATTTATAGAGCTCTTTTAAGTTTTCCTCTACTTTTAGCGTTGATGAATCTAACAACTCATGAGTTTCAGGATCCTTATACGGATATAGGTAAACCCTCATTCCGTTACGGAAAAATTTACCAAAAGCTTCCAGGATTCCTCCAGAGAGATTCTTATAGTATTTCTCGTCAAACACCATTAACAGATTATTTACCCCCATCGCAACTCCTATATTTCCGCTTGTATATGAGGCAAAATAATCGATCAATCGGTAATATTCGGAGAAGTTCGATACAATTACGGTATATCCTAATTTACCGAGGATATCCACCCTGTCCATAAAGTCTCTTTCATCGATATCACCATCAGCACGAAGGTTGGAAATGGTAATTTCAATCAGGATTTCCGTTTGTTCTTCTGTACAGGCAGCATCCTTCATAAATAGATCAATACCGTTTTGCAACATATCGATATTCACTTTGGTCACCGGCCTGAAACTTCCTCTTACCGCAAAGATATTCTTCTTGTATAAAATATCTGCAGGAAGCATATTATTACCCTGGCTATTAAAAATAACGGCATCCGTCATATTGTTTTTCACCAGCTGTAAAGACATCAACCTGTTATCCACATAATCAAATGCCGGTCCGCTGAAATCTATCATATCAATTTCCAGATTGTCGGTCGCTATGTCGTCATATAATGACTCGATTAAGGTTCGTGGATTATCATAATATGTAAAAGCTCCAAAGATCAGATTTACCCCTAAATTTCCAAGAGTCTCCTGCTGCAATGTAGCATCATTCTCTTTAAACTTTACGTGGATAACGATTTCGTTATAACCTTCGTTTTCTTTTACCTGAAAACGGATTCCTACCCAACCGTGGCCTTTAAGCGTTTTATCAAAATTGATGGTTGTTACCGTATTGGCATAGGAAAAGAATTTTCTGTTCGGGCTGTTTTCTCTTGAAATTCTTTCTTCGATCAAGGCAACTTCATAGCGAAGCATTTTACGAAGTCTGTTTTGAGTAACATACCTGTTTTTAGCTTCTTTTCCATAGATCGCATCACTAAAATCTTTGTCATAAGCGGACATCGCCTTAGCGATTGTACCCGAAGCGCCTCCTGCTCTAAAAAAAATGCCGAACAGTCTCCTGCCCTGCTCCAATTTCCGCGAAAGTACCATAAATAGTAGGATCTAGATTAATTGTTAATGCTTTTTGTTTAGGAGTTAGTTTCTGATACATTAGGACATTAAATTTTTTGTAAATTTACCAAAATTAATACCAACCTCAAAACAAAATGAAGTTGAAATTTTTAGGAACAGGTACTTCCCAGGGTGTACCCGTTATTGGCTGCACATGTGAGGTCTGCACTTCGGATAATCCCAAAGACAGCCGCTTACGATCTTCCGTAATGATCACTACAGAAGAAAACCGAAAAATACTCATCGACTGCGGCCCGGATTTCAGGCAGCAGATGCTGGTGAACCACGAAACGACGGTAGATATCGCTTTAATTACGCACGAACATAATGACCATATCATCGGCCTTGATGATATGCGGCCCCTTATCTTCAAAAGCGGGCAGAATATGCCCATATACTGCAATGAAAGAGTGGGAAACGAAATTAAAAACCGTTTTCCTTATGCCTTTGCGGATGTAAGATATCCGGGAGCTCCGGCCTTTGATCTGCACGAAATAAAAAACCAGCCTTTTACCATTCTTGATACGTTGATTACTCCCATTGAAGTCATGCATCATCAGATTGCTATTTTTGGATATAAATTCAAGAAGCTTGCCTATATCACAGATGCAAGCTTTATTTCCGATGTAGAAAAGGAAAAGCTGAAAGATCTTGATATTTTAATCTTAAATGCGATCAGAAAATTTGATCCCCACCCTGCCCATTTTATAGTTCCGGACACGATAAAACTGTTTGAAGAGCTTCAACCCAAACAATTATTCCTTACCCATATCAGTCATCATTTAGGATTGCATGATGTTGAAGATAAATTACTTCCGCCCGGAATGCACCTGGCTTACGATGGCCTCGAATTAAATTTTTAAAGAAAAGTTGATAAAAAGTTTTCAGATTGTAAGAAAAGTTTCTATATTTGCACACCAATTTAAAGCAAGCCCAGGTGGCGGAATTGGTAGACGCGCTGGTCTCAAACACCAGTTCTTAGGAGTACCGGTTCGATCCCGGTCCTGGGTACAAAAAACCTCTGAAAGTATTTTCGGAGGTTTTTATTTTTGGTATAATTTACTAACAAAATCAAAAATTTTTAATATTCAAATTCTTTAACCCGTTTTATGCACACCAATTGCAAGCCCGGGTGGCGGAATTGGTAGACATGCTGGTCTCAAACACCAGTTCTTAAGATTCCTGGTTAACAGTCAAAGAAACATTTAGCTCCTACTTACCATATCTTGAATGGTTCGAAGACGTAATGGCTTTAAAATATATTAGCTCACCTATTTGTTATTTTTTATAATTTAGGCCTCTTGACATATAAAAACAATACCGTTATTAAAACGTCGAAATGATACAGGTTGAATTTGCAAACAAGGCTAAAGAGATTCTGCAAACTGATGAGACCATCATCGGTTTGGCTGTCGGAGGCTCATGGATATCAGATCAGATGGATGAATTTTCTGATCTGGATTTGATTATTGTAACCGAACAAAAAGTTACCGGAGATAAAAATGTGATGATTGATTATGCAAAACGTTTGGGTAATTTCCTTTCAGCATTTACAGGTGAGCATGTTGGGGAACCAAGGCTTTTAATTTGTTTATATGACAACCCTCTTTTGCATGTAGATCTAAAATTTGTCACTTTGGAGGAATTTCATGAAAGAGTTGAAACACCTACCATTCTTCTTGACAAAAATGGCAGACTTCAGAAAGTTATCGACCATTCCGTCTCCAGTTTTCCGTATCCGGACTATCAGTGGATTGAAGACCGGTTTTGGATATGGATACATTACGCTTTACTGAAGGTAGGTCGAGGTGAGTATTTTGAAGCCTTTGACTTTTTAGGTTTTTTGAGGATGAGTGTCTTTGGACCACTCCTCCATATCAAAAACAAGAATTTACCCAGAGGAGTAAGAAAAGTGGAAATAGATCTGGAGATTAAGGATCTTGAAGATTTAAAACTTACCCTGCCACAATACAATCGGCACTCATTATTGGAATGTCTCCGCCATTCAGTTTTATTATACCGGCAATTAAGGAACGTCCTCTTCGGCAACAACATAATCTTACAAGATGAAACTGAAAAAAAAGTAATGCTTTATTTTGAAGAGCTGAAAGAAGAATAATTTTGAGATTATCTTTACGTAAAACTACGATTCAATAACGGTTTTCATCCGGTCCTCTTTTTCGCATTAGACAAATAATAGTGCCAGAGCATCATAGAAGCGACAGACCTGAAGGGTTTCCACTGTTCACAGATTTCAAGTATTTCTTCTCTGGCAACTTTGGACGGAAGTTGTTTCAAACGTTTTAAAGCATTGACCGCAGCCAGGTCCCCAATCGGGAATATATCTGCCCGCTGAAGGGTAAACATCAGATAAACATCAACTGTCCAGTTACCTATTCCTTTTAGGCTTACTAATGTTTTACGTGCTTCGTCATCCGACATTTCCGATAGCTTTTCAAGATCTATTTCACCTTTTATGATGGCTTCTGCAAGACCTCTGATATATACAATCTTCTGGCAGCTTACATAGCATTTCCTTAACTCTTCATCCGTAAGTTTGAGAATATGCTCAGGAGTAATCTCCTGCATTTTTTCTTTTAGTTTATTGAGGGCAGCTAAAGCAGAAGCCAATGAAACCTGTTGTTCCAGAATAATATGGACTAATGTTTCAAAAGTGTTTTCACGGGTCCACATCGGCGGGTAACCGTGGTTTTCTAAAACTTCTTTTAAATCCTGATCATGAGCTGCTAAATGCTCACATAGCTGATGGAAATTTTCAAGGTTAAAAACTCTGGTCTCCGATGTTGATTCCATACAATCTGTTTTTTTTTATATTAAATTTAAAATAAAGACGGCATTCTGAAGCTTTTCTCGAGATCAAGTAAAATTGATTTGTTTTCCAACCCTCCGGCAAAGCCTACCAATTTTCCTGATACTCCTACTACCCTATGACAAGGGACAATAATGGAGATGGGGTTCTTATTTAGAGCACCGCCTACTGCACGTACTGCTTTTGTATCTCCCAGAATCTTCGCCATTTCCCCGTAGGTTTTTGTCATACCATAAGGAATTTTCAGTAAAGCTTTCCAGACTTTAACCTGAAATTCCGTTCCTTCCAGATCCAAAGGAACATCAAAGACTTTTCTGCTGTTTTCAAAATATTCTTTTAACTCTTTTTCCGTCTGTAAAAGTATAGGGTGCTGATTCTTCCTTTCCGGAATAGAAAGTTGGGTTCTTTTATAACCTTCCCCTTCCCAGATTATAGCCACAAGCCCCACATCTGAAGCGATTACCCTGATTAATCCGACAGGAGAAGAAACATCTTTGTATACTAGCCTTTTATCATCCATGATTCATGTTTTAAGTACTTTTCCATTAGTTTCGTTTACCGATTTTGCTCCGGGAAGTAACTGTAACATCAGCCCTACGATTACAACGCAAATCAACAGGCAGATAACCCCGAAATGGTAAGCCTCCTGCCAGCCGTCTTTTGAAAAATAAAAGAACACACCTCCAATGATACTTACTCCCAGTGCCGACGCTGTTTGCTGAAAAGTTGAATAGATTCCAGCAGCTGCACCTGCATACTGTGAAGGTACATTTTTCAGAGCAACATTTAATAATGAAGGAAGGACCAATCCGTTTCCGAGTCCCCACATTCCCATTAGACCGATAATCAGCGAGGTACTGATCCCGGGTTTCCAAAGTGTCATCTGGAGATAAAATGCGATAAACAGAATAACCACTCCCACTTGTAATACTCTTTTTCCAAATATAACAATCAGCCTCGACGCCATAAGAGATGATATGATAAATAAAATCCCGGGAACAACAAAGTACAATCCGCTATCCATTGCTGAGATACCCAATCCATTTTGTAAATAAACTGCACTGAGTAAAAGATATGCCGTATGCAGCATAAAATGAAATAATACCGCAACCAGACCGATATTGAAATCTTTTATTCTAAACAATCTTACATCAATCAAAGGGTTTCCATTTCTGGAAAGTTTAATTTTCTGATTATAAATAAAAAATGTAAACAAAATGGCTGATAAAATAAGCAATGCAAAACTCCACAGCGGCCACCCTGCTTCACGACCCTGGATCAGGGGGTAAATAAGGGAAAATAATGCCAGCGTTAAAATCAATATTCCTGTATAGTCGAATTTTGTAGACTCATGTTTCGGGGTTTCCGTGAGGTATTTATGAGTTGCCCAAAGTGTAACGATCCCGATAGGAAGATTGATAAAAAACACGAGTCTCCAGCCTTCTATGAACCAATGGGTATCCGATAGGTATCCTCCCAGCATTTGACCGATGGCTGCAGCAGTTCCAAGTGTTATACCATACAGGCCAAATGCTTTTGCCCGCTCTTTAGTATCAGTAAAAAGAACTTGTATAAACGCTATGGTTTGCGGAACCATAAATGATGCACTGAGCCCCTGGAGTATCCTGGTTGCATTCAGCTGAAAAGCAGATTGCGAAAGACCACATAAGCATGAAGCAACTGTAAAGGCAAACATTCCCCAAAAGAAAACTTTCTTTCTTCCAAAATGGTCTCCCGCTCTACCTCCGGTAATAAGAAAAGCAGCATAACCAAGCAGGTACCCCGCAATAACGAACTGCATTTCGCCATCAGTC
This sequence comes from Chryseobacterium proteolyticum, assembly GCF_046591535.1. Lineage (NCBI taxonomy): Bacteria > Pseudomonadati > Bacteroidota > Flavobacteriia > Flavobacteriales > Weeksellaceae > Chryseobacterium > Chryseobacterium proteolyticum. The sequence goes on along the minus strand of NZ_JBJLWK010000004.1, from coordinate 157,042 downwards.
GCATGAACTCCTTTTTTAATGGTAGGTATCGCCACGTTGATGATGAATACATCAATTACAGAAAGTAAAGGTGCGGCCAATACAATGATCAGCTCCAGCCACTTATTTTTTATATCTTTCATTCTAGATCAGTTTTTCAATGATTTTTTTGGCAGACTGGATTTCGTCAGGTTTTTTAAAGACGGAAGCGGTAACAATAGCGCCTTCCAGCATAACGTAGATTGTTTCTGCCAGCTCTTCATCAGACAATATGTTCTTATGTCCGGAATTTTCAACAAGGTTTTTTATAAATTCTTTACTGTGCACTTTAGCTGATTGTATTTCGGCTAAAACTTCCGGATCACTTGTCCCTGCTTCATCATTTGCTTTAATGAACGGACAGCCTCCGAACTGCCTGAATTTCTGACGTTCGGTGTGATGATCAAAAAGTGCCAGTAGTTTCTGTTTAGGATCTTTAACTTTGTTGACACTGCTTTCCAGCCTGCTGAACCATAGCTCATGCGTACGGCGAATATAAGCGATCAACAGGTCCGTCTTTGTTTCAAAATGTTTATACAAAGATGCCTTGGCAATATCAGCCTCTTCAATGATCTGATTGATACCGGTATTACTATAACCCTGTGTATAAAATAAACGTTCGGCGGTATCCAATATCCTGTCGGTTACAACTTGTCCTCTTTGTTTCATGGTACAAAGATATAAATTAAATAGACAGACTTGTATATTTAAATTTTCACTTTTTTCTATAATGTATATATCAAAAGCTATGTTAAGATATCCATCAATGAAAGTAATAGCATTATATAATCTCAAAGTATATCTTTGCAAAAACATCAAATTATGAAAGTGTTCCTGCTGGTCTTATCAATTCTTTTTCTTACTTCCTGCATAAGTGATTCGGATTATACTTCTCCTGCCCCATCTGAAAAATCTACCAGATACTATTTGTACCAGTCGTTTAAGAAAAAAAAATGGGGTGGTAACCTTTACCGTATCGCATGATGGTACCTGTGCTGCAAAATCATACTACCAGATCGATCAGCTTATCGATACTACTCCTGCAACTTTTGTATCGTACATAAACTGCGAAAAATATGAAATACAAAAGGGATATTATAACAGTTCCTCTTCAAATATGACCCTTAATTTTGTCAATTACAAAGCTTCAATAAATGGCAATGAACTAACGGTAACGAAAATCACTACTGATATATGGGACACTTATGAAGAAATCAATATTGCAAGGGCTTATTAAATTAACCCTATAAGAATTGAAGAAAGTATTTTTTGCCGTCATCACATTTTTGACGCAATTTAATGGATACTGTCAAAAATTAAATTACTAAAAACTAGCTCATTGCAAATTTAACAATTATTAAAAGCCCATATATAAAGTATTTGAGGAGATTTAATACAATAATAAGTATCTTTACCGTGAATTAAACATACGTAAAAACTATCCTGACGATACAATTTTAAATTGCAATGAAACCTATTCTCAATATTCTTTTAGTTTCGACATTACTCATTTCATGTGCGGGAAATGATGATATTTCTGAAAAACCAAAACCAACGGAAAAAACATTATATAACCTGGAATATAAAAATTATCTTGTAAAAAATGTTACTCTTTATAAAGGACCGATTGCCCAGGAATCTGATCCCGGCGAATCTTATCTGACTGCTTATTGGGGAACTTATCAGGAACCAATATGGGGGAAAATAAGTCTTGACATAAAAAACAGCTCTTTACAGCTGATTTCCGAAACATCAGCCGGCATAAAATATACCATTACAATGGACAAGGATTCTGTATTTATCAATGATCATAACGAATTGACCTATATCGGTAATTTTAACAGAGAAAAATCTTCATTTACGTTAAAGAGATCACTCCGGTATGTAAAAAAAGTACCAAGAACTGATTTCGGACCCATGTTTATTTCACAAACGAACACTTTTGGTGTTACACAATATGAAACTATTTTCGGTAAAAGTGCTTTTAATAAACCAGCAGAAATGACCGAATCCGGTGATGTTGTTTTGTGGAGTAATATCGAATACCAATATCAGTAATCTGCTCAATAAAATACTGAGCGCAAAGTTTATTATTCTTTAATTGAAAGCCGTAACTTTCCATATTATCAAAATTATACTGTTGATATAAGTTTTACCGCTAACTAAATTGTTTTAGAATGGATAATGCTTTACTTGTGGCTATAAAAAAGATAGTAGAAATAAGTTATGATGAAGAAAAAATAATTCAGAACTTATTCAGATTGAAAGAATATAAAAAAGGAGATTTTTTCCTTAAGGAAGGTGAAATCTGCAAATATGTCGGCTTTATTGAAAATGGTCTTGTCCGTTATTACATCAATGATGATGGGGAAGAAAGAACTTATGGCTTCTCAAAAGAAAATGAATTTACCTGTAATTTTGAAAGCTTTGGCCCGCAGACACCATCCAAGCAACTCATTCAGGCTTTAGAAAATACCCGGATCTGGACCATCAGCTATGAAAATCTTCAGAAGCTGTATGAACAGGTAAAAAATGGAGAGCGATTTGGACGGCTATCTATTGAGTATGTTCTTATCAAAACATTAAAAGACAGGAATTCATTTTATACGGATTCTCCAAAATCCCGCTACGAAAAATTTATTAAGGAGCATTTTGATCTGCAACAAAGGATATCTCAATATTATATTGCTTCCTATGTGGGAGTAAAGCCACAATCATTGAGCAGAATCAGAAAAAGAATATCACTTTTATGATTTATTAACCTGGGTGCATCAATTTCTATTAAACGTTGAAGAATTTTGTATCAACAAAATAAAGTTCTTATGAAACGTTTACAACAAAAAACATCATTCTGGCTTAGCCTCATTTCAGGTATTGGTTTACTTTACATTGGAATCCGCTTTTTTATTAATCCTGTTGGTGCTGAAATAGATTATGGTATCCATACTGTTACCAATGGGGATTTTTCTTTTCAGTATATCAAAGGAATCCGTGATTTTTTCTTTGGATTGATCATTATCCTTCTTTTAGGGAAAAAACAGTTCTTCGCATTAGGTGTTATCCTGGTTTTAGGAACTATCATTCCAGCTACAGACTTCTTCGTCGTACTATCACATCCTGGCTCCACAGCCGGTCATTTAGTTTCCCACCTGATCGCCGTTATCATTTGTCTGTCGTGTGGATTTTATTATTTACAAAACCATAAACTAATACTATCATGATTTTATTTAATATCGTTCTGATTTTACATTTCATCGCATTCTTAGTATTTATTATTCAGCTTGCCATATTATTTCCTCAACAGAATAAGGTTCTTCATAAAAAAAACATTCTTATTGGAGTTACCATTTTATTAACAGGAATTCTCCTTGTCGTCCTGAAATACCCTCACATCAATTTGTATAAGATCATCCCAAAATCATTTTTGTTTTTAGGAGTTTCAACTTTTTGCGGAATATACAGTGGGAAAAATGTTCCAACGAAAGTGTTCTATCTTTTATTCGGAATGGCTATCCTTGCAGGCTTGATAGGAGTCATCAAAACGTAGGTATTCTTCGATACAATTTCAATTTTATTTTCAATAAAAAGTTATTACATATCAAAGCCTGAACTTCACGATTGTTCAGGCTTTGAAAAAAAAATCAAATATCTGTTTTAAGGTGTTTGGTAAGTCAGTATTTATTTTATTTTTCTGAAATTATTTATTGAATTTCAGATAATTAAATAACCAAAAGATCCACAAACTCATTAACATTGAGGTTAACCAGCTTATCATACTCCAGAGAATTTTCCAATACAAGTCTTTGCTGCTTTTCCGGGAATATACGGGCGAGATTCACTTTATACTTTTTAATCAGTTCAGGAATTCCTTCATCCCTTCTTCGTTTATGTCCTATAGGATACTCTACTTTTACTTCTTCCAAAACAGTTCCGTCATTTAACTCTACTGTTAATGCATTGGCAATGGAACGTTTTTCAGGATCATGGTAATCAGTGGTAAACTGAACCTCCTCGATACATTCAATTTTATCACGAAGAATATCAATCCTTGCATCTGAAGCAATATTATCTTCATAGTCGGCAGCAGTCAGCCTTCCGAAGATAAGAGGTACCGCTACCATATATTGAATCGCATGATCTCTGTCTGCAGGATTATTCAGGGGACCTTTTTTATCGATAATCCTGATAGCCGCTTCATGCGTACGAATAGTAATTTTTTTTAATATCGTCAGTTGTTTTGCCCATCCCTTTTAATTGATGGTGCAATGTCATAGCTGCTTCCACGGCTGTTTGTGAATGGAATTCAGCAGGGAAAGAGATCTTAAACAATACATTCTCCATTACATAAGAACCGTATTCACGCTGAAATTTGAATTCATTTCCTTTAAATGAAACATCATAGAATCCCCATGTTTTAGCCGTAAGTACCGAAGGATAACCCATTTCGCCGGTTTTGGCAATTAATGCTAAACGGACAGCTCTGGAAGTGGCATCTCCGGCTGCCCATGACTTACGACTTCCTGTGTTAGGAGCATGACGGTATGTTCTTAAAGATTGTCCGTCCACAAAGGCCAATGAGATCGCATTGATCAGCTCATCACGGGTCAATCCAATTAATTTCCCTACAACGGCCGTAGAAGCCAACTTCACTAATAAAACGTGATCTAAACCTACTCTGTTGAATGAATTTTCAAGAGCAATTACACCCTGAATCTCATGCGCCATGATCATGGCTTCCAGCACCTGCTTCATTTTCAAAGGAGCTTTTCCTTCTGCAATATGGGTTCTGGACAACCAGTCAGCGGTTGCTAAAATTCCTCCTAAGTTATCAGAAGGATGTCCCCATTCTGCAGCTAGCCATGTATCATTAAAATCCAGCCAACGAATAATAGCTCCGATATTGAAAGCCGCCTGAACCGGATCCAATTGAAACTGAGTTCCCGGCACTTTTGCTCCATTCGGAACAACAGTTCCTTTTACAATAGGTCCCAATAATTTCGTACAGGCAGGATAAGTTAAAGCTTCCAATCCACATCCAATAGTATCTAAAAGGCAGTATTGGGCCGTTTTCCAGGCCAGGTCGTTTTTAATTTCGAAGTTCAATACGTAATCTGCAATATCTGTTAATACCTGATCTGGTTGTGGTCTTTCATTTGAAATGTGTGATGACATCTTTTTGTTTTAAGTTTAATTAGTTTATATTTTAAATCGATTGTATTATCTGCTTGTGATAGGAACAAATTCTTTATTTTCAGGCCCGGTGTAATTGGCACTTGGACGGATAATTTTGCCATCCTGCCTTTGTTCAATGATGTGGGCACTCCATCCGGTGACTCTTGAAATAACAAATAACGGAGTGAACATAAGGGTTGGCACTCCCATCAGATGATACGAAACCGCTGAGAACCAATCCAGGTTAGGGAACATTTTCTTTTCTTCCCACATTATGGTTTCCAGCCTTTCAGCAATATGATAAAGCAACATATCTCCGGCCTCTTCGGAAAGTTCTTTCGCTACTTTTTTTATCACTACGTTTCGCGGATCCGATATGGTGTACACCGGATGTCCAAATCCAATAATTACTTCTTTGTTACCAATACGCCTTCTGATATCCTCTTCCGCTTCATCCGGGGAATTATAACGACTCTGAATTTCGAAAGCCACTTCATTCGCCCCACCATGTTTAGGACCTCTTAAAGCACCGATAGCTCCCGTTATACAGGAATAAAAATCTGAAGAGGTTCCCGCAATAACACGCGCAGTAAAAGTAGAAGCGTTAAATTCATGCTCTGCATACAGATTAAGAGAGATTTCCATTGCCTTCACCCAGGAATCAGGTGCTTTTTTACCATGCAACAGGTGAAGAAAATGGCCCCCAATAGTATCATCATCAGTTTCTACATCAATCTCTTTTCCGTTATGCGTATAATGATACCAATACAAAAGTCCGGAACTGAATGATGCCAGTAATTTGTCTGCAATATCCCTTGCTCCCGCCACATTATGATCGTCTTTTTCAGGCTGAATACTTCCAATTGCTGAAACCATGGAGCGCATTACATCCATCGGATGGGCAGCTGCAGGAATACTTTTCAGGATATTTCTTACAGAATGTGGTAATCCTCTCAGTGATTTCAATTTGGCTTTATAGTTTTTTAGCTGGGCTCCTGTTGGTAGCTGTCCGTAAATAAGAAGATAGGCTACCTCCTCAAATTCTGCTTTTTCTGCGAGGTCCAAAATGTCATAACCTCTGTAATGGAGATCATTTCCACTTTTTCCTACACTGCAAAGTGCAGTATTACCTGCGGCAACCCCGGAAAGCGCTACACTTTTCTTAGGCTTAAATGTTGGTTCGTTATTCATTGACATTCTTGTTCTGTTTAAATAGGTTATCTAATTTTTGTTCGTAATCATGGTATCCAATGCTTTTGTAAAGCTCTTCCCGGGTCTGCATGGTATCAATTACATGAGCCTGGGTTCCATCTTTCCGGATATGCTCGTAAACATTCAGTGCTGCCTTATTTGCCGCCCGGAAAGCAGAAAGGGGATATAAAATCAAACCGACTCCCGCATCTTTCAGTTCATCAGCAGTATACATTTTAATCATTCCGAATTCTGTAATATTGGCCAGTACAGGAATACCTGTAGCGTCTACAAACTTTTGATAATAGCTTAAATCAGGAACAGCCTCCGCAAAGATGAAATCTGCTCCGGCTTCTTTATAGGCAACAGCCCTTTCCAATGTTTTTTCAAGCCCTTCATTGGCAAAAGCATCAGTACGTGCCCCGATCACAAAATTTTCATCCGTCCGAGCATCAACAGCAGCCTTCAAACGGTCTACCATTTCCTCTTTGCTTACCACTTCTTTACCTGGACGGTGCCCACAACGTTTCGCTCCCACCTGGTCTTCAATATGCAAAGCACCTGCTCCGGCTTTAATTAATGATTTTACAGTTCTTGCTACGTTGAATGCCGAAGGACCAAACCCCGTATCTACATCCACCAATAGAGGTAAATCACATACATTGGTTATTCGTTGAATATCGATCAGAACATCCTCAAGGGTCGTAATTCCCAGATCCGGAATTCCCAACGATCCTGCAGCAACTCCTCCTCCGGAAAGATAAATAGCATTGAATCCTGCCTGTTGCGCCAGCAATGCATGATTGGCATTGATAGCCCCGACAATCTGAAGAGGGTTTTCTTTTTGCATCGTCTCCCGGAAACGTAATCCGGCAGACTCTAGACTTACATTTTTACTCATCTTTAATATTATTGTTCGTTTTGATGTATTTTAACTCACATTCTTCCAACAATTTAAAGAAAGATTATTCTTTAAATGATTAAAATAATTAAACGACCTATAAACCTTAATGAATGGTTGAACAGCCTCATTACATTTTCATGTAATAACAATCCGGTCAAAGATTGCTGCCATCAGCCTGTAATGCTTATAAATCAATATAAAAGGTGCTGATAAAACTTCACAATACTTTGTAAAAGAGAAAATTATGGAAAGGGACTAATACGAGCAAGCTGTAGAAATGATACAGCCCTGAAAAGCAAAACCTGTAAACCATTTCTTAAAAATGATAATGTACACAAAAAGATATCGGGCACTGTTATCACATCGTATCATACCTGACTATAAGCTTCAGATCGCGAAAGCATCGTCAATTCGAAATAGGCAGGTCTCCTGACTTGTAACAATTTTTATCGTCCTTCCCATTCAAAAAAAGAACAGTGAACCCTGATTGATAAAAACCTTTTGAGTGTTACTTACAGTTGCGCGACAGTTCGTGATTCACACACGATTCCCTTTTAATTCACAGCTAAGTGTAACCAATTCCGGTTGATAAAGAAGTATAAATGAACTCCTTGGTGGTAAATATAGGTATTTTATTGAAACACGAAAATAATTATTTACGAACAACAGTTAGGAATTCGTAATTCTTTGAAAATAGGCATTATAAATATATTTTCAATTTTCAAAATCATAATCAAAATGATCTTGATTATGTAAAAGCCACTTGCAAAAAAAATCCGACAAACACGATTATTGAGAAAAGCATATGCTCTCAATATGAAAATATGATTCTGAATTAACAGATAAAAGCCGGAAAAACACTCACAATATCTGTTTCAAATTCTCACCTATATTTTGCAAAGCCAACAGGCTATGGGATGTGATACGTTCTGCAAAAATAATCCTGAAATGGTACCTGAACTGATCGGTAAGACTAAAAATTTCTCCTGGAGTAAATAATATTCTTTGCTGTTCGCAATAAGCGTAAAATTTCTCCATATCCACTCCTTCAGGCAAACTTCCCCAAATGCTGTATCCACCCTGAGGATCTTCAAAATAAGACCCATCCGGAAAATGGCTTTTTAATACCTCTAGCACATCTTTAGCCTGCTTATATAGCTGTTTACGAAATGAACGCAAATGTTTATCATAGCTATGGTCTTCAAGCAGTTTAATGACCATTTCCTGATATACCGGAGCAACAGATCTTCCTAAGGCAAACCTGGTTCTCTCTGCTTCCGCATGGAATTTTCCCGAATGCATCCATCCCAGGCGAATACCGGGAGCCAATGTTTTAGAAAAAGAAGAAAAAGTTATTACCCAGCCACCGGTATCAAAACTCCCAATCCCCGAAGGTCTCTCATTGCCAAAATAAAGGTCTCCGTAAATATCATTTTCGATAATCGGAAACTCATATTCTTCCGCAATGGAAAGCAGTTCTTTTTTTACAATATCCGACATCAGAATTCCGGTAGGATTGTGAAAATTAGGTGTAACTACAAGAGATCTGATATTATGATCCGCGCATATCTTTTTTAAATATCCCGTATCAAAACCATCTCTATCCCGGACAGGAATTTCTATGGCTTTAAGTTTCAGATTGGCAATTACTTCCAAAACAGAAAAAACGCACGGACTTTCAACAGCAATGAGATCACCGGCATTTGTCACAGATGCCAGGGCAATGTAAAGTGCCTGCAATGCTCCATCTGTAATGATTAATTTTTCAGGATGCAATGTGTATCCATATTGAGAAGCACGTTTAGCGATAAGATCTCTTAGTTCTAATGACCCGTTAGCAGGATAGTAGCGAAGAAGTGAAGTCCCTTTTTCGCGGATCACTTCCTGCATTTTTTTTTAAAATGAGCTTTTGCGGAATCAAAAGATCCGTAGGTGCTGCCGAATTAAATGAGGTATATTCGGAGGGCTTATTTCTTGATGAAATCAGAGCAACGTTTTTATTGAAAACTTCATTTTTTGAGACTGGGTAAAGTGGTAAGATTTCACTGTTTATTTGTGGAATATCAGCTGCTACAAAATAACCGGAACGGGGAATATTTTTCACCCATCCTTTCATCACCAGATGATCATAACCACTTTGAACCGAACTTGTACTCAGATGATAATTTTCTTTAATCTCTCTCACAGACGGTAGACGGGTGCCGGGCTTTAACATTCCAGTCTTTATTTTATCTTCAATAGCAGTGGTAAAAATCTCATATCTGTACGTCTTCATGGCGTTTCATCTTTTTCATAGCAAATGTACAAATGTGTTTGCACAAATGATTAAAAACCAACTGTACTGATTCAATTGTACTCAACTGTACTCATACAACAGTTTAATAATCCATTAGCTTTGGGTAAAAAAAGAATCATAATGGAAATTATATCCAAATTTACCGTAGGATCAGACCAGGGAATCGATCACCTTTTTGCTGTCATGAGACCTTATATCAGAAATACCTATTCTGGAAAAGTTTCATCGGAAAAAAATTGAAGAATACCTTGCCGAAAATGTAGAATACAGGAAAATGATCAATATCCTGAATGACTTATCCACCCAGCTCATTATGGTATTTGCAGATCATGAACCCGTCGGTTATTGCCTTTTTAAAAGCGGATCATTATATCCGGAAGCAACCGAAGGGGAGAGAATGACGGAAATAATTGATTTTTCTATCCTTCCTGAATATGATCAGCCTGAAATAAGACAATCATTATGGAACAAAAGCAGATCAGCTATTACTTTTACAGATCGTATCTGGATCAGCATAACTGAAGATGATCCCATGCTCTCATTCTTCAATTCGGTTGGATTTGAATTTATAAAAACGACCACCCTGAAAGCATTTTCACTCCCCGCAAAAATATACGAACTGAAGCTGAAGTAAATAAGACTATTCCTTTCTCATATTTACATTGTTATTTTTTGGAACAGATGTGGACAATATTTTAATTTTCTTAGCTTAGAGGAGGAAAAGCAACCTCAACAAACAGATCCTGTTAGCAAATATAATGTTGCTGACAGGATCATGTAATACATTAATTAAAAAAACAACCCATTACAAAAGATTTTGACCTTATATTTACAAACAGAAGCCCGATTCTTTATGGCTAAAAGCTGTTTTTAAACAATTTTTTGAAAATCAATTAATTAAAACATCGATTATCCCTTATTTTTTCGTATCTTTGCACTTAATAAATAACCAGGCCTCTGCCTTTGCTATCTGTTACAGTTTAGAATACTTATTTTTTTCTTTCAGTTTTTGCTTTTTCAGCTGCCAAAAATTAACCCTTATTTATTTCTTGAATGAATATATATACAGGCAACTTTAAAAAACAAAGAATAGAAAAACAATTTGAAGATCCTTTTACTCCTTTAGGAGATTTACTCTCAGTAGAAATTACAAAAGAAGACCATTACGCAGGCTCCAGGGTTTACGGGCGTATAGAGGTGCTCATTTAATGTGAGGCATGCCACGCTATTGCAAACTCAGCAACGATCTTTATTTATTCAGATTATTGGTGAACAAAGCAAATGAAACAACGGGAAAAATTATTTTTTTCCGATACACCAACAATAAAATAAATATTCAATTCCTGATAAAGAATTGGTCAAAGGTCGAAGATTCGGCAAACCTTATCAATGAATTTCAAAAATTTAAATTTAATTAATCCCATTATCCGCGCCGCTACAGAGACAGGATATTCTAAACCGACAGAAATACAGGCGGATGTTATTCCGCAGATTTTGATGGGTAGAGATATTTTGGGGTTTGGACCTAAGGAACCTGGAAAAACAGCAGCATTTACCATGCCTGTTATTCAGCTGTTGAAGAAAAGCGCACCGGAACATAAAGAAATACGGACACTGGTATTAACACCGACACAAGAAATAGCGGTGGAGATTGAAGAAGATTTCAGAATTTACAGTAAATATCTTCCTTTATCCCAGTTGACCATTCATGATGGAACATCACAAGGAAATCAGCTTGCCGCTTTAAGAGTAAGAGTGGACGTTCTTATAACAACCCCTGCTGCTTTACTTGAATTAATCAATCAGAGACCTATCAGTCTTTCCAGGATTGAAATCCTGGTTTTAGATGAAGCAGATAAAATGCTCGATACGAATTTTGTGAATGATGTGAAGAAAGTTATTAAACTTCTTCCTCATAAAAGACAAACCTTACTTTTTTCTTCGGTCATATCAGACAAGGTTAAAAGATTTGCTGATCCATTGCTAAGCAACCCGGTGGAGATTAAACCTACACCTATAGAAAAAAATGCAGATCATACAGTGATACCCGTAGGAAAAAAAGAAAAAACGGACAGGCTTTATAACGCCGATCCGCTCCAGTACTTTAATATAATAACTAAATAATAAAATTAATTTATGGCAGATTCTTTCTCTAAAAAAAGAAAATTTCAAGAAAAAAAATTCAAAAACAAAAAGAAAAGGCTTTACGCCGTGAAGAACGAAAAACTAATAACAATAAAGGAAAGGGACTTGATGAAATGCTAACGTATGTGGATTCATACGGAAGACTTACTTCTACTCCACCTGAAGAGACGCAAGAAATTAACCTTGATGATATTCAGCTGGGAGCTGCTCCTATTCCTGAAGAGGAAATCCGTAAATCAGGAATTATTACTTTTTTCAGTGAAAAAGGTTATGGTTTTATTACAGAAGATAAAACAAAGGAAAATGTATTTTTCCATTCCAACAACTGTGCGGAACCCGTAAAGAAAGGAAATAAAGTATCATTTGAAAAAGAGAGATCTCCGAAAGGATTTTCTGCTATTGATATTCAACTGATCAAATAATAAATAACAACAATTTTTAATAACAATTACAATGCAAGAAGGCACAGTAAAATTTTTTAACGAAACAAAAGGTTTCGGATTTATTTCTCCAGCAGACGGAGGACAGGATATCTTTGTACACGCTTCAGGGTTAAGCACAAGAATTATTCGTGAAAACGATAAAGTAACTTTTGAAGTACAAAAAAGTGAAAAAGGATTAAACGCAGTAAACGTAAAACTTGCATAGTTTTCCAGATATTTTCCGATAAGATAATATCAAATCACACAGAAGACCCCATTTGGGGTCTTTTTTTATTTCAAATAAATCCAGATAAAGTATAATCCAAAGTCGATCGTCCTATAAATAATAAACCCATCATTACTTTATTGGGAAGTATTATCTTTATGTAATAAAAACACATCACTGATGTTCCGGGTGATCTGGACATCTAAAAACATTTTGAAGTAAAAAATCAATCACATTGAAAAGAATTGTAAAAGTATTCCGGAAAATATTGATCCTGCTGCTCCTCATTATCACTGTTCTTGGTATCGTTACCTTTTTCTATATGAGGCGGGAGGAATTCGGAGCCCTGCCGGAGGGTAAACGTCTTGAACTGATAAAAGCTTCTTCCCATTATAAAGATGGCAGATTCAGGAATATTGTGGAGAGGCCAACGCTTACTAAAGGCTATTCGATGCCGGGTGTATTATACGAAACCCTGTTTACAAAATTTCCTCACCGTAGCCCGGTAGATTCGCTACCATCCATAAAGACTAATTTAAAAGCACTGAATATTCATGATAACGCGTATGTATGGTTTGGGCATTCTTCATTTTTTCTTCAGCTCGATGGCGTAAAGATCCTTGTTGATCCTGTATTCAGTGGAAAAGCCTCCCCTATCCCTGGAAGTGTTACGGCTTATAAAGGAAGTGATATTTATACGGTAGCAGACCTGCCTGAAATCGACTATCTACTTTTATCGCATGATCATTATGATCATCTGGATTACGAAACCATAAAAGAATTGCAAAAAAAGACAAAACATGTAGTCTGTGGTTTAGGGAACGGAGCTCATTTTGAACGCTGGGGATATACACCCGATCAGATTATAGAAAAAGACTGGTACGAATCCGTAAACGTAAAGCCAGGATTTACCATATTTACGGAATCTACACATCATGATTCCGGAAGAGGATTCAGAAGCGGACAGGCATTATGGCTTTCTTTCCTGATTCAGACACCTTCTATGCAAGTGTACTACAGCGGAGACGGAGGGCGTGATGATAGATTCAAATCCATAGGCTCAAAATACGGAAAAATTGATTGGGCCATTATGGAATGCGGGCAATATAATAAAGCATGGCAATCGGTACATGAGCTTCCGGAAGAAGTTGCTTTGGGAACAAAAGAGCTGGGTGCCCAGAATTTATTACCCGTGCATAATTCTAAATTCACCCTGGCCAACCACCCCTGGAAAGAACCTTTGGAAAAAATCACTGCTCTTTCAAAGAACCAATCTTATCGATTAGCAACCCCTATGATTGGTGAATTAGTTCATTTAGACAAAACAGATCAGAAGTTTAACGAATGGTGGAAAAATGTTCAATGAGGCATCTGAAAAGCTATTCCATACAAAAATGTAATTAATTAAAGAAAATATATCATTATTTCATAACCCTTCAAATTCATTGTTTTGGAATATAATTTTATTATCTGTTCTGAAATAACTCCAATATAAATATTTAGTGTAGGTAAATTTTCAAATTATTTTTATTTTATTGAGGCCTAAAAAAGCTAAAAATAATTTTCAAAAAAGAAACTGGGATGCGGTATTGTATCTAATTTAGATTTAATCTCTGGATTGCTATTAATCCATTTCTGTAATTGGCTGCTAGTCATACTGTCATTAACCAAAATATTAGAATATAACCTATTATTATATACATTATCATTAAGATATATTACTAAGTAACTTTTATGTAATTTCTTTTCAGCTTCTCCATATTTTAGGGGATAAATATCACAGTATGATTTATATTTTTTGCCACTAACATTAAAAATATAAATAAAATTAAAGCCCGTTCCTCTTCCATATCCCTTAATATCATTAATTTTTCCAATAGTATAAATCCCTTTTTCTTTATAAGTATTTTTAAATTCCTTTCTTAAATGATTATCATAAAAAAGAATCCCTCCTAAAAAAAGGATTATTATTAGTAGGTAATGTTTTCGTAAAAATTCCAGCATTTCAGAAATTATATTTTTCATTAACAACAAAAAATTAATGTCTTCAAGAAAATCTTAAACATCAATTTCTGGATAAAATCCGATCAATCAAACACATAACTCTAATTATTTATAATGCCTGAATATTCCAAAATCTGTAGCCGTCCACAGGGCTGCTTTTTGTCCCGCAGCTTTTAGGGCATCATTTGTCCAGGTGTTACAGGTATACGTGAAATTGTAGCTTCCCTTAGCATCATAAAAGGCATCATTATCAGCATATACAGCATTTGTCGGGATGAGAATAAAATTACCATTCTTATCTCTATCGAATTTGGCTTCTACGAATTCAACTAATTTTTTATACTGGGACCTGCTGATCATAATCATTTTACAGTCTTCTCCTTCTTTCATCGTACTATAATAAGTACAGTGCATTGCAGATTCACTTAACCAGAAAGCAGCTTTGAAAGCTGTTGAAAATTTTAAATCAGCCCATGTCGGAGTGTCCAGGTAGAAACCTTTATCTCCCCATCCGATTCCTATATATTGATAATCAGTTCTCTTTGAAGTGGTATTGGAGAAAGGAACTTTTGTACTCCAGTCCTGCAGATCGTTTTTTACCTGCATTACAATATCCGTGTGTACTCCATTGGTATAAATATAAATTGGAATCTCTTTCTTTTCACCGTCATCCTTCGCTGAAACCCCGATAAACGGGACTAACAGGGCAAGAACAACATAAAGAGCAACGATCCCGAGGATGATTCCTAAAGCTTTTAAAACGATAATAAGTATTTTTTTCACAGATATGTCTTATAAGGTTACGTAAAATTAATTTTTAATTTATAACAAAAATATTTGTTTTAATCGGAAAAATCAGTACATTTAAGTATGAAATAGTCACAAATATGCGTAAAAACACTAAATCCCAAAAAAGATTTAAAATAAGAGTAAAAACAGCTCCGAAAAGAATACAAAAAAAACGTTGATTTTCTAAAAGATTTTATCTTTTTGAAAGTCAATTTTTCTTTTTAGGAAAGGCTTTTCAGAGAATTTTTATTCACAAAATCTTTGCCTCCTTAAACCGCTAAATTTAAGGAATGGTCGACTACCCTCTTTAATTTGGAACAGCAGAAATTCCAAACGAGGGTTTATCACCAAAAATTTAACGCTTAACTCCTCATACGAAACTCAATTTTTCAGTTTCTCACCACCATATCCCCTTCAATCTTCCCTTTTTTTTGGATACATTCTCATCAAGAACTTGCAATCAGGCATTTATTGTAATTATATTTTACATTTTTATCATTTTTTTAACACATTTTTAATCCCCACGTTTTGTTTCAATTTTCAAGTTTAGTTACCTTTGTCATTGGATGCGGGGAAGATTTCATCAATATTTGTTTACCTTTTTATTTGCACTACTCACTGTTTTAGGTTTGTACTCTGGTCAGATACCGGAGTATCCCGATTTTGATGTCAACTTCAATTCAAAATCCGTAAGTGATGATTCTTCGGAAAACAATATAAAACATTCTTATGCTTTTCTAAGAGACCATGAACTTCATGATCAATATGTTGTTTCACACCTGCCCTATCATAAGCTTAGAGCAAACCTTTCCGAAAGCGATAATGAAAACGATGATAATGTAGAGACATCCGGTTTTACGGGACCTCCAATCTGTTTAGGGACAGACATCGGACATCTGAAATCTGATTTCGTTACGATATTCCATAACAGACAGAGTGCTCTTTCACTTGCTAATTCAGAACATCTAAAATATTTCAATGATGACCTGTACATCCAGTACAGGGTCATCCGGCTGTGATCTTAGTATATTTTTACGGAAAATTTATAGGTTCTCATGCTGAGAGCCTGCAACCTTATTTTTTCAATTAAAAAAATTTACTATAAAATGATTATCATGGTCAAGAAAAGTCTCATGTATATAAACCTGTGCATTATTTTGCTATGCATAAGCTGTCAATCAGAGAAAAAAGAAAAAGCAGAAGCTGCGGTTTTCAATGTAACAAGCCCGCTAGTGAAAGATACTTTAATCGATAAAGATTATGTAGCGCAAATCCGATCCATTAACCATATAGAACTCCGTGCTCAGGAAAAAGGTTATATCCAGACCTTATATGTAGATGAAGGTCAATATGTAAAAAAGGGACAACTGCTATTTAAAATTATGCCCAACCTTTATGAATCTGATGTTAACAGGGCAAAGGCAGAAGCAAAATATGCTCAGATAGAATACCAGAACACTAAAAATCTTTCAGATAAAGATATTGTAGCTCCACAGGAAATGGCAATGGCTAAGGCGAAATATGAAAAAGCCCAGGCTGAGCTTTCGTCAATGAATACACACCTGAAATTTACCGAGATCAGGGCTCCTTTTAACGGAATTGTAGGCCGTCTGCATGTACGGAAAGGAAGTCTGGTAGACGAAGGCGAGCTGATCACAGAACTTTCGGATAACAGCAAGATGTGGGTATACTTCAATGTTCCGGAGGCTGAATACCTGAATCAGATGAGTGACAGAAAGGACAATGATCCTATGCATGTCCGTTTAAAAATGGCCAATGGAAAAACATTCAGCCAGGATGGTATTGTGGAAACCATCGAGTCTGATTTTGATAATGAAACAGGAAATATTGCATATAGAGCAACTTTTTCTAACCCTAAGGGTCTTCTCAGATATGGGGAAACCGGAAATATACAGATTACAGCTCCCTATGCCAACGCTATGCTGATTCCTCAGAAAGCAACTTTTGAAGAGCTGGAAAAGAAATATGTATATGTAATCAACAAAGACAACAAAGTAAAAGCACGGGAAATAAAAATTGCTGCTGAATTACCACATATTTATGTAGTGGCGTCAGGACTTGGAAAAGATGAAAGAATTCTTTTGGACGGGCTTCGAATGGTACAGGAAAATCAAAAAATTTCCACCCGCTATCAGAAGCCTGAAAAAGTGATGTCGAACCTGGATCTCTATGCTGAGTAATTAAAAAGCAGAATTATGTTTAAAAAAGTAATACACCGGCCGGTATTCGCAATCGTAATATCGGTCATCATCCTCTTTGTCGGTGGATTGGCCATTAAACAGCTTCCTACCGAACAATTTCCAAAAATCGCACCTACTACGGTTGCCGTATCCATTGCTTATCCGGGTGCGAGTGCCGATGTACTGGTGAAATCCTCATTGATTACCATTGAAAATGCCATCAATGGAGTACAGGGAATGCGTTACATCACCACCGATGCGACCAGTGCCGGAGAAGCTACGGTAAACGTTGTTTTTGATCCCGGAACAGATCCCAATGCTGCCGTTGTTCTTGTAAAAACGAGAGTAGACCAGGTGATGCCCCTTTTACCTGAACTCGTACAGAAAGAGGGGGTTGTAGTAAATCCCATTCAGCCCAGTATGTTGATGTATGTCAATTTATACAGCACCAACAAGAGCATGGATGAAAAATTCCTTTACAACTATGCAACCGTAAACATCATTCCTGAAATCAACCGTATTCACGGTATTGCAAAATCACAGATCCTGGGAAGCCGAAGATATGCAATGCGAATCTGGCTGAATCCCGATCGTATGCGTGCTTATTCTATTTCTGTGGATGAGGTAATGAAGGCTATTGGTGAGCAAAGCATCATCGGGCGTCCCGGAAGAATCGGTCAGAGCTCAGGAATTGCAGCGCAGTCCCTTGAATATGTTCTTACCTATAAAGGACAATATAACAAACCTGAAGAGTATGAGAACATCATTGTCCGTTCCAATGCTGAGGGGGAAAATATTAAGCTTAAAGACGTAGCTAAGGTAGAACTGGGAAGCGAATTCTTTGATATTTATTCCAATCTCGACGGACATCCTTCTGCTTCTATAGTCCTGAAGCAGAATTATGGAAGTAACGCGAATGACGTAATAAAAGATGTGAAAGCAAAGCTTGAGGAAATGAAAGGTAGCTTCCCACCAGGAGTAGATTACAAGATCAGCTATGACGTATCCCAGTTTCTGGATGCTTCCATCGAACAGGTGGTCCACACATTGAGGGATGCCTTTATTCTTGTAGCCATTGTAGTTTTCATCTTCCTTGGAGACTGGAGGTCAACATTGATCCCAATCATTGCCGTTCCCGTCTCTTTAGTAGGAACGTTCTTTGTTATTCAGCTTTTTGGCCTATCCATAAATCTGGTAACCTTATTTGCCCTTGTTCTAGCTATCGGTATCGTTGTGGATAATGCGATTGTGGTTATTGAGGCTGTACACGCCAAGATGGAAGAAAGCAACATTTCACCTTATAAAGCTGTGAAAGAAGTAATGGCTGAAATTGCAGGCGCTATTATCGCAATTACTGCTGTAATGGTTGCAGTATTTGTCCCTATTTCATTTATGACAGGGCCGGTAGGAACCTTTTATCGTCAGTTTTCAATTACCATGGCGAGTTCCATCGTGATTTCTGCTGTAGTTGCCCTTACATTAACGCCTGTTTTAGCGGCAATGCTGCTGAAAAACAATCATGGAAAACCTAAAAAAGCCAATCTCTTTACAAAATCACTGGATGCATTTAATAAAGGTTTTGATAAAGTAACCGGTAAGTATGCATTGCTTCTGAGAAAAATCGTTAACAGAAAAGTGGTAACCTGGGGAATCCTGATTTTATTTTCAGCCGGAATTTTTATCATCAACAAAACACTTCCGGGAGGCTTCATCCCCAATGAAGACCAGGGGACGATTTATGCCATTATTCAGACACCTCCGGGTTCTACATTGGAACAGACCAATAAGGTTTCCAGAGCATTACAGAAGATCTGTCAGGGTGTGGACGGTGTAGAATCCGTATCCTCACTGGCGGGTTACGAAATTATGACGGAAGGGCGTGGTTCTAACGCCGGAACTTGTCTGATTAACCTTAAAACCTGGAGTGCCCGTGACCATTCTGTAAAAGAAATCATGAAAGAACTTGAAGAAAAATCAAAAGATCTCGGAGCAACCATTGAGTTTTTTGAACCGCCGGCTGTTCCCGGATTTGGATCTTCAGGAGGATTTTCCATGAGACTGCTGGATCTGAACAGAACCACAGATTATCAGGATTTCGATAAGGTAAACAAGGAATTTATTGCCAACCTTAAAAAGCGCAAGGAATTAACAGGAGTATTCACCTTTTTTGCAGCCAATTATCCGCAATATGAGCTTGTTTTTGATAATAATGCCGCCATGCAGAAAGGAGTTTCTATCGGTAAGGCGATGGACAACCTGAATATCCTGATCGGAAGTACCTATGAGCAAGGATTTATCAGATTCGGGCAGTTCTTTAAAGTATATGTACAATCTTCTCCTGAATTCAGAAGACTTCCTTCGGATATCATGAAGCTCTATGTAAAGAATGACCGTGATGAAATGGTTCCTTATTCAGCATTTATGACGCTGAAAAAAACACAGGGGCCTAATGAAATTACCCGCTACAACATGTATAATTCTGCTGCGATCCGAGGGTTACCAGCTGCAGGGTACACAACTGCGGATGCAATTAATGCGATTAATGAAACAGCAATTAAAACTTTACCTCACGGATACAAAGTAGCCTGGGAAGGATTATCATATGATGAAGCACAACGCGGAAATGAAGCCATTTATGTATTCCTGGTTGTTCTTGTATTCGTATACCTCGTACTTGCGGCGCAGTATGAAAGCTTTGTCATTCCATTCGCTGTCTTATTTTCGCTTCCTGTGGGGGTATTCGGATCTTTCCTTCTCCTTAAGGCAATGGGTCTGGAAAATGACATCTATGCTCAGGTAGGACTGATCATGGTAATAGGTCTTCTGGGTAAAAATGCAGTATTAATCGTTGAGTTTGCCGTACAGCGGCGACAGTCAGGGGATTCCATATTTGAAGCAGCCGTGGAAGGTGCAAGGATCAGGTTCCGTCCGATCCTGATGACTTCTTTTGCATTTATTGCAGGTCTTGTTCCTTTAATTTTTGCAGGAGGTGCCGGAGCGATCGGAAATCACACCATTGGAGCTTCTGCATTGGGAGGAATGCTCGTGGGAACTATTTTAGGAGTCATCATTATTCCTGGCCTCTATTACATTTTTGCCAAATGGTCTGATGGCAAAAAAATGATCAAAGACGAAGATGAATCACCGCTAAGCGAAGATATGATACACTATGAATAAGAATAAAATATATCAATATGCAGGGATCGCACTGGTCCTATTAAGCCTTGCTGCCTGCAAACCTATAGAAATAGAACAGCGTGCCGAAAATAAAACAGTTCCTGAACAATACGGGACTGATGATAATAGTTCTTCCAATACAGGAAAGATCAAATGGAATGAATATTTCAGTGATCCAAATCTCCAGGCACTGATCAATGAAGCTCTTAAGAATAACCAGGAGCTGAATATTGTTCTCCAGGAAATAGAAATTTCCAAAAATGAGATCAAGGCCCGTAAGGGAGAGTATTTGCCATCAGTAGGTTTGAAAGCCGGAGCCGGTATGGATAAAGTAAGCAGATACACTAATATCGGAGCAATGGAAGCGAATACTGAAATTGAACCGGGCAGAGAAATGCCGGATCCTTTATTTGATTTTGCAGTAGGAGCCCAGGCCAAATGGGAAACCGATATCTGGGGGAAACTGCACAATGCCACAAGAGCTCAGGTACAGAGGTACCTTGCCGGTGTAGAGGGAAAGAATTTTATGACTACGAATCTTATTGCTGAAATTGCTGATTCTTACTATGAACTGCTGGCTCTGGATAATGAACTGGATATCCTACAGCAGAATATAAAGATTCAGAATGATGCTTTAGAGGTTGTAAGAGATCTCAAAAAATTTGCCCGTTCCAATGAACTTGCCGTACAACGTTTTCAGGCTCAGGTTTTAAAAACCCAGGGAATGCAGTACGATATCAGGCAGAAAATTGTGGAAACAGAGAATAGGATCAACTACCTTGTCGGAAGATTTCCACAGCCTGTGGAAAGAACCCGCAATACTTTTGATACCCTCGTTCCACAACCGGTATATACGGGGATTCCTTCAGAGCTACTGGAAAACAGACCTGACATTAAACAGGCTGAATATGAGCTTGCTGCATCAAAGCTGGATATAAAATCAGCAAAAGCAAGGTTTTATCCTTCTCTTGATATTGCTGCGGGAGTAGGATTTCAGGCTTTTAACCCTCTGTACATTGTCAAGCCTCAGTCCTTTCTGTATTCTCTTGCAGGAGAGCTTACTGCCCCACTGATCAATAGAAATGCAATAAAGGCAGCTTATTATAATGCCAATGCAAAACAGGTGCAGGCTGTTTACCATTATGAGCAAACTATACTGGGTGCTTATATTGAGGTAGCCAACCAATTATCAAAGATTCATAATCTGGAAAATAGTTTTGATATTAAAAATCAGGAAGTAAATGCCTTAACAAAGTCCATTGATATTTCCAATGATCTTTTTAAATATGCCCGTGCAGATTATATGGAAGTTCTCCTAACCCAACGGGATGCTCTTGAATCCAAGTTTGAACTTGTTGAAAAGAAAATGAATCAGTTAAAAGCAAGTGTTGCCATTTACAGGGCACTTGGTGGCGGATGGGATCAGAATCCTGTTGCACCCCCCGATATTATTAAAAAATAATATATACCAATTTAATTTTTTCTTAGGGAAGCTTACCGAAAGGTAGGCTTCTTTTTTAAGATTCAGGATCACTACCGTTTTCCAAAAACTCAATATTTCTTTTCAGGCCTGCATATTTTGTTCTTTTTACAGGCGATTTCCTGAAGATTTCAGAGAATAATTCCTGCGTAAGCTCTTTCCATTCACCTTTTTTAAAATTTTTCAGGCTATCGTTAGGCTTGAATTTGCTCTGCATGTTCGGAGCTGAAAACCGGTTCCAAGGGCAAACATCCTGACAGATATCACAGCCAAACATCCAATCCTGCATTTTATCCCTGAAATAATCGGGAATCTCACTTTTCAATTCAATGGTAGCATATGAAATACATTTGCTTCCATCAACGATTTTATCCGAGATGATAGCATCTGTAGGACAAGCATCGATACATTTTCTGCAGGTACCGCAATGGTTGGTGGTTTCGTGATCTGCAATCAGCTCAAGATCGCAAATGATCTCCGCTAAAAAATAAAAGGAGCCGTTTTGTTTCGTGATCAGATTGGCATTTTTCCCTACCCATCCAATTCCGGATTTCCTAGCCCAGCTTCTTTCAAGTACGGGAGCAGAATCTACAAAAACCCTGAATCCGAATTCCCCGATCTCCTCCTGCAGCTCAGTCACCATTTCACGAAGAATTTCCTTAATTACCTCGTGATAATCTTCGGCGTATGCATACTTTGAGATCTTGTAGTTTTCCAGCGTGGAAAGCTTCTCTTCAGGGAAATAGTTATAGGATAATGAAATCACTGACTTCGAGCCTTCTACCAGTAATCGGGGATCTAATCTTTTATCAAAATGGTTTTCCATGTATTTCATTTCCCCATGGAAGTTATTCTTTAACCATTTCTCCAGATGACGGGCATCTTCTTCGAGGAAATCGGCTTTGGAGATACCACAATTCTGAAATCCAAAACGTTGTGCCTTGGACTTTATCAGTTCAGAATATTTTTCAGCAGTTGAATTCATGATTTCCCATTGCAAAACTAAGATTATTTTATAAATTTGTTGGAGTTTGGGTGTGTGAAATATTTCAGACAGCCATTTTATACTTTTAACACTAAATATTTACAATTATGTCATTAGCAGATGTATTAAAATCCGGAAATTATCAATTAATAGATGTTCGCGAACCAATGGAACTGGAAATGGATGGTAATATAGAAGGAGCTCAAAATATTCCATTAGGTGAAGTTGAAGATAGAAAAGAAGAAATTCTATCGATAGAAAAACCAGTTGTAATTTTCTGCAGAAGTGGAAACAGAAGCGGAAAAGCGTTGGAATATTTAAATTCCCAGGGATTAAAGGACGGTTATAACGGCGGTGGCTGGGCAGACCTGAAAGCAACAATCGAAGCAAATCAAGGAACTTTTTAAGTTCCTTTTTTTATCCCTTTTAATAATATGAATCTGAAAGAAAGATTAGCTCAGAATCTCCTTCCTTACACACAGGACCAGTATCTCATTAATAAATTGTGGCAGGAAATAGAGATCCAATACTCCCAAAAAGGAAGATTTTATCACAATCTGGAACATCTGACTGCTTTATTTTCGGAGCTGGAAAAGGTAAAAAGTGATATTTCAGATTTTCAGGTGATAAGTTTTGCAGTATTTTATCACGATATTATTTATGATGCTTCCTCAAAAGCTAATGAGAAAAAAAGTGCTGAATTGGCGAAAATAAGGCTTAGTGAAATTAAGGTAGATAAAAGGTCCATAGATAATATCTTTCATCAGATTCTGGCGACTCAACTGCATCAAAAATCCCCAGATAATGACACCAACTATCTTTTAGACGCTGACTTATCGATTTTAGGACAAGACCCTCAAACCTATCTGGAATATACTAAAATGATCAGAAGAGAATACTCTATCTATCCTGACTTTCTATATAAACCTGGCAGAAGAAAAGTACTTCTGCATTTTCTGGAGTCGGATTATATTTTTAAAACTGACTATTTTAAGAATAAATATGAACATCAGGCCAGAAAAAATATAGAGTATGAATTAACAAATTTATAGACCAACCTTATTAAATGTGTTTCTCTATGAACTCTTTCGCCTTCTCCAATATAATATCAGGTACTTCTTTGTGTGGTGTATGTCCTACTCCTTGTATAATGTATTTCTCTGAGAATCCGCTCACCTGTCCTACTGTTTTTTCTACCTGATCTAAAGTTCCATATTCATCAGCATCTCCCTGAATAAATAGTAATGGACATATAATATCTTTCAATATATACTCGATGTTCCAATTTCTGTATCCCTCCCGAGTCCAGGTTTCTGTCCAGGCCTTGAAAAGCATTTCTACTTTATCTCCATGGTATTTTTGCAGGCGCTCAGGAAGATTCGTAGTTTTATAAGCTTCCCATGCATCGTACACTCCTTTCAGCGTAACATCTTCAACGAAAATATGTCCTGCTTCACAAATAACGGCTTTTATTCTTTCGGGATATTTACCGGCAGTGATCAGAGCTATGGTTCCTCCGTCACTGTGCCCGAATAAAATAGCATCTTTGATGTTAAGCTCCTGCAACAACTCATTCAGAAGATCTGCTTCCAGCTCCATATAATTATCGGGTCTTTCGTATGTAAGCATCGGACCTGATTTACCATATCCTAAACGATCATAAACCAGAACATTACATTGGGAAGCTTCGGAAAGTTTTTGAGGAAAATCCCTCCATAATTGGGTACATCCAAGGGAGTCGTGAAGAAAAACCAATGTAGGCCTGTTGCCCCGTGAATTATCGTATTCTATATAAAGATTTTTTATTTGGGGTTTTGCTAAATTAACCGACATTCAAGTTATTGCTTCATTAAAATTTAGGCATTTTTACCTCTTCAAATTCGTTCAGAAGGTTAGCAAAAACAGTTTCAACAGGTAGGATGTCATTGATCAATGCAGACACTTGTCCTATTTCCAGTTCTCCATCTTCCAGATCTCCTTCGAACATCCCCTTTTTTGCTCTTGCCCTACCCAAAGACGCCGCTAAAGCTTCCGCATCTCTCCCGGACTGATAAATATTTTCTAGCTCATTGAAGAATTTATTTTTAACCATCCTTACCGGAGCCAGTTCTTTTAAGGTAAGATGAGTATCTCCTTCATTCAGCTCTGTAATTTTCTTTTTCCAGTTTTCGTGGGCACTGGCTTCATGGGTTGCCGCAAACCGGGACCCTATTTGTACACCATCTGCTCCCAAAATCATAGCCGCTTTTATCTGAGAACCTAAAGCAATTCCTCCAGCTGCAATTAAGGGCTTAGAAATGTGTTGCTTTACATTAGGGATAAGGCAGAAGGTCGTAGTTTCATCCCTCCCGTTATGTCCTCCTGCTTCAAAGCCTTCCGCTACCACAGCATCTACTCCCGCATCTTCACATTTAATGGCAAATTTTGTAGACGAAACAACATGAGCCACCTTAATACCTTCTTTCTGTAAAGTTTCTGTATAGGTTTTAGGATTTCCTGCTGAGGTAAAAACAATCTTCACTCCCTCTTCCAAAATGATTTGAATAATTTCCTCGATATTAGGATAAAGCATAGGTACATTTACGCCAAAAGGCTTGTCTGTAGCTGCTTTGCATTTCTGAATATTCTCTCTTAAAATATCGGGGTACATACTTCCTGCACCGATTAATCCCAGCCCTCCGCAATTGGAAACTGCTGAAGCAAGTCTCCATCCGGAATGCCATATCATTCCTGCCTGAATGATCGGATATTTTATATCAAAAAGTCTGGTAATCCTGTTTTGTTCTGATTCCATCCCATAAATTTTTTTAGCCGCACTAAAATCTATAAAATTACTCATGCTGTAAAAATACTAAAAAACAAAAATTTCATCCCTTTCTATTTGAAGAATATTCAGATAAATTTTCTTTTTAATTTTAATTATCCCGGATGCCATCTATAAAAAAAAACCTTCAGATGATCTGAAGGTTTTTCTATTATTTCTTTAAAGCCTCTTTTTTCCAGTTTCCTTTAAACTTGCAGGAATCATAACGGCTGTCTATCGATATAAATGTTGTTGGTAATTTGGAATTCACAAATTTTTCAACCATTTCATTTCGCTTCTTATTAAGTGCCATTTGCTTTATTCTGTCATAATCGGTTTCCAGAGTGATCTGGTGAGAAGGAATCACATCTTCGATCTTCACAATTTTCACTACTTTTCTTTTTCTCTCGTCTTCATCATCAAAAGCACTGGTAATATCATCCTTATTAAGACCTGCCAATTCATAGCTGATAGTTCCCGGAATAGTTTCTCTTTCGATCTTATTAGAACCATCAGATCCGGAAATTACCCCACCATTGAATTTTGTTCTTTTATCATCTGAATATTTAAAGGCAGCATCTTTAAATGTAATTTTCCCTTCTGTAATCAGGGTTTTAATACTGTCTAATTTCTTTTTAGCTGTTTTAATTTCGTCTTCAGTAGGAGTAGCCATCAAAAGGATATGTCTTGCATCATATATCTTTCCTGATTTTTTCACCAATTGAATGATATGGTACCCAAATTCTGATTCTACAGGGTCTGAAATTTCCCCTTCCTGAAGGTTTAGTGCAGCCGCCTCGAATGGTTTTACCATCTGTCCTTTAGAGATATTTTTCATTAAACCTCCAGTAGATGCAGAACCCGGATCCTCAGAATAGATTCTCGCCTGACTTTCAAATGATTCTCCACCTGCAATATCCTGTTTAATCTTTTTTTAACTTATTGATCAGCTCATCTTTATGGGCTTCCGTAAGTTTAGGATACATCATGATCTGCGCTAAAGTTACTTCATCTTTGATTTCAGGTAACTGAGCTTTATACATATTATAAAAATCGGTTACTTCATTTGGCGTAACATCGGCCTTATCAGTAACTCTCTGATATTTTGCCTGCCCGTAATAGGTATCCGTGTCTATCTTTTCGATAGCATTCTTCATTTCGTAAGCAGTTCTGAACTTGTAGGCAGCTAACATTGCTTTTTCATCAGGAAATTGGGAAAGTAACTGGCTGTACTTTGCATTAGCCTGAGTTTTAATAGCAGCCGATCTGTTTTCAATCAAGGTATCCTTTTTTGCTTCGAATACAAGAAGTTTATTGTTGATCAGATTCTCCAAAAACTCACACTTATCTGTGTTGGAAGCGCCCTGCTGTTTTGCATAATTCATCTGTTCATTAACGTCAGACTCTAACACAATTTCATCTCCGATTACAGCAGCAATACCATCCACCAGGTCCCCTTGTTTTAACTGGGCCTTCATGTTAGTAGCAAACAGCATCACAAAAACTCCAAAAAGAAAAGTGATCTTTAGTTTATTTATCATTTTAGTATTTTAAACAAGTTGCAAATTTAGAATTCTTAACGAATTACACTAAATTTTTTATTATAAATATTTCTTAAAAACATCTATTTATTGTAGTTCAACGTCAAATGTTGTTAATTCTTTGAATTGTCTCAGTCTGCTGAACATATCCGATTCACTTACTTCTTCAATTCTTTCGGTCCCGAACTTCTCTACAGTAAATGAGGCCATTGCTGAACCAACGATCAATGCTGATTTCATCGTTTCAAAATCGATCTTCTGTTTCTTGGCTAAATATGCAGCAAAACCACCTGCAAAAGTATCTCCCGCTCCGGTCGGATCAAAAACATCTTCTAACGGAAGGGCCGGAATAGCGAACACCTGAGTTTCATTGAACAGTAATGCTCCGTGTTCCCCTTTCTTAATGATCACATATTTAGGTCCCATTTTAAGGATCTTTTTTGCCGCTTTTACTAAAGAGTATTCTCCTGAAAGCTGTCTGGCTTCTTCGTCATTGATGGTAATCACATCTGTTTTGGCGATCATATCCATTAAAATATCCATCGCAGTATCCATCCAGAAATTCATGGTATCCAGGACAACAAGCTTTGGACGTTCATTCATTTTTTCCAGAACGGACAGCTGTACCCCCGGATGAAGGTTTCCTAACAACAAAATCTCTGCATCCTGCATAGAATCCGGAATTTTCGGATCAAAATTTTCCAGAACATTTACTTCTGTAGCTAAGGTATCTCTTGTATTTAAATCATTATGATACTTTCCTGACCAGAAAAATGTTTTTCCTTCTTTCACGATCTCAATTCCTTCGATATTTACATCCCTGTCGGTAAACATATCAAGATGCTCTTGTGGAAAATCCCCTCCAACAACAGAAACAATCCCTGATTTTACGCCTAAGATAGATGAAGTGATCCCGATATAAGTAGCGGCACCTCCCAAAATTTTATCTGTCTTACCAAACGGTGTTTCAATTGCATCAAATGCAACACTTCCAACAACTAAAAGTTTCATATATTTTTCAATGTATTTTAAACTGATTTATTTTTTCCATTCGAAAGTATCCAGCAGATGCTTCATATCATTTTTGATATAATTTACTGCAGGAGCCAATGAATCCGGTTTCGGTCTTGTATTAAAGTATAGGTAAGCAGTTACAAAGTGTTTTGTACTGTCTGTAATGTAAAATTGAAGATTGGAAGCACTCTGCCCCTTTAATTCGTAAAAATTCCCGTAGACTTTCTTTTCGGGATATTCAAAAGACTTAGTGTCAATGGCACTGGCCTTAATGGTGTGCTCATACACCATCTTTTCAGCTTCTTTGATATGATCGGCAAAATCATTCTGAATCGGATAATAGGTAACAAAAACCTTAGCCTTCATTTTAGGATAATTCAGATAGTACCAGCAAGGCCTTTTAGCATTTGTGATCATTGCAAAATCCGAGTATTCAAAACTATAAGCACAGTTAGGATCAAATTTTTGATATTTTGGTGTGGGATATTCCAAACGCAATTCTCCGTATGGTTTTGGGATTGGATCTTTTCCACATGAAATTAAAAGCAATGAAGCAAATATAAAAATGACTTTTTTAATCATTTTGCAAAAGTACAAATTAGATTTCAGATTTAGGAAGACAAATTTCAGTCTTTCAACGAGTTTTGGATATAGCTTTCCAGAGGCTTGGGAAAAGATTTATTCTGTGATCCCCGGTAGTCCGTTATCATATATTGATTATTTACTGTAAAATCCTCCCAGATAGCTTTTGAAGGGATTTCAACATTATAAATATCTATGGTAAGATTCTTATGGGTGAGCTTATGTTGAACTGTTTTAAGGGTTTTTATAAATATCTTGAAATCCTCAGGAAGAGAGGACGGAAATTCAAAAAGTTTCTTCCAGATAAAATCATCTTTTCTTTGTTGGATCACAAATTGGCCTTTGTAATGAATAAAATAATACTGCAGATGAAGGTCTTCTGTTTTTACTTTTTTTGTTTTAACCGGAAACTCTGAAACCTTGTTCACAGCAAAAGCCAGGCAATCATCTTTTAACGGACATTTTTCGCACAGAGGATTTTTGGGCTTACAGATTTCAGATCCCAGATCCATCATTGCCTGATTAAAATCTCCGACATTCTCCGGCATAACTAATGTTGCCAACTGAGAAAAATAAGCAAAGGCCTTTGAACCGGAAATATCAAAATCATCTGCGAAAACACGACTTAATACCCTGTAGAAATTCCCATCAACGGCAGGCATGCGTCCGTTAAAACAAATGCTCGAAACTGCGGCTGCAGTATACTTCCCCACTCCTTTTAGCTGTAATATATCCTCATACCGGGCAGGAAAAACACCATCAAAATCTGTCATGATCTGTTGAGCTGCCTTATGGATATTGATTGCTCTGGAATAATACCCCAAGCCTTTCCAGTGAAGCAAGACCTCATCTTCTTCTGCTGACGCCAGGGATTTCACATCCGGAAATCGCCTTATAAAATTATTATAATGGTTAAGCCCCTGAGCAATTCTGGTTTGCTGAAAAACAATTTCGCAGATCCATATTTTATATGGATCTTTTGTTTTTCTGAACGGTAAATCTCTGGCATTTTCCTTGTACCATCCCAACAGCTTGTTTCCGACGTGAAGAAAGTCCGAACCCTTAAAATTCTTTTCCAAAAAGTGACTCTGTTTAAATAATTCAACCTGCCTTTTACATCATTTCACAAATAGGATAGGAAATCAATCAAAGCAATTGCAAAGATAGAACTATTTACTTTCTGTACCTACGGTATATACCGGAGCGGATTTCAGCCATTGATACTTAAGCTTTTTCTCTTCTGCAATAAAACGGTATCCGTTAAGTTTTTTCAGAAAAACATACATGGAATCTTTTTTAAGCTTTAGCCTCTGGTTGGATAGAAACTGGAACGGATAGGTGACCACAGAGTCCCTTGTCGTTTTTTCTATTTCACCGGAAGTAAGTCTGTAAATAAAAATAGGTCTCCCGCGACCGGATGAGCTGTCTACGAGCTTTATATCTGAACTGACAAGAACCATATCACTGCCGTCGATACATTCTTCTTTATTCATAATATAAGCTTTCCCTTCCTGTCTCTCATCTTCAAAAAGATCTTTTTTATAGTAATTCGGGCTTTGATATTTCTTCTCACAACCTATAAAAAGCATCAGGAAAACGGGTATGCAATAGGCAAACCTGGATGTAAACATATTAATTTTCATATAAATTTGGTAGAAAAAAACCGATGTAAAATTGCATCGGTTTTTATTATTTGGTAAGGATATATTAGTCCTGAGTATATTGAGACTCCCATTCGTTACCATCATCCCCTTTATGTCCGTCCAATTTAATAACGAAACTCTTTGTTGGGAAATAAGGCGTTAAACGGATATCAAGCCATACCCTGTCTTTATTTACTTTATCCTGTTCGAAACGAACGATCTTGAATTTTTCAATCAGTTTATCCGGACCTTTGATACCATCAAGGAAGGTTACAATCTGTCTTCTCAGATCATCTTCATTTTTAGCGGTCCAGTTTTCAAATGCTCTTCTGTTAAGGAAATCCAGCAAAACTTTGGTTACGTAATCGAATACACGAACTACGGAATAGGTCTGAAGACCGATATTATCTCCTGTAAACAACGTTTTTGCAGAGAAGGCCATGATCTTGCCATATTCATTAACCATTGGGACCAATCCCATTTTTTCCAACTGAGAAATTTCACTTTTCTTCAATTCGAATTTTACGGCATCTACTTCGTTGATATTACCATGTTTCTTACCGGCCGCTACCTGAGACATTAATGTTTTGTGTATTTTACCGGCCAATGAAGTAGAAGGTGGAAGTTCCACATTTTCTTCTTCACCCACTTCTTCAGCTCTTCCACGTCCTACAAGCCAGTTGCAGGTCATGATTACATTACTTCTGTGAAGTTCTCCACCGGTAAGGTTCGCAGAATGAAATAAATCCACCACGTCATCCGGTTTGTCAAGATTAGCAAAATCGGTAACCAACATTACTTTGTTCTCATTACAGATCTTTGCCCATTTTTCGACTACTTTATTTGATCCTAAATAACCAGGAATGGCTAAAAGGGAATAATTGTCTCTAAGATCCAGACGATCATAATAACTCTTGAATTCTTCAGCAATAGCATCGATGAAAAGCGGATTATCAAGATCCGATAGTTGATCTAAGCTTGCATTCACAATACTTACATTATCAACCTTATCAAGTTCGGTATTTTTATAGAACTGGGCTACTGTACGATAAGAGGTTTCTAACTGACGAACCGTATCCAGAGTGTTCTTTAAATTTGTTTTTAAACTATTTTCTGCCTGTTGTGCTTTATTTTTGCACACTTCTGCCATTTTATCTGCAGATTCGTTCCCTTCCAGAAGGCTTACCCAAAGATTAATCTTCTGTAGCAATTCTTTTCTTTCATCTCCTTTATTATTATCGGTGAGGAATATTTCTTTTCTTGCTTTTCTGGTAGGATTCATGTTGGCGATGCCGTCAACAACAGATTCTACAAAACCGAAACCACCAATTTTATTGAGTTCGGAAAGGGGATTACCTTTCGGTTGTCCCGAATGTTGCTGCTGGCCTTGTTGTTGGCTTTCAGCTGCCTGTAATTTACTATCCATGATTTAATGTAAAGTCTTTAGGTTATTTTTCAAGTTCTTGTGCCACTTCTTTCAACACTTCCACAAATGCAGCTCTTGTCTGCTCATTTTCCAGCATACTGCGCAGAACCTTATTGGTTTTTAGCTGGCGGACAATTTTATTATATTGTTCCTGTTCCATACTAAGTTGCTGTAAATAATCTGATTTTTGCGTAAGGCTTTTAGGAGTGAAGTCTCCCAGATTTTGAAAACGGAATTCTTCATTGATTACACTACCATCTTCCGTTTCATGTTGTACACTTATCGAAGGTTGAAAATGTTTGAAGACGTCATCCACAGTCTTTAATCCTGTTACAATTTCAGGGGTATAAGATTCATCGGTAGTAAGCTGGCTTACAATTAATGACTTATTCTCTTGGATTTCCTGAATAGCTTCATTAGCGTCTACTTTTATCTCGTTTCCGCCAACACCATAATTAAACATTGCCATATTATTATTATTTTGAGATTTTTGATTTTGGTTAGAACCGGCTTTACCCGACGAATCGAATAAGTCGCCAATCCAATGTTTAAATTTAAAAAAAAAACTCCAACATACAAAATTTTGTTAAGATTTTTCTTACATTATTTAATCCTATTTGGTCTGTGACACTTAAATATGTCATTTTCACCTCACTAAACTATGAAAAATAAATAAAAATAAGCTATAAAGAGGTAAAATAAAATCCTGGTGTACTTTGCCCTTATGCAAAGATGTTAAATCCCGGACAAAATAAAAATTCTTCTTATATCTGAAAAAAATACTGAAAAAATATTCTTTATATTTAAACAAAGAAACAGAATTATGAAAGATGTAAAGATAGCGTTTAGAAAACCAATATTTCCTGTTTCAGAAGCATTACAGCAATATCTGAAAAAACACAACAGAATAACCAAGATTCATTTTCTGTATGAAGACCTCCTGAGATTTAGTGACAGCGTAAGTATTCTGGATAATGATGGTAAAGATACTTTGTGGCTTGGGGTATTGTATTCTGAACATGAGTTTAAAGAAATAGAAGCTAATCTAAACAAGATCTATACTCTTCTTCATTCTGACGGAGATGAGGCTACTTTACCCTACCTGAAAGTGGATACAATCGACTTTTGCACCTTCGGAAATTCTAAACCTTTTCGAATCCGGGTGAGAAATATTCTGAACGACAATTACACTAACTTTTATATTAAGCAGGCAGATGCTTCCCGTATTTATGGACTGGAGCTTGAGGATCTGCTTTCTCCTAATCGAATTAACTTTCTGATTTACAAAAACACTTTAATAGAAGAGCATATTTTAGGAATTCCCGGTGATGTTTTTATTAAGAAGCACTTACCCAATTGTACGGAGCCCGAAAAAGCTCAGATCTCCAAGGAATTTGTAAAATTCAATGAACGCTGTCTTATAGGACTCCTTGGTGACATGCGCTCTTATAACTATGTCATTATTCCAATACATGATTTTGACCAGGTTATTTACAGAATCCGCCCCATTGACTTTGACCAACAAACTTATGAAGGAAATCTGAAGGTATACCTCCCCCAATATTTTAAAGAAAACAGTCAAATGGTCAATATGGTACTGGAAAAACTGAAACCCAGTTCCATAGAACAGTACCGTAAAGAAGTACGTTCACAAATTGTAAAAAGGGTAACGAGCAGTAAAAACAGATTTGATGAACTCATTTCTATTATGAAAAAAGAAGATCTCGCACCGGAAGCCAATGTTACAGAACTAAAGACAGCTTTGCAAAAACTCACTTACGATGTAAATTTCAAATATTGTAAAACCATGGGAGACATTATAGAAACCGGAATAAAGTTTGTGATCCGGAATTATAAAAATGCATATTAAAAGAAAATCCGTCCCCACTAATGTGAGAGACGGATTTTTTCTTTTCTAACAATTTTCGGTTGAATTACCAAATTTTTATACGATCCTGAGGTGCTTTGTACAGCTTATCTCCAGGTTTTATGTCGAATGCTTTGATAAATGCATCCTGATTCACCAATGGGCCAAAGGCTCTGAAATATCCAGGGGAATGCGGATCGGTCTTCACCTGATTTACCATATACTGATCCGTAGACTTAGTTCTCCAAACTGTTGCCCAGCTCATGAAGAATCTCTGATCTTGAGTAAATCCACTGATTAATCCCGGATTTCCATGATCTTTAAGGTACATCTGCAATGCATCATATGCTACCGCCACTCCACCAAGATCGCCAATGTTTTCACCGCTTGTAAACTTACCGTTCACAAAACTTCCCTTTACAGGCTCATATCCGTTATACTGAGCTGCAAGCTGTCCTACTTTTGCATCAAAGTTTTTACGGTCGGCATCTGTCCACCAGTTATTCAGATTTCCATCTCCATCGAATCGGGAACCACTATCATCAAAACCATGAGAAATTTCGTGGCCGATAACAGCTCCTATTCCACCAAAGTTAACGGCAGCATCCGCTTTAGGGTTATAGAAAGGAGGCTGAAGAATAGCAGCAGGGAATACAATCTCATTATTTGAACCGCTATAATACGCATTTACCGTTTGTGGAGTCATTCCCCACTCAGTTTTATCAACAGGCTTGCCTACTTTTTCCAGACTTCTCTGGTATTGCCAAGCGGCAACATTCTGTAAGTTAGAATATAACGTTGCTCCCTTAGATGGTGCTTCTACTTTCAATGCAGAATAATCTTTCCACTTATCCGGATAAGCAATTTTTACGGTGAACTTAGAAAGTTTTTCCTGCGCTTTAACTTTTGTTTCCGGAGACATCCAATCCATTTCATTGATATGGGTCTTGAACGATTTCAGAATGTAATCAATATAAGTTTCCATCTGCTCTTTTGCTTCAGGAGTAAAGTATTTCTCAACATATAATTTTCCAAAAGCTTCACCAAGAACACCATTCACCAGGCTTAGCCCCCTTTTGTTCATCGGACGTTGTTCTTTTTGTCCCTGAAGATATTTGGAGTAGAAATCAAAACGGATTTGCTCCAGACCATCATCGAGGTTGCTTGCATTACCATTAATGACATGATATTTTAAATAGTCTTTCAATAATGGAAGATTCTTCTGTGTGATGAACTGATCCATATTCTGATAATATTTCAATTCACCTACAATAACTTTATCTGTTTTTACTCCGGCATCTGCAAGATATTTAGCTAGGTTTACATTTTTAACCAATCCTGATAGCTCAGAAACATTTTTAGGATTATATCTTAAATTGGCATCCCTGTTCTGCTCCAGGGTTAAAAGGTAGTTTGCCAATTGTTTTTCAAAGGCAACCACATTTTCTGCAGCCTGGGTAGAGTTTTTATATCCTAATACTCCGAATAGCTTTCCTACATAAGTAGTATACTCACCCAAAGTTTTGGTATTGGCCTCATTTACTTTTTGATAATAATCTCTTCCTAATCCGAGATCCGGTCCACCAAGATAAACAGCATTCATTTTAGAATTCTTCATATCTGCACCTACTCTCCATCCATAGAACGAATTGTCACCTAATCTTGTCGCATCCAAAAGGTATTTCTGAAGATCATTAAGGTTTTTAATGGCATCAATTTTAGCCAGATCACCTTTTATAGGAGCTAATCCATCAGCATTTCTTTTATTTACATCCATAAAAGATGCATACAAATTCTGTATTTTTTGCCCTTCCGAACCATCAGAATATTTTTCAGATAAGATTTTATTCAAAATATCAAGGGAAGCATCATCCACATTTTCCCTCAATGCATTGAAGGAACCCCAGCTTGCTTTATCAGACGGAATCTGTGTATTTTTCACCCAATTTCCGTTCACGTAATTAAAGAAATCATCCTGAGGACGAACACTTTTATCCATATAAGAAAGGGTAATCCCTTCTTCTTTCACCTCTTCTTTTACGGGTTGTGTAGTTGCCACCGGAGTTTCTGTTTTAGTAGTTTTTTCTGCAGTTTTTGTTGTCCCGCAAGAATTTAAAAATACCATACCCGAAAAGGCAAGTATCCCAATATTTAGCTTTTTCATTAAAGATCGTTTTTTGATTTTACACAAACTTACCAAATATACGAATTTTCATTATGTAAGATGGTAGTATTGAGAAATTGTTAAAAGTTGAGGAATATGGCAATCGGGTTAAGAGAGTATAAGCTTCAGGATTTGAAATTAGAGAAAAAATACCGATTATAGAAATAAAAGTATAGAACCATTTCTTCCGATTGAGATTTACCAACTACTGTACATGATTTGCTCAGCAAGTAAATAAAAGCCGCTCATTTCTGAGCGGCTTCATTTATTATTACCAGATTTTGATTCTGTCCTGAGGAGCTTTATACAGTTTGTCTCCCTGTTTTACATCAAATGCTTTATAGAATGCGTCAACGTTCGTTAACGGACCGAAGCTTCTGAAATATCCAGGAGAATGCGGGTCTGTTTTCACCTGATTGATCATGTACTTTTCACTTGATAATGTTCTCCACACCGTTGCCCAGCTTAAGAAGAATCTTTGATCCTGTGTGTATCCGCTGATCACTCCAGGATTTCCTTTATCTTTCAAATACATTTGTAATGCATCATAAGCGATATTTACACCTCCTAAATCTGCGATATTTTCACCATTTGTAAAGGTTCCGTTTACGAAAGTTCCTTTTACCGGCTCATATTTATCATATTGGGCAGCAAGAGCTTTAGTTGCTTTTTCAAAGTTCGTTTTATCTTCAGGCGTCCACCAGTCTACCAGGTTTCCGTCTGCATCAAACTGAGCTCCTGAATCATCAAATCCGTGGCTCATTTCATGACCGATAACAGCTCCGATTCCACCGAAGTTCACAGCAGCATCAGCCTGAGGATTAAAGAACGGCGGCTGAAGAATAGCTGCAGGGAATACAATCTCGTTATTTACCGGATTATAATATGCATTTACCGTTTGTGGAGTCATTCCCCATTCAGTTTTATCAACCGGTTTTCCAATTTTAGCTAAATCTTTATTATACTGCCATTCTGAAACATTCTGAAGGTTTTGGTATAAAGTACCTCCTTTTGATTCTGGAGTGATAACCAATTTGGAATAATCTTTCCATTTATCCGGATAAGCAACTTTTACAGTGAATTTATTAAGCTTGTTTAATGCTTTTTCTTTTGTTGTAGAAGACATCCATGTTAAATTGTTGATGTGAACCACAAAGCTTTTCTTTAAATAATCGATCAATTCAACCATCTGAGCTTTAGCTTCAGCCGGGAAATATTTCTCAACATACAATTTACCGAAAGCTTCGCCTAGAGAACTGTTGATCAGCTCATATCCTCTTTTGTTTAAAGCTCTCTGTTCCTGCTGACCTCTAAGGTATTTTCCATAGAAAGCAAATCTCATGTTCCCAAGGTTTTCACTCAGATAAGATGCGCTTCCGTTGATCAGGTGGAATTTCAGATAATCCTTGATAACCGGAAGATTATTAGCATTTACCAATTGGTCGAAGTTTTTATAATAACCCAGTTCTCCGATGATTACTTTATCTGAATTTACTCCAACTTTTTTAAGGTAAGCCGGTAGATCAACATTTTTTACTAAAGCAGAAAGTTCAGACATCGTCTTCGGATTATACTGAAGATTGGAATCACGGATCTGCTCGTTTGTCAGATAAGTTTTAGCAATGCTTTTTTCGTAATCAACAATTCCTTTTGCGGCTTCATCAGCATTTTTGTACCCTAATTCTTTTAACATAGAAGCCACATACTTTTGGTATTCAGCAATCGCTTCCGTATTTTTTTCATTTACTTTCTGATAATAATCTCTTCCTAAACCAAGAGATGCATCGCCAAGATAGATCGCATTCATTTTAGAATCCTTAAGGTCAGCATCTACGCCCCATCCGTATAACACATTCTCTCCTTCTTTAGTTACAGAGATCAGGTAATTCTGCAGATCGGCAAGGTTCTTAATAGCATCGATTTTACTAAGGTTAGCCTGGATAGGTTTGATACCATCAGCATTTCTCTTCTGCATGTTCATATAAGTAGCATACAGATCCTGGATTTTTTTACCTTCACTTCCCTCTGCAAATTTATCCTTCAAAAGAGAATTCAAAATCGTCATTGAATTATTGTCAGTATCATCTGCCAGTTTATTGAAGCTTCCCCATGTTGGTTTATCAGCTGGAATTTTGGCCGTTTTCATCCACGTTCCACTCACGTAGTTGTAAAAATCATCCTGTGGACGTACAGATTTGTCCATTAAACTAAGGTCTAAACCTTTATCCGTTGTACTCATTACTGTTTTAGTTGTTTTAGCCTGAGCATTCACTGTATTCTGTGAGCAAATTCCCGCTAGTAAAAACAAAGAAAGCGTTAGTTTTTTCATTATAATAACAATTTATATAATATGTCTTTATATTGTAACATATGTTACGTTTACAAAAACAAATTTAAACAAATATTAAGAAGTTGTTATCTCCTTTACATTCCCTGTCCTTTTCAGGAATCCCCAGGACTGCATTTCTCCTTTCAGGGCCCTTCTCAGGCTTCTGAACAATACAATATACATCAGCCATCTGTATCCGAATCTTTGCGGAATCACATACACGAGATTGATCAGCTTTTCTTTTTGCATCAAAAATGCAATGATTGCAAGGGAAGCATCAACCAAAAGAAAAAGTAAATAGTATATAAATATTTTTTCTCCGTTTCCAAATAAGATCCCAAAAAACATAATGACATCTGCAAAAGGTGAAAAGAACGGAATAATATATTGAAACAATAAAATATTTGGCATTGCCCAAAGTCCCAGTCCTTTATATTTAGGGTTTAAGAAGGTTTGTTTTTGCTTCCAGAACATCTGCATGATTCCATAGGTCCATCGGAAACGTTGTTTTAAAAACTGTTTTACCGTCTCCGGAGCTTCTGTTACGGCAACAGCATTGTTTTCATTAGCCACAGTATATCCTTCTCTAAGAATTTTTACCGTAATATCACAATCTTCAGCCAGTGTATCTGAAGAATATCCACCTACCTCATCAATTACGGATCTCCTAAATGCTCCGATTGCTCCCGGGATTACTGTAATTGCATTAATATTCGCATAAGCTAACCTGTCAAAATTCTGGCTGGTTGTATATTCTATCGCCTGCCACTTTGTAAGCCAGTTGACCTGATTTCCAACTTTTACATTTCCCGCAACTGCTGCAATCTTCTCTTCAGCAGAGGCATTCAAAAACCTTGCAATCAAATATTTTACTGCATCTTGCTGCAGTTTGGTATCGGCATCGATACAAACAACATATTCAGCATCAGTTTGTGAAATCCCAAAATTTAAAGCGGTTGCCTTTCCTCCGTTAGCTTTCGTGAAAATCTTGAGTTTTGGATGTTCAGCAAATGCTTCCCTGGCCTTTGTATAAGTGAGATCTTTACTTCCGTCATCTACAAGAATAACATCAAAATTAGGATAGGACTGTTTTAATAAATTATGCAAAGAGGATACAATATTAACTTCCTCATTATAGGCAGGAACAATAATAGATACTTTAGGATAGGTATCCAATACGGGAAAATTTGAAAGCTTTTTCTCTTTTCCTTTTTCTTTAATTGCCCAGTACACCATAAATAACAAACGGATAATTCCTAAAATAATGAAGATGGTAAATAAAGCCACCAGAAAATGACTAATCCCATAAATTACAGTAGCTAATACAAGATTCAGCTGCATAATGTAATACGACTTGGTTTTTGGAACCGCAGGCATCAGCTCATTTTTACTTTTATGTAAAATGCTTGCCAGATTCGTGAAATGATAACCTTGCTTCTGCAAAGTAGGAATTAAAATTTTCAGAGCTTTGATCGTCTCTTCTCTTGTGTCTCCTCCAGCATCATGCAGTAGAATAATATTTCCTCTCTCCTGCTTAATACCCTGCATTACACGTTTTACGATCTCATCTGCTTTAATACCAGGTTGCCAGTCTTCGGGATCTATACTTTCACCGATATCGAGATAATTCTGCTGTCTGGCCAGGGCAACGGGAATAATCTCTTCAGAGGTTGTAGGCTCGGAATCTGCATTATAAGGTGCTCTGAACAGGATCGTGCTATGACCGGTTATGCATTCAAATAAGAGCCTCGTCAGTTTCATCTCTAATAAAGCCCTCTCCGGACTTACTTTGGCCACATTTTCATGAGTGAAAGTATGGTTTCCTATTTCATGTCCCTCTCTGTAGATTCTTTTTACCAGAGGAAGATTTTTCTCAGCATTCAGGCCGATTAAAAAGAATGCAGCCGGAACGTGATATTTTGATAAGATATCAAGGACCTGAGGAGTATACGTTTCATCCGGACCATCATCAAATGTCAGTACCAGTTCTTTCTGTGGTGCCCAACCATATTTTTTCACTTCATAAGAACTTGGATACGTGATATAGTTCTCATCCGTAATAATTTTTTCTTTAGGATCTATTTCCAGAGCTATTTTCCCGTCATGGGGTATATTCAGGACATCCAATACTTCACCATCCCCGATATAATCTACCATGGTCTGGCCTTTTACATTCTCTAGTTTTTTAAGATCAAGCTTAGGCAGGCCGGCAAAAGTGAGATCTTTATCATAAAAATTCCAGATTCTGCTGTCCTCGCTTCCCAATCTCCAAAGTGCTGTTCCCGCCAAAGGATATTCCGAAGAAAAGCGCATAGTATTAAAAATCGATGCTGCATCATTAAAAAATACCGTATGGGTATTATTCTTAAAATCTGTGTATGAATAGTTGAGATTAAAAGTATTGTCATCAAAATTGATAACCGATTTACTTGCACTGGCCTTAGTAATAGCCTGCATATAGGAAACCGAAATATTATCATCCGGATTTGAGCTCCAGTCATATCCATAAGCCCCAAGACCTAGAATAATCTTGTTTGCCGTTGTTTTCTTTAAAATTTTCCCGGTTTGCGCTTCAATCCATTTTTGAGAAGAGATAGGTCCTGCATCCCCCGAAGCTGAATATTCATCGTATGCCATCAACACAAAATAGTCTACGTAAGGATTTAATTTCTGAATATTATAATCGTCATTATCCGTCATAATATCCATGGTCACCAGTAGCTTATTCTGTTTAAAATTATCTGAAAGCTCTTTCATAAAAGCGATAAGATTTTCATCAGAATCCAGATTCATGTCCTCAAAGTCAATATTGATTCCTTTGAAATGAAACTTCACGCATTCCTCCGCAAGCTTCCGGATCAGTTTGGTTCTTCTTAACGGATCGTTAAGTACTTTTGCCAAGCCCTCAGCACGGAATTCTCTGTCTGAGTTATTACTGAGAATCGGCATCGCTGCAACTCCCGTTCTTTTTATAACCTTATATCCTTCGGGATCGATGTTGGTTTTAAGATCTCCTGTTTTAGGATCAAGGAAAAACCATTCCGGAAAGACCAAATTGATGTGCTTGACATTCCTTTTCAGAGACATGAGGGATTGAGGATCCCAGGCTACATAGAAAGCAGAACGGATCCCTCCTGGAAATTGAGCCCAGTTCCTGTTTTGGTTTTTTAATCTTTCTGCTTTTGCTTCCTCAATTTTGGAAACATTGGTACGAATTGTCTTTTCAGAAATAAAGCTTCTGAATCCCTTATATTCTTTTGAGATTCTATTCTCCTGAAGGTAAGGCTTTCCTGCTGTGATAACGGTTTTGTAATCTTCATGAAAAGGGATTTTGGGACTTTTGTCCAGTTTCATCATGAGTGCCAACGCCAGGAAAAGCAATATCCCGACAAAGATAAAAATGCGGGATCCCCACTGCACATTTCTCCAGCGTTTTTTATTAGTTGTTTGAAAAACCTGTTTTGAATTTTCCACGTTTTGATATTTTCGGCTGAAGATTCAAAAAGTGTGAAAAACTGTTGTATTTAAAATTAAAAAAAAAATTAAAAAAAAAGAAAAGTTTAACTAATTATTTACAAGCAAGCTCACCAAATCCTGAATAATTTTCTGTGAAACGAAATTCATAAAGTCAAGTCTTTCCAGATGTGGCATATAAAGTTTGAAGTTTTGAGCCTGATCATGAATCCTGATTGTATAGAAAACGGTTCCTACATCCTTTCCATCCTCTCCTTTTCCCGGTCCGGCAACTCCAGTTGTAGAAATGGAAATATCCGTATCAAATAAGCGCTGACATCCCTTTGCCATTTCTTCAGCTACCTGTTCACTTACAACCGTAAATTCGTCCACCGTGCTTTGAGAAACTTTTAATATTTCAACTTTTTTTTTCTGTTGCATAGGGAACAATTCCACCTATAAAATATTTGGAACTTCCTGAATTCGAAGTGATCATTTTTGCCAATTCTCCTCCCGTACAGCTTTCGGCCGTGGAAAGCGTAAGTTTTTTCTCACCCAAAAGTTCCCCTAATATTTTCTCAATTTTGTCCTCAGTAGTAGCGATAATATTTTCACCTACCAATGGAAAGAGTTTTTGAATCTCTTCCTCAAGTTGTCTGTTCAGAATATTTTCATCATGTCCAGATGCTGTAAGGCGAAGCTTCACGCGGGTTCCCACCGGAAGATAGGATAAAGCCAGATTCTCAGGTAACGAAAGCTCCCAATCCTCAATGATATCCGCTAAAATACTTTCAGGAATTCCTACTACGGAAACAATTCTTGTGGTGATATATTGTAAGCTAAAAGTATTTTTTAGGTAAGGAATAATCTGGTCTTTAATCAGGGGCTTTACTTCATAAGGCACTCCGGGAAGACTAAAGCTCAGTTTATCACCATACTTCATCATCATACATGGAGCAGTCCCATACTGATTCTGGAAAACTGTAGATTTAGTAGGAACAAAAGCCTGTTCTCTGTTTCTTTCCAGAATTTCCAGACGGCCTCTTTTTTCCATATATTTTTTTTAAATGTTCGAAAGTCGGTTCATCCAGAGCTATTTCATCATTAAAAAAATCGGCAAGCGCTTTTTTAGTTTTGTCATCCCTTGTAGGACCCAGCCCACCTGTTGTAATAACAAGGTCTCCTATCTCAAAAGCAGCATGTAAAGTATTTTTAATGGTTTCAATTTCATCAGAAATCGTGAAAATCTGTGAAACTTTTATCCCTATATTCTTAAGTTCAGTAGCAATAAAATTAGAATTGGTATCTATTGTATTTCCTGAAAGGATCTCGTCTCCGATAGTAATGAGAACAGCATTTTCCATATTGTACATTCTTGAAAAAAAATCTAATACAAATGACGGAAAAATCTGTGGCCTCGGCAATGTTTATTATAGAAATCTTTTTAGGCAAATCAGCCTTTTTGCTAATTATGCTTCACCCAGATCAATTCATCCGTATTATATCCTATTCTCTTTGCTTTTTCTAAAAACCGTAATCTTATGCTTTCCGGGATTTCAGTCGTTCTGGATAATATCCACAGGTATTTTAAGCTGTTTCCTGCTACTAAGGCATACTGATAGTTTTCATCGATATCAATCACATTATAGCCTGCCCAAATAGGTTTAAAAAAAAGAAACTTTTAAGCGGGCTTCCGTTTTATCTTTTACAAACCTTGCCTCTCCTATGGACTCTTTCCATTCTTTTTTCACATAATTATACCCTTTATTATCTACCCGGATGCTTCCATCGGGATTTTGGGAATAGGTTGCCGTAACATTGTCCATGTCTTTCTCAAACTTATAATCGAAGCGGGCAATTTCATACCATTTTCCCAGGTATCTTCCGGAATCAAAACGGGTGACAGGCATAGCACCTTTTGGTACCCTTACAGAACATTGATTAAAAATGAGAAATCCTAAAACTCCTATCGAGACAGGAATAACTATTTTCTGAAAATTTTTCATAATAATATAAGTTTGTGGTTATGAAAAAGTCCAAAAATGATGCCTTTAGGTTCCCCTTAACATAAAGCTAAGAAAAGGTTTTAAGAAAAGCTTCTTTGAATGTCCCTGAAACCTCAATCTCAGCATCATCCAATAAAGTAACAGTCCCGCTTTTGTGATATGATT
The DNA here is from genome assembly GCF_046591535.1 of Chryseobacterium proteolyticum. Taxonomy (NCBI): domain Bacteria; kingdom Pseudomonadati; phylum Bacteroidota; class Flavobacteriia; order Flavobacteriales; family Weeksellaceae; genus Chryseobacterium; species Chryseobacterium proteolyticum. The sequence goes on along the minus strand of NZ_JBJLWK010000004.1, from coordinate 113,039 downwards.
TAACAAAACCTGTATTGATGATATGTGAACGATGAACTCTGACAAAGGGAGCTTCAAGAAGATCATCAAAATGTTTTAAAAATCTGCATACCATCTTTTTGGTTCCGTCTGTAAGATAAACGAGGGTAAAATTTCCATCTGCCTGCAGTCTTACTATTTCTTCAGTTTTCACAACATCAAATCCCTGTAATGTCGGCAGGATAAGTTGCTGCTTATCAGGTTTTACTTTGAGATTTTCCAACAGTATTTTATTCCGGTTCAGCTCTTCCTTTTTTTCAAGGCTTTCTGCTACTTTATTGACGGCAAGAATCAGCTCCTGGATATCTATAGGTTTTAAAATATAATAGCTGGCCGACTTATTAAGAGCCTGTAAGGAATATTGAGAAAAAGCAGTTATAAAGATCGTTTCATAGGTGTAATCCTTAGTAGCTTCCAAGACATCAAAAGCATTCCCGAATGGCATTTCCACATCCAGAAAAACAAGCTGCGGAAGCTTCTCAGCGATCAGAGGAACGGCATCTTTTATATTTTCGGCTTCACCGAGGATTTCTACCTGAGGACAATATTTTGTAAGATAATTCCTTAGAACCTCTCTTGCAATAACCTCATCATCTATGATAACAGCTTTTATTTTCATTGATACAGATCCGGATAATGTCCGGTTTACATGTAAAAATATAATATTTAGTTGAAATACAAACGTCTATTAGATAAGATAATCCTGAAAAAGTTATAATTTATAGCGGATCTGTACAGTTACACCTTGTTCATTCTTTTTATCCGTTATGGTACAGTGGATGTCCTGTTTATAAAGGTCATTTAACAATGTAATTCTTTCCATCGTATTTTTCATCCCCCTTCCTCGCCTTGATTTTTGATGTTCTGTTTTCAATTTTTTACTTTCTTCAATACCTATTCCGTTATCATCAACGGTTATTATCATATATTGACCCTGCTTCTCAAAATTCAGTTGTAAAAATCCTTTGTTCTGACGATACCGTAGCCCATGCCATACCGCATTTTCCAAAAAAGGCTGGATCAGCATGCCGGGTATCAATAGACTCTGTAAATTCAGGCTTTCATCCACCTTGATTTCATAGTCAAATTTATCTGCAAACCGTGTTTTTTCCAGAGCCAGATAGTTCTGTAACAGATCGAGTTCCTGTTGGAAAGGAATAAAATCCTCTGCTGAGTTTTCCATAACACCGCGCATCAGTTTCGAAAATTTTGTCAGGTATTGATTCGCCTCCAACTCATTATTCGTGGCGATGAATTGATTCACACTATTTAAACTGTTGAAAATGAAATGTGGATTCATTTCCCGGCGAAGGGATTGTAAAGCTATCTTTTTATTTTTGATCTGAACTTTCTTTAATGTCCATAAAATGAAGCCTGCCAATGCTGCCAATACAACCAAGGCTCCTATAAGACTATAATTAAATGCATTCTTTTTGCGGATCAGCTCATCTTTTAATTCCCTTTCTTTTTCTAATTGTGCTATTCTTTGTTCGGTGTCTTCAAGAATTTTATTATCAACAAGACTTCTGTCCTTTGAAACAAGATCCGGTAATCGTCCGAGAAAATCCCGGTATAGCTTTACCGATTCACCCGTATTTTCGGAAACACTGTACAAACTGTCCAATCTTTTTACACTTTTCTGGGCCTCCAGCGTATGTCCTTTTTCCAGTGCAATATTGTAGGCATTTTTCAATGTTTCAATAGCACTTTTTGTGTCATTTTTTTTTTATATAAATATCAGCGAGCTCCTGAATCTGCTCTACTTTTTTCTGAGAATTATCTTTTACAAAGTCCTCTTTCAAAACTTTCTTCTTGGCTTCAATGGCTTTATCAAAATCTTTATTCTCAACATAAAAATTGGTCAGCTTCTGATTAATTTCCAGAGCCTGCTGAGGTTCCATCTGCTTTTTGGAAATTGTGTAAGCACTTTTAAGATTCGCTTCAGCTTTAGGGATATCGTTTTGCTGGATGTTTACATCAGCTAACTGACTGTAACTGGCTGCCAGATCTGCTTTTTCATTGTCTTTCCTGCTGATATCAATATTGCTCTGGATCGCTTCCGCCCTCTCTTCCTTAGAAGGTGACGAGAGCCTGGTCACATCGTTGGTATTGATGCTTTTGTTTTCCTTTGAGTAGCTGATATCAGCTGCTCTGCTGTAGTTAAGGATGGCCGGACTTATTTTATTTTGTTTTTCCTGGGACTGCGCGAGCTTTCGGGTTACAAATTCGAGGTTCTTTTTATCGTTTAGGTTTTGGTATAGATTCCTTGCTTTTATCAGGTATTCTTCACTTTTTGCATAATTTCCCTGACCGTAATAATCATTTGCCATACTGACATAGGTATCCGCGACCGTTTTATTATCATTATTATCAACCGCTTTTCTAATTTTGGAGGCAGACTTAAGTACTTTAGAAACCTTCGTAGAATCCTGGGCAAAAGAAGAACTTCCAATTGCCAAGGTAATGAATAATATAATTTTAAAAAGTAATTTCACTTGTATCCAAATCTATTATGCAAAGTAAGTAAAACTTTAGGTATCGTCTCTTACCATTCACCAAGTGAAACGTATATTTCACCAAGTTTAAAAGAAATAATAATCAATACACCTGTTTTCATATATTTGTGAATTACAAATCTCTTAAAAGAAACTCATGAAAACCTATTTGTATTTACTGTCCCTTCTGTGTTTTCTTACCCAGACAATTCATGCACAAACCTACATTCAGAATGTAACGGTTGTGGATGTGATGAATAAAAAAAATGATTCCCAATCAAACCGTAGTGGTTACAAAAGACATGATCTCTGAAATCAAACCGGGGCATAAAGTAACAATCCCTAAAAATGCGACGGTTATAGATGGAAAAGGTAAATTTCTGATGCCGGGAATGACGGATGCCCACGTTCATTTCTTCCAGAGCGGAGGCTTATATACGAGACCGGATGCATTTGATCTCAGAAAGCAGATCCCTTATGAAAAAGAAATAGATTGGGTACATCAGAATATGGAAGATTTTTTACTGCGTTATCTTAAAAATGGAATTACTTCCGTCATCGATGCCGGGGCTACTTTCAACTTTCTGAAATTAAGAGATTCATTTGCAAAAAATCCTACTCTGCCTTCTGTTTATATGACAGGGCCACTTATTACAACCTACGAGCCCGAAGCTTTTAAAAACCTGGATAAAAATGAGCCTTTCAAACTAGTGAAAACCAGTGAAGAGGGACGCAAAATGGTTCAGGAGCAACTTCCCTATAAACCCGACTTTATCAAAATATGGTATATCGTTATGGCAGACCCGAAAGAAATAGAAGCCATGGCAAGAAAATATGAGCCTATTATTAAAACTATTATTGAAGAAGCTCACAAAAACAACCTTAAAGTTGCAGTACATGCTACGGAAAGAATTACCGCACAGATTGCCGTACAAAATGGAGCCGACTTTTTAGTGCATGATGTGGAAGATGAAGTTGTACCAGATGACTTTATCAAACTTCTTAAATCAAAAAAAGTAGTACTCAGCCCGACACTCACGGTGATGGATAATTACTTTAAAACCTATGCCCAGAAAAAGAAATACAATACCTATGAACTGGAGAATTCGAATCCACAAACAGTAGGATCTATCTATGATCTTCAACATTTAGCAGATTCTGCAGACTCCACAACGATTAATAAGATGAAAAAGCGTTTCAACCTACCTCAGCTGAACGCTTACGCCAGAAAGAAAGATTCTGTAAGAATCATTAATCTAAAAAGACTTTCGGACGGAGGAGTAACCATTGCAGCGGGTACAGATGCGGGAAACATTGCCACCCAACATGCTACTTCCTTTCTTGCCGAGCTAAAAGCAATGAAAGAAAGTGGAATGAACAACTGGCAGATCATTCAGTCTGCAACAATTAATCCAGCCAAGATCTTTAATAAAGAAAATATTTCGGGAAGTATAAACACCGGTAAAGTAGCAGATATGGTTCTTTTACGCGCAGATCCCACTGAAAATCTGGATCATCTTACCCAGATAGAAATGATTTTCAAAAACGGACAGCCAATACAGCCTGATAAAATTTTAAAAATTACCCCGGAAATCCTTGTCCAGCAACAGGTAAACGGATACAATGCCAGAAATATAGATGCATTTCTAGAACCTTATGCCGACGATGTCGAACTCTATACTTTCCCTGATAAATTAATAAGCAAGGGAAAAGATGCCATGAGAAAAACCTACAGCGCTATGTTTGACAAATTGCCGGATCTTCATTGTGAAATTACCAATAGGCTGATCAAAGGGAATTTTGTCGTGGATAAAGAAAGTGTTTCAGGAATCAGGAAAAACGGAAAAGTAGAAGCAACTGCCATCTATGAAATAAAAGACAATAAGATTTCAAAGGTCTTTTTCTTGCCTTAAAAAGAATTTAAATACCTATAATAAAAAGACAGTTCGAGTAAACTGTCTTTTTTTTGTCATTTCACCAAGTGAAAACTTCATTTCACCAAGTCTCTCCATTTCAGGTTTACAATCGGGCTAATTTTACTTCAGAATTTAAAACAAGAAATTATGAAATTGAGACATTTTTTATTAATCGGATTCCTTACAGCAGGAAGTTTAATAAACGCACAGGAAGTAAAGAAAAATGCAATTGAGGTAACGGGAGTTGCTGAAATGGAAGTAGAGCCGGACGAAATCATCTTCAACATCGGAATAAAGGCCGACAACAAAAATGAGCTGGCAGACAATGAAAAGAAATTATTCGAAACTTTAAAAAGTAATGGGGTAAAGAATGAGGATATCACCTTCAAATCAATGTATCAGAATCTTTACTCAAAAACAACCAAGTTCACCAAAAGTTTCCAGTTTAAGGTAAATGCTAAGACCAACCTCAGTAAGGTATTCGAAGGGTTAAATCAAAAGTGGGTAAGCAACCTGAATATTGCAGAGGTAAAAAATACCAAAATTGCAGATTTCAGAAAAACCGTAAAAATAAATGCATTAAAGACAGCTAAAGAAAAAGCGGATTATTTACTGGAAAGCATGGGTAAAAAAACCGGAGCTCCTTTAGAAATTACAGAGATCGAGGATTATACAAGTGACACTATTATGCCAATGTCTGCCTACATGAGCAAATCCAGTAATGTACAAATAGAAGCTGATGCAGGAGTTGATTATTCATTTGACAATATTGAAAATATCAAATTGAAATACAGCATTAAAACCAGATACGAGATACTTTAAAATACTTAAAGGCAGCTCTCCGCAGTTGCCTTTGTTCAAACTAAAGGGTCATCAATTTTTCCTTTAAGGTAAAATCCAAAACATTGCAAATTCATTAGTATAGAAAATAAACAATTAAAAATATAAATAATGACAACTTTAAAAATTTTAACATTGAGTATAGGTGCTGCTTTTTTAAGTTCTAATAGCCTTACAGAGCCACGTTGTATGGGAAAAAACAATCCTTCGGTAATTGAGCACATTACAACACAAAGACCTTCTTTGTATACTGCACAACCATCATCAGGGGATAACAAAATTCAGGTTGCCCTTTTACTGGATACTTCGAACAGCATGGACGGATTAATCGATCAGGCTAAATCCAGACTCTGGAATATTGTAAATACGCTGACTACATTAAAGTATGAAGGAAAAGCACCACAAATAGAAATTGCATTATACGAATATGGCAATGACGGAATTCGCGATGAAAATTTCATCCGCCAGGTAACTCCCCTAACACAGGATCTGGATCTGGTTTCAGAAAAATTATTCGGATTAAGAACCAATGGTGGAAGTGAATACTGCGGTGCCGTGATTCGGGATGCGGCTATGAATCTGAACTGGGATAAAAATGATAAGAGTATGAAACTTATCTACATTGCCGGTAATGAGCCGTTTGATCAGGGAAGAATTAACTACAAGGAAGTTATTTCATCTGCTAAGGCAAAAAAAAATCTATACCAATACTATATTTTGTGGTGACAGAAATGAAGGCATCCAGTCATTCTGGCAAAATGGAGCTGTTACAGGTGATGGAAAGTACTTTAATATCGATAGTGACAGAAAGGTAATCTATGTGGAAACACCATATGATGCTAAAATTTCAGAGTATAACACGAAACTCAATGACACTTATGTATATTACGGAAGCCATGGTTCCGAATACAAGAGCAAACAGATCATGCAGGATAAAAATGCAGCAGTTCAGTCTGTTTCCAATGCTGTGGAAAGAACGGTAGCCAAAAGTAAAAAGAATGCATATAAGAATGATCATTGGGACCTTGTAGACAAAGCGGAAAAGGATGTCAACTTTATAACAACTGTTAAAGAAAGTGAACTTCCCGCTGAATTAAAAGGCAAAACTAAAGAAGAAGTAAAAAGGCTGGTAACCGAGAAATCTGCCGAACGGGAAAAGATTCAAAAAGAAATTGAGGGGCTTTCCAAAAAAAGACAGGAATATATCGATAACGAAATGAAAAAAAGAGGAGATGCAGACTCTGATGATCTGGGCAAAGCTATCGAAACTTCAATCTTGGAATTGGCCAGAAAAAGCGGATATACTATATAATATTGGCAGCTTGGAAGCCACCAATATAGTAATGATAAAACCAGGTGGATGATGTTTTGATAACCATCTGGTTTTATCTTTCAAACTTAAAATATCTCGATAAGGGATGTTTTTTATTTTTCATAAAAAGAGATGTCATTTCCATTCCTGTAACTGAAAAAGTAATCCCGTTCCCACCAAAACCAAGCACAAAATAGGAATTATTGAATTTCTCATGTTCACCTATATAAGGTAACCCGTCTTTAGTTTCCCCGAAGGTTCCAGCCCATACAAAATCTGTATAAAAATGGTAATCGGGTCTGATCTTTTTTAATGTTTTCAGAATCTGTCTTTCTTTTTTATCAAGCAATGCATCCCGCTTTTTCGCGTCATAAAAATCCTCATCCCCTCCTCCGATCAGTAACCTTCCGTCATCAGTAGTCCTCATATACATATAAGGTTCATCTGTATTCCAGACCAGTGTACTGGAGATATTTTTAAATTTATCATCATCAATCTCGGAAACTAGAGCATATGTGCTTTTGAGATCCACAAAATTTTCTTTGATCAGACTTTTACTCTCATAGCCTATACAATAAATGATCTTTTTAGCTTTGATCTGAGGTCCTTTTATTGTGCTTACAAGATTATATCCTCTGTAACTCTTTGCCGCTTTCATCTCTGTCTTATCAAATACAAGAAGTCCTTTCCTATGATTAAATTCCAATAATTCATGGGCCAATTTGAATGCATCTACGCTTGCTCCCTGCTTAGATACAATTCCTCCAAATGTATTTTGAAATCCGAATTCTTTTTGAATTTCTTCAGCATCCAGCCATTCCACTTCGAATCCGTATTTTTTTCTGGCTTCAAATTCCTGCTGCAACCACGGGACATCTTTTTTTCTTGACGCATAATACAGAGATCTCTTTCTTTTAAAACCGGCCTTTGATTTTAATTCTTTTGTAAGCTGTTCTATAATATCAATAGCATCTGAACAGGCTTTGTAGCTTTCAACAGCTCCTTTTTCCCCGATCTGATCAATCAGTTTAAAAAGTGGAATATCAATTTCATATTGCAGCATAGAAGTAGTGGCTGAGGTGCTTCCGTTACAAATCTCCCGTTTATCAATAAGGATCGTCCTGTATCCATCTTTTACCATCTGGTGGGCAATCAGACTTCCCGTTATTCCACCCCCGATAATCAATACATCACATTCTTCATCTGATTTTAAAGAAGGATAAGAGGCTGTCAATCCATTCTTTAATAACCAAAATGGTTCATTCGATTTTAAATCCATATTAATATTTTAAACTAAAATACTAATATTTGTGAGTATTTTAACGATTTTCGGACGATTATTGGTGTAATTATTGTTGGTGAAATACCACCAAACCATAAAAAATATACTATGATTACTATTATTCCAGATGCCCCGGAGAATGTTGCGGCGTTCAGCGCAACGGGAGAAGTGACCCGAGAGGACTTTGAAAACCTTGTTATTCCCCATGTAAAACAAAAGGTCGATCAGTTTGATGAACTTAATTATTTGTTGTATTTAGATACGGATCTGGAGAATTTTACCATGGGAGCCTGGTTACAAGACGCACTTTTGGGACTAAAAAACCTTGCTAAATGGAATCGTACAGCTATTGTCACGGATAGCAAAGGTGTTCAGAATTTCACCGATATATTCAGTGTCCTGATGCCCGGTGAATTTAAGTCTTTTCCTAAAGAAAATGTATACAATGCCCTTTACTGGTGTAAGAACGGTAATGAAGTTGAAGCATAAAGGGTTAAAAAAAGAGGCAAATGCCTCTTTTTTTTATTGATCTCCCGGAATACATTCCACTGTTATTTCTTCTGTTATAAGTTTTGAAGATCTGTATAAATACATATACCGTATACTGATCATCAGTCCTATAAACGTCATTCCGACACCCACCAAAGAAGGATATTTAAACGAAAATCCATTTTCTAAAGGAATTCCACCTAAAAATGCTCCCATTGCATTGGCAATATTAAAAGCAGCCTGCATAAAGGCCGCAGCCATCATTTCGCTTCTTGGAGCGGCTTTCATCATCATAATATTAATCGGGGCAGCCACAGACATTGATAACGCACCACATACAAAAGTAAGTACCAGAGCAATAATACTGTTTTCTGAAAAGAAAAATACACCTGCCAATGACGACATCATCAGAAGTAATAAAAGAGAACATGTTTTTTCGGGCCCTAATTTATCTGATAAAAAACCTCCAGCCAGATTTCCCACTACCATTCCTGCTCCCGCCAAAATCATAACATATGCCATCTGGCTTGCCTTAATGCCTGCAATGATGGTCATTAGTGGTGTAATATAACTAAACCAGGTAAATAGTCCGCCAAATCCTATTGCGGTAATTAATAATACCAGCCAGGATTGTTTATGTTTTAGAAATTTTAATTCCTCCAGAAAGTGTGTATCCTGCTTTGTTTCCATGGTAGGAAGCCAGAACTTTAAAAACAATAAGGCAAATAATCCAATTACCGCGACAATCACGAAATACCATCTCCAGTGGAAGGTATGCCCTATATAAGTGACCAGGGGCACCATTGCCAGGTTCGCTATAGTAAGCCCGGTGAACATTAAAGAAATATAGAATGCCTCCTTGCCTTTTCCTGCCAGCCGAGATGCCACTACGGTCCCTACTCCGAAAAATGCTCCATGTGGCAGGCCAGACAAAAACCGGATAATGAGCATTGATGTGTAATCTGGTGCTATCGCTGATAAACCGTTAAACAAAGTAAAAATCATCATTAAAACAATCAATACTTTTTTAGGTGGAAACTTCACAGAGTAACCGATTAATATCGGAGCCCCAATAACGACTCCTAGTGCATATGCAGAAATAAGATGCCCGGCTTCGGGAATACTTACCTGTAAAGTTTTAGCAATATCGGGCAGTAAGCCCATAATGGTGAATTCTGTTGTTCCAATCCCCAAACCACCAATGGCCAGTGGTATAATCCTCTTATCTATCATTCCCATATCATTTTGTTTCTTTCAATTGCTTCTTTGTTTTAGAGATAGTAAAAGCAATCCTATTATTTGAAAGTGCAAAAATCGATAGAAATTTTGAATTTTGCTTCCACTCAAATGATAAAAATTTGCTCCATATTGACCTTTTTATTTAATTTTAAATCTTAAAATAATCAAGATAGAACCAAATGAAAATCCAGAAAGAAATTATTGACTTCGAAAAAGGAAAATCATTCAAGCTTTTTTCTCCTTCCTTGAAAGACTGCTTTTTCTGGCATTATCATCCTGAAATAGAATTGGTTTATGTTGAAGCCATAAATGGAATCCGCCATATAGGAAAAGATATTTCCGGTTTTACTAATAGTGACCTTTTACTGATTGGCTCTAATGTTCCACATCTCAACTTCGATTACAAAATCCAAACAGAGTGCAGACAGATGGTTCTCCAGATGAGAGAAAATTTTTTACAGGATATTATTGATCCGGTTCCCGAATTTGACGATATCAGACATCTTCTGGAACGTTCCTATCTTGGACTATCTTTCTCCGGAGACACAAAGCGGATCGTCGTTGAAAAAATGCATAGCCTCATGACTACAGGAAATTTTGATTCCCTCATCGGATTAATTGAAATCCTACAGATCCTTGCCAACTCAAATGAAGTAAAAGAACTGAATAACGAAGATACCCGGATCAAATGGTTTCTTAACGATAAAATAAGAATGGGAACAATTTACGATTACATTCATGAAAACTATGATAAAAAAAACGAATGTCAATCACATTGCAGCAACAGTAAACCTGAGTACTGCGGCTTTCTGCCGGTATTTTAAAAAGCAAACCAATATGACATTTACTGATTTTGTAAACAACTACAGGATCAATCAGGCAAAGATATTTTTGTTAAAGGATTCGTCCGTAACGGAAGTTTGTTTCCAGGTAGGTTTTGAAAGTCTGTCGTATTTTAATAAGCTATTCAAACAGCATGTAGGTGAAACACCATCAGAGTTCAGGAAAAAGCATTTGGCTAAAATTGAGGGGTGATGAAGGCTAAATAGCTAAATTGAGTTTTGCTGATTTACATATCAACTGCCCTTTTCTAATAAAAAAAATCACTCCGTGTTGGAGCGATTTGTATTTTTAGTGAATATGTTTTTCTGCGTGATAAGAACTTCTTACAAGTGGTGAACTTTCAACATGTCTGAAACCTAAACTTCTTGCAAAATCACCGAATTCATCAAATTCTTCCGGTGTAATGAATTTTTTTACAGGAAGATGTTTTTTAGTAGGCTGAAGATACTGCCCCAAGGTAATCACATCCACGTTGGCATTTCTGATGTCCTCAATCGTCTGGAAAACTTCATCTCTTGTTTCTCCCAAACCAAGCATAACACCCGTTTTGGTTCTTCTCTGTCCTGCTTCTTTCAGGTATCTTAATACTTCAAGGCTTCTTTCATATTTCGCCTGAATTCTCACTTCCCTTGTTAAACGTTTTACTGTTTCCATGTTATGAGAAATCACTTCCGGAGCAACATCCACCAATCGATCAAGGTGCTTTGTTATTCCCTGGAAATCAGGAATCAATGTTTCCATTGTAGTTCCCGGAGAAATTCTTCGTACCGCATTTACAGTTTCCCCCCACAGAATGGATCCCATATCCTTCAGATCATCGCGGTCCACTGAAGTAAGTACTGCGTGCTTAATTTTCATTAATTTGATCGAACGTGCTACCTTCTCGGGTTCATCCCAGTTTACATCCATAGGTTTTCCGGTTTTTACACCACAAAATCCACAGCTCCGCGTACAGATATTCCCCAGGATCATGAAAGTTGCAGTTCCCTCACCCCAACATTCCCCCATATTCGGGCAGCTCCCGCTCTGGCAAATTGTATTTAATTTATATTTATCAACCAAGGTTCTCAGTTCTCTGTAATTCTTTCCGGTAGGCAGTTTTACACGAATCCACTTTGGTTTTTGAACGGTAGTGTCTTGAACTAAATTTTCCATTTCTAAAATTGAACTTCAAAGTTAAGGAATTTTTAATGGAAACCATCTAATGCAGAAATTGATGGAACACATAATTAAAAATATAATTGTAATTTAGATCACCAAATTTTTTCCATGAAAACAACCTTCTTCCTTTTATCTCTATTCTTCAGTATCATTTGTTCTGCCCAAAAAGAATTTCAACCGGTGGGATCTGAGATTATAGAAACCGTAGATGGCGATCTTGACGGAGATAAAATCCCAGAAAAAGTAATTATCTACAATACGAAAGATACTACGGATATGGGAAATATCCGTGAAATCCAGATTCTAAAAAAAACAAATGGTAAGTGGAGCATCTTAGAAAAATCAAGAAAAGCTATCCTCGAAAGCAATCATGGAGGAATGATGGGAGATCCTTATCAGAGTATGGCCATTAAAAAAGGAATTTTAGAAATTACTCAGGCTGGTGGAAGCAGCTGGAAATGGGGATACACCGATAAATACCGTTTTCAGAACGGACATTTCGAACTGATTGGTCACTCCCTTAGCTACGGAAGACCGGGAGACTATTGGGCGGATATTGATTATAACCTTTCCACCGGACAGTTGGTATATTCTAAAGAAGTAGAAGGTAAAGATAACCCAGACAACGGAAAATCTGAAAAAGAAACCGTCATAAAAAAAAGACTGGAAGATTAATCTACAAAACAGAAATTCAGAAGAAAGAACTTTTAAGTTTCCAAAAACAAAAGCTGAGTTTCATTTGTAGTCATATCTTTTGAAACTTGAGAGATATTTTAATACTTATCAATCCTCATCAAACTCATTGTTTTTGAGAAGCTCAGCCAGGACTTTTTTAGCACGCATTACCCTTACTTTGGTATTTGCAACAGAAATTCCCAACTCTTCAGCTATTTCTTTTATGCTTTTCTCTTCAAAAAATCTGAGTTTTATGATATCCTGATAATTGGCATCTAAGGATTCAATTGTTTTAATGATTTTCTTTTGCTCTTCATCAGAAATCATCAGTTCTTCCGGAGATTTGGCAAACTGGTTCTTCACTTCATCCAGGTTTTCTGTCGGATCCTGATTTTCACGGCTTCTCTTTCGCCAAAAATCAATAACCGTATTCTGAGCAATTGTCAGTATCCATGTTTTAAACTGAAAATGAGGATCGTACATATCCAGTTTAGATAACACCTTTGAAAAAACATTGACCGTAATTTCATCTGTATCATTTTCGTCACGGACTTTTTTCATCACAAAAGAAAAGACATCCACCCAAAAAACATTAATGAGTTTTGTTTGGGCCTTCTGGTCTTTTTCTTTAGCTTTCTGAATAAGTGAAAATAACTGTTCGTCGTTCATTAGTAACAAATATAATTTATTTTCAGGGAAATGACAATAAGGCTGAATGGCAAAATCGCAAAATCCAGGATTCATAAAACAGTTACCTGGACAGCTTTTACATGATAAAATGATTATGCCGTGATCGAGAAATCATGAAGGGTAAATTGACCCATATAGTATGGGATTCTTGCCTTTCAGTTTTTTGGCTTTTCGCTTTTTAGCCCTCACACTTTACCATCCGTACTTCTGAATTTACTATCTTTGCACAGTTAAATTTTAAAGAAAAATTATAATATGAATTCCTTTATTGAAGAATTAAAATGGCGTGGTCTTTTTGCTGATATGATGCCAGGAACCGATGAACAACTGAATAAAGAGGTAACTACTGCGTATATCGGTTTTGATCCAACTGCTGATTCTTTGCATATTGGAAGTCTTATTCAAATTAAAATTTTAGCTCATTTTCAACAGCATGGCCACAAGCCTATTGCATTAGTAGGAGGTGCTACCGGGATGATCGGGGATCCTTCAGGAAAGTCTGCAGAGAGAAATCTTCTGGATGAGGAAACACTTTTACATTATGTCGACTGTTTGAAAAATCAGCTTTCTCAGTTTCTGAATTTTGATGGAGATGGAGCCAATAAGGCTGAGTTGGTAAACAATTACGACTGGATGAAAAACATCTCGTTTTTAGACTTTGCCAAAAATGTGGGAAAAAACATCACTGTAAACTATATGATGGCTAAAGATTCCGTAAAGAAGAGATTCTCAGGGGAAGCCGGAGCTGAAGGGATGAGTTTTACTGAATTTACTTATCAGCTGATTCAGGGGTATGATTTCCTGCACTTGTACCAGAATAATAATGTAAAGTTACAAATGGGAGGTTCTGATCAGTGGGGAAATATCACTACAGGGACAGAACTGATCCGCAGAAAGGCACAAGGAGAAGCTTTTGCATTAACGGTTCCTTTGATCACGAAAGCAGATGGCTCCAAATTCGGAAAATCCGAGAGTGGTGAAAATTACTGGTTAGATAAGAAGAAAACATCACCGTATAAATTCTACCAATTCTGGCTGAATGCAACCGATGCTGATGCCGAAAGATTTATTAAATTTTATACATTCCTGGGTAAAGAAGAAATTGAAGCATTAATAGAAGAGCACAAAACAGCTCCACATGAAAGAAAGCTTCAAAAGAAATTAGCTGAAGAAGTAACCGTATGGGTTCATGGAAGAGAAGAATATGAAAAGGCTTTAAAGGCTTCAGAAATTCTTTTCGGCCGCTCCACTGCTGAAGATTTAGTAAGTCTGGATGAGGAAATTTTCCTTGAAGTTTTTGACGGAGTTCCACAAAAAGAAGTAGCAAAAGCAGATGTATTGGGAATCAACATTATTGATCTTCTTTCAGAAAAATCAGGATTTTTAAAATCAAAAAGTGAGGCCCAAAGAGAGATCAAAGGAAATTCAATTTCCGTAAACAAGCAAAAAATAAATGATACTTTTACAGCAAACGAAAGTGACCTGATCGATGGTAAATTTTTATTACTGCAAAAAGGAAAGAAAAGTTACTTCATTATTAAAGTTCAATAATAACATTTCAAATAAAAGAAAAACACTTTGGCTTGCCAAAGTGTTTTTCTTTTACAACAGACAATATTTTTTCAAGACAAAAGCCACGAGACTTCCCTCATGGCTTTACCATTAAAAAATACTGTTATGATTAGAAACTGTAACTAGCTGTTGCGGAAAGTGTTGTTCCACTGCCGGTTGCTTCTTTTTTCAATTCACCATCTATGTAAATCTGTACTTTAAGTGTAGAAGATGCATTAGCGCCCGTTCCTACTACTCCACCATTTACTATAACAGCTCCTGCGGGAACTGTAATTTCAGGGCTCGTCCAGCTTGTTCCGCTAAGTCCTGTAACTTGAGTATTATTAGCATCGTAACCATATGCTGCATTAGCTATATTACTTCCGGGAGAGGCTTGTGCTTTAAAAACTACTTTATGGCTGGATCCGGAACTTCCACCACCATTATTATCGTCATCATCATTACTGCACGATGCTATAAATCCTAAAAGCACCGTTGCAACCATTGCAATAAATGCTTTTTTTAGTCTACTATTTAACCCCGTTTTTTTCATAATTTTTTGTTTAAGTTTTCTACAATTTTTAATTCTATTGATTAATTGATTTGATACCTACAAAGCTATCCTGCTATTACATTCTTATCAATCCTTAAAAAACAGTAATTATTTCTACCTAATCTTAGGTATTTTTAGTGCTAAAAATTTTAACTAAATTGTAAGTCGGATAATATAAAATCCTAGCACATAATCAAAACTCAAAAAATTGAAAAGATTAGCTCTTGTATTAAGCATTTTGCTCTCTTTAACTTTACAGTCTAAGCAGATTATACCTCTTGATGAAAAGATTTATTTAGATAGCTTGCAGGGTATTATGAGATTAAAAAGGGATAATCAGTCAAAAGCTATTGCTTCATTTTTGTTATCTAATTATTATCGAAATATTGATTCTGTCCAAAGTAGACGATATCTTGAAGAAGGAAGGTCTTTAGCAAAGCCTACCTCCTTCATCTCAGCTCAATATTTTTATTATGAAGGGCAGTATTATTCAGATCGTAATAAAGCAAAGGCTTCATCTTCTTATTTAAAAGGAATTGAACTGTTGTCTCAATTTAAAACTAAAGGATCGGATCTCATACAATCTAAATGTTGGTTCGGCTATGGATTAGCTCAAAAAAATAAAGAAGGTTATCCGTTTCTCATTAAAACGATACTTGAAAAAAGCCTTCCACTGCTTGAAAAATACGGAGACAGTAAAATTCTGGCATTTGAATATACGCAGTTGGCCCTCATGCTAACCTATAATGCAGAATTTAAAAAGGCTGAAAATTTCAATAAAAAGGCAATTACAATGCTTGAAAAAAACGGTTATGATTCTACCGAATTATTCTTTGCCTATCTGAACACAGCCAGCAATTATTTTTACCAGGCTCAGGGAGATATGGGAAAATCTTTTCTGGATAAAGCAGAGAAACTCATTAAACCTTATCCGGATTCTTCATCCAATTCATTTTATCTTTACGGTAAGACCTTATATTACATCACAAAGCAAAAAAGCGAAGAAACCTTATCTACAATTGAAAAGGGACTTTATTATACCAGGAAATTTCATCAGAATTTGCTTACCCAAATGTTTTATCTTAATAAATACGATATCCTCAGGAGGCAGAAAAAATATCCTGAAGCCAGAAATTTACTAAAGAATATCCTAGCAGAAAAAACACTTGTTATCGATGCCAACAACAGGAAAACGATTTATTTCCAATTATCAAATATAAATGAGCAAATGGGAGATATCAGGGAAGCACTGGTGTGGCAAAGGAACTATTCAAAATTAAATGACAGCTTAAATAACGAAAATATTAAATTGGAGATCAACAAGCTGGAAACAAAATACAATACAGCAGAAAAAGAAAGAAAAATTGCCAGCCTGGATGCAGAAAAAAAAACAAAAAGAGCTTGAAGTAAGTAAGAAGAACTCTTATTTATGGGGACTCAGCCTGATTTTACTCCTCTTTCTTACTCTCGTCATTTTCTTATATATACTCTACAGGAATAACAGAAAGCTATCGGAGCAAAAGGAAATAAATCTTCAGCAAAAAATAAATGATATTAAACAAAAAGAAGAATTAAGCCTTACAAAGGCTATTCTGGATGGAGAGGAAAGGGAAAGAGAACGCATAGCCAAAGATCTTCATGATGGACTTGGAGGTATGCTTGCGGGAGTTAAAATTAATTTTTCTACCTGGTCTTCCAATAACCTAGCTGGCGAAAAGCAACAGGAATTTTACAGGATACTGGGGCAGTTAGATAATTCTGTAAGCGAGCTAAGACATATTGCCAGAAATCTCATGCCTGAATCTCTGCTTAATTTTGGCCTGGAGACAGCACTCCGCGATCTCTGTGATTTCTACACAAGGAAAAATTTGATTATTGACTTCCAGCCTCTCAATATAAACAAAAAGTTATCATTATCTACACAGCTTTCTATTTACAGGATCGTACAAGAATTGCTCGCCAATGCAGTAAAGCATTCAGAAGCTACCAATATTCTGCTGCAATGCTCTCAGGCTGAAAGTGCTTTTTTTATTACAATCGAGGATAATGGCAAAGGCTTTCAGAAAGATGTTGTACAACCTCAAAGTATGGGGCTCCGGAATATCAGAAACAGGATCAATTATCTTCAGGGGAAAATGGAGATCAGTACTGATCATGACGGAACCAGTATTAATATTGAACTCAATACGCATGAAAACTGATCTTATAAAAATTGTAATTGTAGACGACCATCCTATTGTTATCGAGGGACTAAAGATGATGCTGAAAAGTGAACCTTTATTTTCTATCTCTCAGAGTTTTACCTCAGGAATAGAAGCAGTAAACTTCATTAATTCCGATGAAGCGGATATTGTTTTTCTGGATATTGCATTACCGGATTCCAATGGGATTAATCTCTGTAAGGAAATTAAAAAAAAAATCACCCAATACCTCTGTTATTATGTTTAGCAACAGGTCCGAAAGGAGTATTGTAATGCAATGTGTACAAAATGGAGCCAGTGGATATTTACTAAAAAACACATCTATTGATGAGCTGATAAAATGTGTAAAAGGGGCTCTTTCGGGAGATATTGTATTTTGTAATGAGATCAAACAGATCATCAGCCAACCGTCTCAAAATGAAATTATGATTCCAAGACTTACCAAACGGGAAAAACAGATTTTAAGCTTATTGGCCCAGGGAAAAACCAGCGGATTAATTGCAAATGAATTATTTTTAAGCCCACTTACTGTTGATACGCATCGAAAAAATTTGCTTCAAAAATTTAAGGCTAAAAATTCAACAGAACTTATCACTCTTGCCTTGCAACAGAATATTATCTGAAAATAAGAAAACCGCCTAAATAAGCGGTTTGTTCTTTATCTGTAAATTTGATTCTTATAATTCCAAGAAGCTGTGAAAAACAGCAGCACTTAAAACACCTTTACCAACAACGGTATCACTCTTTGCCACTTCTCCATCAATCCAAATGTTCACAATAAGTTTAGAATCATCGTCAGGCATCGTTGCATTAGCTGAAAGATTTAACTGGGCCTGGCTAGAGTTAACAAAAAATTCTCCGCTTGACCAAGGAAGGGTAATGGGAGTCAATGTAGTATTATACATATTATTTACCGTAGTTCCAACCTGAGTAACGATGGTTTTTGAAATAACACCTGTACTCCCCTTTACTTCAAATTGTACGATATGATCTTTAAAGTCTTCATCGTCATCATCTTTTTTACAAGAATTTAATATAGAAATTACCGAAAATAATACGATGAATAAAAAAGAAAGTCTTAATAAACTTTTTGATTTGTAAAATTGCTTCATTTCTCCAAATAGATTTTTTAATGTTTCAAATATAGGTTTTTTATCAATATAAAAATAACTTTTATGAAAAATTTCCAATAAAGATTTCCAAACAATATCAAATCAATAAAAATAATATTTATGTCTGATTTTAAGCATTATTCATATTTTATAGTTAAAATTAAAGCCGTGATTATTCAAAACATAAAAATTTAGCAATTTGATTTATTACTTATCTTTGTAGTATGAATTTAGATTATATTGTAAGAGAACCAGAAAATATTACTTCTTCTACTCCAATACTTTTTATGCTTCATGGTTATGGAAGCAATGAACAGGATCTTTTTAGTTTCAGGGAAACCCTCCCCGCCGACTGGATCATCGTTAGTTTCAGGGCTCCAAAGAATACTCAATTCGAAGGATATTCATGGTATGACATTGATTTTAATAATCCAGAAAACTTTATAGATGTCCATCAGGCAAAAGAATCTCTGAACAGTGTTCTGGAGAATATTCTAAAAATAATTAATCAATACGGAATTACTGAAAGCAGGGCCCATTTATGCGGCTTCAGTCAGGGTGGAATTTTATGCTATGCCCTGGCATTACAATATCCTGATTTATTTAATTATGTGGCGTGTTTGAGCAGCTATCCTGAAGAGAAAATCTTAGGTGATATCGTTAGAGATAAAAAGAAATTGGAAAAGCTTAGATTTTTTATCTCCCATGGAACCGATGACGCTGTAATTCCATTAGAATGGGGAAGAAAGGCTGCAGATCTGCTGTATGAATTGAGTTGTTATTTTACTTTCAGAGAATACATGAGTGGACATGGAGTAAATCAAAAAAATTATATTGACCTTATGGATTTCTTTTCGAAATAATTTACGGATAATAAAACATATCAGACAAAACATTAAAAATTACATAAACATTCTCAAAATAGAGAATGTTTTTTATTTTACATAGTGATAAATTGCTTATATTCAGTAAATGAAATATCGATGTTTTATCTGGCTTTTATTGATTAGCATTTTTATCAATGCTCAGAACTCTTTTGAGATTAAAGATGCTAAAAAGACGGTAGTTCCATTTAAGCTGATTAATAATCTGATTTTCATTCCGGTTAATATTAATGGAGCAGATCTTACCTTTTTGTTAGATACAGGAGTTGCGGAAACATCAATTTTCAGCCTCGAAAACAAAGAAGTAAAACTAACAACGCTTGAAAAGATCAAATTTTCAGGTTTAGGTGGGAACGCAAGTATAGATGGATTTCGGTCTGATAATAATACAGGTACAATAGGAAAAAATTTTATCAACAAGTCTCTGAGCCTTTTTATTATCGTTAATCAGGAATTTAATATTTCTTCTCATGTAGGAATCCCTGTTAACGGCATCATAGGATATCATTTTTTTAAAGATCATGCTGTTTCTATAGATTACGTTTCCAAAAAGATTACCATCTACAACGATATTGAACTGCTTAGGAAAAAAACCAAAAGATTTGAGGAGTTTCCCATTTCTATTGAAAAAAATAAACCGTATATTGAAGCAGAGGTTGAAATGACCAATGAAAAAAAGACATCCAAACTCCTTATAGACTTAGGAAACAGCGATCCTATATGGCTCTTTCCTACTCTTATAAAGAATTTTGTGTACAACCGTCCTAATATTGATGATTTTTTAGGCAGAGGATTTAATGGAGATGTATACGGAAAAAGAAGCCGTATTCATAACTTTTACCTGGGGGATTTTAAGTTTGAAAAGCCTCTTACCGCGATGCCGGATGAGTTTTCTATTCAGCATGTAAATCTTGTTGAAAACAGAAGAGGTTCAGTGGGTGGAGAAATTCTCCGCCGATTTACTATCATTTTTGATTATCCTAACCAGAAAATCTACTTAAAGAAAAATAAAAATTATGACGACCCCTTCCATTTTAATATGAGTGGTCTTGATTTTCAACAGGATGGATTATCCTGGGAAAAAGATTTTGTAGCCCTTGAAACCGGTGCAAAAAAGGCAAGTAATGAAATCGAGGTGATTAATAATAACTTACAGTATAAATTTGTACTAAAGCCTTTATTTTCTATTGCAGGTGTACGTAAAGATTCTCCCGCAGATAGAGCAGGACTAAAAAAAAGACGACCGGATTATTACAATCAATGGTAGAAAAACCCTTGATATGACTTTGGAATACATTATGGAACTGATGAAATCTGAAGAAGGAAAAACCATTACCATGCTTATAAAAAGGAAAGACCAGGAACTTACACTGAGCTTTACTCTGGAAGACCCAATCCCCTATCAGGAATAATATGAAAACAGAAGAAACCACATTAGATAAGATACGCACACGACCGAGGTTTAAAATGTTTACCCATCTCAGTAAGGAAGAATATGCTGAAAACCTTAACAAATACCTCAAGGAACACAAAGGAGAATTTTCCGGCAATGTCAATAAGGAGGTAGCTACCATCTGTGTGGAAACACCTTATGATAATTACTGGAAACCCAGACTTTCTCTTCGCGTGGAGGCAGAAGATGATGATATTGTGATCCGTGGGGTATTCGGGCCAAGCTCGGCTGTGTGGACCTTCTTTATGTTTCTTTATTTCTCTTTTTCGATTTTATGGATGACCTTTTTCACCATGTACTATGTAGAAAAACAAATCAAAAGCAATGAATTTCCTTGGGCACTCAATGCCTCGTTTATCATGCTGCTTTGTATTGCCGCAACATATGCTGCGGCCAGATTCGGACAAAGTAAAGCTAAAGATGAAATGCAGAAGCTCAGAAAATTTGCAGAAGAATCTACTTTACAATTTGAAAAGAAGTCTTAAGGGGCAAGCACTTGTGGCTTCACTGCAGGTTCCTGAATCTCAACAGCCTTCGCTGCCTTGATAGAATCTGCCACTTTTTCCCTGTTCTCCTGCTCTTTTATTATTTTTTCAATATGGGGCTCTATGAGCTTATTCATTTCTTCTACAGAAATATTATTTGCATTAGGATCATCCAACAGATTTCTCCACGGTTTCCTGTGCCCCCATTTGTAATCGCCAAAAACCATTACTGCAGTTCCTTTTGCTTTAGTGGTGGCTCCTCCCGGATTCAGGATCCAGGTATCTGCATAAGAATATAACCATTGGGCATCATTTTTCAATAGCCGTAAGCAAGAATGCGATGCCGGATAGCCGGGTAGGTCATATTGATGCCATCCGATTCCTCCTGTGTTAAAAATATTGAAATTATAAGGTAATTTCCATTCACTACTAACCGTTGAAATGGAAAGCTTCTTTTTCCAGTTGGCAAAAGTTAATCCTCTTGTGGTCTGTGCGGTTTTTTTTCCCATACTGGTAGGTCCCCACTTTACAAGACTCCCGTTGGAATACACTCCATACGCCTGAATCGGATAAGAAAAAATAACAAATTTCTTTACATTACTCAATACATCCAATTGCATTGGAAAAGGTGAATAAGCCATCAGTGTGGTATCTATTTTGGCCGGAACTACCAATGTATCAGAATTCCATTTATTTTTAGAATCCAATCTGTTCAGTGCTAAAATAGCATACCGTTCTCTTTCATTATATTTTTTGCTGAATGCAGCATATACAGAATCTCTAAGCTTTTTATCTTTTGGAAGTACAAAAGCATTATAAAAGCCGGTTTCCTGCATTGCCGGAGGTACAGATTCCTTTTTAACCACTGAATCTTTTTTTTATTGAATCAGTTTTTTCCGTTGGACTTTCTGTGGTAGTTGTATCGGTTCCTAAAGTATCATTTATTTTTTCAATTTCCTTTTTACATGATACTAAAAATAAAACCAGTATAAGACTGTATAAAAAAGATTTTTTCACAATTACGTTCATAAATTTAAAAGGTCGATTAGTTTTGCTACTCAGTACAAATATCAGACCTAAAACGGAATAATCATAATGATGGTTAAAAATATCGTAAAAATACGGTTAAGAACGATTAAAGTATCAGTATAAAAGCAGACTGACACTATCATTATCTATGAAAAATCAATTTGTTTTCATTAATAAAAACAAACCCGCCGGGTTTGAGAAATGAATTCAACATAAAAACAGATATAAAACAAATACATTACTGTGATATTGCTACCACAAAACTTATTTTTACTAATATTGCAATATTAAATATTTAACAAAAGACACAAAACCTATGATTAAAAAACTAATTATTCCGTTTCTAGCCTTGCTATGTACAATATCCTGTAGCAGAGATAATGAATTCAGCAATGGATCATCAGATTACAACCACACGCGTCCTGTTGGCGCGTCAGCCAACGACCTATTAAGCAATAACCGGTATAATTCATTATTGATCGAAATTCAGTATATGCCGGGATATGCCCCGAATTCGCAAGCTGTTGATCATTTGAAAAACTTCCTATCCACTTTTCTCCGCAAAGATGGTGGTATAACCGTTATTCAAAGAGAAATTCCGGGAACGTCCTCCTCCACTTTATCTGCGGATGATATAAGGCAAATTGAGAATACAAACCGAACTGTATTTACCAACGGATCAACTCTTGCAATAAACATTCTATATACCAACGGGAAATATAGCGGCAATTCTAATACGTTAGGAATTGCATACCGCAATACTTCAATTGCTTTATTCGGAAAAACAATTCAGGAGAATTCCGGAGGATTTGGGCAGACCAGCAGAACAAAACTTGAAGCTACAGTGCTTGAGCATGAACTGGGACATTTGATGGGATTAGTAAATCTAGGATCACCGATGCAGACAGATCACAAAGATTCTTCAAATGGAAACCATTGTAA
Organism: Chryseobacterium proteolyticum; assembly: GCF_046591535.1. Taxonomy (NCBI): domain Bacteria; kingdom Pseudomonadati; phylum Bacteroidota; class Flavobacteriia; order Flavobacteriales; family Weeksellaceae; genus Chryseobacterium; species Chryseobacterium proteolyticum. The sequence continues at coordinate 89,869 of NZ_JBJLWK010000004.1, read as the reverse complement.
TAATCAAAATTGTCTGATGTACTACGCTTCTGAAACCACAGATATTTTAGGCTTTATTATAAATGGAAATGTTCCTCAATTGGATAATAATTGTAAAGCTGACCTTAAGGCAAATGGTGGAAAGTAATCTTCACCTCAAACTTAATGATTCATTGAATATAGAATCTTTAAAAAACAAAAAATGCTGTAAATAATATTTACAGCATTTTATATTGCGATCCGGACGGGACTCGAACCCGCGACCTCCGCCGTGACAGGGCGGCATTCTAACCAACTGAACTACCGGATCAAATTTTGTTAAAGAACTTGTTTCTTTTTTGTGATTGCAAAATTACACCTTTTTTAATTACCTGCAAATTATTTGTTAAAAAAATGCCTCCCAAAAGTGGAAGGCATTCATTATCAAAGTTATTTTTTTTTATAAGTGTGCGCTTAATTTTTCTGCGATCACTTCTTTTGGTGTTACTCCAACTAATTTATCAACAACTTCACCATTCTTAAAAATAAGAACTGTAGGAATATTTCTGATGCCGTACTGCATAGAGATTTCCTGGTTGTTGTCTACATCTACTTTTCCTACTACAGCTTTTCCTTCAAAATCTGTTGCTACTTCTTCAATGATTGGTCCCAGTGTTCTACAAGGTCCACACCATACCGCCCAAAAGTCTACCAATACTGGTTTATCAGATTTCAAAACCGTTTCCTGAAATGAGCTATCCGTAATTTCTAAAGCCATTTTTTTTTATTTTATTTAAATTAATATTCTATTGTTTTTTTAATCCTTAATTGGATTATCAAAATTACTACTTTTCAGCAATAAGGTTATCTATGCTGAACATTTGTTTTTTCTATAACCAAATAATCTGAAATTTCTTTCAGGGCATTTACGAAAACATCAATATCCGCTTTTGTGGTCATATGGCTAAATGAAATACGTAAAGGTGTACAATTATCCATTTCATCTTCTGATAGAACCATCATCATAACCATTGAAGGTTTTGATGCTCCTGACGAGCAAGCACTACCCTGAGAAATGGCGATCCCTTTCATATCCAACTGCAAACCTATTAACGGATTTTTATATGGTAAAAGGGCACTTAAAACAGTGTATAAACTATTTTCAGTTTCGGCACTTCTTCCATTGAACTTAATCCCTGCTATTTCAGCAGATAATCTTTCAATGGTATAATTTTTTATTTCCTGAATATGATGGGTGTATGCTTCCATATGATTAAGAGAAAGCTCTAAAGCTTTTCCAAGCCCCACAATACCCGCAACATTCTCAGTACCTGCTCTAAGACTTCTTTCCTGAGGTCCTCCTGTGATAATCCCCTTAAGACCTGTCGCTTTTCTGATAAAGGCAAAACCTACTCCTTTTGGTCCATGGAATTTATGTGCACTGCATGAAGCAAAATCTACCGGAATGTCAGAGAAATCAAGATCGATATGCGCCATGGTCTGAACAGTATCAGAATGCAGAAGTGCATTATTTGCTTTGCATATTTCAGCCATCTTTTTAAGGTTGGTGATATTTCCGATCTCATTATTGGCATGCATTAAGCTTACAAGGGTCTTTTTATCTGATGCATTTAAAAGTTCTTCCAACTTATTAAGATCGATATCTCCTTTTTCATTCGGACGGATATAAACAACCTCTACCCCCTTTCTTGCCTTCATATCAATTATACTTTCTGAAACACATTTGTGTTCCAGTGGAGAGCTGATGATTCTTTGTACTCCAAGGTGTTCCACACTGGATTTAATGATCATATTGTTGGACTCTGTCCCACATGATGTAAAAATAATCTCAGCGGGTGTTACATGAAGATAATCAGCCACCTGCCTTCTCACATTTTCGATCAGGATTTTAGCTTCCTGCCCAAAGCTATGTGTAGAAGAAGGATTTCCAAAGTTTACCTTCATGGTACCTACCATTGCATCAATAACTTCTTCTGAAAGGGGTGTTGTTGCTGCGTTATCTAAATATACTTTATTCATTTTATTTTGAATATTTTAATACGACGGAATTGAATTGATAATTGGAAGGAACTGTAAAAACCACCCAAGGATTGGATATCACCTGGATCTCCATTCCTCCGGACTCACGCTGTGGAACTTCTACATACAAAATATTATCCTTCACAGAAAGACTTTTTATCTCACTGATCTTATGGTCTCCTGACCTAAAAGTTCCAAGGTTGTATAAAACAGCTTTTTGATTTTTTGGAAAGGCAGGGTATTTAATTGCTGCATCCTGTCCTAGTTCAGCAAGGCTGGAATTACCTTTTATAATTTTCTGAAGCTCTTCTTCACTTTTAAGAATTTTGAAGCCAGCGGTTTCAGTGCCACCCTGAGATTCAGAAACAAGGATTTCACCTCCTTTTTGTGTATCATTAGATACTGAAGACGGTGCACTTGTACAGCTCATGAAAAAAGCAAGGAACCAAATAAACAGTTTATTCATTGTTACATTTTTACCTCCCAAAATTAGTGAAAAAATTGGTAATGTCCTTCATTTGCCCATTTCAGCATTTGCTTATCTCCTGAAGTATCGCCAAAAGCGATTATTTTATCGTATTTTGAATTGTTGATCTGCTCCTGGATTCTTATGAGTTTTTCTTTTCCGTTACAGTTTTTCCCTATAAAATTCCCTGTAAAAATCCCGTTTTTAAACTCTGCACGCGTGGAAACCAGCTGCATTTTCAATTCCTCTGCAAATGGTTTCACCCAGATATCCAGAGAAGCCGTAACTAATAGACTCTGAGTATTATTACGATCTATATTTTTAATAAAGTCGAGGGCATTTTCACGTACAATCTTAGGATAGTGCTGCTCAAAAAACTGTCTCGATTTTCGTTCTATTTTTTCTTGTGATTGTCCTTTCAGTATTGAACCGATGAAGCTTTTTTTGACCTTTTCCGTTTCAGCCAGTTTTAATTTCAATAAAATAAACAGAGGAACATGTCTTAAAAATTGTATATGGTATTTCGTAGAATCATAAAATTTCAGATACATAAACATTGTATCCTTATAGGTAATCGTTCCATCAAAATCAAAACAATACAATTTTTTCATTTTATCAGAGCTTTAATTTTTTAAATATAAATTCAGGAATATTCCTGATAATCATCATAATAATTCCCCAGACAGGCAATACATAAGCTACATTTTTTTGTTTTTTATACGCATTGTAAATGGAAGCTGCAGCCTGTTTTGGCTTTGCCGTTAATCTTGGATTTAACGGAAGTCCTTCTGTCATTTTAGTTTCCATAAACCCAGGTTTAATCGTAAGCACATGAACTTTCTTATCAAACAGATAGTTCCTCAGCCCACTTAAATAGGCTGTAAATGCTGCTTTTGCACTTCCATAAATGAAGTTACTCTGCCTTCCTCGATCTCCTGCCACAGAGGACAATCCTATGATTGTTCCTGATCTTCTGCTTTCAAATTTCTGTGCAAAATAATTCATCACAGGAACCAGTTTTGAATAATTGATATTAATTATTCTTTCCGTATTTTTATTATCATACAAACCTTCTTCTGTTCCATCACCTAAATATCCCGTTGCACAAAATAATACATTTGAATTGACATGATCAAATCGGGTGTAATCTATTTCTTTCATTAAATCCAACTCAATCACCTCAGCCTGTTGCAGAAATTTAACATCAATATGTCTTGCAAACCTTTCCGTGGTTTCCTTATTTGAGGTCAGAAGATAGATTTTCTCATATTTTTCACCTTCCTGCAGAGCTTTTTCAACAAAGGCTTGTGCTACTTCAGAGGTACTTCCCAGAACTATCATTTATGAATTATTATTTATGATTCTTTTGTGCTGTAACGACACAAATTTAGGATTTTGAATATTTTTAAGGTAATTCGTCAAAGAAGATTTACTCATGCTGTCTTTGGTCAAATAAATTCTACCTCCGAATTCCTGAACAATATCATCAAGCTGTTTTACCAACTTTTTAAGTTTCGAATTTACTTTAAAATCAAGTGCCAAAGTGTACCCTTCTATAGGAAATGAGTTGTAAGCTTCCTCGTTATTCTTTCCAAAGAGTTTTAAAACAGCCAGAAAGGATCCGTTTCCGCTATTGGCAATGGTTTCCAGGATCTTCTTCATGCCCTCCTTTCCGGAGTCTTTAGGAATTACCATCTGGTATTGGATAAAACCTGATTTACCATAAATTTTATTCCAATCAGTAACAAAATCCAGAGGGTAAAAGTATGTTTCGTAATCTATAAAGCTTTTAACTTCTTTTTTAGACTGCTTTTTATAATACAGCAGATTAAATATTTTTACTGTTAAAGCATTCAGGACAAAGCCCGGAAAATAAAAAGGGACAGTTGGTTGAAACTTTTTCTTAAGCCGTAGAGGGCTTTTTGCCATATTCTGAGGAAGTTCATGCTGAAAAGCATGTTCTCCCCTCATCAAAATGCTCCTTCCTATATTTTTACCCTTTTGTAAGCAATCGATCCAGGCAACAGTATATGTCCAGTTTTCACTTTCTTCAAAAAGCCTGAATATTTCATCAAGGTTTTCAGCTTTAATACTTTCCTGGCGAATATAAGCTGATTCTATATTTTTAAGCTTAAACTTTGCCGTCAGAATGATGCCCGTAAGTCCCATTCCGCCGATAGTTGCCCAGAATTTATCTGAATTGGTCTCTCTCGAACATGTTATGATCTCCCCATTTTCATTCATGAGTTTAAATTCAATGACATATTCTGAAAAACAACCTTCTGAATGATGGTTTTTACCATGTACATCTGATGCGATGGCGCCTCCAACAGTAACAAACTTGGTTCCCGGAGTTACATAAAGAAAGTATCCTTGCGGAACAGCTATTTCCAAAACATCTGAAAGCAGCACTCCGGATTCGCATTCTATAATACCGTTCAACCGGTCAAAGCTGATAAATTTATTGAGTTTTTTTGTCGAAAATATATGTTCCCCTAATGAAGCATCTCCATAACATCTTCCATTCCCTCTCGCGATCACTTCATTATGGTTCAATACAAATTCCCTTATATTTCTGAAGCTGTCTTCAGACTTCATTTCTTTTTCCACTACAGGAAAATTGCCCCAATTGGTAACTTTTTGTATGAAATTCGGCTTCATTTTTTAAAATAAATTTGAATTAAAAATGTTGCAACCCACAATAGTAAGGTAACCTGTATATACCTGTCCCTGTACACTATTTTTGTAGGGGATTCCGTTCTGTTATACACTAGAGTCTGCTGCAGGTATCTGAGAAAGGCAAATACTACAAAAATAACGGTATAAAAAACCCTTTCATGAAATTTTGCCTGTACCTCCGGTGACAGTGTAAACATTAAATAACACATAATGGCCAATGTAACAGAAATAGACAGTGCTATATCGGCAAACTGTACGTTATAACCGTCCAGAGCACGTCTCGTCTTACCCGAAACCTGCGCATTGATTAATTCACCTCTTCTTTTTCCTATTGCCAATACCAATGCCAGAACAAATGTAAGCAGTATAGCCCATTGTGAAATACTGATTCCGGTAATATAACCTCCTGCAAGAACCCTTAATACAAAACCTGTGGCTATGATAAAAATATCAATAATAGGAACATGCTTCAACCTGAATGTGTAAGCAAGATTCATCACAAAGTAAAATGCAATAATGGTTGCAAATTTCCAGAGAAGTTGCTCGAAATAGAACTGAGCAAAAAGAACAAGGAAAATATCTGTAATTGCGAGTCCTATTAAAATTCCTATAGCTTTTGATTTAGAGATAGCACCACTCGCCAGCGGTCTTCTTCTTTTTTCAGGATGCCTGCGATCTGCCTCTATATCATTGTAATCATTCAGAATATAAACCATGCTGGCAGCAAGGGAAAAGATAACAAAAGCAAAAATACTCTTGGTAAGCAGATCAAGGTTTTTGATATTGCCGGAAAAAAATAATGGCACAAAAACAAATAAATTTTTTACCCATTGTTCTACACGCAGCAGTTTAAGATATTTCTTCATTTATGTTATTTCAATTGCAAAAATAGTAATTTCAAGATGAGTAGCATAAAAGTACAAAAAAAAACCGCCGTGGCGGTCTTTTAAGAAAATATTTATATATTAAATTAATTATTTGCCTTGTTTGGCTTCATTAATCATTTTTTCATTTGCTGTAATGGCAAACTCTACCCTTCTGTTTTTTGCTCTTCCTTCTTCTGTATCATTGCTAGCTACAGGCATATTTTTACCTTCTCCTTTCGTAAACATTCTGCCTGAAGCGATTCCTTTACCTGCTAAATATGCTTTAACCGCATCCGCTCTTCTCTGAGAAAGGGCCATATTATAAGCATCTTTACCAACGCTATCTGTGTGTCCGTAGATATTGATGTTCGTGTCTGGGTTATTGGCCAATACCTGAGCTAATTTATCAAGGTTGGTCTGAGCTACAGAGGTAAGGTTAGATGAATCGAATGCAAAGTTTACTATACTTTCATTCATCGTCACTTTAATACCATCTCCTACTCTTTCTACTTCAGCACCAGGTAAAGTTTCTTTAATTTCTTTAGCCTGCTTATCCATTTTGTTACCGATAACATTACCTGCAACACCACCAATAATACCTCCCAATACTGCTCCTAATGCTCCGTTTCCTCCTTTACCTACGTTATTACCTAAGATACCTCCAAGTACAGCTCCCGATGCAACACCTACTGCTGTACCTCTTTGCTGGTGGTTAGAATTCTGAACTGCTTCACAACTTGTCAATAATAAAGTTGATGATAGGAAAATACCTGCGATATATGTTTTATTAAATTTCATCTTTTTAATTTTTTCTTGTTATAAATTATTTCATTCCAGTTCTTTGGAAATTGTATACCACTCTCACTGTACTTCCATCAAATGGAACGTTTTGTTCAAGTGAAAACTGATCTGTAGATTGGTTGATCAGGTTTAAAGAATATCCTACTGTATTTTGCTTAGCTTTTGTTCCTGTAGCAATCTTTTTGAACATAAAGGTATTCCCATTCTTTACTTCAAACTTAATTGGCTGTGTAAGGCTAGGGCATGAACCGCCTCCGCTTAGAGTATACGCTCCGGTATAGTTATTGGGAATCAATCTCCAATGACTTCCTACGAAACATTGAGCATCTGCTCCTTCATCAAATGGTTTAATTTTAAATCCTTTATCATAATCGATACTAACAATCTCCCAATCTCCTTTAATCTTTAAAAAATCAGATTTTTGGTTTTGTGATGTTTGTGCATTTTTCACTGAGGAACAAGACACTGCAAAAAGTGATGTTCCCAACATTCCTGCAAGTAGTAACTTTTTCATTTTGTCGTTTATTTTTTGTTACATTAAAGTTACAAAAAACCGTGCCAAAATTGAAAAATAAAAACAAAAAAGTCCGAAAAATTCGGACTTTTTATCACATACACTGTAATACAGTGAAATATATTATTTTTTAACGGCCTTTTTTACGGATTTCGTAGCCTTTTTCACAGCTGATGTCTTACCGTTATAGAAGTTCGTATAAGCATATTCAGCAGCCTTCTTTAGATCGATAACACCTCCGGCTTGAGAAAGGTCGGCAAATCCATTTTCCGTACTTGGATTACTTGACTTTACAAGAGCTTCAATGATCTGGTCAGGTCTTAAATTAGGCATATACGCTAATAAAACAGCAGCAGCACCGGCAACAACAGGTGATGCCATTGAAGTTCCCTGAAGATATTCATATTCACTTGTTGGAACCGTAGAATAAATCTCTTCACCCGGAGCAAAAACATTTACCATTTTCTTGTTAAAGTTAGAGAAGCTCGCTCTCAACTCATTGTTTCTATTAGTACTTGCTCCTACAACAATCACGTTATTTACGAAAGGTTTTTCGTCTGTAATATTTTTAAAGTTGGTAGGATATGCAAGGTGCTCAGCAACATCTTCATTTTCATTTCCGGCTGCCTTTACAAGGAGAACTCCTTTATCTTCGGCATATTTGAATGCATCCCAAACAACATTCTTACCGGGAGACACTGGTTTTCCAAAGCTCATATTTAATACTTTAGCTCCATTATCTACAGCATATCTGATGGCGTTAGCAACATCCTTATCTCTCTCATCTCCATTAGGAACAGTTCTCACGGACATAATTTTTGCTACTCTTGAAGCTACCCCGTACTGAACTTCTTTCCCCTGAGGTAATCCAGCAATAATACCGGCAACGTGAGTCCCGTGTTCTGCATCAGGCCCCTGATAATGATTATTACCGTAATTTTTTTGAGAATAATCATCATAGTTATCTCCAACAATTTCGGCTCTTGTATCATAGCTTAGATCATATTGTTTTGCTGCAGGAGCAAAATGATCGATAGCGCCTTTCATTTCTTTCTTCATTGAAGTTTCGAAATCTGCAGAAGATTTTCCTGCAAATTCAGGACTATGGGCAACCTGAGTCAGAATATTAAGTGCGATTGCATCTTTTTGTTCTGTTGGAGCCTTTATAGCAGCAATATTTTCAGAAGTCACTGATTTCCCTCCTAACAATTTAATCATGTTCGGAATCAGATCATTGATCATTGTGTATTGCTGGAGACTTTGCTTAGCTTCAACACTTTTCTTTGTGAAAAGTTCTTTAGCCTTCATATACATGGCAAACTCTTCAGGCATTTTAGATTGATTGGCTTTATTCTTAGTAGAATCATCTCCTTCGAATACAGGCTTATATTTAGCTACGACCCTTGTCACCTCCATATTATCAACGTCTACATCACCATTCTTTCCTCCGATAAAATTCCATCCGTGAACATCATCGATATAGCCATTACCGTCATCATCTTTTCCGTTACCCGGAACTTCATTCGGGTTTGACCAGATATTTTTGATCAGTCCCGGATGATCCACCTGCACTCCACTGTCCAGAACACCTACAACAACAGTCTTAGGCTTCAGACCTTTAGATTCTAAATATTTATATGCATTTTCTGTATTGACACCATATACTTTGGTTGTTCCAAAATCTTTATGGTACCAGGTCATTAAATCTTTATTTTCTTTCGGGTCAACGCTCTTCGCCTGTGCTTCCTGTGCAAAAGCAGAATTAAAGCCTGCTAAAAAGACAGCAGCTAATAATACCTTTTTCATGCTAGTATGATTGTTTAATATTTTTAATATAAGTCAAAGATTCAGGCCCTTTGTTACAAATAAGGTCCAAAATTGACAGATCACTTAAAAATCCCATTTTATCAGAAAATGTCTGATAGTAATCATCCATTTTATATTCGGAAGCAAATTTTGCAGAAAATTTTTCTCTGAAATTTACTTCTTCAGGATTTTTGATATACTCTTCATTCAAAGAGTATGCCTTTTCCGTTTTTAGGATTTGTTGTATGATCTCTAAACCTTTAAGATTGAAATCCAAAAGATAGTTTTCTTTTAATTCAAATAATCTGATCAGTTTATCTTCATAAAATTCGAAATAAGGAGAACTTTGATAAGCTGTCTTAATTGATTTCCAGTGGAGCTTCCTCCAATCTTCCCTGTTGGAGACCTCTATTTCTTTGAATTGTCTTTTACCCGTATGACTGATCGGGATGATCAAAGAAAGTTTTCCGTTTGCCCCATAAATATTCGCCCGGTTTCGGTATGTCTGTTTGGGAAAATTTTCGAATTGTTCAAAAGTAACCTCATTTTCAGGATCTAAAAACACTGAAAACCAGGAAATCGGTGGTAAATAAAACACCGGTAATAATACATTCTTCATATTCATAATACAAAAATGAAGTATTTTTTCAAATACTTCATTCTATTTTAAAGTTTATTTTACTTTATAAATCCTCCTCAGTTTTTTTCTTTCTGAATAGTTTAACAAAATAGTCCCATCCGAAGAATAGAATAAGAATCATCGCTGCAATCCACCAGTATGAAGTTTTATTGGCTTCTCCTGTATTTGTAGCTTTAAACATTCTCTCCCAACGGATCTTGAAAGGCGCCTGATATGTAGAGCTGGCATCTTTGAAAACACCTTGCAGACTCATCCATGTAAACATTGGCTTTCCTACAATATTTTCTTCAGGAACAAAACCAAAGAATCTTGCATCAAGTGAAGCATCTCTGTTATCTCCAACCATCATATAATAATCCTGTTGGATTGTATACTGATTGGCTTCTTTACCATTGATTAGAATTTTTCCGTCTTTATTTTCCAGGCTATTGTGTTCATACTCCGAAATAATCCACTGATACATCGGAAGCGTTTCTTTATTAATTGCGACCACATCACCTTTCTTAGGTATTCTAAGAGGTCCGTACCAGTCCTGATTCCAAGGCTTATTGATAGGAAATATAGATTGAGTGGTATCGATACTTTTTGTGTAAGCCGTTCTGTCGGCATTAAGCTTGTGCTGAACCGTAGCTGAATCCTTAGGAAAAATACTTTCTTCCATATCAATTACGTTCGGCAATGCTTTAATCTCTTTAGCCGTTTTATCGGTTAATCCCTGGAACATGTATACAAATCCTTTATCCGTCTGCATTTCCCTTACGGGCAAGAATCCATACGTATTGTATAATCCTGGAATATCCAATTGAGTACCTGTGTTAACTGTATATGCGTGCTGAACTTCCTGATCCCCTAACACCGTTTCTGGTTTTCCGTTTACAAAAAGTCTTCCAGCTCTCATTTCAAAAGTATCGCCGGCAGTTGCCACACATCTTTTTACATAAGGGTCTTTCCTGTCAATAGCTGTATGCACTGAATCCTGAGGATAGTTGAAAACAAGAACATCATTTTTCTGAGGTTTGCTGAATTGCATTATTCTGGCGTAAGGTAGCTTCACTCCATCAACATAAGATTTGGGATCATCCTTCGGGTTTCCTTTTTCTCCGGAATCAAAGATTGTTCCCTGTAAGAAAGGAATTGCAAGCGGACGCATCGGCAATCTGTATCCATAGCTCCATTTATTTACAAAAAGGAAATCTCCTACTAAAAGGGTTCTTTCCATGGATCCTGTAGGGATACCAAAAGGTTGTGTTACAAAAACGTGAATAATCGTTGCAAATACAACAGCAAAAGTCACTGAACCTATGAAGGAATCTTTCTTTTTAGCATTTTTCTCTTCATCCGTCAGGAATAGCTCATTTTCGTCTTCTACCTCTGTATCTTTAGAATAATTGACCGTAGCCATGTATATGAACGGCAAAATAACAGTTAGAAGCTGGTGCTGGAAAAGATTTTTTCCAAACTTTTTCATAAGATAAATATGAAAAACCGACATCATAATCGGACCTACGATCGGCAAATATGATAAAATAGCCCACCATTTAGGGTGTTTGGTCTCTTTTAAAACAATAAAATAATTGTAAAAAGGTATAAAAGCAAATAAAGGGCTATACCCTAATTTTTTGAACAGCTTCCATGTTGAAATCCCCATTAATACGGATAAAATGAGAACGTATACTGTATAAGTTAAAAAATAATTCATAAATTTCGTGCCTTATTCTATTGATTTGTGTTGAGCAACTGTTTTTATTAGTTTACTATTTGGAGCATTTGTTACAAGTTAAAGCCCTAAAACATCTTTCATTGTAAAGTTTCCTTTCTTGTCTTTAATCCATTCCGCAGCTACTACGGCTCCAAGTGCAAAACCATTTCTGTTAAATGCGGTATGCTTTATTTCAATTTCATCCACTCCACTTCTGTAAAAGACACTGTGCGTTCCCGGAACTTCATCTTCACGAATAGCGAAAATACCCAGCTGATTCCCCTGAGTTTCTTCAAGCTTCCAGGCATCAAATTTGGGATTATTTCTAAATATTCCTTCGGCCAGAGAAATTGCCGTTCCGCTTGGAGCATCCAGTTTATGAATGTGGTGAATTTCTTCCAACTGACAAGAATATTCGTTAACATTTTTCATCAGATCAGCCAGCTTTTCATTTAAAGCAAAGAATAAATTAACGCCTAAACTAAAATTGGAACCATATAAAAATGCCGTCTGATTTTCCACCGCAATTCTTTCTACTTCAGCCTTTTTCTCTAACCATCCTGTTGTACCGCAAATCACTGGAATTTTATTTTCCAGACATGCTTTTATATTATTAAAAGCTACTTCAGGTAACGAAAACTCGATAACAACATCTGGATTATTAAGGTTTTCAGCAGTTGGAGTTTCTTTAAGGCGGGCAACTACTTCATGTCCTCTATTTGTTGCAATCTCATCAATGATCTTGCCCATTTTTCCATATCCAACTAATGCTATTTTCATGTAATTTATTTTAGATATACCTACTTACGATCTAGAACCTGTAACTCAGACTTAATCCGGTCTTTGGAGGTTCGATACTAAACTGATCCTGAATAACTGTAGGTTTAAAAGTTAAATCAGGGTCATGGCGGCTTTCATAAAGGTGTGCATCTACAACAGCATCTACTATACTCAGGATATAGATCAGCCCGGTAATTGCGATTGCATAGTCCCTTTGTCTTTTCGCTCTGTCCTGAACGTTCGCCAGTGCAACTTTATCAAGCCATGGACGACTATCGATAAATTCATTGGGAGTTCCGTTCAATTTAGCAATATAGTACTCTCTGTACTTCTTGTATTGTTTATCATTCCACATGGCTATTCCTACTCCGGTACCTACAGCACCCCAAACGATAGGAATTTTCCAGTATTTTTTGTTGTAAAATTGCCCTAGTCCAGGGAAAACAGCCGAGTATAAACCCGCTTTTGTTGGATTTAATTTTAATGTTTTTGCTGTGGGACCGTTGGCCTTTTCCAGATCAGCCACCACTTTAGCTTCAGACTTTTGAGGCTTTGCGGCAGGGATACTATCCTTCGGGTAGTGCTCTACCCGAATGGTATCATTAGGATTTACTTGTGAGTAAGCAGCTGCATACAGGCACAAGAAAAAAGTGAACAATAATTTCTTCATTTATTTAATGTGGGATAGAATATATTCCAATTCATCCTCATTCTTAAAGTCAAGAACAATTTTACCTTTTTTACCATTTCCGGTGGTTTTGATCTCCACTTTTACATCTAAAATGTCAGCAATTGTTTTCTGAGCTCTTTTATAGTTATTGGAAAGTTCAGCTTTTACCTTTTTGGCAGCAGGTGATTTTGGATTTTTTTAAAGCTGTAGCAGCCTGCTCAGCCTGGCGTACATTCAACTGTTCTTTAATGATAAGGTCAAACAAAATTTGTTGTAGCTCCTCATTTTCCATACTGATAATAGCACGGCCATGTCCGGCAGAAATCTCACCACTTCTGATAGCATTCTGAATATCCGGGCTTAGTCTCAATAACCTGATAGAATTGGTAATCGTACTTCTGTCTTTTCCTACTCTCTGGCTAAGGTTTTCCTGAGTCATTCCGATTTCGTCCAAAAGTCTTTGATACGTCAATGCAATCTCAATAGAATCAAGATCTTCCCTCTGGATATTTTCAACAAGAGCCATTTCTAAAAGCTCCTGATCGTTTACCAAACGGATATAAGCAGGAACAGAAGTCAGTCCGGCAATTTTACTCGCTCTGAAACGTCTTTCCCCTGATATAATTTCAAATCTCTCGCCTTCTTTTCTAAGAGTGATCGGTTGGATCACCCCTAAATTTTCTATAGACTGAGCGAGTTCATTGAGTGCTTTTTCGTCAAAATAAGTTCTTGGCTGGGTTGGGTTGGGATAAATATCTTCAATCGCTACTTCTACGATATTTCCAACAAACTTATCTGCTCCTTCATCAGTAGCAGAGTTCACTGTAGCTTTGGATTCAGCACTTAAAATAGCCCCCAAACCACGTCCCATAGCTCTTTTTTTGTCCTTCATAGATATTTTTGATAAATGATGACAATTACAACCAAGATCAGCTGATCCATATTGCAATTATCTATTATTTACTCTTAATTAATTCTTTACTAAATTTTCATTTTTCAACAGAACTTCTTCTGCTAACTGAATATACTGAATTGCTCCTTTACTTTCGGCATCATAATTCAGGATGCTTTCCCCGAAACTTGGTGCTTCACTTAATCTCACATTTCTGCTGATTATGGTTTCAAAAACCATTTCCGGGAAGTGTGCATTTACTTCTTCCACCACCTGATTGGATAATCTTAACCTGCTATCATACATCGTTAGAAGTAAACCTTCAATGTCCAGATCTTTGTTATGAATCTTTTGAACATTTTTGATGGTATTCAAAAGTTTTCCTAAACCTTCCAATGCAAAATATTCACATTGGATCGGAATGATTACAGAATCAGCAGCTGTAAGCGCATTTACAGTAATCAATCCCAAACTCGGAGCACAGTCAATAATGATAAAATCATACTCATTTTTTACGCTTTCCAATGCTTTTTTCAGCATATACTCACGATCTTCCTTGTCTACCAATTCAATTTCAGCTGCTACAAGGTCTATATGAGATGGTACGATATCTAGATTTGGTGTTGCTGTCTTTTTAATACAAGTGGCAGTATCCACACTGTGTTCTAAAAGATTGTACGTAGAATACTGGACATCTTCCACACCCAATCCTGAAGTAGCATTAGCCTGAGGATCGGCATCGATGATTAATATTTTCTTTTCCAATACCCCTAATGCCGCAGCAAGATTTACAGCTGTTGTCGTTTTTCCAACTCCCCCTTTCTGATTAGCGATACCTATGATTTTTCCCATTATTAGAACTTTAAGCCTCAAAAATACACATTTTTCTTTGCTCTGAATGAATGATGAAAAGCAAAAATGAGTTAAAATATTGTTAATAAGGAAATTAACCCTAAAAAAAAATTATCCACAAAAAATAGTATTTTGTGGATAACTGTCAAGATTTGTTTGATATAGATTATTCAAACTTCATAGAAATTGGAAATTTGAAATAACTTCTTACGGCTTCACCTTTTTTATTTTTTCCAGGAATCCATTTTCCTCTGATCGATTTTACTGTTCTGATTGCTTCACTATTGAAATCTGCATTTCCTCCATTGGCTTTGATACCGGAAATAGTTCCATCAATTTCAACAATAAAAGTGATCGTTGTTTTCACGACTCCGTCGCTCTCAAATCCGGAACCATCAAAGTTATTCATTACTTTATTTCTGAAGGAATCGATTCCACCTACGAAATTAGCTTCAACACTAAGCGCTTCTGCATCCACTATGGAATTCCCGGGATTTGCAGGTTGTACAGGCTGTGGGTTTGCCGGCGGAGCAGCAGGACCTGTTCCGATATGGGGTGCCGGAGGTATATAAGTATTTTTGATCGACTCCCCATCAAGATTATTAACCAAACCCGGAGCTGCATCGGCAGGCTTTTCAACTTTTACAGGCTCTATTGCATGCGCTGCTGGTGTTGGTATCTGGCTATCATACTGTTTAGTGTTTGGAGGGGTTACAGGTTTAACGATCTGCACTGGTGGAGTTTGTTCAGGAGTAGCGGGGTCCTTGAGTTTAATAACTACTGGTGGCCCATCAACAGGCACATGTACCGGAGTGCTGTTACTAAATGCTGAAATAATCAGTGGAGTAATGGAAACCGCAGCCAACAAACTTACACCTACAAACAGTGCCTTTGTTAGTATTTTATCGGACTCATTTCTCAAAACATAAGCGCCATATTCCTTGTTACGATGCTCGAAAAGAACTTCATTGAAGCGAAATTCCTGATTAGTGTGTAGGTGTTTCATCACTTAAAAGATTTAAACGGTTAATAAAAAATCCGATTATTAGTTTTTATAGCACTTATCGATAAGTAATATTACACCATCAAAACATTTGCCATTTTATTGACAAAACATTAATATTTTAAAAAAATTTATGACAATCGATAAAATTAACTATGCAAGCAATAGTAAAGCATTAAAAACACCATTATATATATTAAAATTATTCAACAATATTATATTTTTAACTAATTAAATTCATTAATATTTTAAAAATAGAAAAACCACATCTTAAAATAGGAAAAATACTGAGATATTGAACCTAGAGTCAAAATACATTTGTACCATACCAAACCGGGGATGCTGAAAACCGAAAAGAGTAAGCAAAAAAATAAAAACTTAATAATTATGCCAACTTTAACTCAAGAAGCAAAATCAAACTCATTAATGAGCATGCTTTTAAAACAAGTGTATGACACCGTAACCAATGGTGGAGACCCGGACTCTCTGGGACCTAATGATTTCATTTCATTTGACCCGGTAGGGATTACTCTATCCGAAGACACTTTTGATTACGCACTCAACGGACTATTTGGGGACGCCCCGTCACCAAAACCAATGCTGGACGCCAAAGGAGAGCCTATCCTGGATGCTAACGGAAATCCGAAAATTGACATGGAGGCTTACCAGAACGCCCTGTCAAACAGTAAATTCAGAAAATATCTTCAAATGGAGCAATTTGCTGCAATGGTGGATGTCATTCCTTCTCAGCTTCCTCCGCTTACCAGTTCAGGCAACGGAAGGGTAATGTCGATCATGAGTATTATGAACGATTCCCAGAAAAGAGTATCTAAAGTATATGAAGATCTTTTGCAATGGTCCGTAGTCGTTGATACTCAATTTGATGAAAAAGTAGAAAAAAAGCTGAATACATTAAGGGATAAGCTTTTCAAAATTAAGAAGGTAAAAAACACAGACTTTGATCCTAATTCACCTATAGACGACACAAACAAACCTGAGATCTTCCACACTTTCGTTTCTCCGATGTATTCTAAATATGTAGAATATCAGATGAAATATTACGATATCGTAGACGCCAATAATGAAATCAGAACTGCTGCCGATAACGGAGACGCGGAAGCAATGGCCAAATTATCGATCGATGGCAAGAACATGAAAAAAAGAGAAGATGCATCCCTTAAAGCGTGGCAGTCTCTTGGATACAAAGAAGCCGTCGAGAAAATACAAAACTATTTAAGTGAAGTAGAGCAGAAAAACATGCTCGTCATCAAAAAAAGGATGGAATCTGAGTTCAGAAACAGTCAGAGAACAAGGGTTCTGGACTATACAAATTATTCACCATCCGTTCCGGTTGCCGCTAATGCATTAAAAGAGTCTAAAGGATGGCCCACAGTTACCATCGTAGAAGGTGAATCTAATTATGATTATTCAAAATCAGTTCACAACTGGGGTGCAGCCGCAGGATTTAGCATGGGCATTTTCTCTATCGGTGCAAAAGGTGGCGGAAAGCACGAAAAAACAAAGATCAATACAGATTATACGAATATGAAGGTCTCTTTCAAGCTTGGAAAAGTAAGAGTGGAAAGAGGATGGCTTAATCAGAACTTTATTGAATCCAAATACTGGAAATTACATGAGCAATCTCCTCAAACTTTAAGTGGCGATGTCATCAGCGACGGAAAAGGAAAAGGATTAATGCCTTCTATCATTACCGAGCTTATCATTGCCAAAGACGTTTGCCTTGATTTTACAAACAACAGTACTGCTTTTACGGATGTTAAAAACTCTGTCAGTGCGGGGGCTGCAGTTGGAATAGGACCGTTCGTTTTCGGCGGAAGCTATAGTTACGATAACCAGGATGTACAATCCAATGCCAAATGGAATGGAAAGAAACTGAATTCTGACGGAATCTACATTATCGGTTATAAATGCCATGTCATTCCGAAATCACCGGATCCAAATCCTGAGATCAAAAAATGGACTGACGGAAAATCATAATATCCTTCTCATCAAGAATAGCCGGCAGATTTTTCTGTCGGTTATTTACAAAACAAAAACTAATGCCATGAAATATTTTATTGCCGTCTACCAGAAACTTAAAAACACTTATCTATCCCAAAGCTCGATGGAAAATGACCTTCCCATGATATGTCCTTCCCTCAGGGTATATGAAAATGAAGAACTTGAGCTTTTAAAGCCACAAAACCAGCTCAACGATGATCAGAAAAAAGCCCTTTCTATTATTAAAAAGCAGAATATGGCCTACGAACTTAATTCAGTTCCTATATCTTCTCAGTTCTGGGACCTGAATCCTAACAATTCCCTGTTTGACATTTATCGTGATATTCTAGATAAAAACAATTTAAAAAATCTTGAAGAAAGCCTTGATAAGACACTGGCAATTGAAAGTTCCATCCTTTTCGATGCTAAAAAGAATGACACTAAAGAATTTAAAGCTTACAAAAAATACAGACTGGCTCATGAACAGGTAATTGATAAGATCACAGCTCATCTCGAGCTTTTTGACGATCTGGACAGCGATGAGGAAAGAAACAATTGGAATGACCAGCTTACTCATTTAAACGGAACAAAAGAGATCGCCTTTTCAGATTGGAAAATAAAAGGAAATAAAGATAACATCGATAAGGAATTGACAAGAATCAACAAAGCTTCTGATGCAGATGTCTATCTCGCAATGGCCCAAAATGCTAAAAACACCTTTGAAGTTGCTGAAAAAACAGACGTAATCACTAATGCTTCTATTCATGATATTAATTTTATCCCTTATGATTTCATGGAAAATGAATCAGGATGGAACAATATAAGAATTGAAAAACAGGAACTCGAAACCTTATATACGGAAGCAAAAAACTCCCACGAAAACCTCCCTTCAGAAATTCTTTCGATTGACTATGACGAGGGCGTTATTCAAGCAGTTGAACTGGATTATTCTTTTGTGCATTTAAAAAGAAACTGGTTCAGCAAAAACTTTATGCTTTCGCAACTATTTGAATGGAATGAGCCAAAAAAAAATATCGGACGGACAAACAATTTCCAGTGATTTTAAACTACCCGCTTTTCCAAAGACCATGATTTTAATAAAGAATCTGAAAATAATTTTAGATCCTTCAATTACAAATGATGCAATCAACAACCCCGATCAACTTATTTATTTTGGTCCTCTGATCATGAAGCAGCAGCTCTTTGTCAATAAAAACAATAATCAAAAGTTCTTAAAGGCCATTACAAATGTAAAAACCATTAAATCCGACCAGCTCAGCAACTTAACCAGAAAAACAGCCCTTTATGAAAACTCAAAGATTACTGCCACAGAATTCATAACAAAACCTGAATCTGAACCTGTTGCGGAAACAGCCAAAGTACATCCGATCCCTGCATTCAACAGAATTAATATGAATGTTCTCAATAGTGTAAGGAATGTAAGACCGGTTACTCCCGTTTCAACACCACAACCCATAACTCCGGCTCCACCAGTAAAACCTGTAATCCCCATTAGAAATACAGGAATCTTTGTCCCCATAAAATACCCTATCCAGGTTCCATCATCAGGAGCGAATATACAATTCAGGGTCCTGGATAAAATCAATAACGATCCTGTTTATAAATGTTCAATCTCCATTAAAGGAACCAACAACAGCAGAATTTATGAAATAGAAACAAACGAAGCAGGAATTGTCAATCAGGTTATCGCATTAGGCGAATACAGTATTGAGCTGAGAATAGATGATTACTCAGTTTTGAACCAAAACTTCAGTGTAACAAGTACAACTCCTATTAATTTAGAATACAAACTTCAGAGAGAGGAAGTTAAATTCAAGTCATTTTTCTTGATGGGAATGATTTGTGAGAAGATGCCAAAGATTCCCGTTAGCTAACTTTCGTAAATATATGGACGAACCCTACACAAAAATAGTTTAATCTTTTAATAAACAAAAAAAAACACCATGAAACTCTTAAAATACAATACGAAAGCGCCTGAAGTTCTCGCATTATGTGAGCTTCTTTATAAGTTGGGATATCCTATTAAAATTTCAGATTCTTTCAGCCTGGAAGTAGATGCGGCAGTTAAAGATTTCCAAAGCAAAAATGCTTTAGTAATAGACGGAATTGTCGGAATAAAAACATGGGCAGTATTATTGCAGAAAAATTCTAATCCGATTATCTCAACGGATAAATTCCTTAAAGAAAGTGACCTTATCTCGTTTGCTGATCAGTACGATCTTGAATTAGCAGCTGTAAAAGCCGTTAATGAAATTGAAAGCAGTGGAAAAGGTTTTTTAATCAACAATAAACCTAAGATTCTTTTTGAAGGGCATATTTTCTGGAATGAACTCGAAAAGCGAGGAATTAATCCAAACTCTTATTACAACGAGTTAAGTAAAGACATTCTTTATCCTAAATGGACCAGAACCTATTACCTGGGTGGGGTTAGAGAATATGACCGATTAAATGAGGCTATAAGTTTAGGGACTGATGTTAAATTTAAAGACGCCGCATTATCTTCAGCATCCTGGGGAAGCTTTCAGATCATGGGATTCCATGCTAAAAATTTAGGTTATACCGATGTTAATGATTTTGTGTCCAAAATGGAGACCAATGAAGGAGAACACCTGAAAGCTTTTGGAAAGTTTTTAGAAAAGAATGGACTTTTGGTTCATTTGAGAAATAAAAACTGGGGCAATTTTGCAAAAGGCTATAATGGTACGGGTTATAAGCAGAATAAATACGATGAAAAGCTTGCTAAGGCTTATGCAAAATATTTGAATTAGATGGTTAAAAGCAGTACACTGATTTCAAAAGTTCCCTTTGTTCTGCAATTGAAACTCTCACAGAAAAAAATTCGGATTAATCGATGAAATCTGTGGGAGTTTTTTTCAATATATAATTTAAGTTAACATTCAAAATATAACAACAATACATGGAGTGACAAATTATTTTACCACAAATAATCATCACAGCGACAAGAATAAGCCTTATGGATCACAAAAAAAGAGACCATCACATCTGACAGTCTCTTTTTTTATAAATGATATTCTATAGTATTAGAATAATTCTTTTCTGATAATGTTCTGACTTCTTTCCGGTCCAACAGAAACCAAGTACACATTGATTCCTAAATACTGCTCGATAAATTCGATATATTTCTGAGCGTTATCAGGAAGTTCATCATAGCTTCTTACCTTCGTAAGATCTTCACTCCATCCTGGTAAATCCTGGTAGATCGGCTCATAATTGTATAATTTTTCTGTAGAAGAAGTGAAGTAATCGATTACTTTACCATCTTCTGTTTTATACTGAGTTACAATTTTTAGGTTTTCAATTCCTGTAAGAACGTCAAGTTTAGTAATTACAAGGTTATTGATACCATTGATCATACAAGCATGTTTCAACGAAACAAGATCCAACCATCCGGTTCTTCTTGGTCTTCCGGTAGTCGCTCCGAATTCACCACCGATCTGTCTGATTTTTTCTCCTAATTCGTTATCCAATTCAGATGGGAAAGGTCCGTTTCCAACCCTTGTGCAGTATGCTTTGGCAACTCCAATAAGGTTCTGAAGTGAAGTTGGCGGAACACCAGCTCCCGTACAAACTCCTCCTGTAGATGGAGAAGATGAAGTAACGTATGGATACGTTCCGAAATCAATATCCAACATCAATGCCTGAGCCCCTTCAAAAAGAACGTTTTTACCATCTCTGATCGCTTCATTCAATTCAACTTCTGTATCTACAATTCTGTCCTGAAGCTGTTTTCCTATCTCTAAAAATTCGTTGTAAATTTCTTCTACGTCTAAAGTCGGTTTTCCGTAGTATTTTTCAAAAAGAGAATTTTTAATTTTAAGGTTTTTCTCTATTTTCTCTCTTAAAATCTCAGGATTCAGAAGATCTATCATTCTGATTCCAACTCTTGCAATTTTATCTTCGTAACAAGGTCCGATTCCTTTTTTAGTGGTCCCGATCTGAGTTCCTCCATGCTCTTCTTCACGGTAAGTATCCAAAAGAATGTGGTAAGGCATGATCACATGCGCTCTTCTGCTGATAAAGATATGGTCGGTTCTTAAACCTTTGCTCTCAATCTGGCTAACTTCTTTGATGAAAGATTTAGGATTCACCACTACTCCATTGGCAATGATGCATTTTCCTTTGCACTGCAAAACTCCTGAAGGAAGAAGGTGTAAAACAAATTTTTCATCACCCACATAAACCGTATGACCTGCATTGTCTCCACCCTGGAAACGTACTACATAATCCGATTTAGCGGATAAAACATCCGTGATTTTCCCTTTACCTTCATCTCCGTACTGAAGACCTACAACTACGTAAGTTGACATATTTTACTATTGTTTTTAGATTCATGCAAAATTACTCTGAAAAAATAGGGTGGGCAAATTATGTGGAAAATTTATTTTCATTCTAGTTTAAAATCATAGAATTACAGGCATTTTTACGACATCATTGATCTATCATCAAACCAAAAATCTTTTATTTATGTGTATATTTGAGTAGCGTTTGAGAATAATAAAGATAGTTTATGATATGAGAACATTACATCAAACAGGATACTTGTCTAAAAATACCAGCGATCAGCTTAAACTTTTTTACAATGAATTTACCCCTGAGACGAATGAGATAAAGGCAAGTCTTTTAATTATCCATGGAATGCAGGAACATAGCGGAAGGTATAAAGAAATAGCAGAATATTTTGCCGGTCACGGATTAGCTGTAATCACTTACGATCATCTGGGACATGGAAAATCAGTGAAAGAAAAAAAAGATATCGGATTTTTTCAATTGAACCGACCGGATAAAAAATTGATCGATGATGCGGAAATGATGAGTGATCACTTGAGCGATCAATATCCTGATGTCCCCCATTTTGTCCTCGGTCATTCGATGGGTTCTTTTGTTACACGGTGTCTTCTTCAAAGAATTAGCAACCGGCTTACAGGAGCTGTCATCGTTGGCACCGGAGGTACTTTAGCGGGTATCAGTCTTTTGAATACCTATTTTTCAATCGCCAATAAAATAGCACCCAAACAAAAAACATTTTTCAATTCACTTTTTAATTTTGTAAACAATAACCATTTCAGAAAAGATAAAAATTTTGGCGACACAAGCTGGCTAAGCCTCAATGAAGCCAATAGAGATGCTTTTACTCAGGATGAACTTTCTGGAATTCCTTTTACCAACAATGCATTTTATGCATTATTCAAACTGTATAAAAAAGCAACTAAAAGAAACTGGGCAAATCCCATTTCCAAATCCTTCCCTTTTTTATTTGTTAGTGGAAAAAACGATCCTATCGGGAATTTTGGAAAAGGAGTTATGCAAACAGTAAATAATTTAAAACAGGATGGATTCATTAAGGTGGATTACAGTATCTATCCTGAAATGAGGCATGAAATTATGAATGAGGAAATCCGGAAAGAGGTTCTGGATGATATTTACAAGTGGATTGAGAAACTTTTGTAACAAATATCCTTATAACTCTTTCATTTTAGGCATTTTGATTATTGTATATTTGATCATCAATAACAACACAAAAATTAAAAGCAAACATGTCTAAAAAATCACTCCTTCTTATTATCCTGTTTCTATACTCTTCTCTTTCTTTAGACGCACAAAATAAAATTAATGAGTATCTGAGTATTCCCGGACCTATTAAAATTGATAATACATTCTATAATCTAATCTGGAGCTCTCATCCTAATCAGAATTACTACAAACAAGAATACCTAAGCCCAAATGAGAAAATCGAAAAATACGGCACATTAGTTATGATCGATTATATTCAGGGAATTCTTAAAATTGAAGATGTAATTAATCGAAAAGTAACTGAACTTGAGAACCTGAAAAAATCCAATCCGGTCGTCAATTATAAAATCTATGAAAACGGCGAAGAATATATCTTAGATTTTCTCATTACTGAGAACTCGAAAGATGGGAAAGAAATACTCATCGCAGAAAGAAATGTTTACCGTTATAAACTTATTTCAAACAATAAAAGTAAAGGAGTCCTACTTTTCGGCGTTAGTGAAAGGGGATATAAAGAAAACATAGAAAATTTCTTCAATAATTTGAAAAATAACTCTACCAAATTAATAGAAGTCGTTGGAAATTATCAATTACCGAACATTGAAATAAAATAGGTACTAAATTATCATTCCGAAGGATTCCAAAGCCATTATTCACATTTAACAGTTAGATTCCTTCGGAATGATTATTCCAAAATATTATCGACCCTAAAATCTCCGCAACTCAAAAAGTATCATTCTTAAAATACTTATCGCTGCATTAATCCAGCACAATTTCACTTTGTATACCAATCTCATCCAGGAAGATTTCATCATGAGAAATCACTAATAACGTCCCCTTATAATCTTTAATGGAATTGGTAAGAATCTCTACATTTTGCAAATCCAGATTATTTGTGGGTTCATCGAGAACAATGATATCGGGAGCCTTATTACTGATGGAAAGCCCACACAATAAAAGTCTAAGGCGCTCTCCTCCACTTAACATTTCTCCTTTTTTATCCCATGTTTCTTTTCCAAATAAAAATCTGGACAATATGGTTTTTACTTCGGACTCCTGTAACGCATTATCATTAAACCTTTGGGCAAATTCATAAATGGTTGCTTCCTGAGCAATTAACGAATATTCCTGATCAATATAAATACTATTAAAATCAGTTCTTGAAATAGTTCCAATGGAAGTGTCCAAATCACCAATTAAAAGTTTAATTAAAGTCGTTTTTCCGGAGCCGTTCGGTCCTTTCACACAAATACGATCTCCACTTCTGATTTCGAGATCCAGATTTTTAGTCCATAAGAGTTTTTCATGATATCTGAAATTAATATCATCCGCTGTCACAAGAATTTTCCCTGTGTGAAGATCAGAATCGTTGAAATTTACTTTCATTTGTTCTGTATTTTTCACAGATGAACGCAATCCCCTAAGTCCTGCGGAAAGATCACTAATCTTTTCAGCGTGAATATTCTTGAGTTTGGAGGTATTCTTTTCGGCATTATTCCGGAGGGTATTCATCATAATTCTTGCAACTCCTGATTTTTCCTGCTTTTTCTTTCCCCGGGCATCTAATTTTTGTTTCCTTTCCAAGGTCTCCCTTTCTTTTTCCTTTGCCTTTTTCAAAGCCCGCTCCTTGGCATGAATGTCATGATGCAATGCCTCCTCCTCTATTTCCTTTTGTTCAACATAAAAATCAAAATTCCCACCATACGTTGAAATGCCTTGATTGCTCAATTCGTAAATCGTATCAACCAGATTTAATAAAGTCCTGTCGTGACTCACAATAACTATTGTAGCACTTGTTTTCGCGATATAGTCATATAAAAGACTCCGTCCTTCAAGATCGAGGTGGTTAGTGGGTTCATCCAGCAATATGATATCCGGCTGATGAATCTGTAAACCTGCAAGAAAGACTTTTGTCTTCTGTCCTCCGCTCAGGCCCTGTAGTTTTTGATTTAAATCCAGGTTCTCAAGCTGCCAGTATTGTAAAGCCATTTGGCAACGATCTTCAATATCCCAATCATCGTTGAGAATATCAAAATAAATGTCGTCTACTTCGCCACTACTAATCTTCTGTAAAGCATTTAGTTTTTGGTCAATTTTCAGGCTTTCTGCAATGGTAAGATGATTAAAGTTTCCAAACATTTGCGGAACGTGATATAAATTTCCTTCAATATGTAAGTTCCCTTCCAAAGGTTGGATTTCATTTGCTATAATTTTAAGCAGGGTAGATTTTCCCATGCCATTACTTCCGACCAAAGCCGTTTTTGAAGATGTTGGGATCGTTACATTGATATGATTAAAAAGCAGGTCTCTGTTGGGAAACCTATAGGATATATTTTGTAGAAAAATCATGATTTCTTTCTAATTAAAGTTAAACATCAATAATCCAAGGGGATTATCATCTGATCAAATCTGAAAGAAATTATATCCTACATGAGCGTATTTTTAGGTTTTGTGTATGCAAATATAATGCAAATAATAGATTAAACATAAAAACATTTTAATCAAAAATCAAAAATCCGTAACTTTGCCAACTACTAAATTTTTTTATGGAAAGCATTAAAGTTCACGACAAAACTTTTGTTCCTTATCTAAAGGACGCGGAAATTCAGGAAATAGTAAAAGCGACAGCGCTGAAAATTTATGAGGATTACAAAGATGAAGTTCCTGTCTTCATAGGAGTTTTGAACGGAGTTATCATGTTCTTCTCAGATCTTTTAAAGCATTATCCGGGAAACTGTGAGATTGCTTTTATCCAGATGAGTTCTTATGTAGGAACGGAATCTACGGGAATTGTTTACCAGAAGATGGAGCTGACGAAAGATGTTAAGGACCGTCATATTATTCTGGTTGAAGATATCGTAGATACAGGAAATACTGTTGAAAGCCTTTTCAAATATTTCAAAGAAACACAACGACCAAAATCTGTAAAACTGGCTTCTTTCTTACTAAAACCTGAGGTTTACAAGAAGGATTTTAAACTGGATTATATTGGAAAGGAAATTCCAAATAAATTTGTTCTGGGTTACGGATTAGATTACGATGAATTGGGAAGAAATCTTTCGGATTTATATCAGTTAGAAGAAGGTAAAATCAACCATTAATTTCAAAACCTGAAATTTAAACTTAAAATATCTAATTAAATAAAAATGATAAACATTGTTCTGTTCGGGCCTCCAGGAAGTGGAAAAGGAACACAAGCTCAGAATCTCATCGAAAAATTTAACTTAAAGCAAATCTCTACAGGTGATCTATTCAGATTCAATATGAAGAATGACACGGAACTTGGGAAATTAGCTAAATCTTACATCGATAAGGGAGAATTGGTTCCGGACCAAGTGACAATCGACATGTTGGTGGACGAATTGAGAAAACCAACCGATGCGGCAGGGTTTATTTTCGATGGATATCCAAGAACAGCAGTACAGACAGCGGCTTTGGAAAAAATCGTTAAAGAGGAACTGAATGACGAGATTGATGTTTGTCTTTCATTAATCGTTGAAGATAAAATTTTGGTTGAAAGATTGCTGAAAAGAGGAGAAACCAGTGGAAGATCTGATGACAGCAACGAAGAAATCATCCAGAACAGGATTAAAGAATATTATGCGAAAACAGCTGAAGTAGCTGAATTATATAAGCAACAAGGAAAATATGTAGAGGTAAACGGAGTTGGTGAGATCAATGAGATTTCTGAGAAATTGTTTGCTGAAGTAGAAAAAATTCAAAAATAAATTTTTGATTCAAGGTTCAAAGTTAAATATTCAAGGTTTAAACTTTGGACCTTACACATTAAACCTTGAATTAAAATTATGTCAAATTTTGTAGATTACGTAAAGATTCATTGTAAAAGCGGTCATGGAGGTGCAGGTTCTGCGCATCTTCGCCGTGAAAAATACATTCCCAAAGGTGGCCCTGATGGTGGAGACGGAGGTCGTGGAGGCCACGTTATTATGAAGGGGAATGCTCAGGAATGGACTTTACTTCCACTTCGTTATACCCGTCACGTGAAAGCGGAGCGTGGAGAAAACGGAGGAAAAAATCAGTTAACAGGAGCTTATGGTGCCGATGTTTATATAGAGGTACCTATCGGAACCATTGCCAAAAATGAAGAGGGTGAAATCATCGGTGAAATTTTAGAAGATGGTCAGGAAATCATCCTGATGGAAGGAGGAAAAGGAGGACTTGGTAACGAGCACTTTAAATCTTCAACGAACCAGACCCCACGTTATGCACAGCCGGGAATGGAGGGACAGGAAGGTTATGTGGTTTTTGAGCTTAAAATTTTAGCTGACGTAGGGCTTGTAGGTTTCCCGAATGCCGGAAAATCAACATTGTTGGCTTCCGTATCCGCGGCAAAACCTAAAATTGCCAATTACGCATTTACAACATTGACGCCTAACCTGGGAATCGTAGACTACAGAAATTACAAATCATTTGTAATGGCTGATATTCCGGGGATTATAGAAGGAGCCGCTGAAGGAAAAGGCCTTGGCCATAGATTCCTAAGACATATTGAGAGAAATTCAATTTTGTTATTCCTTATTCCGGCAGATTCTGAAGATCATTTCCAGGAGTTTAAAATTCTTGAAAATGAGCTTAAAGAATACAATCCGGAATTATTGGATAAAGACTTTATTATTTCCATTTCAAAAGCCGACCTTCTGGACGATGAACTGAAAAAAGAAATTTCAGCAGAATTCCCTGAAAACAGGCAGCCGCTATTCTTCTCGGGTGTAACCGGTGAAGGACTTACGGAACTTAAGGATGTTATCTGGAAAAAACTACATGGATAGAACACTGTTCTTCATATTAGTTTTATTTTACCAATTTTGTTTTTCACAAAGCAGTAAGACTTTATCAAAAATTGACAGCCTCAAAACAGACATTGAGGCTGTCAATTTTATACGGTCATGTTCACAATCAAAAGATGATTTTTTATCTGAGTTTAGGTTAAAAACGATCAGGAGCTTTGAAGATGATAATTTGTCACCCCTTATAAAAAGGACTGCTGATAGTCTGGGTGTTGACAAAAGTTTTTATAAAGGAGACTTTGATCATAATGGAAAAACGGATTTATTATTTATCGGGGATGACAACAGCTGTCAATCATCCAGAGGCAGTTGTAGTGCAGTTGTAAAGGTTATTTTTGATATAGACAATAAGTATATGACCAGGAGTTTACTTCTGAATCATTTTGATTTTGTAATCCCGAAATTGTCTACCATAAATGGCAAAGATTATATCTCTGTTTTCTACGATGAAGTTACCGAAGATTTTAATTCTGAGAAATACAATTTTTACCACAAAATCGTCAATAAGATTCTGACTTATAAATTTGATAATTTCGTAGAGTATAATCCGGAACCTCAAAAATATACTATTGAAAAAATATTTTTTGAAACAGAGCCCTGTTTTGGAACCTGTCCTGTGTTTACGCTTGAATTGAGTAAAAACGGCACCTCTCAATTTATTGCCAAGACTTACAATTTCATCAACCGTAATGATTCCTTTGAAAAAATAGAAAGGAAATCCCGTAAAACTTTTGAAAAAGGTGAAGGAAAATTTACAACCCAAATAAAAGCATCGGATTTTCAAAAAATTGAAACAATTCTTGGCTATATTAATTTTCCGGAGCTTAAAGATGATTATTCCGTAAGTTGGACCGATGATCAGTTGTCAACTTTAACAATCACCTATGACAACGGGAAGATCAAAAAGATTAAAGATTATGGTTTAGTTGGAAGTTATGGATTAACAACTCTTTATAAAACCTTATTCGACCTAAGATTCAATCAGGAATGGAAGAAGATAAAACATTAAGTCCCCTGATCATCCGATACTCATTGATCCTATTTCTGTGCATTTCACAGATTAAAAATATCGCTAACAGACCTTAATTGCGCAGGTATGGAAGTAAAATAATAAACTTCAAATATTTTAACTACCTTTGTAGGATATTTCGCGGCATTCTCAGCCCTTTCGGTAATTAATTTTACTTAAAAATTCTGTTAATCAATTTTAGCAGATTCGCTAAAAATGATGAAGTATACTACTTCGACCGCATTATTTTTAATACGCAATATATTTTGTTATTTACAGATTTAAAAATCATCAAGCCCATTTTAGATGCGCTTCAACAGGAAGGTTATGAAAAACCAACTCCTATACAGCAAAAGGCTATTCCCTCTATTTTAGAGAAAAAAGATCTACTGGGAACGGCGCAGACCGGAACCGGTAAAACTGCAGCTTTTGCTATTCCCATTCTCCAGAACCTTTCAGAACGTCCAAAGACTAATCAGATCAAAGCTTTGGTTTTAACGCCAACAAGGGAACTGGCTATTCAGATTGAAGAAAGCTTTAATGCTTACGGAAGAAATCTTCCATTAAGAAAATTAGTTATTTTCGGAGGTGTAAAACAGGGCTCACAAGAAGCAGCTTTAAGAAAAGGAGTAGACATTCTTGTAGCAACACCGGGGAGGCTTCTTGACTTCATTGCACAAGGAATTATCAGTCTTAAAAACCTGGAGATCTTTGTTCTGGATGAAGCTGACAGAATGCTGGATATGGGATTTGTACATGACGTTAAAAGAATTATTAAGCTCTTACCTCAGAGAAGGCAAACTTTATTTTTCTCTGCAACTATGCCTCCTGAAATACAAAAGCTTGCCAATTCCATCCTTAGCAATCCGGTACAGGTAGAAGTAACGCCTGTTTCTTCGACAGCTGAAACCATTAAACAATCTGTCTATTTTGTTCAGAAAGAAGATAAATTGGGATTACTTACACATATTCTTAAAAATCATATCTCTGAATCTGTTTTGGTTTTTTCAAGAACCAAGCACGGAGCTGATAAGATTGCAAGAACATTACAAAAAAATGGCATTTCAACGGAAGCGATTCATGGGAATAAATCTCAAAATGCACGTCAAAATGCGCTAAACAACTTCAAATCCGGAAAAACCAGAGTATTGGTTGCTACAGATATTGCAGCAAGAGGAATTGATATTGATGAGCTGAAATATGTAATTAATTACGAGCTTTCTGATGTTTCCGAAACCTATGTTCACAGAATCGGAAGAACAGGAAGAGCGGGTTCGGAAGGGACTT
Organism: Chryseobacterium proteolyticum; assembly: GCF_046591535.1. Lineage (NCBI taxonomy): Bacteria > Pseudomonadati > Bacteroidota > Flavobacteriia > Flavobacteriales > Weeksellaceae > Chryseobacterium > Chryseobacterium proteolyticum. The sequence continues at coordinate 59,545 of NZ_JBJLWK010000004.1, read as the reverse complement.
CTTTATCTTTTGTAGATGGTCTGGATTTACTGAACCTTAGAAATACGGAAAAACTTATCGGACTTAAAATTCCGGTGGTTAAAGATCACCCGTTCCACACCGAAAACCTGGTTGCACAAAAAAGGGATTCAAATAATAAACCTATGAATCCGGGACAGGGAAAACCTAAACCTACTCAGAAGAAAGACATTGGTTTCAAAAAGCCAAAAAATAAAAGTTTCTTTAGGAAAAAATAAAAAAAAAGCTTTCAGGGTTATTCCTGAAAGCTTTTTTATTCTCGTTATTTTTCTTTTAGCTTATAAATTGTCACCGAGTCATACTGGGCCTGCCAGGTCTTTGCAGGATTTAAATACGTTTTCACTTTAATTAACTCATTTTCATCAAGACTATCTATGATCTTCTTACTTAAAGTATTTCTAAAGTAAAACATATTACGATTATTTTTCTTTTTAACATCCATGCCCATAAAAGTGATTGAATCCCTTTCTTTTTCCAGTTGACTGGGAAAGAGCATATAGTTAATTTTATTTTTTTTGAGATAATCTTTAAAACGGAGCGTATTTATTTCATTAAAAAAAAGTAGAGTTGGCTACCAAAGCATCTGCCGGTATAAAATTAAAATCTGAGTAGAAAGCAAATTTACCCGGAAAATCATAAACATATATTCGAGACTTTCGGGGAACTACTTTAACCAGATCTTCTGCCAAATTCTTTACCAGATCCTTTGTTTTCTTCTCAAATTTTGACTTGTCAGCAAAAACATTATGAAATATGCTTAGGTTGGTCTTGAGCTTCAAAATCCCGATTGTACATAAGAAAAATGTTGAACCCAAAGAATAAATTATAAACTTGGATCTCGCAGGTACTATTCTCAATTGAAATTTTTCAACAATATCATTGATAAAAAAGCCACAAAAAATAAATTGTGATACAAAATACCACTGTCCTGTATATGACTGGAAAAATACATTATACAATAAATGAATAAAGCTTCCGCTAATAAATAAAATTTTGACAGAGCGGTAGTGTATATTTTTAGTAAAAATCAAAAATATCAAATATGCGGAACCCACAAATAAGAATAAATCAGGGAGTAAACCAAAAGGATCATCCAGATTAGCTTTAGGAAAGGAACTTTTTATTCTGCCACTGACAGGAACCATATCTCCGAACAAATACTGATTGGAAAATAAATAAGGTCCCGCCAAAAGTAAAAATCCTAAAATTACTTTAGAAATGCTTTGAAAATTCCAGTCCCGGTGTTTCCAATAAAGAAAGCCTAAAGGAATAATGATAAAAATATGATCCAGCCTTGCCAGAAAAACGAGGCTACAAATGAATCCGAACAGAAAATCGTTTGTGTATCTTTTACAAAGAAAATAAAGCAGCCAGGCAATGGTGAAAAAGGTGAGATGCGCTTCCGTTAAATATAATGATCCAAGGCTGAAAAAAAATTAAGCAATACAATGCTAAGCTCAATACTTTTCCACTTACTGAATCTTTGAATAAGGTTTTTTCAAAAAATCTGTATCCCGCAATGATAAAGATAACCTGAAAAAACCATAGAATGTATACTGAGAAACTTTTACCCAAAAAATTGATCGCTTCCGCAATAACACAGAATACCATCCATAAAGGATGGAAGCCATTGGTAAGGTATAAATCATTAAACCCCATAAAGCCATTTCTGACCATATTATAGGCAATCTGTGGATAAAAATAACCATCATCAACCGGAAACTTCGCCGGATTCCATAGAAAAAACACAGCAGAAAGGAAAAGAAGATAATGGATATTTTCTTTTAAAAGCTTCATATAGGCCTAGTAATTGTAAATGTGTTTTGCATTCTGGCTTGTGATTCTGTCAATTTCAGAAAAATCTTTATTGTAGATATTCACCAACTTTCCTACCACCAGATCAAGATAAGAACTTTCATTTCTTTTACCCCTGTGAGGAACCGGAGCCAGGTAAGGAGAGTCTGTTTCCAGAACAATCTTTTCTAATGGGATTTCTTGCAGGAACTGATCTATTTTCCCGTTCTTAAAGGTCACTACTCCACCAATTCCTAATAAAAAATTAAGATCGATAGCATGTTTTGCTTGTTCAAGGTTACCGGAAAAACAATGAAATATTCCTCTCAATTTCGGATGCTTTTTTCTTTCCAAGACTTCAAAAGTTTCATCAAAACTTTCCCTTGTATGGATTACAATAGGCAGATCCATCTCAATAGCCCAGTCGATTTGTTGTTCAAAAGCCTTTACCTGAATATCTAGAGTTGATTGATCCCAATAGAGATCAATTCCTATTTCCCCGATGGCAGGAAATGCTCTTTTATCAAGATACTCTTTAACAATTGCCAGTTCTTTTTCCCAGGATTCGGGTTTTACGTAGCAAGGGTGCAGCCCCATCATTGAAAAAACCTGTCCAGGATATTCAGCTTCCAATTGAAGCATTTTTTCATGAGACTCAGAGTCAATAGCAGGAAGATAAAACTCCGTAATTCCTTTATCTAAAGCCCTTTGAATAGCCTCTTTTCTATCTTCATCAAATTCTTCAGCGTATAAATGTGTATGGGTGTCAATCATAATTTTAAAATTTTAATAGATCTTCATAAGGGTTTTCTAAATTCAACAATACACCGAAAGCCGGTTCCGTTTTTATCCCTTTCTTCTTAAGCTCTATAATCTGTTGTTTAAATTCCTCTCCTTTCTCCTGTAATATTGTGTACTCTGCTATCATATGGCGATAAGCATTTTGTTGCGTAGTCGGTTTATCTTGACCAAAAATCTCTATGGGAAACTCTTCGAGATTAAAATTGATCACAATAGATTTTTCCCCTTTTATCTTAATCTTTTCTACTTTGGAATGAATTCCTGGTGGAATAAGTTGAGAAAGGCGGATCGTTTCCAAAAAGAAATCTTCATCTTTAACTTCACAAATGATATCCAGATCGCTTCCGTCAATATCAATTTCAATAGGAATAGTTCCTGCAAGCAAGGGTGAGAAATCTTTTAGTTTTTCCAGGATCAGATATTTTGTAAGCAATACGTGAGCCCTTTGCTGCCTCTGGTTACCGCTTTCCAAATAATCCATCTTTGTAAAGTCTGTTATCATTACTGGAATATCTTATGTTTTACCTTTTTCTGTTGAGCTTCAATTCTTTGCTTTAATTTTTCTCTAAAATCAACATATTTAGGATCTTTTTCATCTGCTGTCCTGTGCTGCAGCGCTTTATGGATTTTAAAATTTTCTTTGATAAACTCCTTTGTGTCTTCCGCAAAATAAGCAGCTCCAAATTTATCAAAAATATACTGAACAGCCTGAGAATTGGGATGAATCATATCTTCTTTATAAAAACGATAATCCCTTAAATCATCCATCAATATTTCATAAACGGGTAAATAATGACAGTTCTCAATTCCTGAAATAGCTTCATGTACTGCAGATATCAATTTTGATTTGCTTAACTGATTTTCCATCATACCGTCTTTGGTATGTCTTACGGGAGAAACCGTAAACAAAATCTGAACATTTTCTTTACAGATATCTTTCAGGCTAAAAATGGTCTGATAAATAGAATCTGTGATTTCCTGATGGGTAAGCAACCTTTTGTTAAAGAATTTTTGTGGAATTTTATGACAATTGGCTACCAGCTTGTTTTTAGGCTGAAATTCATAAATAAAGGAGGTTCCATAGGTTATAATAACCCAATTGGTATCCTGCAAAAAAAGATTGCCTTCTTCTAAATGGCCATTGATCTTATCCAATGTCTGATGAATATACCTTGTATCGAATTTCGTATGATGGTCAAGGGAAATAAATTCGTCATTAAACGTGATTAGATCTTCTTCTTCATAAAAGTGTGAATCATGAAGCCTTTGTATTGCGTTATTGATCGAAAACGGATTAAACAGGGTTCCAAACGGATTATTGACCGTCTGAAGCTGTCCCTGGTGAAGCAGATCCGACATCTCTGAGGCAAAACAGGAACCTATTGAAAATATTTTATCTTCAATTTCAATCTTTTTTGCAGATTCTTTGATGTCAACTTCGGTTCTGAATTTCATTGTAAATACAAGAGGCTAAAGCTAAAGGAGGAAGGAGAAGCCTGAACAACTCCTTAGCAAAACCTTTAATAATCAGCAACTCATTAGCTTTCCCTTCTTAAAAGATAATTAGCGAGTTCTATGAATGGCTTTTTCTTTTCTTCAGGAATATTAATCTTTTTAAGATAACTCTGCCCTATTTCATTGTGCTTTTCAATTAAACGCAATGCTTTTTCATCTACTTTGGTTCTTCTGAAGATCTTTTCTACGCCGTACACCTTATCGATATTATCGGTTTTTTTAGAGTACCAGTGATCCAATTCTTTTCTTTCATCCTCCGTGGCGTGTTCTCTTGCCAGAAGATAAAGTACAGTCTTCTTATTTTCATAAATGTCACCTGCATGTTTTTTTCCAAACTGAGCCTGATCTCCAAAAACGTCCAGGTAATCATCCATGATCTGGAAAGCAATTCCTATATGTTTTCCAAAATTAAAAATAGACTTGGCATCTTTAAAATTAGCTTTAGCAATTAAAGCTCCGATCTCAAAAGATGAAGCACTTAATACTCCGGTCTTATAAGTAATCATTCTGATGTAATCATCGAAAGTCACATCTTCCTGTGTTTCGAAATTGATGTCGTACTGCTGTCCTTCACATAATAGGAGCCCGGTATGGGTAAATATTCGGATACAGGCTTTAAATATTTCCGGTTCAAGATCTTCAAAAAATTTATATGCCTTCAGCATCAGCCCGTCTCCGGATAAGATCCCTACATTAATTCCATGTAAAGTATGAATAGTAGGCTTATTTCTTCTCAGAGGAGCTTCATCCATAATATCATCATGAATCAATGTGAAGTTATGGAAAAATTCAATCGCCAAAGCCGGCTTAATAGCCTGTTTAAGATCACCACCAAATAAGTCACAAGCCATCAGAACCATAATAGGTCGCAGACGTTTTCCACCATGTGAAATGATGTAATTCATCGGTTCATATAATTCCGCGGGTTTGTCTTTAAAAGTGTACTTGGTAATAGCGTCAGCAACCAGCTGTTGGTACTTGTCTAAAAATTCCATAAAATCCAATAATTTCCAACAAAAATACGATTTTTCAAATCTTTATAAAACAAAAAACTTTGCCCATTTGGACAAAGTTCAGTATTGTAATTTTAAATTAATATCTAGGAAAGAAAAGCGACCAAAAGATAAGTAACTGCCGCTACAATAGCAGAGATAGGAATCGTCAATACCCAAGCCCAAAGCAAGCTTACTGTAATCCCCCATCTTACCGCGGAAATCCTCTTCGTTAATCCAACTCCAATAATAGACCCGGTAATCGTATGTGTGGTAGATACCGGAATACCAAAATGATCGGTAATAAATAAGGTAATAGCTCCTGCAGTTTCAGCACTTACACCTTCCAGCGGAGTTACCTTTGTAATCTTGGTTCCCATTGTTTTGATGATCTTCCATCCACCACTCATTGTTCCCAGACCTATCGCCAAGAAAGAAACCAAAGGTACCCAAAGATAATGTTCTGCGAAATAATCAAATCGTCCGGCAGAAGGTATATTTAAGTATACAGGATCCTGTAAAATCTGTACATGGTAATAAATTAAAGCCGCACCGATAATTCCCATTACTTTTTGTGCATCATTCAGACCATGTCCTAGACTAAAGAGGGCTGAAGAAACAAGCTGTAATCTTTTAAAAGACTTATCTGCTTTATGAGGGTTTGATCTCTTATAAAGATGAACGATAATCAATGTGATAATGATTGAAATGACCATCCCGATAACGGGTGCCATAAAAATAAACAGGAAGATAGGAATTACTTTATCAAATTTAACCACGCTTTGTGTTGTAACCTGGTAAAATGCCTGTTTGAAAGTATCTATAAAACCCAGATTGGGCTGAGCAGCTGCTACATCATGATAATCCAGGATGAAAGCATGCATTAAAGCCGCACCTAAGAAACCACCAATTAGGGTATGTGATGAAGAAGATGGTATACCAAACCACCATGTTAAAAGGTTCCAGGCAATAGCTGCCACAAGACCTGAAAATATTACCTCCAGGGTAATAAAGTTTTCATTAACGGTTTTGGCAATCGTATTACCAATTTTAAATTCTCCAATGATGTATGCTGCGATAAAAAAGGCTGCAAAATTCCATAGTGCCGCCCAAAGCACAGCCTGAAAAGGAGTTAAAACTTTTGTAGAAACAATAGTAGCAATTGAATTGGCCGCATCATGAAAACCATTAATATAATCGAAAATTAAAGCTAAAGCAATAATAACCGTAAGTAAAATCGGAAATTCCATTTTTTGTTATATTGTTTATGCGTATTTGATCATAATGTTTTCAATAGTATTAGCTACATCTTCAGCCTTGTCGGTTACTATTTCAAGATAATTAAGTACAGATGAAACTTTGATGATATTGATAGCGTCGTTTGTTTCAAACAATTCTACCATTGAATTGGAAAGTAAGTCGTCAGCAATATTCTCAATAGAGTTTACTTTGATACAAGCTTCTTTCACCTGATCCATATTTTTGAATCCTTTCAGGTTTTTCATTGCATTCTGAATTTCAAGACATGCTTTATGAATCAACAATGAGAAGTCTGCATATGCCTTCATTAAAGGCGATTTATATAAGAAAATATATTTTGTTGAAGCGTAGATATAATCTGCGATATCATCTAAACCTGTGGCCAAAGTGTGAATATCTTCACGGTCAAAAGGAGTTATAAAGTTTTTTCCAAGCTCAATAAAGATTTCGTGCGTAAGCTCATCATTTTTGTGTTCGTAGTCGCTCATTTTCTTCAACATAGAGTCGTCATTAAGGTCAAAATCTTTCACCCCGTTGTTGAACTCTTCAGACATTGCTACTAGATTTTCAGTTACTTTTTCGAAAAGCACGAAGAAGATTTTATCTTTAGGCTGAAAAGCGTGGAAAATATTACCAATTCCCATTTTTAAGTATTTATAATTCGTCTGCAAATTTCCTAAAAAAGCACCTTACCAAAAAGTATATAACATTAAGTTTTGTTAACATTGGTTTAAGTGCTGATTATCAAACAAAAAAACCGGCTATAAGCCGGTTTATATTATATAAAAATGAGTTTTAATTAGCTTCTTCAGCTCTCATATCTTTTCCTCTGAATTTCATTGAAGAAATATTATTCAAAAGCTCTCCCTTAAATGATTTCTCAATTTCAAAGAATGAGAATTTCTCTAAAATTTCAATATCACCAATTTCAGCTCTCTTTTTACCATTTCCGGCAGTTGCTTTATTGATAATATCCAAAACATCCAGTTTCTTCAATTGATCTTTCTTTCCAAGGTTGAAGAAGAATCTTACCATATCTTCATTCTTTCTTCTAGGTTTTCCTCCACGATCTCTTCTGTCTCCACCTCTGCTATCACGGTCTCTTCCTCTGTCTCGGTCACGATCTCTTCCTCTGTCTCTTCTTGAGTAATCATCATCTCTGGAACTGAATTTCTGTTCAGCAAGATCATGCTTATCTTTATAGTACAATGCAAGATCTTTCAACTGGAACTGCAGTAACTGATGTACCAATTCTTCTTTCGTGAATTTGCTAAGATCCGGAATCAAGCTGTCGTCAAACTCAAATAAGTCTTCATGCTCCGTAAATAGCTTTTCGAAAACGCCTCCTACCTGTGCTTTGATGATATCATCACCTGTAGGGATTGTTTTTTCAACAATATCAATCTTTGTTGTTGATTTAATCTGTTTTAGCTTTCTGCTTTCTTCAGGCTTAATCAAAGCCATAGAAATACCGTCTTTTCCAGCTCTACCCGTTCTACCACTTCTGTGAACGAATACTTCAGGATCATCAGGTAGAGAGTAATGGATAACGTGAGTTAGTGAGTTCACATCCAAACCTCTTGCTGCTACATCGGTAGCCACCAAAATGTCGATATTTTTCAATCTGAATTTCTTCATTACCGTATCTCTCTGCGCCTGAGAAAGATCACCATGAAGTGCATCAGCTGCATAACCGTTCTGCATTAAGAAATCTGCCACTTCCTGAGTTTCCATTCTTGTTCTACAGAAAATAATGGAATACTGATTAGGGTTTGCGTCAATTAATCTCTTTAGAGCTTCTTTTTTATTACGATATCCTACCACATAGTATTCGTGCTTAATGTTCTTTTTAACTTCGTTAATAGAACCCACTGAAATACGGTGAGGTTTTGTAAGATAATTTTTAGAAATTCTTTCCACTTCTTTATTCATCGTTGCAGAGAATAAGAAAGTTTGTTTTGTTTCAGGAGTTTCACTTAAAATTGTTTCCAATTCATCTTTGAAACCCATTGAAAGCATTTCGTCAGCTTCATCTAAAACCAACCAATGGATCGCAGAAAAATCAAGTGCTTTTCTGTTAATCAAATCAATTACTCTTCCGGGAGTACCTACAATAATTTGTGGTTTTTCCTTCAAAGAACGTATTTGGTCCATAATACTGCTACCTCCGTACACTGCTGTAGATTTGATATTCTGCATGTACTTAGAGTAATTCTTTATGTCTTTAGAAATCTGAAGACATAATTCCCGTGTCGGACAAAGCACCAATAGTTGGATTTTGCGACTCGTATCGTCAATCATATCCAAAATCGGAAGCGAAAAAGCTGCTGTTTTGCCTGTCCCAGTTTGCGCAAGTGCGATCAAGTCGCGTATATCTGAAAGAATAAAAGGGATAGTCTGTTTTTGGATTTCTGTCGGGCTTTCATAACCCATTTCGCCAATAGCCTTAAGGATGTCAGGACTTAAATTGGACTCCGTAAATAAATTCATTAAATATTTTAAAATTTTTGCAAAGATACAATTAATATTTGACTTTATTTTGAATAAAGTGTTAAATAACGAATCTTAATTTCAGAATACTTTAATATATTTTTAATTTTTAAAAAATTAAACGCAAAAAATAAACCGTTATGTTAAAAAAATATTAAACAATATTTTTTTTTGTTAAATTGGATTGATTTTTTCGTGGAGATTAATGAATTTTCAAAAATAAAATCAGGAATTATAATTTTTTTATTTTAATATTCCCGAAAATTGCATGAAATATGTAAAAGAAAGATCTTCAATTATTGTTGTGAGACTTTCTGTTATGCAAACACCATTTGCCATTTCACTACAGGATTCTTTATCGTATTTGCTGTCTTGCCATAAAAAATATAGTTTCTGGACATCATCCTGTTTTAATGCTTCAAATCCTGATCGGATTGAGGCATTGACATATGAATAGATTTACTTAAATTTGGTTAAAATTAAAAAACATGTCCGCCACCATTTCTACAAAAACCTTTAATTTTCTCAAAAAATTATCCAAAAATAACAACCGCGAGTGGTTTAATGAAAATAAACATCTTTACACCGAATCACAGGAAAATGTGGTTGCATTTCTGGAAGACCTTATTAAAGAAATGTCGGCGTTCGATGGAGAGCTTGCTAAAATAGATGCTAAAAAAGCTCTATTCCGGATTTACAGGGACACCCGTTTTTCAAAAGATAAAATACCTTATAAAACAAACTTTGGAGCGTCATTAGGAATGGGAAAAGGAAGCCAGAAAGGAGGTTACTATCTTCACCTGGAACCGGGAAAATCTTTTTTAGCAGGAGGTATTTACATGCCTGAATCATCAGTTTTAAAAGAAGTACGAAAAGAGATCTCCTTATATGCTGATGACTTTATTAAAATTGTTAATAACAAAGATTTTAAAAAGCATTTCCCTGAACTGGATCAAAGTGACCAGTTAAAAAAGACACCCCAGGGATTCGAGAAAGAAGATCCGATGGCAGAATATTTAAAACTGAAAAATTTCATTGTTGTGTACAACATCAAGGATGAAACAGTGTTGGATAAAAATGCCGTTAAGGAGCTAACCAAAGTTTTCAAACTTATGAAGCCATTCAATGATTTTCTGAATGCCCCTTTTCTGTAACTACAAGAATCTATTTTAAACATGTCTGAAATAAAAGAATTACAACCAGTTACACATTCTTTTAAAATAAAACAGACATGTATATATTAATTGAAAATCAACGCGTTAGATTTAAACAAAATTAACATGAGTTTAACATTTTTGATTATCTTTGCTCTCTGTCAAATAATCAAGGATGTCTTTATACCAAAGAATTGCAGAAAACTTACAGTACATCAGTCCAAGTTTTTATAAAAGCAGATATTTTAAAAGTTTACATCACCTTTCAAAGGATAACTTTTCAGCACGAAATGTAGAACCGGAGCTGGTGTGGATCAAAGAATATCTGTCGGAAGACGATGTGATTCTTGATATTGGTGCCAATGTAGGTACATTTTTATACCAGCTGGAACATAAACTCAAACCTCAGCATATTTATGCTTTTGAGCCTAACCATAAATTGTATACCCGCTTAAAAAGATTGTTTCCTTCTATGAATCTTCTTTCTTTAGCACTTTCGGATGAAAATACAGTTGCTGAGTTTAAAGTTCCCATCATCAATGGAAAAATGGTAGCTTCAAGGGGAACACTGAATACTTCGTATAAGGAAAAAGGTGAGGAAAAGAGTTACACAGAAAAAGTAACGGTCACAAAATTGGACGACTGGGCAGAAAAAGGAGGTCTTAAAAAACTGGATTTCATCAAGATAGATGTTGAAGGAAATGAGATGAAAACCCTTTTCGGCGGAAAGAAAACCATCCTAAAGTTCCTACCAACCCTTATGGTGGAAATGGAACAAAGACATCATGACAAACCTATTTGGGGAGAGATTTCCGAAGTAGAAAGCTGGGGTTATGAAGCGCATTATTTAGACCGATCCCTTTTCAGGCTTGAAAAGCTTACAGAAGAAATTTTGGTCCGAAATACAAGTGACGAAAAAAACAAAACGGAATATATCAACAACATTATTTTTATACCCAAAACCTTTTAAAATATCTTTATGAGTGTAGTAGCAAGACAAGGATTCAAATATTCCATTATCGGTTATATAGGTTTCTTGTTAGGTACCGTATCAGCCATATTCATCTTTCCGAGCAATTTTGAATTTTACGGAAAGCTTCGCTACATTTTGCCTACTGCAGAAATGCTTGTTCCCTTTGTTGTATTGGGAATTTCTTATTCTAACGTTAAATTTTTCCACAGGGTAGAAAAGGATGGCAAAAAGCAAAATATGCTTTCCATCTCACTGCTCACCATTCTGATTAATTTTGCAGTATTTGCTATTGTTTTCTTCATCATTCCGTTGATTTATCCCAAGTTTACAAAGCTTGAAGCCTGGAAAAGTAAGGAAATTATTTTACCTATGGTTTTGATTTTATCACTCTGCGCCCTATTCAATAAATACACTTCAAATTATAAGAGAATTGTTGTCTCCAATATCTTCGACAATATTTTCCCTAAAATAGCAAACCTAGGAGCCTTCTGCCTTTTTTCATATTTACTTCTGTCTCAGCAGATCGCTTTTGCGTTTTTCTTTGGTATGTTCGCATTGATGCTCTTAGGGTATATTTATTATACGAACAGGTTAGAAAAGATCAAACTCGACTTCAGTACCGACTATTTCAAAAAAAAATAATTTCTGGAAAGAATTTACGAACTACAGTTTCTTCGGTTTTTTGGGAACCTTTGGAAATTACCTGGCGATTAACAGTTTCATGATCGGTGAATTCATGGGAATGGAAGAGAATGGGATCTACGCTGTCCTGTACGCGCTGATTTCGCTCATCTCTATTCCACAACTGGGATTATTTAATATTTCTGCTCCGATCATCAGCAAAACATTAGCGGAAGGGAATATGGAAGAACTGGACAGATTTCATAAAAAAACCTCATTATCATTATATTTTCTAGGGGCCATATTATTTTCCTGCATTATGGTAGGATTCCCCTTTCTTACTCAGTTCATGCCCAAGAACGGAACAATGCTCAGGGAATATGAACCTGTAGTCTGGATTTGGGGTTCAGCGGTTTTAATAGATCTCGCAACAGGATTCAACGGAAATATTATTTCTCTTTCAAAATACTATCGTTTCAACATCGTAGTTATGCTTCTTCTCGCAGGCTTAACAATAGGACTTAACTATTATTTCATTAAGCATACCGATTTGAAATTAATTGGAATTGCCTTGTCGACGGCCATTTCATTAACTACTTATAATGTCATTAAAATAGCCTTTAATTATTTCGTGTTTAAGGTTTCACCCTTATCTATTGAGATGATCTTTGTGTCTATTATCTGTACGTTAGCAATTACCGTGGCTATTGTATTGCCTACTTTCAATAATAATTTCATTAACTTGATCTACAAACCAAGCGTAGTTTTGGTGCTTATTTATATCGGAAATTATTTCACAAAAATATTCCCTGTTGAGGATTATCTGAATGCAGCTTTCATCAAAGGGATATTTAAGTTTAAATAAGACCATTTAAAACATCCCCGAGCTTTTTCCGGATACTTTCTTTACTATAGTTCTTCTGAAAGTCAAAACTCTGTCTTTTAAGCTGTTGAAACTGCTCGGCAATGTTCTCATTTTCCGGAATGATAAAATCCAATTGCGAGGAATAGTTTTTAGGAAAAACAGCCAATTTTCCATATTTGATCGCATCTCCGACATTTCCGGTCATTTTGGTTTTTCCATAAATCTCTTTCTGACTGAAAAATTCAGTTTGCTGCTGAACAGGACACCATAATACATCTGCTTTTGCCATCCATAGGTCATAATCTTCTGCCGAAACCCTTTCTTTAAAATAATGTATGGTAATATTGGCAGGTAAATTCCCGGATAATTTTTCAAGCACTTTCAACTCTTCACCCTGAGCTTTCCCAAGAAATATAAAAGTGAATCTTTGATCTGTTTTTAAAGTCCGGATTGTTTTAAAAATATGATCATAATCCCTTCTTTTCTGAGAGACTCCTCCTGGAATTACAATATTGACATCATCCTGTTGAACCCTATTAAAATTGGAAGTATAAAAAAGGGGAAGAAACTGATATTTATCCGTACAGAGCGCATTATCCAACACAAGAAGATGACCTGCATGCTGGTAAACTTTTGAAGAATAGAAAAGACCTTCTTTCCACCATAATTTAAGCCTGTAAATAAAGTCTTCTTTGAAAATGCTTTTGATTAAGCTTAATTTTGAGGATTGAGGAAAATTCAGGTTATGGGTAATAACAGCAGCTTTATATTTCTGAACAATCGCGAGGAAAGTACTGAAATAACGATGTGCAGTCCCGATGATAATGATATCATAATTTTTTGCTTTCAGCTGATCACTGATCATGGAACTGTCAGACAAAAAAATCGTTTCGCCATCTTCCTTAATTTGATCTTTGATTTTTTTTGAAAAATAATAGTCTACCGTAAACTCTTCCGAACCTTTCATAATATCCATGAAAGCACGGGCAATTTCAGCATGTGTATCTATTTCTATGTAAGCTATGTTTTTCAAAATGTTTTTATTTATTTTATCCTCAAAGCCATTTCTTTTTTAAAGTCTCCCATCTTTTATTGTTAATAACCTGTTGTTCTTCTTTGCTGATTTTCTGTTCCAGTTTTTTAGACCTGCAGCTTTCATAGGCTTTAATGATAGAGAAAAAAAATGAAACAGATCTGATTTTCATCGCTTCCTTTAAGGATGCAACATATGCCAGAAATCTGTTTAGCCCAAGAAAGTAAAAATAACGTCCGTAATAATCCGATTCCCTGACTGTATAATCAGCTCCTTTTACTTTAATCAACTTTACTTTTAATTCCGGTAGAACGACTTCTTTCCATCCTAAATGCTCCAATAGTATAGAGTCTATATTATCCCAGCCCAATGTTTCCCTTAATCCACCGATCTCAAGAAAGCATTCTTTGCGGTACGCCTTCAACGGGCCCCTGACATGATTTTTATTTGAATTTCCCTCATAAACCCAATCTCCTTCTTTTTCTACATACAGCAGACCACCTACCAAACCGTATTTGGGGTTATTGCTGAAAGATTTTTCTATTGTTTCAAGATAATTTTCGTCCAAAATAATATCCGCATCAAACTTGCAGATTATATCAAAATGATCCAAATCCTGAGTCTCCAATCCTTTTTTAAAAGCATTAACTACTTTAGAACCTGGCTGATGAGCCGACTTCTGCAGGGTAACTGTTTCAAAACGGGAATCTGTATCTGTATATCGTTTAATAATTTCAGGGGTATGGTCTGTGGAACCATCATTGGTAACCACAACTTTGAAATCCTTATAACGTTGTTGCTGTAAAGAATCCAGGGTAAATGGAAGATGATCCTCTTCGTTGTGTGCAGGAATTATAATTAAAAACCTCAATGTCCGGTTGTATTAAAAAGATCCCCACCTGAATATTTTCAGATGAAGATCTTATATTATTTTATTCTTAGGTAATAACCAATTTTATTTGTTATGCGGCATCAGCATGTTCTTAGGATCAAGAATTTCATCAAGCTTCTCCTGAGTAAGCACTCCTTTTTCAAGTACAAGGTTGTATACACTTTTTCCTGTCTCCAATGCTTCTTTAGCGATTTGTGTCGATTGTTTGTATCCAATATAAGGATTAAGTGCAGTCACAATACCAATGCTGTGTTTTACCATATTCAAACAAACTTCCTTATTAGCGGTAATGCCAACTATACATTTTGTACGAAGTGTATCCAAAGCGTTGGAAAGGAAATTAATGTTTTCCATAATCGCATGCGAAAGTACCGGCTCCATTACATTAAGCTGCAACTGTCCTGCTTCGGCAGCAAAAGTTACCGTAAGATCATTTCCTATTACCTTAAAGCATACCTGGTTTACCACTTCAGGAATCACAGGGTTTACTTTCCCCGGCATGATCGATGATCCCGGCTGCATTGGAGGTAGATTAATTTCAAAAAGACCCGCTCTCGGACCTGAAGTTAACAACCTTAAATCATTACATATCTTGGATAGTTTTACCGCAAGACGTTTCATAGCAGAAGAATAAATCACATAAGATCCTGTATCCGGAGTTGCCTCTACAAGATTTGGTGCGGAAACAATCGGAAATCCGGTCAGCTGAGCCAGATTTTTAGCACAAAGAGAAGCATAGCCGATCGGAGCATTAATCCCTGTTCCAATAGCAGTCGCTCCCATATTGACCTCAACAAAGAGATCGGCATTATTATTCAGTTTAGAAATATCTTCTTCCAGATTGGCAGCAAATGCTTCAAATTCCTGCCCTAAAGTCATAGGAACCGCATCCTGAAGCTGAGTTCTACCCATTTTAATAACATCGTGAAACTCCTCGCCTTTTGCACGAAAAGCAGCTACTATTTTTTCCAGTTTTTCAACCAATCGTACATTCATACGTAAAAGCCCAACTTTAATAGCTGTAGGATAAGCATCGTTGGTAGATTGGGAAAGATTGATATGATCGTTTGGCGAACAATACTGATATTCTCCTTTATTCTTTCCTAACTTTTCTAAAACCCTGTTGGCGATTACCTCATTCGCATTCATGTTGATCGAAGTACCGGCTCCTCCCTGAATCATGTCCACAGGGAACTGTTCATGAAGTTGTCCATCAATGATCTCATCACATGTTTCTGCAATCTTGAAATAAAGATCTTCTTCCAAAAGCCCTAATTCATAATTAGTCTTAGCCGCAGCTTTTTTTACAAAAGCCAATCCTTTAATAAAATCAGGATATGAAGACAGAAGCTGTCCCGAAATTTTGAAGTTATCGATCGCTCTCTGGGTTTGCACTCCATAATAAGCGTCCACCGGCACGTTAAGTTCTCCCAGCAAATCGCTTTCTTTTCTGAAATTTTCCATTACAGATTTTCTATTTTTTTTATCGTTTAAATATAGCAAAAACGCATCGTTAACAGATGCGCTTTTTTTCATTTTATTTTACCGGATACTTCTGATTGAGAGCCTGCAATATGGCCCAGGTCTCAGCATCCATTATTCCATCATAATTCTGAGGGCGGAAATGATATTGAAAAGCCTCAATGGTTTTCTTTGTTGCATCATCCCATTTTCCGCTCGGCTCAATCCCATACCCGAACTTCTGAAGTGCTGTCTGAATTAAAAAGATAAATGACGGCTCATTATATCGGGTTGTAAAATCGGTTTGTGCCAGTTCAAAGATACTTTGTTTTGCTGCTTCATCGTACCACATTCCTATCTGATATTCGTCATATAATTTTTTCCATGGAAACATAGGTCCCGGATCCTGTTTTCTGGTTGGTGCAATATCGGAGTGGGCCAAAACATTGGTCGCCGGAATCTGGTATCTGGTGGCAATATCTTTTGCTAATGCAGCTACCTTTCTTACTTGTTCATCACTAAACGGGGCAAAAATCCTTTTTCCGGTCCCATCAGTAGTATATCCGGTATTTACAATTTCAATTCCAATCGAATTATCATTAAGATTTTTATCATTTCTCCAAGAGCTTATCCCTGCATGATACGCCCGTTTATTTTCATCTACCAGTTGATAAATCTGATTATCCCCAATATTATTAACAAGATAATGTGCACTCACCGCTTGCTGGGTAAGCACAGTTATGGATTTATCATCCGGTAAAGCAGTATAGTGTAATATTAAATATCTCTGTCTGAAATTTTGCGCTATCGCAGGAAAATAGGTTTTTACTACTTTATATCCGGCCGGTTTTGCGGAGACAATGGAGCCGTAACTTGCTGTATTATCATTTTTGGTAGGATCTGCAATATTGGTTGTAAAAAACTCTACTCCATGATCACTTGTAATTTGTGGTTTCGGCTTATCTGCAACAGGAGTTTTAACTACGGTTTTTGGCTGTGTCACTGGATTTTTCGGCTTATATGTTGTTTTCACAACTTTCTTCTGAGGGGCACAAGAAAAAACAAAAGCGGTTAATCCGATGATATATAATGTTTTACGCATTAGTCTAATTTTTTAATCATTTATTAGCTCAAAAATACGCAAAATTTTCTTGAAATTTATTTGGTAAATAAAGAAATCTATTCTATATTTGCACTCGCAATAACGGAATAACGATCATTAAAAAATAAAGATAAAAGGAGGGTTGCCGGAGTGGTTAACGGAGCAGTTTGCTAAACTGTCGACGCGAAAGTGTCGCAAGGGTTCGAATCCCTTACCCTCCGCTTTTCTTTTTCTTACAATATACTCGGGGCGTAGCGTAGTCCGGTCATCGCGCCTGGTTTGGGACCAGGAGGTCGCAGGTTCGAATCCTGCCGCCCCGACTTTTTTTAATGCGCTTGTAAAACTAAGCGGGAATCAACTTTTTATGGGTGCGTAGCTCAGCTGGATAGAGCATCTGCCTTCTAAGCAGACGGTCAAAGGTTCGAATCCTTTCGCGCTCACTTTAAAACTCACAATTTGTATTGTGAGTTTTTTTGTGTTCTATAACTTCAATTAATACATCAGACAGGATAGAGCATCCCGGTTTTTAATCGGGACGATCAAAGGTTCGAATCCTTTCGCGTTTACTTAATTCGTTGTTTGTTCCGTTGGGGAAGTTCAACCTGAAGGAATTATCATAACGCTTCCGCCGCCGAAATTCCGCAGGAAATAAAAGAAAAGCTCTTACTACCGGTTCTTTATTATCATTTCTTCCCAACAATTACTTTTCGATGTTCGATTCCCCAATCAGCCAAAGTATCAATAATTTTTTTCAGCGTTAAACCATATTCTGTCAGCTGATATTGCACCGTCACGGGTTGAGTATCCTTAACTATTCTTTTTACAAGCTGGTTCATTTCCAGTTCTTTCAGCTCTTTACTGAGCATTTTATTGGAAATACCCTTCACGTCATTCAAAATATCAGAAAAACGCCGTTTGTTGTAATAACAAACTGATGATATTATTGAAATTTTCCACTTACCATTCAATACGTCCATTGCATCGTGAACAGCCATGATTTGTTTTCTGTTTGTCTCGTTATCAGAGCATTCAATTTCCGCCATAAGTTACTTTGTTACTCAAAAGTTACTGTTACTTTTAGTTACAAAGTTACTAAAATAAATTTATTCATTATAACTTTGCATCGTTAAAGAAATCGATTTCAAACACAAAAAGTCTTAGACTAAAATTAATTTTTCAATCATTCAAAATTTAAAAAATGGATTTTAAAAATAAAAATATAATAATCACCGGCGGAAGCGCAGGAATTGGATTGGCAACTGCCCAAACATTTATCACAAAAGGAGCAAACGTTTTAATAACAGGAAGAAATAGTGATAGTCTGAATGCAGCATCACTAAAAATTAATAGCCAAAATTTAAAAACCCTCGCGTCGGATATTTCGAAAATACCAGACATTGAAACGTTGGCAAAAGAAGTTGCGGAAAGCGGAAATAAAATTGATGTACTTGTACTGAACGCAGGAATAGCGAAACAACACTCCATTGAAGAGACGACTGAAGAAGTTTTTGATGATTTGTTCAACATCAATGTAAAAGGCTTATTCTTTACTTTACAAAAACTAATTCCGCATTTAGCAGAAGGAGCTTCCGTAATCCTGATCTCTTCCGGAGTTTCAGTCAGTGGATATGCACAAATGGGAGCTTATGCTGCAACAAAAAGTGCCGTTGATGCAATTGCCCGTACAGCAGCAACTGAATTGGCAGACAGAAAAATCCGAGTCAATACCGTAGCTCCGGGATTAACTGATACCCCGATGAATCATCAAACACCTGAGGATATTAAAAATGCTATTGCAGCAGCGGTTCCGCTGAAACGAATCGGGGAAGCTGAAGAAATAGCCAATGCTATTGTTTTCCTGGCCTCAAAAGAAGCGTCTTATATTTCGGGTTCATACCTGTCCGTAGACGGAGGAGTAACCATTCGCAGATAATAAAATAGCAAACGGCATCCTTTAAAGATGCCGTTTTATTTAATTAAATAGATTATTAAACTTAACTCTTATCCATTGTTATTCTATAATTCTTCGGAGTCCAGCCTGTCTGTGTTCTGAAAAAATATGAAAAATGAGAGAAATTATTAAACCCAAGCTCAAAAGCTATTTCTTTAATTGATTTATTTGAACTATGTAATAATTTCTTTGCTTCCAATACTATTCTTTGCTTTATAAATTCCAATGGAGATATTTTATACTGTTTTCTGCATAGAACACCTAGATAATTGGGCGTAATACATAGCTTTTCAGCATAAAAAGCTACACTTTTTTGTGTTTTGTAATAGGTTTCGACCAGTTCATGGAACCGGAAAGCAGGGTTATTATGATCACTCAATGCAGATTTTCCATACATCTGCTCTATCCAAAGATTGATCATCAGAGCCAAAAGCCTCACCCTTGCATTAATAAGTTCAGGAAACACCATTTCCGAATGTATCTCTTTACGGATGGCATCAAATTCCATACTGAACTTTTCATAAGCTTCCTCGTTTGACTGGATCATTTCATAGGTACTGTGAGGGGAAAAAGTATGTTTTAATGTCGGAGAAAATGTTTCAAGAATAGAGTCATTAATGATCAATCTTCTGCCACTTGCATTTGAAGGCAGATCCCATATGTATTTTCTATTGGGAAGGTGAACAAATAATTGCCGGGAATTTAAAATATAGGTATCTATGTCGGTGACACAATTCCCTTTTTCACAGTCATCTAAAAGTATAATTGTAAAAGAATGATCGGGAAAACGATTAAGTTCGGAAGAACTTATTGTATCCTGATACACAACATACACATCTTTAATCTGATCTTTTAATGTTTTAAAATTATCGTGTGGCATTTTCTATTTTAATGACGGATAAAGTTACTTAAAATAGATATGAAGAAGAATCTATATCCGGAATTGTGAAATAAATATGGTCTATTATCTGCAATTATAGAATTTCCCTTCCCGAAGGGAAACATTCAGTATATTTGTAATAAGACTTATTTTATTTAAAATGTTGACAGATAAATTTGGAAGGAATATCAACTATCTAAGGCTTGCTATTGTAGACCGGTGTAATCTCCGGTGTACGTATTGCATGCCGGAAAAAGGTCTTACCTGGATTAAGCAGAATGAATTAATGACCGATGAAGAAATGCTGAGGATCTGTTCGGTATTTACAGCCATGGGAGTAGATAAAATCAGAATAACGGGAGGAGAACCATTTGTCAGAAAAAACTCTATTGACCTCATCAAAAATATATCACAATTAAACGGACTTAATGATCTCAGTATAACCACTAATGGCCTTCTCACCGAGCCATATATTCCGCAGCTTAAACAATACGGAATAAAATCTGTCAATCTAAGTCTTGATACAATGGATAGGGGCCGTTTTTTCAAAATTACCCGGAGAAATAGTTTTGATAAGGTCATGAAAACTTTAGATGGTTTACTACAGCATGATATAAAAGTAAAAATCAATACCGTGGTAATGGAAGGACAAAATACCGAAGATATTATTCCGTTGGTTCTGCTTACAAAAGGTCTTCCGGTAGAGGTGCGCTTTATTGAAGAGATGCCTTTTAATGGCAGCGAAACAGATGTTTCCCTGAATTGGAACTTTACAAAAATTCATAGCTATATAAAAGATCATTTTCCTGACATCCAAAAGACAGTTGATCCTAAAAGTTCAACATCATATAATTATAAGATTCCTGGTTTTGAAGGAGGTATAGGGATTATTGCAGCTTATACCCGTTCATTTTGCGGAGACTGCAACAGGATAAGAATCACCCCTTCCGGTATTCTGAGAACCTGTTTGTATGAAGGGGGCGGTATCAATCTGAAGGATGAAATCCGTATGGGAAAAACAGATGAAGAGCTGAAAAATATAATTATAAGCAGTATACACCAAAAACCAAAGGACGGTTGGGAAGCTCAAAAACTGAGTCTGACCGCATCACAAATACATCAGTCAATGGCAACTATAGGAGGATAATTATGGAAATGATCAGTGTACAGCAGGCAGAAAACATTATCTTTTCGCAGATAAGAGATTTCGGAACAGAAGATATTTCCTATGAAAATGCCTTGGGAAGAATTTTAGCAGAGGATATTTTGGCAGATCGTGATTTACCACCTTTTGACAGACCTACGGTGGATGGAATTGCAATCAGTTTCAAATCCTATGAAAAAGGAGTGCGCAACTTTACCATCAAAGCTGTACAGGCAGCAGGTGAAGCTCCGGTTTTTATTGACGAAGAAAATAACTGCGTCGAAATTATGACCGGTGCTGCATTGCATTCTTCAATGGACACCGTGATTCGTTATGAAGATATCCTGATCAACAACAATGTGGCAAACATCAATATTGATGTAAAAAAAGGGCAGAATATCCACCTGAAAGGAAGGGATAAAAAAGTGGGAGAAATACTGGTAAAAGCCAATCAGGTTATAACACCGTCTATTCTCGGGATTGCCGCGTCCGTCGGAAAGACATTTCTGAAAGTGAAAAAGCTTCCGAGGGTGGCTATTATTTCCACAGGAGACGAAATGGTGTCACCTGACATAACCCCTACTCCATTTCAGCTGAGACGTTCCAATGGAATTACCATACAATCTGTTTTGGAAAAATATAGGATCAGTGCTGACTGGCTGCATTGGAATGATGATCTTGAACTCATAAAAAAGGAACTTTCCCAATGTATTGACCGTTACGATATTTTACTAATGAGTGGCGGAGTTTCTATGGGAAAATTCGATTATCTGCCCAAGGCTTGTGAAGAACTGGGAATCGAAAAACTTTTTCACAAAATAAAGCAAAGACCAGGAAAACCATTCTGGTTTGGAAAAAGCCGGAACGAAAAATTAATTTTTGCATTCCCGGGAAATCCAGTTTCCGTATTTATGTGCCTGCACCGGTATTTTATTCCCTGGCTGGAAAAATCTTTAGAGATCCCGGAAACAGTACTGCATGCCGTTTTACAAAATGATATAGACTTTCCTTTTCCATTGCAATATTTTGCCCAGGTAAAACTCAGTGTGAATCGATCGGGACAAGTAATTGCAGAATCAGTGAATACCAATGGTTCCGGAGATTTTTCCCATCTTGCAGAAACCCATGCATTTATAGAACTTCCTCTGAAAAAAAATGAATTTAAGAAAGGCGAAGTCTATACCATCTGGAAATATAATTTTTAATTGTACTCATGACAAATTTTTCACATCTTAACGAAAAGGAACAACCAGGTATGGTGAATGTGGGTGATAAAAAAGTTACCCACAGGAAAGCAACCGCCAAAGCTATTGTGGTAATTCCTGAAAATATTCTGGAAGCGCTTCAAAAGGATGACTTTAAAACTAAAAAAGGTTCTGTGTTTCAAACTGCCATCATTGCAGGGATAATGGCTGCAAAAAAAACAGGCGACCTTATCCCACTGTGCCATCCTATTGGTATGGATAATTGTGAAATAGGTATTGAAATCAATTCTCAGAATGAAATTGAAATCTACTGTACTGCTGAGATTGAAGCTAAGACCGGCATCGAAATGGAAGCCCTGACAGGGGCATCTGTGGCAGCACTTACCATCTATGACATGTGCAAAGCAATGAGCCATGATATTGTGATCAAAGAAATACAACTCATCGAAAAAACAGGAGGAAAAAATGATTTCAAAAGAGACTGATTTCCCCAGACTCAACGGGCTGGTACTGGCAGGAGGAAAAAGCCGGCGAATGGGAAATCCTAAAGATAAAATCAACTGGCATGGCAAAGAGCAGCGGTATTATGCGGCTGATCTTTTAGCTCCATTTTGTGAGGAAGTCTTTATTTCTTGCAGACAGAACCAGCTGGAAAATTTTAATAGTGATTACAACGCCCTTACCGATACTTTTCTGGACATGGGCCCTTTTGGAGGAATACTTTCGGCATTGCGCTCCCAGAGAGAAAAAGCATGGCTGGTAGTAGCCTGCGATCTTCCTTTGCTGGATAAAAGTGCATTAGAATTTCTGATACAATCCAGAAACCCCGAAAAAGCGGCAACAACCTACGAAAGCCCTTTTGACGGACTACCCGAACCATTAATTACGATCTGGGAACCTAAAAGCTATCCTCTGCTTCTGAATTTTTTGGGATCAGGAAATACCTGTCCAAGAAAAGTTCTTATTAACAGTGATACGTTAATCCTGAAACCAGATAACCCGGATTCTTTAATGAATGTAAATACTCCTGAAGATATGGCAAAAGCCCAGGAGATTTTAAGAAAATAAATTTAATTAAAGGCTGATATGAATACTTCTCTTGAACGTTATCATTGCCAGATGGCTTTACCCGGATTTGGGACAGCTTCTCAGGAACTCCTTAAAAATGCTAAAGTTCTCATCGTGGGCATGGGAGGACTTGGATGTCCTTCAGCACAGTATCTTGCTGCTTCTGGTATAGGAACGATTGGTCTTGCAGATGACGATATTGTTTCTGAAAGCAACCTGCACCGCCAGATTTTGTATACTCCGGATGATATCGGGAAATCAAAAGTTGACATTGCCACCAAAAAATTACAGCAACAAAATCCATCAGTGAAAATCACTCCTTTTAATTTTCGGGTAACTTCCGAAAATGTCATGGATTTAATTTCTGATTTTGATCTGATTATTGAAGGAACAGATAATTTTGAAACAAAATGCTTGCTGAACGACGCTTGCGTTTTAACCGGAAAACCTTTGGTTTATGGTGCTATTTACCAATATGAAGGCCAGGTAAGCATATGGAATGTTATGCAGAAAGACGGTACATACTCTCCCAATTACCGCGATGTTTTCCCTAATGCAGAAGAATCACAGGTCCCCAACTGCAGAGAAGGCGGAGTACTTCCTACACTGGCAGGAATTGTAGGATGCATGCAGGCAAATGAAGCTATAAAATATTTTACAAATCCTGAAGATTTATTGGCAGGAAAACTCTGGATGATGAATGTGCTGAATGGCAAAACCCAAATTATTAAATTAAGAAAACTTGCCCTACCCATTACAAGCTTATCTCAGACAGTTGAGATCATCACATTTGAACAGTTGATGCAGGATAAAGATCACTTTGAAATCATAGATGTCCGTACCCTAGAAGAGCATAAAGAGTTTAATATTGGAGGAGTCAATATAGCTGTAGATGAGCTACAACATCATTCAGAATATATTTCCGGGCTTACCCGGCCTATTTTAGCTTATTGCCTATCCGGAAAACGCAGCGCAGAAGCAGTGAGGAAAATTAAAAGTCTTTTTCCTGAGAAGGAAGTGTTTTCTTTAAAAGATGGTATTCACAAAATACACAGATAAAACAAAAACTAATCAAATAAACTTTCGTCGGAATAAAAAACTTTGCCATCACTTATTCTTGCCGGTGAAGTGTAAGGATGTTCTTCTGTTTTACCGACATTCATTATATGCTCGACTTTCCAGCCCTTTGCTTTAAGATAATCTGACACCATAGCCCTGTGGCAGCTCCACCATACCGCTTCCGAACACATAAAAGCCGTAATTTTTTCCCTAGCAATATCTTCAAGTTTTTCTATAGCCGCTACAAATTCTCCGGTTTGCATATAATCGGCGTACCCACGGAAAGATTCATTCCGCCACCGGCTGTTTATTGAATCCGGCTGTACCTTTCTCCTTCCTCCCAATTCTTCAAGATGGGCATATCCTATACTATTTTCGCGTAGGTGTATTTCCAAATTTTCTCTATTAAACCATGGATATCTTTTTGATCCCGGAAACCGCCGGATATCAACCAGCATCTCAATCTTAAACGAATTAAGTATTTCAATAAAGTATTCTAATGAATGAACAGAATGTCCAACTGTATAAATCAATTGCTTTTCTGAAGCTTCCATACCTGTCTTTGAGAAGGGATCAATCAATAATATTCTGGGTATTCTTTCGGGAAACAGCAATATGTTCTCCCACCATCTCATGAATGGTCTCGTCAATCATGATACACATGCTGTTAAGAGCTAAATCATTCGCATCTGTTCCAAACGGCTCCTCGATTTCATCCGCTATCGCTTCAAATGCAACAAATGTATACGCAACAAATACAACAATAAGAGGGGTAAACCATCCGAGAGAATCTACAAGTCCGAAAGGCAACAGAAAACAGTATATATATACAGTCCGGTGCAGTAAAACCCTGTAGCTGTATGGAATAGGGGTAGAAATTATTCTTTCACAACCTCCTAAGATATCAGAAAGCTTATCAAAGTTTTCATCAAAACGCGCCTGCTGGATAGAATCCATTCCCCCTTCGTCTTTTAGCTTCTGAACCCATTCTGCAAGAAGGCGCATAATAACAGCCGGTTTATATTTTGATGCGGCAACAAGTTTCAGCTGATCTTCGTTAAGCCTGGATTTTAAATCTTCATAAGCGTCCGTTCCTCTCAGCTGGTGTTTCAATGCAAAAACAAATGCACCCAGCAACTGCACAAAATTGTGAACTGAATCCTGATCTTCCTTTATATTTTTCAGCGTGATTGCCTGGCGGGTCAGTGCCCTGGAAGTATTCAGCAGAGCGCCCCACAGCTTTCTTCCTTCCCAGAACCTATCATAGCTGGCATTGTTCCTGAATCCCAGGAATAAAGCCAGTACGAAACCGAACAGGGTAAGTGGTGCAGGATTTAACGGAACTTTAAAAGAGAAAATGATTCCATGAAAATAAGTGACCAATAAAGAAAGAATTAAAAGCAATCCCAACCGCGGAAGCAATGCAGGCAAAACAGAGCCGTGCCAAACAAAAAGCATTCTGAACCAATGTTCTTTTTTTCTTATGATCATTATTTTTGCCTTTCTTTTTTCAATTGATTAATATTCATTTTCATCAGAACCGAAACAATAAGTGCGATCACGAACATTCCTGAAAAAACCTCTAAGGTAGTCGTTAGTGATCCGGTCTGTTTTTTAACATAGTCATATATTGAGGGACCGGCAACCCCTGCTAATGCCCAGGCTGTAAGCACAAATCCATGTATTGCACCTAATTGTTTTGTACCAAACAAGTCTCCCAGAAATGCAGGAAGTGTAGCGAAACCTCCACCGTACATTGTAATAACGGTAAAGAGAATAGCAAGAAATAAAATTTCTATGGAAATTTGAGGTAAGAAATAATAAGCTAAAATCTGAAATACAAAAAATAAAATATAGGTATTAGCCCTCCCCAGGTAATCTGATAAACCAGACCAAAGCAATCTTCCAATCCCGTTGAATACGCCAATTAAACCCACAACTGCAGCTGCCTGCAAAGCGGTATAATGAAGTTTCTCCTGAGTCATCGGACTCGCTGCCGCAATAATTGCAATACCACAGGTAATGTTAATAAACATCATGATCCAGATATAATAGAATCGTTTTGTCTTCAATGCAGTTTTTGCATCTATATAGGCAATATCATTTGTTGCGGTCTTACTTTCGGAAGGATTAAACCCTTTGGGTAAATAACCTTCCGGTGGTTTTTCTATGTAACTTGAAGACAAAAGAATCACAACCAGATAAATACTTCCCAAAATATAAAAAGCATTAGAAACACCTACTTTTTCAAATAAAATTTGCATCAGGGGACCGAATATCAAAGCTGAAAAACCAAATCCCATTATCGCCATTCCTGTTGCCAGGCCACGTCTGTCCGGAAACCATTTTACCAGGGTGCTTACCGGTGTTATGTATCCAATTCCTAATCCTATACCCCCTATGAATCCATAGCTGATCAAAAATAAGGGCAGGGATACAAGTTGTACGGCAAGCCCGGAACCTAAGATTCCCACTCCGTAAAAAATTCCCGCGACAGTTCCACTTTTTTTAGGCCCTACTTTTTCTACCCAGGTTCCCATAAACGCTGCGGATAAACCAAGTAATAGAATGGCAATTTTAAATGCCCACTTTATGGTTCCTTCATCTATTTTAAAAATCTCTCCCACAGGATTTGTCATTACAGAATAGGCATACACAGAGCCTATAGAAATATGAATACCGACTGCAGAAGCAGCAATCAGCCAACGATTTTTAAGTTTCGATGAGTCCATTTACAATTAATTTTTTATTGAACTAATAAAAATTTCTCTAACCTGATAAGAACTTCTTGCCGGCTTCTTTTCCCCTTCCGCAATAATCCTGAGGGGACCTTTTTCCTTTGGCAAGGGTTTCCCATCTACAGTATCTGCAATAATGACATTTTTATCCTGAATGGAAGCGTCCAGCTCTGCCAGTGAAAATAAAACCTGATAACCATCCGAACATTTTATCAGTACATATTTGGAAAGGTTTTCTGCTCCATGAAGTGCTTTTCCGGACGGAATCCCTGCCCTTTCCAAAACTTCCATGACAGGGACTCCTGTAAAGGTATGGGAGCTTCCATCTTTATCCCTCAGTACGGCATCTTTTCGGGGCATTTTTGAAAGATCGGATAAGCTTAAATCCAAAGGATGGGCAACTTCACCTGAAACTTTTAATTGAAATGCCGTCTGAGCCGATAGCAATCCACAAAAAGAAAATATGAAAACAAAAAACAGTCTTCTCATGACTATAATCTGTTTAAACAATAAAATATTTTAAACATTACTCCACACTCGTTCCGGCTGCTGCAATCACATGGTCATCAATCTTTTTAAAAATATCAGGATCATGTTTCCGGATTTTAATACGGACATATTTGGAAGCCGGCATATTGGCTCCGTTGACTACATTATTGATGGACACCAAAACATTAGTTTCCGGGAAATAGGTCATGGTGCTTTTTTGTGGAATAGGATATTTTACGACAATAAAAAGCGGTGCAATCCTTTCGATGCCATCATCATAATTGAAAAGATCTACATGATCACCTTCTTTAAGACCTGCCTTTTCAATATCTTTTTCATTCATCATCACAACCCTCCTTTCATTGAAGATCCCTCGGTACCGGTCATTTAAACCATAAACAACCGTATTGAACTGATCATGTGTTCTGGTTGTTCCCATCAGATATTCGTCATCTGCAAGCGAATTATCCGGTACAGCGGTAATATTGAAAGCCGCTTTTCCCGGGTAAAATTCACTGTTGAAAATACCATCTCTTGGTCCGTTCGGAAGATAGAAGCCTCCTTTTTGTACTACCCTTTTGTTATAATTTTCAAATCCGGGAATACATTGCTCAATATCGTGACGAACGGCATCATAGCTGTTAATAAACTTATCCCAATCCACAACTGAGCGTTCCCCTAACACCGCTTTCGCCATTCTGCAGGCGACATGGGTTTCATTGATCAGGTGTTTTGAAATAGGATCGAGAACACCTCTTGACCATTCCACAACGCCCATTGAATTTTCTGTGCTTACATGCTGAAGTTCCCCATTGATCATATCTTTTTCACTTCTGGAGATGACCGGTAAGATCAAGGCTTCCTTCCCGTGGATAAGGTGGTTTCTATTTAATTTTACTGAAACAATCACAGACATTTCAAGACTGCGCATCGCTTCTGCTGTAAAAGAAGTATCCGGTGCAGCAGAAAGAAAATTACCTCCCATACAGAACATGAATTTCACTTTACCCTCATGCATTGCTTTAAGCGCGTTTACAACGTCATATCCTCCTTTTCTTGGTACTTCAAAGCCGTAATATTCCTGCAGCCTATCCAATTGTTCCTTTGTTGGATGATGGTTAATAAGTAACGTCCTGTTACCCTGAACATTGCTATGCCCTCTAACCGGACACGCACCTCCCCCCTGAATTCCTATACTTCCTTTCATCAACAGGAGATTCACAATATTGTAAATCATTTCCACACCATTATGCTGCTGTGTAATTCCCATTCCCCAACAAATGATAATCCTCTTTTTTGAGGCAATCATTTGTGCAGCTTCTCTCAAGCTCTCAACCGGAATACCACATTCTTCCGATAAAAAGTTGAGATCATATTTTTTTAATTCCTCAACCAATTCATTAAATCCGGCGGTTTTGTTCGCTATAAAATCCTGGTCAAGAACTTTTCCCGGATTTTTAGCTTCTTCTTCTAGCACAAGAATTTGCAGTACTTTTAAAAGCGCCATATCTCCATTAATCCTAACAGGAAGATACAGATCTGACAATTCATATGGTTTATTGAGCAGAGCCCGAACATCCTGAGGATTTTTGAATCCTTTTAATCCGGCTTCGGGAAGCGGATTGACAGCCATAATTTTTGCTCCGTTTTTCTTTCCTTTAGTTAGGGCGGAGAGCATTCTTGGTGAATTGGTCCCGGGATTCTGCCCTATGATTATGATAAGATCCGTGTCGTAGAAGTCTTCCAACTTTACGGTTCCTTTTCCAATACCTATACTTCTTGATAGAGCATAACCGGAAGTTTCATGGCACATATTAGAACAGTCCGGAAAATTATTGGTTCCGAATTCTCTGGCAAACAGCTGATAAACCCATGTTGCTTCATTACTTGTTCTTCCGGATGTGTAAAATATGGCTTCGTCGGGCGAGTCAAGAGCGTTTAGTTTTTCAGAGATTTTCTTAAAAGCATTATCCCAGCTGATTGGCTGATAATGCGTTCCTCCTTTAGGCAGATACATAGGCTCCGCTATTCTTCCCAACTGGCTGATTTCAAAATCTGTCATCTTTGCCAAATCATATACGGAGTTTTCTTTGAAAAAGTCAGCCCCGATCTTTTTTGAAGTCGCTTCTTCTGCTAAGGCTTTTGCCCCGTTTTCACAATATTCGCCCAATCTGGAACGTTCGTCATCCGGGTCTGGCCACGCGCAGCTCGGACAATCGAAACCATCAAACTGATTCATACTGAAAAGAGCTCTCCCTCCACGAAGAACAGAGGCATTCAGCACCAACTGATCCAATGAATGAATAACTGCAGGAACTCCTGCTGCCCATGCTTTTGGTGGTTTCAGCTTCAGATCCAGCAGTTTATAAGGTGGTTCTGCAGAAGGTAATCTGCTGTCCTCTTTTTTATTGAATATATCTTTGTTTTCCATGATTTCTACATTTAAAAAGATGAAAAATTAGCATTTTATGTTCGGGTTGGGATAATTGTCACTTTGGTCTTCCACTGTATTATCAATACATACAAAATCTTTTTCTATCAAGAGTTTGATTTTTCCGGCCTGCCCTTCAAAACCTACTCTATCCGTGGAAATCCATTCCGTGATCATTGTTGCCGGCATTTTCAGAACAATCCTGTTTTCAATGAAAGCCGCCGAGAGATCCACATCTTCTGTTCTTTCGATAGAGTAAATAAACGGACGGTCCACAAATTCCGTAAAGCTGGAGATCATTCCGTCTTCTCCTAATTTTGCCACTTCGGATTGGGTAAGACGAAATCTCAACGAGTTATCTTTAATTCTTATTTTCATAATACATTTTCAATTTTAAAATGGCTGCCGGAATGGTAAATATTAAACCGGTTGTCCCGGAGAAAGCCTAATAAAGTGATATCAAATTCTTTTGCCAGATCTACCGCAAGGCTGGAAGGAGCTCCTATTGCTGCAACAATGGAAATACCAGCCATTGCCGCTTTCTGAATAAGCTCAAAACTGGCTCTTCCACTCAACACCAAAATTTTGTCATGAAGCGGCAGGAGCCCTGCTGATAATGCATGACCGATGAGTTTATCCAAAGCATTATGTCTTCCCACATCTTCACGCAACGCCAGAAGGTTACCTTCCCGGTCAAAGATACCGGAGGCATGTATACCGCCTGTAGCACTAAAATTATTCTGGAAAGACTGTAGCTTTTCAGATAATTGATACAGGGTTTCCAGAGAAACCTCTATATTTTCTTTTGTACGGTTATGAAAAGAACTCACTGTTCTTATAGATTCAATGGATCCTTTTCCACAAACCCCACAGCTGGAAGTAGTATAAAAGTTCCTGTCAGCATTCATAAGGTCAGGAACAAAACCTTCTGCAAGTTCAACAATGATAATATTTTCGCTGTTCCTGGCACATTCTGCCTGAGGAGAGTATATGCTTTCAATTTGTTTATAGTCAAAAATAATCCCTTCCGTAAATAAAAAGCCGGCAGCCAGCTCTGCATCATTACCAGGTGTTCTCATTGTTACAGATATATTCCTCGATTCTTTTTTATCTGCTAAATGATAGACCACCCTTATTTCTAAAGGTTCCTCAACAGAAACATCATCCGTATATTGGAAACTGCTGTTTTCCTTAACTTTGACGATTTCTATCTGCTTTACTGATTTATTTGATAACAGATGGGCTTTCATAATTTAATAATTGATACTTAAAGATACAAAATTTTATTCCTCAAATTACGGGTGCGCTGAAACCCACTCTTCTCCATTATCAAAAATTTCTTTTTTCCAGATGGGAACCGTTTTTTTTTATATTTTCAATAATATAGCTGCACGCATCAAAAACAGTATTCCGGTGACCATCGCTCACCACGATTATCACTGCTGCATCACCAGGAAATAAAATTCCTGTACGGTGATGAATTACAATATTTTTTACCGAAAATAAGGAAATAGCTTCATCTGCTATTTTCCTCATCTCCTTAACCGCCATAGACTCGTAACATTCATATTCCAAACGGATGACAGCCTGGCCTTTCGTATGATTTCTTACCGTTCCTACAAATGACGCAATCCCTCCGCATGCAGGATCGGAAGCAAGGGTAAAGCAATTTGTAAGATCCAGTATATTTTCTGTTATTTTAATATCAACCATAGGTGTTACCCTCCGCTTACCGGAGGGATTATTGCTATTTCGTTAGAGACTTCAATGATCTGATTGTCCTCCGCATATTCATCGTCAATGGCAATAAAATAGGATTTTAGTTTTTTAAGCTCCGGAAAATCTTTCTCCAGAAACTCCTTGAGTACTTTGACGCTTGCTCCTTCATTTATTTCTATTTTTTTTTTCTGAACCTCCGAAAATATCTTTCGTTATTCCGAATGCTAATATTTTAATTATCATTTTACATTTAGCTTTTTACCAATATTTTATTAAAACATTTATCCCAGCCACCAGTACCAAAATAGCGGTCATTCTTTTGATGACCAAAGGATTCCATTTCAGGGACATTCTGGAACCTACCTGTCCACCGATAAATACGGCAAAACACAAACTCAGGATCCTGAAATAATCCATATCGGCAGAGAGTTTGGATAACTGTCCGAAAATCCCTGACACTGAATTAACCAGGATGAAAACACTTGATGTTGCTGCAATTTTTCGTGGAGTATCCCATTTCATAAGGTTTAAGAGAGGGGAAAGAAAAATTCCCCCACCAATGCCTACCAATCCAGATAAAAATCCTATTCCACCTCCCAGAAGTCCGTTTTTGAATAGAGAAGTGCCCGTACGTTCCGGATGATCTTCTCCATTTTTTAAATCTGTTCTTATCCAAAGCAACAATGCCGCAATGATTAATGTAATCCCTAATATCAGAAAAAAGGTTTCCTGGCTTATTTTTAAAACCGCTCCCAGGAATGCCATAGGAACACTTACAATGGTAAGCGGTATTATTTTCCTCCAGTCCGTCTGCTTATTTCTGATGTAAATAAACACCCCTCCGACGACCACAATAACATTACAAATAAGTGCCGTTAAGCGTATTTCCTGGTAAGGAAGGTTATACATGGCAAGAACTGCAAGATAACTGGATCCTCCTCCAAAACCTACGGAAGAATAAATGAAAGCGATAATTAAAAAAAAACAAAAAGATCTCCCAATACCCCATATATTTTGCAGAAATTAATTTTCTTACAATAATACTCATTTTTAAGGCGCAATGCACGCTTGTTGCGTAAAGTTTCTGCTACAATTTGTGAGAAGAATGTTGTAAATTGTTTATTTAGTGTATTGATTGTTTTGTGAGCAGATGATTTTGTCAATTTTTTACATTTAATAAATATTAACCATACTTACCATATAAAAGTAATTTGATTGACCTGCATTGCAAAACAAAAAATCCCTTATACATTTAACATAATGATTAAAAGCCTTATAGCAAGTCTTTCGTTTAATTAAAAAATATTTTATTGATTTTTATTTTTATAATTCAAAAAAACTCTATATATTTGCACCCACAAAAAACGAGGTAAAATTCGTTTCAGATGACCTTTAATCGGGGCGTAGCGTAGTCCGGTCATCGCGCCTGGTTTGGGACCAGGAGGTCGCAGGTTCGAATCCTGCCGCCCCGACTGTTTTAGTAATTTTCTCAAAATTACCAATGGGTGCGTAGCTCAGCTGGATAGAGCATCTGCCTTCTAAGCAGACGGTCAAAGGTTCGAATCCTTTCGCGCTCACTTTAAGACTCACAATGAAAATTGTGAGTTTTTTTGTGTCCTATAATTTCAATTAATACACAACAAAGGATAGAGCATTCCGATTTTAATCGGAACGGGTCAAGGGTTCGAATCCTTTCGCGCTCACTTTTAAACTCACAATGAAAATTGTGAGTTTTTTTGTGTTCCATATTCACCATACTTTTATGTCATAAAAACACTGATTACATACTACTTAACTTTCTAAAATTTTCAAAGAGACAAATATTTTATCGGGCAACCCATCCATTTAATTGCAGCAAAAATCAATAAACCCTAAATTTGTTTTCTCTATATTAATTCAATGAAAAATTTTAAATTCATTATCGCAAACTGTTTGTTTGTTTTGGTATTATCTTGCAAAACAGCAGCTCCGGTTTCAAACGTTTCTGTCCAGGACGGTCCTTCTCAGAATCTTGGGCGTGACGGAAAAATATACGCTGCGTTTTATCAGCAACGGGCAGCAGAATACGAAGCACTTTGTCTCCAGGCATATAATATAGCCAGGCTCCGTTTGGATGAAGCTTTACTACAAAAATCAGAAAAACCTTTAGCTATTGTTTCAGATATTGATGAGACTTTTTTAGATAATTCTTATTATGCCGTTGAACGTTCTAAGATGGGAAAGGGTTATGACCAGGCCACCTGGGAGGAATGGACCGCTAAGGGAATTGCAAAACCGCTTACGGGCTCTCAGGAATTTTACCAATATGCCGCTGGCAAGGGTGTTCAGGTATTTTATGTAACCAATCGTCTGGAGCAGGAACGTGCAGGAACAGTAAAAAACTTGAAGAAATACAATTTCCCGCTTCAAAATGATACCAACCTTATCCTCCGTGCAAAGGAAAGCAGTAAAGAAAACCGAAGAGCTGATATTGCTAAAGATTATAATATTGTTTTATTGTTGGGAGATAATCTTTCTGACTTCTCCGGCATATTCGACAAAAAATCAGAAACAGAAAGGTCTGCTGCAGTAAAGAATTCAGCAAAGGATTTCGGAAAAAAATTCATTATCATTCCTAATGTTGGTTATGGTGATTGGGAATCTTCATTTTATCACTACAAATATGATTATACTGACCAGCAGAAAGACTCAATGATGTATAATGCAGTAAAAACTACTCCTTAAAATAAGAAAATCTTTTTTACAGTTTTATCTATACCGATAAACAACAAAAAATCCCGCTGTAAACCAGCGGGATTTTTATTTTAGTTGGTAAGAAGTTCCATTCCAGAGATAAGTTTTTGAGGAATATTTTTTCTTTTCCCTGTCTTTTTCATCCTTTTCCATTTCCTCCATTTTGAAGATAATAGTATTAGGAGCTCCTCCTTTATCATTGGGAAAAATAAAATTTTCACTGTGATAATAAACATCGGCATCTCCAACATTCATAAGCTGCGGCAATGCAATTAACTTTTTATCTTTAAACAATACATATTGGTCGTAGCTGGCAATACCACACGCTTCCCCGGAAACCACAGCTTTTAGGGTAAGCTCCACATTTTGCAGTTTATGGTTGCTTTCTACGGTAAAAGTTCCATAGCTCAATTCTTCTCCACGTCCTGTATTAAAGAAAACCTCATCTAAAAGGGTATTACCTTCAAGCACTTTAATACTGGCTATATTTTGTTTAAAATTTTCCCCTGATCTTTTATCCTTTCTGTTTTCAGTTTTTGAAAGACCAAAAAGAAAATCATATCCGTTTTTATTTCTGTATCCTACACAAAGATTTCCGCCCCAGATGTACCCTTCAGCAACCTGTTCTCCCTTTTGATAGGATATTTTATACCAGTTGGAAGACCTTTCTCCTAATTTTAAAACAATTTCTTCTTTCTTAACAATAAGAATCTGCTGATTGGTTTGCAAAGAGTCGAGAATTTGTGCATCTACTTTAGGCTCCTGCCTTACCCTCGTCCAATCGGTAAATATTTTTTGTGTTTTATTTTCCTGAAAATTAAAAACTCCGTAAGGGTATTCCTCCTCCTGTGCTGAAAAGAACTGCAGAAAACCCAAAAATAAAACAGTGAAAAGAGATTTCATACAATAATTTTATATTCTTATTTTTCAAGCAATAAGCTTACCCACTCTTCTCTCTGCAGCTGTTTTTTTTAACTCAAGGTTATTTGCCCTACATACTTCAAGAATATCATCTACATCGAAGAAGCACAATCCTGACAGCAATAATTTACCCCCGTTATTTAAAACAGAAACATAAGTAGGAATATCTGAAATCAAAATGTTACGGTTGATATTCGCCAAGATAACATCATAATGCTCTTTTCCCAGATTCTCTGCGGTTCCCTGCTCAATATCAAGGACAACATTATTTCTTTCAGCATTTTCTTTAGAATTTTCAACAGACCATTCATCAATATCAATAGCTTTCACATCATCAGCTCCCTGTTGCTTTGCATAAATGGCCAATACTGAAGTTCCGCAGCCCATATCCAAAAGCTTTTTACCATGAAAGTCAATATCCATCATTTGCTGGATCATGAGATGGGTCGTAGGATGATGTCCGGTTCCGAAAGACATTTTAGGCTGGATAATGATTTCATGCATTCCGGGTACGGAATCATGAAATTCAGCTCTGATCAAGACTTTATCATCAATATTAATGGGTGAGAAATTTTTCTCCCATTCCTCATTCCAGTTGATGTTTGGCATTTCCTGGAAAGTATATTCAATTGTTACATTTTCATTTTCAAAAAGAGGCAGTGCCTTCAATTCATTTTCATTAAATAAATCTTTCTGGATATAACCCAGAATCCCTTCCAATTCTTCCGTAAAACTGTCGAAGCCTATTTCGATAAGCTCTGCCATTAATATTTCATTCCATGGTTGAAGCGGAGAAATTCTGAAGTTGAATTCTAAATAATTTTGCATGTGATCAATTTGGTACAAAAATAAAGAAAAGCGGGTTAAAACCCGCCTGTATTCATATAAAATAAATCATTCAGCAAATAGCTCATCTATCTGTATTGCTAAAGATCTTTTCTTATGGATTTGTAGAGAAAATAGAACCGTTTGCAATTAATGCTCTTCTGTTCATTTTCAGGATATCTCTTACCCATTCTGCGAAATCTTCCGGCTGAAGAACTGTTTCAGGGTTTCCATCTGTTAATCCTCCCTGAATGCTCATATCGGAAGCAATAGTACTTGGCGTTAAGGTTACGACACGGATATTCTGCTTTCTCCATTCTGCCATCATGGATTGTGAAAGAGAAATAACGGCAGCTTTTGAAGCTGCGTAAGCTGACATATTTCCTCCTCCTTTTAAACCGGCCGTGGAAGCAACGTTTACGATATCTCCTTCTCCCTTTTCTTTCAGAAACGGATATACTGCTTTTGCCGCATAATACACCCCAAAAAGATTGGTTTTAATAACCTGTTCCCAGGTTTCAGAAGGCATTTCTTCGATCGTTCCAAAATCTCCGATTCCGGCATTATTGATTAAAATATCTACACCTCCAAGTTCTTTTACTAAAGATTCGATACCTGCTTTTACTGCTGATTCGTCATCAACACTGAAAATAGCATACGCCGCATTGACCCCAATATTTTTAATTTCGTCAACAGTCGCTTTTAAGTTGGCTTCATTTCTGCCTGTAATGGCAACATTTACTCCTTCATTCGCCAAAGCCAAAGCAACTGCTTTTCCTAAGCCTCTTCCACCACCTGTTACAATGGCATTTTTTCCTTTTATGTTCATAATAATACTTTTTCGTCATACAAATTTACGAAAGCATATTTTGTTTAAAGATGAATCATGTGAATGTTTTTCCACGATATTCTTTAAAATAAAACCGGCTTATAGAAGCCGGTTCTCAGAAAGTATAGTAAAAAAAGAATAAATTAAGGAATAAGCACGGGTTCTTTCACCTCGAATTCTTCAGAAGCTGAAAACTGGTTTCCATACATATCCATAGCTCTCACTTCCACCTTGTGCTTCCCTAGTTCTAATTTATTAGTAAATCCACCGATCCATATGTGTTTTGCCATTTCAGGATTTGAGGGTCTTCTTCCCGGAAAAAGATTCTGTGTGGTATCCCATTTGAATACGGACAAAGCAAAATTAGGATCGATCGTTTCGTCATACTCCATATCTTTCCATTCCGCATTATCTATCCTGTACTCCACTTTATCTTTTTTACTCCCCATAAAGAAGTTGGCAAGAATTTTAGCTGATGTTTTTGATGGATAAGGAATGACCTTCGGAACATACAACTTTATCTGATAGTCACCAGGTTTACCGGCTGTTTTGTATTTAACTTTATACTGGTTATCCGCAAAACTTATGAATGAATATCCTTTGGCTGTTCCGTCTCTCATCGTAGAAGTAGGCAATCCCATTTCATCAGGAGTTCCGGAATACCAGTCACCACAGGTTGTTCCTACATTATATTCATGAAGGTCTTTGGCTCCATTCCAACCTGCTTTTTTGCCATAAAAGATCTGCTGTTGGATATGAGTATGTGCTGATAAAAGAAGCGCGTTAGGAAAAGGGCTTAAAAAATCAAACAATTTCTGACGGTCCGCATTTCTGAAATTATCTTCATTAGTATGTTCCAACGGAATGTGGAAAGAGATCACAATCAGTTTGTTTTTATCCACCAGCTTCAGGTCATTTTCAATGAATTGCAGCTGATCATTTCGGAATCCTCCCCAATATCCTTTTCCGTCTCTCGGATCCGGATAAAGAATATCGTCTAAAATAATAAAATGTACATTCCCGTAATTAAAAGAATAATTGGCAGGTCCAAAATTAGCTTCAAAAGTTTCGTCTGAAAACTGATCTTCCTTTGCATCATAATTCATGTCATGATTTCCCATTACATTATACCATGGTAAACCAATCTCTTTCATAACATCAGCATACGGTTTCTGAAGGCTCAGATTATCTCCCACTAGATCTCCAAGACTGATTCCCAGAACCGCATTCTTTTTTGTGTTCTTTACTTCATTTACAATTCCTCTTTTGAAATAATCCAGTTCTTTCTCTGTGTAAGGCTGAGGATCTCCGAAAACCAGGATATCAAAGTTTTTATCCTCCTTTTGTCTGTACAATGCAAAGTTGAGCTCTTTTGGTAACTCCCCTGTCGGCAGCGTTCCTTTGTATTTAAAATCCGAAGGAGATCCTTTTGGTTTGTAATGATAGTAATATTGAGGTAAATTATTACTATTAACAGGTGTCATGTAACCCGATGGTTTGATCACAAAAATGGTTTGATTTTCACTAACCGGTAAGCTATATCTTCCATTTTTATCTGTTAAAACAACCTGGGCACCGTTAGATACCGCAACTCCCTCGATTCCTTTCTCACGGCTTTCTTTTTCTTGATTTTTATTCATGTCTTCGTACACGTAGCCGGATACGGAAGTTTGTGACCATGCTATTGCTGAAATCAGAAGGCATGGCATTAATAATTTAATATTCATAGGATGATTTATTTTTATTAAGATGTATTACTTCAGGTTTTTATTAGTTATTCCACCAGGTTTTAATATTGATATTATCTCCTCCCATCTGCTGAACAGCAGCCTGATAGTTTGCTGTATTTAAAACTTTTGGATTAGGTGGATACATCAACCTTTGGGGCAGATTTCCATTGTTAAGGAGACCCCCATTATTGGGAAGTACAGGAAAACCGGTTCTTCTCTTTTCAAACCATTGTTGCTGATCTACAAAGAACAATGCAATATATTTCTGAAGCATAATCCTGTCGATATTTCCATTATAAGCGACATTCGGATTCGCAAAATAATTTGCAGGTACAACAGCTCCCCATTGTTCTATTGCAGCCTTTACCCCATTTTCATAAAAGGTCTGGGCATTTCCCTGAATGATTCCTTTGTTTGCTAATTCCGAAAGGATGAACTGCAGTTCTGCATAAGGATAAATGAGAATATTCAGCGGAGCTTTTGCTAGATTTTGATTCATATTGGACGGTTGATAACTGAATATCGTTCCATAAGCATAACCTGATGGAGCACCTTTATACCCTATATTCTGCTGGCTGGCAATATCTTTAGCCTGGCCGAAAAACATAGCCAGACGTGGATCGTTATTCGCTTTAAGTGCTTCTACAAAAAATTCCGAAGCCGCTCTTCCTGTAGTAAAATCCTGAGGCCTTGCAATAGGAGGAAGAAGTGGTGATACTCCTGTTATATTGAGCTTTGCTGTCTCATTATTATTTTGAAAAAGAGGATATGTGGCAGGATCATTTACAATCTCCTGAATTCGCTGATGAACATTTACTTCTCCGTTTTTCTTCAGGATTCTTGTCAGCAACCTCAACGACAAAGAATTACAAAACTTCTTCCAGTTTATAATCCCATTGGCATCCGATTCTGCCTTATAGAAAAGATCATTCCCTGTAAGTGGCTTATTGGTAATAAAAAGTGCATTGGCTGCCTTCAGATCATCCAGCAATCGAATATAAATGTCTTTTTGTTTATCAAATTTAGGCTGTGATATCCCATCGTCTAATCTTGAAGCTTCAGTAAAGGGAATATCACCATAGGTATCTGTAAGATTGGAATAAATCCAGGCATTTAATACCATAGCAATAGCCTGATAATTCTGATCTTTTTCTACTATTGCTGCCTCTTTCAGGTCTTTTACCTGTTTCAGCCATTTATATGAGTTATTCCAGAATCCGGCTCCTGTATTTTCGGTAAGATAATACCGGCTCAACGAATTTCCTTCATTCGGAAAATCAAGTGACACCTGCATAATGTCAAACGTAAAATCATTGGCCCGCATGTAATTAACGGAAGCCATGTTATATTGAATAGGAACAAGTAATTTAGCCGCTACCGGATCACTTATCCTGCTTTCGTCAATATTTACTTCATCAAGACTTCTGCTGCAGGAAACAGGGATAAGACCTATTCCCGAAATTAATAATATGTTGAGTAATAATTTTTTCATGATTTTCAATTTTAAAATTTAACGTTAAGCTGAATTCCCACTGTTCTGGCCGTAGGTAGCTGTCCCATTTCTACTCCCGGTGTAATCTGACTGTCATTAAGAGTTGCAGCTTCAGGATCGAATAACGGGAACTTTGTCCACATCCAAAGATTTCTTCCAAATAATGCTATTGTAAGATCGGTCAGCTTAAGCTGCTCCGTTACACTTTTAGGAAAAGTATAAGATATTCTTGCATCCCTTAATTTGACAAAAGAGGTATCAAATGAGTTGGTTTCTACATTGGCTCTTCTGTAATAATCAGCGTAATAAGCCGAAACGGCGACACCTTTGGTGTTTGGTGAGTAAGATCCGTCAGGATTTTGTACCACTCCTTCTCCTACGATCAGACCATTCGGATTATCCCTTCCGATCAGGGTATGCGTTAATTTACCCTGTTCAGTCATTTTGTGATGCGACTGGGAATAGGCCATTCCTTTGTATTGTCCGTCAAAAGAAAAGCTGATGGTAAAATTCTTGTATCTGAACTCGTTTTGAAGACCGGCCCTCCATTTCGGATATGCATTTCCTATCTTTTTCATCTCAGTTGGCTTCGCTGTTAAGCCGTCACTTCCATATACAACCTGTCCGTCGGGTGAATACATCAGTCCATAGCCATACATATCTCCCAACGATCCACCAACTACTGCATTATAATACACCACTCCACCTACACTGCCTAAAGTATAAGGCTGTCCCTGAAATTCATCCGGAAGTGAAAGGATCTTATTTCTGTTCATTGACCAGTTCGCATTTACACTCCACGAGAAATTTTTATTTTTAACGGGAAAGGTATTTAAAGTCATTTCCAATCCCCTGTTTCGTACCTCCCCTGCGTTGATGGTTCTTTTACTATATCCTGTTTCATACAGAGCCGGGATATCAACGATCTGGTCCTTAGAATTGTTTTGGTATGCGGTAATGGAATAGCTGATCCTGTTTTTAATAATACTGAAATCCATTCCGGCTTCAATATTGGTAAGCATCTCAGGTCTCAGGTTAGGATTAGGAAATAAAGAGGGAGCCTCTACTGATCCGGAGAACACACTGTTGTTATAATATTTTATAAGTTTATAAGGGCTTGTGTCATTTCCAACCTTTGACCAGGAAGCCCTTAATTTCCAGTAATTGAACTGGTTTGAGCTAAGTTTGAATATGTCTGAAAGAATAAAAGAAAGCCCTGCTGAAGGATAAAAATAGGATCTGTTGTTTTTAGGAAGTGTGCTGCTCCAATCATTTCTTGCCGTAAGGTCAAGGAAGATCTTATTCTGATACCCCAAAGTCACCAAACCATAGGCACTATTGACCTGCTTATCGTTTGGAGTTGCAAATTTTGTAATGTTGGCAATGCCATTGGGCAGTGTATAAACTCCCGGCTTCAAAAGACCGTCGGCGAGATAATCATACATCGTGTATTCGGAATAACGGATATTTCCTCCTACTGATGCGCTGAAATCAAAATCTTTAAATGTATTTTTATAAGTAAATAATAAATCGTTATTAAGGTCCATCTGTTTAATATGCTGCTCCCTGTACATTCCCTGAAGATAGTTGGCAGAACTCCATGGCCTTTGCTGAGTACGTTCTTCATTGGTGAGCTCCATACCGGATCTGAACATGACCTCAAAGTTTTTGGCCAATTTATAGTTAAGGTTTATGTTTCCTGTGATAAAATTCTTATCCACCCCGTTTAACATTTCGTAGGCGATCATGTATGGATTATCAATATAGGAACTGAAGGGATGGATCTGATCCACCTGGTATTTATCTTTTTTCCATATTGGCCGATACCAGGCAAGATCTACATTCGGGTTCTGGAAAATCATGAAATAGGAAATCGATTGATTGCTGTAACCTGTCGCAGGCAGGTTATCACTTGTCATTTTATTATAGTTGAACTTAACTCCTATTTTTAATTTTTCATTGATCTTATGGTCAAAAGAAATCGCTGCATTAAATCTGTCGAAACCCGTATTAGGCATCATCCACTCATTTTTAAGATAGGTTAATGAGGACCTGAAAGAGGTATTTTCATTGGATGCCTCTACAGCAATATTGTTTGAAAATGTGCTACCTGTCTGCCAGAAGCCTTTGATATTGTCTTTGTATGGTCTCCATAATTGTCGTTCCGCACTCTGACCTTCCAATGTGGGATCATATTGAAAATAATATTGGCCTGCAAATTTCGGCCCGAATGCACTACTTGTACCACCCGTATTTACTCCATCCGGTGAAGCCCCATACGAATAGAAATAATTCCCTTTCGAGTCCTTTTGCATAGTCCCCTGACCATACTCATACTGATAGTCCGGCCATTTTAGCACTGTATCATAGCTTGAATAGGAATTTAAGGTAACCTGTATCTTTCCCTTTTTGGTTTTTCCGGATTTGGTTGTGATCATTACTGCACCTCCCGCACCTCTTGATCCGTATAAGGCTGCTGCGGTAGATCCCTTTAAAACTGTTATTGTTTCGATGTCATCAGGGTTGATGCTGTTGATTCCATTCCCGTAATCAATAGGTAAATCAGCTTTTGCTCCTGCTCCATAGGCTGAAAATCCGGTACCTGTGGTTGAATTGCTCAATGGAACACCATCCACTACGATAAGTGCATTATTCTGATCCATATTCATCGAGATATCACCTCTAAGTTTGATGAGTGAGCTTCCTAAAGGCCCCGCTCCCGCTGTTTGGATCTTCAAACCGGCAACTTTACCTTCAAGAGCCTGAGCCCAGTTATTATTCTGGGTTTTTAACAGCTCTTCAGATTTGATGGTTTCAGCAACATATCCTAAAGATTTATCGTGTCTTTTAATACCTAAAGCAGTCACAACCACTTCATCAATATTTTTAATGGTATCTTTCCTGGCTTTCTGTTGGGCTGTCAGGCTGGAACTAACTAATCCCAAAAATGATAAAAACAATAGTTTCTGTTTCTGTTTACGCATATCTTTTTGTTTGCGCAAAAGTAAAAGCTACTGGTGAAGATGGTTTTAATACTATTTTAACATTTATTAAAAAAATATTAAACACAATATGAACTCATTATCAACAAGGGTTTGTACTTTTCTGGTTAACAGTACATTAAAATGATGAATATTATTTAATGCGACATGCATAACTTATTTCATTATCTTTATTGTCTTTTTATGATACATTACTTTTACATCACAATAAAAATCTAGTAATCAAATACTTGATCAACAGAATCGTTCTCATCTGAATGTATATTATAAAAAAAGCAGCTTGCCATGGGCAAGCTGCTAAAAATATCTACGTTTAAATAAACTTTTAAGGCCTATTTACCTTTTAACTGATCAGGAATATTTGTTGTAATAAAACCGATTCCCTGGCTTTTTAATTTCTCGTAAACCGCAATATCATTCACAGTCCATGAATTGGTAATTAAACCCAATGCTTTAGCTTCGGAAATCCATGTCGGATTTTTGTCGAAAACACTGTAATGATAGTCCATCCCGTCCAAACCTTCATTTTTAATCTGTTCCGGAGACAATTCTCCATTAAGGTATTGAACTTTAAATTTCGGTTCTGCTTTTTTAATTTCTTTACAAATATTCAGGCTGAAAGAAATAAATTCACTCTGAGATTCCAGTTTCAGGTCCTTTATTGTTTTGATTGTTTTTTGAACCAGCTCATCTTCCTTTTCTTTTGTCTTATCGGGCTTAATTTCAACGATCAGCTTAAGAGACTTATCTTTCTTTCCCTGTTTCAGATAATCTTTAAGGGTCGGGAAGTTTTCACCGTTTGAGAGCTTCACTTTTTCCAACTCTTTGAAGTCTGTTTCGGAAATTTCCATTTTTCCATGGTGCTCATCATGGTTAACGACCAGGACTCCATCCTTTGTCATTCTCACATCGAATTCAGCTCCATAAATCTTAAGCTTTTGGGCATTCTCCAACGATTTTAATGAATTTTCGGTGGTTGGAGGTTGTGTTTGCCAATAACCTCTGTGTGCGATAATCTGGGTTTGTGCCTTCATTGCAACTGTACTTAAAACTGCTAACCCTAAGATAAAATTTTTCATAATATAATCAGATAATTAAAAATGTCAAAGTCCGGGACTTTGACATAAAGGTAGTATTAAAATTTTAGAAAGTATATTTCGCTCCTAACTGAATCTGGTAAGGATTACCTGATAAAGGTTCTAATCCGCTGGTATTCAGTTTGTATTGATATTGTTGTGTTGCTGCATCAAATCCTGTAATTCTATACAATGCTGTATTTCCATAGGATTTATTAACTCCCCACTCTTTATTAAGAAGATTGGCAACATTAAAAATATCAACTGAAAGTTCAAATCCACCAATTTTTTCAAACTTGATCTTCTTAGCAATACGGATATCCCATACTCCATAGAAACCGTTCTTACCTCCATTACGTTCAGCAATTTTGTTATTGTAATCGCTGATATAGTTTTTCAATGCTTTACCTACTTCAGGGTTATCAATTAAAGTCTGTGTAAGATTCGGGAATATGTATGCCAGATCGTTCGTATCAACAAAATCTCCGTTCGTATTTCCTCCGGAAGTCACTGAGAATCTAGTTCCTCCTATCCCTGAATATCG
The DNA here is from genome assembly GCF_046591535.1 of Chryseobacterium proteolyticum. NCBI lineage: Bacteria > Pseudomonadati > Bacteroidota > Flavobacteriia > Flavobacteriales > Weeksellaceae > Chryseobacterium > Chryseobacterium proteolyticum. The sequence continues at coordinate 14,738 of NZ_JBJLWK010000004.1, read as the reverse complement.
TATACCTACGGTAAATCCAAAGAAGGTGGGTGAATTCCCATACAATACCACTTTATTACGGAACTGATTATCGGAATATGTCATTCTCAGATTTCTCGGGTCACTTTCAACCATTGTGGATAAAGTTGCAGAATTGGCAACATTTCCATTATATGAGGTATTATCCTTGATATCAGACCATGTGTAGCTTGCAGTAATTTCTCCATCTTTGTAATAACGGTAACTTGTATCAAATACAAACGAAAACTGATTTACTTTCCCGTCGCTTACAAGTTCAAGTACCCTTCCGAAATTATTATTAATTCTGCCTGCTTTCCAATCAACAGTTCCATTGGCATTTACTGTATTCAAAGGAACAAAAACACCTCTTCCCCCTTCATTATTTAGTGTAAAATAAGGATTGGCTACCATGTTTCTGTCATAATAGAAATAATTGTTTCTTCCTAAGGCAGCATAAGCAGCAACACCCGCTCTGAATCTTTCATTAAAGAAGTGAGTATAGGAGATATTCGCCTTATAAACGATTGGAATTTTAGCATCCTTACCTGTGTAATTAATGGTAGGAATCTGATATTGCGATAAAGTAGGAACAGTTCCGTAATCATCCCTATAGCTGGTGAAGTTCGGGACAGGAACATCTTTACCAGTCACATCTACCGTTGCCAAGTGTCTTCCGTCAAATACAAGGTTGTTGATCACCATATAATTGTTGATATCCGAAGAGAAGATTCCTGCACCAAATTTCAAGAAGTTTTTACTTTCTTCATTGATATTCCAGTCAAATTGAAATCTGGGTTGAATAACGAATGATTTAATACGGTTATCGGTTCTGATTCCCATTTGATCATATAGCTTTTGATTAAGCTCGGCTTTCGGATATCCACCATAATCCAGCCTTAAACCAGCCATTAAGTCAAGTCCTTTAGCAATTTTTGTTTGAATCTGACCATATACGCCAACATTCCAAATGTTCGATTTTACAGAAGGATCATCCATTAAAGGAACCTCTCTGTAAAACCTGTAAGGCGTAAGGTTATTAAAATTATCAATTCCTAAGAATTGAAACCTTCCGTTCACCTCGCTACCATAAATAGATTTTGATTTTGTGTACATCAGGTCGATACCTGCTGTATATTTAATCTTATCTGTATTATAGTATAAATTGTCTACGATCTGGAATACATTATTTCTAAAGCTTTCCTGTCCGAAACGGTGTCCGCCGATCTGGATATTGGTTGTAAGGTCCTTTCCATCAATGGTAGACGGTACACGTTCTACAATTGCCCTTGGAACAGCATGCCCCAGCTGATTGTTCTGATAACTGTTCTGGTAAGTATATAAATATTGTGCTTTTAATTCGTTGGTGAGATTTGATTTCAGATTTGATCTTAATGTTAATAATAAGCTATTATCAAGGTTTTTGTCATTTCCATAAGATTCAAAAAAATTGATGGCCGTGTTATCTGCTAGTCCGTTTTTATTAAAATCATAAGTAAAATTATTTCTTAAGGTTAATAAGTTTTTAGGGTTGATCTGCCAGTCTAAACGCAAGAATCCGGCATCAGAATTCCTTACTTTATCAAAGCTTCCGAATTGCGGAGTATTTCCGACACCATATTTAGCTCTCCCAATATTTAAAACCTGATTAAGTGTTTCATTGGTTACATTAAACCTTAAAGCATCATCTTTAGTTCTTACATCTGCAATGATCAAAGGCCTGGAATCCAATTGATGATCCCATGCGGCAAAGAAATGCAACTTATTTTTAATAATCGGACCTCCTAAAGATACCCCGAACTGTGAGGTTGAAAAGTCGTTCACCCTTTCATTTCCCCTGATATCATATTTGCTGGATAACCATCCTGTTCTCAGATATTCCCAGGCACTTCCCGTAAAGGTATTGGTTCCTGATTTCGTTACAGCACTCACTGTACCTCCACCACTTCTTCCCAATGTAACATCATACTGGTTGGTCGTAATTTTAAATTCACGTACTGCTTCAATTGAAATGGAATAAGGTGCGCCACTTCGGCTTGTTGTAGATCCTGCAGAAGTTGGATTCTTGGCAGTCATTCCATCGATGGTAAAGTTGGTTGAAGATCCTAATTGTCCTGATAAATTCCCTCCCTTTCCACTTAACGGAGACAATTCTGTAAGATTGGTAAAGTTTCTTCCATTAACTGGCAATATTCCCATGTTTTTAGCAGAAATAGCTGTTGCCGCACCAAGATTTCCGATCTTATTTTTAAGGTTTCCCGTTACAACTACGGTTTCAATTACCTTTTCATGATCCCCAAGATTAACATCTACGGTAACCTGATCTCCAAAATTGACATTGTAGCCCTCTCTTTTTTCATCGTTTACAATAACCGTATAAGGACCACCAAGAGGAATTTCTTTAAAAATATACTCTCCTTTTGAATTGGTTTCAGTTTCTGTTCTAAAACCTGTAGACTCATTAACGATGGTTACCTTTACTTTTTCCTGGGCTTTAGTCCCGGTGATTTTTCCGGTAATGGATGCCTGTGTGGTCTGTGCATAAGCCATTGTACCAAAGCTCAAAAACAATAATCCCAATACAATCTTTACTTTTCTCATCTTTTCAAATTAGCTGGGGCAAAGGTATTGGGTCTGTACAAGCTTGCTATTTAAGGAAATTTTAACATTTCTTTAATTAAATTAGAACGATATGTTAAGCTATTACTAACAAATAAAATAAATAAATGGCAATCAACAACTTATCATGTATTACAAATTTTTAATGTATCCATATTATTTAATTATGTTATTTTCTTAATGATATTAGTTTTAGCTATTTTTGCTTAAAAGAAAAAATAGCAATGTCCGAAAACATTCAACAAAAGATAGAACAGCTTCGTAAAGAACTTCATCAGCATAATGAAAATTATTATTTACTGGATGAACCTACCATTTCAGATTTTGAGTTTGACCAATTATTAAAGGAACTTCAGGATCTCGAAGCAAAGCACCCGGAATTTTATGATGCCAACTCTCCCAGTGTACGTGTTGGAGGTGGGATCACTAAAGTCTTTCCTACTATTCAGCATCAGTTCAGAATGTATTCCCTGGATAATTCCTATGATTTTGATGATCTTGAAGACTGGGAAAAGCGAATTATTAAAACGATTACCGGCCCCGTGGAATTTGTTGCAGAATTAAAATATGATGGTGCTTCTATTTCTATTTTGTATGAAAATGGTAAACTGATACAGGGAGTTACTCGTGGAGACGGTTTCCAAGGAGATGAGATCACTGCTAACGTACGTACTATTTCAGATATTCCTTTGACATTGAAAGGAGATTTTCCGTATCGTTTTTTCATGCGTGGGGAAATATATCTGACGAGAAAAAATTTCGATAAAATCAATAAACTAAGAGAGGAAGAAGGATTAGATCCTTTTATGAATCCACGAAATACGGCAAGCGGAAGTTTGAAAATGCAGGATAGTGGTGAGGTAAGAAAACGCGGGCTTTCTTCTGTATTGTATCAGTTTATTTCCGAGGAAATTCCGGCAGAAACGCATTGGGAATTGCTTCAAAAAGCTCAGACCTGGGGTTTCAAAACTTCCCAGCAGGCAAAACTTTGTAAAACTTTAGATGAAGTAAAAGATTTCATTACTTTCTGGGATACAGAACGACATAATCTTCCTTTTGAAATTGATGGAATTGTACTAAAAGTAAATTCTTTACAACAGCAGAGACAGCTTGGATATACTGCAAAATCACCTCGCTGGGCAATGGCCTATAAATTTAAAGCTGAAAAAGTAGAAACGGAATTACAAAGTGTATCCTATCAGGTCGGAAGAACAGGAGCCATTACTCCGGTAGCTAATCTGAAACCTGTTCTATTGGCAGGAACCACTGTTAAGAGGGCATCTCTTCATAATGAAGATATCATTAAAAAGCTGGATCTGCATGAACACGATTTTGTTTATGTAGAAAAAGGAGGTGAAATTATACCTAAAATTGTGGGCGTCAACAAAGACAAAAGAACAGAAAAAAGCAAGGAGATCGAATACATTAAACATTGCCCTGAATGCGGAACCGAACTTATAAAAGTGGAAGATCAGGCGATTCATTTCTGTCCGAATGAACTTCACTGCCCTCCGCAGGTAGTAGGAAGAATGATTCATTATGTTTCAAGAAAGGCTTTAAACATAGAAAATTTAGGGAGCGAAACCATTGAACAACTGTACCGGGAAAAATTAATTGAAAATCCGGCAGACTTTTACACTTTAACCAAAGAGCAATTACTTCCGCTGGAAAGAATGGCTGAAAAGTCGGCACAAAATATTATCTCAGGAATTGAAAAATCTAAGGAAATTCCTTTTGAGAAAGTATTATATGGAATCGGTATCAAACATGTAGGAGAAACAGTTGCCAAGAAACTGGTTAAAAACTTCCCTACTATTGATGACCTGAAAAATGCAACTGCCGAAGAATTGTGTCAGGTGGAAGATATAGGAGGTAAAATTGCATATAGTATTGAAGCGTTCTTCAATAATCCGGAAAATATTTTAATGATTGAACGCTTAAAAACCTATGGTGTTCAGCTTGAAAAAGGAGAAAATACCAATGAAGTTTTATCCCATGTTCTTGATGGAAAAACATTCCTGTTCACCGGAAAACTGTCTCTGTTCACAAGAGAATCTGCAGAGGATATGGTGGAAAAACATGGTGGAAAAAATATTTCCGCGGTTTCTAAAAACCTTAATTATCTTGTTGTGGGCGAAAAAGCCGGCATTAAATTGAAAAAAGCTCAGGATATCGGGACTATTGAGATCCTTGATGAACAACAATTTTTAGATTTGATAGAAAATCAATAAAAAAAAACAGACATTTTAACAATAATTAAATAATAAGCCATTGATATATACTATTGATGGCTTATTTTTGCTTTTTAAAATAAAAAAATAACTACTAACTAGTAATACATGAAAAAAATCTACTTAATCATTTCTCTGATTATATTTGCTATGTTTCAGGCACAGATTGTGAATATTCCAGATGCTAATTTTAAAGCCAAACTTCTGTCAGCAAACACAACAAACGGGATCGCATACAACAATAACCACCAAAAAATTGTAATTGATACAAACGGAGATAGTGAAATTCAGGTTTCAGAAGCATTGAATGTATCAGAACTTTTTATTCCCGGTCAAACAGGTAATATGATTGCTGATCTTACAGGTATCAATCAGTTTACCAATCTTACGGCTTTAAGTGCTTTTAATAATGCTTTGACTAATCTTCAAATAACAGGATTATCCAACCTTACACTTATACATGTAGCCAACAACAATCTTACTAACGTTTCTTTTGATAATTTGAACAGTCTGCAGACTTTATCTATCGCTAACAATCAACTTTCTGGTTTCTCAATTACTAACTCCACCAATCTACAAAGTCTCTCATGTAGTGGAAATCAATTAGTATCGGTAGATATTTCCAATTTCCCAAATCTGGTCACTTTAGAATGTAATAATAATTTAATTACAACATTAATTTTAAATAACAATAATAATTTGACAAACATTGTTGCTTCACATAATAAGCTTGTAACCATTCCGTTTGGGGAGGCTCCTAATGTGGCAAATTTATATATTGATTATAATCTTTTTACTACTATTGATGTGGGACAACTTACACAGCTTGGTAATTTTAATTTTTCTAATAATCCCAATCTCGTAAGCTTTAATATTAAGAACGGAAAAAATAACTATACTCAAGGAGCAACTCCATATTTTTCAAACACACCAAGTTTAAGTTATATATGCGTTGATGATATCGAGTTGGGAGCGATAAATGCACTGGTCAATTATTACAATCAGCCTAATGTTGTATTAAACTCATATTGTTCTTTTGCTCCCGGAGGAAATTCTTATACCATACAGGGAAGCACGAAATATGATTCCAATAATAATGGTTGTGATATCAATGATCCTATAAAAGCGTTTCAAAAATTCTCAATAACAAATCCTTATAATGCCGGTAATATGATAGCAAATGCTTCAGGAAATTATTCAATTCCAGTTCAAGCCGGCAATTATACCATTACACCTGTATTAGAAAACCCTACTTATTTTAATATTTCACCAACAAATGTAACTGCAAATTTCCCTACACAAACAAGTCCCCTTACTCAAAATTTTTGCATGTCCGCCAATGGAACACATAACGATCTAGAAATTATCATTATTCCTGTGACTGCTGCTGTACCAGGTTTTGATACAAAATATAAAGTTTTTTTCAAAAATAAAGGTAACACATCACAATCGGGAACTTTGGTTTATAATTTTGATGACAATCTAATGAATTATCTAAACTCCACGATTGCTCCAAACACTCAGTCAACCGGAATATTATCCTGGAATTTTACCAATATTTTACCCTTCGAGACTAAAGAAATTACATTAACCTTTACATTAAACACACCAACACAAACACCACCCTTAAATGGCGGAGATCTATTGCACTACACAGCACAGATTAATGGAGGTACAGATGATACACCAACAGATAATATATTTACTTTAAATCAACCTGTAGTTAATTCTTTTGATCCCAATGACAAAACATGCCTTGAAGGAACCTCAATTGCACAAGCAAAAGTTGGAGATTACGTTCATTACCTAATCAGATTTGAGAATACAGGAACGGCCCATGCTCAAAATATCGTAGTAAAGGATGAGATCGATACTTCAAAATATGACATATCCAGCTTAGTTGCTCTTAATGGGAGCCATAATTTTGTAACGAGAATCAATGGAAATGTAGTCGAATTTATTTTTGAAAACATTCAGCTTCCTTTTGATAATGCGAATAATGACGGATATCTTTCATTTAAAATCAAAACAAAATCTAATTTGGTTATCGGAGATAGTTTCAGTAATACAGCCAAGATCTATTTTGATTATAATGCGCCTATCATTACGAATACTGCTACAACTTCTGTTCAGAATACCTTAGGAACATCCGAAATTACTAATGATAAAGACCAGTTCAGTATCTATCCGAATCCGGTAAAAGATATTGTATTCATAAAGTCAAAAGAGAAGATTGTAAAGGCAGAAATTTATGATACAGCAGGAAGGATTTTAAATTCAATAAGCGTAAGCAATAATTCTGTCAACACCTCTGAACTTGCTAAAGGAAGCTATATGATCAGATTGTTTACAAAAGATCAGGTTATGGTACAGAAATTCATAAAAAATTAATTTCAATTAAGTATATTTTTTAGATACCATTAAATAGCAATTAAGCAATGCTAAAATAACTCACATAAAAAATGATAAACCAATAAAATTTATGAAAAAACTTTACCTCATTCTTTTCGTAAGTATTCTGCCTATATTTAAAGCACAAATCTTAAATATTCCAGATCCGAACTTTAAATCTTATTTATTATCTGCAAATAATACAAATTATATCGCTCTCGATATTAACCACAATCCTGTTGCTATAGATCTTAACGGCGACAACGAAATTCAGGCTAGCGAAGCAAGTTTAATAAAAACTCTTGATATTAATGGAACAACGAGTACAGTGGGATCGCAAATCGGCGATATTACAGGTATTAAAAGCTTCACAAATCTTACGAAACTCTCTGTACAATTTATACCGAACAATAACTTCACCTCTTTTGATGTTAGCGGGATGACTTCCCTTACAGAATTATTTGCTGCTGGTTATTATCTTTCAGCGTTTAATGTAGATAATTGTACCGGTCTTAAGAAATTGAATATTCAAGGTGGAAATTTCCAGACACTTACTTTAAATATTCCCTCTTTAACACATTTGTCTATTTCAGAGTATTTAAATTATTTAAATTTTCAAGGTTGCCCAAATATCAAAGTCCTAAATTTAGAACGAGTATTGCTAAGTAATATTAATCTAAGCGGTATAAATAATTTAGAAGAAGTTACGATTTCAAGTTATGGTTATTCATGGTTAAATAATACTATAAATATTAGTGGCTGTAATGATTTAAAAAAAAATCTCCCTTTTTGGCCCGGACATACAATCTTTATCTGTTTCCAATAACCCATTGCTCACAGAAATTACCTCCAATTATAGCACTACAGTTCCTAATGTAACAATATCTAACAACCCACTACTAAAAAGTATTTCACTGGTTGATAATGAAATTACAAACCTGACAGTAACCGGATCCCCATTGCTCGAAATTTTTGATGTTGATGAAAATGCTCTTAACAGTATTGATTTAACAGGTTTTCCTATTCTTACAACTGTAAAGTGTTCAGAGAACCAACTCACACTATTAGATTTGAGTTCTAATCCTTTACTTTCTTACTTAGATTGTTCGGATAACAATATAAAGATTTTAAATTTTAAAAATGGAGGACAAGGTGTTCCATATAATTTCAATATTGATGATAATTCAGAATTACAATATGTATGTTGTGATTTACAGCATACCAATGCTGTTTTATCCTACTTGAATATGTATGGTTATACTAATGTTAATGTTAATTCTTATTGTTCTTTTACTCCTGGTGGAACTTTTTACACCATAAATGGAGACACAAAATACGATTCCAACAATAATGGCTGTGATATTTCGGATCCAGGAAAAGCATTTCAAAATTTCTTGGTTACAAGTGGGTCTTCCACTGCTAATTTTATTGCAAATTCGGCAGGTGTCCATTTCATACCGTTACAAGCTGGAACTCACACTATTAGTCCTATACTCGAAAATCCTACTTACTTTAATGTCTCGCCAGCAAATTTAATAACCACCTTTCCTACTCAAGCAAGCCCATTTACACAAAACTTTTGTTTAACGGCTAATGGAATACATAATGATTTGGAAATTATGATTATTCCAATTGAATCAGCAAGACCTGGATTTGATACAAAATATAAAATTGTTTACAGAAATAAAGGAACTTCCGCACAATCAGGAACCTTAGCTTATAATTTCAATGACAATCTAATGAATTATCTAAGCTCCACGATTGCTCCTAATTCACAGTCAACTGGAATCTTATCCTGGAATTTCAACAATATCTTACCTTTTGAGACTAAAGAAATTACAGTAACCTTTAAATTGAATACTCCTACACAGACTCCTCCTTTAAACGGTGGTGATGTACTGCATTACACAGCACAAATCAACGGAGCTACAGATGATACTCCTTCAGATAATACATTTACATTAAACCAAATCGTTGTCAACTCTTTTGATCCTAATGATAAAACCTGTCTGGAAGGCTCTTCTATCACTCAGGCACAAGTCGGAGATTATGTTCATTATTTGATGAGATTTGAGAATACAGGAACGGCCAATGCTCAAAACATTGTCGTAAAGGATGAGATCGATACTTCAAAATATGATATATCCAGCTTAGTTGCACTGAATGGTAGCCATAATTTTGTAACGAGAATCAATGGAAATGTAGTCGAATTTATTTTTGAAAACATTCAGCTTCCTTTTGATAATGCGAATAATGACGGATATGTTTCATTTAAAATTAAGACAAAATCCACTTTAAATATTGGTGATAGTTTCAGTAATACTGCCAAGATCTATTTTGATTATAACGCACCTATCATTACGAATACTGCTACAACTTCTGTTCAGAATACCTTAGGAACATCCGAAATTACTAATGATAAAGACCAGTTCAGTATCTATCCGAATCCGGTAAAAGATGTTTTATTCATTAAGTCAAAAGAGAAAGTTGTAAAGGCAGAAATCTATGATACAGCAGGGAGGATTTTAAATTCAATAAGCGTAAGCAATAATTCTGTCAATATCTCTGAACTTGCTAAAGGAAGCTATATGATCAGATTGTTTACAAAAGATCAGGTTATGGTACAGAAATTCATAAAAAATTAAATCACTTTACATCAATAAACGAAAGACTGCCTTAAGAAGCAGTCTTTTTTTATATGCTTGAACGATCACGTAAGAATTTATTGTATTTTTATTCAAGGTTTTAATTATACACCCATGGATTTTCTACAAGATCACTATTCCATTCAAAATGAACTGATACTGATATTTATTTCAGTTATGCTCGGGCTTTTTATCGGTGCTGAACGTGAATATAGAAATAAGTCTGCAGGACTCCGTACGTTTATTCTGGTATGTTTCGGATCTTGTCTTTTCACCATATTATCAATCAAAATAGGAGTTCAGAATCCGGATCGTCTGGCAGCCAATATTATTACCGGTATAGGTTTCTTGGGAGCAGGAGTTATTTTCAAAGGAGATAATAAAATCGATGGAATTACAACGGCAACAACCATCTGGGCAACTGCTTCAATAGGAATGGCTGTCGGTTCAGGATATGTATACTTTTCGTTGCTGGGCACTACATTGGTTCTTCTTGTCTTGAGCTCGTTAAGTTATTTGCAGAATTTTATCGACAATAATCATAAAATCAGGGAATATAAAATATCTATCTCCGCTTCTGATCACATCAGTCATTGTGAGGAATTATTCAGGAATAATCATTTAAAATTTCTTATCATGAGACAGCAATATTCCAAAGACAGTTTAATTACGACCTGGAGACTTACGGGGAATACCCGGCAACACGAGCTTTTGATTAAGCAAATGATGAATGACCCTAAAATTATGTCCTATCAATTTTAAAATAAAAAATAAAGGCAGCAGCCTTTATTTTTTCTTGAAAACATACAGATCTTTATTGGGACCGGTAATTTCCTTTCCATTCAAATCAAGCTGAGTAAGATGGTTTTCACCGACCTTGTATTTGTAATTAGCGGATTTTCCTTTTAAAGTCACAATACTGCCCGTTTTATCCCACTCCAAGGTTCCTTTATCTTCATTCTTTGATTTTCTGTCGATATATTCTTCTGTAATATGGAACGTATTATCCTTATTCAATGTGAGAGAAGTTTTGATCCCCGGGCAATCTGCACATGGAACCACAGCCTCATAAGTTCCGTTCCAATCCAATGAATTCTGAGAGTTATGCCCATCAATCAAAGAGTTGCCAGCCACTGAATCCAATGGTTTTTGGATCGAAGCTGAATCTGTTTCCGGGGCAGAAAATATTTCTCTTTGTTTTTCTTTGGGTGAACATGAAGCCAGTAATATGGCCAGTACAGTTCCGGATAAAAAAGTTTTGTTTTCCATAAAAAATATTATTTGTTTCTGGTCATTAAATAACGGGATCCATCCCATTATATTTTTTAATACAAAATATTAAATGCCATTATCTATGAATCTACCTCGTTTTCAGGATGACTTGTAACTTATAATCCTAATTTTCTTCGTAAATTGGACAAAATTTTTGATTATGATAAAAAAGATACTTTTATCTGCATTTCTTTTGCCTGCCGCAATGGCTTTTGCCCAACAATATGGGGGAATGTGGATTCCAACGGAGCTGAATGAAAAGGAAATGAAAGACCTGGGAATGAAAATCTCTGCAAAAGACATCTTCAATCCTCAAAAGGCCAGTATTAAGGATGCCGTTGTTCAATTTAACGGTGGCTGTACAGCAGAAATTATTTCTCCAAAAGGACTTTTATTAACCAATCATCACTGTGGCTTTGGACAAATTCAGGCACATTCTACAGTACAAAATGATCTTCTTTCCAATGGATTCTGGGCAACGAATATGAGCACCGAGCTTCCTAATCCCGGATTAAAAGTAGATTTTATTGTAGATATCAAAGAAGTAACCAATCAAATTCTGGAGGGTACGGATCATCTTTCCGAACCTGATCTTTCGAAAAAAATCAACAACAATATTGAGATATACAAGAATTCTCAAAAAATAGAAAATTATCAGTCTATCACGGTAAAGCCTATGTATTATGGAAATAAATACTATGCTTATACAATAGAAACTTATAAAGACATCCGTTTGGTAGGAGCACCGCCACAAAGTATAGGGAAATTCGGAAGTGATACGGATAACTGGGTATGGCCAAGGCATACGGGAGATTTCTCCATGTTCAGAATTTATGCAGATAAAAACAATAAGCCTGCAGAATATTCCAAAGATAATGTTCCTTATGTACCTAAACATTTTCTACCTGTTTCCATCAAGGATAAGAATGAAAATGATTTCACATTTGTATTTGGCTTTCCTGGAAAAACCACTGAGTATCTTCCATCAATTGCAGTTGAAAAAATCATGAATGAGATTGATCCTGCAAAAATTGCAGTCCGCGATGTCGCTTTAAAGACTTTGGATGAAAAAATGCGTGTGGACAATGCAACACGTATTAAATATGCTTCTAAATATGCTTCAGTGGCAAATTACTGGAAAAAATGGATTGGAGAAGTAGAAGGCCTGAAAAAGTCTAATGCTGTAGAAAAGAAAGTAATGTACGAAGGATCTCTGGTAGCTAAAAATCCGGAAATCAAAACAACATTAGACCAGCTGAATAAGCTATACACTGAGCAGGCTCCTTATGCTTTAAATAATGCATATTATTCTGAGTTAATTAAAAATGCTGAGACATTAGCATTAGCTAATATGTATTCCAACTATATCTTATCCGTAGAAGCAGGAAGAATGGATGAGAAGGAGATTACAGCATTTAAAAATAAGCTGACTTCTTTCTATAAAGATTACAGTCCGGAGCTTGATGCAAAAGTAACTGCAAAGCTCCTTGCCCTGTATGCCAACAAAACAAACGCTCAGTTTTTACCAGAGGGATTTGATAAATTTAAAAACGAAGCACAGAACATTCAGAATATCGAAGAGATTTCTAAAAACTCTATCATTACCGGCAGAACAGCTGTAAATGGAGCTTCTTTAAGTGCAGATATTGACAAGGCATTTTCTAATCAGGATAAACTGGTAAGAACATTAAAAAAAGACCCTGTTTATCAATTATTTTCAAATATCAAAGACACTTATTCAAAAACAGCTGATCCTCAGTATACCTCAATCCAGACAAAAATTGATGCGCTGCAGAAAAAATTCATGCAACAACAAATGTCGACCGATAAAGACAGAAAATTCTTCCCTGATGCCAACTCCACACTTCGTGTGACTTACGGTAAAGTAAAAGGTTCAAATCCGAGAGATGCTGTTTCTTATGGTTATCAAACTCATTTGGAAGGAGTTATAGAAAAATACATTCCGGGAGATTATGAATTTGATGTTCCTAAAAAGTTAATCGATCTTTACAATAAAAAAGATTTTGGAAATTATAAAGATAAGGGAGGTGATGTTCCTGTAGGATTTACGGCAACCAATCATACCACAGGAGGAAACTCAGGAAGTCCGGCTCTAGATGCTTACGGAAATCTAGTAGGATTAAATTTCGACAGACAATGGGAAGGAACTATGAGTGATATTAATTATGACCCCCGTTTTAGCAGAAACATCATGGTTGACACCAAGTACATTCTATTCATCATTGAAAAATTTGCCGATTCCAAGTGGCTGATTGATGAAATGAAAGTTATCAAATAATTCTTATCCATAATAAGATGTTTTAAACCCTATCTAAAGTTAGATAGGGTTTTTAATTGAAAAGATAATCTTTCCTTATCCAGGAGCAGTTAAGCGCAATTTAAGGATAGGTAAAATCTATATAAAATAACATACCGATCACTGAACAGTATGTATTTTTAATAAAAACTTTTTTATGAATGATAACCATCTTAAAATGTGTACGGAATGTGGTATACAATATCCGGAAAGCTATCAGGGCAATCTTTGCCTAATTTGTAATGACGAAAGACAATCAGTCCCTCAAAGCGGACAATCGTGGACTACCCATGAAAAGCTTCTGGAAAAGCATAGCATAAAAATTAAAAAACTGAATAATAACCTTTACGAACTGGTTGTTAATCCAAGGTTTTCTATTGGACAGCGGGCCTTGCTGGTACTTTCTAAAAACGGAAATATATTATGGGATTGCATTCCCCTTCTTGATGAGTCAGCTATTGCATTTATTAATTCTAAAGGAGGCTTAAAAGCTATTGCTTTCTCTCATCCGCACTATTATTCCAATATGAAAATGTGGGCAGATACCTTTAATTCTAAAATTTATATTCATGAAAACGATAAAGAATGGGTTGTAAATGGAGGTGATTTTGTAGAATACTGGACCGGTCATCAGCTTAATCTATGGGATCAATTAAAGCTTCACAATATTGGTGGCCATTTTGAGGGAAGTTCTGTCATAGAAATACCATGGATGAGCGAAAACGGAACGCTTTTAATTGGGGATACCATGTATCTTTCCCCATCTATGAATCATTTTGCCACAATGAGAAGCTATCCCAACAGAATTCCTCTTCCTTTGAATGAAATTAAAAGAATCGAAAAACGTTTTGAAGAAATAAACTACGATACCATCTACGGCTTTTATTCTTATCAGAATGTAGAAAAGAATGCCAGAGAAATTGTAGAGAAGTCATTTAGCAGATACCAGTGAGGAGTGAAGAATTATGAATGATAAATAATAAATGATGATTGATAATGAGCCCTATTAATTTGTCTGTTAATCAATAATGATTGATAGTTGATGATTGATGGTTGATGGATGATCTTTTATCATTTATAATTCATCAATGATCATTTATCATTTATTCCTATGGTATGGTAGGTATAGATGTGTATAGGTATAGTTATAAAACAAAAAAGTCTCATACAAATTCATGTATGAGACTTTTAATAAAAACTGGCGGCGACCTACTCTCCCGCTTGTCGCAGTACCATCGGCGCTGGTGGGCTTAACTTCTGTGTTCG
>NZ_JBJLWK010000003.1:0-1007740 GCF_046591535.1 Chryseobacterium proteolyticum | reverse complement strand
ACAAACTTTTCTCAATTTTCAAAATAAATTATTATTTATTTTTTTAAATCTTCGTTTATAATTACCCTCTTCTGCGCTACCTACTATCTCTCGTTTTCAGTGGGGCAAAAGTACACCTTATTCATCAAACAATCCAAATCATTTTATACTTAAATTAAGCATTGTGGAAAAACAAATGCTTAAACAGCTGGTATCAAATGATTTAAAACAAAAATATAGTTATCCACAATATGAAATAAGATTTCAACTGCAATCATGGAATGGAATTTTCCGGCTGTAAAGGTCAAAAACTCAATGAAAATAACAAGTGAATAAATATACCATGAAAAGAAGGGTATGCATTTCAGTTGCTATAATTAATGAAAAATGATCCTTGTTATAATCAACTATCACAAGAAAAACAGTTGAACAAATATGCTATATCTTATAAAAGGTCTGACATTCTAGCCCCGATAGTAACGGTTACCCCGCAGTAAGGAAGGGATCTGAAAGAAAGCAAGGAACGAGGAGTATGAGTGGATAGCGGGATTTGCTCCAAAGAAAAATTAAAAAACAGCTTAATCTGTCATTTCAATTGTATGATCACAAAAAACGCTTGACAAGCATCTTATATATATAGTATCCTAGTAAGCATCCGACAACATCGGCTACTATATCTAAAGTTTCCATGGATCTTCCCAATCCCATTTCCTCCTGAAGGATCTCTGTAAGGAAGGCATATATAAGGATGATCTGAAAAAAATACGAAAACTTAATTTTAGGAAACGCAGCAATAAAGCAAAATCCAAGCATTGCAAAAATGCTGACGTGTAAAACTTTATCGATCCCATTGAACATAAACCAATATTCATGGTTCTCTTCTCCGGGCTTGAGAAGCATATAAGTAAGAAATGCCCAATAAATGGGCAATATCTTACTAAATATTTTTGAAATCCTATCCAATGATAGCCTGATATTCTTCTGCAGTAAGTAATCCAGACTGATCAGCACCATCAGCGATCTCTAATTTAATGATCCATCCGTCACCATAAGGATCCGTATTCAACAACTCCGGCTGAGCTTCCAGCTCTGAATTGAATTCCGTAACTTTTCCTGCGATAGGCAAGAATAGATCAGAAACAGTTTTTACAGCTTCAACACTTCCAAAAACAGCTCCATTATCAAGATCATCATCAACTGTATCGATATCAACATATACGATGTCACCCAACTCTCCCTGAGCAAAATCTGTAATACCAATAGTAGCTACGTTTCCTTCAATCTTGATCCACTCGTGATCTTTAGTGTACTTTAATTCCGATGGTGTGTTCATTTTTTGATTTTTATTATTCTACAAATTTATTCAAAATTATATAAGGTTCAAAAAAAGTATGTTTGTTTATTTGAAATGTTTTTTTACTAATTAAAAATAATAAAACTATAATGTATCAGCAAGCTATAAACTCAATTAAAATCTACTCATTATTTACTAAACAAAAGGGTCTTTCAAAATAAAAGCATCACCTATTTAATAAAAAATCATCCCTTTAGTAAAGGGATGATTTTAACGTAATTTATTTGTTATTCTATTTAAAAGCCTCCGGAATCCCCAAATGTAAATGTCGCAGACAAGCCAGCTCTAACTGTAGATAACGGAAACGCTGTAGAGATTTTATATTTAGAAGTCATTTGTTCATAGAAGACTCTTAAATTTAAGTTCTCAGAAACATTATAGTCCGCTGAAAGCTTTATATTCATTAATCTCTGTCCTCCAGTAATCTGAGAATCATCCAATAGGATATTGGTAATACTGGTTCTGCTATCTCTTAATGAGAAGTCTCCCCTAATATTAAGATCACTTCCCTTTCCTTTACCTCTCCTTCTGGTATCATTTACTCCCAATCGGAAATTACGAATAATATACCCCAACCGAACGACATATTCTGTATTGGCATCTTCCGTAAGGGTTTGGTTTACCAATCCTAATAATAGCATTCTATTCCTATTATATTGGATACCGAACTGCATGTTGTTTCTCATCGTTACATCAACTCCGATCAATGGAGAGAACGATTCAACATATCCTACCTGAGAGAAAGTAAATGGATTGATAAAATTCTTGTTGACATCTAAGAGACTTGTGCCTGTTGAAATTGCATTAAAATAATCAATACTTGACTGTATGCCTGTTGCTGTATAGGTCGCATTATAGCTATGTAAAATATCAAATTTTGAAAATTGACCATTAATGATAGGAACATTTCTTAAACCAGAATAAGTTACTTTCCAGTTTGGTATAGGCAAGCCGGCTTTCTTGGCGTCACCAATTCCTTTAGGTGATTTTCCTTCAACAGCTGCTCTGAATGCGGGAATTAAAACATACGCGTTCGCAATACCATACCCTGCAGTAAATCCATCATTTCCTATAGTAGAGATATCCCCTATTTGCTGAGAAATTGCTCTGGCATTCTGCCTGATCGATTGATATACCGCTGCACCATCTTTGAAAGAAGTTTTTAAAAGTATTACTGAATTAGAATAGGTAATCAGATCATTTGCAAAAGTATAATCATGATTAGTCCTACCCAGATTCAGTCTATTATTGAACCCTGATTGAGAAAAATTCCTATTATAATTATGTAATACACTAACATCTACTCTCAGGTCATTCATTGGTACAACCTGCAAGTTAGCCCTTAGTTCTCTGGTTGACATTCTTACATAAGGGTCTGTCATATATCCCGAATCACTAACCCAGCCATTTTCCAAAACTGTTCTTCGGATGTCAGCCTGTGAACCTAATAAAAAGCCAATAGTAGGTCCACCCAATGTCTGTCCATATCCATACCAGTTTGGTGCGGAAAGTAAGCCCGGTAAAACAGTTCCGTTATTTTCTGAATAATTCACATCCAACTGTTTGAACGATGTGAGCATAAATGCTGCACTCTGTAAAACAGTCAGTCTGTTTTTAAATTTGTAGTTTTTAAACTTATATCTTTTCTTTTCCCACTGTTGTGTGTAGACATTATTTAGTGAGTCAATTTCCTGTTTACGTTTTGAAAGCTTGGTCGCTATATTCTTAAAATATTTGAACTGTCCGAAGAATTTAGGAAAATCAGCTGTCGCAGTAGCCTGAATAACATTTGTATTTTGGCCGATTGATCCTAAGCTTTCAGCTTTTTTTGTTTCGGGATTCACAAAGCTGTATAAAGCTGTACTTCGCGCGTTCCAGTTATAAGTAAATCCATAGCCTAATTCTGCGTCAATAAAATCCAGATATGGTAAATATTGGAACGGAAGTTTGTAATTCAATTGTACCCTGTGGTTATACAAGACGGGTCTTCCCGATCTGAATACATTTCCAAAAATGGAAGAATTATCCATTGTGTTTACATCTACATTATCATTCAATGTTCTTGTTGCAGAGTTGATTTCCAGTTTTAAGGATTTAGTAAAATTAAACCCTAAACCATATTGCCATCCAAAATAAAAGTTTCTGTTTCTTATGGCCTGAGACTCATCATTGAAGTTACCATTGATTATAGCATCTACACTTCTGAATTCAAGTTCATTATAATTCCTGTCAATTTCGGTTCTGAAAGAGAATCTTGTAGGTATAGGATTTAAATTAAATTCTTTGATCCATCTCAGGTATTTAGTAGACTTAGCCGTATCACTGATCATTTTATTGAACGGCTTAATAACCCAAGGTTTAAAAGTATAATTATAATCTATATACCCTCGGAGATACTGCCTGTAGTTTTTCTTTGTATAAATATCCCTGAAGAAATCATCATTATAAACAGCCGTAACTGATATGTTTTCCACATCATAGAATTTAGGCTTCTTATTAGGATTTACACGTTCTTTATGCATATTGACAACTCCCAAACTTCTCTGTTGAGTATAGGTTCTCGCCACTTTTTTCAATTGCTCTCTATTTGCCGCCTTTTTAAACTCAACGTCTGTATCTAAAGGATTATACTTTGGATCTTCAATTGTTTGAGAGTAAGAGTAATTAACCGGAATTTTAACCCCGGTCTTTTCTGGTAGAAATTTGTCTAAGTTTACCGCCGTATTAATACTGAATGCTGATTGTGTAGACTGATTTCTTTCTGCCGGTTTAGAATCGATATTCCCGAATCCAACAGATGAGTAAGATGCACTTGTATTAACAACTGCAAAATCGCCAAGGTTAAAATTTAAACTTGCATTTCCTGCATATCCTCCCTGATTATCTATTTCAGAAAGCCGGATTTCGTTAACCCACAGTACTCTATCGATAGCAGGTTCATTTCCTCTATCGTCAGGTGCATTTCTAATCCCAATAACGATAGTAGTAATATTTCCCAAGCTAGGACGACCTTTAATATAAATATTTTTCAATTTATCTGCCTGACCAAATACTGGATCTAAAATTCTTTTGGAAATATCATTCGGTGAACTTTTATCTCTTCTGATCTTGGCATCCACAAAATTCTGAATTTCCAAATCAACATCATTTTCCATAGGCCATATCTCCATAGGAGTAGTAGCAGTACTTGGTGTTAGTTTAACAGACGCCTCATATTCATAATAGTTGTCCGCAGCGTCACTTCCGAAACGGATGAAGAATTTAGTTTTTGGATCTATAAGCCCAACATAAGGATCTCTGTTCCCCTCAGCATGTACAAAAAGTTTCAATTTTTTATATCTCCTCATGTCTAGGGTCGTATTCTTAAATACTCCTCTCGACTCACCCTTTGGAAGTTCTTTAACTTTTAGGTACAAAGAGCTTTCGTTCTGTCTCTGCACACCGGCATTTCCACTTAATATTTGTCGATCAATTCCCGGAGGTAAAACATACGGAGGTTGATTAAGCGCATTTTCTTCAATATTTACACTTCCTATTTCAAATTTTGCCAACTCAGTCTCAGAAACATTTATAGTACCTTCATTTGTTGCAGGATCTGCCGTCCCATTTGCCCCTGTAATAGCAGTATTTTTTGGATATTTTCTCCAGTCCGACCTTACTAAATCAAAGGTTCCGAATCTTAGTGTGGCAGTCTGATCAAATCCAGTCAGTAGCATTCTTGCAAATCTTACATTGTTAAGAACTCCAGGATCCTGATCTCCACCAACTCCTGGTCTTTTGTAATCAGATACAGGAATTCTGAATAAATACCATTTTACAGGTGCAGTTTGTCCATTTTGAAACTGTGCCTGAACAGTTTTCATATCAACAATATTATTTTGTCCTAAAACTAAACTTTGCTGGTCCAGTTTAATCTGGTATTCGTTATAGTTTTCACTTTGATCCAGGTTATAATCTTTATTAATATCTTCAGCATCAGGAGTCTGAGATGCTACCTCGAGTGAATTGCTTTGTGAGTTTCCTTCTGGTCCTCTGAAATATTTGTACCTCTGAACCAAAGATGAAGCCTGCGTTCCTGTAAACTTTGCTGATAGATAAAACACAAAATCATCTACTGCAGGGTCAGCAAGGTTTGTCACCGGATTGGTGAATGTGTTTCCGAACCTCATGGCTTCTTGATCCGAAGTCAAACCATCATATCCGGCATCCTGCGCTGTTCTCTCTTGTCCTTCACTTGAAAAGGCATAAAGGATAGGTGGTTGCTTTGGCTGAATTCCCCAGTTTGAGCTTGTTGTTACAGAAGGTGTGGATGGTGTAGGTAATCCATTTTCATATTGCATATACCCATCCTTTAAAATATCTTCAGACACATTACCTAAATGAAGTAGTAACTTCGGATCCACACCCAGGGTGTTTCCGTCAGCATACGGATCCATCATCCAGAATTCGACATATTCAATATTAGAGTTTACAAAATTGGATACACTGATAGGTCTCATCATTCCCGCCCATCTCTGTTGGGTCGTTTCATTATTAGGGTTTACATTATAAGGCCCTTTTTCTGCTGGATAATAAGAGATATCCATAGTATTTAAAAAGGTCTGTTCACCAGCAACAAAATCCCTGTTATTGTAGATCTCTGAGTATTGTACTCGTCTAGAAGCGTGATTAGATACGGACTGAGGTGTAATTCCTGCGGGAGCCCTTCCTCCAATTCCCCAAAATCTTGGATCAATTGTATACCATGATAAGAGTCCTCTTCCATATCCATTAGTAATATCATTACTTGCTCCTGCTCCCTGAAATACTCCTCCTGATTTTTCCGGTTTTGAGGCTAAACTCCAGGCAGCTGGTTCTTTTAATGATATTTTGGATGTTGTCTGCTCAAAATCATCAATATAAGACTGATCATTTGTTCCTTTATTCAATCCAGGAAGCAAATAAGCACCTTCCATTTTAAAGTTTAGATTCGATGGAGCTTCAGTCTTCACCATCGGAATTTTATTGGTCAATCTTGTCAGGAATGGAACCTGATTGTTGTACATCAAATTGATCCCGGCCATTGTATTATTTACGGCCTCTTGTCCATAATTTACCTTTTGAGTGAGCGGAGACTCAGAATAATTGACAACAGTTGCTCCTAAGATAAAATTCTCATTAAACCTTCTTTCTAAATTTAATCCTAAAAATCTTTTTCTCTGTGTATTAAAAGTTAACTGGTTTTCCAGTGAGATATTAATTGCCTGACCAGATTGTTTAACATTCTCATTGATAATCGTAACCGTTCCCAGCATATAATCTACGGTATAATCAATTCCTTCCGTCAACTGTACTCCATTCGCAGAAACTTTTACGGAACCTTGTGGCACATTAACAGCTCCCAAAGAAATTCCCTGCCCTGCAGTTCCTTTGTACCGTCCTTCTAAAGTGTATCGTTTAGGAACATAAGTTGCAAATTGTTTTTGCTGGTTATAAATATCTGTTTGCACATAGGTAGGATCACTACTTCCAAGCACTTTATTCATATAGCTTCCGAACGGCTGTGTTTTCGTAAAGATGATCTTTCCAGTTTCCGGCCTTATGGTTATTCCATTGACAAAATCAAAAAGTCCGTCACCTGTTCCTCCACCACTATTATTCTGTATATCACCGTTCATATTCAAACGGTCCCAGTTTAAGAGTTTTAATAAATTAGTGTCTTTAACACTTGTATTAGGAAGATAATTAACCTTACCTCCTGTCTGGGCATCTCTATAAAGAACATTCAATATAAATCCATCCTGACTTATCTGTCCTGCGTCTAAAGCATAAATATTCTTCATCATCAAAGGCCACATCGGAGACGTAACATCAATTTTCGTTGATCTCAGGACTTTTGTAATCAGTACAGGACTTTCTTCAGAAAACTCCCCAACTTTATATACCTTATTTGTTCCGTCTGTATATGAATAAGATACTGCTAAAATCTGATTATCATTCAATTTTTGATTTAGCGAGATATATCCTAACTGTGGCTGTAATGTATATTCGCTTGCATTTAACCTTCTCGCTTTTTTATTGAAAATATAATGAACGTTATTATTATAAGTTTCTGTACCTCCGGTTGCAACAGGAAGTGATTGTCCCTGTATCAGATCTGCATAGTTTACACCTGCATCACGTGGTATAGGTCCCATCGTGGTTGAAACTGTCTGGTAAAGATTATTATTAGGGTTGTCTGGTAATGATCCACCCATATCTCCCAGGTCCCTGATACCAACAATGCTCTTTTGAGCTGCCAGGTTACTGTTGCCCTGATCCAAAACATACACTTCAAGCCTTGTAATATTAACTCTGGAATTGATCTGCGGATAATTAGCCAAGGCATCATCATAATTATCCAGGAAATAATGACTTAAAAAGAAGTGCTGATTATCTTCATAATCAATTGCGTCTATTTTAAAGGTGTTTACAGCACCTCCACCCTGTACAACTATATTTCTTGCTTCTCCCTGCTGTTGAGATAAGACTACTGTTCCAAAAGTTTTCCCTAATTGAAACTCAGTCTTCACCCCGAATAACGATTGGGAACCCCTGATTAAACTGGTAGAAAGCGGCATATTTACATTACCAAATTCCACCCTTTTAATGATCCTGTCTTCTGAACCTGCTCCGGGTGAATTCACATCTCCAAGCCCTTTAGTCTGCAGGTCTTTCCAGCTTCCTTTAGACTGCCAGACTAAATTCATCCTGTTTTCAAATGCAAAACCACTTTGAGTATCATAGTTGGCCTTGAGCTGCAAATTTTCTCCTACTTTACCCAGTAAACCGAGCTGAATTCTCTGATTGATATCAAAGGTAAAACTGGTTCTGTTTTGCGGTAAGATTAAAGGGTTATCAATCTTTTGATACAATCCTGCAAAGTCAAAGGAAGCAAATCCTGTAGGGATAATTTCTATTTTATTGCTTCCGAAAATTGTTTCAAAAAGTTTATTTCGGATAGTTAATGCCGGAATTAATCCTCTTCTCTGTGCATCGCTTTTATCTTTTCTGAAGAGTAGATTATATTTATCCGATTTATCTTTGTAATAAGCCTTGGTCTGGCTTGCCATCATAAATTCCTTATATTCCTGAGGCGACATTGCAGTCGGCGGTCCGGTTACTGTATTTCCTATTTTCGGATATACATAATACATTCCGGTTTTTATATCGTAAAAGGCTTCAAATTGAGTAGGATCAGCCAGTTCATA
The DNA here is from genome assembly GCF_046591535.1 of Chryseobacterium proteolyticum. Lineage (NCBI taxonomy): Bacteria > Pseudomonadati > Bacteroidota > Flavobacteriia > Flavobacteriales > Weeksellaceae > Chryseobacterium > Chryseobacterium proteolyticum. The sequence goes on along the minus strand of NZ_JBJLWK010000003.1, from coordinate 999,178 downwards.
GTCCTTCTTTATAATTGCAGTGTCACGTCTTACCTGTGCAAAGGTAGTTACTGACATACATAAGAACGACAGGAACAAAAATATATTGAGATACTTATTATTTGCCACCAAATGTTAAAGGTTTTTTAAAATTTGTTTTACCAATTCTTCTACCGAAATGCTTGGATTTTGTTTCATCATGCGGTCGGCGATTTTTTCGCTCATGCGTTTAGGAATTCCTAAAACTTCTAATGCAGATAACGATTCTTCCTTGATTTTATTATTCACCTGTGTAGAAATATTTTCCTCGAGACCATTGAATTTTTGGACTTTATCTTTCAAATCCACGATGATTCTTTCTGCTGTTTTAGCGCCAATACCCTTGGCTTTTTGAATGAGTGCACTGTTTCTCGAAAGTATAGCTGTGGCAATCTCATCAAGGCTTAAAGTAGATAGTAAAATAAGTGCTGAAACCGCTCCTACACCATTAACACTTATTAACAAATTAAACATCTCTTTTTCTAAACGACTGTTAAAGCCAAACAACAAATGAGCATCTTCACGAATGATTTGCTGGATGAATAAAAAAGTCTCTTTATTAAGAGTAAGAGTTTGCGAGGTCATTAAACTAATACCTGTATAATAACCAACTCCATTAACGTTGATTACAGCATAAGTTGGCGTAAGTTCTTGAACAATGCCTTGTAAAGAAAATATCATTATTAATTTTTAAAACTCCCAAATATAGTAATTTAAACTAATTAATGTTTTCATTTCACGCACGAATGATTTTTAACTTAATTTTTGAGGTGATACTCAACCATTTGGTTGAAAAACAAAAAACTCCAAAATTTGGAGTTTTTAAATATTTAATCGAAGATTTTTTTAAAGAAATTATTTTTTAGCTTCTCTTCTCTGGGCATCAAGAACCGCCACTGTTGCAAGATTTACAATTTCATCTACACTTGAACGCATTTGTAAAACATGCACAGGTTGTTTTAATCCCATAAGAATAGGTCCAATCACCTGAGCAACTTTCATCCCCCTGATAATTTTGTATGATAAATTAGCACTTTCGAGATTAGGGAATATAAATGTATTTGCCGGAGTTTCTCCTAATTTTGAAAATGGATAATCACTAAGGTGATCCGCATTCATAGCAAAATCAGGTTGAATTTCACCATCTACAATCATTTTAGGATACTTTTCATGTAAAATACTTACTGCTTTTGCAACTTTTTTAGAAGTTTCAGAGATCGCTGCAAAATTCTCGAATCCAAGCATTGCAATTCTTGGTTCAATAGCAAAAGATTTAATAGTAATCTCCGCCATTCTTGCAATATTTACAAGATCTTCCGAAGTAGGATTATTATTAATAGATGTATCAGCAAAGAAAATCGGTTTCTTTTCAGAAAGGATCATCATCATTGCTGCCACTTTATCTACTCCTTTTTCTTTTTCAATAATCTCTAAAACAGGACGTAAGACGGATGCATAATTTTTAGAAAAACCTACAATCAGCGCATCTGTATCTCCATGCTTCAACATTAAAGGACCAAAGTAATCCCTTTGGCGCACAAACCTTTTAGCCTTGTATTCATTCATTCCTTTTCTTTGACGAAGTTTCCAAAGCGTTTCTCTATATTTTCTCCTGTTTTCTTCCTGATCATCATCATTCGGATCAATAATCGGTACATCCAGATTAATTCCGTAACGTTCCATTTGCTCCTTGATGTATTTCTTTTCGCCCAACAAACTTGGATAAGCAATTCCTTCTTCATAAAGAATCTGAGCCGCCTTCAATACGTTGTATTCTTCTGCATTTCCTAAGGTCACCCTTTTTGGATTGGATTTCGCACGGCTTTGCATCATCCTTACCAATTTTTCATCTCTTCCCATTCTATCAAGAAGCTGATGTTCATACTCTTCAAAATCAGAAATAACTCTACCAGCAACTCCACTTTCGATAGCTGCTTTTGCCACAGCACTGGAAACCCTGGTAATTAACCTGTTATCAAATGGTTTTGGAATAAAATACTCTCTACCGAACTGAAGGTTTTGAAGATTATAAGCCAAAATAACAGCTTCAGGAACTGGTTCTTTTGCCAAATCTGCAATTGCATGAACAGCTGCAAGCTTCATTTCTTCATTAATTCCTTTCGCCTGTACATCAAGTGCACCACGGAAGATGTAAGGAAAACCAAGTACGTTATTAACCTGATTAGGAAAATCACTTCTACCAGTTGCCATAATTACATCCTTACGTGTTTCAATAGCAATGTCATAAGCAATCTCCGGATCAGGATTTGCCAATGCAAAAACAATAGGATTTTCATTCATACTGTTGAGCATTTCCGGGGTCATTACATTTCCTTTAGATAACCCGACAAAGACATCAGATCCTTTTACAGCATCTTCCAAACTCTCAATATCCGTCTGAGCGATAAAATCTAGTTTTTCAGGAGTCAGGTTTTCTCTCTTATGATTGATAACACCCTTACTGTCACACATTAAAACATTTTCTTTCCTGAGGCCTAATGAAATATACAGTTTGGTGCAAGCAATAGCCGCAGCACCGGCACCATTTACCACCATTTTTACGTCCTCAATATTCTTATTGGCAATCTGTAAAGAATTAATCAGTGCAGCAGCAGAGATAATAGCCGTCCCATGTTGGTCATCATGCATCAACGGAATATCCAACTCCTCCTTTAATCTCTGTTCAATATAGAATGCTTCAGGAGCTTTTATATCTTCAAGGTTAATTCCTCCAAAAGTTGGAGCAATCCCTTTTACAATCTGAATAAATTTATCCGGATCTTTCTCATTGATCTCAATATCAAAAACATTGATATCAGCAAAAATTTTAAATAACAGCCCTTTTCCTTCCATTACAGGCTTCGATGCTTCCGGTCCAATGTCACCTAATCCTAAAACAGCTGTACCATTAGAAATTACAGCCACAAGATTACCTTTTCCGGTATAATCATAAACAGTCTCCGGCTTTTCGTGAATCTCCATACAAGGAACAGCCACTCCGGGAGAATATGCCAAAGACAAATCTCTTTGAGAAGAGTGGGGTTTGGAAGGGATCACCTCGATCTTCCCTTTGGGTTCAGCTTTGTGGTAATCTAATGCGGCTTGATTAAAGTTCTTTTCGTCGCGATGGATTTTATTTGACATAGAATGTATTTTTTTATAGTATATATTTAATATGGTAATTTACTAAACTTTCAATCGGTTTTTGTACAATATTACCAATGTTTAAATTAAGTTCTGCAGCTGCAGAGCGAAGAATATCTTCATAATAATAAGCAATAGATCCGATAAAGTTAATTTCGGCATCCTTGGATTCTTCATAAGGAAGAACCTGGTATTCAAAGAAATTTCTCATCTCCTCGAAAACCATTTTTTGAAAGTATGGGTGATTCTTCCGTTCTACAACGAATTTATTGAAATTAGCCAAATAAGCATTTGGCCTTGAGGTATGGTACATATTTTTTAATGCCTCCTCAATTGTTAACTGATAGATTTCCTCAAATTCTATATGTAGGTCCTGAGGAAGTTTCTGCATGAAAAAGCGACGTACCAATTGTTTCCCAATAGCACTTCCGCTACCTTCATCTCCGATAAGAAATCCCAGAGACGGAAGCTTTATTTTTAGATTTTCTCCGTCAAAGTAACAAGAATTGGATCCCGTTCCCAGAATGCAAACAATAGCAGGCTTTCCAGTATAAGCGGCATACGCAGCAGCCATCAGGTCTTCTTTTGCTAAAACATCAGCTTTAGTAAAAAATTTACCCAATTCTCTTTCGATAGTCGCACAGTTTTCAGGAATACCACATCCTGAACCATAGAAAAAAACCTTTGTTATTGAGTTTTTAACAGCACTAAGGTTGATGTTTTTTTCAATTTCGGGTACAATAAGCTCTGCGGCAATATTATTGGGATTAAAACCAATAGTCTCCGTCTTCATAAAGACCTTTTTAAAGTCATCTAAAATTACCCAATCACATTTGGTAGAACCGCCATCAACAATAGCAACCATATATTACATTTTAGTTTAAGGATGCTAAATTATGAATTTTATCTCTAAATAGCTTCACAAAGAAGCCACAACGTGACTGGTATAACTAATGTTTTATATCATCTTTTTTTTTCATTGAACTGTATCAGCCAGTCCTGAATTTCATCTTCCAGATAAGAAGCCTGTAACATCATCGCATTGATAAAATCATCTGGCACCTGTTCACCCTTGGAGTTTTCAAGATTCCAAAGCTCATCAGACATATTTTCATATTCAGAATATACTCTCTTGAAACGGGAATTTTCCTTCTCAAGAGCTTCAATATTTTTCTGTTGGAGCTGGAATTTTCTGTATTTGTTTTGACTTTTCATACAAATATTGTTATAAATTGGGTTATAAATTTGTGGAGAATGCTTTCAATCGGGCATTACAAGATAGAAAAAACCATCAACACAACTGGCTGAAAATGAATTTATTATCAGGTACTTTTTATTTACTTCTGAAATTAAATTTAGAACTATTTTTGATTTAAAAAAAAATATTTAACATCTTTTTTTACTGTTTAACATATAGTTATAAATTTGCACATCAGATAAATTCGATGAGAGAATTAATACTACGTCAGAAACAAATATTGTTCTTCATAATAGCAGGAGGACTCAGTGCTGTTATGGAGATAGGAAGTTTTAAGATCTTCAGCACATATCTTCCTCAATTTTTGCATTCGGAAACCAATTTTCATGGAATCCATTATCCATTGAGTAATATTTTTTCTACCTGTTGCGGAATTATCAGCAATTATTTTTTAAGCATCTGGTTTGTTTTTGAAAGAGGAAAACATTCAAAAAGAAAAGAATTTGCCTATTTTATGATTATCTCTTTTATTTCAACACTACTCAGCCTTAGTTTCTTTCAAATATTTTACAGCTTTGTATTTAAAGATAATATCAATTTAATTTTTTATACCTTGAGTCCAGAAATTCTGAGTAAGATCGCTGCGATTTTATTGGTTTCAATTCTTAATTATTCTGTCAAGAAGAAAGTAATTTTTAATGGTTAGTTTGTGGTAAAGATTTTAAATTATTTGTGGAGATTCTGGCTTCTGATATTAGCCTTTTTTTTTAACGATCATTTTTGGAATACCTGTTTATATTTTATCCTTTAGCAAAAAACACTACAGATACGCCTATCAGTTTATCCGCTTTTGGTGTTACGGAATGTTTTATGGTATGGGACTTCGCTATGAGCTGATTAATCTTACGGATAAAAAGATTGACAGAAAAAAACAATATGTAGTTATTTCCAACCATACCTCTATAATGGATATTATGCTTCCATGCATTCTATTTCCACATCACCCTCTTTGTTATGTAGGAAAAAAGGAGTTAGTGAAAATTCCTATTTTCGGCACCATCTATAAAAGGATCTGCGTTATGGTAGACCGAAGTAGTGCCAGAAGCCGTGCAGATGTTTATAGAAGATGTGCTGAAAAAATGGAAGAGGGAAATAGCATTGTTATTTTTCCGGAAGGCGGTGTGCCTGACGACACGTCTATTCTTCTGGACGAATTCAAAGACGGACCTTTTACCCTATCTACAAAACATCAGTCTCCGATAGCAGTCTTTACTTTTATTGGCTTGAAAGAAATGTTTCCCTTCGATAATTCTAAAGGTCATCCCGGTAAAGTAAAGGTTTATTTCAATGATATTATGGAGCCTTCGGCATCTCAAAAGGACATGAAAACGCAAGCTTTTAACGAAATAAAAAAAAACCTTGCTAGAACGCTCTATTTAAAAGAAATAATTATATTTGTTATTAAGAAATCTTTAACAAACATGTCGAATTATTCTAAACAAACTAATTGGGGACAGTTTATCCCATTAGTCACTGTATTTTTTTTCTGGGGATTTGTTGCAGCAAGTAATGATATTTTGATCCCAGTCTTCCAAAAAGCTTTTAACTTAAGTCAAACCGAAAGTATGCTGGTGCAGATCTGTTTTTATGTCGCCTATACTGTCGGTTCTTTAATTTATATGGTTATTTCTAAAGGTATTAAGCAAGACCTGGTTAACAGAATCGGATACAAAAATGGATTAATTGCCGGGCTTCTTATTTCTGCAGCTGGAACCCTATTATTTTATCCAGCAGCCAATTTGGGATCGTTCCCACTGATGATATCAGGTTTGTTTATTGTTGGATTAGGTTTTTCTTTACAACAAATCGTAGCCAACCCATTGGCAATTGAGGTAGGACCTACTGAAACCGGATCACAAAGGTTAACAATGGCAGGAGGAATCAATAACCTGGGAACTACAATTGGACCACTGATTGTTTCTTTTGCTATTTTCGGATCTGCCGCTGCTGCCAATACAGAAGCGAGCATAGAAAGTGTAAAAACGCCTTATTTAATATTAGGAGTGGCCTTTGTTTTAGTTGCAATCATGCTTAAATTCTCCTCTCTTCCAGCAGTTACTCCAACCAATTTAGAAGACACAGATGACGCTGTTCCGGGAGAACATAGAAAATCAGCTTTTCAATATCCACAGCTGGTACTTGGAATGATCGCTATTTTTGTTTACGTGGGTGTAGAAGTTTCTACAGCGAGTAACTTACCTGCTTATATGGAGAAACATTTAGGTTTTGCAACAAAAGATGTTGCTCCTTACATATCTTTATATTGGGCTTCTCTAATGATTGGTCGTTGGACCGGTGCTGTTGAAGCTTTTGATCTGAGTGCCGGATTTAAAAAGATTTTACGATTTCTAGCTCCTTATTTAGCTTTTGGTGTATTTTTACTAGTAAATGCAATCGCAAAACACGATCTCAATCATTTTTATGTTTATGCGTTTATCATCATAGCAATGATCATCTGTGACATTCTGAGTAAGGGAAATCCAGCCAGGATGCTTCTTATATTTTCCTGCGCAGGAATTACCGCTTTATTAATAGGAATGTTTACTACAGGAATGGTTTCAGTATATGCCTTCACAAGCGTAGGATTATTCTGTTCAACACTCTGGCCTTGTATTTTCGCTTTGGCTATCAATGGTCTTGGTAAGCATACAAACCAAGGTTCCGGATACCTGATCATGATGATTATGGGAGGGGGAATAGTAAGTATTATTCAAGGTTATGTAGCCGACCTCACCTCTATTCATTTCAGTTATATTGTGGGTGTAATTTGCTTTGCTTATCTGGCATTCTATGCAATCCGTGTAAGTGGAATCTTAAGATCTCAGGGAATTGATCTTGATAAAATTTCAAAAGGTAGTGGACACTAAAAATATACATACATATAAGAAAAAAAGATTTTGGGCAGGTATATTACTTGCCCAATTCTTTTTGTTTTTTGCGTTTTCAAAATCACAATTATTCATTTCTGCTTTTGAAAAGTTTTTTGAACTACAAAAGGTATTTCATCAGATTATATTCTCATGGATCCCTTTCTCATTTGGAGATGTTTTATACGTCCTACTGGGCATTGTCTGTCTATACCTTATTTTCCAGCTTTTCAATAGGAAAAAGAGAAATAGTTCCTTACTAAAATTTTTAGTACTGATTAATCTATTTTATTTTTCTTATCAAGTTTCATGGGGAATGCTGTATTTTCAGACCCCGATAATTAAAAAATTAAGAAATCAGGAAAGACCCAATATAGAAAAAGCCAGAAGGCTGGCTTTGATATATCTTGAAAAATGTAAATCTACCCGACAACTTGTGTCCGAGGATAAAAACGGAATCTTTGTGATCCGTAATTTAAAAATCATTCAAAAAGAAATTCTTTCGCAGCAATTAATGCTTCCCCAGTACATTTCAGATAAAAAAGTAACGGCAGTAAATTCAATCAAACCGAGTTTATTCAAGGATATAATGAATTTCACAGGCATCCTAGGGTACTATAATCCATTTACTGCAGAAGCACAATACAATTCCAAGCTTCCCTCTTCGTTTATTCCATTTACTCTAGCCCATGAAACTTCCCATCAATTAGGATTCGCAAGAGAGCAAGAAGCCAACTTCATCGGATATCTGGTTGGTATTAACTCTAAAAATTCAGATTTGCGATACAGCACTGAATATTTTACATTAAAAAGTCTTTTAAGGTTTATTGCAGAGGAAGACCCTGCGTTTGCAAAAGCAGTAATAAAAAATTATTCTTCTGGGATGAAAAGGGATCGCTTATATGAAAAGAGCTTTATTTTAAAACATCAGGGATGGCTTGATGACTTCTTTGGTTTTACGAATAATTTATTTTTACAAAGCAATCAACAGGAAGGCTCCGTAACCTATTCCTATTTCATTGATTTACTGTTGAATTATGAACAATAAAAAAGAATCGTATCAGGCGATACGATTCTAAAAACACAAATGATGAAAAAAAAATTTATTACCTTGACTTGTTCCCTCATTCAAGGCGATGTAAAAGTACAACAATATTTATAAAAACAAAAACATTTTTATTTATTTGTAAAACTTTATGAAAACTTTATGATTTTTTAAGTTTATTTGAGTTTACACCAAATATATGTTTCCTGTAGTAAATTTTACTTTTAAATAAAAAAAAATGTAGATTATTGAATTATAATTAAAAAATTCACTAAATAAAGCAATAAAACAAAATTTAAAATTTATCACTTTTATATAAATAACTCTACTTTTCGATAGTTGGAATTTCTATATAACTATCATTATACCATTCAATATTCAATGGTTCTGTAGCATCATCAATTGTTTCTTCACTTACATCCTTTCCAGTACCATAATTGACCTGATATGCTGAATTCTTGTTTACTCCTAAAATTACAACCAATTTACTTCCTTTAGGTATTTTTTTACTAACAAACATCGAATTTACGACCGGAATGGTTTCAATTTTTCCAGGCTCAAGAAGACGTCTTTTTTCTCTGTTTTCAGCGTAGCTGGCCCTTCCAAGAAAGTCGGATAAAAAGAATATTTTATTATCTGGCTTTATCTGGATTAAGGATATTGTAATATCCATATCTTTTTTATTCAGAGCCGCTTTTATCTGTGCATTAAATGCACCACTAATAATAAGATCTTTATCCAATACCTCTGTCTGATAAACAAGAGAATTATTTATCTTTATACTATCACTTTTCCCTACTTTAAAATATACATCTTTATCGTCTCTATTTTTAAAATCAACTATTTGTTTTGTTGAATTCAATACACCAGGTTTATCTTTAGTCAAAACCAATTGTTCATTTTCTTTTTTTGTGAAATAAAGCTTTAGTTTACTATTATGCGATTTTTCTAAGGCAGGTACATGGAGCCACTCATTAGTGTCCATTATTTGAATATTTATCTTGTCTTTTAAAAGTTCAGGTTTCATCCCGTCTTTCAGAATATAATCAAACCAAGAGAAAGCGAGATCGCTTATATTGATTCTGGCCACAGGATCTACTTTATATCCTCTTAATATATTTACACCATAACTTTGAGCTCCTCCATGATCGTAAGGCCCCATTACAACATAGTGATTGGCATTTTTATTATATTTAAGATGTTCCCGGAAATAGTACATCGCTCCAAGCTGATCGTCATCATAAAACCCCGTTGTGGTAAGAACAGGAATATTAATTTTTGAAAAATCTTCTTTGTAAGGGACCATATCTTTCCAAAATTTATCGTAGCTTGGATGGTCCAGCCATCTTTGAAAAATTTTATCTCTTATACCTTTTACAGAATTAAGAGCTCTAAAGGACTTTCCGCTTTTATACCAAGCTGTATTAATAGAATCCCATTTTGCAAAATTCCGGAAATCAGATTCATCTGTTAATTTGTTGTTAGTGACATATGCTATCCATTGCAGCATATAGCTCATAAATACATTATTAGTCATCGGATAATCAATTCCAATTCCTACGGAAACCTGAGGTACAATTGTTTTTAGCGCTGGATGTAGTTTTTTCACGGCTCCCCACTGACTGAAGCCTAAGTAACTACCACCAATCATCCCAACTTTTCCGTTACACCACGGCTGTTTACTGATCCAGTCGACTACATCATAAAGATCATGCGATTCATGCTCGAAAGGCTCTATTTCATCCGGACTATTTCTCTTCCCACGCGTATTTACAACCACTCCGACATAATCGTATGCTACAGCTCTTTTTCCAACAGCATAATCATATTTTCCGGCATAGATATTATTGGTAAGAATAACCGGCAAAGGTTTTTCATTCCCTTTCCTACGCATAATTGTTATTTCAACATTGCCCCCACCGCTTGTTTTTAAATTAAATGACTCAATCGTATATCTTTCTTTATCTTTTAAAATTAAAAGGTCTGTCACTTTAGATTGAATTTGAGAAGAAACCTTTAGATCCAGGTAACTCATAGCAAGTCCCAATGCTGCCGCATTCGCAATACTATCATTCTTCAGTGCCATCAAGCCTTTTTTCAATTTTGTTCTCTGTAATGGAATATCTTCACTAAAGATTTCAGCCACCCGGAATGAATATTTTTCAGGAAGCTCAGCATATTTAATATTAAAAGCTTTTTCCAGTGCTTTTGGAAAAACCGTTCTTTCATTTTTTTCAATATCTTTAGCTAAAGCATATATTTCATAGTTAACAAATCTGGTACAGGCATATTTACTGTTTGCAAAAACATTTCTGTATTTCCCAATAGTTGTAACGGCGTTTTTAAAACGACCTGCTAAAATTTCCAATTTCAGTTGCTTTTCCAAAGAATCTAATCCTTTAGATTTTTCATATTTCCCAACTGACTTGGCTGCAAAATCTGAAATATTTTTTTCGAGAATTAAGGAATCATTTGCAGCCTTTGCTGAAAAGTATATTTTTTGTGCTGACATGGTATTGATAAAGAACAATACGATAATTACCAGTTTTATTTTCATTTTAATAATATTTATAATATTTGTGATCTTTGATAGAAATAAATTAGTAAAGCCTCTTATCACAAAAATAAGAATAATTCATAACCCGAAGATTAATCTTTCAAAAGATCAATCTAAACACCTGGCATTCAAAACGCTTTAACTAACATTCGACCGTAATCAACAAAGATTACTAATTTGGCCTATTTGTAAAAAGAATACTTTTATAATATCTGTGTAAATAATCATATATAATCATTTCAAATATTCTTTGATCGGAAGCAAAAAGTCTATTAATGTTCATATGGAATATACTTTGAAAAAAACTTTGCCCCTTAAACTCTACGGATTGATTAATATTGTCAAATACTTGACTACTGTTAGTAATACTATAAACAATCCTATTTCTTATTGTTCTATAATTATCTGAAAGAAAGTAGTCAATTAATCTAGGCTTAATTTCTCTGTATTTTTTATCCAGCTGGCTATTGAGGCTTTTATCAGAATTAAATTCTTTCTTAAATGCATAATTATAGTCTTTAAGCCAACTAAGTTTTTCCTCAACAGAAAGATGAAGCATATCCAATATTTTATCAATATGAAAAAGACTTAATAAAATTTTCTCTTCATCATCCATATATAAACAATCCAAAACTAAACTACTATTGAAAGAGAATAAGGTTTCTGCGTCTTCAATAGTATGTTCACCGTACCTTTCAATCTCCCTACTATAAGTATCAATGAGAATATTAGAGATTTCTCCACTCACCGTATAATCCTCTAGACTTTTGTTTATTTTTTTTTAAAATTTCATCATAGCCTCCAGCACTATTTAATTTAAATCTAACCCGTATATGTGATTGAGGATCATGATATCTGATAAAAAACCATTTTGAAATGATATTGCTTTGTAGAAGATAATCAGCTAAAGGCTTGATTGCTTCATCTAAAATATAATCTGCTGTTTTTATTCCGGTATAGATTTTAAAGTATATCCATTCATTACCAGGAGTAAATTTTCTTATAGTTTCAGTTTCCATCTATTGATTCCTGTAAAGAGGAAATATAAACTGATGACTAAAATCATCAGCATCATATAAAAACTCCTCAATGAATATTGATTTTTTGCTTTTTATTGTTTGTACAAAAAGCTTGGCCATTTCGTAATTATCCAGGTTTAAAGTCAAAGTATTGTCTGACTTAACCCACCGTATCCAGTTAGGAATTTTTCGAATTTCTCTCCACTCTTTTAAGCTCTGTAAAAACAATTCTTCATCACTAATTAACTGGCTCACGTCAATTATATGCTCATCCGTAATACGCCATTGGGCCTTAGAGAGAATGCTATTCTTGTACTCTACTCTTGGAAGGAAATAATAGATTTTTTTTTAAATCCCCCCCAATTGAAATATATACCAACTCTACGATCCTGGGCATTAAGATCGGATAAAAAATGATAAACAGGTAAAGAATGAGCAGAATAATTATGTGCATTGCTCAGATAAGGCATAACTTCTTTATTTAATTTTTTAGAACGCAAGACAATCCTATTATTCTTAAAAGAAATATATAAATCATCAATAAAAATCTGATTCTCTATAGGTAAAGTGGATTGTGCCAGATAAGGAATTTCATATTCTCGTAAATATGGTCTTCTAATCACATTTCCTATCCTTGCTTCTGGCAAATGAATAATCTCTGCATGAATAACATTCTTATTTAATTCTGATTCTTTTTCAGCAATTGCTTTCGTTAAATTTTTTATATCCGATTTTTCTGAACAAAACCTGCCCAGCAAGTTAGCTGCACTCGCACCTCCACTACTGGATATGTATAATTTTTCCTGATCTTCAGCAACTATTATTTCAGCCATGAAGGAGATAGTGTCTGGTAAATCTCCCCAATTTTCATCAAAGCCCTCGAAATCTTGGTCGGAAAGCTTAATCGCATAACTATTTGTTAGAATGCTTTCCTGAACTTTTTTGTTTAAAATAACCTGAACAGGGTTGAACTTGGCATTCAACTCTGACTTCCTTTTTTCTTCAGGAATTACCAGATCATCTAAATAAGGATGCACTCCTTTGGCACTGGCATTTTGCAAATACCCTATACCAATTTCTGTATCCAGAGCATATAATAATGGAATCTCCTCACTTTCAAATCTATTATAAAATGCTTTTTTAAACCTATCAAAATTAGTATCATTATTTTTCAAAGAGATCTTATTTAGAAAACTGATTGTTTCTTTAAGTTCTTTTTTCCAAAAGACCGGCAATGCAAATTGATCTGAAAAATACATATCAGTCTGAAAAAGATATTTGTTTTCGTATTCTATTCCAAAACTTTTGATCAGGTTTTCAATCTCACTATAAACGCCAATGTGATTTCCAAAACAATCATCTAAGCCACTCAACTTATCTTTAATAGATGTCAAAACCCCAATTTCAACTTTTGCCCCAATTTTATCAAGTACAGAAATTAGTTCATCTAAAAAATCATTCCCGGAAACATTAGGATCTATTTCACTTATTAAAACCTGGTTTTCAATAAGTTCTTCAACAAAACCGATAGCCTCTGTTATGGTTATATCCTCTTCAATTAGTATTTCCGCAATTTCAATAATTGTTCGTCCTTCCTTTACGTAATATAATACTTTCTTAAGTTCGTCAGAAAGTGGGGCCGATGATATTATATAATCTCTTTTTCCATTACGAAACTCGTATTCAATAAAGCGAATTTTATTTCCAATTATATGAATACTGTTGTTAGGAAAGAATAAAAGCTTACTTTTAATTTCTGGCACGTTAACTAAATAATCAGCTAATGCAACCAAAAAAAGCATATCCAAATTAGTTTGACGAATTTTCCTTCCTCCATCATGTTTTTTAACAGTATGTTTAAATTCGCCCAATCCTATACCTGAAAACAACCCGAATGGCGTACATCGTGTACTCATACGACCATAATATTTTATTATAGTGCTTTTCAGTTTATCTTGTTTTTTAGGCGCAAGCTTTTTTCCTGAATCCAGCCATTGAATAATTTCTTCGTAAAGATTTGGAGATGCCAGATAAATAGATTCCTGAAAAGAAGGTCGTTTACAAATTTCCATCAAATCTTCATTATTAAAGAACTTCTTATCTGACTTTTCTAGAAATTCTTTATTTGAATAGTGAGGTATGCGGACCACATATTGGTCAAAAAATGAATAGGGAAATTGTGGCATTTATTTTTTTGTATCTTCTACAGGTTGATAGTCTGGATGACCTAGCTGCCAAAAAGCGAAAGCATAAATTAACGAATTTCTTTCATGAATTTTATATGCCGGATCTTCTACACCGTGTCCAGAATCCATACTAACCTTCAGTAATGTAGGATTATTAGGCTTTTTATATGCACTTAGTTTTGCAGCAAACTTAACTGATTGCCAAGGCGCAACCCTTGTATCATTCATTCCGGTAATTAATAAAGTGGCAGGGTACTCAACATTCTTTTTAATATGATGATATGAATCCATCTCTAAAAGACTTTTAAAACCTTCCGGATCATCTATATTTCCAAATTCATCAGCATCCGTACCTCCTATACCATTCAGTTTACCCCTTAAAGTATTCAGAGATCCAACCTCAATAATAGCAGCTTTAAATAAATCCGGTCTTTCTGTAATTGCCCTTCCCATTAAAATACCACCTCCACTTTGTCCCCAAACAGCTATTTTATCAGGAGAAGTATATTTTTGATTGATCATATATTCTGTACATGATATCAAATCTTTCCAGGAATTTGGTTTTTTAATTTTCCGTCCATCGAGGTGCCACTTTTCACCTTTTTCTCCTCCTCCTCTGACATGTGCTATAGCCATTATACCTCCTTGATTAGCCCAAATTAAATAACTTCTTGCAAAAAAAGGGCGATAAGATTCACCATAGGCTCCATAACCATAAATAAGCATTGGAGACTTACCATCTTTCTTTAAAGCTTTATTATAAATAATAGATAAAGGAATATCTTCACCATCATAAGATTTTACTGTAATTTCTTCTACTACAATATCCTTAAATTCAGGATAATCTATGATTGGAACTAAATTTTCCAGTATAAATTTATCATCTTTCAACTCATACTTATACCGTTGCTCATCATTTGCCCATCCTGAACAATTGATCCATATATCTGAAAATTTTTGGCCTTTCGCCTGTAGATTTATATTTCCACTTACATAGGGAAGCTTTATAAGCTTTTGTTGACCTTTTCTATAAAGGTATAATTTAGCTTCTACTCCATTTTTTGTTGTGGTATAATAAATTCCATCTTTTGTAATTACATAACTTTTAAATACTTCATCTTTATATTCCGGAACTAAAACTTCAGGATTTCTAAAATTTGGATTTTGTGCACTTGTTTTACACAGTTTAAAATTGGAAGAATTATAACCTGAAAGAAAATAAATATCATTCCCCGCCAATCTTACATAAAAAACTTTATCATCTTTTTTATACAGGCTTTTCCAGTTCTTTTTATTTTTGAAAAAATCGTCTTTATTAATAATAAATGTATCCCTATAGTCTTCCGCATCTACTACCATTCCAATATAATATTGATCATCCGGATTAAATGCTAAAATTCCGGGATACTTTTCTGCTGCTATATTTAATTCAGAATTATTTTTTTTAGAAAACACATCTCTTCTGTGATTAGGATCTTCTCCTAGTTTGTGTAAGACTACCTGAGTATTTTTTGCGAATAATTGAGATTTAGGATCAATTACAGGATAATATACATAAAAAAAACCTGAATTATCATCCAGCCATTTAACACCTGCAATGGATGATGGATTTGCATGAGTAATAATTTCCGGGTGGATCGTTCTATCTTTTACTTCCAGTATTATTATTTCGGATATCTCCTTACCCTTTTCTGATAATGAAATTGCTACTCTGCTACCATCCCAGCTCGGACTTATTAGATTGATTTTAAATTCGTTATCCTTCCCGCTGCTTTTTGATGAGGATATAAAATTAATTGGATCATATAATAGCTCCTCTTTGCCATCATACCCATTTCTACAATAAAGTTTAGCTATTTTTTCATCACCATTTCTTTTTAAGTAGAAATATTTATTATTTTCTATAATTTTCAGTTCTGAAATAAAATAGCCTTGTCTTTTTTCAAGCTCAAGTCTTTTATTCAGATAATAGTTATTCCTTGGGATTTTATCTAAGATAAGATCTGTATAGTCATTTTGGATATTAATCCATCTTTTTGTGTCAGGATCAGTTAAATTTTCTAAATTTCTATATTCATCTACGATTTTAGCCCCAAAATAACTGTCTGTAATAGGGATTGATGGGGCTAATGGTGTTTGTGAATATAAAAAATTATTTAAAATAGAAATAACCAAAAATATTCTAAACTTCATTCTTTATTAAATTATTAGGCAGTTGCATGTATTGTCTCAACTGGCTTGCTTGTATTATTCGGATCATGGCATCCTCCTTCTTCCGTATTTTCAAATCCTATTACAGTGTTCTTAGATCCTCCGCCAACAATTTTGCTCAAATTGTTAATTTTCACCATCTGAATTTTTTCCAAAGATAATTTTTTCTTTTTTTCCATTTTTTTTTAAAATTTAAGTTCTATAATTAAGAGTTGCAAATAAAGTAATTTTTTTTAATCGCACATCTATAAATACATATAAATTTATAAATCTAACTTAATAAAAACACAAATAAATAACTGATAAACAAACATTTAAACACAAACAGAATAACTCATTATTTGTCGATATAATTTATTAAAAAAATTATAATTTTGCATCCAGTTATTTGTGGAACAATGAGATCAGCATATTTATTATTATTCATATTAGTATTTAACCTTTCACCTTCAAAAGGTAAGATAAATGATACATTAAAAATATATTCATATTCCCAATTAAAAGAAAAATTCTATGATTATGTGGGTAACGATAAAATTAGTAATGCTAATGTAATTTCAAAATATTATTTGCAAAAAGCAAAAGACGAGAAAAATACTACTGAAATAACTGAAGGCTATGTTCTGAGGCATTTTAATTTAGACCTTCAAAATGCTCTAAAATATATAGATAGCATATCGATCTATAAAAAAGATCTTGATCAAAAAATATATCCTGCACGAATTTACTTATTACGTGGTAATCTTTACTTAAGACACGATAACTTAAAACTAGCATTTGAAAATTATATGCTAGGTCTAAAATATGCGAAAGAAAAAAATAATGAAAGGCAGATAGCTATTGCAAATATTAGCGTTGCTTACCTAAATAATTATATTGGAAAACATGCAGAAGCTGCAAAAATTTTAAGATTCTACCTGTATCATGGAAATTACTTCAATGAAGCTGAGCAGGGTAGAATCCATTATAATTTAGCTGACACCTATATTGAGATTAATAAAATGGATTCTGCTAAAACATTAATACAAGAAGGTGTTCAAGCAGCACTAAAAAATAAGAATAGTTACAAATATCACCAATATTTATTTTTAGATGGTTTTTATAATTTGAAATTAAACAAATATGATATTGCCATTGAAAAGTTATTAAAATGTAAAGAATTTTTTGCCAAAAATGAAAATGATCTAAATATAAGCTATACATTATTAAATCTGGGAAAAGCCTATGATGGATTGAAAAATAAGGATAAAGCAGCAGAAAACTTTATTACAATTGACTCTATAGAACAAAAAAGCAACAATACTTTTCCTGAACTTCGTGATATATATACTTACTTGATTGATTATTATAAAGAAAAAAATAATAAAGAAAAACAACTTTACTATATCGAGCGATTCTTAAAGGTTGATAAATTATTAGATTCGCAATTTAAATATATTTCGCGAGAATTACCTAGAAGATATGATACTCCTCAATTATTAAAAGAAAAAGAGAATATAATTAATGACCTACAAAACAGAAAAAAAAATTCTCTACATCTCAATAAGTATATTATTTATTGGTCTTTTAGTCCTCTTATATCTCTATAAAAAATCTAAAAACTCGGAAAAACGGCATAGAGAAATTGCTCAGAAATTAATTCATTCCATAGAAGAAAAGAATAATGCGTTTACAGAACCAGAGCCTAATGTCGTAATTACTGAGATCTCTGATAAAAAGATACCATTTAATCAAATTGAATCTAAATCTAAATCAATTCCTGAAGATGTTGTACAGTTTATTTTAAAGGGATTAGAAAATTTCGAGACCAAGCAACAATTTTTGAAAAAGGGAATTACACTTAGTAGTCTGGCAAAAACTTTAAAAACAAATTCTGCCTATTTATCGGATGTTATTAATACATATAAGGAAAAAAATTTCGCATCATACCTTAATGATCTTCGTATTAATTATGCGTTAACAAGATTAGTTCATGATAAAAAGTTTAGATCTTACAAGCTTTCTGTCATTTCAGAGGAGTTGGGATACAATAATGAACAAGCATTTTCCATTGCTTTTAAGAAAAAAACAGGAACTACACTTTCCATTTACATTAAAGAGGTAGAAAAATCCCATAATCAGAATTAAACTTCAAAATCCTTAACAAAAGCCTAATTAACAGATACTTAAATAAAATATATTTATAAATCAATGCCTATACATTTATAAATACACATCCTATTCCTTTTTTTTGAGATGTAATGTTCTGTAAGTTTGCTCTGTAATCAAAAACAAAAATTGATTAACAAATAATATTTTTTAATTGTGCGCACAAAGACAAGAATATTACGCTAATAGCAAACACTCCCGGATGTCAGGGATTATATGACAGAATAAATTATTATTAAAAATCAAAATTAAAACAATGAAAAAACAAGTATCATTAGGCAAATTAAGCTTAAACAAGGAAAAAATCGCTCAACTAAGTGCAGAGGGAATGTCAAATGTAAAAGGAGGAAATTTTGGAGGTAGCACATGTGCTGGGTTCACTTGTGGATGGTGTACTTCTACAATGGATTCTTCTACTACAAAACCACTTGGACCAAAAGAAGAAGGTTTAGAGCCTCAAGGTTAAGATTAATAAAATTATAAGAGATTATGTTTTGGAACTAGCCCCGTTTATACGGGGTTAATTCCTTAATATAATAATATTAATCGCTCATAGATTATATCTGTTATACTGATTTTTAACAACTCAATACGTCACAACACCGAATTACTCTAATTAAGTTCAAATATGCTGTTTGTTGCTCTCTTATTAATAAAACTATTACTCACCACTTTATCATAATTAACTATGAAAACAAAACATATAAATATCAGCAATATTATACACGAGCTGGAACAAGATATAACAGAGAATGTATTTAATACTAATGATAACTCTCTATTCAATGGTAGAGCCGGTGTATTGATTTTATATTATTTATTATATGAGAACACTCAAGATTCTCAATACATTGATAAAATTGGAGATGTAATTACCCAAATTTTTCAAGATATCAATGAAGATAATTATTCTGGTGGCAATTCATTTTGCAATGGTTTGGCAGGAATAGGATATGCCCTGAATCTTTTAAAAAAGAAAAAAATAATTTCAGAAGAATTTGAAGTCGTTTTAAAAGATTTTGACACCATTTTATTGCAAGAAATTGATGCCTGCCTTCACAATAAAAAGTTTGATTTCTTACATGGCGGATTGGGAATAGCACTTTGCCTGTTAGAGAGGGCAAGTGAAAATGTCTTATTACAAGAAAAAATTGATAGTTTTTTTTCAAAATATATTTTCATTGTAGAAGAGCAAATAAAAAAAGATAATAGTTTGGAATTCTTTGATGAATCAGGAGATTATACAGCTAAATATAATTTGGGAATGGCTCATGGACTCATTTCAAACTTATGTCTCCTTATAAAATATTCAAACCAGATATCTCATGATGTAAGATCCATAATTAAGGCCATTTCAGATAAGATATTGGAATTTTATAAAAAAGAAAACTCTTGTCAATTTCCAAGTATTATCTATACAAACAGGGAAAGTACATATAACGCTCCATTAGGATGGTGTTACGGAGACAATATTATTGCATTGGGATTATTAAAAAGTGCTGTCTTTCTGGAAGACTCCTATCTCTATTCTATAGCAGAGCAAGTTGCAATTAATGCATTGAAGAGAGACCATGAACGATTCGTTGTTAAAGATGCCATGATCTGCCACGGTACTGCAGGTGTTTCGTACATCTACGAAAAATTGTATAAAATTACCTCGAATGAAAAATTAAAGGAATCATCTCAAAAATGGTTTGAAACTACTCTCGATTTTTACTCAGTAGACGAAAAGTCTCATAGTTATAAAACTTATGTTGGAGATGATGAATATACCAGTACTATATCATTACTCAATGGAAAAATTGGGATAGCAATTATGTTATTAATGCGAGAAAACAGTAATCTAGATTCAGATTGGGATAATATTTTATTATTAAACTAAGGATATGACTTATACACATTTTAATAAAGCCATCATCAGGACTCCGGCATTGCCATTATCATTTTTTAAAAAAATTTTTGAGCCTACTACGGATATCTGGGAAGTCATAAGACAAAATGATCAAATTAGAATAGCAATCCATTATGCTTCGCCAGAGTTATCAGAACAAATAAATCTTTATCTGAACAATAAAATTACGGATTCTAAAAAGAAAGAAAAACTCGAAAAGTCAGTATTGAAATATTTATCAAGAATGTCTACCAGATCTACCCCTTTTGGTACCTTTTCGGGAATTTCTGTAGTTGAAGAATCTCATCAAAATACCCAACTTTGCATTCCCAATGCAAAATCAGATTATAATCATGTCAAAGTTAAATTTGATATGGAATTCTTATATCAATTATCTGACTATGTTGAAAAGCAGGAATATGTTTTTCCATATTTAAAATATAAGCCCAATAACTCATTATACAAACTTGGTAATAAATACAGATATGTAGAGGTTAGCTTAGAACAGGGAGGGAAAAGTTATGATTTATCATCTGTAGAGTATTCTGAAATTATCGAGGAGCTTTTAAAGTTTTCCAGAGAAGGACGCTACATTCATGAGATGATCGATTTTGATTTAATTAAAGACTATTCCTATGAAGAAAGATCATCCTTTATAAAAGAATTAATTAACGCTCAAATCTTCATGTCTGAATTAAAACCTTCTACGACTGGGGAAAGCCATGAAAATATTATTATTTCCACGTTAATGAGAATTGATAGTGAATGTCAAGGAAAAAATACTGAAATTCAGAAGCTAAAGAAAAAAATAGAAAATATTTTGAATAAGGTAGCTACCTTAGATAATCAAAATTTTGAAAATCACACCCAAGAACTGGAAGAGCTATACCAATCTATAAGAAGTATTGGGAATTTATATTTTACAAAAAGTAAATTATTACAAGCTGATTTAATAAAAGAGCCTAATAACTCATCTTTTGATTCTGAAAACATTAGGATTATATACGAGGCAATGGACGCTTTAACCAGACTCAGTTTAAAAGGCAGAGAAAATTCTGAACTAAAAGCCTTTAAAAAGAGTTTTGCTAAGAGATATGAAAACCAATGGGTCCCTGTAGCAGACGCCGTTGATATGGAATATGGTATTGGATATGGAGACAAAAGTGGTACCCATAAAAATTATTTGGTTGATGATTTCCAATACACAGCTAGAAATAGATCACCTCTAACAAAAATTACATGGGACAATAGTTTACACGATTTTTGGAAAGACAAAATACTAGCTGGCTTATCTAATCATTCCAGCGATATTGAGATCACAGAATCCGAACTTAAAAAATTTCCTAAAGACGAAAAATCACTTAATGCGACTTTTTGTGTATCAACATCTCTTGTTAGCAATGAAGAAAATAATAAAAAAAATATTCTTAAAATACGCTGGGGGACCTACAGCCAACTTCCTTATTGGAAGATTTTCAACAATAGATGATCAAATCAAAGATCTTTATCATGACATTGTGGATGCCGAGGAAAAAATTCATCATGATAAAATTGTTGCTGAGCTCAACCACCTTCCTCAGGATCGATTAGGAAATGTTATGCACAGGGCAAATTCAAGAAAATATGAAATACCTTATTTAGTAAATTCAAGTGTAGATCAAGAATATCAGATCCCAATTTCAGATTTGGAAATAAAACTTGTTAATGATGAATTTATACTAAGGTCAAAACAAAAGAAAAAAGAAGTCTTACCTTATTTAAGTTGTGCTTTAAATTACAAAGCAAAAGGATTACCAATTTTCACCTTTTTAGCCGAACTCCAGGAACTTCAGGGGACTGGAAGCTATGCATTGGATTTAGGTTTTTTACCCGACTTCTTCGAAAGAATCCCAAGAATAAATTATAAAAACATCATTTTAAGAAAAGCATCCTGGAAAATACCAAAGTCAGTTATTGAGGCCCTGGAAAATACTTCTTCAGATCACGAATTGTTGGAAACATGGGAAAAGTATATAAAAGAAAAAGGAATTCCAGCCTTCTTTAGTATCAGTATGTTTGATAATGAAATGATGATTAATTCACATCATGCTACATCTTTGAAAATATTTATTGAAGAAGCTAAAAAACATTCCGTAATTAATATCCAAGAGTCTATATTGGAAGAATATAAAGCGATCAAAGATACTGACGGAAATGATTATCATAACGAAATGCTTTACTTTTTCAAAAAACAAATTCCGGCTAAGATAATTTCTAATGATATTTATTGTTCTGAAAAAGAATTGAGTGCTCAAAGAAATTATATAATTGGAAGTGATTGGACATATTATAATATCTATATGGGATCTAATCAATCTGATAAAGTTTTAACTGATCTAAAGGAAGAACTTGATGTATTAGTAGAAAACAAAAGTATTGACAAGTGGTTTTTTATTAGATATAACGATCCAGACTATCATATAAGATTAAGGATTTTCAGCAATAAACAATCATCAATACCTCATTTAGCTTTAAATAAAGTATTCAATGCCTTATATCAAGATAAACGAATCATAGACATTTCTCAAAATACTTATAAAAGAGAATTAGAAAGGTATGGGGCGAAAACTATCGAGCCTGTTGAAAGTATATTCTTTCACGACAGCATGATGTTGACAGAATTGTTAACAGTAATCACTCATAATTATCAAAATCCTGAAGAGATCAAATGGAAAGCGGGAATTTATATTGTACACAAATATATAGAAGCATTTAATATTTCTTTGGAAGACGCTAGTCAATATACAAGCAATGTTTGTGATTACTTTACTAACGAATTTTCGTTCAGCAGGGAAACAATCGTCCAGCTAGATAAGGATTATAATCAAAAGAGAATCTATTATAAGAATCTTATAGATGAAAAGAAAGTAGAAGATATAGAAGAAGGGGAAATATTGTTTCAAATTATAGATCATTACTTTAGCTTAATAAGGGAAGAAATAATCCTGCATCAGCTTTCTCATGATAAATTAGTAGAAAGTATTATACATATGAGTGTCAATAGGCTTTTTACTAATAAACAAAGACTATACGAGTTTTCATTATACCATATCCTTAAAAGATATTATAATCAAAAGATCAATCAGAATAAAGTAAAAAAGCCGGTTGAGATTTTAGCAAAATAAGGTTTTTAAAGGGAATTACGTCTCTTCTGGTAATACAGCTTAGAAGAATGAATGATGAAGTTATCTTTATTTATACAAATACTTTTGAAATGGAAATAAACAAAAATATTATGCTAAGTAGACTTAAAGTGGTTTATATCCTCCTATTTATATGGATTAATAGTTCCACTATAAAATCACAGGAATACAAACATACTTCTATAAATATGGAAACAGGGAAAAACCTGAAACAAGTAATAAATGCCTTTGATACAAAAAGTATTATTGGCTTAGGGGAAGGAACACATGGCACTAAAGAATTTAATGATGTTAGAATAGCATTAATAAAGGAACTTGTCAATAAAGGTTATAAAACAATAATTTTTGAAAATGCATTCGGTGATACTTATTTCTTTAATCAGGAATTAAATTCTGAAGTTCCTTTGTCTATTGTGATGCAGAATAATCTTTTATCCATATGGCAAACAGACGAAGTTAAAAATTTCCTTACATGGATTAGACTTTACAATCAAAAACATTCAGATAAAATTACTTTGTATGGAGCTGATTTTAATTATGTATCTAATGCAATTAAAATTCTGCAGCAACAACTTGGGTCAAATAATGAAGATATAAATAAGGATCTTTTAAGGCTAAAAGAAATTGGAAATATCCAGGATTCTATCTGGAATAAACAAAATGACAAAAATTTTAAGATTGATATGAATACTCTCATAGAAAATGGGAATGAAGGATATGAACTTACACAAAAAATTGATGCATTTACAAAGCAAAATCCAATGAAATCCTCTAAGCCTTCATTAGAATTAGCCCTTGCCAATTGTACCTACGCTTTTTCAACTTTTTATGCAGCAAAGAAGAAGACAGAGGAAAAATCAAGAGATGAATTAATGGCAAATATGATTTCAAAAATTCAGGAAGAAAAAAAGAAAGTCATCATATGGGCACATTCTGCGCATATTTCTTTTCAATTTCCTTATAATGTTACAGATCTGGCTATGGGAGGATACCTAAAGCAACATTACGGTGATAAATATTATGCATTGGGAACTTTAACCGCTAAGGGAACTTATAGTGCAACACTTGATAGAATTGACACAAAAAACAATAGTTTTAAATCCTATACCCTTAACCCTATCGTAGAGAAATCATGGGAATATTATTTCTCCCAAAACAAAGACACTATGTTCTTCGTCGATTTACATCAAAACTCTAATCTGAAGAAGCTGCTGAAAATGAAGTTTATTGGTTATGGTCCTGAAAGGGAAGACTCCTATACTAAAGACATTAATATTAGTGACTTCTTTGATGGCATTATTTTTATCAAAAACACATCCGCAGCTGTACATACCCTTTAAAATATGTCACCTTGCAAAAATTTAGCAAATCTCTATTTTAGCATATATAAATGATTAACAATAATTTACTAAATCTCTATTAACACATAACAAGCAACGAAATTCAAAAATAAGTCTTAAGTCACCTATAAAGGAAGAAATATTTGTTTTATTAAAACATCTTTGTATTTTAGATAAAAAAATTAGCATGACCTTAGATAAACTAATCAACTACTTAAAACTTGATAAGCAGGAATTCATTTTCCAGTTTAATTCGCATCCCAATTACCCTTCAGCACTTGCTTTTAGTGATACGCTCAACTTTTTGGGTGTAAAAAATGATGCTTATGAATTGGATAAAGAATATTGGGATGAACTTCCTGAAGAATTTATAGCAATTGTTGATAATTCTTTCTCTTTGGTTAAGAAAACGGGAACTCAATATTCCGTTTATTCTGATAAATCAAAGACATTAAATAAAGATGAACTTCACAAAAATGCGACCAATTTTGTTTTGTTATTTGAGAAAACAGAAAATGCAGAACAAAAAATATCAAATTACAGACCTTTTATATATGCAATTCTTGCCGTAATCCTTTTATATTCCATTCTGAATTTTTCATGGTTTGAAATCCTCTTTAATTTCTTATCATTAGTGGGAGTCTATATTTCACTGGAAATTTTTAATCAAAAATTTGGGAATACATCAGCAGTAATTGGTAGCATTTGTGGTGATACATCAGCAAATCAGATTAAGAATTCTTGTAATAAAATTATTAATGAAGATAAAACAAGTATTCTGGGATTGAAATTTTCTGATTTCTCCTTAATCTATTTTGTTGGAATTACAGTATTGGGATTATTTTTGCCTGCAACAAGTTATGTAATAAAGGGCTTTACCATTGTTTCCCTTATTGCCATTGGTTATTCACTATATGTTCAGGCTTTTGTAGAAAAAACTTTTTGTAGAGTTTGCCTATTAATCATTTCAGTTCTTGTAGCTCAACTTATTTTAACATTATTCTTTTTTGAAAACTCTTATTTCAATGCAAATATTGCCATTTTAAGCATATTATTATGGGGAATTACATTTTTTGCCGTTTCTTATTTCAATACTTTGCTTACGGATAAGGAATCTCTTCAAAAGTCTAATGCAAAAAATTTAAGATTTAAAAGAAATTATGATTTATTTAAAAGAGAGCTTTTAGATAAGGAAAAAATTACGTTCAGTGATAACGAAACTTTTTCACTGGGAAATAAAGATGCAAAAATCCATATTTCAGTAGTTTCAAATCCTTATTGTGGTTTTTGCAAGGGAGCACATGAAATTTTAGAAAGCCTTTTAAAAAAATATCCGAATGAAATTTCTGCCCAGATAAGATTCAATTATTTTGCAGAAAAATCTAACGAAAAAGCGACAGGCCTCCTATCAGATTTTATGAGTATCTATAAGAACAAGCATGAAAGTGAGTTTTTAAAAATAGTAGAAACCTGGTTTGAAAATAAAGATGAGAAACAAATCAGAGATCTGGCAGGTACTAATGGCCAATTAGAGGATCTTAATTCATTAAACGAGATGTCAAAAGAAAATCTAAATGCGGGATTAAGCTTTACTCCTATTTTAATTATTAACGGATTTCAGTTTCCTGACAAATATGATCGTGAGGATATTCATTATTTCATTGATGAATTAATTGAGGATGATGAAATTTAAAATAATTACAATAATTTAACAAATTTCACTAATTTAGGAAAAAAATAACCATCATTATACAAGTCATCACAGTGCTTACACTGATCGAAAACTAATAGCATGAAAAACATACCACTTTTTTCACATCAGAATCCTAAAAGCATTCAAATAGAATCTTTAATCAGCAGACCATTATCCAACGGAAGACTTGTGTTATATTCTGATTATTGTCCTTCAGAAATTTGCAGGGTAATAATGTCCAAAAGATGTTTACTGATGGACGGCAATTACTAGAAATAATGACAATTAGTATAAAAAATATTAATAAAAAATGTCGTCAAAATATGACGGCATTTTTAAATGATTTTGAATTTTGAAGAAATTTCCTTTTTACAGGCAACCTGACGCTAAAGACTGTGGTCCTACATGTCTTAGAATAGTCAGCAAACATTATGGTAAAAGTATATCGTTACAACAAATCCGCAGCCTTTCTGAAACTACACGTGAAGGAAGTAGTTTATTAGGGCTGAGTGATGCTGCTGAGGATTTAGGATTCCGTTCATTAGGAGTTCAGGTGGACTTTAATACTTTTGTTGAAGAAGTTCCTTTTCCATGTATAGTACATTGGAATAAGAATCACTTTGTCGTAGTCTATAAAGTTGATAAAAATAATAAAGTATATATTTCTGATCCAAGTTATGGACTCATCACCTACAATAAAGACGAGTTTATCAAATTATGGATTGGTGAAAATGCCACTGAAAATACAGAGGAAGGAATTGTTCTTATCCTTGAAACAACTCCAGCTTTCTTTCAAACAGAATTTGATGATCAGGAAAGTAAGGCTAGTTTTTCCTTTCTTTCTAAATATTTATTTAAATATAAGTCTTTGGTTATTCAGCTTGCTGTAGGATTATTGGCAGGAAGTTTATTATCCCTTTTATTCCCTTTTCTTACTCAGAGTATCGTAGATGTGGGAATACAAAACCAGGATCTGCATTTTATTTACCTGGTCTTACTTGCACAAATCATGCTTTTTATAGGAAGGATGGGAATTGAAGTTATTCGAAGCTGGATTTTACTTCACCTTTCTGCAAGAATCAACATCTCTATTATTTCGGATTTCTTTATCAAACTTATGAAACTCCCTATCAGTTTCTTTGATACAAGAATGACAGGAGATATTATGCAGAGAATTAATGACCATCATCGAATTGAGCAGCTTCTGACCAATTCATCACTTAACACGTTATTTTCACTTGTTAACCTAATTATCTTCAGTATAGTATTACTTCTTTATGATTACAGACTGTTTATTGTTTACCTCGTGGGAGCTATCTTATATATTGGATGGATCACATTCTTTTTAGGCAAAAGAAAAGAGCTGGATTATAAAAGATTTTCCCAGGTTTCTCAGGAACAAAGTAAAGTTATCGAACTCATCAATGGAATGCAGGAGATAAAAATGCATAATGCAGAGAAACAGAAACGTTGGGATTGGGAATTCCTTCAGGTTAAGCTGTTTAAAATCAGGATCAAATCTCTTTCTCTAGAACAATGGCAATCTGTAGGAGGTAACTTTATTAATCAGATGAAGGATATTCTGGTAAGCTTTCTTTCCGCTAAACTGGTTTTAGATGGAAACCTCACGTTAGGGATGATGCTTTCTGTACAGTATATCATAGGCCAGCTTAACAGTCCCCTTTTACAGCTCATTGATTTTATCAAACAAACCCAGGATGCTAAAATTTCCCTTGAAAGACTAGGAGAAATACATGATAAAGAGGACGAAGAGAATAAAGATGAACAATATGTTTCAGACCTTCCTCAAAAGGATATAGACATAGAAAATCTTTCATTCAGATATATAGGCTCGGATTCTTATGTGTTTGAAAATCTTAATCTGAGTATTCCATATCAAAAAACAACAGCAATTGTGGGAGCCAGTGGAAGCGGTAAAACAACTTTGCTCAAACTGTTAATGAAATTTTATGAACCCAATCAGGGAGATATTAAAATTGGTAACACAAAACTAACAAATGTTTCACCCAGATTCTGGAGGGATCATTGTGGTGTTGTTATGCAAGAAGGCTATATCTTCAATGATACCATTGCTAATAATATCGCGATAGGTGAAGATCATATTGATAAAAAGAAGTTACGGAAAGCAGTAGAAATAGCGAATATAAAAGAGTTTATTGAAGAACTTCCACTAAGCTATAATACCAAAATAGGAAATGAAGGTGTGGGCGTAAGTGGTGGACAAAAGCAAAGGCTCTTCATCGCAAGGGCAGTTTATAAATCCCCGGAATACATTTTCTTTGATGAAGCAACTTCCGCATTGGATGCAAACAATGAAAAAGTAATTATGGAAAACCTTGAACAGTTTTTCAAAGGTAAAACAGCCATTGTCATTGCTCATAGACTTTCCACCGTAAAGCATGCAGATAAGATTATTGTTTTAGATAAAGGAAAGGTAGTGGAAGAAGGAAGCCATACTGAGCTTGTCGCTCTGAAGGGGGAATATTACAGACTCGTAAAAAATCAGCTTGAATTAGGAAATTAATCTGCGTTTTTTATTAACTTCACTACACTAATCCCATAAAATATTAATTATGAACAATTTAAAAAAAAATCAAAAGACAAGTTTTAAAAGAAGTAAATGGTGCAGGCCCAATTCCTGCATACCCATGCAATTGTTTTTGCATTATAGGAAATGATAAAGTGTGGAATGCATGCAACAGATATTGCCCGGGAGGAGTAATTCCAGGTGTTGAAATGGGAAATGATCCCAAATGTGATTATAATTTACCCCTATAATTTTTAGCATTATAGAGATTAAAGCAAAATCCTCTATTTGAGGATTTTTATTTTCAATTGTTTATTTTAATATGGAAAAAGAAATTTTAGATAATATAGAGCTTCGTTCGGAAAGTGTTCAGGATATTCTTACAAGACCGCCCCATTGGATGATACGCTGGGGAAACACCATCATATTTATTATCCTTATCCTCATTTTAATTATGAGTTATATAATAAAATATCCTGAGTTTGTGTCAGCTCCTATTGTGGTTACTTCCCAAAACCCACCTGAAAAATTAGAGGCCAGAACAAATTCTAAAATTGAAAAAATTTTTATCAAGGACCATCAGGAGGTTAAGAAAAATGATGTCCTTATGGTTATGCAGTCTGCTGCCAATTATAAAGATGTTCTTGCTCTGAAAAAAATCATCGACTCTCTTTCTCCTACTCACTTAGCTTCCTTTCCTATAAATGAAACGTCTCATTATAAATTAGGAGAGCTTCAGGGAGATTATAACAATTTTGCAAAAGCATTTCAGGATCAGGAATTATTTACAAGACTTCAGCCTTACGCTCCTGAAAATCTTGCTGCTAACCAAAGTATTTCTGAATACAGGGTAAGGATTGCCACGACAAAACAACAAAAGAAACTTGAACAAGCTAAATATGAGCTTACAAAAAAAAAGCTATCAAAGATCACAGGAACTTTTTAACCAGGGAGTCATCGCTTCCGTAGAACTTGAAGGGGAAAAAATAAAATACATCCAGGCTCAACAAAATCTGGAAAATATTACCATTTCTTTATCTCAAATGGAAGAAGCAATATCCAACCTTAACAAAACTAAAAGCGGGACTGCTATCAATACGGAAAAGGATAAAATTAATTACTCTTCACAATGCCTGCAATTGTTTGAGCAATTAAGAAAATCGATGAAACAGTGGGAGCAGAACTTCCTTGTTATTTCTTCTACAGATGGTATTGCCAGCTTTCAGCAATTCTTTGGAGAAAACCAATTTGTAAAAACAGGGGATGCGATCTTATCTATATTACCTCGGAATAAAGAAAATTTAGTTGGAAGAATGTATGTTCCTCCTACTAACTCTGGAAAAATTGCTCCCGGAGAAAAGGTTTTGATCAAACTGGATAATTACCGGTTTCAGGAATATGGTATTGTGGAAGGTAAAGTACAGAATATCTCTCTCTCTGCCGATGAAAAGGGGAATTACTACGTAGATGTTCTACTTCCTAAAGGCTTAAAAACATCATATAACAGAAATCTCACATTTGATAAAGAGCTTAGAGGTAATGCTGATATTGTTACTCAGGATCTAAGACTCATCGAAAGGTTTTTCTATCAAATCAGAAAACTATTGGGATATCAAAGCTAATAGAGCCAAATCACAATATATAAAAACCCACAACTAATAGTTGTGGTTTTTATATAATCTTTAGTAATCACATATCAATAGTAATGTTTATCACATAATCATATGCACGTCAATTGTGTTATTTAGCCATAACTAGTTCATAAAAACATTTTATATATAAATGCTTACAAAATTCTTTTTATAAAGCTGAATTGATATCTATTCTAAGAAAACTACGGAGATTCGGAACCAAGAATGAGAATAAATATTAATGGGTATCATCTTTTACAATATTTGCAGAAAACAAAAAAGGAAAAGTAAATTATTACTTTTCCTTTCTATAGTAGCGAAGACGGGAATTGAACCCGTGACCTCAGGGTTATGAATCCTGCGCTCTAACCAACTGAGCTACCTCGCCTTTTTGGTGGTGCAAATATATAAAATATTTCTAAACCTCCAAAATTATTTTAGCTTAAAAAACTCCAAAACATCGGCAACATGGTCTGGTTTATTGATTATCTTATTGTTAGCATCTAAAATAAAATAAGTCGGAGTTGCATGAATATTATAAGTTTCACTATAACTACTATTCCATCCTCTTAGCTCGGAATCATTAATCCAAGGAAACGCGGTAATTCTTTTATTGTAAGATTCTTTATCTACATCCAAAGAAAGCCCAATTACCTGAACATTCTTCGCTTTTAAATCATTATATTTCTCCAAAAGTTTTGGCAATTCAGTTTCACAATGAGAGCATGTGGAAGACCAGAAAACAATGATTTTCTTATCTGCTTTTACATCATAAATAGACTTGGCATTTGTATTAACCGGAGCCTGGAATTTATAATTAGGAAAAGTTGCTCCGATCTGTACATTGGCATTTGCCTTAAGTGTTGATGCTAACCTGTCTGTAATCGTACATTTGAGATCTTTAGCCTGATCAAGATATTTTTTCTTTAAATCAGCCATTTCATACACATCAAAAATGTCAATCAACTCGGATAATACCGTTTGACCCCGTGGTGTTTCCACCTTTAACCGGTCAAGTAATTTATCTACAGAAGCTCCAACATTGCTGTTTCCACCAGAATTAAGATAAGATACCAATACAGGTCTCAACAATGATGATGTCTCAAGCATATCATTAGACTTATCAATAAAATTGATTATTTCTTCCTGTGATACCTTTTTATTAGGGTCATTAGTTAAAAATTTACTATAGTTTGTATTATAGTAATAAATAAACGGATGGTCCGTGGAGTTCACTTCTCCAAGGCCTCCTGATAATCTTGATATTTCTGCTTTCAGAGCTTTTCCAAAATCTGTATTATCTTTATAGTATTCTTTAATCTGTGCTAATGCCGGTAATATAAGCTCTTTTTTCTGAGAACCATCTTGTTGTTTACTCATTAAACTATTCGACTCATCCTGGTAAATAACATCTTTGATCTTATTACCCTGAGTATCTAATTTAATGTTTACATTCTTATTTTCTGATATGAAATTGAATGTATTATTGGTAGTAGGAAAATACATTTTCATCATACCAACATAGTTCTGCGGATATTTAAAAGTCCATACATTATTTTTACTCTGCTCTTTTGTAAAAATAACATCTTTGGAACCATTTAATGTATATAGAATTGCATCTTGATCTTTAAAATCAGCCGGTGCCTGAACGGTAATTGTGAATTGTGCCTGTAAAGAAAAAGCAGATAAAACTGCTGATAATACAAATATCTTTTTCATAATGTAAAAATAAAAAAACTCTCTGATTAATCAGAGAGTTTTCAATATTTTAATTAAATTTTTATATTTTTTGACCCTTATATTTTCTTGTAAAAAATACAATGAATAAGATGGCAACAATCGATAGTAAATAAACATACATATCAATTGGCGCAGCCCCAGGGCCTACACTACCACCACCATCACCCGGTTGTGGTGGTTGCCCTCCTCCAGGGCCTGAACTTCCTTGAGCATTAGCCAGGAAAGCACAAAAGAAGAAAAGACTGTATATTAATTTATTTAAAGCTTTCATATATTTTATTTTAAGATTTTAGTGTTAACAGTTTCTCCCTTATCTGAAACAATTTTTACAACGTAAGAATTTTTGATAGAATTATTTAATTCAATTACAAAATCTGTAGAAGTATTAACTGCTTTTTTAGAGATTACCAGTTTACCACTCATATCATAAACTTCAATATCTGCTTTTTTCCAATCTGGGTCAAATCTTACAATATAGTTTGTAATATCTGGGTTATAAATTACTTTAGTCCTTGATGAAGGCTTAACAGCTGTTCCATCCATTGCAACACTTCTTGCTGTAGAAGCATTAGGTGCTCCATAATAAAGGCTATATTCAGTTGCTGTAGCAGGAATAACATCACCTTGTTTAGCTTCTGTTACAGTTCCGTTTGGAGCTTTATAATAGTAACCAGTACCAGAAGATAACTGATGTGTTCCATTACTTACCAACTCACCATTTTCTCTAAGCTCAAATTTAAAGGATTTAATGTTGCTGTTATAAGTTGCTAACATCACATTTTTCCCTTTAAAGTCATTCTCATTAGCTTCGTTGATATATAACCAATACTTTGAAGTAACGTTATAATCATACCCTCCATTAACGCTTTCTTCAAAAGTTCCAATAACGTCTGCTGTTGAAGCTGTATACTGAGTTTTTGCAGCAACAGAATTTCCAGTCGTTCCATTAGGATAAACTACATAATATGTTCTTCCTATTTCTTTACCGTTAGCATCCAGAGCAATAACTCCTAATTGCTTTACAGTACCTTGTGTGCCACTAGCAGCACTTCTGCTTGCAGTAACATTATAGTCTGTATTAGCAGCTCTGCTATAATAATTAAATCTTCTTAGATTCGCGAAGTTTAAAACGTCAGTATTGTTATTATTATTAAGTTTAATAGCAAATGCCCCCATAGGTCTTATCATCATATAGTCAAGATCTCCTGTTGGAACACCTGCAGCAAACGTAATTGCTTTATAAGAATTTGAACTACTTCCATTTTGATTGGTTACAACACCTGAAACATCAAGTCTAACACCATAAATATTGCTAAGATTTACTCCATCTCCATTTGCCGCTGGTTCATTGTATGCAATCTTAGATAAATCAAGATTGGTCATAAAAGGATTGGCAAATTGATACCAGTTTTTACCATAATTACCTGTCCAAACTGATCCACCAGCTGCTATTTCAAAACCATCCTGAATGTAGCTGTTGTATTTTTCCTTGTAATCGTTTAAATTAGAACCATTAGCACCAAAATTAACTGTTCCTGCATTTTTTAAGGTTACACTCACCTGTGCTGCATCTACATCACTTAGTGGACGTCCTTTTACAGTACGTGTTACATTACTTACATCAAGGCCGTTTCCTCCCAGGATCCAATAAGCATATGCATAAGCAGCATCCGCAAATTTATAAATCCCATTGATATTAGGTAAATGATGCCATTCTGCTCTTGTATTATCCCAGTGAAGGATTCCATTTTTAGAGTTTCTTACTCCATTAAAAGTTTTACCTAATTCAGCACTAAGCGTAGCTGGAGTTTTCATAAAGAATGGCATACCAACTTGCTGGTAATCACCATGACGAATCTGTCTGAATTCTTGGTCTACAATTCCGGTAATGTTTGCTTGTGGAACACCTGTGATGAATAATTGTCCGTAAGTATAAACGGGAGTTGCTGTAGAATTGTTTGTATTAACAGATGCATAAGCCGTAGGCTCATTAAGCTTGTTAATAAAATTACCTCCTCCGTTTGCTTCTGTCTTATCAGCATTTGACGCATCAATAGTCTTGACAAGATCAGTTGCTGTACCAGAAACCATAAAGTTTCCATGGTTTTCTATAGTACCATTAGCTTTCATTTGTAAACCTCCCCCGCTATAAACTAGGGTACCTTTACTTACATACATATTAGCATTAGCGTCTACGTGACATAATATCTGCGCCTGAACAGAATAACTAATTGCTAAAAGACCTATAGCAAATAAACTTTTTCTCATTGTATAAATTATTTGTGTGTGTTATAATACAATCTCACCCGCAAAGGTATGATTTTTTTCATAATAAAAAAATTATTTTTATTTATTAACAATAATATTATCTTCAGTTAATACTATTTTCTTTTCCTCACCTATTGCAAACATGTAGTCTTCCAAGACTTTTTCGGTAGTTCCTCTAAGTCCTCTGGCTCCCAATCCTTTATCAAGGGTTTCCTCCACGATCTTTTCAATAGCACCATCCGTAAATACCAATTCTGTGCCATCCATTTTAAAAAGCTCAATAAACTGATTGACGATTGAATTTTTGGGCTCTTTCATGATACGTACCATCGTTTCTTTTGTTAGTTTTTCGAGGTATGTAATGATTGGAAATCTTCCCAAAAGTTCGGGAATTAATCCGAAAGAACGAAGGTCTATTGCATTAATATTTGTTAATACATATTCATCCTCATCTACATTATTTATCTTTTCAGTACTGAAACCTATTGCCTGCTTGTTCATTCTTCTCTCGATAATTTCCTTTATACCGTCAAAAGCACCGCCAGCAATAAATAGTATGTTCTGGGTATTAACCTGGATATATTTCTGATCCGGATGTTTTCTTCCTCCTTGTGGTGGAACATTTACAATACTTCCTTCAAGCAATTTTAAAAGCCCCTGCTGAACACCTTCCCCAGAAACATCTCTTGTAATACTTGGATTATCAGATTTTCTGGCAATCTTGTCTATTTCGTCAATAAATACAATTCCTTTTTCAGCTTTTTCCACATCATAATCTGCAACCATAAGAAGTCTTGAAAGAATACTTTCAACGTCTTCTCCTACATATCCGGCCTCGGTTAAAATCGTGGCATCTACTATACAAAAAGGAACATTAAGTTCTCTTGCTATAGTCTTGGCCAGCAAAGTTTTTCCGGTTCCTGTTTCACCGATCATGATAATATTGGACTTTTCAAGCTCTACTTCTCTATTTTCATCCTGTGCATGAAGCAATCTTTTATAATGATTGTATACAGCAATCGAAAGTTGTTTTTTTGCCTGATCCTGTCCGATCACATATTGGTTAAGGAACTCTTTAATCTCCTTTGGCTTTTTTAGCGTATCTATATTTTCCGCAGGTGAAAATTCAGTTTTAGTAGCACTGTCTTTTACAATCGCATGAGCTTGTTCTATACAGTTTTCACAGATAAAGCCATTCTGACCAGAAATAAGCATCTGCACTTCATTTCTTTTTCTGCCACAAAAAGAACATTGGTTTGAATTCATACTATTTATATAATATATATGTTAAAGAAAATCGTAAAAAATTTCTTTTTTACGATTTCTTGATTTTTAAGAATTAATAATTGATTTTTGAATTTCGGTATACTCTTCATCCGTTAATTTCAGTCTCTCATTTTTAAAATTCATATCTTCCACTGTATTGAGTGGTATTAAATGAATATGTGCATGAGGAACTTCCAGGCCTACCACTGCAATCCCTACTCTAATACAAGGAATTGCTTTTTTAATCTGCTTGGCAACCTTTTGTGAAAATCCCCACAGGTTTTTATACTCATCGCTTTCCAGATCAAAGATCAGATCCACTTCTTTTTTAGGGACTATTAATGTATGTCCTTTAACTAAGGGCATTGCATCTAAAAACGCAACAAAATTTTCATCCTCTGCTATTTTGTAGGAAGGAATTTCGCCATTAATGATTTTTGTGAATATAGTACTCATATGCATCAAAAAATTTACTTCAGAGAATTATACATGTATTAATTTATCCCTACAGGGTAATTTCAAGTACTTCGAAAGATAATTTATTTCCGTTCGGTAAAACAATCTCTGCGGTCTCCCCCACAACTTTACCTAGCAAACCTTTTGCAATAGGTGTATTTACAGAGATCTTGCCGCTTTTAAGGTCGCTCTCATTATCAGGAACTAAAGTAAATATCTGTTGTTGTTGCGTTGCATTATTTTTTAGTTTCACAGTTGTTAAAATGGAAACTTTTGAAGTATCTAGCTGACTTTCATCTATTATCTTAGACCCTGAAATAACATCTTTCAGTTTAGAAATTCTCATTTCAAGCATCCCCTGAGCTTCTTTTGCCGCATCATATTCTGCATTTTCAGACAAATCACCTTTGTCTCTAGCTTCTGCAATCTGTTGAGTAATTTTAGGTCTTTCTACAGTTTCCAACTGCTCAAGCTCAGCTTTCATTTTATCTAACCCCTCCTTTGTAACATAGCTTGCCATAATTTTCAAAATTTAGTTTTAGTATAAAAAAATAATCCGACATTTGCCGGACAATGTTTTCGTGTTGTAATCGTTTAATTTTTACAAATATATAAAAATTTAAATTGAAATGAAAAAAACTTTTTCAATCTTATTCTTTTCCACTTTACTGATAATCAGTAATATATCTGTTAATTCTTGCGGAAGTCGGGAAGACACGGTAAGCTGCTTTCCCAATACTCCAATTAACGTAACCTTGAACCTTAATTTAGCTGCATATAATAATTTGAACTATGTAGGTGGATGGATCTATGTGGATGAGCAACAATCAGGAACACGGGGTTTAATTATTGTCCGTAGATCAGATAATCAGTTTATGGTATTTGATAGAAATGCACCTCATATATGCCCTGATAATGATACTACACTTGAAGTAAAAGACAATATTAGTATCATTTGTCCAAAGGATAACGCTAAATGGATTTTACTTACCGGCCAACCTTCGTCAGGAACGAATGTACCTCCGAAAACTTATCCTTACAATTATAATCCCAATACCAGAGTATTAAATGTTTATTATTAATTTATGAAAGTTGTAATACAGAGAGTTTCAGAAGCCAATGTAAAAGTAGAAGACAAAATCGTCGGTGAAATCAACAGAGGCTTTATGCTCCTAGTTGGCATTGATGAAAATGATGAGAAAGCAGATGCAGATTGGCTCGTACAAAAAATACTGAACCTAAGGGTTTTTGCTGATGAAGATGACAAACTCAATCTTTCATTAAAAGATATTTCAGGAGAAATCCTTTGTATCAGCCAGTTTACATTGATCGCTGATTACAAAAAAGGAAATCGTCCCTCTTTTATAAAAGCAGCAAAACCCGATAAAGCAATTCCTCTTTTTGATTATTTCAAAGCAGAGATGGCAAAGTCAGGGTTAAAAACAGAATCCGGAATTTTTGGAGCGGATATGAAAGTTTCTTTAATTAATGATGGTCCCGTCACTATTGTAATGGATAGCCAAACAAAATCATAGATTACTAATTTTCATAAAGTTATTATTAAAATATCAATAGAATTAAATATATTTATTTCACTAAATATTGAAATTTTAATACAAAAATTATGAAAAGAAAAATCTTCCTTCTGGTAATTTTCTGTTTTGTGCTATCTTTTGGCCAAAACAGAAAGGGGCAATTTCAATTAGAACAAGATTCGAAATCCCACTCTATTTACGTCTGTTTTTCAAAAGCTCCCGTTGCAGAGGACATTATTAGGTATGCAATGAGTACAAACTCTTCATTTAAAGATTTTGTTAAAAAAAATGACCTTTCATTTATTTATGATTTTGAATTGAGTGACAGGAAACTGAGTGAAATGGTTGAATCCAGTAAAAAGAACAAAAAAACTGGTGAATCTATTGAAAAGCTAAAGAGGATTTACAAAGTAGAGTCTCCTGTTAAAAGTAATAAAGATATTCTGAAGCTTGCAGAAGATTTTGAAAAGTTTCCGGAAATCGAATATGCATCACTAATGAGTAATGAACCTATCACTCCTCCTTTTATTAACACCTATGCTGCTACTCCAAATTTGGAAAGTTCACAGACTTATCTACTGGACAATCCGGGAATTAATGTCAATTATGCCTGGTCAAGAGGAATTACAGGACAAAATGTGAGAATACGTGATGTTGAATATGGATTTCATAAATCTCATGAGATGCTCGTTAGTCAGAATGCCATACAATTTGAATCAGGTGTTTCACCTAATCCATCATTAACCAATCCAAGCAGCTCATATTATAGTTTTCTGGATCATGGTACCTCGGTAATGAGTATTATGGGTTCTGCCAAAGATAATATCGGGCTTTCAGGAACAGCATACAATGCCACTGAAATGAAGGGATATTTAGAATGGACAACAACTTCATATAACAGAGCTTCGGCAGTAAGCAGATCAATTAACGCATCCCAGGCAGGGGATATCATTCTGTATGAAATGCAAACTGGTGGACAGAATTCAAACTATGTTCTGGCCGAATACAACAATGTAATCTGGGATCTCACAAAAGCGGCTACTGATTCGGGAATTATTGTTATTGCGGCAGCTGGAAACGGAAATGAAAATTTGGATGCATCATTCTATTCGGCCTATAATGCAAGAGGAAATAGTGGCGCAATTGTTGTTGGAGCAGGATCTAATACAACCCAGCATTCTAAATTAAGTTTCAGCACGTATGGTTCACGAGTAGATGTTCAGGGGTGGGGACAGAATGTTTTAGCTGCAGGTTATGGTTCCTGGGCTAAATATGACAATGATAATAACAGAACTTACAATCTTTTTAACGGAACGAGTTCAGCAACGCCAATAGTCGCTTCGGCTGCCATATTGATCCAATCTTTTAATTTCCAGCAAACAGGACAATTTTTAAGTCCATCCGAAATGAGAAGTTTATTAGTTAATACTGGAATTCCTCAGGGCGGAAACCTTACCACAAAAATAGGTCCATTACCTAACATTAAAGCCGCCATAGAGTCCTTGGAAAATAGCAGCAATACACTTTCTACAAAAAATGTAATTGCAGGCCCATTAAAAATAGAAATTTATCCTAATCCCACCTCAGACTATATTTTTGTTCGAAATACCGAAAATGCAACTATCAATTTTGAAGTCCTTACTCTAGCCGGACAGATTGTTTTAAAAGGAAAAACATCATCCGATAAAAAGATAAATATTACAAATTTGCCAAAAGGTAATTACCTTATTATTGCATCAGATAGTCAAAGAAAAGTCATTGAAAAATTAATAAAACAATAACCCAAACAAAAAGGTCCTTCAAAATTTGAAAGACCTTTTTCCTAATAAACTTTTATAAAAACTAATTCGCAGGTATACTGCTGAAATTCAATGCTACTTTTAAGTTCATATCTGAACTTGTCTGATTTTTCAGTTCATAAACTGTTCTTACTGTAAGTCCGTTGCTCTTTACGACCTCATCCAAAAATCCATTATTATTAAGATCGAGGTTTAAGCTGGAACTATTTGAAGAGATGTTGGATCTTGATGCAACAAGTCTTTCACCCGTACCATTTGAAGAAATATAAACTTTAATGTTTTTAAAAGCACTTAAGTTGCCACCAGAAGGAGAAACCACAGAGATTTTTGCATCTGCCAATCTCACATCTTTTATTTTAGCATTATTATTCCCACCAAACCAAGTCTGTACATTAGAAGCAGTAGCCGTAGAAGACACCTCTTTATCAGCAGGCACCCCTGTGGATACTAATACATTAGCCGTGTAAGGAAACGTATTCTGAACCAATGACTGTACTGTTCCACAACTAACAAGGGCAACAGAAGCTGCCACTGCAGTTAAAAATATATTTTTCATAATTGTAAATCTTAATACAAAAATTATCTTGCAGAAACTATACCAAAGAATTATTATTCGACGCTTACTGAAAAACTTCCTTTTGTGTTTCCGGAAGCCATGTTACTTTTGCCTATAATTAGCCATACTTCACCCTTGCCCGCCATCTGATAAAAAATATCTCTTCCAAAAGGACCATCGTATTCTCCATTTGGCAATTTTATCTGATTGAAACGAATATTAAAATCTTTTTCTTTTGTAGAAATGGATGCCTTGATATCACTTTTATTATAATTTGTGATTTTGAGAATCAGCTCCTGTCCTTCTTTTGTAAATTGCTCTCCTACTGTAAATGGAAGCTGTGAGGCATCGGCAGTTCTTATTATTTGCCCATCTTTCTCACTTCTCATCACACCTTTTTTTTAAGACATGTTTGGTGACGGGAGAATTATTAATGATAGAATCTTTTTTTTCTTATAGCAGCTGAATCTACTGAATGTTCTGGACCCGGCTGTTCTGAAATCATGATCGAATCTTTGTTGGCTGTTTCGTTTACATTTGGTTCTTTTTTACAAGAAACAATAATCAATGGGATCAGCAATAAGGACTTTTTCATAATAGTTATTCTTTTAGTGTTTCATAGTAAAGTACTTCTGACAAGAAAGAAAATGATTTCTTTTGTTTCACTTTACTTATAATTTGTTTTTTTTAGTATAATATCTTTTTTTTCGGCAGCAAACTTCAGTAAACTTTTCTCACTAAAGTTGATTTCTGTGAAGTGATAATCAGCATTAAAATCACTTCGCTTCATATTGTGAGAAGTAATTAATCCTCCCCAATTGATATAACTACAAGCCAAAATTGTTCCATAAAAATACCATGTCATTGTATTAAACAGAAAAGCATTTCTTTTTCTGTATTGAATTTTAATATACGTCATTGTCAAACCAATCAATGAAAGAGTCAGGAAAGCATATACTCCAAGCCTTTTATATGTAAAACCATAATTGATAATGTATTCGGAGTTCTTTATCATCGTGGAAATAATCAGTGCCGCATTTAAAAAAAATCCAGATCTTAGCCAGGTTTTTCATAAGCCCGGCTTTTGGATCAAAATTAAATCCGGATTTAAAATAAAACATAATCACCAGAATAGACATAATAATAGACATGATCACAGCATTTACTCTTTGGTGGGTTTCTTCTGAAAGCTGGCCGGGAGTTTTTGAAGCTTCGTAGAATAGTTCGTAATTATAAGTGATGATAAAAAAGATCAATAATACATTTAATGCTAAAAACGAGATTATACCGCTCATCCTTTCTGCATCAATATCAAGAAAAGAATATGTTGATTGTACGATTCGATCTTTCGTGTGAAAAGTATCATCTAAAAAATGATTTTGTTTATAAATGATTTTTTCTACAGCATAATTCCAATAATTGAAAGCGATAAACATCCCCAATACTGTTATGCAGAACAGTTCCCAAATATTAATATCTATTTTGATATTCGTAAACAAGCTGGCAAAATGATCACTTCCTACAGAGTAAATTCCAAAAAAAAACAGCAACTAATACCAATGGAATCAAGATAAAGGCAAATATTTTCTGTCCTAACCCCGAAATATTTTTTTGGGGAAGCCAACTATCAAAATTAAAAAATCGACATAAAAAAGTAAAGCAGTTCACTATAAAAACAGGAATCAAGAAGAGAATTTTTAGTCTTTTATTTCCTGATCTGTAAGATAAAAGCAGAAGTGAACTTACAACCGCCACAAAAGAAGCAAAATCTCCATACCAGGCAAAAGCTACTGAAGAAAAAATACTTGTGAAAAAAAGCATGAAAAATACTTTTGTTTTGTTTGACTTTGGTGTTTTGTACCATGTTAGTAACGCATAAGCAATACCTAACAGTCCAAGATTTAAACCTACATTTTCGTTATAAAAAAGAATAATAAATAAGACGGTTGTAAGGAGTATATAGTGATGTGTTTTCATGATATTTAATAATAAGTTATTGTATTTTTTTGCTGAATAAAATCTTTCAGATTTTCAAAATTTTGCCATAGCAAAGCTTCAAAATCCCAATGATGAAAGGACCTCATATTTTGACCTTTCCGAAATGCCTGCAGGTACATTTTTGAATATTCCGGTAAAATCAAAGTTCCTAATATGATTGCTGCCAGAAGATGGGCATTAAGTTTTCCATTTCCCAACAGCAGATATTGCATGGCAATTTCATCTTCGAAATTAGTTCCGCAACCTGTAATCAAATGATGAACATCGTGATTTTCCATTTTAGGAATCATGGTAAATCCATGACGCTTATAAAATT
Organism: Chryseobacterium proteolyticum; assembly: GCF_046591535.1. Classification (NCBI taxonomy): domain Bacteria; kingdom Pseudomonadati; phylum Bacteroidota; class Flavobacteriia; order Flavobacteriales; family Weeksellaceae; genus Chryseobacterium; species Chryseobacterium proteolyticum. The sequence continues at coordinate 956,506 of NZ_JBJLWK010000003.1, read as the reverse complement.
CCCCCAGTTTACGGCCTAAGGTATCTTCATTGAAACTAAGCAGTTGTTTTTCGTTGAACTGCCATTGTCTTTTCTTTTTCTTAAAATATCTTCTGTAAAACTTTTGAGTTTTATCATATACAAAAAGTAAAAACTGAACACGTAATTTTTTCATAGTTGATTATTTAATTAAGATTAACTCCAATAACAGTATAAAGACAGGCGATAGGGATATTGATTAATAATATTCCGATTGATTGTAAACAAGCATGAAGCTTGGCATGATATATCGACCCATAAATTAAAAGTCCGGCGATGACCAATAAATTCAAGATGGATCCAAAAATGAGCAATAAGAAGCCTCCTATCGCAAATACATCAATTCTGCTGACAAGGTATCCGAACAGGCATATATTCCCAAGCAAAAATGAAAGCCAGAAAACATATTTTCCTATATTCACAATTTCTTTATTATCCATATTATTTTAAGCTTTTGTTAAGGTAAAAACAGTAATTTCCGGACGAACCATAAACCGAACTTGATAAGAATGTCCGATTGCCCGGTTGATGTAAAGCATTCTGCCATCCTGCAAATCAATTTCTCCGGAAACATATTTCTTATTTTTAACAGGGAGTATGGGAGTGATCACACCGGGAATCCGGCATTGTCCGCCATGGGTATGCCCGCTTAGGATCCATCCCTGATATCCGTTCCATACATCTTTATCACAAACATCAGGATTGTGGCAAAGAATCAGATTCGCTTTAGACTGATCTAAATCTTTCATAACCTTCAAGGGATCAAAATTGGGTGAGCACAGATCCTCAAATCCAATAAAGTTGATTCCATACCGGTTATTTTGATCATTATTTAGCATCTCAATTCCATAGCTATTTAAAATCCGACAAATACTCCTGGAAAGCTCAATGTCTTTCCACCCTGGTCCATAATCGTGATTTCCCAAAATTCCAAATGTTCCAAGGTTTCCATATACGGCTTCTTCCATTACTATTTTTAAATCGTTTTGTTCGTCCAGTGTTCCGTGATTTACAAAATCACCGGTGTACACTACAAAATCCGGATTAAATTTTTTAGCCTTATGGAAAGATTCAATAAGGAAATTCCAGTCAAATCGGTTACCTACATGCAAATCGGAAATCTGCATCAAAATTTTACCTTCAAGGTTCACCGGTAAGTTTCTAATGGGAAGCTTACGTTCAACAAACTCCACCCAAAAAGGCTCTACCTGCCATGAGTATAGAGCAGGAAAGGATCCTACTACAGCGAGCTGAAAGAGCTTTTTTAAAAACGTTTTTCTTGTCATGTACTATTTTTATATATTGAATAAAAACAAAGAACTTTGAATTACAAAGTTAATTGATAAAAAAATTAGTTTTATCTGCCTATTAATTTTTCAAGAGCATCTAAATGATCAGAAAAAGCCTTTCTTCCACTCTGGGTAACCCTATAAGAGGTTTTAGGTTTTTTCCCAACAAATTCCTTCTTTATTTCTATGTATCCAGCCTTTTCCAAAGCGTTACTATGACTGGCCAAGTTACCATCAGTAATCTCCAATAATCCTTTCATTTCCGAGAAATCAACCCAATCGTTAACCATAAGAACAGACATAATGCCTAATCTTACCCGACTTTCAAATTCTTTGTTGAGCTGATTTATTTTAATCATAATCTTTGGTGGTAGGTATAGTATACAGTATTACTTTTTTAGAGCTGCAAATTTAAATCATTATTTATATTTTTTATGCATAATGAGGCCATACACTATATGTAAAAAACCAAATCCCAGCGTCCACGCTACTAATCCCCATCCTACAAAGAAAAGGGAAACTAACCCTAGTATAATCTGGCAATAGCCCAGATATTTGACATCAGTTAAAGTATATCTCTCAGCATTCACGAGTGCTAAACCGTAAAAAATTAATGTCGCAGGGGCAATCAATGGAAAAAGGTGATGATATAAAAGACCCAGACATACTACGCCTCCTGTTATTAATGGAACAGAAAACGTTAATAGCAGACGTTTTGTCGTAGCATCCCATATTTTCAATCCTTGCTTTCTGCTTTTATTCGCTGTAAAAAAGTATCCGCTCAGTACCGCAACAAATAAGATCAAAGTTCCTATAATCACTAATTCTCTCACTAAAGAAGGATTGTAGATATTTCGATCTCCATCAAAATAATCGATTCCTTCTCTCTGAAAAACAAAATACACATACACTGCACCTGCAATGGCAGCAAGTCCGGCAAAAACACCAGACAATCCACTCAATGAAATAAATCTGGAAGATCGTTCCATCATAGAACGGATGTGGGATAGATCTTCGTGGTAGTTTTTTGAATCCATATAAAGAACTTTGAAATACAAAGTTAAATATTTTTCTGAAACTTAAAAATATTTCGAAGATTATTTAAATAAAAAAACCGCTGATTATTTCAACGGTTTTTTTATTTATGAAGTAAGCCTTTACTTAACTCTTAATTTTTCTTTAATAGACTCAATATTTTTCTTTGCAGATTCTTCCAGGATAAGACTAGCACTCATATGAATCCTTTCCGGCATTAATTCATTGAAGTGTTCTGTTCCTTCCCATGATACCTTTTTAATAAGTGCAAGAGCATCACTGCTTCTGGAAGCTAATATCTGTAGAAATTTATCCAGTTTAGCATCCATTTCTTCGATATTTTCTGAAACAGAATGATAAACATTATGTTGTTCAGCCCATTCAGCAGATCTGAAATCTGCATCAATCGCCATTGCAGAGAATTGTGATTTTCCTATTTTCCTTTCAACATACGGGCCTATTACAAAAGGACCAATACCTAAATTAATTTCAGTCAAAGCCAAGGCAGAATCCTTTGTTGCAAAACAATAATCAGCTCCACAGGCAATACCTACTCCTCCACCTGTCGTTTTTCCCTGAACTCTTACCACAACTATTTTACCACAATTTCTCATCGCATTCAGTACCTTAGCAAATCCTCCAAAAAACCTTGTAGATGCATCTAATTCTTCAATAGCAAGAAGTTCATCAAAACTAGCACCGGCACAAAAAGCTTTTTCACCACTGCTTTTTACAAGAATAGCTTTTACTTCATCTTTTGCACCTTCATCTAAGATCGTTTGTGCTAATTTTTCCAGAATCGCTCCAGGAAGTGAGTTACTTTTAGGGGTCCCAAAGGTGATTTCTGCGATATTGTTTTTAAGTTCTGAGACTACAAATTCGTTCATTTTAATTTAAATTGGATTCTTACAAAAATACGAATTACAGCCTGTTAACGAAAATTTAACCACAACAAATTGACCTGCAAAATAGTGATCAGCATGTCATTCTATTTTAAGCCTATTACGTAGAAATACGGATGCATCAATTTGGTACTTTCTACTCTACTTTCGGGTCCCATTATTATTGTTCCTTTGAGATACTAAATATGCTGCTTTTTTCCTGCTACAGTGCCAGCTCTTAAAAAGCACAGAAATTAAAAAAGGAGTACATGAAAAAGATATCTCTAAATTCCCTGCAAGAGCATATCTAATTAAAATTCCTTTGGGATCAAATAAGATCATAAAGAAATAGCTTACGACGATAAAAACTAATAACCGTGAAAATAATATCATAAGCTATCATTGTACCGTGAAAGATTCTACTACACAAATGGAAAATCCCTTGAGCTATTCAAGGGATTTGTTTTTTAATGCAAGTATATATTTATCAATATAGCTTTGCTTTTCTTTTAGTTTATATTGCTGTATATATCTGGGATGTTCAAGAATGGTCATTTTTTCAAAGAGATTTGCTTCTTTATTCAGTTTTGAGATAAAATCTGCATTTTTCTTTCCTAAAACAAATACTTCTGAAGTATCAAGATTTAAACTAATATGCTTTTTTAAGGATTCAATCATAAAATCTTTAACATCAGAAAATAGCTCCTTATCATCATAGTAATTAGCATTAAGCCAGCCATTTCCGGATCGTTTTACGATTGCTAAGGGAAAAGGAGAGTTTATATAAAAATCTTTGTAAAATTCAGTGGCTCCTCCATACTGTTCGATCATATCATACATGAAAACAGATGAAACCTCATGCGTACGTGCAGATTGCATTGCTATCCCACAAACACTTTCAAGTTGTTTTGTATCTGTAATGGTACTCCAGTTACACCAGCGCCATGTCTGCTGGGATTAATTCCTACCATAAACTTTCTTTGTATGGAATCATTATAATACTTTTTATAAAACTGCTCCATAACAGCCATCGTTTCCGGATTGTCAAAATATGGATTCAACACCTCAAAATTATGTGGCAGCTTACCGTTATAATTAAGGTTTCTATTAAAGTCAATAACTTTATCAGCAAAACTAGCTCCCATCATTAGCAATCTTCTTCATCCTCCTGCTCTTCGGAAAGGGCCAGTTCAATGTCAATAAACTGAATATATAACCCGCATACCTGATTATCTTCGTCGTAAGCAAAGTATACAGGATAAGCGCCATCACCGAACCCACTGGCAAACATCGGAATTTGATAAGATGTACCTGGTATTGTCCAATTGATCCAATCCCCTAACTCTCTCTGGTTTTTGGGGTTGTTTTTATAACTCTGAGCAAAGATATCGGCAAAATAATCATCGTAAATGTTACCCACATTTTTTTGGGTAAGGAACTTATCGAAATAAGGCAATACCTCCGCATCAGTAATACAAGCAAGACCAGCGTCTACAGAAAATCCAAAATATTCTCCTTCTCCCACTCCTTCCAGTTCTTCATGTCCTATTAAAGCCTCACGATAAATTACAGGCCTTTTATCCGTAAATGAAACTTTTACCGCTGCATAGCGATTCCCCCAATCTTCAGATTTTACTACTGCTATTTGTACCGGAAAATTTCCTTTCGGAGAGTTAATAAAGTAAGGTTTTTCTGCTGCATTCAAATAGACCAAAGGATCTCTTACTATTACTTTTCCAGAAGGGATAGAAACATTTCCGACATGTATTACTTCCATTTTTTTTTCCGAAAATCTCGTCTGAAGTAAAATAAGCTTCTAAATCTGTAGGACAAACCAGAAGATCTTTCATTTCATCCCATTTTTGTAGCCAGCTTTCATTCATGATATTATTTTTTATCAATTCATTTAAAAATTAAAATTACTATTTATTTAATCCGGATCAAATGAAGACGGACTTTTAAAAACAAAAATATATACAAAATACTATTACTTACTGATTTTCAATTATTTTAATTATTTTAGTCATCGAACTTATCGTGCTGAAAATACGATATAAAAACTATTTACCCATGATCGGAATTCTTGCTGAACTTATTATTTCAGGGCTCTTGCTATGGTATATCGATAAAAAAACACTTTCTGTTTTAGGATTTAAACCCACCAGAAATAGAATTATGAACTGGACAACAGGCTTCCTGTTAGCAGCATTGGTATGCTTAATTTATCATGTAATGAATAAGACTTTTAGCGATAACAGCTGGATATTAAATAAACATATGACCTTACAGACAATATTCACCAGCGTCTGGTGGACTTTAAGATCAGTCATATTTGAGGAACTCATTTTTAGGGGAGCATTACTTTACTTAGCCATTGAAAAATTGGGAATTAAGATCGCCTGTTACCTTTCTGCCATTTGCTTTGGTGTCTACCATTTGTTTTCTTATAATGCATTTGGAAACCCTTTTCAAATGGTGATTATTTTTTTTTATGACCGGAATATTTGGATTGATGCTTGCATTTGCATTTGCAAAAACAAAATCACTTTATCTTCCTTTTGGACTTCACCTGGGATGGAATATCTTTAATATTGTTATTTTCTCAAACGGTCCTTTGAGACAACAGGTTTTGATTAAAGCCAATGAGAATAAGCCGGAAGGTCTCATCTCACTTTTTATATTTCTATTTCAAATCTTTGCACTTCCCATTTTGGTTTACTGGTATTTGAGATATCTAAAAAAACAAGACATCAATACCCAAAAAAAGGAAGCTTTATAAAGCTTCCTTTTAATATTATCAGATCAATCCAAATTGTTCAAAATGATGGGTAAAATGCTTCTTATGCATCAATTCCCACATTTCTTTATTTAGCTTTCCGAACACAAAATTCAGATGTTCTGCTTGAGGATTTTCTTTGTAATAAATTGAAAATCGTTTCAGGTTATCTATGAATGATTCTTTTGCCGCATCAAAATTCTTATGTCTTAATTCCAACAGTTTTTCATCTTCAGCCAAGTAAGGTGCCGGAAAATCCTTAGGCATTTTCCTGTGATTGTAAAGGGAATCCTGCCATTTTTCGAGCTGTTCTTCAGGAGTAAAGCATTTTTCAGCTTCAGGTTCTCCCATACTTACCAAAACGCCATGCTCAAGATGCTCAATCATTTGTTGTGGAGACATATTACCCCAGTTTGGTTTTGTACTTCGGGTCAAGCCTCCTAAAATTTTCTGAATATTTTTAATATTAAGATCAACAAAAGGAGATTTTTTTGCAACTAAAGTTAAAATAGTAGCCACACAAACCACCTCATCTCTTTGATTAATTACTTCCACTAACCATTTAACAACCCCAGATGGAATATTTCTTCCTTTGACTCCCCTGTTTATTTTTTCTTTAGCTGTCAAATAAACAGTAATTGTATCTCCTGCATATACCGGTTTAAAGAAGCTGCAATTTTCCAGACCATAGTTTGCTATTACCGGTCCTTTTTTACCTGATACAAATAGTCCGGCAGCAGCAGAAAGGATAAAGTATCCGTGAGCAACCGTCTTATCAAAAATAGTTCCCGTTAAGCTTGTAGCATCTGTATGTGCATAGAAGTGATCCCACGAAACATTGGAGAAATTCACAATATCTGCATCGGTAACTGTTCTTCCTGCTGTTTCCAGAGAATCTCCAACTTCAACATCTTCAAAGTATTTTTGAAATGGGTGCTTATCTGCATATTTTTTCTCCGCCCCTTGCTGGTAAATTTTGGTGATTGCCGTCAAAATATCAGGTGACCCTTGAATAGCTGTTTTTTGTAAAAAGAAATGCAGCCCGTTTAACCCTCCCATTTCTTCTCCTCCACCTGCTCTTCCCGGTCCTCCGTGCATCAATGTAGGAAGTGGGGAACCATGTCCTGTACTCTCTTTAGCATTATCTCTGTTCAGTACATAGATTCTTCCATGTTGCGATGCCATTTTCCAAGAAGTTTCAGCTACAAATTGATCATCGTGGGAAACAATTGAGCCAACTAAACTTCCTTTCCCCCTTTTCGCCAGTGCTGCAGCTTCTTCAGCATCTTTGTAAGGCATCAAAGTAGAAACGGGACCAAAAGCTTCTACATCATGAGAAATATTTTTCTCGAAAGGCTTATCGTTCAGGAATAATTTAGGACTCATGAATGATCCTTTTTCATAGTCTGCATCTACAAGCTCATGTTTACCATCATAAACTAGTTCTGTTTCAGTTTTCAGAATATCTACTTTTCGGAGAACCTCATCATACTGTTGCTTTCCTACCAATGATCCCATTCTTGTTTCACGGCTTAGAGGATTTCCTATTTTAGTTTGATCCAATGCTTTTGCCAATGCATGCTGTACATCACCGATAAGGTGTTCCGGTACAATTATTCTTCTTATAGCGGTACATTTCTGGCCAGCTTTTGTTGTCATTTCATTACGAACCTCTTTGATGAATAAATCAAATTCCGGAGTTCCTGGTTTTGCATCCAGTCCCAGGATAGAACAATTCAACGAATCTGCTTCCATATTGAAACGAACTGCATTACCTGCCACGGAAGGCAATGATTTCAGTTTTCTTCCTGTATTCGCAGAACCCGTAAACAATACGGAATCTCCATCCTGAACATAATCAAGAATATTTCCGGGTTCGCCACAAACCAACTGTACAGCACCTTCCGGAAGAAGACCACTTTCAATCATGTCCTGGAATACCGCATTGGTAAGATAAGATCCAAAAGGTGATGGCTTTACAATGGACGGAACACCTGCCAACAATGAAGTAGAAAGCTTTTCCAGCATTCCCCACACCGGAAAGTTATACGCATTGATTTGTATAGATACTCCTTCACTTGGAGTAAGGATATGAGTTCCTAAATGAGTTCCGTTCGCTGAAATTTTCTGTGTATCTCCATCTACCCAGAATGGAGTATTAGGCAACATTCTTTTTGCCAATCCCGAGTAGGTAAAAAAAAGTCCCAAAACCTCCTTCAATATCAACCCAGGAATCCACATGGGTAGCTCCAGTTTTATAGGATAACTCGTAGTATTTTTTCTTTCTTTCCAGCAGGTAAAGCGCCACTTTTTTCAACATTTCTCCACGGTCATAGAAAGTCATTGAAGAAAGATTTTTATATCCTACAGTTCTTCCATAGTCAAGAGCCTGTTCAAAATTAAGGCCTTCAGTATCGGAAACAGCTACCTGCTCTCCTGTAACGGCATTGTACAAAGGAACTCCGCTTCCGGTCCCTTCTATCCATTGTCCGTAGATATAGTTTTTTAACTTTTCCATATAGTTTTTTTACTTTTTACTTAAATTAATTAGTGAGCCCTAAGGTATTCGCAGTAATAACCGAATTACTATTACGATCAAATATTTTTAGGAACACCGATCAAGTGAAACTGATTTACTTCGGCTCCTGGTAAGGAAACATTTTCACCAATCCTTCATATAAACTTCTGTGAAGAATAGTAGCATGATTGTCTGTTTCCATCATTTTATATTCTAATGTCCAGTTTTTCTTTCCGGCTTTTTTCAAAACATCGTAGAAAGCTTCGGCATCTTTTACCATTACCGGATGTTCTCCTTTTCCTACAGAAACATAGACAAACTTTTTAGTATCCGAAGATTTTGTAAGTAATTGAGGAGCCTGCTTTAAAAGGCTTTCATCATCCCACCATAAACTTGGACTGATAATAAAATAATTATTGAACATTTCCGGCTTTTTCAAAAGAATTTCCGTTGCTAAAAGTCCGCCCAGAGACTGGCCAAAAAGGTATTTTTCCGTAGTTTTAAATTGGCTTTCAACATAGGGTTTTAGCTCTTTTTCCATGAATGTAATAAACTGATCAGAATGCCCTGTGGTAGGATAGTCTTTCTGCAAGTCTTTTAAATCTGTATGAAAAGTAAAATCTCTTTTTCTATCTACGTTAGCAACTCCCACTACAATGGTTTCCGGCATGGAATACATCTGATTAAAGAATTGTACTAATCCCGTAACGTGAATAAAATCTTCATTTATGCTTCCATCCAACAGATAGATTACCGGGTATGATTTTGTTTTGTCATATCCTTGTGGAAGATAAATATTCAATATTCTGTCTTCATTTAAGGTTTTAGACTTAATCGTCCTCACTTCTCCAATTGTAAGCGGTTTTGTAGTAACAGTTTGTGCTGACACCAAACTATTTATCGCCAACATCATGCTGCATATAAGTGCAATTTTTTTTAATCATATTTAATTGTATGGTTATTGTTTTATATCATCCCAGATACTGTAATCCACAATTTTCGTTGGAATCTGCGGGACATATTCTGTAAAAGGCTCACAAGGCAGAATAGCTTCTTTTCCCTCTCTTGCCAGTTCCTGATATAACTTTGTCCCTTCTGTTTTCCAATGAATCATTTCATCGGAAACATCACGAATGATTTTTGCAGGACTTCCTACAACCAGTTTTCTTGGTTCACATCTGAAATTAGCCGGTACAAAAGCCAATGCTCCAACAATACTTTCATCGCCAATATAAGCTTTGTCCATTACCACAGCGTTCATTCCGATCAGACAGTTTTTGCCGATGTGTCCGGAGTGAATAATAGCTCCATGTCCGATATGTGCAGATTCTTCTAATATCGTTTCTATATTCGGAAAAACATGCAGGGTACAGTTCTCCTGCACATTAGCTCCATCCTTGATGATAATTTTCCCCCAGTCCCCACGGATTACCGCATTGGGACCGATATATACTTCTTCACCTATTTCTACATTCCCGATAATGACTGCCTGCGGATGAATGTATGCAGAAGGTTTTATAATGGGACGAATCCCGTGGTATGAATAGATGTTCATCTTTTTTTAATTTGAAAATCTGAGAATGCGATAAATTGAAAATTAGGAATGTCTTTAAGCATTTTCAAATTCTCAAATTAACTCACTTCCAAATTAATTATACTTTTTCAATTACCATCGCATATCCTTGTCCTACACCTATACAAAGTGTACACAACGCATATTTCTTATCCTGTTTATGAAGCTCCATTGCTGCAGAACCTACGATTCTTGCTCCGGAAACTCCCAGTGGATGACCTATTGCAATGGCACCTCCATTTGGATTTACTCTTTCATCATCATCTTTCAACCCTAAACTTCTAGTTACTGCCAGTGCCTGTGCTGCAAATGCTTCATTCAACTCGATGATATTCATATCTTCAAGAGAAAGGTTTAATCTTTTCAGTAGTTTTTGAGTTGCTTCTACCGGTCCTATTCCCATGATTCTTGGTTCAACACCTGCTACTGCGGATCCTAAAATCTTTGCTTTTGGCTTAAGACCATACTTTTTAACCGCTTCTTCACTCGCTAAAATTAAAGCAGCAGCTCCGTCATTCATTCCTGAAGCGTTTCCTGCTGTAACTGTTCCTTCTTTTCTGAAAGCTGGACGAAGTTTTGCCAATCCCTCCATAGATGAAGAAGGTTTAATAAATTCGTCTTTTTCAAAAATTATTGGATCACCTTTTCTCTGAGGAATTTCAACTTTTACAATTTCTTCTGCCAGCCTTCCGCTTTCCTGAGCTCTTGTTGCTTTTTGCTGAGACCAAAGGGCAAATTTATCCTGATCCTCTCTATTGATCTGATGTATATCTGCTAAATTTTCGGCAGTTTCTCCCATTCCATCAACACCATACAGTTCTTTCATTTTAGGATTGATAAAACGCCATCCGAAAGTAGTATCAAACATCTGGCTGTCTCTTCCGAAAGCAGCACTTGGTTTTGACATCACATAAGGTGAACGGGTCATATGCTCTACTCCTCCTGCAATATAAATTTCTCCTTCTCCTGCAGCTATTGAACGAAAAGCGTTTGCCACGGCGGACATTCCGGAAGCGCATAGCCTGTTGACAGTTTCTCCCCCGATTTTATAAGGAAGACCAGCCAGTAAAAGACCCATTCTTGCAACATTTCTATTATCTTCACCCGCCTGATTGGCACACCCGAAAATAACGTCTTCAATTTCTTCTACCGGAACTTCGGGATTTCTTGCAACAATTTCTTTGATAACAATTGATGCCAAATCATCAGCTCTTACTTCCGATAATCCTCCCTGTAGTTTTGAAATAGGAGTTCTGATATAATCTACAATGTATACGTTGTTCATTTTTTATTTAGATTTTGAGATACCAGACAAAAAGATTTCACTCGTTTTTAATCAGATATCTGAGTCTTATGTCTGATTTTATAATTCTGTTACTTTTTTTCCGATCTTATATACTGTTCCTACAAATTTTGCAATAAGCTCTTCATTTTGATTGGTGATCTGAATATCATAAACAGCAGTTTTCCGGGTATCGTTAACCAGCTTACTTTCTGCCCTAAAGATATCACCTTCTTTTCCTGCTTTAGTAAAATTGATGATACAATTTAACGCAACTGCAGCGTCCCCGGAATTATTGGATGAAAAGGCCAGTGCAGAATCTGCAAAGGCAAACGTCACCCCTCCATGGACCGTCTTAAGTCCGTTAATCATATCTTTTTTAATAGGCATTTCTATTAGACAATAATTTTCTTTCACCTCAATCATTCTGATATTCATCCATTGGGAAAAATAATCCTGACCGAGCATATAATCTGCAATTTGTTTTGGATTCATTTTTAGTTTATACTTGTTATTTCTTCATATAATTCTTCAACCAATACATCATAAATCCCCATAGTTTTACCTAGAATCATATGTTCATATGAAAAGTCTTCGGAAGGATACGAAGCATTCAGATCGAAATTATTTTCATCAGCTATTCTCTTGATCGCCTCCTTATATTTATCATTAAATTTCCCCAGCAATTCCAACCTTTCCTGACCATCTTTGATCAGAGAACATTCTCGGACCAGGTATTCTTTTTCCATCAAAAGCCTCTGCTTTAATTCTGCTCCGAAAATATCTAAATCCATTATAATAGTTTTATCCTTCTTATTAAGCAAGCTTATTTAATAAAGGGCTTTGTCGGTATCTTTCTTCCTGATATTCGTTATAAAGGTTCTGCAGGGTTTCCGAGATTTTTGTATATCCTATTTCTCGCCCCCAGCTTAATAAACCTTTCGGATAGTTGACTCCTTTTTGCATTGCCAGCTCGATGTCTTCATCATTCGCTACACCTAATCTTTTAGCTTCTACAGCTTCATTGATCAGCATGGAGATGATTCTTAAAAAGATCTGTTCATACAACGCATCATCTTTTCGAGCAATCGGTTTCTCAGCTCCTTCCCTGTAATCAAAAAAACCTTTTCCGGTCTTTCTTCCATGAAGTTTTGCTTCAGACATACGTTGCTGTAACAAGGAAGGTTTATATTTCGGATCATTAAAATAATCCTTATAAACAGTTGTTGTAACTGAAAAATTGACATCAACTCCAATGAGATCCATTAATTCAAAAGGTCCCATTTTAAAGTTTCCTAAGGTCCTCATGGCATCGTCTACCTGCTCTGGTGTAGCAATATTTTCTTCAACGATTCTCAATCCTTCACCATAGAAAGGACGTGCAATTCTGTTGACAATAAATCCTGGAATATCTTTAGCAATAACAGGAACCTTTCCCCAATCTTTCATGAGGTTATACATTCTCTCTGCTAAGGACTTCTCTGTTAATAAGGAAGGAATAATTTCAACTAAAGGCATCAGAGGTGCAGGGTTGAAAAAGTGAATTCCAATAAAACGTTCAGGATATTTCAATTCAGCGCCAAGAGATGTGATAGAAATGGACGATGTATTGGAACCTATAATACAGTTTTCGGAAACATGATTTTCCAGTTCTGCGAAAACTTTAGTTTTAATTTCTTTGTTTTCAATGATTGCTTCAATGACTAATTCACAGTCTTTGAAATCTTTGAGATCTGTAGCGATAGAGACATTAGCCAGAATTTCGGTCATTTTTTCAGTTGAAATTTTCTGTTTATCTACTAATTTGGTTAATGTTTTTTCCAAACCCAGCGTTGCCGTTTCTACCTGTTTTGAGTTGGCATCATATACCCAAACTTTACAGCCATTTGTTGCTGCTACTTGTGCGATGCCTATTCCCATAGTTCCGGCACCGATAATTCCTACATTCATATTTTAAATTTGAAAATTTGAAAATGAGCTAATTTGAAAATTACCTAAGCTTTTGAACTTGAAATAATTTTAGATAAGATTAACACAATCTCTTTTAAATCTGATCGTATTTTTTCATCCGGAGATTTTAAATATTGAGATTGAGAACATAACAAAAGCCAATACTCTGTTTCTTCAGCTTCTTTAGCCGCGATTTTTATTTATGAATAAAATCAGCCTTGCTTTCTGCATTTTGAGCTTCTCTAACATTAGCCCCAATTGAAGCTCCTGATTTAAAAATCTGGTTTGCCAATGGAAATCTATTAGCCTTATATAGTTCTTCAGAAAATTCAATAATGCTCAATGCAAAGTCAAAAGTCTTATTTACAATGATATTTTCTTTGTCATCTCTCATTTTCAAATTTTCAAATTAGCCCATTCTCAAATTAATTATCTTCCCTTATAATCAGGTTTTCTTTTTTGTAAAAAGGCGTTTACACCTTCTATGAAATCTTCTGTTTCTGCAGCTTCCTGTTGCAGGTCGCCTTCTAACTCCAGTTGCTCTTTGAGTGTATTATTGTACGACTGAGCAAATGCTTTTTTAGTAAGTTTTATAGCAGCGGTAGGCATATTGGCCATTTTCTCCAGAATTTCCATCGATTTTGGAATAAATTCCTCTTCGTTGAAAACTTCAGCTACCAAACCGTAAGCTTTTGACTCTTCTGCTGACAATCTTTTTCCTGTAAATGCAAGGTAATTGGCTAATTGTCTTCCCAATAGTTTCGGAAGGAAATAAGTTCCTCCCGTATCAGGGATCAACCCGATATTTGAAAAAGCCTGTGCAAAATAAGATTTGTCAACTGCTAATACGAAATCACAGATCAAGGCAAGCATGGCACCTGCTCCAACTGCCGGGCCATTTACCAGTGCAACCACAGGTTTTCTGCAATGTGTGATTTCTGTAACCAATGGATTGTAATAATCCACTACTATTTTTCTAATGATATCATGATCATGGTGTTCATTTCCCTGTACAAAAGCATCATCTAAATTCTGTCCTGAGCAAAATGCTCTTCCTCTTCCGGAAATCGCCACACATCTTACCGTTTCATCTTCATTACAGGATTTTATAAAATCTTTCAAATCTGCCAAAGAAGGTTTTGTTAATGCGTTTAATGATTCAGGTTGATTCAGGTAGGCAATTTTGAGTTTTCCATCAAAATGAGTCTCGATATCAAGTTGTGTATACATAGTTTTTAAATTTATTATTTAACAATGCTCTAATTTAACAATATAAATTAATGTAACCATCTACCAGCTTAGTAATCCGGCAGTAGCTTCGTTATGCTTTACATAGCCATATGCCTTAAATATAAAAAGTACATTAATTTATCAATGGCATTTAAAATAATCAAAAGGTTCTAAACAGTCCAGACATTGGTATGATGCTTTGCATAATGTAGATCCAAATCTGCTGATCTGCTTAGAATGCATAGAACCACAGCGTGGACATTTTTTAGGTTTCCCTATATGGTGCTCATCTGCCCCTTTCTCCGGAGGAGTAATTCCATATTCACGGAGTTTTTCTCTTGCTTCATCTGTTAGCCAATCCGTTGTCCAAATTGGAAACATTTTGGTAACAACCTTTGCATCCCACCCGTTTTCCTTCATGATTTTCATGATATCTTCCTCAATGGTAAACATAGCGGGGCATGCAGAATAAGTAGGCGTAATTATTACCTCGCAAGAACTTTCGCTGGTAGCTTTTGCCTCTCTTACAATACCTAATTCCACAATATTGATTACCGGAATTTCCGGATCAGGAACCTGGGATAATATGTTTAATAATTGGTTCATTACTTATTAATCATTTGCCTATTTGAAAATCCATTATACAATTGTTTAATTTTTAAATGGGGATATATTTTCAAATAAATCTTATTTTACTACCACGTACACCCCGGATATGCTCTCTGCATATATTGTAATTCACAAAGAATATATCCAAAATACTCGGTATGGTAACCTGTTCTTGACTTTGGCTGCATAAAATGATCCGTTGGATATTCTAGTCCAAAATCAGCAAAATCTTTTTCTGTAACAGCAATAAACTGCTCATAAAGGGCATCAACATCAGGTACAATATTAAGAGTGATCAGATCATCTTCGCCTTCCACCTTTGCAAACAGACCTTTTGTGTATTCCCAGATATTTTCAATTGCTTTTATCAGACGTACTTTACTTTCTTCTGTTCCCTGTGCAAAAATTTTCATCCAGGATGAAGCATGAGTATAGTGATATTTAACCTCTTTCAAAGATTTTTGGGCAAGCGCGGATAAGTCTTCATCTGAAGAATTTGATAAAGCTTCATACATTAATTTCTGATAGATAGAAAAAACATACACTTTAAGAATTGTCTGGGCATAATCTTCATTAGGGAGCTCTACCCAATGAGCATTGATGTATTCATGTTCATATCTCAAAAATGCCAGATCATCCTCGCTTTTACCATTATCAGCTACTCTTGAAGCATACTGATAAAAGTTATTCGCTTGTCCAAGTTCATCAAGAGCAATGTTGGTCAATGCAATATCTTCTTCCAGATAAGGACCTTCACCGCACCACTCGGATAGTCTCTGCCCCATGATGAAACTATCATCCGCGAATTTTAATAAATAATTATATAATGGATTCATTTTTTGATGGATTTCAGATTCAGATTTCAGATTTCAGATTTCAGATATTTAATTTTCATATCTGAAGTCTCATATACTGAAGTCTTTATTAATTACATATTTTTTACATCATTAGGAATGTCATAGAAGGTTGGATGACGGTATAATTTATCATCTGCAGGATCAAAAAATGATTCCTGATCCATACCTTCTGAACTTACAATATATTTGCTGGGAACAACCCAAACGCATGTTCCTTCTTTTCTCCTGGTATAAACGTCTCTTGCATTCTGAAGAGCCATTTCTGCCGTTGGTGCCTGAACTGTTCCTGCATGTTTGTGGGATAATCCCGGTTTAGTCTGAATAAACACTTCCCACATATCTAAATTTGCCATAGTCAATTATAAATTTGAAAATTTGAGAATTTGAAAATGTGTTAATTAATTTTCGATCAGTACATTTTCAAATCATCATCTTATATCACTTCTTTTTGTTGTTTCTCCGCAAAAGCTGCTGCAGCTTCTTTCACCCAAAGGTTTTCCTGCTGTGCCTTTACTTTAGTTTGTAATCTTTTCTTATTACATGGTCCGTTTCCTTTCAGAATGGTCATAAATTCATCCCATGGAAGTTCTCCAAAATCATAATGCCCTCTCTCCTCGTTCCACTTCAGATCTTTATCCGGAATCGTTAATCCTAAAAACTCAGCCTGGGAAACAGTAACGTCAATAAACCTTTGACGAAGGCTATCGTTACTTTCTCGTTTTACTCTATAGTTCATAGAGATCTTCGAATTTGGTGAGCTGTCATCATTAGGTCCAAACATCATCAGAGCCGGCCACCAAAAACGATCTAACGCTGCCTGAGCCATTTCTTTCTGTTGTTTTGTTCCTCGGCAAAGTGCCATTAAAATCTCATACCCTTGTCTCTGATGGAAAGATTCTTCCTTGCAGATTCTTACCATTGCTCTGGAATAAGGTCCGTAAGAGTTACCCATCAGCATTACCTGGTTCATAATAGCAGCGCCATCAACCAGCCAGCCAATAGCTCCAATATCTGCCCAGCTCAGTGTAGGATAATTAAAGATACTTGAGTATTTAGCCTTTCCTTCCAACATATCTTCATAAGTAGCATCTCTGTCTGCCCTGATTGTTCCGTTTCCTAAAGTTTCAGTTGCAGCATAAAGATATAACCCGTGCCCTGCCTCATCCTGAACCTTAGCCAAAAGGGCCATTTTTCTTCTCAAAGAAGGAGCTCTGGAAATCCAGTTAGCTTCCGGCAGCATTCCTACAATCTCGGAATGGGCATGTTGAGAAATCTGACGAACCAATAATTTCCTGTAATCATCAGGCATAATATCCTTGGGTTCTACTTTATTTTCTTCGTGAACGTATTGAACAAATTTTTCTAAGTCCATTTCTTTTGTCTTTTGTAAAATGTAAAACGTATTAATGTATTCATGAATACTTTTTACATTTAATCGTTAATACAATTTAAACATCATAATTAAGCATCACCACATTGGTTGTCGGGTGACATTGACATGTCAGAACGTAACCTCTGGCTACTTCTTCTTCGGTAAGCGCAAAGTTTTTTTCCATGAAGACTTCTCCTTCCAAAACCTCTGCTTTACACGTACAGCAAACTCCTCCTTTACAAGCAAAAGGAACAGGCAGCTGATCTTTTAATGCCTTATCTAAGATACTCTCTTTTTTAGAATTAAGATGGAAGGAATATTCATCGTCGTCAATGATCACCGTTACCATACTTTCTATATTGGCGATAGCTTTGAATTCATCACTCATTTCCTCAGAATTTTCTTCATCGGGAGCTGTGAAATATTCAAATAAAACCTGAATAGCAGGTACCTTTTTTTCTTTTTTCAGATAATCCGCAATTCCTTTGATCATTTCCGCAGGACCACAAATGAAATAGGTAGCTTCTTTAACATCTATATCGGTATATCTTTCAAATAAATGATTTAGTTTTTCCGGAGAGATTCTTCCTTCAAAAATAGGATCTTCATGCTTTTCACGACTTACCAGATATACTACATTCAACCTTCCTTTGAAGTGCTCAACCAGTTTATCGATCTCCGCTTTCTTCATCACATGATTCATGCTTCTATTGCTGTAAAATAAATATGCCTTACTATTAGGCTCCTGGTAAAGACTTTCCTTGATATTGGAAAGAACTGGACTGATTCCACTTCCTGCAGCCAGACCAACATATGTTTTGGTATTCGATGGGTGATAGGTGGTATTGAAACCTCCCATAGGGGGCATTACCTCAAGCACCTCATCCATATGAAGATGTTCATTAAAATATCCTGAAACCTTTCCACCTTCTAAAAGTTTGACCAATACTTCCAATGTATTGCTTTTTTCACTTGGAGCATTGCAGATAGAATAAGAACGTCTCTCCTCATTTCCGTCGATCATCATCCGGAAGTTAAGGTATTGTCCCTGCTTGAATCTGAATTTATCTTTTAGTTCATCAGGAATTTCCACTGCTACATTCACAGCTTCATCGGTATCTTTCTGAACTTTTACCGTTTTTAGTTTATAAAATGAATTCATTTTTTCTTTAGTATTCTATTAATTTTTCCACCTTCGCATTTAGGTAAGCTATCCTGAGTGTGGATTTTCACTTTTGTGGTTATTCCTACCCGTTTCTTTATTTCGTTTTCAATATTTTTTCCAAAATTTCCGACAAAAATAAGATAATCATCGGTATTTATTTCAAGTTGATGAGATTTAATAAAATCATTGCCTATTTCCAGATCAATGTCTAAAGCAACGCACATTTGCTCCTTTTCGATCGGTGTAAGATAGTAATTTGGTACGACTCCTTCTACATGGGAAAAAGCTTCTTCAATCTGGCTTGGATAAACATTTACCCCTCTTACAATCAGCATATCGTCAGCTCTTCCGATAAGAGGTCTCATTTTTACCATCGTTCTTTTTCCACTCTCATCATAGTAAAGACTTGTAATGTCATTTGTCCAATATCTTAGAAGTGGCATCGCTTTTTTCGTCAAAGTGGTAATCACCAGTACGCCTTCTTCTCCAAATGGAACCGGTTGTTTTGTATTCGGATCCAAAATTTCGGGATAAAAATGATCTTCCCAGATATACGAACCGCCTTTTTCTTCGAAATCCTCCATCGATACTCCGGGTCCGATAATCTCACTTAATCCATAAATATTAGTCGCATGAACCCCCAGTCTCTCTTCAATGTGATGTCTGATGATTTCTGTCCATGGTTCAGAACCCAACACAGCATACTTTAAACTGATTTCATCAGCAGAAATTCCTCTTTTAGCAAATTCATCAGCTATTGTTAAAGCATACGAAGGTGAGCAACAAATTACTTCAGGCTTAAAATCCATTATCAAATCCACTTGTCTCGTTGTCATTCCCCCCCGAAATAGGAAGAACACTCATTCCAAGCTTTTCAGCTCCATAATGCAGACCTAATCCGCCGGTAAAAATTCCATAACCGTATGCATTATGCAATTGCATCCCAGGTTGGGCTCCTGCTGCGTTCAAAGACCTTGCAACCACCTCGCTGAAAAGATCAACATCTTCCTTCGTGTATCCTACTACCGTTGGTTTTCCTGTGGTTCCACTTGAACAATGTATTCTCTGTAATTCATTCTTCGGAACCGTAAATAATCCAAATGGATAGTGATCCCGCAAATCCTGTTTATAAGTAATGGGTAATTTCGAAATATCTTCAATCGACCTTATTTCCTGAGGTGATATTCCCGCTTCATTAAATTTTCTTTTATAAAAATCTGATCTTTCCTCAAGATAACCTACGAGATCTACCAATCTTTTGGACTGGAGCTCCCTAAGCTGGTCGAGCTCTAAATATTCAACTGAAAAATCCATAAAACTAACTAACATTTGTTAGGTGTAAATTTAAAAAGATTTTGGAAGCTGACAAAATTTTTATGATTTTCATCATATTTTGAATGATTCTAAATAACCGGAACGGTAATTTTTTTATCTCTTTTGGTTTCCAAGCAGTCCAAAGAGTATCTTATTCCTGATTTCATCAGTGATCTCTACATTTGATCCTGTGTTTCTTTTGAACCAGAAATAAGAATTATTGAGTGTATGAAGAATAAACCTTGTAGTAAAGGATGGGGATTTTAATTCCCAATTTTCGGCCTTATAGATCCCGGAAATTAATTGTTCGACTTCCTGTTGATATTTTTTCCTCAACTCAACAAATTCAGGAAGCCTTTCCTCAAGATGCTTCCATTCGTTGGAATAAATATGAGTAACATCGGGATTTTTGAGAACAACAGATAAGTGTTTATCAATAAATAAATTCAGCTTATCACTGGGTTTGATATCTGTGTTCAATACTTCCTGAAGCTCAACAAAGAAATCCTGAGCAATACCAAAGCAAATCCATTCAAGGATTTCTTCCTTAGAACGTATATGTGCATAGAGAGAGGCAGCTTTTATATTCAATTGAGTTGCCAGATCTCTTACAGAACTTCCCATATAGCCTTTCTCTTTGAAAAGCTGAACGGCTTCGTCTAATATTTTCTTTTGTTTTTCTTTAAGCTCCATCAGTAGATTGCAAAAGTAACTTTTTTGATCCAAACTGTTGTTTTTTGCCTCATAAAAGTTTTACATACCTCTTTTAATCTGATTTCAAAATAAAAAAGAATGTCAAAATTTACAGATGATATGATGAAAATGGAAATTTTGTCTAGTTACTTCAGTGTTAAAAATACAATATTCGGAAATTTTGTCCAATTTATTTATAAATTCAATAATTGAACACTTTTTGTGT
Source organism: Chryseobacterium proteolyticum (assembly GCF_046591535.1). Classification (NCBI taxonomy): domain Bacteria; kingdom Pseudomonadati; phylum Bacteroidota; class Flavobacteriia; order Flavobacteriales; family Weeksellaceae; genus Chryseobacterium; species Chryseobacterium proteolyticum. The sequence goes on along the minus strand of NZ_JBJLWK010000003.1, from coordinate 935,718 downwards.
TATACGACCCGAATTAAATGATTAAATTAGATCAAGGACATCAGACTTTAGATACGGATTTAAGAAATTAAATTTAATTCAAAGTCTGAATGGTCTGAAATCTGATGTCTAAAATCTATACACTTTAAGTCAACCCAAAAATATAAAATATGAATTTAAATCAATATACTGTAAAATCACAAGAAGCCATCCAGGCAGCTCAGCAAGTTGCTATGGAATTGGGTAATCAAAGCATAGAACCTCAACATCTACTGGAAGGAATCTTTCAGGTAGATGAAAATATTTCACCTTTTTTACTGAAGAAATCGGAAGCCGATGCATCTTTGGTAAGAGAGAGGAACCGTGAAAGTTTAGAAAGACTTCCCAAAGTTCAGGGGGGTAATATTTATCTCTCACAATCTGCGAATAAAGTCCTATTGGATGCGCCGAACATTGCAAAAAAAATGGGTGATGAGTATGTAACAATCGAACACTTATGGCTGTCACTTTTGGATACTTCATCTGAAGTTTCTAAAATGCTGAAAGATATGGGGGTTACCAAAAGCTTACTGGAAGGTGCTATTAAGGAATTAAGAAAAGGGAGCAAAGCCAATTCTGCAAGTTCAGAAGAAACTTACCAATCTCTCAATAAATATGCTAAAAATTTTAATGAATTAGCAGCAGAAGGAAAACTGGATCCGGTAATCGGACGTGATGAAGAAATCCGTCGTGTATTACAGATTCTTTCCAGAAGAACAAAAAACAATCCGATCCTAATTGGAGAACCAGGTGTGGGTAAAACTGCAATTGCAGAAGGGATTGCACATAGAATCATTAACGGAGACGTTCCTGAAAATCTGATGGATAAAACTTTATATTCATTAGATATGGGAGCATTAATCGCCGGAGCAAAATATAAAGGAGAATTTGAAGAGCGTTTGAAGTCTGTCGTTAATGAGGTAATAAAATCTGACGGACAAATTATTCTTTTCATTGATGAAATCCACACATTAGTAGGAGCTGGTGGTGGTGAAGGCGCTATGGACGCTGCAAATATTTTGAAACCCGCCTTGGCAAGAGGAGAGTTAAGAGCAATAGGTGCCACTACCCTGAATGAATATCAAAAATATTTTGAAAAGGACAAAGCCCTTGAAAGACGTTTTCAGAAAGTAATGGTGGAAGAGCCAGATACAGAATCTGCGATCTCTATTTTACGTGGAATTAAAGATAAATACGAAGCGCATCATAAAGTAAGGATCAAAGATGAGGCTATTATTGCAGCAGTTGAAATGTCTCAGAGATACATCTCAGACCGATTCTTACCGGATAAAGCAATTGACCTTATTGATGAAGCTTCTGCCAAGTTGAGAATGGAAATCAACTCCAAACCCGAAGAACTTGATGTCCTGGATAGAAAGCTTATGCAGATGGAAATTGAGCTGGCTGCTATTTCAAGAGAAGGCAATCAGACCAAAATTGACCATTTAAAAGAAGATATTTCTAAAATTTCCGAACAAAGAAATGAGATTAATGCAAAATGGTTGAAAGAAAAACAAAAAAGTGAAGATCTTACACAGATTAAAAAAGATATTGAATCTTTAAAACTAGAAGCGGAAAGAGCTTCCAGAGCTGGAGATTATGCTAAAGTAGCAGAAATCCAATATGGAAAAATCAAAGAAAAAGAAGATGACTTGCAGAAGCTGGAACTTGAAATGCAAAATCATCAGAACGAGTTAATAAAAGAAGAAGTAACTGCAGAAAATATCTCCGAAGTAATTGCTAAGTGGACAGGAATTCCTGTAACAAAACTTTTGCAATCGGAAAGGGAGAAATTGCTGCACCTTGAAACAGAACTTCATCACAGGGTTGTGGGACAAGAAGAAGCCATTCAGGCTGTTTCTGATGCGATCAGAAGAAATCGTGCAGGATTGAGTGATGAGAAAAAACCAATAGGATCCTTTCTTTTCCTCGGTACAACAGGTGTCGGTAAAACAGAGTTAGCAAAAGCGCTGGCTGAATTTTTATTCGACGATGAGAACAATATGACCCGAATCGATATGAGTGAATATCAGGAACGTCATTCTGTTTCCAGATTAGTAGGAGCGCCTCCCGGATATGTAGGATATGATGAAGGAGGACAACTTACAGAAGCAGTGAGAAGACGACCTTATTCAGTTGTTCTTTTGGATGAGATTGAAAAAGCCCACCCTGATGTTTTCAATACCTTATTGCAGGTTTTGGATGATGGTCGTTTGACAGACAACAAAGGCAGAGTTGTCAACTTTAAAAACTCAATTATCATTATGACTTCTAACCTGGGCTCACATTTGATTCAGGAAAATTTTGAAAACATTACTGAAGCCAATCAGGATGAAATCGTAGAGAAAACAAAAGAAGAAGTTTTTGACTTATTAAAGCAAACTCTTCGTCCTGAGTTCTTAAACAGAATTGATGAGATTGTATTATTCCAGCCTTTAAGAAAAAAGGAAATTGGAAAAATTGTTCAGTATCAGTTGCGAGGCTTTAATGATATGTTAGCAAAACGAAATATTATCATGACAGCAACTCAGGATGCCGTAGATTATTTAATGAATAAAGGATATGATCCTGCTTTTGGTGCAAGACCTTTAAAGAGAGTTATCCAGCAGGAAGTTTTAAATAAACTATCCCGTGAGATTCTGGCCGGAAATGTAAATGACGGAGACCGAATCACTTTGGATTATTTCGATGAAACAGGTCTGGTTTTCAGACCGGCGGAAAAATAAATAGTTTTTTTCATATATATTATTTTTGTAGTAAGTGCTGTAGACAAAATCTACAGCACTTATTTTTGTTAATTCACATTGACATAACATCTGGACAACGCTATGAAAGTAACACATAACGATATCAAAAAAGATTCAAGTGTAAAAAAAGCGGTAGAAACTATTATTTCTACCGCTTTTTATTTTTATCCGGACATCAAAGTTATTTAAGAGCCGGGAGATTATTTAGAATATTCAAATTTTTACTATTTGCATCATTCCCCTTAGGAAATGCTGTAAAAAAGATGCATTGGCTTCCTGCCTTTTGCTTCCCTTTATTCACAGCGCCCGAACTGAAGCTATTCTGTCCCATATTAATTGCAATATTCACATCACTAATACCATTAATCACAGCCTGTTCTTTTACGTATTGAAGATATCCCTTCAATAAACCAATACTATAAAAATATTGCCTTTTAACTTCAATTCCCTTTGCATCCAACGTCTTTTCATTGTTTAATGCATAGGTTTTATCCAGAAGTGAAGCCGTTTCATTAGCTATGAGATAATTATTAATATTCTTATCTAAAATATCATTTTTATCTGCCGTCGCATCAGGAGGAATAATACTACCATGATTCATTGCCTCTACACAATTAGCCGCAGAAACAGTATCTGCAGGAGTTTTGTAAGACATTAGATACATAGTCTGATATCCTTTATAATCTTCTCTCTGATGAGCGTCCACTATTTCGGAAGAAGGGTATTGTCCGATATTAACCCCAATTAATGCATCTTGCCCTGCTTTCTCTTCTACACTTGCAATAAACGCTTCCAAAATTTCTATTGGATAAATTACCTGTCTTGCATCTTCGGCTGACAATCCCCTAGCTGTTCGTCCCCCTAATAATACAGCGTAGTTATTAGTGAGATAAGTATCTCCCAGCGCCTGAGCTGTTTTACTATCAATTAATCGGTCCTTGTAATTTTGAGAAATTACTTTATCGCTTGATGCTTCACTTTCATTATCACTGTTGCATGATTGAAATAACATTCCAACCGATAAAAGTCCCAATATGGCAATGCTAAAAAGTTTTGTTTTCAAAATTATTTTTTTTTTCTACAAGTAAATATATTCAATTATTAATAATTATAATATAATAAGCATTTATTTTAACATAAAAATAAAATCTAATTAAGATTCGAAACATCAATTTTTTCACCAAAAAATTGCCATTTTATAAAGAAAATCCATCTTCCCGTAAAATCACGGATAACAAATAGGAGAAATCCCTGTCATTTAACCTAAAATTTTTCCGAGATTTGCATTACTAACTAACACTGTGTTTAAAAAACTAACATTATGGAAACAAAACCTATTCTCGAAGGTGATGTGGAGACACTAAGTCTTCCAAACACTATGAGTAATGTCTTTATTCAGGAGCTGATTAATAATTACCGTAATAATCAACTGAAAGCAATTAATTCTACTCTTGAAATGACTGATGCAGATTCTATCTGGTTCGACTTACCTAAATTGAAAAAATTCATTAACGATCTTGAAACAGAAGCTAAGAAAGTGAATCCCGCAACCAGTGAAAGTGATTTGGGCATTAGATTTTATTATGCTGCTTATCCTAAGATTGACAATTGGACAATTATGGAAAGTCATACTGTTCCAAAAGAGTACGCTGAACGACATACTTTAATAATGGTTCCCACTCTAAAAAAAGAAGACAAAAACGGAAAGATTTTACATTACGATTTCAATCCATCCAATTCCAATGGTCAGGTAATCGCTATGGCATTAAAATCTCGAAATACAACAGATCCTATTGAAGAAGAAGGCGGACTAGCACAAAACCACGGAAGCTTAATTCCTCCTGATTCTCCAATTGTTCAAAACTATTAAGTAAAAAATGGATTCATTGCGAAGTGTACTGGACTATTCATTATATTGTACAGAAGGTTTATCCGCTTTAGTTTCGATTTTTTTTCTAAAGTCATTAAAAAATCAATACTGGAAATACTTTTCAATATATTTGATAGCAATTTTTATATTTGAGTCTTTTGGCAGGTATGGAAATTTTTCCTTATTCTCAAAAATCAAATATTATAATTATTTTGTAATCCCCATGGAATTTTTGTTTTTCTATTGGTTATATGCTGCAAAATCGTTCAACAATAGAAAACTATTCGGGATCCTTTCCTTATTTTATCTGATTTCATTTATTCCCAGTGAACTGTATTTTAAGGAAAGTAAAATAATTTATTCATTTAATTATACTTTTGGGTGTTTACTTTTAATGATTTTAGTTATCATGGAGTACTATAAACAGGTGAATTCTGAAGATATAATCAATTTCAGTAACAATAAAATGTTTTATATAAACCTGGGAGTAACATTATTTTATATTGGAACACTTCCATTTTTTACATTTTATACACTTCTATATTATGACAACCGGGAAATCTGGAGTATTTATTGCAATTACTCACAGATTTCAGATATTATCATGTATTTATTATTTTCAGCTTCATTCATATGGGGAAAACGGAACTTTTAATAACCATTATTTTATTTAACGTATTCTTTGTATTATTCGTAGCTGCGCTAATGGTATATATTAGAAAATACAGACAGCGAAAAAAAGAGTATTTAAATGAAATTGAAATAAAAAATGAAATCCATCAGAAGGAGCTCTTGGCCACTCAGCTGGAGATCCAACAGGCTACTATGCAACAGATTGGCCGTGAACTTCATGACAACATAGGACAGAAACTCACATTAGTAAGCTTGTACACTCAGCAGCTTTTATACGAAAATAAAGTTCCTGAAGTCAATGAAAGAATAGAACAGGTATCACAGATCATCAACCAATCCCTTCAGGACCTTAGAAGCCTTTCGAAAACTTTAACTGATGATAATATCAATCAAAAGGAAATCGTAACCTTAATTCAGGAAGAAGTTGATAACACCAATGCTTTTAAAAAATGTAATGTAAGCTTCAAACATAATTTTAAACAACTCGACCTTGGATTTGTACATAAGAATGTACTTTTAAGAATCACCCAGGAATTTATTCAGAACAGTATAAAACACGCCCAGTGCAAAAATATTTTCATTAACCTCAATACTTCGAGTGAAGCACTTTGGGAACTGAATATTCAGGATGACGGTATCGGATTTGACAGGACTAACATAAGATCTAATGGCATTGGATTAACCAATATGAAAAACAGAGCGGAAATCATAGGAGCAGACTTCACTCTGGAAAGTTTAAAGAACAAAGGAACAACCGTTAATATTACACTAAAAAGACAGCCATGAAAAAAACAATTGTTATCGTTGACGACCACATCCTTATTGCGAAGGCATTGGAAGGTATTATTGACAACTTTAAAGATTTTGAAGTTATTTATGTCTGTGAAAACGGAAAAGATCTTATTCAGAAATTCGAAAATAATAATAAAATTCCTGATATTATCTTACTCGACATCAGCATGCCAATTATGGATGGTTTCGAAACCGTGCTGTGGCTCAAAGAAAACCATCCTGATATTAAAGTAATGGCCCTGAGCATGCAAGGGGATGACAAAAGCGTCATCAAAATGATCAAAAACGGGGCAAAAGGGTATTTATTAAAAAACACCCACCCTAAAGAACTGGAAACAGCTCTTGTGAAATTAAATACGGAAGGATTCTTTTATCCGGAATGGGCGTCACGCATTATATTTTCTAATCTGAACAATGAAACTGAATCTAAAGATACAGTGCGGATTTCTGAGCGTGAAAAAGAATTTCTGAAATATACAGTTACTGAACTAAGTTATAAAGAAATAGCTGATAAAATGTGCTGCAGTCCAAGAACTGTGGAAAGTTACAGAGACCAGCTTTGTGAAAAATTAGATTTGAAAACCCGTGTGGGACTCGCTGTTTTCGCCATGAAAAATGGATTCGACTAGTTTCTCGGATTGCTTACTGAATAAAAACCTTTTCCAATTTAAATTATAAAAGTCCCTTTCTGAAATTCAGAAAGGGACTTTTTACACTGTAAATACTGGCAAAAGAAAGACAAAACATTCGAAGAGCAGTAAATCATACCTTCCCATAATACGTTTTATTAATTATGCAATGAATATCATTTTACTTACATAATTATAACCAAAATAAAGATTTAGATATGGAAATTATGAAAATGAATAAAAACACAAAAACACCGCCAGCAAAGTATAAAATAACTATAAAATGAAATAAATTACTGAATTAAAATTTATAAAAATCCATAAAACAATAGCAATTCACAAAAATAGAATCTTGCAAACTCACCCAAAATAATATAATTTCGTTTTTCCACAAATAAATTTATAGAAACTATGAAAAAACTATTATTTGGAATCCTGGCATTAGGATTCATGTCCGCTTGTAACAGCGACAATGTTTCAAATCAAGGTGAAGAGACTGCAAACAAATCTGCAACTGCTTCAGATTTAGCCAACAGAAGATCTTGTCCTTCAGAAGAAATCAGAAAGCAAACACTTCAGAACAATCCTGAGCTCAGACAAAAGTATGCAGCTATTGAAGCGAATACTGAAAGATTTGCAAACGCAATTAAAATGGGGAAAGTTCTTGCAGATGGTACTGTTGAAATCCCTGTGGTAGTAAATGTATTGTACAATACTTCTGCACAAAATGTTTCTGATGCCAGAATAGCAGAGCAAATTGCTGTTCTTAATGCTGACTACGGAGGTACGAACAGTGATGTAAATAAAATACCAACAGAGTTTCAATCTGTAAAATCAGGGGATGTAAAAGTGAGATTCAGACTAGCAAATACCGTAAGAAAATCTACAACTAAAACAAGCTGGAGCACTAATGATGCCATGAAAAAAGCTTCTTCCGGAGGTATTGACGCCACCAATCCTACCAACTATTTCAACATCTGGGTAGTAGGCAGCATGGGACAAGTTCTTGGATATGCGACCTTCCCTGAATCAGCAGGATTATGGAATGATGGGGTGGTGATTGCAGCTCCTTATTTTGGAAAAACAGGAGCATCTTCTCCTTTCAATTTGGGAAGAACGGCTACTCATGAAGTAGGACACTATTTAAATCTTAGACATATCTGGGGTGATGCAAATTGCGGAAACGATCAGGTAGCGGATACACCTACACAAACGGGAGCTAATTATAACAAACCTACATATCCTGTATACAATACTTGTAGTGGGGTATCAAGATCTATTATGTTCATGAACTATATGGACTATGTAGATGATGCTGCAATGTTTATGTTCTCTGCAGGGCAAAAAACAAGAATGCAGGCAGTTGTAAGTTCTTCTGGTCCTAGAGCAGGTTTAAGAGTATTATAAGTTTTCTTAATATGTTAAAAAAGCCTTTCTCAGTTTTGAGAAAGGTTTTTTTTTATATTTTTGGCAAATTTTAAAATTTAAAATAAAAAACACACAATGATGAATAAATTAGTATTAGCATTTTTTATGCTGCTTACCTTATGCCTATACAAGGCACAGGATACTCTTCAGCAAGAAAACAATCTCTCTCATTCTATTTCAGAACCTCCCGCACTTTCAGCGAAGGTACCTTTCTTAAAAAAAGAATGGGTCCAAAAATCAATTGCCCCAACATTATTATTTACCGCTTCAGCAACTACCTGGGGTGAGCGTAAAAACATCCGTGACATAAGAAATCGATATCTGCCGGATTTTAAGGCTAGTTTTGACGATTACCTTCAATATGCTCCTGCTGCTACGGTGTACGGTTTGAAGTTAGCGGGAATTAAAGGACGTAATAATATTGGGAGAGTTACTTTATCTTATGCCACAAGTTTAGCTATTATGGGAATCATCGTCAATTCTGTAAAGTACACATCTAAAGTTGAACGTCCGGATGCATCAGCCAAAAACTCTTTTCCATCCGGGCACGCTGCAATGGCTTTTGCCAACGCCAGCTTTCTACACAAGGAGTATGGACTCGTAAATCCGGCTTACAGTATTGGAGGATATGGCGCAGCTACATTGACAGGACTTGGAAGAAACCTGAATAACAGACATTGGATGCCTGATATTCTTGCAGGTGCAGGAGTAGGGATTATTTCTACTGAATTAGGATATTTTTTCATTGATAAATTTTACAAGAATAAAGGAGATAATCTAAGCCTGCTTTCCAGGATAGAAAGTAACGGATATCCTTCTTTTCTGTCTATAAAAGTGGGATCAGCACTCGCTACCACGAACTTCCTGAAAGAATCTGAGCTCGATAACAGAAAGCAGGTTGGTTTTGATGCAGGATTAGAAGGAGCTTATTTTTTTTCAAAAAAATGGGGAATTGGAGGAGATCTTAGCTTTAGTAGTTTCCCGATCAAACCTCAAAGACTTACTTTGGATGATGAGGAACACTATGAAAACTTTGATATCACGACTCAGTCATTAGGATTTCTCAATTTTGGTTTGGGTCCATATTTTTCTCATGAATTTGCAAAAAACTGGGAAGTCATGTTAAAAGCTACAGGTGGCTATTCAATACCTGCAAGCGGAAAAATTTTTGTTAAAAGTGAGCATATTGGCACTCCAGACAATCAATTGGAGCTGGCAACTTATAAACCTTCAAAGGCTTTCAGGCTTAATTTAGGAAGTGCTATCACTTATAAATTCAATCCTGAACTCGGGATTACCGCCTACGCCGAATACAACCAGATTAAGTCCACGATGAATTACCACTTTAGCGACCTGGTAAAAGACGACGAAGAAATGAACGAAGTATTCAACACTTCTTTTGCTAAAGAAAAAGTTAGATATATAACGATTGGATTAAGATTAACAGCTTATTTCTAATAATCAAAAAGCCTTCAGTATTCTGAAGGCTTTTTGATTATAAATTTTTAGAATTATTTTCAGGAGTATAGTCCATAAAAATATCCCCATCCAGCTTAATCGATTTTACTTTATTTTTTACAGGAATCGTAAGAACTGCCTGTTTTTGATTTTTCTCCCATAATGAAGGTGTAAAATGAAGATTTTCAATTCCTCCGTCGTCATAAGTTATTATAGCATCAAAAGGAATTGCAAAACCTCCGACATTATCAATATTTACTGTAAGCAATCCGTTCTCCTGAGTTCCTTTTGTAATTTTGAGATCTATATAATTGTTTGTATAGAACCAATTATTCCAGAACCAGTTCAAATCTTTCCCTGATCCTGTATTCATAGAATTAAAATAATCCCATGGAATTGGGTGTTTTCCATTCCAATTGTTCATATAATGGTGTAATGCTTTTTTAAACAGATCATCTCCAAGATAATCTTTTAAAGCCAGATAAGACAGAGATGCCTTCACATAAGAATTATTCCCATATCCTGCTCCACTTACCTGTGTACTCATGGTAATAATGGGCTGATCCTGTTCGGCAGAAGGATCATTGATCCATTTCTTTACCCTGAAATTTTTATAAAAATCCTTTGCTTTAGCTTCACCATTCTCATCAATTCCAATCAGGTATTCCAGGGTTGTTGCCCAACCCTCATCCATAAAAGCATATCGTGTTTCATTGATCCCCATATAAAAAGGGAAATAGGTATGAGCAATTTCATGATCTGCCGTTAATCTCGCATCCTCAAAATTATCAGGAATACTGTTATCATTAATCATCATAGGATATTCCATATCAGCATAACCCTGAACAGCAGTCATTACAGGATATGGATACTCCACGCCCGGCCAGTTTTTAGAATACCAATCAAGGTTATAACGCATCCAGTCTACATAACGTTCAAAATCTTTAGCACCTGCTTTGTATGCAGACTGCACACTTGCCCGTTTTGTTTTGAGCTGAACACTTGCCCCATCCCATACATAATGATTACTCAAGGCGAAACAAAAATCCGTGATATTAGCGGCTTTGAATTTCCAGGTATTCCACTTATTCTGCTTAGTTACCTTTCCTGATTTCATTTCCTCCTGGCTTGCAATATGAACAACCTGATCGCTCCTCAGAGATGTCTTGTATCTTTTTAAATAATTAGGTTGTAAAACAGCTTCGGGATTGAGAAATTCTCCCGTTGCCCAAACCACATAATTTTTGGGTGCAATGATTGCAAAATTATAATCATTAAAATCATTGTAGAATTCTTGCCTGTCCGAATGTGGCAGCATATCCCAGCCATTATAATCATCATACACTGAAATTCTTGGGAAAGAATAAGCAACATAAAATGTTTCAGGATCAATCTGTCCTTCTCTTTCACTTTTTACAGACAATGGATATTCCCACTCTATTTTAATTTCTGATTTTGATTTCGATTTAATAGCGGTTTGCAGCTTTACACTTGCAACAGTTCCCCAATCATCACTGTTTATGTTATATTTTTCCCCATTTACAATAAAGGATTTGATATGCAATCCTGAAGATAGAAAGTCTTTGGATACAAAGCCTGATCTCGGAGCCTGCGGCTTATGAAGGTTATTGACAAACCTTATGGCTAAAGAGTGTAAATCGCCGGGGCTATTGTTAATATAAGTAATCGTTTCTTTTCCGGAAACGATTTTTGTATTATCATCTACTTTTACTTCTACATTGTATATCCCTTTGTTCTGCCAGTAATTTTTACCCGGAGCCCCGGAAATATCACGCGTCCCATTTTCATATGCTTTTTTTACATTTCTTGGTATGTATAGTTCTTGTCCTGAAAAATAGTGTGCTGAAGCAACCATTAAACATCCAAAAAGCAATCTCTTCATATCTATTTTTTAAAAATAAGTCTCAAAATTAGGTAAAATGTAACAGAGAAATATAATTAATCACCGCACAGATGCTGATATTAGCAAATTTTAACGTATGTTTTTTACATCCACCCTTGTTTATCAGTTTTTTTTGTTGTTCTGGCCCTATTAGCACATAAGCTAATCCAATCCCTGAGAGGAATTGGATTTGAAATTAATTTCCGAATAAAGAAGATTAGATTTATAATGAAAGCTCTGCAATAACCGGAAAATGATCCGAAGGATACAGCAGGTTTTCTCTTCTGTCATTAATATGCCTGTGAGATTTTATTTTCATTCCCTTTACAAAAATATAATCAATTCGGTCTTTAGGAATTTCATTGACATTAAATCCGGTGAATGTCCCTTTTGGACCATAGTGTTGGGTTTCAGAGTTATAAAAACTATCCTTCAGATTTTGGGAAATAATCTTTATAGGTTCACTGTTGTCTGTTAAATTGAAGTCTCCACTTAAAGTTAAAGGCAGATTTCCAGGATTCAATTCTTTTATTTTTTTAAGAATCAACTCCGCAGATTCCACTCTTGCAACATTTCCAACATGATCAAAATGAAGATTCATTGCTAAGAATTCTTTTTTAGATTTTCTATCTTTAAAAACGGCATACGTACATACCCTGTTGCATGCCGCATCCCAGCCTCTGGAAGGCTTATCCGGTGTTTCCGAAAGCCAGAATGTACCGGATTTCACCACCTGTAACCTTTCATTATCATAAAAAATAGCTGAAAATTCACCTTCTTCTTTTCCATCGTCCCTGCCCACACCGACATAATTATAATTTTGCAATCCTTTTTTAAGATCTTTCATCTGTTCTGGCAATGCTTCCTGAACCCCAAAATAATCCGGATGATAATACATTAATAAATCCTGTACATCTTGCTTTCGTTCTGTCCAAGCATTTTCCTTATCAGATTCTACCTGTAATCTGATATTGAAACTCATAACTTTAAGGTTTTGTGAAAACCCTATAACAAAAAACAAGACAAACACAATTGAAAATCTAAAAATCATAATCACCTATTTTAAATAATAATTAAACAAAAATAAGGCTTCTCTACCAGAGAGAAGCCTTAAAACCATGATTATATTGTTAATTTTCTGTATTCTTTTTTAAAACAGAATTATTATTCCTTCGTTAATTTAATTTCCTTTTCACCCTGAGTAATCGTCATTGTTTTCTTGTCTTTAGCAAATGTAAAAACAGACTGCCCGAAAAGAAACTTATTATCTCCGTTGTATTCAAGAGGAAATTGTGCATCTCCACCGGCCTGGCCGAAAAGTTGTCCGTTTTTTACTTTAAATGTCAGCTTTAATGGAATTTCTTTGCTTCCAAATGTCCCTGTAAAATCTTTAGGATCAATTTTATCAATTTTCTTGGTATCTGTTACAGAAGCAGAATTGTTTTTCGGATTGATATCGGGAATCTGAGAATTAGGATCCACCTTTACCTCTTCGATTTCCTTAGCAGATTCAATTTGAAAAGTCCATTCTTTATTACGTTTCCAAACCTCAACCGGAAGCTTTACAATTTGTGTTGTCCCGTCTTTAAATCTTACTTGAACTGTAGTTGGCATAGGTAATTGCCCTAGGTTTTCTACCGTAATCTGAGCTCCATTTTTAAAGTCACCACTTATATATTTTACACTTTTAACGGATTGATCAATTTTCCATTTATTAAAGAACCATCCTCGCCAAAACCAATTAAGCTCTTCACCCGAAACGTTTTCCATGGTATGGAAAAAATCCCAGGGAGTAGGATGTTTGAAAGCCCAACGATCTATATATGTTTTAAATGCTTTATCAAATTTTTCAGGTCCAAGGATTGACTCTCTCAAAATGCCTAAGCCCATACCCGGTTTGAAATAAGCAAGAACTCCGATACTGTGTTCTTTCATATTATCCGGTCCTACCATAATCGGTTCAAAATTATCGCTCATCAGATAACTTCCTGTTTGTGCAATATTTTGCTTTTTGTAATACTCCCCTTTATTGAAGGCTTCAGTAGAAAGCTGATTAATGAATGTATTAAAACCTTCATCCATCCAGGCAAATAACCTTTCATTAGATCCCACAATCATTGGAAACCAGTTGTGTCCGAATTCATGATCCGTAACTCCCCAAAGATCATCTCCCTTGGAATCCATATGGCAAAACACAATACCCGGATACTCCATTCCACCTTCATTACCCGCAACGTTTGTAGCTGCAGGATAGGTATATTCATACCATTTCTGAGAATAATGTTCTATCGCAGCTTTCGTGTATTCGGTAGATCTTCCCCAGGCTTTTTCACCTCCACTTTCAGCCGGATACGCTGATATTGCCAAAGACTTCTTGCCACTCGGCAGATTAATTCTTGCCGCATCTAAAACAAATGCAGAAGATGATGCCCATGCAAAATCCCTGGCCTGTTCTATTTTAAACTTCCATGTTTTCGTTCCTGAAGATTGATTTTTACCTATCTCCGATTCAGGGCGGATCATTACAGTTTTATCACTATTTCTTGCCTGTTCCCAACGGTTATTTTCCTCCTTGCTATACACTTCTTTCCCATTAAGAAGTTCCCCTGAGGCAACAACATAATGATTAGCAGGAACAGTTATATTGGCATTGATATTTCCATATTCCAGATAAAACTCCGAAGCCCCCAGATATGGCAACGTATTCCATCCCAGAACGTCATCATACACACACATCCTCGGATACCATTGTGCAATCGTAAAAACTTTACCATTTTTAGTTTCCTGTACACCCATCCTATCAGAACCATATTCAGGAGAAATAAATGAATAATCAATACTAATTTTCGCCACTCCTCCTTTTGCCTTCAAAGCCTTTGGTAAATCAATCTGCATTCTGGTGTCGGTAATCGTATATTTTACATCTTTACCATCAAGTTTTACCGATTTAATTTTGTAACCACCCTCCAATTTTTCTCCATGGGCTCCATTTCTACTTCCTGAAATAGGAACTACCGCATTACCACGGGAATCCTGATTAAACAAATTCTGATCGAGCTGAAGCCAAAGAAAACTCAGCTGATCTGGGCTGTTATTGGTATATTTTATTTCAGCAGTACCGGTTAACTCATTTTTAGTGTCATTTAAATTTATGTTAAGATTATAGTCTGCAGAATTTTGCCAATAAGCATGTCCCGGCTGTCCACTTGCAGAACGGTTTTCCGTGCCTGTTTGTGGATAGAAAAACGGCTTAAATGCCTCTACATAATCATATTTAGGTGTTTCCTGAGCAAAAGCAGATCCTGAAAACAGAAAAACCGCTATCGCAGAAACAAAGGTTGATACTTTACACTTCATTTTAAAAATTTATATACTTACTTAATGGATAGGTAAAAAAAATCCCGGAATTGTTACAAATCCGGGATTTTTTAACTTATTTTGAATTAATTTGATTTTTTAGACTTGATCATTGCCTCTAAAGCATCCCACATTTCCTGAGGAATATCTTCCAACATATTAAACTCTCCTGCTCCTTGCAACCATTCACCACCATCTATAGTAACAACCTCTCCGTTCATATAAGCAGAATAATCCGAAACTAGGTAAGCTGCTAAATTAGCCAGCTCCTGATGCTCTCCGACTCTTCTCAACGGAACTTTTTTTCTCATATCGAATTTCTCCTGGAGATCTCCCGGCAATAATCGATCCCATGCTCCTTTTGTAGGGAAAGGTCCCGGAGCGATTGCATTAAAACGTATTCCATATTTTGCCCATTCTACCGCTAAAGACCGAGTCATTGCCAAAACTCCTGCTTTAGCACATGCGGAAGGAACGACATAAGCAGAACCTGTCCACGAATAAGTCGTTACAATATTTAAAACAGTTCCGGGAGTTTTGGAATTTATCCAATGTTTTCCTACGGAAAGTGTGCAGTTTTTTGTTCCCTTTAAAACAATATCTAAAATAGAATCAAATGCAGAATGTGTTAATCTTTCTGTAGGAGAAATAAAGTTCCCGGCGGCATTATTAAGCA
Organism: Chryseobacterium proteolyticum; assembly: GCF_046591535.1. Lineage (NCBI taxonomy): Bacteria > Pseudomonadati > Bacteroidota > Flavobacteriia > Flavobacteriales > Weeksellaceae > Chryseobacterium > Chryseobacterium proteolyticum. The sequence continues at coordinate 920,207 of NZ_JBJLWK010000003.1, read as the reverse complement.
AAATATCAATCCTTCCGAACTCCTTTAATGCGGCTTCCTTCATAGCTTCCACTTCATCCCAGTTTCTCACATCACAAGCCACACATAGCACTTTTCCTCCTGTTTCCTCTTCCAGTTCTTTGGCCGTTCCTTGTAATTTTTCGATATTCCTTGAAGTAATCACCACTTTAGCGCCCAATTGAAGAAAATATCTGGTCATTGCTTTTCCCAAGCCGCTTCCTCCTCCCGTTACAATAGCTACTTTATCTTTTAATGCGTCTTCACGCAACATTGGTTGTGTATACAGATTCATACGATTTAATTTTTCCTAAAAATAATAAATATTCAACGGATAAAGCTCAGAATAAGTTTATAAATAAATGTTATAAATAATTGTTCTTTGTTTTTTATTTAATTTTACCACTCTAAAATTTATGCATCCATGAAAATATCAGGAACTCCATTTCTTTTATTCTTCCTGTTTTTTAGCCTTAATTATAATGCTCAAAAATTTGAAAAACTAGTTCAATATGTAAATCCACTTATAGGTACTGAAAAAATGGGACACACCTATCCCGGAGCCACTTTTCCTTTTGGTTCCGTACAGCTCAGCCCTGAAACAGATACCATTTCATATGAACTTAATGGAAAATATAATGGAGAAGTCTATAAATACTGTGCTGGCTACCGCTACGAAGACAAAACCATCGTCGGTTTCAGCTCTACACACTTTAGTGGAACCGGGCATTCTGATTTAGGAGATTTTCTAATGATGCCTACTGTTGGAAAACTTCAGTTTAATCCGGGCACCGCTTCTCATCCGGAAAGTGGTTACAGAAGCAGGTTCTCTCATCAGAATGAAAAAGCAGAAGCCGGTTATTATAAAGTGAAACTGGATGACTCTAATATTTTGGCAGAGCTTACAGCTACTACAAGAGTGGGAGTTCAGCGATATACTTTTCCAAAGTCTGATCAGGCCCACATTATTCTGGATCTGATGGCCGGAATTTATAATTACGAAGGAAAGAATGTCTGGACATATGTTCGGGTAGAAAATGATCATACCATTACCGGATACAGACAGACTAATGGTTGGGCAAGAACCAGAACAGTATACTTTGCGATACAGTTTTCAAAACCATTCAAATCATACGGACAGAAAAATTATGATGGAAAGCAAGTGTATGGAGGATTCTGGAGAAAATTCGACCAGACTAAAAATTTCCCGGAAATAGCCGGAAAAAATCTGAAAATGAATTTTGATTTTGACACCAATGAAAATGAAGCCATTGAGGTAAAACTTGCTTTATCCCCGGTGAGCCAAAACAATGCTCTTGATAATCTGGAGAAAGAAACAGGAAATTTATCTTTTGATCAGGTAAAAGCCCAAACACAGGAAAATTGGAATAAAGAGCTGAATAAAATCATCATTAAAGGTTCCGATACCGAAAAGACCAATTTCTATACCGCCATGTACCATACCTTTATTAATCCAACAATATATATGGATAGCAATGGAGAATACAAAGGTTTAGATCAGAATATTCATAAAGCAGATGGTTTTACCAATTATACTACATTTTCCCTCTGGGATACCTATCGGGCATTACATCCCTTATTTAATATTATTCAGCCTAAACGAAATAATGACATTGTAAAATCCATGATGGCCCACTATAACCAGTTCTCTTTGAAAATGCTCCCGATCTGGTCTCATTACGCCAATGAAAACTGGTGCATGAGTGGTTATCACAGTGTGAGTGTTGTTTCAGATGCTATCATCAAAGGTGTTTATACCGGTGATGCAAAAGAAGCGCTCTATGCCTGTGTTGCAACAGCAAATAAAAGGGATTATGAAGGAATTGGGCAATATATTGATTTAGGATATATTCCTGCTGAAAAAAGCGGGACTTCTGTGTCCAATACTCTGGAATACGCCTATGATGACTGGGCAATTGCTCAACTGGCAAAACATTTAGGAGAAACAGAAATTTACAATCAATTTATTACACGTTCTGAAAACTGGAAAAATAATTTTGATAAAAGTATTGGTTTCATGCGGCCCCGTTTAGCAGATGGAAGTTTCAAAAAGGATTTCGATATTCTGAGTACTCACGGACAGGGATTTATTGAAGGTAATTCGTGGAATTATAGCTTTTTCGTTCCACAAAACCCCGATGAACTTATTACCATCATGGGAGGAAAGAAAAAATTTGCATCCAAACTTGATGAATTGTTCACAATGCATTTATCCGATGAATTTTTTGCCGATACTGAAGACATTACGAGAGAAGGAATCATTGGAGGATATGTCCATGGTAATGAACCCGCTCATCATGTAGCTTACCTGTATAACTGGGCTGGGCAGCCATGGAAAACACAAGCCAAGATTCGCCATATTCTTGAAATGCAATATAAAGCTACTCCTGATGGATTGGGCGGAAACGATGATACAGGACAGATGAGTGCATGGTATATTTTAAGCTCACTCGGATTTTATCCGGTAGCTCCGGGTTCAGAAGATTATGCGATTGGAAGCCCGGCAGTTGATTACGCAGTACTTAATCTGGAAAATGGAAAAACGTTTGAAATTGAAGCAATTGATCAGAGTCCACAAAATGTATATGTTCAAAAGATTCTTTTAAATGGTAAAGAAATTAAAAACTTTACTTTAAAGCATTCCGATATTATAAAAGGTGGAAAACTCAGTTTTTATATGAGTGGCAAAGCAAAAAAATAATCAGTCTGCAGATTTTCAAGATCAATTTTTCGAAACAAAAATAAAAAAAGACTACAGTGAGTAGTCTTTTTCTTTATTATATACAGAGCTGGGTTTTCAATCTTCCAACTTACTCCTCAACTTCAAAAAGTAATCGCTCACCAAATTTTTCGTCAGCAATTTTTCCATTATCGAATACAAGATTCCCATTGACAAATGTCTGGGTAATTTTAGAATGAAAATTCATACCTTCTAAAGGACTCCAACCACATTTATAAAGAATGTTTTCTTTATTTACTGTCCAGTTTTCATTTAAATCCACCAAAACCAAATCTGCTTTATATCCTTCTCTTATAAAACCTCTTTTCTCTATTCTGAAAAGAATTGCGGGATTATGGGACATCTTTTCAACGATCTTTTCCAGAGAAATTTTCCCATTTCTGAAATTTTCGAGCATCACATTTAATGAATGCTGAACCAACGGTGCTCCGGATGGACATTTTGTATAAACATTTTGTTTTTCTTCCCAGGTATGAGGAGCATGATCGGTAGCAATTACATCAATTCTACCATCTAAAAGAGCTTCCCAAAGTCCGTCTTTGTCCTTCTGAGTCTTTACTGCCGGATTCCATTTAATTAGACCGCCTCTTGTTTCATAATCATCATTGGTAAATGTTAAATGGTGTACACAAACTTCCGCGGTGATCTTTTTATCTTTTAAAGGAATGTCATTTCTGAACAAGGCTGTCTCTATAGCTGTTGACAGATGGAAAACATGGAGTCTCGCTCCTGTTTTTTCTGCTAATTCGATGGCTTTGGAGGAAGATTTATAACAAGCTTCTTCACTTCTGATGAGATGATGAAACTTAACAGGAATATCATCTCCATATTGTTCCATGTATTTCTGGGTATTTGCTCTTATCGTTGCTTCATCTTCACAGTGAACAGCAATCAGCATTTTTGTATTGCTGAAAATATTTTCAAGGGTTTCAGGATTGTCAACCAGCATATTTCCTGTAGAAGAACCTAAGAATAACTTGATTCCCGGAACATTTCTCGGATTGGTTTTAAGCACCTCTTCAAGATTATCATTCGTCCCTCCCATCATAAATCCGTAATTAGCGTATGCTTTTTGGGATCCTATTTCATATTTATCCGCCAACAATTCCTGCGTTACAGCGTTAGGTACAGTATTCGGCTGATCAATAAAACTGGTAATCCCACCAGCAATTGCTGCTCTTGATTCACTTTCAATATCTCCTTTATGGGTTAATCCCGGTTCACGAAAATGCACCTGATCATCAATCACCCCGGGTAAAAGATATTTTCCGGAGCCAACAATAATCTGATCTGCTTCATCAGAAATATGGGGTTGTATTTTAGAAATTAAATCGTCTTCAATTAAAATATCGCTTTCAAAGATTTTTCCTTCATTTACGATAGTAGCATTTTTGATAAGGGTCCTCATTTACTTTTCTTTAGACTTTATATTCCTTGCAAAATTAAGGTTTATGAATGAATTTTAATATCCCTGATAAAAAATCAATTTCTAAATATTTACATTTGCAAGAAATTTCGCATTTTGAAAAAACTTCTTAACGAAACTATTATCTATGGAATAGGGGCAATTATGCCGAGAGTGATTGTAGTATTGCTGAATTATTTATTCATTAAGCATATTAATGTTAATGATTTTGCCATCTTCACCAATCTGTATGCATTAATTTCTTTTGTTAATATTGTTCTTTCTTTCGGCTTCGAAACGGCTTACTTCAGATTTTCCTCCAACAAGAATGACGAGCAAAAAGTCTTTAATACCTCTTTTTGGTTTTTAGCCACTTTATCTCTTGTCTTCCTTATCGTGGTATTGCTTTTTAACCAGCCTATTGCCGATGTTTTTGGCTATTCAAAGACTCCTGAATTTATACGATGGTTTGCATGGATTGCTTTTTTTTGACAATCTTCTTGTCATTCCTCTGGCATGGCTAAGGTTCCATAACAAACCAATAAAATATGCTGCTGTAAGGGTAATTCAGGCAGTATTTCAAAGTATTTTTGTAATTGCTTTATTTTTATACATTCCTGAAACGATTAGCTCCAAATTTGGGCTACAGGAAAAAGTAACTTATCCGTTTTATAGTAATTTAGTCGCAAGCTTTTTGGGATTTCTTCTGGTTTTTCCTATTATTCTGAAGCTTAAATTCCAATTCTCTAAAGGTCTTTTCCTTCAGATGATCAAATATTCCTGGCCGATAATGATTGCTGGTCTTGCATTTATGGTGAATGAAAATTTTGATAAATTTATTCAAAAATTCATTATTGATGACAGCTCAGCAGGAGCCTATGGGGGATGCTACAAGATGGCGGTACTCATGACGCTGTTTGTAACGGCATACAGAATGGGAATCGAACCATTTTTCTTCAAACAAATGCAAAATGAAAATGCAAAACTAACCTATGCGAAAGTAACTGAATATTTTTCTTTTTTTGCCTCCATCGTTGCATTGGGAATTATTGCGAATGTATCATGGATAAAGCTTCTTCTGGTTCCCAATAGTTCTTATTGGATCGCCATCAACATTATTCCTATTATTGTAATTGCCAACTTGTTTTTCGGAATATATTATAACCTTTCAACCTGGTATAAAGTAACAGACAGAACACGTGTAGGAACATATATTTCATGGACCGGAGCTATTCTTACCATTGTTTTGAATCTTGTGCTTTTACCAAAATATGGCTTTATGGTTTCGGCATGGGTAACGTTAGCTGCTTATTTTACCATGATGGTACTATCTTATTTCCTGGGCCAAAAATATTATCCTATCCCCTACCGAATGAAAAAAATCGCATTTTTCATATTACTTTTGGGAGTTTTCAGTTATATCATAGCGAATGTGTCCGACTATAACTTCTGGATCGGGAACCTATTGTTTTTGTTCTACACAGGAATTCTATTATATACTGAGAAAAATATGTTATTAGCAAGAATGAGAAAAAACTAAACTTTGGTCTCTATTTTGATGCTAATGATTTGAAAAATTAAACAAATATTTAAAATAATACACCCTTTCAATACTATGGCTTTATTTATGAAGACAGCCATCAGATTAAAAACAACTAAAAATACCCTAATATAACTTATGAAAATTATCGTTCCAATGGCTGGACGTGGTTCCAGATTACGTCCACATACACTAACCGTTCCTAAACCTTTGATTCCCATTGCCGGAAAACCAATTGTACAAAGGCTTGTAGAAGACATTGCTAAAGTTGCCGGTGAAGAAATTGAAGAAGTAGCCTTTATTATCGGAGATTTTGGCCCTGAAATTGAAAAATCCCTGATTCATATTGCAGAAAAACTAGGTGCAAAAGGAAGCATATATTATCAAAATGACCCTTTGGGAACGGCTCATGCCATTAAATGTGCGGAAGACTCTATGCAGGGCAATGTAGTTATCGCGTTTGCTGATACTCTTTTCCGTGCGGACTTCCAGCTTGATAAGAATTCAGATGGTGTTATCTGGGTGAAAAGTGTAGAAGATCCTTCTGCATTTGGTGTTGTGAAATTAGACAATTATGGTTTTATTACAGATTTTGTTGAGAAGCCAACAACCTTTGTGTCCGACCTAGCCATTATAGGTATTTATTACTTTAACAGTGCTGAGAAGTTAATGGATGAAATCAATTATATCATGGATAATGATATAAAAAATGGAGGAGAATATCAGTTAACAACTGCATTGGAAAACTTAAGAGCAAAAGGTGCCAAATTCACTTTAGGAAAAGTAAATGACTGGATGGATTGTGGAAACAAAAATGCTACGGTAGAAACCAATAGCAAAATTCTTGCTTACGAAAGAGAAGAGATGTCTCAATATCCATCTTCGGCCGTTATCGAAAACTCGCTGATTATCCAGCCTTGCTTTATCGGTGAAAATGTAAAAATTTCGAATTCTAAGGTAGGTCCCGGGGTTTCATTGGGTAACAATACTATTATTGTAAATTCTAATATTGAAAATTCGTTGATCCAGGAAAACACAAGAATCAACCATGGAAACCTGTCTAATTCTATGATTGGTAATTCAGCACAGTATTTTGGAGTTGCCAGAGAAATTTCTTTGGGTGATTATTCTGTTTTAGATTTTCTATCTAAATAGTTATAAGAAAAGCAGCAATAAATAAGATATATTCAAACCACACAAAATGTTTTGTGTGGTTTGGCGTTAATATTGCAAAGTATTATTTTTAATCGAAAAGACAAATACATGAAAAATTGGATCCCATTAGTTTTATTACTTCTTATCTTGTCATCCTGTAAAACACGGAACGTTTCCAAAAGTGGCAACGGTGGAATTAAGGACAGCACAGTTGTGGAGAATAACAACAATCCAAAAGATGCAGGAGAACCGGTAAGGGATAAACTTACATTTTTCGAGCATGTAATAATCCCTCCTCAATTCGAACAGATTAAAATTAACAGCAAAGTTAACGTAGAAACAGGAAATTTCGTTCCTACCCTGGATGCAACGATCTATATTGAGAAAAATAAAAAAGTATGGATGAATTTATCTGTATTATTTATAAATGCTGCCAGAGGAATAGCTACTCCGGAAGGAGTAAAGGGATTTGACCGGACAAGTAAATCCTATATCGATTCTGACTTTGAATATCTGAACCATCTCTTAAATGTAAATTTCATCGATTATCAATCCCTGGAAAAAATACTTCTTGGACGAACTTTCGTAAAAGTTAACGATTCTCAGTTCATCCTTACAAAAAATGCGCAGGGTTATCAGTTGGTTTCGTCTGTGAATCAAAAGATTGTTACTGATGAAAAAACGAGAGAGTATAAAATCTCATTACAATATGATGATAATTATGATCTGCTGAACGTTCAGTTAAAGGATGTTTTATCTCCGGACCAATTAGAAATTTCTTATAGCAATTGGGCTGAATATAATGAAATTCGTCTACCAAAAAATGTTAAAATAATTATAAAAGGTTCAAAAACAAGCCAGATTTTATTAGAAAATACGAAATTTGATTTTTCGAAGATGGAAGTGGCCTATTCAGTCCCAGCCAATTATAAGAAAATTGAAATTAAATGATTAAAAAATTTAGCTTTTTAATAGGTATTTTATTGTTCGGATTGCACAATGGGCAACAAAATAAAGAACAATTGCAGAAGCAAAATGCTGAACTTAAAAAACAAATCACACAAATAAATTCAGATCTCGCTAAAACAAGAAACGAATCTAAACTCTCCATAGCTTATCTTAATAATATCAACAAAAAATTAACCCTAAGAGAAAAAGTTTACAACAACACTCAAAAGGAAAAAAGATTTATAGAAGATGATATTTATCTTCGTCAACTGGAGATCAACCGTCAAAATAAAGAATTGGCGGTACTTAGAAAAAATTACGCAGAAGTTTTAGTGAATGCTTATAAAAACAAGGGAGTACAAAACAAAGTAACCTTTATTCTTTCTGCTAAAAACCTTGGAGAAGCTATTCGTAGAGTTCAATATCTTAAAGAATATTCGGACTATCAGGATAAAAAAGCGGCTGAAATTACAGACGCTGCAAATCAGATCAAAAAAACAATTGCCCAAAGACAAAAATCGGTTGCAGATAAGCAACAACTTTTGATAGATCAACAAAAAGATCTGGCTACTATTAATGTGGAAAGAGCTCAGAAAGAGCAGCTTGTTGAGGATTTTAAGAAAAATGAATCGAAATTAACTGCTGAATTAAAACAAAAACAAGTTCAATCTAAAGCTCTTGAAGGGCAGATCAGAAGCATCATTGCAGAAGAAATCAGAATAGCAAAAGCGGAAGAAGAAGCCAGAAGAAAGGCTGAAGCTGAGAAAATCCGTTTAGCTAAAATTGCAGCGGAAAGAGAAAAAGCAAGAATAGAAGCTGAAAATAGAGCAAGAGCAGAAGCACTTGAAAGAGAAAGAAAATTAGCTGAAGCTGAAGCTAAAAGAGCCGAGGAGCTAGCCGCAAAAAGAGCTGAAGAGGAAAGAAAACGTACAGAAGAAGCAGCTAGAGCAGAGGCTAATGCAAGGGATGAAGCTCGGAAAATAGCCGCAGCAAAAGCTTCTTCGGAAGCCAATGCAAGGGCAAAAGAAGCAGCCAGCAAACTGGCAGCCGCAAAAGCAGCTGAGGCCGCATTAGAAAAGAGAAAAGACGACGAGAAAAAAGCAGCAGAAACCAAAGCGATGACGAATTTTGGAGTTTCTACTGCAGCAGGCAATAATTTTGCTGAAAACAGAGGAAAGCTAGGCTTCCCTGTTGACAAAGGCCAGATCACCCATCGTTTCGGAAGACAACCACACCCTGTTTTTAAAAATATTACAGAAGAGAATAACGGAATTAAAATCTCCGTACCATCGGGTACACGGGCAAAATCAGTATTCCCGGGATCTGTATCTTCAGTTCTGGCTAACAGTGACGGAACCAAAACGGTAATGCTGAAACACGGAAATTATTTTACGATTTATTCAAATCTGGGAAGTGTCAATGTTTCTAAAGGCCAGCAGGTTTCCGCAGGCACCATTGTAGGTACTGTAGGACAAGACTTTGATGGGTCTTATACCCTTGATTTCCAAGTATGGAACGGAACTACACCTGTTGATCCATTAGGGTGGGTTTCTTATTAAAAAAAGACTAACTTTGTAAAAAATTTAGAAATGGAAACATTAACAATACTTGCCTTATCATGGCAGCATATCCTTATCGTAGCAATTCTGCTTGTTTTACTTTTTGGAGGTAAAAAAATTCCGGAATTAATGAGAGGTGTTGGATCAGGGATCAAAGAATTCAAAGACGCAGTAAAGGAAGAAGATAAAAATCCTACTGAAAATAAAAATTCTTCGACGAACAATCCTTCAAGCAACTAAAATTCTTCAGAATTAATGAATTTCACTGAGACTGCATGGAAAGTCTTCAATCAATCTATTGAAGACTACCACGTATTTGATGACGTTAACCATCTAATTAATAATCCTTTCGAAAAAGACAGTTTGGAACGAATTTTGTACGCAAAGAACTGGATTGATACCGTTCAATGGCATTTGGAAGATATTATAAGAGATGAGAACATAGATCCGGTTGAAGCTCTTCAATTAAAGAGAACAATAGACGCCTCTAATCAGAAAAGAACTGATCTGGTGGAATTTATTGACAGCTGGTTTCTTGATAAATTTAAAAATACAACTCCTAAACCTCATGCAAAGATAAACACAGAAACACCCGCTTGGGCTGTAGACAGATTATCAATACTTGCGTTAAAGGTTTATCATATGTCATTAGAAGCAAACAGAGAATCTGCTTCAGAAGAACATCGATTAAATTGCCAGGCAAAATTAGATGTACTTCTCATACAGAAAGAGGATCTGTCGACTTCTATTAATCAGTTGCTTACTGATATTGAAAACGGTGATGTTAAGATGAAAGTATACAAACAAATGAAAATGTATAATGATGAAAGTCTTAACCCAATCCTTTATCAAAAGGGGCAACAAAAATGAAAAGATTATTTTTTTTTTGGAATACTGTTTATACTAACTTCTTCTTGCGCATCGGAAAAATTAAATTTTTCTCCGTTGTCTAATAATTTTTATAGTGAAGCAAAAGGTTCAGATTCTGATAGAGGACTAAAAAAAAGCATAGACATCAATATCAAAGAAAATGTAAATGCTTCTGAAATATCCAATTTAATTTCCACCTTTCCTAAATTCAAAACTATTAGTATAAATGAAGAGGTTCTGTCGCTAAAATACAGCCTACAGAATTACTTGTATGCAATTGACGCCAACAATATTTCAGGAAAGAACAGAGCCATTAAAAGCTTTGAAAAATCTTATAAAAAAAATTCAGAAACTCAGACAGGATCTTCCAAAAGATGATGATGAAATCCTAAACAGATATTTGGTAAGGTTAAAAACCAATATTTCTGTTATAGAGGATTCTCTTAAAGGAAATTAAAAACTAGTTCAACGACCTTATTATTAATGATTAAAATTCAAGCGGAAGCAAACGTTCCAACGGAACACGGAACTTTCCGAATGATCGCTTTCTCTGAAAACGAAAATGACTGGATGCCTCATATGGCTATTATCGCTGAAAATACAGATTTTTCAAAACCAGTTAATGTACGTTTCCACTCAGAATGTATTACCGGTGAAGTTTTCCATTCAAAAAAATGTGAATGTGGGCAGCAATTAGATGCAGCCATGAAATATATCCATGAAAATGGAGGAGTTATTGTTTACCTTCGTCAGGAAGGAAGAAACATTGGAATAATAAATAAGTTAAAGGCTTATTCTTTACAGGAAAAAGGATTTGATACAGTAGAAGCTAATCTACAGCTTGGTCTCCCAGCAGATGACAGAAACTTCAATGTAGCCATTGAAATTTTAAATGTGCTGGAAATAAAAGACATCAATCTTTTGACCAATAACCCTGAAAAAGTAAAATATGTTACGGAAAGTAACATCCACCTTAATTCGAGGGTTCCTTTGCAAATACCCGCGAATGATATCAGCAGAGGTTATTTAAAAACAAAGAAAGATTATTTTGGTCATCTTCTGGATGACAATGATAATTAAAAATAAACAAAGGGCTCCTGAATAAATTCCGGAGCCCTTTTTAATTATAAAAAAACTGAAAAGATATATCTTAATTCTTAGTCTTTATTTTAGACTCGTCAATATTATAATATTTAATTACACTGTAATAATCATTATAATCTACAGGAGCAGCTGCAGTCTTGGAATTTTTCCCACCTGTATTAGCAGGTAAGATTACCACTCTAAATCTTTTGTTCGTATAGTACGTTGGATTAGCCGTTAGATTCAAGCTTGAGTTAACATTAATTCCTATATCAAATTTGCTAAAATCAAATGAATAATCAACAGCAACGTTGTTATTAGTAAAGAATGTATAAGGAAGTAATCTCCAGATTGGAGCATTGTTATTGGTAAGACCCGTTTGCAAGTAAATAAGCACAACATCAGATTGTACTAACTCATTTGTAAATGCGTCTGAATACTGATATAAATTATCATTCGTTTTCGTAAAAGTTGGGGTAATGTCAAAAGCAGTCCCTATTGTATCATGATCCACAAAATTATTATCATCGTCTTTATTATCACAGCTGAATATAAATAAGCTGACAAAAGCTAATAGTAGGATTGGAAGAAATTTTTTCATTTTTATAAAAGTTTTAATATTATTTATAAAGCACATCCAAAACATATACCAAAAAACTTAAAAACATCCATTCTGATGATTTTTTTAATTGTATTTTTGTTCTTATTCAAAAGTTATGAACAAAATAGTTTGCACTTCTCTATTCATATTCTTATCTATCAGTTCAAAAATCGCTGCCCAGTATATACCAAAGGGCATTTCACAGTCTGATGTAAGTAAAGCAAACCAGTGGGTTAATCAAACATACAAATCGCTTTCCCAGGATGAAAAATTAGGACAGCTTTTCATTGTTGCTCTTTATACCAACAAAGGCGAGGATTATATCAACCAGGTAAGAAATATTGTCACCCGTGATAAGATCGGTGGATTGATTCTGATGCAGGATGATGCAGCAAGAGAAATATCTCTGGTAAATGAGTTTCAGCAAAAATCTAGAGTTCCGTTGATGATCGGAATGGATGCTGAATGGGGATTATATCAGAGAATCGCAGCGGCTCACAAATTTCCATGGGCGATGACTTTAGGAGCCATACAGGATAAAAATCTTATTTACCAGATGTCCTCTAAAATTGCCGAAGACTGTAAGAGGATGGGAATCAATTGGGATTTTGCCCCGGTAGTTGATGTGAATACAAATCCTAATAACCCAATCATTGGAAACAGAAGCTTTGGTTCAGAGGTAGATAATGTCATCAGCTCTGCAATAGCATATTCTAATGGATTACAGGACAACAACATACTAGCAGCCATTAAGCATTTCCCTGGCCATGGGGACACCAGTACAGATTCACATCTGGATCTTCCTGTAGTTCCTCACCAACTCGAAAGGCTGAATGCTGTTGAATTGGCACCTTTTAAGGCTCTTATGACTAAAGGTATCGGTGGAGTAATGGTGGCTCACTTATATGTGCCAACGTTAGAATCGGGAAAAGGAATTCCGGCTTCGGTTTCCAAAAATATTATCACCGGACTTTTAAAAGAGAAGTTAGGGTATAAAGGCCTCATTATTACGGACGCACTCAATATGGGTGCAGTAGCCAATAAATATAAGCCCGGGGAATTAGATGCATTAGCCTTTAAAGCAGGTAATGATATTATGCTTTTCTCGCAGGGAGTGTCTGAAGGAAAAAAATTAATTCAGAAGGCTATTGACAATGGAGAAGTTCCACAATCAAGAGTTGAAGAAAGTGTAAAAAAAATATTACTGACCAAATATTATTTAGGGCTGGATAAATACAATCCCAAAAATCCTGAAAACATTAATAACGACCTGAATAATGATTCACACAAACTTTTGGTTCAGAATCTTTATTCTAATGCACTTACCCTATTAAAAGATGAGCAAAAGCTACTTCCCATTGCCGGAAAACAAGTGTATTATGTTCCTTTAGAAGAAGCTCCTTATCAGACGTTTGCCAATCAGCTAGGTTCAAATATCATTCTTAAAAAAGCTGACGAAATCAGTACAATTCCAGCTAATTCTATAGTTATTGCAGGACTTCATAAGGATAATGCAACAGCATATAAACCATATAAAATTTCCGGAGAATCTAAAAAGATTCTTGCTGATTTAACTAAAAATCAAAAAGTTATTTTAAATGTATTTGGAAGTGCTTATGCTTTAAAAGATATCGATATTTCAAAAATTTCCACGGTTCTTGTTTCTTATGAAAACAATGACGATTCCATGATTGCAACAGCTAATGCGCTATTGGGAAAGACAAAGATCCAGGGAAGACTTCCGGTACTTGTTAATGATCAACTAAAAGCAGGAATGGGACTCGATTTGAATCCTGCAACTGCTTCTGAAACAAAAGTGAATTCAACTATATTTACAACATCAAAACAATAATATTCCAATGAAAATAGGCATACTTTGCTATCCAACATACGGCGGAAGCGGTATCGTAGCAACAGAACTGGGAATGTCTCTTGCTAATAAAGGCTATGAAGTCCATTTCATTAGTTCAGCCCTTCCTGCGAGACTCGATATTACCAATCCTAATATTTTTTTTCATAGGGTAAATGTTCAAACTTATCCCCTGTTTCAATATCAACCTTATGATATTGCACTGAGTTCGATGATCTACAGAGTTGTTAATTTGTATAAACTGGATTTATTGCATGCACACTATGCCATTCCATATGCTTATGCAGCGTTTACGGCTAAACAGATGCTACAGGAAGATAATAACGACATTCCTTTGGTAACAACACTTCACGGAACAGATATTACTTTGGTAGGACAACATCCCAGCTACAAACATGCTGTAGAGTTTTCAATCAACAAATCCGATGCAATTACCTCTGTATCTGAAAGTTTAAAAAAAAGACACGCTACAGTTTTTCAACATTAAAAAACCAATCCAGGTGATCACGAATTTCATCGACAATTCTGAATTTGATGAATGTAATGAATGCCAGAGAACGCAGTTCGCTGATCCGGATGAAAAAATATTAATACACGTTTCCAATCTTCGCCCTGTAAAACGTGTGGATGAAGTTCTTCAAATTTTCAAGAATGTTCATAAGAAGGTAAAATCCAAACTGATCATTATCGGAGAAGGTCCGGATATGGAGAAGGTGAACCAGTTTTTAGAAGAAAATCCGGATTTGATTTCTAAAATCAGGCTTCTTGGAAAGGTAAATGACCTGTATAGAATTCTTCAGCTTTCTGACGTTTTCTTATTACCATCAGAACAGGAAAGTTTTGGATTGGCTGCATTGGAAGCCATGGCAGCGTATACTCCGGTGATCAGTTCCAACGCAGGAGGAATTCCTGAAGTAAATGTCCAGGGAGAAACAGGATTCTTAGCTGAAATCGGAAATGTAGAAGCTATGAGCAACTATACGATCAAGTTATTGAGCAATGATGAACTTTTAGCCAAAATGAAGATAAATGCGAAAGAACAGGCGATAAAATTCGATTTGAAAAACGTTCTTCCTATATATGAAGAAATGTACAAAACAACCATAGAAAATTTTAAAAACGAGTTGTCAAAAGTATAATAGATCTATTATATTTGTGACACACTCATGACGGAAAAATTACTTCAATATCTTTGGAACTTTAAAGTTTTCAAAAATTTTGACTTCAAGGATATTGAAGGAAATTCCGTTGAGATCATACATTTCGGGAAATGGAATACCAATGCCGGGCCTGATTTTCTTCTGGCGTCCATTAAAATCAACAACCTCATCCTGAGTGGAAACATAGAGCTTCATGTAAAGTCTTCAGACTGGATCTTCCATAATCATTCCGGGGATCCCAACTATCAAAATATTATTCTTCATGTTGTTTTTCAAAATGATATTGTGATTGAAGAATTTAATGATAAAAAAATTCCTACTCTTGAACTGAAGAATTATATTGATGAAAATATTCTGTGGAAGTATGAGAAACTCATCAAAGAAAATCAGTTTATTCCCTGCTAAAGTATTTTTGATCAGCGTAATGTTCCTCTTCATTTCCACGAAGAAAATGTTTTAAGAAAACTAAATGAGAAATCAGAGGAACTGGAACATGCTTTACAACAGTCAAAAAACAATTTCGAAGCTATCCTCTTTCATAGTCTTGCCTATTCTTTCGGACTAAAAGTAAATGCCTATATATTCAGACAAATTGCTGAAAGTATTGATTACAGTGTCATCAATAAAATCAGGCAAAACCCAACACATCTTGAAGCTTTATTCTTTGGAATTTCGGGGTGGCTTGAGTATCCGGAAGACGAACAAATGGAAATCTGGAAACGGGAATTTCAGTTCATAAAGGTAAAATACCGAATCCTGGACATGAGGTTTCCACCTAAGTTTTTAAGGTTAAGACCTCCTAATTTTCCTACCATCAGACTTTCACAACTAGCCGATCTTTATCACCGGCATCAAAATTTATTTTCTAAAGTCATACATTCAAAAAATAGTAAGGACTTGTTTGAAATTTTTAAGAACGTACAGGCGTCCGGCTACTGGAATACCCATTTTAAATTTGGGAAAATTTCCTCAGTTAATCAGGTTAAAACATTAAGTAATGACTTTATCGAGCTGATTATATTAAATACGATTCTGCCATTAAAATACACCTACCATAAATATCATAATGAAGAAATTACTGACGATATATTAAAATTTTATGCAGAAATAGCCCCGGAAAAGAATACCATTATTAAGTCCTGGAAAAATCTGAACATGAAAATTACCAGTTCCTTAGAAACCCAAAGCCTCATTTATCATTTTAAAAATTCCTGTGAAGAAAAAAATTGCTTAAATTGCAGTATTGGATTTAAACTTTTAAAAGATTCTTCAGATGCTTGATAATATCCGTCACAAAATGGAAAGAGAATGGTTTGGTGTTCTTACAAGAATGGGCGCTAAACTTGGGATTCCTGTTTCTAAACTTCGGGTATTCTTCATTTACTCAACTTTCGCCACGGCGGGTTTCTTTTTTCTTATCTATCTGGGATTAGCGTTTACGCTTTGGATTAAAGATATTTTCATCACAAGGAGACCAAGTGTTTTTGATTTATAATTATGGAATTTTTACCTATAACTTCACCGGAAGACTACAAAATAAAAGATATTT
The DNA here is from genome assembly GCF_046591535.1 of Chryseobacterium proteolyticum. Lineage (NCBI taxonomy): Bacteria > Pseudomonadati > Bacteroidota > Flavobacteriia > Flavobacteriales > Weeksellaceae > Chryseobacterium > Chryseobacterium proteolyticum. Next base: position 903,709 of record NZ_JBJLWK010000003.1, on the reverse strand, counting down.
ATCACTCCTACTCCACAACCTTTCCCGAGGATGAAAGAAGAGACTGGGATCAGTTTGTAAAGTTATTCAGCAATCCTCATGTGAAGGTTATTTCTGTATTGCACGAATCTAAAGTGATTGGATATCTTATTTTCTGGGAATTAAGCGATTACATTTTCGTAGAACATTTTGAGGTTTTTGCAGAGTTCAGAAGCCAGAAACTAGGTTCTCATATTACAGGATACTTATTCAAAAATTATCCAAGGATTATTCTTGAAATTGAACCAGCCCATATCGGGGAAGATGCTCAGAGACGATATTCTTTTTACCAGAAAAACGGATTCTCATTAATAGAAGAAATGTATGTACAGCCAAGTTACGGGGAAGGTAAGCAGCCTTTAGACTTATGGTTGCTGGCTAATTATTCTCCTGCAGATCTTAAAAAGATAAAAGAAGAAATTTATGATGTTGTTTATCATTAAAATATAAAAAGCCAGCACAATCTGCCGGCTTTAATTTTATCGTACATTTTAGAACTTTAAATGGTCAATAAGTTTATTACAGTTCCTATTAATTCACTTCATACTCCAGTTTTATCGTGATACTTGCCACTTTCTCTTTAGAGGTTGTGTTAAAAGCCCCACCATAAGAATAATCTTCATTTGAATTAGGTGCAGTGATCTGGATAACTCCCATGGTTGCCTTTTTTAAACTTCCAAGACCACTTCCTGAGTTTTCCGCAATTTTTTCCGCGCGTTCTCTGGCATCTTTTGTAGCGGTAGCGATCATTTCCTGCTTTACAGCAGTTAGCTTTGTATAAAAATAAGATGGCGAAGAGGATGTAAATTCTATTCCCCGATTGATAATCTCTGTAATATTTCTTGAAAGGCTTTCGATCTTAGCCACTTCCTTACTTTCTATAGAAACAGTCTGCGTTAGGTTATATCCTGAAAATTCTCCCTGGACACTATTTCCATTGGCATCATTATAATTACGAAATTGTTTCTGAATGTCTACTGAGGAATAAATAATTTCATTTTGCTTTATTCCTTTTGAAATCAGATAATCATTGATCACTTTTTTATCAGCAAGCAGCCCGTCGTAAGCAAGTTTTAAGTCAAAATTATTTTTTGAGAAACTTCCGGACCATGTAATAAGGTCTGATGTAAATTGCTTTGTTCCCAATCCAGTTACAGAGATTGTATTTTCAGATTTATTTCTGTTTTTAATAGCATTTCCCAGTAGTCCCAGTCCAAGAACAAAACCAATGGCTGCAATAACCATTAATATGATATTTCTGTTCATAAAATTTTGTGAATTTGATTGATTGGTCATTTAAATTTAAATTTTCTTATGAACGGATACATCAATTTCTATTCCGTAATTTTAAGATTTCTTTAACAAATCGTTCAATCCTTTTTTAATCGTTCCAAAAATGCCGGCATAGTTTCTTCTAATCTCAGCAGCACCCCCGAGAGATTCCTTGCTTTTACATAAGTTCGAGCCTGTGGTTTGATAACAAAAGAAAACTCTATAAATTCCGAGATTCTTTCCGCAGGAATCCCTGCATTAGTAAAATAATCATCATCCACTCTCTTTCTCACCCATAAAATATTGTCCTGCAGATCGTCATATCTGTATTGACGCTTTTGTCTTCTTGCTTTTCCACTAATGAGATCAAAGGCTCCCTGAACATTCAGCTGCCCTAAAAGTATCGGAAGTAGTACCTGTTTTACTTCTGCCGGTTTTTCCCTCATTTTTCCAACAGGTTGTGGAAGGCCCACTGCCTGCTGAACAATTTCCCCTTTGTCAACTTTAGCAACACTTCTTGAATCCTTAGCCAGGTCCCCGGATAATTTCTTTACCTCTACTTCCTCTATTTCTTCAGGAATTTTTACCATTGTTATGAAAAGTTGAGAATCAACACCATCTGCAAAAACTCTTTTAGAAATCCTTTCATATCCAGGTCTTACAAACCTTAATTCATCATTTTTTGAAGCTTCAATAGAAAACTCGCCCGAAGAATTACTATAGACTTTCTTATCTGTTGAAAGGTTGATGACCGTAACTGATCCAAGATTAATGTCATTATCATCTGTTATTTTCCCCGTAACGATCTGTTGCGAATAGGCAATTCCATATATAAACAAAACAATAAATAAAATTATATTTTTCATTTAATTATGATTGTTTTATTGCACTATTAATTTTTAATTACGTGGGTCTTGTCGTATTCTATGAAAGCAATTCTTAGTTCTGATTCGATCACGCTTTTATTAAAAGTTTTCCTGTATTTTTTTGCAAGATACCTTTTATCGTTAGCATATACCAGAAATTCATCTATCTGCTCTTCATTCATTCCCCTTTCTACAAGAAAATCTAAATTGATCTCCAATTTAAGCCTGTTAATGAAATTTTGGGTTTCATAATAATCAGGTTTGGTAACTTTGGGTTGGCTTGCTTTTTTTTATAAGACCTATACCCGTGAGAAACAATTTGACCATATCGACCTGTCCTGCATTAAAATCATGTCCGCTAAAGGTTTTAGAAATTTTGTTCTCGGGTAATGGCTCTTTCAAAGGGCTTCTCATATAGGCGTCCATTTCAAATTTTAATACATGGATCTTCCTTCCCTGATCATAATGTTTGCTATCTTTTTTCAGATTACCTGTGGGTTTGTAAGGAATTTCAACTTCCGGAATTAGAGTTTCAATCTTGATGAGTTTAATATCTAATAGTAAATTTATATTCTCCTTATTGATCTTTTTATCAATACGGTAATAATCTTGCTTTACAAAGCGGATCTCTTCGTTTTCCTTAGCTTCAATTACAAATTGACCGGAAGAATCACTTTGAGTTTTTGTGTTGTTGGAAATATTATAGATAAGAACAGACGCCAGAGCATTATTATTCTCATCCGCTACTCTGCCTGAAATCTTTTGTTGCGAATAAAAATGGGCAAAAGCAAAGCATGGTACGATATACAAAGTATTTTTAATCATAAAACATTCATAGATTATCTCTGGGTTTGAGGAGCACGATATGAGGAAATTCTTGCCAGTACAGCTCTTTGAAATCTCATCAGGTCTGCATCACTGCAAAAACCGTATTTAAGGATCTGTCTCCTCTCAAAACCTGATCTTAAGACATAATAAATGAAATGCTCGATTAAAGATTTATCTATTTTTAAATCTATAAAATACTGATCTCCGAGGCTTTTACGCAAGTAACGCATGAGATCCACATCGTCCCACTTATCTTTCACTTTCCCGATTGAAAACCCTTGTCCTTTTGGCTGGACAAACTCTCCTGCTTTTGCCGCCAGGATTCTCGGATCAGATTTTCGGGCAATGTATTTGTCAATATCTTGGGTTAACTTTTCTACTTTTCTGGGTCTGTTCAGGTTTTTAGAATCTACTTTCAGGTCGCCTGTGAGTCCCTTCTTTACTTCGACCTCTTCAATAAGAGTAGTCTGCCGGATTAACGTTATGCTTAGAGGAGCTGAAATATTGTCTTTTGTAATTCTCCTGTTCATCCTTTCGTAACCGCTTTTTATAAATCGAAGTTCATCTCCTTCCCTGCCTGAGATCATAAAATGTCCATCAGCATTAGTGGTTACACGTTCATCAGTTCTAATGTTGATTACAGTAACATCAGGCATTTCTATATGCTCTTCTGAAGTTATTTTTCCGAAAAGATAATCCTGTGCCTTTATTTTTTGAATGAAGAAAATGAATGATAAAAGAAAAAGTAGTTTTAATTTCACGGAAAGTTTTTTTATAAAACAAATCTAAACTTATTTTTAATGTTTTCCACAAGTTTAACCACAGTTAACGCGTTTTAGCATTTTTTTTTGATTTTCCATTCTGATTTTGTTAAAGCACCATTTTCAATTGTTAAAATTTCATTTAAATTTTAGCTAACTTGCATCTTCAATTCATCTCAAAAAATGCAAAATTCTTATACAGTAATCAATGCTTCCGCCGGTTCCGGAAAGACCTATGCGCTGGTTCAGAGGCTTCTGATGATCTGTCTTCGTTATCCTAATCAGCAGCATGCCATCAGAAATATTCTGGCATTAACGTTCACCAACAAAGCGGCCAATGAGATGAAAGAAAGAATTTTATCCTGGTTGGGAGCCTTTTCTGCAAGCAACTTCGCTGATAATAATGATTTAAAAAACATTCAGAAAGTTTTTGAAGAAGAAGGTTTAAAGATAACCATTGATGAATTGCACATCCGGTCTAAAAAATTACTGGATTATATTCTTCATAATTATTCTACCTTAAATATTGGTACAATCGATCGTTTTAATTCCCGCCTGGTAAGAAGTTTTTCTTACGAATTAGGGTTAGCTAAAAATTTTAATCTCGAGATTGAAGCAGAGCCTTTCCTCATTGAAGCTGTAGACAAAATGCTTGATCAGATCGGTGAGAATGATGCAATATCAAATTCTTTCATGGATTATGTGGATTACAGCCTCGAAAATAACGAGCGAATCAATCTTAACAAGAATCTTTATGACTCTGCAAAAGAGTTTGTAAAAGATATTCACTATGAACAGCTGAAAAGCAATACCAATTTTGACGATTCCAATTATGAAAATATAAAGAATACTATCCGGAAAGAGATTGTATTTAATAAGAAAAGAGCTGTTGAAATCGCTACGAAATCTATTGATCTTTTTAAATCAAGAAATATCGATGTTGAGGACTTTGCACAAGGTAAAAACGGTATTGGAGGGTTTTTTACTAAAGTTCTGGATTTTTACCATCAGAAGAGACCCGGTTTTCCTTTTCCGACAACTCAGGAAGACTCTGTGGTTAATAATTACAGAAAAGGAGCCGCCTCAAAATCAAAAAGTAAAGAGCCTGAAATTCTAGAAATTCTTGATGAATTATTAGAAAACAGAATGCAGCTTATTCTTCTTTATATTGAAACACAGAAAAAGGAGAAAATATTATCTGCATTACTTCCTTTAAAAGTAAACAAGGACATTCAGGATGAATTAAAAAAAAATTGAAGAGGAAAATGATCTTGTTCTCCTTTCTAAATTTAATATCCTCATCAATGAAAACCTGAAAAATGAACCTTCGGCTTTTATTTATGAAAAAGTAGGCTCCCAGTTTCAGCACTATTTTTTTGATGAATTTCAGGATACTTCGGAATTACAATGGCAAAATTTCGTCCCATTAAGAGACCATAGTGTCTCGACAGAGAATACAACATTTACATTGGTAGGTGATCCCAAACAAAGTATTTACAGATTCAGGGGTGGTGAGAGCAAGCTCATGCTGGACATTATCAACAAAAAAGAAATTTCTCCCAAACAAGCCGAACTTCTTGTATTAAAAGATAATTGGCGAAGTGCAAAAAATATTGTTCGATTCAATAATGAACTGTATCAATTTCATGCCTTAAATCTTGAAGAGGAACATAAAAATATATTTGGGACGGATGCCGAACAAAATCCTAAATCAGAAATTGATGGAAGGGTCAAAGTAAATCTTATTGAAAATCTCACCAATGAGGATTTCTACAATGACACTTCCGAAAGAATGCAGAAAGACATTCAGGATTGTCTTGACAACGGATTCAGGTTTGCAGATATTACTATTCTATGTCGTGGCAATTTTGATATTTTCAGCTATTCACAGAAGCTAGGGAACCTGAAAGTGAGGTATAGAGGAGAAGAAACCAATATTAAAACCATATCAGATAAAGGACTGACGCTAGAACTCTCAAATACCATTCAGGCTGTCATTGAGTTCTTAAAATGGGAAACCAATCCTAAAAACAAAACCAATTTAATCATGATGATGTATTATCTGAATAAATTGGGAAAAGTAAACATGCCAGATTTTACCCTGAGTATGAAAGAAATTCTGGATATTGAATCCCACGATGACATCCTCCCGTTTATCCAAAACAAATATGCTTTACGACTAAAACAAGATCACTTCCCCCGATTTAATTTATACAATTTTGTAGAGTACTATATTAATGAGTTTTCTTTTGATAATAAAGAAACCGACTTCCTGTTAAACTTTCTTGAAATGCTCTTTAACTTTACTCAAAATGCAGGAGCGAGCACTAAAGAATTTTTAAAATACTGGGATGAAGAAGCCTCCACATATACCATTCAGGCCTCAGAAAATATTGATGCTATCCAGATCATGACGATTCATAAAGCCAAAGGACTTGAGTTTCCGGTTGTTTTTATTCCTATGATGAATAAAAACCGTGATGCTGAATTTTCCAACTGGTTTGAAACCAACAGCAATGAAGCTTTGAAATCTGTTAATATCAATCAGTTTAGCAAAAGCCTGGAAGTCTATGATGAAGAAATTGAAAAATTCAATAAGAAGAATTCCTATAAAAATCTGATAGACAGGTTGTGTCTTCAGTATGTCGCCACTACTCGTCCTGTAGAACAGCTGTTTTTCTATATTCAGAAACAAAATAAAACTTCAAATAATCTCGAAATCCTGGAATTTATTCAAGGTAAAAATACAGAACAGTCTGATGAATTTGATCTTTATGAGGTACATCCTGAAATGCTCAAAAAAAAACTCTAAAGTCAAAACCTCATCTTTCAGGACAAAAGATATCAGGAATCTCAAAAATATCAACGAAAAAAATACATCTGTAAAAATAGCGACACCATCTAAGAACTATCAGGTTCGCAATGAGAAAGTGAGGATAGGACTTTTCGTTCACGAACTGTTATCTAAGATCAACACTAAAAAAGATATTCAGAAAGTATTGGAAAGCTACCTTCTGGAAGGGCAAATCACAGTAACTGAAAAGAATGAAATTGAGGAAACGCTTCAGGAAATCGTTACAGCTCATGCTGAATTCTTTGACGAAAGATGGGAAGTAATCAACGAGAAAGATATCATGATCTCCGAAAGAGGGGAAAGCAGAATTTACCGGCCCGACAGAATTCTAAAAAATGGTGAAGATTATATCATTGTAGATTTTAAAACCGGAGAAGTCACTGAAAAAAAATGACCGTCAAATTGAAACTTATAAAAGTGTACTGGAAAGTCTCGGAAGGAAAGTTATCAAGACCCAGCTCATCTATTTATAACGCAAAATCCCTTTAACAGAAGGATTTCAGGAACTTTTAAAATTTACAAATCGTAGAATTACGACAAAATATCGTAGAACTACGACATGAAATCGTAGAACCACTACAAAAATCAAATCTTGTCTTTAAAAATTTTTGAGTCCGATTAAAGTACTATACATTTGCTACATAATCACTGAATTATATAATATTTAATAACGATTAAAATTTACCATTATGGCAGCAAATTCAAGAGGAATCTTAAAATTCAACGGAAGTGAAGGTCAGAAATTATTAAAGCTTAACTACAGCGTATCAAGATCTACAGACGTTTCAGGACGTGTAGCTTCTGACCCTTCCAACGCAATCATCAAATTAACGATCGAAGCTACAGAAAAATCTGACATCTTAGAAAGCTTACTTAACGGGAAATATAAGCCTACAACAGGTGAAGTTACTTTCAACAAATCTCACGAAGAAGGAACATTAATTACTTTAACATGGGAGAACGGATATGTAATTCAACATGAAGTAGACTTTGATGCTGTGGATGACAACAGTATGCTGATCAGCTTCATCGTAAGTGCAGAAAAAATTCATTATGGTAACGGTATCTATGAAGGTATCTGGCCAGGTGCATAATCAATGCCTACAAACATTTATACATAAAAGATCATCCATAGGGATGATCTTTTTATCTCTCCGGGAGAATATTATACAATTAATCATTCTCTTTGGTCACTTAAAATGTTCAGTTAGTAAATAAAATATTTTATACTTGTTTTTCAATATGACGATTATAAAATAAACATTTACATCTATAAAAGTCGTAATTCTACTACAGTTTTTAAAATTTAACAAAATTAATCAACTTGAATTGGAAAACATTTCTAATTTAGTAAGTGAACACCAAAAACATAAGAATGAAAAATAAGACTACCAACGCAGATAAAATTGCTGAAAATCATATTGCAGGAGTACAGCGTGTGGTGAAGCTGGACGTAGTGATTGAAGGTAAAATTATTAACCATTTCAAACACTTCCGCTTACAGCAAAGTACAAGAAGACATCATAGCTTTGAGTTGACCTTAGCTCACGATTCTTTAGGGTCTTTGCAAAATCATGAGCTTGATCAGGCTCAGCAGTTTCTCGGAAAACGCTTAACGGTCGTTTTTAAATATAAGGATGCTGAAAATGAGAGTCCTGAACAAACTTTCGTCGGACTCATTACCAAAGTGGCTTTTAGTCAGGAAAAAATGAGTTTAGGCAATATTGTTCTGAAAGGATACAGCCCTACTATTTTAATGGATTCCGCTCCACATACACAAAGCTTTGGCGGTGATAAACCGGTGAATACTTCTATCATTGCCGACAGGATTTTAAAGGAGACCCTTAATTCAGGTAAATTTGACTATAAAGTTGATACCCAGAACAAAAGCTATATTAATTACAGCGCCCAGTACAAGGAAACCCATTACAATTACCTTGCGAGGCTTGCCGAAACCTACGGAGAGCAATTCTATTATGATGGCGAAACACTGTATTTCGGTAAACTTCCACCCAAAGATCAACCCATACGCCTTACTTACGGAAGTAATGTAAGTGATGTTTCCGTGGAACTGAGAGCGGTGCATACTAAACCGGAGTTTTTTGGATATAACAGCAGTAATCACACAAAATTATTAAGTACATCTGCAAGCATAAAGCATTTGGGACAGCTGGCTGCCAAGGCTTATGATCTTAATAATGACATCTATAAAACCCGTTCCCTGAACCCATCTCCAATTAATGCCAATATGTCGTTAAATGTTGATGATTCCCAAAAAAGTGCTGCGGGAAGTGCCGCAGTAGAAGTCTTTACCGTATCAGGGACAACCTCTGTTCCTTTTTTACATCCTGGTTGTGTTGCAGATATAGAAATGAGAAAACCGGATAGCAACCAGACGACTTATTTCACCAAGCTTATGATCACTGAAGTCTCTCACGAAGTTAATACCAGAGGTATCTATACAGGATCATTTGAAGCAATAGCCGAGGGGACCGGATTTATTCCAAAACCGGAATTTATCACTCCAAGTGCAGAACCACAGATTGCCACTGTAGTTTCCAATACAGACCCATTAAATCAGGGACGGATACAAGTACAATTTGACTGGCAACTAAATGACACCACTCATTTTATAAGAATGATGAGCCCTGATGCCGGAGGGACAGATGTAATCACTCAAAACAGAGGGTTTGTAGCGATTCCGGAAGTTGGAGATCAGGTAATGGTTGGCTTTGAATATCATCATCCCGACTTTCCTTTCGCCATGGGTGGAATGTTTCATGGAGCTGTTGGTTTAGGAGGAGGTGTTAACAATCATATAAAATCGATACAAACGCGAAGTGGAAATAAGGTAATTTTTAATGACGCAGAAGGAAGTATCTACATAGAAGATCCGAGTGGGAATACCTACTTTATGGATGGAAAAGGAAGCATTATTGTGAATGCTCCAAAAGATATGACCTTTACTGCAGGAAATAATATAAGAATGTCCGCAGGAAATGATATCACTTCCATAGCGGGCAGCAATATATTTGCTACAGCAAATGTCAATATCGTATCGAATGCGGGAGTAAACATGGTTGATACAGCCGGAAGAGACCTTTTACAAACTGCTACAGGAAATATTCATGAGTCTTCTGATATGAGAACAGAGATTGCTGAAAATGAAAGAAATGTTCAGTCCAAAAAGAGCGACTCTTATGCTGAAAAGGTTACCGTTGTGAGTACTAAAGAAAATATGATCTTACAAAGTGAGAAAACCGTAAAATCTCAAAGCGGAGAGCAAGGAAATTCACATTAAAAACAGTGATATGGCCATTGTAAAAAAAAGCTAATAATATCAATATACAGGTCAGTAATAACTATACTAATCTATGCAAAGTTTCCAATGAAGAATCGGAACATGTAATTATTGAGGCTACGAAGCAAAATCTTGAGCTCTCAAGTCAGAAACGTGCCATATTACAAGGTTTCGGAAAAGATGGAAAAGGTGATGAAGGATGCAAAGAAGGGGTAGTCCGAATAAGCCAGAAGCAGATTGGCAAGGCCAAAAGGGATCCTGGATTCAATTTTGACGGAACAAAGGCCGAAGATATGTATTTTGCCGATAAGCCGGCATCTTCCGCCTCCATACAAAATGATCCGGTTTTTAAATTAAATGATGCAACATTAGGAGCATATCTGGATCAGCTGATGAAGTCTTTATCTATTGGTGATATGGAAACTGTAGCCCTGGAAATGTCGGATCGATTTAAAAAGGGCACAGGTGGAACTTATAAGAGTGATGTTCTGAATAAAAAAATTGCAGGCAATGATGCCTTTATCACTTATCATAATAAATTTCTAACGGATTTTAAAAAGGAGCTGAAAAAAAGTAATTATGATCCAGCTGCAATGGGAGTTATTTCGATGGGACTTTTAAATTTTTCGTCATTCTGGGATAAAGTATCAGGATTAGGGATTACAGTACATCAGGTATGGAGTGCCAAAGCCGAAATCCTGGATTATTCTTATAACAAATGTACCAAAGTATGGAGCGGAAAGCTGAAATATACGTTTTACGATCACTATGGTCTGGATTGGGATGATATCGTAAAACATGGTGGTGACATTATCCCGCAATACCATACCGGAGATTTTTTTAAAGCCTGGTATATTCTACAGCATTACAGAACGGCAAGACCTTTCATTACCGAAATGGAAAAAAGCGTAGATTTAAATGGCAATTCCGATAAGGACTAAATTTATCATGAAAAACTTAATCATTTTATTAACATTATTTGTGGCATGTATCCAAAACAAGTCGGAAGACTTTCAGTTAGTTGCTTTATCTCCCGTTACCTACGAGTTTAAAGCAGGAGAAAATAAAAATAGAATCGACTATTTTTATGTAGAAGGAAATTTTTCATACGACGTTGATGAATATGAAAAATTGAAAAAGAAAATTGATGACAAAACAGCAGAGACAGATATAAAGAACTATCAGCTATACTCTGTTTATATCTATAAAAAAACAGATGTTCTGAATCAACAGTATAAGGCTGGAAGAGAAGGATTAGACGGTCACAACCAGGATCTCATCGCTTATATCAGATATGATAAAGGAAACAGGGATATTTTTTATATAACCGAAAGAGGCAATGTGGTTTATGATGTTCTTTCAAACAAGGAAGAAGATTTTGAGTTTGAACAATAATACAAAAACTAGAAGCAACCATGGGCGCAGGTGTAGTATTTGATGAAAAGACCAACATTCCCAGAAAAGGGATTGAGGCAACGCAAGTCAAAAGTATTAAGCTTATTTCTGACCTGGATGATGGTTCTTTAAACGACGGAAGTAAAACGATCAAGGAAAAGTCCGGGCTTGTATACGGAAAGACCTATACATTCAAAGTAGAAACATATACCAACGATGCACCAAAGGATCCTAGTATGATTCGGTGGGCGGTTAGCTATACAGATACTGAAACAGGTAAATTCTACAAAAATGCTTTGGAAGGTCCCAATACTGGTGAAGAAATCAGTATAACATTTAATGATGCCAACGGATGTGGAAATAATCTGGAGATCAAAGCATATATCAACGATGTAGATAATGAAGGAAAATTAACCCTTTTCAAACACAACAGATTCCGGTTTTTTGACCGCAAAACATTAAAATCGGAAATCCAGCAAAGGATGAATACCGGAAAAGATATAGATCAGGGACAAAGCTCAATGTGTGCTATTGCACTGATCGGGCACTTTCTGGCTATCCAGAAACCCTCTGATTACGAAAAAATAATTTTAGACATGCACCGTACGGGTGAAGCTATAGTTCCATCTACTCAATATAAAATTAAACTGGATAAGGATGAGCACCTTATCAAAGTGAAAGATTCCGATGCCAGCTATCCGAATAACAGCAATGGTGGAAAAATGTCTTATGCTGACTTTATATTTTTATTCACCATTAAGGACTATTTGAATAGTGTTTTTGATTACGATCCCGACGGTACAAGTGCAGGCGGTTTTGTAGAAGGAGGTACTGGACTCACACTTCCTCACGAAGTGGCAAGCATGATGAAGAACATTCTTTCTTACACTGATGTGAAAAATGAGACCAACCTTGTGACAAGTAAATGGGCAAGTGCAAAAAGTTCGGCAAATGAATTGTCCGGGCTTCTCACCAACGGCTATAGTATTGGCCTCCTTATTACTGCCGGTAATTTTCAGAATAACAGCAAAGGTACATTTACGATTCCTAACCACTGGGTGGGACTTAAAGGAGTTACATTAGATGAAAAAAATGAAAAAGTGATATTGACCCTATTTACATGGGGGGGATATCAGTAAGGTATGGACTGTATCTTTTGATCCTTTTGAAGACGGATATTTCGGGTATGTAGCCGGAAAATAACTCTATGATATAACTAACGAACGGATTATGATAAATAATTTTATAATAAAGAACTGGAAAACAATTTTCAATATTCAGGTAGTCATATTTGTGGCATTTGCTATCCTTACATTTATTTATTACTGGGATAAACCAGCACATACCTATTTCAACAGAAGCTTTGACACTTCAAACCTCCAGGCCGTGTTTTCTTTACTAATGACTTATCTTTTCGTCTTTTTTTATAGCTATGGCTTTTATTTATCCCATCCTCTTTTTAATTCAGATATTGAGTTTACGAAAGGAAAAGGACAACAAAAAAACAATGAAATTATTGATACTGTTTGTATTATATATTTTAAGTATTATTTCAGTTTTTGCGTTATATACCATTAACAATGCTCAGGCCATAAAAGCTCTTAATCACTAACATCAATAGGAATGTTTTTCTAACCACAATTATAAGAATGCAATGATACCTTCTAAAGCTGACATATTCCCTACATCCACTTATTTTTTACAGGATAAATGTACCGTGAAAATAGGAAGAGAGGAACATGAAGCCTTACTGTCTTATACATTATACGTGGAAACCAAAGAGGATGAAGATTATGATGTATCTATCAGCAGGACGAATCTTAAAGTAAATAACAAAAAAATAGATACGAAGTTCCTTGAAATATCAAACACTTATATGGAAGCATTATTTCCTATTCACTGTAAAATAGAAAACTACAAACTTAGCATCCACAATATAAATCAGATAAAAAAACGCATACAAAAAACGGACTCAGAAATACGATCTGTTTATAGTGGAGAAGGCACAGATCATATCCGGAATCATTTTTTCAATGCTACAGAAACTGAAGAAAAACTTATGCAATTTATCCGAGAGCTCCATTTCATGAAAGTTGCTGAAGCCAGTATGCAAAAATTCAACAATAAAAAGCAATATGACACTTCCTGGAAGGTACTTCCGATCGGGACATCACAATGGAAGGGAGAAACTTTCTATGAAAAGGAAAAAAATACCCTATTCTTTGAACCTAAAATAGATAATGCCCAGGAAATTATGAATGACGTTATCAGATATATTCATCAACATGAATATGCCGTTGATTTTGAGAAAGAAAACGTCCCTCTCTATGCAGATTTTAAACATAATATCAGCTACACGGGTAAAACAGCAAGGATTGAATCAGCCGAAACCGATGTCTGTATAGAAGTAGAAGATAAATTCTATTACCAACACATTATAACCATACAAACAAAATAACGATATGGCAGCTTCCATCCCATATAAGGTACAGAGCGGTGAGACGTTACAGGATATAGCCAAAAAATTGGGTATCAAAGAATGGACTAAGCTCAAACAATACCATGATCAAAATGCAGGCGCTGACCCAAAGGTTCCGAATGTTCCCTATCCGGGGTTTAATCTCCTGACTCCGTCAAAAGAGGAAATATATGAGATGAACGGAGAAACTCCTCCACCCGACCCTGCTGAAGAACAAAAAAAATGCCGAACAAAAACAAGGAGAGGAAAAAAAAGAAGGAAGAAGAGCAGAAAAAAGAAGAGAACGCTGCTAAAAGCGATCACGATGGAAAATACTTTGTCGTACATAATGCAAAATGTGTTTGTGATAAAGCTGAAAATCCAAAACAAACCGCTGACCTTCAAGTAACCACTCATAAAATAATAGTTCTTAATGACGATAGCAGTAAGCTGGCTGCTACGGAAGAGGACAAAACCTTCAATCCACCGGTTGCAACCTTCGGAAAATGTACCCTTAAGCCCTCTGCCGGAGGCAACCTGCCTTGCGCTCTGGCTCCAGCACCCAAATGGAACAAAACCTATGAAAGCACACAGGTAATGGGCAAAAATACTCTTACAGAAATATCCGAATTGCAATGTATGGTTGGGGGCAAAATAACCATAGACAAACATGGACAGACCGATTCTGTAAGTAACGCACATGCAGATAATACCAATCCCTTAGAGCTTGCCATGGTAAATCCTGCAGTAGCACAGCCTAAGAAAAAAGAGGAATATCCAGTAGTTACTTCTATAACGCTTACAAAAATAGAAAACAGAAAAGATTTTAAAGAAATCGATTCAAAAGGTAAAAAAGACATCATTTATCTTCGAAAAAATGAAGAAACTGATTTCAAAGCCAACCTGAAGAGCGGAAACAAGCAGCTTACCTCTTGGATGGTTTACAAGAATCATCAGGGTAAAAAAGAAGACAGGATTCTTCTCAAAGAACAAATCGGAACTGAGTTTTCACAGAGCTTTGCGGAAACAGGCAAATTCAGAGTAGAAGGATATGGGAAGCCTAAAAGTCCTGATTTTGAAAAAGGAAAATATGACAAATGTGACCCTTCATGCTCAATCGATATTGAAGTGGTAGAAAACACTCTGCTCGATATAGAGTGTACATCAGGAGATTTTTCGACAAGGATAGATCCTTCTAAAAACAGAAAATTCAGACGCGGTGTTCCTTCTGTCTTTAAAGCTAAATTTTTTATTCCTGATCTCACTGAAGAAGAAAAATCAAGACTTACATTATCTTTACTTGATGGAAGCGGAAATGTTGTTACGGATGCTGTTCAAGATGGAGATACATTGACGTTTACTCCTCAAAATACCCAGGCAAAATATACTATTATAGCCCGGTATATAAATGATACAGGAAACGTTATAGAAAAACAAATGTCCGGAGAAACTGAGGGTAATGCTGTAA
Organism: Chryseobacterium proteolyticum; assembly: GCF_046591535.1. Lineage (NCBI taxonomy): Bacteria > Pseudomonadati > Bacteroidota > Flavobacteriia > Flavobacteriales > Weeksellaceae > Chryseobacterium > Chryseobacterium proteolyticum. The sequence goes on along the minus strand of NZ_JBJLWK010000003.1, from coordinate 888,488 downwards.
TCGGAATAAGCCATGGTGCTGAAGTAGTAAGACCGGGAACCGCCATGTCATTCAGTGTTTCGAAAATGAAATATAACTTCGGAAACAATCCTCTTTATGACCTTACTTCAGATGAGTCTTCGGAGATCAAGTGGAATTTGAACGGAATATTACAGGGCACAGGTAAAAGCATTACAATACCGGGCAATCTGCTTATGGCGCCTGGAAAATATGTTGTGGAAGCCTATAGCAAAGTTGCCAACGCTACGGGAAAACGAGCAAAAGACGAAGATGACGACTGGCGTTTCGAAGTAAAAAATAATGTGGTCACCGAAATAAAATATGATAAAAAACCAAAAGTTGGAGTCAATATTTTATTTGAAATAAGCAAAATGCTTATTAAAGACTACGATGCTTCAAAAGACGGACCTATTATCTGGAAGATCACAGGTCCGGTTACGGCAGGAGGCACAGGTGAAAAATTTTCATATAAGTTTTTAGTTCCCGGAAAATATACTATCAATTGCAGTATGGGAGGTAGAAATTGTGAAAAGCCTTTATCTTTGGATGTTATTCAGCCCAAAGTAATTGCGGATACTGCAAAATGGATGGATAATGACGGAAGCAGCGGGAATATTATAAAAGAGGCCGGCTATGGCCAGGATATATCTGCTTATGTAAGATATGAGGGATTACAAGGTGAGGAAGTAAAGCTGGAAGTATACGATAATGACAGCACGGGAAGTAATATTATTTTTGAGAAGACAGGAACTTTAAATGAAACTGCTACAGCGGTTTACTGGCCTTTCACGTTAGATGACTCTATAAAACAGAAAATAGAAAGCAAGGGAGTAACTAAAAAAGGAGAATTGTTCTTTAAAATGAAATCCACAAACCCTTCGCTCATCATTCAGAATGCAGATAAGGCACTCGCCTCTTCTCTTATAGTTTCTGATGTTTCCAAAATCGTGGATGCTTATTTTTGTGATGCATCAGACACTGAGAAAAGATACAACTCCCCCATCACCACTCCGCTCTATTTTAAAATTTACGCCATCAATATGGTAGACAAAAATGTTGAGGTGCATTTTATTACAAAATCAGACATATATTTCGGAATAGCATGGAGTCCTAGACAATGGAAAGACTGGAAAGACGTAAAAGAAAAATTTTCTAAAGAGACTTTTTTCAATACACAAACAGGCAAAATCAATAAAAAAGGTGAGCTTATATTAAAAGTTGATCCTGCGAAATTAGGAAAGCCTAAAAATTATTTTAAAATTTCCGCCATTATTAAGGTAACAGAAGGAGAAGGAAAAGAAGCCAAGGAAAGGGCAGTGTATCTTGATCATTCCGATATGGCTATCTTATATGCAACTGCCAGCCTTCCTAATATGGTAGAAAACAAAGCTGCGGTAAAAGTTGGAAGAGAATCCTTATCAACAGGAAAAAATGAAGACGGAGTATGTGAATGTGAAGCAAAAGTAAGAGCATTCATGAGAATGCTAAGGGTGGGTGAAGGTACACAGGATGAAGGAGGTTATTCAAGAATTGTAGGAGGAAGTACATTAAAAGATCATGGAAAAGATTTCAGTGACCACCCTAAAGTAATGGTCTGGATAGATCAAATAAATGACTATTCTTCAGCCGCCGGAGCCTATCAGATTACAAAAAAGAATTGGCAGGATAACGGTTTTGCAACATGGAGAACCAATCATGGTATCACAGATTTTTCACCTGAAAGCCAGGATAAATATTGTGTATACCTGATTAAAGAAAAGAAAAAAGCATTAGATTTAATTAAGAAAGACGATATCAAAGGAGCCATCAGTAAGTGTAGAACTGAGTGGGCAAGTTTACCGGGAGCAGGATATGGTCAAAGAGAAGAAGCACTTGATCATGTTTTGAAAAAATATGAGCAATTCTATCAGGAAGAATTAAAAGGGCCAACAAATCATTTACATCTTAAAAAAGGATTTCTCAAAGAATTTGGTGAAAAGTGTTGTGACGAAGTTAAAGCAGTGGCAGGAGATATTAATAAATACAAAATTGATGTAGATAAATACACTTGCCCTAAGGTTATGAAATGCGATACATCTAAAAAATACCAATATGATATCTATGACAATAACCAATTGGTGAAAACAATTACACTGGAGAAAAATGAGCATAACCTATTACCTTTTCCAGAGACAGGACCTAATTGGGGTAGATTCGGAACGAGAGACAGAGGAGGTGATAACTGGGTTGCGGAAGATGTATGTGCAGCATTATTAGGATTCTTTTATTCATTACCTAAAAATAATTTTTCTGAAACCTTGTATTTCAATGATATATCTGCAAATGATGGACGAAATATAGGGCACTCCGGACATAATGAAGCAGGAAATGACATCGATATACGATATCCGGGTAGTTCAAACGGTGGCCAAACTTTATGGAGTGATGCAAAAGAAGCCTATAAAACAGAAGAGAAATTTATTGAAGTTTTGGAAAATATACTCCTGGTGGGAACCAAATGGGGCTTTAATAAAAACTATGCTTATAAAAAAGATATCAAGCATACTACCGGTAAGGCGACTTCAGTTCACCAGGATCATTTCCATTTAGGATTAAGATAACAAATATGATGAAAACAAATTTTTCCCTTTATACACTCATAGCGTTTGTTTTATTATTTTTTAATAATTTTAAAAGCCAGGAGAAAAGAGCACTAAATTATCAGAATGATGATTTAATACAAACTATTGGGATAGGTCTGGTACAATTAGTAAAAACGGATAAGGATATTGTTCTGTATACTGATAAATCCTTATCTCATATTAAAATAAAAAAAGCACAACCAGGAAAAGATATTATTCCTCTTCTTAATAAGGCAGATTATGGTATTCTTTTCTTCAGCTGTGTAGAAAAAAATGATAAGTTTTACAAGGTGGTAACATCCAAAAATAATTATGCCTATATAAAACCTTCAGAAAACTATTTATTTTATAGCTGGAAGGATTTTTTGGAGGATCAGATAACTAGTATTGAAACGAAAGATCCTAAAAAAAAATCCTCCGCGTGAAGCAATTAATGGCAAAATACTAGATATAAAAAACTGGAAATCTGATGATGAAATCGAAGTACTGAAAATCCAGGGCACCTGGTTACAGGTTAAAAACATAACCAGAAATAACCAAATATTTTGGATCGAATGGCGCAGTAATGATCAATTAAAAATATACTTAAACCTTTTAATGTAAGAATGAAAACAACCCTATTAAGTATTATATTAACTTCCATTTTTTTTATAAATTGCAGTAAGCCTTCCCCTGAAAAAGGGCACGGCTCAGGAAACCCTACAACAGAAAAAAAAAGAAGTCAAAACATCTAAAAATGAAAATTTTGATTTTAAGGTTAGTGTTGCTGCTAAAGATGACGAAAACAGACCTGTTCAATTGAAAATTAACATCTTTAAAAATAATAAGGGTTTCCAGGAAATCATGTATACACCAGGGACGTGGCCTGTCGTTGAAGATTCTTTAAGTTTAAACAGAATTAATTATTTCTTATCCGGAGAAAAAATAAAAGAAGGAATCGAAAATTATCATGATTTTATCATTGCTGATTTTAATTTTGACCAGCTTGAAGATTTTGCCATTCTGTATGATTCCGGAGGCAATGGTGGACCTGTATACTCTTACTATTTCCAGGATAAAAATGATGGCACATTTAAAATGAATAAAGAATTTCCTTTAAACGAAGGAGCCTTTCCAAAAATTATAGATAGTAACAATAAAACTTTGACAACCATTGCGCCATTAAGTTGCTGTAAAATAAATACTACCATTTTTCAGCTAAAGGAAAACAAGTGGAATATTCTGTCTTCAAAAGAGCAGGATATGAAACGTTAATAAAATATATCCCTACTTGTGGTTTTTTTTCATAAATTTAGTTTCTAAAACAAATTTAAGATGAAACAATTTATAACCTTAATGAGTCTGGGCGCCCTATTGCTGGTAAGTTGCAATGCTCCCAAAAAAGAAGCAATAGCAACAGATAAAGCTTCTCAGGGAAAAAATGTAAAAATCGAGTTTACAGGTACAGACAATGTAATTCCCAAAAATGCAAAGCTTAAAGTTAATTTGTATGGGGTACCTGCTAATATGGCTGATGTACCGGCAACCTTGATCGCAGAGAAAGAATATTCACAGGAAAAAATTCCTTTTACCATTGAACTTCCTGTACCTAACAACCCCGAAAGCCTAATTAAACCGGAAGTAAAGAAAGGAGATCCGGTAAAGTATTACGTTACGATTAATTGGGATTCCGATGGAAACGGAGTTGAAGATAAAGGAGATATCGTTATTGATTATGATAAAAAATTTCCAACCATCGATATTAATCAAGACCATCAACAAATCTTTTTAAAAGTATCAAAATAGAAACATCATATCGTAAAAAATAAAAAGAGTGAACTTGGATAAGGTTCACTCTTTTATATCTTAAAGCTATTAAGTCTTATGCATCTGCAGCAGGAACAAAAACTCTTTGAGCTAATTCCTGATCAAAAAGATACAATGCCGAAGGATTATCACAAACCATTTTGATTTTAGTAACCAATTGAGATGCGCTTGCCTCTTCCTCTACCTGCTCATTAATAAACCACTGTAAAAAAGAAGTTGTTGCAAAATCTCCCTCATCATTTGCATTCTTTACAATATTGAAAATACTTTTCGTTACTATTTTTTCGTGTTCAAGTGCTTTTTCAAAAATATCTGTTGCATTATCAAACTCATGAGGTGGTTTTGGAATTTCTCCGATAATGATTTCTCCTCCTACATCATTTAAATAATCAAACATCTTATCTGCATGCATTAATTCTTCCTTACTCTGAACCCTGAAATAATTGGCAATCCCGTCAAGATCCTTACTTGAAAACCAAGCAGACATTGAAAGGTAATATTGTGCGGCATATTGTTCGTGGGCTATTTGTTCGTTGATTAATTTTGCAATTTTTTCGCTTACCATAATAAAAGATTATATTCAAAATTACGGAATTAAAGCCCGATTTCAAAAAAATTAATGAAAATTAATGTAAAAAGGACGGAATTACTTCCGTCCTCAACACATTAAAAAAACACAATTATAAACTATCAATTTGCATTCGCAGTACCTGCAGGCATCGGCTTAACCATCATTTTTCTGTCTTTCATTTCTGCCTTTCTTTTTTCCATTTTAGCTTTTCTATCAGCCTGCCATTTATCATACTGCTCTGGAGTTAATATCTTTTTCATATCCGCATCCATTTGTGCTCTTTTGGCTTTCATTTCCTCCATCTTCGCTTGTCTCTCTCCTTTATTCTTTTCGAAATCAGCCATCATTTCCACTTTTCTCTTAGCCTGAAGGTCTTTAATCTGAGCAACCTGATTCTGGTTTAGATTAAGATCTTTCTGCATCTGATCCAGGCGCTCCTGTTCTCTTTGTTGCATTTTTTGCTGCATTTCAGCCTTTCTTGCCTGCTGATCCTGAGGAGTTGTTTGTTGAGCCATTGCAAAGCTTCCCATTCCGATAAAAGCTATTGCTAAAATTAATTTTTTCATTTTTTATATCTTTAATTAATTGTTATACATCTTTTGGATACCCAAACAAAACAGAAGTTAAATGAAAATATTCATAAAAAATGTTAATTTAAAGTATAAAAATCATAAAATAAAAACATAGCATTGAAAAAGGACAGATTATAAAAACCTGCCCTTCACACCACTTAAATATAATATATGAAAATTAATTATTTGCCAGTTTTTGTCTGAATCCGGAACCTCTGTTGTCGTTTCCATTATTTTGCTTTCTAAAACCGGAGTTTTCAGTTCTTTGTTGTCTGAACCCTTCTCCTCCTCCGTTCCTGAAACCATTATTGTTTTCTCTTCTCGGTCCATTGTCCCTTACGGCATCCCGATTTCGGTTTGTACGGAACCCACTGTTTCCGGATCTTTCTCTGTTTATATTATTATCACTTCTGAATCCGCTGTTATTTCTAACATTGTTATCCTGATTCCTGAAACCTCCCTGACTTCTGAATCCATTGTTTCCCTGATTTCTGTTGTCATTATCTCTAAAGCCAGAATAGTTTCTAGAGGAAACAACTTTAAGAGTAGGATTATCCATTCGTCGGAATCTTGCCCTATCTACTCTATAAACATTGATGTTTATATTTCTGTAACGTGGCATCACCGCATATCTTGGAACATAATAGCTTCTTCTGTAGTTTTGAAAGTAAACAATAGGACTTGAGCCATGATAGTAATTGTTTTGGAAAACAACGAAAACCCTTGGTCCTAAAATTCTTTGCATTGCATAAAATCTATCATAATACCATCTGTCCGGATTATACCTGTAGAAGTTATTCCAGCTTGCAAAATTGGAGTAAAGATTATTCAGATATAAGATCTGATCAATCTGCCACCGGTTTAATCTGTTTTGAGCAAAGAATACATTCCAGTTTACATTGATGATACTGTTCCTGTAATCATTGTAGTAGCTTTGGTAATAATCATTAGGATAATAGTCCTGAGGATAGTTGTAATAGTAATCGTCAGGGAAATAATTCTGATCATCCTGGTTGCTGTAGTATCCGTTATTATTATCATACCCATCATCATCCCATCCGTTATGTGGATACTGCTGGCCGAACGACAAAGTCGCCAAACCCAGTGCAAATCCTAAAAGTATATTTTTCATCTCAATAGCGTTAATTGGTTAATATATAGTAGAATATCTCTATTCTATCTCTTTGATACGAATAAAAAAAAGAAGTTAAATCTTTTCATTCAACTTCTTTTAAAATATCATTAATTAATTGATAATCAATTGTTAAATCTTACTTCCGACCACTATCTTTTACCCAGTGACTGATTTTTTCATTAAATGCAGTTTTGTCCATTAAGCTTTCTAGGTTCAAATGCATGCGGTAACGCCAGTAATGAGGAAAAACAGCAGGATTATTAATTCTTTCATTATCCATTTCAGGATTTACAAGCTCTTCATCAGTCGCTAAATATTCCTGAAGAGGAAAAACCGCCAGCATAGCATCATTGTACAAATGCTGCTTCATAATGATTTCCGCCAAATAAGCGTTAAGATCTTTTGGAGCTTTTCCATATTGTATCAGCTGATTATTAAAATATTTTTGAGTTAAATCCGGATCCTCCTTCCACCATTGCCGTAAAGTTGAGCTATCATGTGATGATGCCGTAACCACATTCATATAATTTGCAATTTTGGGATTATAAAATGGAATATCATCCGAAGGCATACGCTGGACTTTTAGAGCTATGATACCGAGCTCATCCATCACTACAGGCACACAAGCCGGAACCATTCCTAAATCTTCCCCACAGATCAACATTTTTGTTGCGTTAAGTATCATAGGTAATTTTTCCATGGCCTTTTCGTACCAAAGGTGGTCTTGCCTTCTGAAAAAATAGTCGTGATACAAATTATAGATCGAATTCTTCTCCCAATCAGACAAATAAAAATAAGAATCCGTATTGTATACATTGAATCTTGGATGATACACAGTTTTCCCATTTCTCTCTTCTGTCACAAACAAAACATTTGCGCAAAGAGAAAGAAGCCTTTCTTCCAAAAAAGAATTCTCCTTATTTTTTTTGAAATAGTCCGATAATTTCCTTTGTGTATCAAACTCTTTTTTAAATGAGTAAGTTCCATCGGCATTCTTATTTACAAACTCCAGAACCTTACTACTCTCGTCTGCAAAATACTTCCATAAAATATGGTCATTAATAAAAGGCTTACAATACCGCTCAAAATTAAAAGGAATGTTCAGAGCTTTAAATTCCTCAGCTACTATAGGAACAGCTGGATAAAAATATCCGAGTATACCCTGAGTGGCGGATATGGGCATTCTCCATATTCTGAAAAAGCCTAAAATATGATCTATTCTCATGGCATCGAAATACTGCTCCAAAGCTTTAAACCTGTTCTTCCACCATCGACAATCATCTTTCTTCATGGCTTCCCAGTTATAGGTTGGAAATTCCCAGTTTTGTCCCAGTTCAGTAAACTGGTCAGGTGGTGCCCCAGCCTGGAAATCCATTCCAAACAGTTCTGGTTCAGCCCAGGCTTCTACAGAATACCTGTAAATACCAATGGGCAGATCTCCTTTTACCGAAACACCCAAACTATGAATATGATCTATAGTTTCCTTCAGTTGCTTATGAAGTTGATACTGAACCCAGGCATGAAGCATCGAATCATCATAATCTTTACTTTTTGCAGAAAAAAATGGGGCAATTTTTCCGGCAATATATTTTTTGTGTGTTTTCCAGTTATTAAAGTTGGGCGTTTTATATTTATCCCTCAATACACAAAACGCACAATAAGGAATCAGCCAGCTTTCATTATCTTTTATAAACTTTTTGAAGTTTCTGTCTTTATAAATCTTGGTCTTCTGCAAGCTAAAAACAGCTTTCAGAAATTTCCACTTACCGGCAATTACTTTCTCATAATCAATCAATTCTAAAGCATTCAATTCTTTTTTTTTCTGACTGATATTCTTCAACTAAATCATCAGGTAAAGCATAATCAAGATTTTCCAGTGAAATATATTGTGGGTGTAAAGCATAAACAGAAACAGCGGCATAAGGATAGGAATCCGTCCAGGAATAATTAGCTGTAGTGTCATTAATAGGAAGGATCTGAATAATACCAAGATCAGTCTTTTGTGCCCATTCGGCTAACTTTTTCATATCAGCAAATTCCCCTACACCAAACCCATCTTCACTCCTCAAAGAGAATACAGGAACTGCAACTCCTGCATCATGGTACATCTGATAAGCTTTAAATTTAAAATAATGGTTGGCAAGGACCTGTAAAACATCAGGCTGAAGATTAGGAACCGTAAATCTATTCTCACCAGTTTCTACGTCGACAACTTTCTGTAAACTTTTATCGTAAATACAATATTTATACTGTATAAATTCATTTTCAGGAATTTCCACTGTTGCTTCCCAAACTCCAAAGTCAGTTTGTGATAAATGAATTACCCTTTCATAATCCCAGCTACCTAAAGATTCAGTGTTCCCAAAAAGAACGACCTGCCAATCCGGGTTATAAATAGGAGCTTCAATCCTGAATAAATGAGTATGCTTTTTGAGAACCGTAATTTTCTCTGGAATAAACTGATTAAGTTTATTATAAAGAATTTTATTGTTGAGATAGTTTTCAGGAAAGTTCTTATTATTCCACTCATCAAAGATTAAAAATTCTTTATAATTATGGGGAAAATTCAAATGATGGGATACAAACTCTTCCCTCAGGACATTCCCTCTTTCATTGATATGTTGATATTTATAAGAAATAGATTTTGAGAAATAATCTACCTCACATTTCCATAAACCGTTTTCTGTGTAGAACATTTTATGAACTTTAGATGCAGCTCCTTCTTCTTTGATCACCAACTGTAATCCTTCTCCAATTTGCGCGCTGTATCCTACATTAAAGTATAATTTCATCTCTATTTTTTTATAAAAATACACTATAATCTCGAAAAACAAAACTTATTCAAGATCAAATATTCATTAAAAAAACCTTTTCAGTCACTTTGAAAAGGTTTTAAAATCATAAAAATTCAGGATATTATTTAGTGACAATAATCTTCTTATTTAATAATATTTTACCTGAGTCTTCTGTAAGATTTACAATATATGCTCCATCCACTAAATTGTTCAGGAATATTTTTTGGTTTAAGGTTCCTCCTTTAGCAGATATATTTTGTTTCATCACATTTTTACCAGACATATCAAACACATTAAGTATAATATTTTCTTTGATCTTTTGATCATTTATATCTATTGTAATAAAATGCTCGTTAACCTTCGTAGGATAAATATCTACGCGGGTTAAAACATTTGAGCTTACGGATTTATCGTTTACAAAATACTTACTTGCCAGGTCATAAATATGCAGATTCAGATCTCCGGGAATTTTATCCGCGGTTAATGTCTGCATATCCACCTCATACAATGGGGCTCCCTTTGCACTTGCAATCACTACCTTTCCTTTTGAATTAACGGCAGAACCATTCACTGAATAATTTTCAGGTAGACCGGTGATCTTCCCCACAAACCTTGCCTTAAGTTCTTTTTTCAGAATCTTAAAGACATTTCCTGATGTCGAAAAAACATAGAAATTACCGTCCGCATCAGCAATCATATCTCCACCAAAACCTGTTTCAATAGTTGTAAAAGAATTCTTTCCGTTAGATATATCATCATTAATAATTCCCAGGTCATGAACCGAATATTGATTACCTGTTCTGGTAATTTGTAAAAATTGAGTTCCTGCATTATTAATAGCATAAACATTTCCATCGTATCCTGTCGCCATTCTCGTTATATGGGAATTCATATCACACGCAGTTACTCTTGTTACGTTGTTTTCTACCAAAGTAATTTCTTTGGTTTTATTATTTAAAACATATACATTAGAAGAAAACATCGGCATGTATATCAGATTATTTGCCGACGGATCATAAGCTAAAGCAGCCATTGTTGCAGACTGGGCATGGTTATAAGAGTTTTTATCCTCAGTAACAGATCCGTTTCTCGACTGTGAAAATACTTTTGCCATAGAATCAGCTGTCAACACAGTTTCACCGGAAGTTCCATTGATAACATCCAGGGCCCGGAAATCATTAAAAATAATGCTCGGAGTATCTTTTCCGGTAAGTGCAAAGAAATCTTGCTGCCCGGAAGCTTTCACTCCTAATAACAGTAAGATGACAGGGAATAAATATTTTTTCATAATTAATAGGATTTATTATCACTAAGTTACATATTTTCTAGATTAAATAATAAAAAATACAATTATTTAAAAATTTAATAATACATCAGTAGCTTTAATTAGCATATTCATTAAATCTAATATTTATTCAAATAAAAAAATCCCACAGATTCTACTGATTTGAACAGACATTCTATTTGAAAGCTGCGTAATCCGTAAAACCTATGGGAGGTAATATGTAAAAAGATCTACTTTTAATTCAAAACATAAGTAGTTCCATCTCTGCCATCTTTTAGCTCTATTCCTTCAGCAAGTAACTTATCCCTGATCTGGTCTGAAAGCTCAAAGTTTTTAGATTTTCTGGCTTGATTTCTTAATTCAATCAAAACCTGTAAGGTCTGATCAAGCTTTTCATTATTATTTTCTTCAATAGGTTGTAGGCCCAGAACATCAAAAATAAAAGCATGTAAAGTAGATTTTAAATCAGCAAGATCCTCTGTAGAAATGGTTTCCTTACCGTCATTCAAAGCAAAAATAAATTTCACCGCTTCAAACAAATGCGCGATCAGTATTGGTGAGTTAAAATCATCTGTCAGCGCGTCATAAGCCTTCTCCTTCCACTCTTTAAGATTGAAACCTGATTCTTTACTATCATCCGGCATAACAGAATTCAGCACTTTTACGGCTTCCATCAGCCTGATAAATCCTTTCTCACTGGCAATCATAGCATCATTAGAAATGTCCAGGACACTTCTGTAATGAGCCTGAAGGAAGCAAAATCGTACGATTGACGGGTGGAAAGGCTTCTCAAAGAAATCATTTTCACCGGAAACCAGCTGCATCGGCAGGATATAGTTTCCTGTTGATTTACTCATCCGCTGGCTGTTCATAGTTAACATATTGGCATGCATCCAGTAATTAACCGGAGCTACATCATTGCAGGCTTTACCTTGTGCAATCTCACATTCATGATGTGGGAACTTAAGATCCATTCCTCCACCGTGAATATCAAATTTCTCACCGAGGTATTTAGTACTCATTGCAGTACATTCCAGGTGCCATCCCGGAAAGCCTTCTCCCCAAGGAGAATTCCATCTCATGATATGAGCAGGCGACGCTTTTTTCCAAAGTGCAAAATCCTGTGGGTTTTTCTTTTCCCCTTGCCCGTCCAGATCACGGGTATTAGCAAACAGTTCTTCTATATTACGTTTTGAAAGTTCCCCGTAATTCAATCCTCTTTTATTATACTCCAGAACATCGAAATAAACAGACCCATTACTTTCATATGCAAAACCTCTTTCAATTAACTTTTGAGTCAGCTCAATCTGCTCTACAATATGCCCGGTCGCCGTAGGCTCAATATTAGGAGGCAAAAGATTGAACATATCTAAAACTTTATGAAAATCCACAGTATATTTCTGTACGATCTCCATAGGCTCTAATTTTTCAAGACGGGTTTGCTTTACAAACCGGTCATTATCTACATTCCCATCATCAGTAAGGTGTCCCGCGTCTGTAATATTTCTAACATATCTTACTTTGTACCCTAAGTGCATTAAAGTACGGTAAATAAAATCGAAGGAAAGGAACGTTCTTACATTTCCTAAGTGTACATTGCTATAAACCGTCGGGCCACAAACATACATCCCAATGTTTCCTTCTAAAATAGGTTTGAAAATTTCTTTTTCAGCAGTTAGCGAATTATATATTTTTAATTGCATTGATTTTAAAATTAAAAGATTTAATGATTTATAATCTAGTTTAAAGTTTTAGTATTAAAAGATTGTGACCTTTTAACAACAGCATTTCTGGCAACAACAAATAATTGTGGTTACAAAAATTTTATCTGAAACTTTTTTTAAATTTTATCATTATTAAATTGTTTTTAAATGGTGCTGCAAATGATCCATATAATCCTGAATCAGATACTCCAGCGTATACACTCTCTGCTCTGTCTTTGAAGTATCACAATTTTTATGCAAAACCTCATCCGGCATATTTTCAACAACATTCACGATCTGAAGATTGAGATATTTCCAAAGATTGATCACGTCAGCTATCGGAATATTTTGATAGTTCTGAGCTTTCACCCAAAAATTCTGATCGTACACTATATTTTCATTTTCCTTGTATTGGGTAACCACAAATCTCCTGATATTGGTTAGTGCACTATCACAAAGATGACCTAAAATTTCTTTTTTGGACCACTTCTCAGCAGAAAATTTGTAACTCCATTCTTCTTCAGAAATCATTCCAAATCTTTTCACCTCCGCCTCCACGGTATCTTTTAAAATCTGATAATCCATTTCGATTAATCCAAAGTCGTATGGCTTCCTACATAGTGCAGGAATTCCTGTCTGGTAATAGGATTAGTCCTGAATATCCCACTTAATTCTGCCGTAATCGTAGAACTTGCCGTATCTTTAATTCCTCTGCAGTTCACACAAAGATGTTTCGCATCAATAATACACGCTACATCTTTTGTTCCCAAAGCTTCTTTAAGGGCATTTACAATTTGCATTGTAAGTCTTTCCTGAACCTGAGGTCTCTTTGCATAATAGTCTACAATCCTGTTAATTTTTGAAAGACCAATTACCTCACCATTTGAAATATAGGCAACATGTGCCTTTCCAATGATTGGTAAAAAATGATGCTCACAGAACGAATATACTGTAATATCTTTTTCCACCAACATCTGACGGTACTTATATTTATTGGAAAAAGTAGAAATTCCCGGCTTGTTTTCCGGAAGTAGTCCACCAAAAATTTCATTCACGTACATTTTTGCAACACGTTTGGGAGAATCTTTTAAGGAGTCATCCGTCATATCCATTCCCAAAGTTTCCATAATTTCCCCAAAAAGCTGGGTAATCTTTTCTATCTTTTCCTGTGGCGATTTATCAAAAGCATCTTCCCTTATAGGCGTATGTTCTTTTCCAGTGAAAATATCATCGTCGTTATCAGTAAAATCAACCATTTTTTATAATTTGCAACAAAAATACGGATAAAATCGATTCATTGATTTCAATTGAAACCAAAAACATTATCTTTCACCCTCTATTTTTATAAAATTTATGATTATTGTTGAAGAAGTACAGGACCAAGAACAAAAAAAAAGAATTTCTGCAGTTTCCAGCTGTACTTTATCAGCACGATAAAAATTACATCAGACCTTTAGACAAAGATATCGAAGAAGTTTTCGATCCCAGTAAGAATAAATTTTTCAAAACCGGTGAGTGCCAAAGATTTTTGTTTAAAAATAAAAACAATCAGACCGTTGGAAAGGTCGCTGTTTTTATCAATACTTTCTACAAGCAGGATCAGCCAACCGGAGGATTAGGTTTTTTCGACTGCATTAATGATCAGGAAACAGCTAATTTTATTTTTGATTATTGTAAAAACTGGCTGCACGAAAGAGGTATGGAGGCAATGGATGGACCGATTAATTTTGGAGAAAGAGATAAATTCTGGGGTCTCCTTTCAGATGGATTTTCACCTCCCTTATTTGGCATGAATTATAATTTTCCTTATTACAAAGATCTCTTTGAAAATTATGGATTCAGGTTATATTTTGAACAGCTTTGCTTTTCAAGACCTATCTTCGCGGACGTTTCACGGGTATTTAAGGTAATGCATGAAAAGCACCGCCGAAATCCGTCCATCTCTGCAGAGCCTATGAAAAAAAAATAATCTGGAAAAATTTGCAAAAGATTTCACGGAGGTTTATAATAGTGCCTGGGCAGCTCATGGAGAAGGAAAAAGACTGGAAGAAGGCAAGGTGCTGAAAATGTTCAAAACTATGAAGCCTATTATCAACGACCATATTTCATGGTTCGTTTATGAAAATGAAAAGCCGATTGCCATGTGGATGAATATTCCGGACGTGAATCAATGGATCAGATACCTCAACGGAAAGTTCGGATGTATAGAAAAATTGAAGTTCCTTTGGTACAAAACATTCAAAAAAAATGAAAAAATGGTCGGATTGGTTTTCGGCGTTATTCCCGAATGGCAAAGGAAAGGAATCGATGGATATATGATCTGGGAAGGAACCCAGCATCTGAGAAAACATACAGATTTTAAAGTAACCGAGCTTCAATGGATCGGAGACTTTAATCCGAAAATGATAAAAATTGCAGAAACTCTCGATACTACTGTGACCAGAAAGTTAATTACCTATCGGTATCTTTTTGATAGGAACAAACCTTTTGAAAGGCATCCTATACTTTAGTTCTATTTCAGAACGTTTCCAGAAATGGAAACTGATGGCTTTTTTTAATGTATTAAACTCTGCTATAATCTCCTGAACATTTTTTTTTGGAGATAAACAACAATCTACTTAGCATTTTTTTGCTAAAAGCCCATTCCATTCTATGAATATTTTTCAAAATTTTAAAAATCCAGATTTATTTTTTTCTTTATTTTTTTAAATAAATTACAAATACAGACCAGAATATCAAATTGTTACGTGTTTTAAATCTACATATAGTGAACATTTTATATGTTTGCAAAAACACAAATAAAATTTGATCACTGCATGAAAAATAATTTCCCCTATACATTTTAACAGATAAAATGTATTTCTAATGACTTTCCATTTTTAAAGGTTTATTCCCTTTAATTTTTTATGGACTTAATCCTTTTAATGATTCTGATTCAAAAATCAGGACCATCTAACCATTATACCCAAAAGTATATTTAAATCTACAACTATCGTAATAAAAAATTCAATAATGAAAAAAAGTTTACTCACTGGCATTATTTTATTCACTCAGTTACATTTTGCACAGCAGGCCGCTAATCTTCAGGTTCAGGATACAAGAAATGTAAATCCACTTCCATCTGAATATAATCGTGAATTTAAAGCTGAATTTAAGGACAGAGCTATCATTGAAGCACCCGGCACGGGAAAATTTTCAGGATTACTAACTATAGCTCCGTGGTCAGGAAATTCAGGAAATAAAAATCACCAGATCAATTTTAATGATGGAGGTGTATTTTATAGAAATGCTCTCCCGAATGATCCCAAATGGAGCAAATGGGGCAAGTTTCTTATCGAATCAAGTGAAGGTACAGTAGCCATCGGAGGTCCAACAGACCCTAATATTGCTTTTAAAAACTATGGAAGAGCTCAATTTTACACCAATATCAACAGTGATGGTGTTCAGGTAAGAAGTACAGTACAAAATGTAAGTTCAGGAATGGACCTGATGTGGCTTGTATATGACCACTATCAATCTAATGATGTAGGATTGCTTACACTTTCTTCTCCCCATACACAAGGGGATTGGGCAAAATACGTGTTCACTGTACGAGCAAATGGTAAGGTCCTTATCGGAACTTCATGGAATAATACAGCACTATCCGCCTGTAATGACTGTAATGAATATCGCTTGTTTGTAAAAGACGGAATAAAAACAGAAAAAGTAAAGATTGAAGTTCCTTCTACCAATGGATGGGCTGATTATGTCTTCGGGAAAGATTATCACCTTCGTTCGTTGGAAGAGGTCGAAAAGCATATTGAACAAAAAGGGCATTTGCCCAATATTCCTTCCGCTGAAGAAGTTGTAAAAAACGGAATCAATGTGGGTGAGATGGACGCCAAGCTACTGGAAAAAATTGAAGAGCTGACACTATATTCTATTGAACAAAACAAACAATTAAAATTTCAATCTGAAAAAATAAAGCAACTAGAAAAACAATTAAAGTCTCTTTTTTCAGGAAAAATCAAGTAAATGCAACTTATGAAAAGAAAAATATTTTCCTTCTCTGCCTTACTGATGGGATTCTTTGGTTTTTCGCAAACTGAAGTTTATTTCAAATACGATGAGGCTGGAAACCAGCGATATCGCGGTACTAATAACACGAGTAAAAAGGTTTCAGATGAAACAAAGAAAGAAAGTCAGGAAACCAGAACCATAGCTCCCTTGCAGCAAAATCCAGCCATGGATGAAAAAACATTCTGGAAACAAATCAGGCTTTATCCGGTTCCTGTGAACGATATTCTTACTATAGACTGGACCAACGAAGCAGACGGTCTTATTGAATCTATAGCACTGTATCAACATAACACCATCAACTGGAAATTCCGGAAGCAAAACATGCCTGATCTTAATAAAGAGATTAAAATCAATATGTCTGGCTACGATTGGGGAGTATATATCCTTCAGTTTACCTTAAAAGACGGAAGAGTTTTCAGCAGGAATGTTACAAAAAGGTAGTTGTTTAGACAAGAAAAATTAAGTATTACTTATTATTTTATCATCTATGAAATTTTTATACTCGTTTATTATTTCATTCTGCTCAGTATTGGGCTTTTCACAAACAATTTTATATCAACAGGAAAACGCCTCACGAACAGTACAGGACCCACAGGCCATACTACTGGCACAGGGATTCAAAGCAGCTGCGGATACCTCAAATCCATTTGTGGCAAAGATTGGACCTGCTACAGAAAATCCGGGAGGAGGTCCAACAGATTCTAATGCAGGAGCAACCAATCCATACGGCACAACTGCCCCGGAAGGACAAAGCTTCCATGATACGAAAGGAAATATTGAAGTATCCGAGTCAGGTCAATTACAATTTACCCTGCCCATAGCTTTGCCTCCCGGGATAAAAAGTGTAGCCCCACAAGCTAATCTTATTTACTCCAGTGGTTCCGGAAATGGAATTGCGGGATATGGATGGAGTTTATCAGGAATCACCTCGATTTCAAGAACTGGAAGGAATATGGAAAAAGATGGTGAGATTAAAGGAGTTCAGTTAGATGAGTCTGATTATTACAGCTACAATGGACAAAGACTGATCTTAAAATCCGGGGAATACGGAAAAGATGGCTCAGAATATGTGACGGAAAAATACTCTAATATTAAAGTAAAATCAATAGGAACAATAACCGGGCAAGCATGGAAAGGGCCATTATATTGGGTGATTACTTTTGAAGACGGATCTCAAGCCTGGTATGGAGCGACCACTTCAGGAAATAGTCCGGCAAGAACTCCGGTAGACTACAATATTGTAAAATGGAAAGATGCTCAAGGTAATTATATTAGCTATCAATATACTCAATCCAATAATGTAGCCATCATTTCAAATATACAATGGGGAGGAAATGAAAATAGTAATACCGCTCATTTTAACACTATTTCATTTAATTATGAAGCAAGACAATTGACAGAGACTTCTTATCTTAAGACACAGAGCTTTATCCAGTCTAATTTACTAAAAGACATTACCGTCCATACCAATGGTCTCTTATTTAAAAAATATAAGATTCTCAATGAGCTTAATAGTGATAATAAATATCAGCTGGTAAAGTCGATTACTGAGCAGAATGCTAAGCAAGAGTCTGCCAATCCTATACTTTTCACCTATGAAAACGCCACGGTGAAAGATTGGAAAGAATCCCGAATTTACGATGTGAATGGAGATAATAAAGGAATTAATGGAGATTTTGATGGCGATGGAAAAGTTGATGTATTAAGAAATGAAGGAACCAATATTATTTTATATAAAGATGTTTTTGGAAATAATATCAAAGTCCCTGTTGGAAGTCTTGCTTACATGAATGCCCAAATCTGGTCATCAAGTACTTCTTTTACCATAAAAAATACACAAAACCAGTTATTAACACGACAAGGTTGGGTTACACTAGAGCAAAAAACAATTAATGGAACTCTAAAAAAAGATTTAATCATACGTGGGTATTCTGTGAACGATGATAATCAACTTATAGCAGAGTTTGAGAAAACTTTATCTGGAGACAAATATGATTATTCTTCATCCAATGATTACGAATATGCACCTTATCCTAATAACCCCTCCTATACTATAACTTTAAACAGCTCTCTAAACTCAACTCTTGAAGCAAGTAAAGAACTTGATCTTGACGGAGACAATCAGTCTGAACTGATCTTGAAAATTACAGATATGTATTGTAACGATGAGGTAACTAATAATCCGGATCAGGATCAAACATTTCCTATCATTGATAGGAAGTGTAATAATAATTCCAGAACGATGATTGTCTCTCTGTATGATAATATGCAAGTTTCTCATGCGGGAGGGGGAACAAAATCTTTATTTGAGTCATTAGCCGGAGATTTCGATGGCGATGGTGTCCTTGAGTTTATTTCTTATAATGGGTCCATAGAGAGTTATAAAAAAGGGCAAAATGGCTTTACTGCAACAATAAGAAATATATCTCGCCTGGAAGGCGTTTTTGACAGGGCTATTGTAGGAGATTTTAATGGAGACGGAAAAGCGGATTTAATGATTCCCCAAGCAGACAAATCATCTCATTGGAACTTATATATTTCCAATGGAGTGGGTTTTATAAAAGAAGTAAAAAATAACCTGGCCTATTTTACCTTGAATTACGAAACGAGTAAGGAGGGAGTGCATAATACGTTTTTCGAATCTGGGTGTGGGTATGCCACGTTTACGGGGCAACTTTTTGCTGCTGATGATTTAGACGGAGACGGAAGATCAGAATTCATTGCAACTACTGTTTCTTTTGTTGATCATAGTTGGAACAATCATTTTAACTGGGAAAATACCAGCGTTTCCTCAAAAGTTTTTACTACAGCAAATTCTAATGGAGTACCTATCGTATTCACTCAACATGGGCCGACAAAGAATTTTTATTTTAATCAGGTTGTCGTTCCTTTCGCAACAACAACGATGTATAGAGATGGAAAGAAAGTCATTATTCTTGGGAAACCTCAAAACTGTGGCAAAACCGATTGTGAAAGGTTTATTTTTCTTGAAGCTAATGGCTTTAGAGATACCGGCACTTACTCAAGAATTTCTTCCATTGTGCAAGGAGATCTAAGTACAAATATAGAATACAAGGAACTGAACCCCTCTACCAATCCCAATCTTTATGCTTCAGTAAAAAAAGAAGAATACCCTTATATTGAGGTAAATAAATTTTCTGGATTGTATGCAGTATCACAACTACTTCAGACCACCAATAACGGAGTCCGTAAACAAGATTTCCGTTATAGAGGATTTGTAAGTCATTTGCAGGGTCGGGGAAGTATTGGCTTCCGCCAGACCGCCCGTTCTTCGTGGTATGCAGATGGGTTTGAAGCTACCAAAATCTGGTCCGGAGTAGAGATCGATCCATTGAATGAGGGCGTTCCTGTAAAAGAATGGTCTATCCGTACCAATAACGAAAATATGATCTTCCCCGCCAACATCTCTGAAAACAACACCCAACTTTTAAGCTTTAAATCAACCATTTACGAAAGACAACAACTGGTAGACGGACAGGTTACAACCAATATTACGGAGGCAAACCAGCATAAGGTAGTGGTAGCCATTATACCTACGACTAATAAAATCAAGGATTTTTTAACCAATACCCTTACAGCAAGCACGATTATCTATGGAGATTATTATCTTCCTGCAAAAAGGGAAACCAGAATCAACAATAACTTTGCTATAACTACTTCAACCTTTGACTATTTCCATAATCCATCAGGAACAGGAACCAATTATTACATTGGTCGTCCGAAAATTAAAGAGGATGTTGTACAGGCTTATGGGGATACCAAAAGAACCAAAGAAGAATATACCTATGAAAATAACCTGTTAAAAACACAGATCACCTGGAACAGAAATAATACCGAATCTATAACAGAAACCTATAACTATGATGCCTTCGGAAATATTACAAAAAGGGCAATAAGTAATAGTATAGATTCACGGATTCAGAGTACGGAAAGCAGGTATGATCCTAAAGGCCGTTTTGTGGTAAAAAAAATGGACAATTTAGGTCTTGAAACCAATATTGTGTATAATGACTGGGGGCAGATTGAAAAGCAAATCGATCCATTAGGCAATACCTTAGAAAATAAATATGATGGATGGGGTAAACTCTTAACATCCAAAACCAATCTGAACGGAATCACTTCTTATCAATATGAGAGAGATAGTAATACTAATATTATGATGACTCAAAATGATCCGGATGGGAATATAACTAAAAAGTATACCAATAAACAAGGCCAGGAATATAAGACTTCCACTAAAGCCTTTGGACAAGGGCAATATATTTCTAAAGAAACTCAATATGATGTATTGGGTAGAAAAATCAAAGAAAGCGAACCCTATTTTGAAGGTCAATCAGCCAATCAGTGGAATAGTATTTCGTATGATGATACTGTATTTCCAGCTAAGATAACGGCGACCTCATTCAATGGCCAGAAAGCAGAGACTTCTGTTTCAGGGCTGACCACAACGGTCAAAGAATTGAATGGCTATGGAAGAACAACCACCAAAACAACAGATGCCTTAGGAAATGTAATTTCAAGTACTGATAAAGGAGGAACCATTCAATTTAGCTATAATGCTGCTGGTGAACAAATCAAAGCCCAATACGCTGAAAATATCGTCACGACAAAATATGACTATTGGGGCAGAAAATCAGAATTTAATGATCCGTCGAATGGAATCTATAAATATGAATATAATGGTTCCGGACAACCTAAAAAGATTATTAGCCCCAAGGGAACGAAAGAATATACTTATAATAATCTAGGTCAGCTTATTTCCCAGAAAGAAATTTCTACAATGGACGGTGGGGAAGCCACTAACAAAAATATCACTTTCTCTTATGATGACAAAGGAAGGGTGATTTCAAAATCAGGAACCTCTAAAGGTCAGGCATACAATTCCAGCATAATTTATGATCCACAGGGAAGAGTTTTATCCTCATCGGAAAGCAGCAATGGAAAATACTTTATCCAAAAAGGAATTACCTACGATGATAAAGCAAGAGTGATTTCCTATGAAAAACAACTCTATTCTTCCGGGGTATTGACTAAAATACAAATAGAAAATTTCTACAGCAATTGGAATGGGGAACTGCTTCAGGTAAAAGACAAACAGACAGGTAAAACCCTGTGGCAGCTTCAGGAAACCAATACCAAAGGTCAGGTTCTAAAAGCTATGCTGGGTGCAACCAACATCAATAACACCTATGCAGCTGATGGTTTCTTAACCCAGGTCAATCACTCTTCCAAAGTAAAAGCAAGTATCTTACAGCTTTCCTACTCTTTTGATGCCATCAAAAATGAGTTGAAAAGCAGAACAACCGGAGGAGATTTTAACATCATTGAATCTTTTGATTATGATGACAATAACCGTCTGGTTAACTGGACCAATCCGGTAACAGGGGCTAAACCATCAAATAATAGGAATGTCTACGACGTAAAGGGAAGAATCACCCAAAACGATCAGGTAGGAACAATTAAGTTTGAGAACAGCCAGAAGATCTATCAACCTACAGGAATGACCCTGAATGCAGCAGGAACACAGAACTACAATAATGATTTGATTCAAAGCATTGTTTATAATGAAAACAATGACCCGGTATACATCGATGGTGAAAAAGGAGATGTGGCATTCCAGTATGGCTTAACCAATATGAGGCAAAGGGTGAACTATGGCGGTAACTTTACTACTAATGGAGAAGGAAAGTTTACAAAATTCTATAGTGAAGACGGAAGTTTTGAAGTGATTAAAGATAACGCTACAGGAAGAGAGAAACATATCCTGTACATTGGTGGCAATCCATATGACAGCAATATTGTATATTTGAAAGACTATACAGAGAGCAGTGGATCTTATAAATTTTTGCACAAAGATTATATCGGAAGTATTCTGGCGATTAGCGATGAGGCAGGAAATAAGCTGGAACAAAGGCATTTTGACGCATGGGGTAACTTTACCCATCTTAAAATTGGGAATGGAGCTATTATTACCGATCAAAATGTAATTCGTAATTCATCACTCTTAATTGAAAGAGGCTACACCAGCCATGAGCATTTTACAGAAGTGGGAATCATTCATATGAACGGAAGATTATATGATCCTCTCTTAAGAAGATTCTTGAACGCAGATGAGAATATCCAGGACCCCACCAACACCCAGAATTATAATAAGTATGGATATGTATTGAATAATCCTTTAATGTTTAATGATCCCAGTGGAGAAGAATTGGTCACATTATTAGGGATTTCAATGTTTGCAATATGGAAAGCTGTATTTATAGGAGCTGCTGTAGGGCTGGTATCTTATACATTGACACTGGGACTCACAGGAAATATAGATAAATGGAGTTTTGGGGGAGCCTTAAAATCGATGTTCTTTGGCGCGGTCGGGGGTGCTGCTACCTTTGGGATAGGAACTATTTTTTCCGCCGCCGCGAAAACCTTTGGTAATGCACTATTACAAGCCGGGGCTCATGGTCTCTCACAAGGAGTATTGGGAATGGTGCAAAATAATGGCAGTGGGTTTCTTCAGGCTTTTGCTTCTGGAGCTCTGGGAAGTTTAGGGGCAGCAGGTTTTCAGAAACTTGTAGGCGATGCTGCCAATAGTGCCGTGGGTACGATTGCTTTTGGAGCCTTAGCAGGAGGGATTGGATCAGAACTCACAGGAGGAAACTTCTGGCAAGGAGCCGTTATCGGTGGTATCGTTGCTGGATTGAATCATGCGATGCATAGGATTAGTCTAAAATATGCAATTGATACCGAATTAGAGAATACAGATATAGATCCTAACGGAATTCCAAAGAAAGGAGATATTTCAACAGTAAAAACTTTAGTGAAGAAAGTATCTTCCTTAAAAACTATTTCTAGATTATCAAATGACACAGCGCAATATCAATATAGTCCTGATTTGGAAGATGTTGCTGTTACACCAGCAACTGGAAAAGGTAACACAATTTATTTTGGTCCTAAAGCATTCAGTTCTTATCGTACTTTAGCATTAACGATTGGTCATGAACTTATGCATGTTTATCACAATTTCATGCCTTCTATGAGAGCTACTTGGAATCAAAAATATGGTGATTTGAATGGTAAATATATTTCAGAATATCTGGCCCATTCTTGGTCAAATGCAATGGTAAATGGAACTAATTATCTTTATTCGTTAGATCTTAAAAATAAATATTGGAAATTGGCGAAAAATTTTAACTTTTAAAATATGAAAATTTTTATAATAATCTTTTTTCTTCTCCTATTAGGAAATAATTTACTAATTGCACAGAAGAACTATTTTTTTAATTTTGACAAAGATACAGTAGAATTAAATGATGCTTTAACAGGATATTTTTTTAAACTTAGTAATTTAAAAGAAAAAATTTGTTTTGATAGAAAAACAAAATTTATATTCAACTTAAGTGATAATGATAATTATCTTTTTGATGCGAATATTATATCCGCAAACAAATGTACTTCTAAAAAAAAATCCAATGGTAAGGTTTTCATTTAATATGAATAAAATAAATAGAAAAGATTCAAAAAATCCTGAAGTTTATATTACAAATGTTTTTTTACTATACTATTTTAATAATCATCCAAAAATAGAAAAATTACCTAAAATTAGTATTATAAAATAAACACATCATTGAAACTCTCGTTGCTGGATTGAACCACACATTGCATACTCCCAAAGGATCAGGAAATGGTAATAAGAAAAAAAGCAAATTATAAAATACAAAGACAAAATAGTCCTTGGGATTTAAATAGAGATGGGAGAATTGATTTAAAGCAAATAATTGGTATAGAAATGGAAATGGTCAAGCAGTTACATTAGATGCTAGTAAAGTAGATTTAAATTTTATAGATACGACGACATGGAAAGCTGGTAATGATTACTATGTGCAAACTCTTTTCAGCTCAAATGAAGGAAGGGTTTTGGGAAATATAAAAGTTAATTATCTAGGAAATAATAAGGTAACTATCTATCCTGATACATACAATTTTGAACAGCACAGCTCATACCTTAGTTCTCCTGTAAGAAATACAGCAAACTCCATAGGAAGATGGGTTGCAGGAGAAGGAACGGAGTTTCAAATAAACTTTAAAGGTGTAAATACAATCATACATAAAACTTAACCAACAAGAATTTATCCTTAAAATTTTTATCAGAATGAAAAAGTATTTGTTAATAGTATCATTGGGTATTTTATCTTTATTGACTATTTTTTTGATAGTAACGACTAATTACAATTTTTCTGATTTTACAGAAAAAGGACCTTCTGGATATGTATTTATTTTTGAAGGAGGCAAACAAAATAGTATAATGAAAGATGATAAACTTATCATTGATAGCGGGGCTGTAGACTTTAAATATAATAACAACTATATAACTTTTTCTGTTGATACCACTTATTCCATGAAGCCTCAAGAAGTAAGTAAATCAAAATTAGCATATTATCTTTATGATGTTAAAAAGAATGTTTTAAATAAAGAGATTGGCTTTGACGAATTTAAAAATCTAATAAAAGAAAAATCTTTGGAAGACATTGATATTACTAAATAAAAGCTAATTTTCCTTTTCTTCCTAAAAAATGAAAGTTGGAGTAAATCAAGCCAGAGCTCATAGATTATCGCAAGAGTCCTAAGAGAGGGACAGAGTAATGTTAGTGGGTTTCCCGCGGCGAAAACCTTTGTTAATGCACTATTACGAGCCGGGGCTCATGGCCTCTCACAAGGAATATTGGGAATGGTGCAGAATAATGGCAGTGGTTTCTTCAGGCTTTTGCTTCAGGAACTCTGGGAAGTTTAGGGGCAGCAGGTTTTCAGAAACTTGTAGGCGATGCTGCCAATAGTGCCGTGGGTACGATTGCTTTTGGAGCCTTAGCAGGAGGGATTGGATCAGAACTCATAGGAGGAAACTTCTGGCAAGGAGCTTTGATTGGAGGTGTAGTTGCAGGATTAAATCATGTGGCGCATTTGGGAGACGCGCCCGATAATGGTTACGATAAAGATGTTATGATCATTCTAATAAATAGAGTACGAATTATCTAGTTGGTATAGTATTAATCATTTTAGGATTAGGATTTTATTTCTTGACCAAAAAAAAAGAAAAATTATGAGGACAAATCAAATGATCCTAGTCCTTATTCAAGAAGCCAAAATATAGGAGGATATATTTTTATGATAATATTAATTATTTTTGGAGTGATTTCGCTATTCAGAGGTTGTTCTTAGTTGTCGCTGGATTAGTTTAAGCAAAATGGGAGTAACTAATCTCAGTAAAGCTAAATTAGGTATTCCTGTTCTAGGTAAGGCTAGTAAAACCGTCTTAGAATCTTCTCTTCACTACTCTAAAATTTATGGTTATAAAAAGATAAATTTATTGGGTGGATTAATAAAAAAACTTCCATATTTCACTGGAGTTAAAGCCGGGATGACAAGGAATTGGGCTAGTTTTTATGGTCGAAATGCTGTTTGGTTCGGTGCTGGAAGATTCAGTATAGGAGGAGGATTAATCTATAATAATATAAACAAATAATTAAATGGATACAACTGATATTGTAGTAGATTATTTTAAAAAACGTGGGTATTATAATGAAGAACTGAAATATAAAACAATTATTAATGATAAAAATGAAGATTTTATGGATATGGAATGTCTATTTGAATCTTTTTTTAAAAATTTCAATATTAAAAACAGTAATGAGTTTAATGTAAATAAGTATTTTTACAATAATTTTCTGATAGAGAAATTTTTAATAAAAATAGGAATTAAGACTAATACCATTTCTAAACCTTCAATAACAATCGCTCACATGATAAAAGTAGCAAAAAGGCAGAAATGGTTTGATCCGGAATGAAAGAACTAGCTCCTTGCCTTTGCGAGGAGCTAGTTTTTATAACACAGTCATTATCATCCAAAACACTGATGCTGCTCTGATAAGTAACTCGGGAAACACTTATGCTTAAGATTAGCTATGTATAATAAAGCAGGGTATTCTGTAAATGGAGATTGGATAGGTGGTGGATTGAGATATTATTCTTCCGCTAAAAGAATGACAATGAATTATTTGAATAATTTCGGATGACAATACACTTATATTATAGTTAACCAAATACCTCGAAGCATAAGATGAGTAGACTACCCTATATATTTTTATTAATTTTGTTATATTCTTGTAATCAAAATAAAAAGAAATCATATTTGAATGGATTTGATGTTTCACCTGATATTAAGACTATAATTTTCTCTTACAAAGAGGATTCACTATATTCTGTATATGCTAAGCTTATTAATACCAATAATAGAATAACATACAATATTTTCAAAGGTCCCGGAAATTATGTTAACCCAAAATATTCTGATAATGGTAAAACTATAATTGCTTTATATTATCCTAAAAATAAATTACGTCCCGAATTTCACTTTTACGATCTCCTTAGTCATAAAATAACTAAGAAAATTAAAGTTGGTGATGGATTTATTTCCGATTATATATTTTCACAATCCAATAAAATATTTTATCTGCAAGCGAAAACTTTTCAATCGTATTCTCCAATTGTACCAAATGCTTATCATAATTATGACATTTATGAATTAGACATAAATAATTTAAAATCAAAAAAAATTTCAAATTTAAACTCATATTCTATGCAGGAGATTTTAAATGTAGGAAAAGATAGCTTAGTAATTTCTATGCAAGGATACCCAGCTGGAAGTGGTTTGTTTTTCTTTAATACAAACCATAACATAACGAATCCAAAAACACTTAATAAAATTATGATTACAAACGACACATTACGAAATTCTACAATGTATTCTAATCCTGTATTACTGACAAATAATAATGTACTATGCGCATCATCATTTCAATTAGTAATGTTAGACTTAAAAGCTAAAAAAGAATTTCCTGTTTTGCCATCTACAGGTTACCATTATAATATTATAAGAAGTGTAAATGACGTAATTTTTTATCAACAGAACGACAATACAAATAATATATATTATTTCAATTTATATGAAAAGAAGATAAATTCTATAAACATTCATTACCCGCAATAATTCGGATTATCCTATTTTATAAAAAAACCCCTGTTGACAGAACAACAGGGATTCCTTTCATTAATACTCCTTCATTAAAATAATTCCCCTGCGACTTTCTTTATGTTATCACTTTTACCCATAGAATAAAAATGTAAAACAGGCACTCCAAAATCCAGAAGCTCCCGGCACTGATTGATTGCCCACTCTACCCCAATTTGCTTTACAGCTTCATTGTTTCTGGCATTTTCAACTTCACTGATCAATTCTTCGGGCAAATCGATTTTAAATACCTGTGGTAATAATTTTAAATGCTTTTTGGTTGCAATAGGTTTGATTCCCGGAATAATAGGAACCGTAATTCCCATTTCCCTTGCTTTGTGAACAAACTCAATGTACTTTTTATTATCAAAAAACATTTGCGTGACGATGTAATCTGCACCCGCATCTACCTTTTGTTTTAGCCATTTAAGGTCATAGTTCATTGAAGGGGCTTCAATATGCTTTTCTGGATATCCTGCAACTCCAATACAGAATTTATTCAGTTCGTCACCAACCTCATCTTCATTATGAAGGTATTTTCCACGTCCGAGATCATTAATTTGATATACAAGATCCATCGCACTTTCATGTCCGCCTGGAGTTGCTTCAAAATACTGATGTCCTTTCATCGCATCTCCCCGCAGTGCCATAATATTCTCAATCCCGAGATACATACAATCTACCAAAAGGTACTCTGTTTCTTCTTTTGTAAAGCCTCCACATAATAAATGGGGGACGGTATCTACATTATATTTATGCTGAATAGCAGAACATATCCCCAGGGTTCCGGGGCGCATTCTTGTAATTCTGCGTTCCATCAGACCATTTCCTTTATCAAGATAAATATATTCTTCCCTGGAAGTTGTAACATCAATAAAAGGCGGTTTGAATTCCATCAAAGGATCTATATTCCTGTAAAGGTCCTCAATACCAATTCCCTTTTGTGGCGGAACCACTTCTAAAGAGAATAAAGTCTTTCCATTTGCTTTTTTTATATGTTCAGTAATCTTCATGCTTGTTTTAATCTGCTAAATTAGGTGACAGCCATTTTTTGGCTTCCTGAATGCTACACCCCCTTCGTGCGGCGTAGTCTTTTAATTGATCTTCTGTGATTTTCCCCAATCCGAAATATTTTGCATGCGGGCTGCCAAAATAATATCCGGAGACTGATGCTGTTGGGAACATCGCTAAACTTTCGGTAAGATAAACGCCTATATTTTCTTCTACTTTTAAAAGATCCCAAATAGTTTTCTTTTCCAGATGGTCAGGGCAAGCAGGATATCCGGGAGCAGGGCGTATTCCTTTATATTTTTCGGCAATAAGTTCCTCATTGCTTAGCTCTTCCTGTTTTGCATACCCCCAGTATTCTGTTCTTATTTTTTTATGTAAAAATTCAGCATATGCTTCAGCGAATCTGTCTGCCAAGGCTTTTACCATAATGGAATTGTAATCATCATTCGCCTTTTCATATTCTGCAGAAAGCTCATCTGTTCCAAAACCTGTTGTTACGCAGAAAGCTCCCATATAATCTGTTTTTCCTGAACTTTGGGGAGCGATAAAATCACTTAATGCGAGATACTCTTTGCCTTTTGACTTTTGAACCTGCTGTCTTAAAGTCAAAAACCTGGTCTGCTCCTGATTATTTTCATCAAAGATGATAATATCATCCGTTTCATTAGAATTGGCTCTAAAAACTCCAAATATGGCTTTTGCAGTAAGAAGCTTCTCATCAAGAATTTTTTTCAGGATCACCTGAGCATCTTTAAAGAGTTCTTTTGCCTGAGTACCTACTACCTCATCCTCTAATATGTTCGGGTATTTCCCATGAAGATCCCAGCTCCTGAAGAAAGGTGACCAGTCAATAAACGGAACCAATTCATTCAGATCCTGATCCTGAAAGATTTGTACACCGATATTATTGGGTGTAAAGATATCTTCACTTTCCCATTCTATTTTAAAATGATTTCTTCTGGCTTCTTCAATAGAGACGTAGTCTTTATCGATCTGTCTGTTCAGGAACTTTTCACGGAAATCAGAATACTCATTTTTTAAGTCATCCACGTACTCCTTATTCCGGTCTCCCAATAAAGAACTTACCACATTTACCGCCCGGGAAGCGTCGTTTACATGTACAACAGCGTTTTTATATTTCAGGTCTATTTTTACGGCTGTGTGCGCTTTTGATGTGGTAGCTCCTCCTATTAGTAAGGGAAAATCCAGATTCTGCCTTTCCAGCTCAGCAGCAATATACACCATTTCATCAAGGCTTGGTGTAATTAAGCCGCTCAGTCCTATAACATCCACTTTTTCTTCAATTGCCGTCTGAATAATTTTTTCAGCCGGAACCATTACTCCAAGGTCTACGATTTCATAATTATTACAACCCAAAACAACACTAACAATATTTTTTCCGATATCGTGAACGTCTCCTTTTACGGTAGCCATAAGTATTTTACCATTCGCAGGTCTTGAACCATCTTTTTCCGCTTCGATGAAAGGCTGAAGATAGGCAACTGCCTTTTTCATTACCCGTGCAGATTTAACTACCTGCGGAAGAAACATCTTTCCGCTTCCGAATAAATCTCCTACAACACCCATTCCCGTCATCAGGTTGACCTCAATAACATGCAATGGTTTTTCTGCTTCTTTTCTTGCTTCTTCTACATCTTCTTCTATAAAACGATCTATTCCCTTTACCAAAGCATGGGTAATTCTGTCCTGAAGAGGTTTTGTTCTCCATTCCAGATCTTCCGTTTTCTCTTTTTTTACAGACTTATGCTTTTCAGAATAATCCAGAAGCCGCTCAGTAGCATCTTCCCTTTTATCTAGAATAACATCTTCTACAAGCTCCAGTAATTCTTTATTGATTTCATCATACACCTCTAGCATCGCAGGATTCACAATCCCCATATTCATTCCTGCCTGAATCGCATGATAAAGAAAAACAGAGTGCATCGCTTCTCTTACCGTATCATTCCCCCGAAAGGAAAATGAAACGTTACTAACTCCACCACTTACAGAGGCATAGGGAAGGTTTTGTCTAACCCATCGTGTTGCATCGATAAAATCCAAAGCATTTCTTCTATGTTCATCCATTCCTGTTGCAACAGGGAAGATATTTAAATCGAAAATAATATCCTCAGCAGGAAAATCAATCTGATTAACTAAAATATCATATGATCGCTTTGAAATTTCTATTCTTCTGTCTAAGGTATCTGCCTGTCCTTCTTCATCAAAAGCCATCACAATAACAGCAGCACCATATCTTTTTATTGCTTTTGCCTGTCTGATGAATTCTTCTTCCCCTCCTTTTAAACTGATAGAATTCACCACACATTTTCCTTGAACAACCTGTAGTCCTGCTTCCAGGATCTCCCATTTGGAAGAATCCACCATAATGGGAATTCTCGCGATATCAGGTTCGGAAGCAATCAGATTCAGGAATTTAACCATTGATGTTTTACCATCAATCAGTCCGTCGTCAAAATTAACATCGAGGATCTGCGCTCCCCCTTCCACCTGATGTCTTGCAATATCTAATGCTTCAGGAAATTTTTCTTCTTTGATTAATCTTAAAAACTTTTTAGAACCGGCAACATTAGTCCTTTCACCAACGTTGATGAAATTACTTTCCGGTGTTATGATAAGAGGCTCAAGGCCCGATAATCTTAAATATTTCATCAATTTTTTATTCTTCTAAAATGTAATATGCATTATTTGCATTTTGCCTCAGCAAATCAACATGTTTGCCTAAAGCAGTAAAAATTGGAAATCTTTTGTATACTAAACCATGTTCTCTAGCAAACTCTTCTATTTCTTCTGTTATCTCGTTATAGTACATATAGCTATAATTTGGAAAGAGGTGGTGAGCCACATGAAAATTGAAATTCCCCAATACATTTCTGATCATCCAATTATTATTGGTTAAATCATTGGTTACTTCCAACTGATGCCGAATCCAGCTGTATGGAAGTGAGTTTTTCTCATCTAATTTTGGAAAAGCATTATCAGGAAGCGGATGTAATGGCAATAAAACAAACAAAGCAAAAATGCTTGCTGTAATGACCTGTAAAAACCAGGCTCCTATCGCCAATCCAATCGAAACTTTAAAGAATACAACAGGAACAACAATCTGATAAAAGAAATAAAAGAGTTTATAAACAACCATCTTTACTTTCTCAATAACCGGAATGGCGCCCTGGGTTTTTAAAATAACCCTTTCCTTATCAAAGAAATCCCTGAAATCCCTGATAAACATCCAGTTGAATAAATATAAAGGATACACCAGAAAGAAAAACAGATGCTGGTATTTCTGCACTCCTTTTGCCCGGATCCATGGAACAATCAGCAGTAAACCACTCTGCTCTATATCAGTATCCCATCCGTCTACATTCGGATATGCATGATGGCTTGCAATATGCCTTTTCTTCCAGATATAAGAATTGGCTCCCACAAAATCAAAAATTTGCAGTACCCAGCTATTTAATCTTTTGTTTTGGAATATATTATTGTGAGCTGCTTCATGAATTAAATTCAGATAGATCAAAACCAACATAATTCCCATTAACACAAAACTCAAAATATAAAGCAAAGATTTCTCAACATTAATCAACGCAAAAACATATAGCCCAATATAAATAAGGGGCAATAAAACAGCTTTAATCTGAATGTAGATATCTCTGTTTTCCTCTATGTTTTCGACTCTCTGGTTCACCTTTTTTCTTAATTCATTAAAGATTTTTGTGTCTTCTGCACTCTTTAAGTAACTCGGCTTTTCCATATGATTAGTTTTAGTTTAACTTAAAAATAATAATACTAAACCGTTATCTTACAATTGATTCAATGAAAAAAATCTATCAAATCATGCAAATTTTCTCAATTTTCTTGGCTCATACTTATTCACTAAGTCCGCTATAGCCCTGATATGTTCAGGGGTTGTACCACAACACCCTCCAATAATATTGATCAGACCTTTTTCCACATATTCTTGTATCTGTTCTGCCATAAACTCGGGTGTCTCGTCATATTTACCGAAAGCATTCGGTAATCCCGCATTGGGATATGCTGAGACATAAAAATCCGAATTATGAGCCAATGTTTCCAGATAAGGTGTCAGCTGATTAGCTCCCAGCGCGCAATTGAATCCGACGCTCAAAAGATTCAGATGTGAAACCGAAATTAAAAATGCTTCTGCCGTCTGACCACTCAAAGTTCTTCCCGAAGCATCGGTAATAGTTCCTGAAACCATTATCGGAATTTTTATTCCTCTTTCATCCTGAATTTCATCAATGGCAAATAAAGCTGCTTTCGCATTTAAGGTGTCAAAGATTGTTTCTACCAGCAAGATATCAGAACCCCCATCCAAAAGAGCTTCGGACTGCTGTTTATAAGCAATTCTCAGTTCATCAAATGTAATGGCGCGATATCCCGGATCATTTACATCAGGGCTCAGGCTTGCCGTTCTGTTCGTAGGACCAATAGATCCTGCTACAAACCTAGGTTTATCCGGGTTCTTAGCTGTGAATTCATCACATACTTTTCTGGCAATTTTTGCAGATTCATAATTCAGCTCATAAACCAGGTCTTCCATATGATAATCTGCCATTGCAATTGTAGTTCCCGAGAATGTGTTGGTTTCGATAATATCAGCTCCCGCTTCCAGATATTTTCTATGAACTTCTTCAATAGCATGAGGCTGTGTGAGGGAAAGTAGGTCGTTATTTCCTTTAACCAGATGCGGATAATCTTTGAAACGCTCACCACGATAGTCTTCTTCTTCAAATTTGTATCGTTGAAGCATCGTTCCCATAGCCCCATCAAGAACTAAAATTCTTTCGGAGAGTGCCTTATATAATTGTTCTGAACTTTTCATTTTGTAGATTGTGGCTAAAGCCGTTAATATTATTTTTCTTAAATGGGCTAAAGCCCATTTCAATTGAGTTAATCCAATGCCTGTTTTAAATCTGCAATAACATCTTCCACGTTTTCCAACCCTACAGAACAACGTACAAGGCCGGCAGTGATTCCCACTTCATTCCTTTCCTCATCGGTTAATTTGGAATGTGTAGTAGAAGCAGGATGTGTAACAATTGTTCTGGTATCACCAAGATTTGCTGAAAGTGAACACATCTTTATTTTATCTAAAAATTTTCGACCTCCTTCAATTCCTCCTTTGATTTCAAAAGCGACAATATTCCCTCCTAATTTCATCTGTTTTTTTGCTACTTCATAGCTTGGATGTGAAGGTAAAAAAGGATATTTTACTAATTCCACATTCGGGTGGCTTTCTAAAAATTCAGCGACTTTCAATGCATTTTCACAATGCTTTTCAACTCTGATGGCTAAAGTTTCAAGACTTTTAGATAAAACCCATGCATTAAAAGGAGACATGGCTGGACCTGTATTTCTTGCAAAAAGATAGATTTCCCGGATAAGGTCTTCTTTTCCTACCGCAACTCCACCAAGAACCCTTCCTTGTCCGTCAATTAATTTTGTTGCCGAATGAACCACAATATCAGCTCCGTACTTGATAGGTTGTTGAAGATAAGGGGTGGCAAAACAATTATCTACAATGAAGATAAGATTATGTTTTTTTGCAATTTTCCCGAAAAACTCAAGATCCAGAATCTCAATTGCCGGATTAGTCGGAGTTTCCAGATATAAAATTTTTGTATTAGGTTTGATAAGCTTTTCAACATTTTCTGCATCTTCTGCCTTAAAATAGGTAGTCTCAATATTCCATTTCGGGAAATACTTTGTAAAAAGTGTGTGTGTAGATCCAAAAACAGACTGGCAGCTTACAATATGATCTCCGGCATCAAGCAAAGTTGCAAATGTTGAATAAATTGCTGCCATTCCGGTAGCAAAAGCATATCCCGCTTCCGCACCCTCCATTTTCACAATTTTATCGGTGAATTCAGTAACGTTTGGATTAGAGAATCTGCTGTATAAATTTTTTGATTTTTCTTCTGCAAAGCTCGCCCTCATATCCTCTGCATCCTGAAAAATAAAGCTGGATGTAAGATAGAGCGGAGTAGAATGTTCATCAAACTGAGTTCGTTCAGTCTGCGTTCTTATTGCAAACGTTTCAAAATTTTCCATATAGTTTTAATTTTAATATCATGTATCAATGCAACAGTTTACCAATGAATCGATCGAATCTGATCTGAGCCATTTTTATCGGCATACTGTTATATCGTTACATTCGTACATTGATTTATTTTGTTTCACTTACTCTTAAAATATCACCAAAAACACCTCTCGCGGTTACCTGTGCTCCCGCACCGGCTCCCATAATTACAATAGGGTTTTCACCATAGCTCTCCGTATAGATTTCAAAAATGGAATCTGATCCTTTTAATTGCCCTAATGCGGAAGTAGCCGGCACAGAAATTAATTTTACATCAAGTTCTCCTTTTTCTTTTTGAAGATCGCCATGTAGATCGCCTACATATCGTAGAACATGATCTGCCTCCTGATTTTGTTTAATTTTCTGGTATTCCTCGTCCAATTCTCCCAATCTGGAAATGAATTCATTTTTGCCAATAGAAAGAAGGTTTTCAGGAATTAGATTCTGAATATTAATATCATTGAATTCATTAATCAGATCCAACTCTCTCGCCAGAATCAAAAGCTTTCTTGCAACATCATTTCCTGAAAGGTCCTCACGAGGATCCGGTTCAGTAAATCCTTTCTCCATTGCTTCTCCTATAATGGTTGAAAATTTCTCATCTCTAACTGAAAAATTATTGAAGATATAACTTAAAGAACCTGAAAACACGCCTTTAATTCTTGTAATATTTTCCCCCGACAGGTGTAATAGTTTAATGGTATCGATCAAAGGCAAACCTGCTCCCACATTGGTTTCGTAAAGGTATCGTCTGTTATTTTTATTCAACGTATATCTTAGTTTACGATATTCTTCTATTGGAAGGGTATTGAAAATCTTATTGGAAGATACAAGATCAAATCCGTTCTCAGCTAAAGCATGATAATTCTTAACAAAATCCTTACTCGCCGTATTATCAACCACAATAAGATTCTCCAGCTGATTCTCTCTGGAGAAACTGATAAGTTCATCAACATTAGAAGGGTTTTCTGCAACTAAAACCTCATCATTCCAATTATGACCAAAACCTTTTTTTATTGAATGCTATTTTTCTTGAATTAGCAACAGCCACTACTTTAAGATCTATTTTTTTTCGTCTCTTAATTTCTTCGGAAGATTCCAATACCTGGTCAATCAGAGTTTTACCCACATTCCCATGTCCAATGATTGCAAGATGAACGGTTTTAGGTTTTTTGGATATTTCAGATTCAATGATATTCTTAGTTTTCTCATCCTGAGAAGAAGTAACTACAATATTTACTCTTTTTTCACTTGCTATCTGATTCAGAAGCAAAGGAAAAACATTATTTCTTGCGAGTTCCGCCAGTATTTTATTAAAATCTTCTGCTACAAATCCCAAAACTGAAACGTTATTAATACTATAAATCTGAGATACTGCCCCTGATTTCCTTTCTGCTTCAAATTCCTCTATCAGACAATTAACCGCATTTTCAGAATCGTTTTCGTGAACCAAAATTGATATTCCGTTTTCTATAGCTTGTTGTGAGATCACTCCTACACTAATCCTGGCTAAAGTAAGTGCTTTAAAAATTCTACCGTCAATACCGATTTCCCCTAAGAAATCTTCTCCTTCAAATTTGATGATTGATCTGTTCTTTAAAAATTTTATTTCGTTAACATTTTTCATCTGTTCATTCTTTATTGTTTAGCTTTATTACAGGTTTCTTGTAATTGTTCAGTTTCTTTCTGTAATAAAATGGTTTTAATGATATTATTTAATTGTTTGTATTCCATTAGGAAGGCATCATGCCCGTGAACTGAGGTGATCTCGTGATGAGAAACATTCTTTTTTTTACCTTTCAGTTTTTCAAAACACATCCGGATTTCGGAAGCAGGAAAGAACAAATCTGTATCAACGGAGATCAAGTGCATTCGTGCCTGTATATTCTCCAGCCTTTCTTCCTCGGCATTAATGTTCATCAGCAAATGATTCATCAGTTGATAAGATTTTAAACTAAATCTTTCATTAAGAGCTTTTCCGTGATATTCAAGCCAATCTTCCGATTCAAGCTTATTTTTTGCGGTATTGTATTTATTTTGAAATCTGTCGTTTAAAGATTGTGGGGTTCTATAACATAGCATTGCATGGATTCTTGCCTTTTGTAACGGAGCGTCATTTCCATTTAATAAAAATTTCTGAACCATACATTGCGCATGCAGCCAATCATGAGTTCTGAAATCACAGGCAATGGGAATAAATACTTCTGCAAGTTCCGGACGTTTAACCAGCATTTCCCATCCTATTCCTCCACCAAGAGAACCTCCGATAATGGCATATAGACTTTTAATGTTAAGTAATTCTAACCCTTTTAAAAATATGCCTGCAATATCCGAAGGAGTAAACTCTTCATATTCTTCAATTAAAAAATCATCATAACCATTTCCGGGAATATTGAAACACAAAACCGTATAGACATTGGTATCAACCACCTGGCCATCTCCTACTAATTGCTTCCACCAGCCATTTGTTCCCGATACATTGGAATTTCCCGTTAAAGCATGGTTGATTAAAATAACAGGTGCCGAAAACAGTTCTTTCCCGAAGGTCTGATAGCTCAACGGGATATTGCATTCCTTTCCGGAATTAGTTTGATACGAAAGATTAATATGTTTTAGTTCTGTTTTCAATTCTATTATACATTATTTATAATACAATTGAAAATGCCACAGGAAATGGCTGAAAAACTCAGTAAGTTATCTGTCCAAAAAATAATTTGGTAGAACGTAGCACCTTCTTCGCTTGCACAAAGGGTTGCTAAGGTTTCATCGGGTCTAATCCCTCAACCTTTCTTGATAACATTTTCAATATTTGAATGATCGAATGGTGCAAAGATATAATATTTTATTTAATTTTTTCATGAAAAAATTAATTTATTCTGAAAATCCCTGTAATCATTATAGTTACAAGGATGTGTTAAGAATTATTCAGATAGAAAAAATTGGAATTATTTTTCAAAAAAAATTACCTTCGTAGTGAAAAATGATGAACTATGACTGCAGAAAAACAAAGATTACAGGATATAAAATGGAAAAACTGGGGGCCTTATGTAAGCAACAGACAATGGGGTAATGTTCGTGAGGATTATAGTCCCAATGGCAATGCGTGGAATTTCACCAATCATGATAAAGCTGAAAGTCATGCCTACCGTTGGGGTGAAGAAGGGATTGCGGGAATATCGGACACCAAACAGCTTTTTTGTTTCGCTCTTTCATTTTGGAACAAAAAGGACAAAATGATCAAAGAACGTTTTTTCGGATTGAGTAATCCCCAGGGCAATCATGGTGAAGATATCAAAGAGATCTTTTACTATCTGGACAACACGCCTACCCATAGTTATATGAAGATGGTGTATAAATATCCGATCCATGAATTTCCTTATGATCACCTGCTATCTGAAAACGGAAGACGAAGCAAAAAAGAAGCTGAATTTGAAATCTTTGATACCGGAATCTTTGATAATGATGAATATTTTGATATTTTCATCGAATACTGTAAAGCAGATGCTGACGATTTTTTAGTCCGTATCACAGTTTGTAACAGGAGCCAAAACGATGCACCTATTGTTGTCGCTCCAACAGCCTGGTTCCGTAACAACTGGAAATGGGGATATAATACTTATAAGGGGCAGCTAAACGCCTCATACGACGGCTGTATTGATATTAACCATGATAGTATTTCCATCAAAAAATTCTATTCAAGAAACACCGGTGCCAAAAGTCTCTTTTGTGATAATGAAACCAATACACCTAAATTATACGGAGCTCCTTTAACAGATAACACCTATTTCAAGGATGGTATAAACGATCACATTATTCATAACTCCAATACCGTTAATCCGGAAAAAAGAGGCTCAAAAGCCGCTTTTGTGATTGAAGAAATTATTGGTGGGGGACAATCAAAAACCTTTGATTTCAGGCTGTCGCCAAACGACACCGATGAACCATTTCATCATTTTGATGAGATTTTCAACACCCGGATTGCTGAGGCCAACGAATTCTATGAAGAAGTTCAGCACGATGCAACGAATGATGATGAAAGAAATGTTCAACGTCAGGCGTTCGCAGGGCTATTATGGAACAAACAATTTTATCATTATAATGTTGGGAAATGGCTTAAGGGAGATCCTAATTTTGATGCACCGAGGGATTTCAACCACTATGTAAGAAATACAGAGTGGAACCACATGCACAATAAGGACATTATTTCAATGCCTGACAAATGGGAATACCCATGGTATGCTACCTGGGATCTCGCTTTTCACTGCGTTCCCTATGCATTAATTGATGCCCAGTTTGCAAAAAACCAACTTCTCTTGTTAACCAAAGAGTGGTATATGCATCCTAATGGACAACTTCCGGCGTATGAATGGAACTTAAGTGATGTAAATCCACCTGTCCATGCTTGGTCTTGTTTCAGGGTATTTAAGATTGATGAAAAGACCAATGGAAAACCGGATCTCCTGTTTCTGGAAAAGGTTTTTCAAAAATTACTTTTGAACTTTACCTGGTGGGTAAACCGTAAGGATAAAAACGGTAAAAATATTTTCGGCGGCGGTTTTCTAGGTCTTGATAATATCGGAGCTTTCGATCGTAATATGGAACTTAAAGACGGTGAGCATCTTGAACAGGCAGACGGTACAAGCTGGATGGCAATGTATGCATTGAATATGATGAGAATTGCAATGGAACTTGCCCAATACTATCAGGTATATGAAGACATGGCCATTAAGTTTTTTGAGCATTATCTTTACATCGCGGAAGCGATGGAAAACATGGGTGATGGAAAAGAAGGCCTTTGGAATGAAGAAGATGGTTTTTTCTATGATGTACTACAACTTGGGAACGGCGAAAGTGTTACGCTTCGTTTAAGAAGTATTGTCGGGCTTATTCCTTTATTTGCTGTGGAGATTATTGATCACGGATTATTGGAAAAAATGCCCAACTTTAAAATAAGAATGGAATGGGTGCTGAAAAATAAGCCGGAACTTACGAAACTGGTTTCCCATTGGGATGAAGAAGGTCATGGCAGAAAACATTTAATGAGTATCCTTCGTAAAAACAGACTAACAAAAGTCTTGACAAGAATGCTGGATGAAAAAGAATTTTTAAGTTCTTATGGTATCAGGGCCATGTCTAAAGTATATGAAGAAAATCCTTTTATTTTCTCTGTTCATGGGACAGAAAATGTGGTTTATTATACCCCTGCGGAAAGTGACAGCAGAATGTTTGGAGGAAACAGTAACTGGAGAGGCCCGATCTGGTTCCCTATTAACTTTTTGATTGTCGAAAGTCTGCAGCGTTTTCATTTCTATTATGGAAACAGCCTGAAAGTGGAATTACCGACAGGAAGCGGAGATAAAAGGAATCTGGATGAAGTAGCACAAAATATCAGTAACAGGCTATGTTCTATATTCCTTAAAGATGAAAATGGACAAAGAGCTTTTAATGGGGGAAACAATAAGTTTAATTACGATGAGCATTTCAAAGATTATATCACCTTTTATGAATATTTTCACGGAGATAACGGACGTGGAGTTGGCGCCTCACATCAAACAGGATGGACGGCAACGGTCGCTAAACTGATGAAACCGAGATAGAATAAAAATGTACCACTTTCTTAAGTGGTACATTTTTTTTTATCAATTAATTAACCTTTAGTATTGAACATCATTGATGCCTTAATTTTAGCCATAAACTAAAACAAGTAACAAAAATAATAATTATAATAGATTATTGATAAATATTTCATATATTTACATCGTTAACCTTTAAGAAAATGAAACTCAATGTTTAAATCTTAAAGAAAGAAAATACCCTCAACAACACATAATAAGCATAAAGCCGGATTTTAACAATCCGGCTTTTTTATTTTGTTTATAACATCCTTAAATTTTTTCCCCATTTACAAATACATCATAACCGATTTCTACATTAGGTTCCAAAGTTTTAGAAACAGAACAGTATTTATCAAATGATAACTGCGCTGCTTTCAAAGCCTTCGCAGGGTCGATGTTACCTTCCAAAAAAAAACTGAACTTTAATTGATTTAAAAGGCTTAGCATCATCGACAGGGACTCTCTCTCCTTCTACTTCTGCTTTAAAACCAGTGATATCCTGTCTTTGTTTTTTTAATATGGACACGACGTCTATTCCACTACATCCTGCAACTGCCATTAAAACACTTTCCATGGGAGAAACTCCTTTAGCTCCAGGCTGCGAAGTATTATCCAAAAGAATGGAATTCCCTTGGGAATTTGTACATTCAAACAAAAAGTCATCGTTTATTCTATTAAGTGTTATTTTCATTGTTCTGTTTATATTATTAAATCCTAGAATTAATCTATGATGTATTAAAGTTATCTATGCAAAATTATAAAATTCCTCTTGCTTTGATCTCAAGATATTTATTGATAACGTCAATATTTAAATTTTCAGGAAGGGTATACACTGTATAAATACCATACTTTCGAAGTTCCTGTATGATTAGTTTTTTTTCAAATTCAAATTTTTCAGCAATAACTTCATCATAAATCTCCTGCATACTCTCCGGATTCTTATGAATTAAAGTCTGGAGTTCCGAATTCTTAAAAAATACAACGACCAACAAATGATTTTTTGCAATGCCACGCAAGTACTTTAACTGCCTGTTCAAACCATCCAGCGTTTCAAAATTTGTAAAAAGTAAAATCAGGCTTCTTTGGTTGATTGAATATTTTACATCCTGATAAAGGCGGTTAAAATCACTTTCAAAAAAATTGGTTTTTATATTATAAAGTGATT
The DNA here is from genome assembly GCF_046591535.1 of Chryseobacterium proteolyticum. Classification (NCBI taxonomy): domain Bacteria; kingdom Pseudomonadati; phylum Bacteroidota; class Flavobacteriia; order Flavobacteriales; family Weeksellaceae; genus Chryseobacterium; species Chryseobacterium proteolyticum. Next base: position 846,952 of record NZ_JBJLWK010000003.1, on the reverse strand, counting down.
CCGAAATTTTCTTTAGCTGACCGGATTTGTTTTCTGCAGCTATCTTGTTTTCAGTTTTTTTTAGAGAATGTCATCATCCCTGCCCGATCTCCTTTTTTTTAATATAATATGAGACAGGGCCATTGTCGCATTGATAGAATAATCAAGAAGACTTAACTCTTTAAATGGCATTTTCATGGTTCGTCCAGTATCAATCAGCATGAAAATCCTTTGAGATTTTTCATCCTGAAACTGATTAACCATCAAACGATTGGTCTTTGATGTAGCCTTCCAATTGATTGTCCTGATATCATCCCCAGGAACATAATCCTTGATCTGCTCAAACTCCATGGTATGGCCGAGCTTTCTGATTTTTTTGATACCCCCCAATAAGAATTCACTTTGAAGAGCCATTAATTCATATTTCCGTAAATGAACAAAAGAAGGATATGCCGCTAAATTTGCATTTTTCTGGAATCTATATCTTTTCGAAACAAAACCTATCGGAGAAGAAGTATAAACATTTAAGCTACCAAAATTATATTCACCTCTTTCTTTAGGCTCAAGAATATATTGAAAGAATGCATTTCTGCCGGGATCAATTTCTTTTCGAATTAAAAAATCCCTTTTCTGAAACTGAAACGGAATTTCATCAATGATTTTAGTATTGATCTTAAAACCATAATTATTTTTAATATCAATTTTTATTGGATTCTCATCACCATTTGATAACTTTTCAGGTAAGATCCTTTGTGCTAAAACACCTTCTTTTTGATTAAAAAGTAAAAGATAATCTACCATTGCAGCCAAAAAGCAAAGCAAGAGCACAATATGAGCTACATAAATAAAAATTGGAAAGAAAAAAGCCAGAACATAAAGTATCCCCACTCCAATGAGCGTAAAGAAAAAGCGATTATTAATGTATAAGTTTCTCATTTTTCAGGTTGTGGATAATAGATTTTATAGCAGCCTTATAAATCCACTACAAGGAATCTATTACTCTCTTCAACATTTTGAAATTTTATAATATCACTTATTATTTATCTTGGAATTTCTATTCCCTCCAGAATCTGTCTGATAATTTCGTCAGCACTTAAACCTTCCATTTCTCTTTCCGGCGAAACAATTACTCTGTGTCTTAACACTGCATAACTGGCTTCTTTGATATCTTCCGGAGTTACAAAATCCCGCCCCCTTAAAGCCGCAAACGCTTTAGATGCCGTAAGTAAGGCTAAACTTGCCCTTGGTGAGGCTCCTAAATATAAAAACTGATTTTCTCTTGTATTAACAATGATTTTAGCAATATACTCCATCAGCTGTGCTTCTACAATGATCTCTTTCACCAACTGTTGATAGTTTTTTAATTGCTGCGCAGTGATAACACGTCCTACTGCTTCTGTTTTATCTTCGGTCCTGCTTTCATGTTGATTCTTAATAATCAGAACTTCCTGTTCAAGATTAGGATACCCAACATTTATTTTAAACAAAAACCGGTCTAACTGTGCTTCCGGAAGCCTGTATGTTCCTTCGTGCTCAATCGGATTTTGTGTAGCAACGACTAAAAACGGCTCCTCCATCGTATATCGGATACCGTCCATTGTAATCTGCCTTTCTTCCATTACTTCAAACAAAGCAGCTTGTGTTTTTGCCGGAGACCTGTTGATCTCATCAATTAAAATAAAATTGGAGAAAATAGGTCCTTTTTTAAACTCAAACTCCGAATTTTTCACGCTGAATACTGAAGTCCCTAAAATATCCGAAGGCATGAGATCAGGGGTAAATTGTATTCTGCTGAAATTTACATCAATAGTTTTTGCCAGCAACTTTGCCGTAATGGTTTTTGCAACTCCGGGAACTCCCTCAATGAGAACATGTCCATTTGAAAGGAGCGCTGCCAAAAGATGTTCTATCATACTCTCCTGCCCCACAATCACCTTACTTATTTCGGCTTTTACTTTTTCTAAACTCACACGGAGTTCAATCATATCGATTCTCGATTGAAAATCGTTTTCTTCTTTATCAAGATTTATAGAACTTTGATTTTCTAAATTTTCGTTCTCAAGGTTTTCCATACAATTTTAATTTATCATTTGTCAATGTATCCGTAACCACAGTTACTACATCGTTATATTATTTATCGTATTATTTCATCCAGGATCGTATTCATTCTGGTGAGATCTTCTTTCATTACACTGGCATAAGGATCCTGAGCTTTCCGGATAAGAGCAATAGCTTCGGTAATTACCTCTATATTTTTCCCTGTTTTCAATTGCAGTTTCTTTGCAAACGCATTATCGAGATTCTGGGTATCGATAAGAAGATCCATTCTAACTTTATTCAGGAAATATTGGGCTTTTTTAGCCATCATATCATGAAAATCACCTTCCTGCAGATAAAGATTTCCGATACTTTTCACAAATTCCACAGAAGTATTTTTCAGAGGTTCTATTACAGGAACAATTCTCTGTTTCCTTTTCGCATTGAAAAAAATAAATAAGATCATCCCTCCTAAAAATACCCACCATGCATATTTCAGCGCTGGTTTTGACAGAATAAATCTCATAAAAAAGCGGGAAGAAGCCTTGGCATCTGCAGCTTCCACAAACCAAACGGTTTCTTTATCGTTAAGATACGAAAAAACATCCTGTGCATATTTTATATTTCCAGGTTTCAGAAGATAATAGTTGGTGAGAAAAAGTGGCTCACTATGAACGAAAATATTTCCCTTTCCCAACTTTACTTTTATAAAATTTGCCTGATCCGTGTTATTCTTTTCAACAGTCTTTCCTAGTATCTCAACACCGGGTTTAACATAAGAAAATCCTCTTCCAGACGGAAATTTATCTAAGTTAATAAAATCATTCTGATATTTCTTATCTGTAAGCTTTAACACATTCTGATCTTCAAAAGAGATTTGAGATGCATAAAAGCCTATACTATCAGAAATTTCTTTTGGTATCCTGCCTGCAATCAACATAGCATTCGATCCTTTGGAGACTTCATTCAAGATACTGCGCCAGGATTCCCTGTCAATTTCTTTTTCTATTATTAAAATATTGTGAGACTGCTTTTTATTCTCATTATAATATTCATATGGTGTTTCAGCTATTTTCTTAAGCTGATTTTTAAAAAGATCTTTAGACTCTTTGTTAAATACAAATAACCCAAAAGGTGATTTTTCATTTGGATCAAAGTTCTTTCGCCAGTCTGTAACTTCCTTTTTATTAACTTCAAGCAATGCTAGAATCACCATGATAATGATGAAAATTACAGCATATATTTTGAAAGTTTTATTCATTTTTAAAGATTTTATTATGGCTTAAATGTCTGATATTGATTTTTAAATTTCAAATAATCCTGTTCGGTAATACTAAATTCACCATACCATACATAATCAAATATATAGGAAAGGTTTGAAAATTCTTTTTTCAGGTATTCTGCTTTAAGCTCTGCCGCATAATCTTTATTTGTCTTTTCAGGATTCCAGATGATAAGCTTTTTATCGCTCAACTTTTTAAGAACGTATAAAAACTGATAACGTACTGCGGAACGGTAATCTCCTGTTACTTCAAATTTTGCAATGCTCTCAGGAAAATTGATTTCATGGATATTTTCATGCAATTCTTCTTCATTGATATTTACTTTTTTATTCTTTTTCCCAAAGAAGAAATTGCCGTCTTTACTTATGAGATACCTGACAATAAAATATAGAAGAAAACCTATAAGTAAAATGGCAAATAAACGCATCACAATAGTGGTAACCTTTGCAGAGGTTCCAAAGGTATCCTCACCGAAAATACTCTCAAGAATTCTTGCTATTTTCCGTTGCAGTTTTTGCCAGAAAGATTCCTTGGGTTTTATCGTTGTGTAATCAAACTCATTTCCTTTGTATCTTGACTTAAGATTTTCCCTGAATTTTTTAGGATAAATCGTATTTTCAGAAACCGGGTGTTCTATCAATACAGAATCTGCACGGTACATATTTTTATAATGCCCTGTACTCAAAGAATCTTCAACATATGCTTCCGGCGGCAATTCAATGTCATCCTGAGCATACACGAATCCTGTTGAGAAAAAGATCAGTAAGAAAAAAACAATTTTATTCATTATTACCGATGGTTTCTATTTCTGCAAGTTCCACCTTCTGATGCAGATCTGTCCTGCTATCGTAATACATCAATCCAGAATTGATATACATAATATTTGAAAGAAAAAATGAAAGCAGCATGGAAATCCCATATATCACAAAAAAAAGCACTCCCATGGCTCCCTGAAAGGGATTTTGTTCAAAATTTCCATCAGGAGCTGAAGTAAGAATTGAACTGTAGAAAAATATCATGGGAATAAATGTGAAAATGGTGGTTATGGTATACATGATAAGAAAAATGATCGTTGTAGCTCCCCAATACTTCCAGTAAGGAGACTTTTCCCTTCCGTTGGTATAAGAAAACTGTGATCTTATCGAATAACTTAAACTCTCAAAAAAACCGCGGCCACTATTAAAATAATCATACATCAAAAATGTAACAACATTAAACAATGTCGGATACACCAGCAACATAATAAATAATCCGATGATAATTAGTATCAATGCGTATGAGATGCCGATCATAATCAAAGCCAGGGGAGTTACAATAAATACCATTCCCAGGCAAAGTGTACCTATTCTTCTTGCGTTATTTTTAAAATCGCTGAGAATATCATCCGTCCTTATTTTTTCTTCGCCCTTTGAAAGTCTTTTCAGATAAAAAACAGGATAAAGATAATTGACAATCACCAGGATAAAAAAAAGCAGAAACGTAAGCAAGCAAACAACAATTAACATCCCTGCATTATCTTCAAAATACTGCTGAAAATAGTAACTGTTACCATTCATATTTGACCCGAATATCTGGGAAAACAGTTCCCTGTATCCAAAAACAAAAATGGTAGTCATTAAAATCAGCAACAAACCATTCAGCAAAATATAGTTTTTGAAATAATTCTTTCCATATAATTTGAAAAAATTAAAACTATCACTGATAAAGGTCCCGAAATCTCTTTTTTTATATAGCTGCATCATCTGTGTTTTTAATTTTTTTATTGACAACGGATGGATAAATAAAATAATAATATCCGATAACCGTTAGCGAACCTAGGATAATAATTAAATTTAAAGCTAATGGCATTTTTAAAGCATGCCTTGTAACATAGCCTTCAATAATTCCCGCACAAATGGTAAAAGGAATTGTACTTAAAAATATTTTGAAGGAATCTTTAAATCCATTTTTAAATGAGTTGAATCTCGACAGGGTTCTTGGAAATAAAATTGATGCCCCGAGAATTAATCCGCACATAGCTTCAACAACCATTGCGAAAATTTCAAAAACACCGTGTAACCATATTCCTCTTGCACTATCCTTAAGTGCCCCATAGTCATAAAAGAAGTACTGGAAGGATCCGAGCATCACACTGTTTGAAAGTAATGCATACAGTGTACCTACTCCTCCAAAAACTCCGTAAATATACAATTTAGCACCTACCCCAATGTTATTAAAGATAATCCCAATGGTACTTCCCCATGTAGAACCACTTTGATAGACACCAACCGCATTTCCTTTCTTAATATTCTCTATTGTTTCATTCACATAACTTTCACCCAGAATTATATTTACAAAATCCTTATCATAAATTGCTGAAAGGACTCCTATTGAAGTAAACAATGCAAAAAACAAAAACGCGTAGAGCAAATATCTTTTGTATTGATACACTAACAAAGGAACCTCTGTTTTGAAGAAATAAAGGACTCTGTTTTCCTCTACCCTTTTTGTTTTGTAAATTTTCTGGAATATCTGTGAAGAAAGATGATTTAAATAAACCGTAGTATTACTTTTAGGATAATAAGTCTGAGCAAAAGAAAGATCATTAATGAGGTTGATATACAACGATGACAGGTCATCCGGATTTTTTTTTTATTTTCCCTTGAATAACCTGTTCAATTCCCAACCATTTTTCTTTATTTTGTTTTATGAAATAAACTTCTCTCATAATCTAAAGGCTAAAATAATAAAAATTATGTCTCAAATTGCGATTAATACCTCACAAAATGTAAATATTAATTTCAACATTGCCAGTGTTGGAGAAAGAATGCTTGCATTTATTATAGATCTCCTGATAAAAGTCGCTTATGCAGTCGTTACTTTCTATGTATTTTTCAATTTTCTTGATTTGGGATATTTATTAAACGGCCTGGATCAATGGTCTCAGATGGCTATTTATATTGCCATCACATTTCCCATTTACATCTATCCTTTGGTTTTGGAAAGCTTAATGGAAGGGCAGACTCCCGGAAAAAAAGTAATGAAAATCCGTGTGGTAAAAATCGACGGATACCAGGCTGGTTTTGGAGATTATCTCATCCGTTGGGTATTCAGGATAATAGACACATCTTTTGCGGGTGTTATCGGATTAATTTCCATGATTGTTTCTAAAAATAATCAGCGCCTCGGGGATATCGCATCAGGCACAGCTGTTATTTCATTAAAAAATAGCATTAATATTTCTCATACTATCCTGGAAAATATCCAGGAGGATTATGTTCCTTCATTTCCTCAGGTTATTGCGTTAAGTGATAATGATATGAGAATTATTAAAGATAATTACACAAAGGCCCTAAGAGTAGATGACCGGCAAATCATCAGTAAGCTTTCCGACAAGATCAAGAATATTTTGAAACTGGAAGTTGATCCTGTAAAAATGACAGAAAGACAGTTTATCAATATTATCATCAAAGATTACAACTATTATACAGGAAAAGATAATTAGAATTTCTGTTTGGAATTATCTTTGTCCATAGATTACACTCAAATCCAAGTCGGTGCAGTTTTTGCACGTGATACAATACTAAGCTTTTAATTATGAAATTTGAAAACAATAAATCCGGAAACGGAGGAGTTCTTACACTAAACAATGAACTTACAGAAATTGGCAGACTGACCTACACCATCTTCCCGGAAGAAAACAAATTCATTATATCCTTTGTTTTAGTGCATCCTGAATTTGAGGGCAGAGGAATGGGAAAATACCTCGTAGAAGAGGCCATCAGATTCGCAAGAGAAAACAATTGGAAAGTGTATCCTCATTGTTCTTATGCCAGATCAGTAATGATGAGAATGAATGATGTAGATGATATTTTTTTAAAGAATTAAAACCTCGTTTAACAGTATTTGTTCAATATCATCAGGGTAATCTACTTTAATGTGATGATCTGAAGCTACCCATTCCATTATTTCCCCAAGCTTTAATACTTTAGAATTGGGAATTCCCATCTTATCCAGAGCACAGGCATTGCACTCCTGCTCATATTGATTATGAATTGGAATAACAAACAACTTTTTATCCATAAAGAGAGCTTCAGCCGGAGCTTCAAAACCTGCATTACATAAAATACCATCACAATTTTCAAAACAGGTCAGGTATTCCTTTTCATCGATGGGGAATATTTCAACATTTTTTATTTTAAGCCTCACTTTACTGTACTTGGAAAAAACCTTCCACTGCACAGGAATTTGTTTTAACACTTTAATAATATTTTCATCAGAAAAGCTTGGTAAATAAACCAGGTAGTATCCTTTTTTATCAGGGTTAAGATTTCGTATTTTATGTCTTATGACCGGCTTCTTTATTTGTGGATGATAATTTTCAAAATGAAAACCAATCCTTCTTTCACTGGGTACATAATACTTCAAAATAAGTTCACCCAGGAAATCTCTTTTTTTTAGGTTTTGGAGTTTCAGCAAAACTCATCGAAGCCTGATGACTAAGCTCAATCATCGGAAGATTCTTTAGCTTGCTCGCCCACCCCGTTAACGGTTCATAGTCATTAATGATGAGATCGTACTGCTTTAGTTCCAGATCATTGATTGTTTTTGCCGCCTGAATAAATTTATTTTCAGTAAATGTTTTTCGATAGGATAAACCACCTGTTTTGTTATAGAGTAGGGAAATCCCTTTATATTGAAAGTTAATGTCAAAATCAGCCTTTAATTGCGATTGATGACCACTGATTAAAGTATCAACCGAAGCATATTTTTTTTAATATAGGAATGATCTCCTGAGCCCTTGCAACATGTCCGTTACCTGTGCCTTGAAACGCATATAAGATTTTCATTCAGAAAAGTTAGTTACAATTTTAAGAAGTTCGTTGGTATCAAGATCCTGAATTTCATCTGTTTCATCGTCCTGCAGCAAGTGTTTATGCTCATCATAGTAAAAGATCTTCCATTCTTTATCATGATACTCCAAAGCTGATAAGTTCTCTATCCAGTCTCCGGAATTAAGATAAGTGCAAGCGCCTTTTTTATTGGTAACCTTACGAATTTGAGGCTGATGGATGTGACCACATATGACAAAGTCGTAATGATTATCTATTGCAAGTTCAGAAGCCGTAAGTTCAAAGTCACCAATATACTTTACCGCCTTTTTTACGTTATTTTTGATTTTTTTTGGAGAATGAGTATTTTTCCCTACCCATTTTTTCCAGGATCCAATTAACGACGTTATTGATCATGATTAGCAAATCATATCCTTTTCCGCCTAGTTTTGCGATCCATTTAGAATGTTGAACAGATGCATCAAATACATCACCATGAAAGATCCATGTTTTCTTTTTATCAATATCAAGACAGATTTTGTTGCAGACCTTAAGTTTACCTAATTCGAAATCGGTAAACTTTCGGAACATCTCGTCATGATTTCCGGTAATGTAATATACCTTGGTATTTTTTGTTGCAAATGAGAGAATCTTTTTAATTACCTTCAAATGAGGTTTAGGGAAGTAAGACTTTTTGAATTGCCAGATGTCAATGATATCACCATTCAAAACCAGAATTTTCGGTTGAATAGAATTCAGATATCTTAACAATTCTTTAGCCTTACATCCATAAGTTCCCAAATGAACATCCGAAATAACAACTAATTCAACGTTTCTTTTCATAGTTTTATGCAAAGAAACTAATTGAAAGTTAACTGTATATGAATGTTATATTATTTTTTTACAAAGAGTTCATGAGCTCCTCTGTAATTTCCATGTTATGATAAACATTTTGTACATCATCATCTTCCTCAAAGCGATCAAGCATTTTCATATTGGCTTTAAACTGCTCTTCAGTAACTTCTTTTGTATTGTTTGGAATTCTTTGAAGCTCTGCGCTTTTAACTTCAATTTTTAGTTCATCTAATTTATGAGATAAAGAACCGAAATCTTCAAATGCAGTAGTAATCATTATTTCTTCATCATCTTTATCAATATCTTCTGCACCACCATCAATCATCTCCATTTCAAATTCATCCCAATCCATTTTTACCTGGCTCGGATCGATGTAAAAGATCCCTTTTCTATCGAAGATAAAGGCCAGTTCCCCGTTTTTCCCCAGGTTACCATCAAATTTATTAAAGACAGCTCTTACATTCGCTACCGTTCTTGTCGTATTATTTGTAGTACATTCTACAAAGAAAGCAACTCCTCCTTGTCCATACCCTTCGTATGTTACCTCTTCATAGTTTTCAGCATCAGCTCCACTTGCCTTTTTGATTGCTCTTTCCACGTTATCTTTCGGCATATTTGCACCTTTGGCATTCTGGATGCATCTTCTTAACGCCGGATTTGATTCCGGGTCTGCTCCACCTGCTTTTACTGCTAACGCTATATCTTTACCAATTTTAGAGAAAGTCTTGGCCATTTTATCCCAACGCGCCATTTTCGAAGCTTTTCTATATTCAAACGCTCTTCCCATTTTTATTTTTAAATTTTGAACAAAATTACTTAAAAGTGAACGAAAAAAAAAATACCTCCAAAAAATTTGGAGGTATTAATTATTTAGAAAAATTAATTATTTTTTCTTTTTAGCAGCAGCTTTTTTAGCTGGAGCTTTTTTCTTAGCTGTAGATTTTTTCTTAGCTACTGCTTTCTTAGCAGGTGCATCAGCGTAATCTTTCTTAGCGATTGAATTCCATTGAGCATCATCTTCGATAGCAGTTACAACTACTTTTCTATCAGCTTGTCTTTCAGCATCAGAAGCTGTTGCAGGAACTGTAGCTTTAGCTTTACCAACACCTACAGATTTAAGTGCGTTAGCATCTACTCCTCTTGCATCTAAAGCAGCAACTACAGAAGCAGCTCTTTCTCTAGATAATTTCAAGTTGTAAACTTCAGAACCTTTAGCATCTGTTCTTCCTTCTAATAGATAGTGACCTCCATCTTTCTTAATGATATCAGCTGCTCTATCTAACGCTGGCTTAGACTCAGCTTTGATTGAAGACTTGTTGAAATCGAAATAAACATTTCTGAATTCGTTTTCTACTTCAGTTGCAGTTTGTTTTTTAGGCTTAGGACATCCGTTGTATTCTGGTAATCCAGGAACTGTAGGACAAGCATCATCTTTATCAAGGATACCGTCACCATCTGTATCTGGCCAAGGACAACCGTTGTTTTCAGCTGGACCTGCTACTGTAGGACAAGCATCATCTTTGTCGATAACACCGTCACCATCTGTATCTGGCCAAGGACAACCGTTGTTTTCAACTGGTCCTGCTACATCTGGACATTGATCGTCTTTATCTGGAACTCCATCACCGTCAGTATCAGGACATCCTTGGAATTCTGGTAAACCTGGAGTATCAGGACAAAGATCGTCTTTATCTAAGATACCATCTTTATCTCTATCTCTGTTACCAAATCTAAAGTTCAAAGATGCAGAAGCTTGCCAGAAGTTTGCAACTGTAGATTTATCACCTGGAGTTGAAACATAATCTCCTTGAACACCTAAACCGAAGTTTTTAGTTACCCAGAAGTTGATACCAGCACCAGTAGAAACTGTAAAGAAGTTAGCTTTACCGTTTTCATTACCGTTATCCCCGTTACTGATAACATAACCGTTAGCGTCAGTTCTTGGGAAAGTTAATGCAGTATAATCATGTCTTAAATAGTTCGCACCTACTCTTAAGTATGGATCAAACCAAGACTCCTCGTTCCATAAAAGACCCGCTGCCTTAGCTTGGAAACCAAGACCAGTCATTAGGAAAAATTCTTTCCCGCTGTTGAATCTCTTATTGTCAACGTTCCCTACTGAAGTCTGCCAGTCGATTACTAAACCTTTACCGATATTTCTTGCTACAGTAAGTTTAGATAATGGAGGCGTAATAGAGAAGTTGTTCATATTGAACAAAGTCTTTGTTAAATTTCTTGCAGCAAAAGTATTACTGAAGTTGTTTCTCTGAGCTGTATGATTTTCCGCATGAGCACCAACTCCGATCATCCACGGATTGTTGGTAGTCTGTGCGAATACAGTAGAAGCAACAGTAAGTGCCAATGCTGAAATTCCTAATTTTAGATTTTTCATAGAATTAAATGATTAAATAATTGATATTGCAAAATAAATATAATTTTTCTTTATATACAAAGTTTTTTGAATGATTTTTAACTTTTCTTTAATATTCTATCCAGGGTTCGTTTATTTTCTCTATCTTTTATCGCTTCCCTTTTATCAAAAAGCTTTTTCCCTCTTGCAAGGGCTATTAAGACCTTAGCTTTTCCCTTATCCGTAATATATAACTTCAAAGGTATAATTGTGTTCCCTGCATCTTTTAACTTTTTCTCGAATTTTTGTAATTCTTTTTTGTGCAAGAGCAATTTCCGTTCCCTTTTTGTTTTATGATTGTAAAAAGTGCCTAATTTGTACTCATCAATCATCATGTTAATGATGTACAATTCCCCATCAATAAACTGACAGAAGGATTCTGCAATGGATGCTTTTGAAGAACGTAAAGATTTTATTTCTGTGCCTGTTAAAACCATTCCAGCTTCAATTTCTTCAATGATTTCGTATTCAAAACGGGCTCTTCTGTTTAATATGTTAACTGTTTTCTCGATCTTCATTATATTAAAATTTCTTTATGAAATATACAAAAATACCTTTCATTTAAAAACTTGACTATTACATTATTATAAATTACCCAAATTCTTTTCGTATTTTTGCGCCAAATTTACAAAACTATATGTTAACAGTATCTAACTTATCTTTACAATTCGGGAAAAGAGTTCTTTTTGACGAGGTAAACATTATGTTTACTAAAGGAAATTGTTATGGGATTATCGGAGCTAATGGTGCAGGAAAATCAACATTCCTTAAAATACTAACCGGAAAACAAGACCCAACCACAGGAAGTGTATCATTAGAGCCTGGAAAAAGAATGTCTGTTTTAGAGCAGGATCACTTTGCATACGATCAATATAATGTCCTTGAAACAGTATTAAGAGGTAACAAAAAGTTATTCGAGATAAAAGCGGAAATGGATGCGTTATACGCAAAAGAAGATTTCTCTGATGAAGATGGTATCAAAGCTGGAGAGCTTGGTGTTATCTATGATGAAATGGGAGGATGGAATTCAGAATCTGATGCGCAAACAATGCTTTCTAACGTAGGAATCAAGGATGATATGCATTGGCAGATGATGAGTGAGCTAGAAAACAAAGACAAAGTAAAAGTTCTTTTAGCTCAGGCATTATTTGGAAATCCTGATGTTTTAATCCTGGATGAGCCTACCAATGACCTTGACATCGACACTATCGCATGGCTTGAAAATTTCCTGGCTGATTATGAAAACACCGTTATTGTTGTTTCTCACGACCGTCACTTCTTAGACACCGTATGTACGCACATCGGAGATTTAGACTATGCAAAACTTAATCTTTATACCGGTAACTATTCTTTCTGGTATCAGGCGTCTCAGTTGGCAACAAGACAGAGAGCCCAGGCAAATAAAAAAGCAGAAGAAAAGAAGAAGGAACTTCAGGATTTCATCGCAAGATTCAGTTCAAACGTAGCAAAAGCAAAACAAGCTACAGCAAGAAAGAAAATGATCGACAAACTGAATATTGATGATATCAAACCTTCTTCCAGAAGATATCCTGCAATTATTTTTGAAATGGAACGAGAAGCCGGAGATCAGATTCTTGAAGTAAAAGGACTTGAAAAATCTAAAGATGGGGAACTTCTTTTTTCTGATATTAACTTAAACCTTAAAAAAGGAGATAAAGTTGCAGTTCTTTCAAAAAATTCATTGGCTATAACTGAGTTTTTCCAGGTATTGGCTGGGGAATCACAACCAGACAAAGGAACATTCAATTGGGGAATTACTACTTCTCAATCTTATATGCCTCTCGATAATACTGACTTTTTCCAGGAAGACATCAACTTAGTTGACTGGTTAAGACAGTTCACTAAAAATGATGAGGAACGCCATGAGGAATTTGTAAGAGGATTCCTTGGAAGAATGCTATTCTCCGGTGACGAAGCTTTGAAATCTTGTAAAGTGCTTTCAGGAGGTGAGAAAATGAGATGTATGTTCAGTAGAATGATGCTTCAGAAAGCCAATATTCTATTGTTAGATGAGCCTACCAACCACTTAGACCTGGAAAGTATTACAACATTGAACAACTCTTTATCTAATTTCAAAGGAAATCTTTTACTGGCGTCTCATGACCACGAAATGCTTCAAACAGTCTGTAACAGAATCATTGAATTAACTCCTAACGGAATTATCGATAGAGAGATGAGTTATGATGATTATCTTGCGGATAAAAAAGTAAAAGAATTAAGAGAAAAAATGTATTCTTAATTGATCAAGACAAATTGAAAATAAATAAAAAATCCTCAAATAAATTGAGGATTTTTTATTTTCAGGTATTTACTATTTAGTAAGTTTAGTTGTTGGTAACGTGACAGTTCCAGGATCTTTCCATAGACCATCCTTTTCTGCTCTTTTCTTAATATTCTGAGCGCGCTTTTCACTATCTGGATGGGAATTAAACATTTTTTGAAAACCGGATTGTGTACTTCCTTCGGAAAGCAAAGCCAACTTTTTAAATGCTGTATATTCTGCTACGACATTATACTTATTCGTTCTCATAAAATCGTATGAGTATACATCTGCTTCAGATTCCTGTTTTTTACTGTGTGAAGCATCCATAAATGCATTAGCCATCTTCCCTATCTGGCTGTCATTTAATGTAGCTACCGCAGAGGATGCTGAAGATGCAGCATCTAATGCCGCAGCCTTTAAATAAGCCGATTTAATAGCGTCTTTAGTATCCTGATTTTTAACATGACCGATTTCATGTCCGATTACCGCCAGCAGTTCATCATCTGTCATTATATCCATTAATGAGGAAAACACGCGAACGCTTCCGTCTGCACAGGCAAAAGCATTAATGTCTTTTACTTTATACACTTTGTAATTAAGATTAAGACCATCTTGTGATTTATGTTTACCGAAAAGTTTATTCAGTCTGATGGTGTATGGGTCTTTAGGGCCGGCTACAGGATTATTTTTATCCATCCATTCTACAGATTCTTTAGATAACTTTACAGCATCTTCATTGGTAAAAGTGAGCGCCTTCGCTCCTTTAGAAGCAACATCTGTAATTTTTCCTAAACTAATTTTTTGTCCCTGAAATGCGTGAACAGCTCCCAGTAAGCATACGCTTAAAACAATTCTTTTCATATTAATTTTATTTTCCTTTTGGCCGGCGAATATATGATTTTTTTCAACAAAAAAATCCTTTTCTGAAAAATTTCAGAAAAGGATCCACACCTAATATTAAGAAATCACCTACACAATAAATAAAGATGCAATTGCTGTTGCATCACTACCACTTAAAATTTCATCGTAAGCAGCAGAACCTGCTGCAGCTCCAAATGCAGTTGAAGTATTGTATCCGGCTTGATTTGTATTATCCTCACCCGCGTACACAGGGTTTGTCGCAGACGGCATGTTTCCTCCGTTGGCCAGTTCAATCCAGCCTTTATTTCCTCTCATCCTTCTTACTTGCGAAGCATGTCTGGCTTCTACAGAGTGAATTTGTAAAGCAGCCTGTAATACTACTTTATTAGACATTACATTTCCTGCCTGTCCCTTATAGGCTCTAACGCCCGTATCTTCAAAGGCTTGCGCCAGAACAAGAAACTGATTATAATCTGTAAACGGAGCAAAATTACCTCCCGCCGTAAAGTCAAAAGTAGGTTTCGATGCGGGTGTAACTCCCAAAGAGGTCAATGTACTTTTCAAGAAACCAACATGTGCAGACTCATGTTTAGAGATTTGCATAAAAACAGTACGGTCAGCATTAGGAATTAAACTTGCTGTAGATAGTCCAATACTGTAATATTCATTTTCTAAGTATTCCAGCGTCAGGGCCAGTTGTAACGCATCGGTTAAAGTACTTTTTAAAAAGCTTCCTGTAACTGGTGTTGTATTTCGGTTTTCAGCTTTCGCCGGAGTTGACATTGCGACTCCTAAGCCCAGAGGAACCGAAGCAATAGCTGCTTTTTTTCCAAATGCTGAAAGATTTGTAATGGTCTCTAATCTTGATGCTTCTGTTGTAAAGAATTTATCATCAGAAAATCTATCTAGTAATTTAAGAATGTTCATAATAGTACGTTTTTAAAAGTAAATAATTTAGTTAATGCCTCTTTCTTTCCAGGTAAAAGGTGTCTTTATAAATCCTCCTGCAGCCATTACAACATCTTTTGGCTCTTTTGCCACATCCAATCCATTGGCATCAATCACATCATCCCCTGAAAAATCAGCAGATCCGGGATTTATAAGATTTCTGATCGCAGAAGCATGTCTTGCTTCCACAGAAACTATTTTCCCTGCAATTACTAAATAATTAGGATCCGTAATATACTTTCCTGCTGCATTATACGCAGCAACACCTGTATCTTCCAAAGCCTTAGCAGTAGCTAATACTGAACTTCTGTTATTAAAATTCACACCCGGATATTGAAATTCAAGCTTTGGCAGTACATTAGCAGTAACTCCTGATATTGCAGCTTTAAAGAAATCCCGATGGATTAATTCGTGATGATAGAGGTCAGTAAATAATTCTTTTTCAATGGTTGAAATACCTGAATAAAAACTGTTAACAACTTTAGTATAGAAATCTGCTTCGAGCTGCTCAAGAGCATAAGCATAATTCAATACCCCGACATCGCCTTTACCAAGGTCGAATACCTGGTCGTCTGTCATTTGAAAATCATCATTATCATCACAGCCTACTAATGCAAGACCTGCCATGGCAAGTCCAATGCCGCCGAGTTTTAAGAAATTTCTTCTACCGGTATCCAGTGTGGCGCCCTGGCTAGAAACATTAATCGTCTTTTTCATAATATTAATTTTTAAAGTGTTTAGTTATTTAATATCATTTACGACAATCAATTATCTTTGGATTTACAAAATCAAAAAAAAATGTTAACTTTTCTCTAAAACTTTTCCAAATAACCTATTGAACATCTAAAAAGCGACTCGATAAATATTAATAACAAATCAGAATTGAAAGGTCTTTAACGTCACTTAAAATCTTTGTTTTATATTATTATATTAACAGTTCATCATTCCTTTTTAAAATATATTTTCCCTATTTTTGTGAAATGAGTCAAAAATGGATTTACAGACCTGAACCCGATGAGGAAGTTGTAGACAGATTAAGTTCGTCACTTGGTTTCGGAACTTTTGAATCTAAACTTCTCGTTCTTAGAGGAATTGACAATTATCAAAAGGCAAGAGAATTTTTTAAGCCCAATCTCACTGATATACATAGTCCGTTTTTAATGGCTGATATGCAAAAGGCTGTAGAGCGTATTGCAACAGCTATCGAGAATGGTGAAAAAATATTGGTTTATGGAGATTATGATGTAGACGGAACAACTGCTGTTGCGCTGATGTATTTATACCTCAGCAAAATAGTTCAGAAAAAATATCTTGATTATTATATTCCGGACAGAAACTCTGAGGGATACGGTATTTCAACAGAAGGGATAGATTTTGCAAAGGAGAATGGATTTTCTTTGATTATAGCTCTGGATTGTGGGATCAAAGCAATTGATATGATTAATTATGCGCAGAATTTAGGCGTTGATTTTATTATTTGTGACCACCACTTACCAGGAGAAGAAATTCCTAATGCAGTTGCCGTATTAGATCCTAAAAGAAGTGATTGCAGATATCCTTTCAAAGAGCTTTCAGGGTGCGGAGTTGGCTTTAAATTATGCCAAGGTCTAAATACAATCTACAAAATACCGGATTCGGAGCTGTTTGAATTAACCGATTTGCTTGCAATTTCTATTGCTGCAGATATTGTCTCAATGACCGGAGAAAACAGGGTTCTGGCCAAAATGGGTTTAAAAACCCTTCGAAAAACAAGAAATTTAGGATTAAGACTCTTAATTCCCGAAGATAAACTTTCCCATTTTGAAATTTCAAACATTGTTTTTGAAATTGCTCCAAAGATCAATGCTGCCGGTAGAATTTCTCATGGAAAAGCAGCTGTAGAGCTTATGGTTTCAGATAATCTGAAACATGCGCATCAGATTGTAAGTGACATTATGGGACTGAATGATGAAAGACGGGAACTCGATATGAACTCGACGCTTTCGGCACTT
This sequence comes from Chryseobacterium proteolyticum, assembly GCF_046591535.1. Taxonomy (NCBI): domain Bacteria; kingdom Pseudomonadati; phylum Bacteroidota; class Flavobacteriia; order Flavobacteriales; family Weeksellaceae; genus Chryseobacterium; species Chryseobacterium proteolyticum. Next base: position 829,493 of record NZ_JBJLWK010000003.1, on the reverse strand, counting down.
AATCAAATCATTGAATCGCAACAGGAAACCAATCTGACAACGATTGTTTACCACCCTGAGTGGAATAAAGGTGTTATCGGAATCGTAGCATCCAGACTCATTGAGACTTATTATAAACCCACTTTGGTTTTTACAGATGGTAACAACGGAGAAATGGTTGCTTCCGCAAGATCAGTTTCTGATTTCGATGTTCATGAGGCGTTGGATATGTGCTCAGAGTACTTTTTGAAATTTGGAGGACATCATGCTGCGGCTGGACTTTCAATGGAAAAATCAAAATTCGAGGCCTTTAAGGAAAAATTCGAAAAGGTGGTCGCTGAAAAAATTCAGGAACACCAGAAAGAATCATCGATCATTATAGATTCTGAAATAGAAATTGATGATATCAACCGCGAGTTTATAAATTTCCATAGAAAGCTTGCTCCCTTTGGTCCACATAATATGAAACCCATCCTCACTTTAAGAAACCAGAAATTATCCGGTTATATAAAAACAATGGGGAAAGATAATAATCACGTGAAATTTTATATTAAACAGGAATCCACCGGTAGAAATATAGAATGTGTTGGTTTTAAATTGGGGCAATTCTCTGAAGACTTCAGAAATAAACATTTCGATCTCGCATTTACTCTGGAAGAAAATCACTGGAAAGGAAATGTAACACACTACCTGAATATAAAGGATGTGAAGTTTAGGGACTAAGGATAAATTACAACTTTAACACTATACTTTGCATCTCATATACACCTGCAAATGAAAATGAAAAAAATCGGTTTATTCTTCGGATCTTTCAATCCTATACATATTGGACATCTTATTCTTGCGAATTATATTCTGGAAAATTCAAATATGGAAGAATTATGGTTTGTTGTAAGTCCTCAAAATCCTTTTAAGGATAAAAAATCATTGCTTAAAGATCATAATCGACTGGATATGGTGCAGGCAGCTATTAAAAATTACCCGAACATGAGGGCTTCCAATGTGGAGTTTTCTTTACCCAGGCCAAGTTATACTATTGACACTCTGACATATCTCAATGAAAAATACCCTGATCATTCATTCAGCTTGATTATGGGAGAGGACAATTTGGAGGGCCTCCATAAATGGAAAAATTCCGAAACTTTATTAAAGAATCACCATATTATTGTTTATCCACGAATTTTTGAAGGCGAGAAAAAAGATTCTGAGTATGTACAACACGAAAATATTTCTTTTATCAAAGCCCCTGTCATTGAAATTTCTGCAACGGAAATTCGCCATATGATCAAGGAAGGTAAAAATGTGCGTCCTATGCTCCCTCCTGAGGTTTTTGAATATTTGGATGGTAGTAGTTTTTATAAGTAATTTTGCGGAGTAGAAATCAGATACTGAAAACTATCTAGAAGGTAAAGAGGAGCTCTTAACTTTTAATTCTCAATTTATAAGTAAATAAATGAATTTCATCGAAAAATTTTTCTCAAAATATCCCCAGGAAAAAATCATTAAATGGTTCAAGCAAATCTGTGTAGCTGAAGCAGTTTCCTGTTTTTTACTTTATGGGGTTGCCATGATCTGGAAGAGATATGATAACGAAGGATTGCTTCCCACAATTTTTATTATTGTCATCGGAAACATTCATGGTCTTTTTTTTACTATATATCTTTTACTTTGTCTTCCGGTGAGAAAAATATTCAAATGGGATGACGAAGATTTTGTTTTTGCCCTACTCTCGGCATTTTTCCCATTTGCCACAATATGGGTAGATAAAAAATTAGCCCGTTTCGACAGAGAATAAATCGGTTCTCCACTGAATATACAATATATTAAAAAGGACTGATAAGTCCTTTTTTTTATTTATCTACATTGCATTCCTATACATATCTATCACATCACTTTTAATTGAGTAATAATCAACATCGAAATATAACTGAGACAGAAACTTTTTTAAGTCTCTTTTATGTTAATTTTTCCTAATTGCCGATTATGATGTAACAACTTTAGAACTTAAGTTGTCTAAATAATTGAAACATCTTAATCTGTAAAATTTTTAATTTAAAATTTACATCCTGAAAATCAATAAGTTAATAATAAGTCAAAAATATTTTAAGTACTTTGTATTGCATAATACTAAATTTATTATATATCTTTGTAATGTTAAATAATAACAAATACAAGCTATTAACAAACTAAAAATAAAATCATGAAAACGCCACTTCTCATTTCAGCTTTATTTTTCAGCGGATTTATTTTTGCCCAACAAAAATCTGATACTTTAAAAACTAAAAATATAGAGGGTATAACTTTAAAGAAACAGGTCTTTAGAAAACAAAGCGACCGTTTTATTTATGATGTTGCATCATCCCCTATTGCGAAAGGAACCAACTCTTTCAATCTGCTAAAACAAACTCCTATGATTTCCAGCATTGACGGAAAATCATTAAAAATTATGGGAAAGTCAGAGGTTGTTATCTACATCAATAATAAAAAGACCAACATGGATTCTGAATCATTAATTGAAATGCTAAAAAATACACCTTCAGAGGATATTCAGAAAATTGAGGTAATTACAGTCCCTGGCAGTGAATTTCAGGTTGAATCCAACGAGGGAGTTATCAATATTGTGATGAAAAAGAAGAGGAATAATGGTTATAATGGAACTTTGAAAATGCAAAATGAACAAAGTTATTATAACAATCCTTCAGCCGGAGTTTCTTTTAATTTCAGACAGAATAAATTTGCTGTAAACACCAATTTCAATACAGGAAGCTGGACAGAAAGAGAAAAATACAGGTTGTCAAACGGAGATTCCACATTTAAAAATGAATCTTTTGGATTTAATGATGATCCAAACAAAAATTTTGGCGGAAGCGTAAATATTGATTATGAAATCGATAAAAAACAGAACCTCAGCTTCACTTATAATATGAGGTATAATAAGAGCTTTAACTCAATCTTAGATATCACAAATATTCAGAACGGAGTTTTAAAAAACAGAACCGTAAATGATGAAGACGCACAAAGAAGAAACCATTCTTTCAATTTAAATTATGAAATAAAAACGGATACATTAGGTAGTAAACTAACTTCCAATATTTCATATTTGTGGTTCAACAGGGATAAATACAGTATTAACGAAACCTTTCCATTTGTAACTGACAAGGATAACAAATATGGAGCGTTTAAACAATGGGTTCCCCAAATCATCAATAATTATGCTGCTAATATCGACTACCTTAAAAAAAACAAAATCTGGAGATTCATGGTTGATGGGAGTAAGCTATAACAATACGAAAACAGATAACGATACAAGACAGGATATTTATACTGCTAATGGTTTTGTAAATGACTACGATCAAACAAATTATTTTATTTATAAGGAAAACATCTTAGGAGCATACATCACTTATGAAAAGAAATTAAACGAAAAATTGTCCGGTAAAATAGGAACCCGTTATGAAATGACTAAAAGCAGCGGAGAGATTCTGGGAAAAACCAGCTTCGACAGAAATTATAACAACCTGTTGCCGTATGTTAATATCAACTATGCAATTAATGCAGATAATAACATAAGCTACACTTTCTCAAGCCGGATCAGAAGACCAAGATTCTGGGAACTGAATCCATCAAGAACTTACTTTACACCGGATAATTATACTCAGAATAATCCTTTTGTATTAGCTTCTAAACATTACAATCAGGAAATTAACTATATGTTTAAGAATGCATTTTACGCAAATTTAAGCTTTAACTATGTAGAGGATGCTTCGAATCAGGTGCCATTACAAGGAACAGTCACCAAACCGGAAAAGGACAAAAATGGTCAGATCATTCTGGATGAAAATGGAAATCCTAAAATGGTTACGACTAAATTCCTAAGATATATCAGAACGAATTATGGAAATAACAAACAGCTGGGTCTAACTCTCGGAATGAATAAATCATGGATCAAAGAAATCTGGACAACCAATTACTCTGTTAATTTAGCTTATGTAATGTATTCAGGGACAGTAAGTGAAGATCCGACATCTGTTCAAATACCAGGACAAACAGAAGTACTTGCTCCTTATATCGTTGATGTGAAAAATTTCAATTTTTCAGCACAGTTTAATAATACAATCCGCTTATCTGCCAAAAAAGACTGGTTCCTGGGAATCAATTATTTCTTTGCAAGCAAAAGTAAAATGGAAATCGGAGAAATGGGTATCAGACAGAGTCTTGACCTGAGTGTCAAAAAGATCATGGGTAACTGGACTTTTGTAGCAGAATTATATGATGTGTTTAACCAAAACTTCAATAAAATCAATGGTGTCCAGCCTAATGGCAGCTATAATAATGTGACCAATTTTGGTTATCCAAGAATATTGAATATCGGGGTCACTTATAACTTCGGAAACCAGAAACTGCAAAAAGCAAGGGAAATAAAATCAGCAAATGATGCTGTAAAATCAAGAACTTAATTAACTAACCTATTACAGCTTTAGATCAAATACATAAGAGTCCAAAGCACCACAAAAAAATAAATTTCATGAAAACGCCACTACTCATCGCAGCCTTATTTTTCAGCGGATTAGCACTCGCCCAGGAAAAAAAATCAGATTCGGTAAAAACCAAAAATATCGAAGGAGTTACTCTAACAAAACAGATTTTTAAAAAGCAGAGCGACCGCTTTGTATATGATGTAGCTGCTTCACCAGTTGCTAAAGGAAATACAACATTTGATCTTTTGAAGCAAACACCACTGCTATCAACTACAGATGATAAAACATTAAAAATAGCAGGAAAGAATAATGTACTGATCTATATCAACGGACGAAAAACCAATATGGACTCTGAGTCTCTGGTGCAGTTCCTTAAAAATACTCCTGCAGAAAATATCCAGAAAATTGAAGTCATTACAGTTCCCGGAAGTGAATACCAGGTGGAATCCTCTGATGGAATCATCAATATCGTTTTAAAGAAAAAAATGAGCGACGGATTGAATGGGAATATGAGAATGTCCAATAGCCAAAATAAATACAATGCAAGTTCAGCCAGTTTTTCTGCTAATTACAGAAAAGATAAATTAGGAATCAGTGCTAATCTCAACGGGGGAGAAAATATTCAACCTCAATCTTATATTCTGCGAAATGGTACAGATCAGCTAAAAAATGAATCGGTAGGAGATATTGATGATCCAAATAAAAATATTGGTGGCTATCTGAATATTGATTATCAACTGACCGAAAAAAGTAATCTGGCATTATCATGGAATTCCTGGGCTAACAGAAGTTACAACTCCACGATCGATTTATTTAATACCTTAACGCAGCCAAACTCGTTGGGTGTGGTAGAAACAACGCATACATGGACTAAAAACAGAGAAGATTCCAGAAACTACAATAACTCTGTGAATTTAAACTATGAGCTAAAACTGGACTCCCTTGGAAGTAAATTTAATGCAAATGCTGCATATCTTATTTACAAAAGGTTTCAGTTTTCAAAAAATAACACCATGATTCCGGATGAAAATGGTAACGGTTATTCCAGACCAGGAAAAACAATCACACAAAATACTCCGCAGGTCATTAAGAATTTTTCAGGTACAGTAGATTATATTCAGAAATTTAAGAACGACTTTACCCTCTCTTTAGGTGGAAATTTCAATAAAACCAAAACTGATAATGATACAAAGAACTTTACATATCAGTTTATAGATAAGGATGGTAATTATAACAATAATCCACAGCCAGCACCGGATTTCAACCATTTTATATATGATGAAAATATCTATGGAGTGTATCTCACTCTTGAAAAAAAAGTTTTCAGATAAATTTTCAGGAAAGGTGGGTGCCCGATATGAAATTACAAACAGCCTGGGAACAGCGGATAGTCCTACCAATATAATTGAAAGCCAAAAACATCAGAGAATTGAGAGAAATTATAATAATTTCCTGCCGTACCTCAGCTTCAATTATGCTATCAATGATAAGAATAATATTTCCTATTCATTTTCAAGCAGAATGAGAAGACCAAGCTTCTGGGAATTAAACCCGATAAGAAATTACATTACAGAGTTTAACTACACACAAAACAATCCCTTTGTAAAAGCTTCATCAACATACAATCAGGAATTGACCTACATGTATAAAAACTCTTATTTCCTGATTTTAAACCACTCTTATTTTAAAGATCAGATCACACAGGTTCCTTTACAAGGCTTTATAAAATCTGCGGATGGAAAAATAGGCACTCAAAATGTACTGCGTTACATCAGAACAAATTTTGGAGACAAGCAGGAAATGTCTGCCATGGTAGGAATTCAGAAAAATTTCTTTAAACAATACTTGACCCTGAATTTTAATGCCGGTGTTCAGCACAATATCAACAATGGTTCTTTGGCTGAAGATCCAACTACAGGAGACACTTTTGTTGATAAGGACGGAAAGCCATTGGTTTATACTAATACTGTAAAATCGACAAGCATTGTAATCACAAGTAATAACACCATTCGTCTAGATAAGAAAAAAACCTGGTTTTTAGGAGTTAATTATTTCTTTATTGACAAACAACAAATAGAGCTTGGAATGCTGAAAAACCTGATGAGTCTTGATTTAAGTATAAAGAAAAACTGGAACGACTGGACCTTTGCTCTTAATGTGAATGATGTTCTAAGAACCAATATCGTAGAAATAGAAGATTATCAGCCAAACGGAAATTACAATTACATCAGAAACGATCAGTACAGAAGAGGAATGACTTTAAGCATCACTTACAATTTCGGAAATCAAAAAATAAAAAAGGTAAGGGATATTGAAAGCGCCTCAGATGATATTAAAAACAGAACCCGATAAAAACATTCATTCTTCATATCAATTATTTTTGCCAAACTCACTGATTTCTCAGTGAGTTTTTTATCTTAGAGCATATGAAAAATCTGATATCCTTTTGTAGTTTATTATTAATCCTGTGTAGCATAAGTTGCAAAAAGAAGACAGTCAGTCTTGGTAATAAGATATGTTTTAAAAGTGAGGAAAATATTTCCTACGGTGAGAGTCCGGACCAAAAAATGGATTTATATTTCCCACCTCATTACAATTCAAAAACTGATGTCTTTTTAATTATACATGGTGGAGGCTGGCGTAGTGGAAATAAATCTCAATTAACATTCTTTACTCTATCCCTGATGCAAAAGTTCCAGAATTCCATTTTCGTTAATATGAACTACAGATTAGCTTCAGTTTCACAGTTTGGAATTCCGAATCAAACCAATGATATTGATAGTGTTTTATCCCATTTGGAAAAAACACTTAAATACAAACCACGTTTTATTCTTCTTGGAAATAGTGCAGGAGCTCATTTATCAATGATATATGCTTATAAATTTAATAAAAACAAGAGGATAAAAGCAGTTATTAACATTGTAGGCCCTACAGACCTGGCAGATGCAGGTTTTAAAGGGTATTTTGATTACTCATTTGTTGAAAAGCATCTGATTGATACAAAAGTGATCCCTTCTGGTATCTCAACAGTACAGTTTGCGAGCCCCGTTAATTGGATTACAATGACCTCAGCTCCTACTTTATCTTATTACGGAAAGAATGATCAGGTTATTCCCGTATCTCAAAAAAAAAATTCTTGATTCTGTTTTAAATAAGAATAATATTTTTCACGAATCTTTTGAATTTAATGGCGGACACCTTGATTGGGATAAGGAATATAACAGTACTTTTCTTATTACAAAGATTGATCAATTTTTAAAGCAAGCTGATAAAAAATAAGCGCTTATTTTTTATTCTGATTTCATTACTTCTGTTCTTTCCGAGATTCCATTAGCGTTGAAAGCTTCTATCTGAAAATAATACGCATCCGTTCTGTCTGCTCCAGTAAAGAAATACTCATTCTTTCCATATACCATGATGCTTCCGTATAATTTATCCGGCGACTTACCCCAATATATTACATACCCATCGGCATCCTGGTTTTGCTGCCATTTCATCCAGATACTTCTTCTTTCTCCATATTTTTTTGCATCAGCACGCAAAGGAACAAAGTTCTGAACTTTTGGAGGTTTTTGTCCCGCTCCTTTTCCAAATACCCTGAAACCACTTAATGCAAATTTTCCGGTAGGCATTTTAAGGTTTTCCATTTTAAGGAATCTTGCTTTTGCCGGCTTTTCCAGCTCCACATAATCGTGAGGAACATCCTTTGTGTTTTTACTTTTATCCACAATAACAGTCCATTTTTTCCCATCATTGGATCCATAGATTTTGTATTGATGCATTTTCCCTAAATTCTTCCCTAAGAATTCCACGTCCTGATCAGCATAATTGATCTGAATTGCATTGATTGTGGAAACTTCGCCAAGATCCGTCTGAAACCACTCACCAGAATTACCTGTTTTAGCACTCCAGTAGGTCTTTATATCTTCATCAACAGCATAGTTTGAATGATATCCTCCTAAGGTCGAAGAAACCTGGACAGGCTTATTATAATTCAACAGCATCCAACCTGCAAAAAGACCTTTGGAGAAATCTTTTCCCTGCGCATATTGTGGAAGATAAGTAGGGTAATCTCCATAGGATGTATTACAATACATTACATCATCTTTATCGAAACCTGCAGGCCAGATCCCCAGTCTTCTCTCAAAATTATTTTTTGTGGAAATAAAAATTGTTGAAACATGCCACCAGTTTTTATAATTGTCTTCGAAGGTTGCTCCATGTCCGGCACCTCTTGCAAAACCACCTGGTTTGTATGAAAAGGGATTATGCTGTTGATATCCGAAACCTTCTAAAGGATTTTTACTCACATACACTCCATCAGAATATCCACTGAATTCAGTAGCGGGAGCTCCGTACTGCATATAATATTTGTTATTATGTTTCGTCATCCATGCACCCTCAACAAAAGGCTGTAAAAATACGTTATCATTATATTCTCCAAAACGTTCCCAGCCATGATCTTCCGGCTTTAATCTCAATATAGGTTTTACAAACCCTTCAGATTGTAATGTCTTTACTTTTACTTCTGTTCCAAGCAAGGGCCATTCATTACTTGAACCCCAATACAGGTAGAGTTTATTTTTGTCTTCGTCATAATGAAAGGCAGGATCCCAGGCTCCGACTTTTAAAGTATCTACAGCAATTTTCCAATCATCCTTCGTGGGATTTGTACTTTTCCAGATCGGAAAGTCCTGTTCCCAGGTCGAGCCGAAAACATATAAAGTATCTTTCATGGCCCAAACTGCAGGTGCATTTAGATCATGAATATATTTCTTATCACGTAAAAATTTTCTTTGTACAAATTTCCAGTCAAGCATATCATCACTATACCAATAACCTTCCTGGTTTGTGGAAAACAAAAAAAGTTTGTTTTTAAAGTTCACGATAACCGGATCAGCAGTCGCCCGGTGTTTTCCCTGTTGGGAAAAAGATTCAAAAGGCGTATATCCGTAGTCGATATTAATGGGATTACAAAATGTTTTTTGCTGGGCTTTCAGACTTGTTCCCAACAAAACAAGCATCATAAAAAAGTACTTCCGCATCTTCATAATTTTTATGTAAGATCCAAATTTACTTAACTTTTTTCGGTTTTCTCCAAATAAAGCCATCTAATAGGTAATGGGTTAATTGAGGAACAACTAATAAAGGGACAATAAAGTGAAGCCAATTTAAAGAAGAATGGAAGCCTACTGAAAAGTGCTCTCGCCATACCAATATTTCCCATAAAAATTCTTCAAAAAAAAGCGAATGCAACAATGATTATTATGAATAAATAAATTCCAAAAGCAGATTTAAACAGGGATATCTTGTTTAATTGGGCATTATCCTTTTGCTTAATTTCTCTAATATAAATCAGGGAGATGTATGGAATTCCATGCGACAATACATTCAATAAAGTGAATATCAAATCATTATTAAAATATACAATTCCAAAGTACCAGGAAAGATATGTCCCTACAATTAGGGCGACTTTTGGGATGTTCATTTGCCTGGCCTTAAAAATATCAAAACCAGTTTTGACGATCCAAACGGACAAAATAATAAAATATAAGACTGTAATAAGATTTATATAATCTGGTAAGCTTCTAAGCCAGACAAATTCATTTTCAACAAACCATGTAAACGCCCTAGGTGTTTTTATCCAATATAGCATAGGATAAATCGTTGCTGTGTAAATAGCCACCTCATCTATTTTCTTACTCCAGATATTTGGTTCTAAACGGGAATAAATTCGCATGAAACCATATTGCTGTCTAATAAAATGAAAAACAGCAACCAAAGCCAAAAATGACCAAAAGGTCAGGCTGCCGAATTGATAGAGCAACAAACCCAAAATCCAACTCAACAAAGGAATCCCCAAATATAAAAGCTTTTTGCGCTGAACCTCTTTTTTAATAAAATAAGTTTTAAATAAGGTTGAGTAAACGTGAGCTACATCTACAAATACAATCAGGAATAACCAGGTGTAAAAAGAATATTCGTTTTCTAAATTTAGAATTTCCTTCTGAAAAACACAAATGATTAACAAAATCAAAAAGGGAGGTGCAAGTATAAACCAACCATCTGTTTTAGCATTATGAATCCAAGGCTGCTTCATATCATCTTTTCTGCAGTTCTGATTCCCTGATAAAAAGCTTCCTCAAAAATAGATATTCCTGAAAGGTCAGTATGAGCGAAAAATATTCTATTTCCAATAGACTGCTTAGCCATTTCAGCCTTTCCAAAAATTTGACCAGGAACAGGAGCAATCATAGCATGACCAATTTTATGAAATTGCATCTCAATAATAAAATCTTCAATTAAAGGGTGAGCTTTCTTAAGATCATCTAAAACAAAATTCTTAAGGTTATCTTCATCCATAGAAAATAGTTTTCTCCTTGCTTTTCTACAATCATTAGTCGAAAAACTTCTATAGTATGTGATTACTTTTTCACCCATAATCTGATTGACATTCTGATGCTGATTATAGATATACCCAAGACCATCAGATCCATAAATCACATTATCCCATGCTAATTCTTCATCTCCTCCAAATTCATTTTTCAAGGTAATTGTTGCTAAAAGCCAAGGTACATAGTTGAAAGATTTTGTATCTCTATCCATAAAAACTCTCTCATTTACAAATTGTGGCGTTGCGAATAGAACCTTTTCAGCAATTATTTTTTTTTGTCTTTTTTTTGAACATTATCAAAAGATAAAATCTCAGCATTATTCTCATTTAACTTTACGTCAAAAACCAAATGATTCGTTAATTGTTTTCCTTCTATATATTTAAAAAAATGTTTTACCAGATTGGCGTTTCCTTCAGGCCACGTAAAAACCTGATCCTTATATTTTTTGCTCCAATTATTTTTCCTTCCGGCAAAATAGTGAATACCAGCCCATGCTGAAACATAATCAATTCCTAAACCATAGTCATCCCTGCAGGAATAATCCAGTAACCATAGTAATTCTTCAGATTTAAAACACTGGTGTTTTAGCCAGTCTTTGAAAAGTATTTTTTCCAATTTTACCCCCTCAACTTCCCTACTGGAATCTTCAACTGGAATAGCAAACCAATATTTATTATTTAGATCTTTTTTCTCACGATAATCATCCATAAGTTTAAAAAACCGATTAAGCTCATGTTGGACTTCAGCAGAAATTCCTTTTTGAGGAACAATATCATTTTGCCAGGCATTTTTATAAAATAGTCTTTCTTGCTGGGGAAACGTCATTTGATATTCATCGAGTATTGGCTCTCCACTTTCATCATCTCCCTCATAGATCCCGCATTCTTGCAAAAAATCAATAATTTCTTTATTCTCCTTATTAGGTAAAGGCAGATAGTGTGCTCCTAAAGGGAATTTTGAATATCTATTTTCACCATTCGAAGAGTTCCCTCCAAAGTGATTTTCCATTTCAATTAACAGATAATCATCCTGGTTATTTTTGTTTAAAAATCGACATGCAGAAAGGCCCGATATTCCACCTCCAACGATAAGATATTTTTTATGTATTTCTTCAGTAGGGGCGGGAAAATCTTTAGCCCAAAGTTGATGTCCAAGAATGTGATTAGTACCTGTAATTCTAAGCAATAGAGATTTCCCCTTCTTTTCACAATATTGTAAAAAAGGAAAAATAAGACTTCCAAAAACCATCGTTTTAAGAAAATCTTTCCTACTGTACTTTCCCCCACTCTTCATCAAAGTATCGAACTAATATCTGGTTATCCAATCTATTAACTTCCACATTATTTATTTTCATGTCCTTGCTAAAGTATGACAGCTGTGAGAAGTTATAATCATAAAATCTCAAATTAGGAATTCTTCTGTAGACTTTGTTATTTATTGGTTCAAAAGAGGCCATAGAGAATCCCCACTCACCGAAAGAAGGAACATAAGCATGATAAGCAGATGTAAAAGGAAATATCTGATGGAGTGTTTTCTCAATACACCAAAATGACTTTGGTGCAAAATAAGGAGATGTTGTCTGCACTACAATTTTAGTGTCAGTTGTTGCAAGTCTTTCCAATTCTTTATAGAATTGCAGTGAATAAAGCTTTCCCAAACTGTAGTTTGACGGGTCTGGAAAATCAACGATAATCACATTGAATTTCTTTGTACCCTCTTTAGCCCAAACATAAGCATCTTTATTGATAACATTTACTTTGGTATTTGATAGAGAGCCATCATTAAGTTTGCGCATTGTTTCATTAGTTTTGAAAAAATTAGTCATTTCACCATCCAAATCTACTAAAGTGATATTTTTAACATCCTTATATTTTAGCACTTCCCGAACTGCAAATCCATCACCTCCGCCTAATATCAATACATTGCTGATATTTTTAGCCATTGACATTACCGGATGCACCAATGCTTCATGATATCTGTATTCATCTGTGGAAGAAAACTGGAGATTATTATTTAAATATAATCGAAACTCACGATTATTCCTTGTTAATACAATCCGTTGATAAGGCGAACTTTTTGTATACACTACATTTTCGCCATATAATCTCTCTTCAGAATAAGACAGAATCCTATCTGAGAATATAAAAAGTCCCAACAATAATAGAAATGCTCCAATTGATTTCACTCTTAAAGAAAGTGGACTTGATAATTCTTTCTTAAGATAAAAACATAAAAAGATAGCAATCGAAATATTAATTAACCCAAAGAATAAAGGGGTTTTTACAATTCCTAAATTTGGAATAAGGACAAGAGGAAAAAGGATAGATGCTAATAAAGCTCCGACATAATCAAATGCAAAAACATTGGAAACTAAATCCTTAAAACCAATTCTATCTTTTAGAATATTCATCAGAAGAGGGATTTCCACACCCACAAGCGTTCCGGTAAAAAAGACAAACAAGTACAAAACACTCTCGAAATGAGCTAAAGCATTGAATAATGTAAATAAAATAACAGAGCTTATCCCCCCGATTATTCCAACAAGAATTTCTATTTCAATAAATTTATCAATAAGATTTCCTTTTATGAATTTTGCAAAATAGGATCCAACCCCCATTGAGAAAAGATAAACTCCAATAATAAATGAAAATTGCTTTACAGAATCTCCTAAAAGATAACTTGCCAATGCCCCAGCAACCAATTCGTAAAATAATCCACAGGTTGCAATAACAAACACTGAAAACATTAAAAGTAACTCCAGAGGAATCCTCTTCTTATCCATGAATTGCTGCACTTATGATAATTGAAATTCCAACGATGATCGCTCCAAAAATAATAGCTAAAGCTACGTTTTGATTTCTAGCAATTTCATGCCATGTCCTTTCGGGTGTTAATTTTTCAACGATAAGATAGCAGATTAATAAAATCCCTATTCCTAAAAATGAATAAAGAATTGAATTAATTATTGGCAATAAATTAATTTTGTCCATATGTAATTTTTATTTGTGGTAAAATCTATAGAAGCCAACTCTTGAAGTATGACTTCTTGTTGTTCCATCGCGATAAGTTTCTGTTTTTTCACAATCGCAAACTTGATTTCCTTCATATGTAAGGTATATAAACCAAGTCAGAAATATCCCCCCTACTAAGAAGACGAACCAATTTTCTTTTAGATAATTAAATACTACTGACATAATTAAGATTGCATATATGGTGAATTTGAACTATCACTCCATTTGGATACATTGAAGAGATGTCTGCCCCAATAACAAATGATAAAGAAAATAATCATCAAAGTTAGGACAATTCCAAAGTTCCAGAATGAGACAGGTAACCAGGTTACTTTAATATCCACAGAACTATTATCTCTATTCTCTATATTTCGTGAAGCCTCTGATAACGTTGTATTTAAACTAAGAAGCGAGTCTAGATTTTGATTTCCAAAAGTTCTTCTTACAAGTTCACCTATATCAGATTGATCTTTTCTTAATGTATTAAGATCTCCAAATGACGCTGATTCTCGTGTATTATTGTTCACCACATTAATTATTCCAGATGCTTCCCTGGATAAACTTACACCACCGTCCGCGGAGGTATAATAATTAGAAGCTGTACTAGTTAAAATAGATTCCTGTTTTTCAGCTGAAATTACAAAATGATATTTCCCGGAAGAAATACCACAAAGATTAAATTCTTCGCTTGTACTACCTTCACTCCAGTTTTCACCATCTTCATATCCATGATACTCTTCAATATCTTTAGAGGTATAAACAACTTCGTTTGTATTTTCATTAACAAGACTCAATTGAACATTCGCCCATGAATTATCTACAGCTGAATGTAAATTTACTTTCAAAGGAGCTGAACCTCCGGAAAGAGAAAAGCTTTTGCTAACCATTTCTTTATTTTTCACATCTTCAAACTTTACCGTCTGCTCAAATACTGTATAGTTACTTCGTGAAGTATAAACATACAATTGTAACAGGCAAATTAAGAGTGCAACAATACAAAGAATATTAATAGCCTGTTTTAAATTAAAATAAAATGGCTGTACAATCCCAATTCCTGAATAATTCGGAAGATGTGGAATTTTAAATGCTCTTTTTATAGTATGCTTAGAAACATGATTGCCCACAAAATATTCCGTGGCGCTTACAGACTGTTCTTGAGAAATCATTTCTGTACCATTGACATATTCTTTATAAGTAGCCAAATTAAAGTTCAATGCATCTTCAAAAAAACCAGCTGCTGCATCAATATAACATTGCGTAGTTTCATACCATCTATATGTCTTCTGATCCCTAAAAATCTGCTTAGAACTTTTTGTTCTTAAGTTCTCTTTAGCCAGAGGTAACAAGAAGACCCAATGCCCATTACTTTCACTCAGAAAAGCATCATTCCTCTTTTCATCCTTCAAATAATACTCACGCCAATAAATACTTGAACCATATTTACGAACAATAATTCCTACAACACTATATTCTGTATCATTTATTATTCCTTTTCTTCCAATATCCAACACAACATTTTCAACTGGCTTTTTAACGACCATACTTGAAGCGTTTTTGTGTACATTAATAAGATTAGCACATGATCTGCACACGTACTCATTTACAGGAAAATTAATTTCGTGTGTGTTTACAGTTTTGCAGATGGGACAAACATAATCCATTTTTTATCTATAAATCTTGTGTTTTTGGATGACTTTAGCTTTAAAGTAATGAATAATCTCATGTGCAATTTGTTCAACTTTATCGGTGTTATCCCTTAGATAATTGCAAAGGAAAACATCAAATGTTAATTGCTTATACTCAGGCCATGTGTGAATACACAAATGAGATTCTTTAAGGCATACAGCAGAAGTAAAGCTTTGGTTTTCAAATATGTGATTCATTATTCCCACGATTTCAACTTCTTTATTTTCCAAAATTCGTTCGGTATATTTAAGAAAACCATTACTGTCTAATAGCAAATCTTCTAACTCCGTTTCCAAAGTTAGAAGAATATGTAAACCTTTACTGGTTGATAATTCCAATTAATTATATTTTGCGCAAATATATTATTTTCCTTTTATATCTAATTCTTAGGCAAGAAAACCTCTGCCAGCATACAACGTGCACTTCCACCACCATTTACTTCTATTGTATTTAGATCTGAATAGATAATTTCACAATATTTTTCAATGGCTGATACTTGATCTGATGTTAAAGATTCATATGCAGTCTGGCTCATTACTAGAAATTTCTGACCCTCCTTATTCTGGACCTGAAGCATATTCCCCGCAAATTGCTGCATCTGTTCTTCTGAAATCTCAATAATTTCTTTTCCTGAATTTTTGATGGTTTCAATAACTTTACTTCTTTCAAGCTCGCTATCTATACAGTCCAGGCAAATGACAACAAATTTGTCAGCTACACACATCATAACATTGGTATGGTAAATAGGAAGTCTCTCTGAACCTACGGTCTGAAAAGAATGAAAAACAATAGGCTCGAAACCATATTTTTCGCAAAAATCTCTGAATAATTTTTCATCCAATCTTAAAGAAACAGAACCATAAGCGATTTTATTGTCATGGTCAAAGATCATGCTTCCGGTTCCCTCTAAAAAGTGTCCCTGGATTTCAGGAAGTGACCAATCATCTACTTCCGTTATTTCAAAACCTTTGCTTTTTATTGTTTCCAGGATATCTTCTCTTCTTTCAACTCTTCTGTTTGAAGCAAACATAGGGTATAAAACTACTTTACCATCATTATGGAAGCTTACCCAGTTATTCGGAAAAATAGAATCCGGAGTATGAGGATCTGGGGTATCTTTAATTGTAATCACATTGATCCCTTTATTTCTTAACTTTTCAACAAAAACATTGAATTCGCTTAAAGCTTTAGCCTGAACATCCGAATCTTTCTGTTCAACCTGAAAGTAATTATTTTCTGCGGTCTCCGCATTATAACCGAAAGCAATCGGTTCAATCATTAATACTGTATCTGTAGTTTGCATTTATTTTTATGTTTGAGAATATTAGGGTTTGAGAGTATGAGAGTCTTAATCTGTTTAAAATTAGAAATTACCATCTTCATGATTAAAAGATGAAAATGAACACCATTTTTCAGATTGATTTATCATACTAACCAACATCCCAATTATTTGATTATACTGATTATTTAAATTATTGAATTGCTCTTCATTAATATATTTACACGCTAAGGAAAATTGTAATCAAGTCTGAGTCTCTCTTGCTTCACCTTCTGAGTCTGTAAGTTTTGCGATAAAAGACTTTTCATATTTCCTTTTTCCCCATGCCTCACTAATATTAGCTGAGACCGATCTGGACGACCTTCTGATTTGATCTTTAAGAGAATAAAGTTCTTCTTTCGGAAAAGATTTTGAAAGTTCATAAACCGCTATGGCCATTTCAAAAGATTTTTGAAAAACTCTTAAATCCTGATGAAACTTAACTATTGACATAATTTAAATTTTATTCATAAGAAAACGACACCCTCAAAACCTCCTACTCTCAAACTTTTTCACACTCTTACTTTATTATTCTCTCACTAATGGCATTGTAGAGCAGCGTAAAAGTCCGCCCATTTTGGAAATTTCACGGTATGGAATCTCTTCTACGGCCATTCCCCATTCATTTCTCAGATGGTTGTTCATTCTTGTAAATGTTTGATCTGAAACCACTATTTCAGGAGATATAGAAAAGATATTAGGAAACATTTCAAACATCTCTTCATCTGTCAAATGGAAACAATTTTCCTCCCCGAAAATATCAACAATCAAACGATAATCGCTTTCGTCCACAAAACCATTCTTATAGATAAGGCATTTATCCTTTCCAACAGGATTGAATGTACAATCTAAGTGAAGGATACCCTCGAAAGGAATTTTATCATTCTTTTTTAACTCGAGGTCTATGATCCTCTTTTTGGGAAAGTACTCTTTTAGGATCTCTATGGCGTATTCGTTGGTTCTTGCTGTTTTGTAATTTCTGTAATCTTCGCTAAAGCAAGTTCCTATGAACAGGAAATCATCCCAGACAATAACATCTCCACCTTCAATATGAGCCGTTTCCGGGAGATTAATAATTTTTCTCCAGGCCACTTTCTCAAAAACTTTTTTGTAAGCTTCCTGCTCATCTGCCCTGTCAGCAATTACATTGGAAATAATCATCTTATCATCAATTACAAAAGCAACATCTCTTGCAAAAACCTGATTGTAATCTTTGATAATGCTCGGACGCAAAACTTCCACATCGTATTTTTTCAGTACTGCTTCAAAAGCATTCATTTCATCAATAATATCCGATTCTTTAGGATATATGTTGTGTTCGATTGAGTAGTATGACTTGGCATCATAGCTTTCCTCAAGGGTGGGAACCGGTCCCAGAGAATTAGGTTGGCCCAGAACAACTGATTTTAACCTCCCCGTTTCGTTTTTAATATTTAGTTTCATAAAGATTTATGCAATGTACAAATATAAGTAAAGGTCCCTAGCTGGAAAACTTTTGAATTAGTTTCTCTAAGAATTTATTCTTGGTTACAATAGAATAATGCTACTCATTCATTTCTGAGACCCGTTAAACTTTAAAAAAATCTATAAACAACTGTTTATCATCTACATTTGTTGAAAAATAATAGTAAATATTACAAATAAAACTCCTATATTAGTGATATAATTTTATGTAAAATTAAAACTAAATCATCAACATCAAAAAATCAAAATCATGAACAAGAACATTTCAGTGCTAAAAAATGCACAAAAATTAGGAAGAGATCAACAGAAATCAATTATTGGAGGTGCTGGCCCAACGAAGCCGAGATACTGCTGTGAATGGAATGATGACGGAAGCTGCAGAATCTGGACATGTGGTAATTGTGTATGTCCATAATTAAAAAAAAACAAAAACCTGCTATTTCTTGTAGCAGGTTTTATTTTATCTTGATCTATTCTCCTCGTCAGTTTTCTGTATTTCCTTTCCCTGATATTTTGAGCTTCCGAAATTGTAACTTACCGCAACCAGAAATCTCCGGCTGTCCCACCAATGGGTAAATTGGTTATCTATGATTTGCTTATGCCTGAATACCAGACGTTGATCATATGAGTCAAACATATTATTATAACTGATCTTTGTATTCAGCTTATTGTCAAACCATGTTTTTTGTATTGAAAGATCGACCGTATACATGGGCTTAATGATATACAGGCTATTTCCCGTTTTAGATTCATAGTTTGTAAAAAGATTTACAGTGTAGCCCTTAGGTAGTGAAAATACCTGATTAAATCTCAGCTCATAATTGTAAATTGAAAAAGCAAACACCTCATTAAAATAAGGCCGGAATTCGTAATTATAATATCCTGTAATCTGCGTATTGATATTCCACCACTTTGTAATTTTTATAGGAAAGCTCATTTCCAGAATAGCAAAATTCCGATAAGGTAAGTTCGTCCCTAAATATTCTAAAACATTTGTTTTGGGATCATATCTCGGATATCGGACCATAACATCCGTTTCTTTTCCTATCGTTAAATCTGTCACCCAATTTTTATAACGATAAGTTGCCTTGATCTGACTGGTAAATGAAGGTTGCAAATAAGGATTTCCAATCCAATAGTTCAATGGGCTGAAGTAAAACCTAAAAGGATTGAGCTGTGAAAAAATCGGTCGTGTAATTTTCCTGCTGTATGAAACAGAAATCTCATTAGATTTGTTAAAGGCGTAATTTATTCCAAAGGATGGCAACCACTCAACATAATTTCTTGCTACCACAGAATCGGAACTGATTGCATCGGAAATACTTTTTGTGTTTTCAAATCTTATTCCCCCATTGATTTGAAGTTTGTTAAGTTTCCGGCTGAAAGCTACATATCCTGCAAATACCTCTTCCTTGTATGAAAACATATTACTACGCGTAGGATCCGGAACAAACTGATTATTTAACGCCAATGTATCATACCTGATGTTGTTGCTGGTTTCTGTATTGCCATATTTTATTCCGGCTTCAAAATTAGTATTTTTCACTTTTTGACGAACATCAAGTTGAGCAGTATAAATTTTTATCCTATTTGATAAATCGGATTTCCAATATGATAATAACGCATAATCAGGTCGCTTCTTATTAATAAAATCATCTTTTTGCTTGTTGTTAACCAGTAGATAATTTCCTAAGAAATTCACTTCAAAGTTTTTGCCCCTCCATGAATAATCTGTCGATATTCCATAATTCTCCTGACCGTATTCTGTGGGATTATTGCTTTCAGTATTAAAAATTAACTGCGTTTCATCTTCATTGGTAGTATACAATGATCCTGTTCGTGTCCTGTTATTATTTCTAAAATTCCCTCTCAGTGTAAACCGTAGTCGATTCTTACTATTTATCCGGTAATCAATGCCAGTAAGAACAGAGGTTACCTTCCCCGCATCTTTTTGATAGGTTTCAGTTCTCATAACATTTGTGTTAGCAAGTCGTTGCAGCGCATTGTAACGATAAGTTGAAACTCCCTCATTATAACCCACCTGCATTTGATATGCTATCTTTTCAGTGTTATAAGATAACGTCAAAGAGTTTTCCCGGTAATTGAACTTATTAACTGAAATATTTCCATTATAATTTCCTTTCCAGCCCAGATTCGCATTTCTTTTAAGTCTGATATCAATGATACCTTTGAACTCAGCATCATACTTAGATGACGGATTGGTATTTATTTCAATAGATTCAACCATTTCAGGAGATAAGGACCGCAGATAAGCTCGAGTTTCCTGAATACTCATCACTACAGGCTTTCCATCAATGAAAATTGCAGGAGCTATTCTTCCACCGATAAATATCCCGTCTTCCTGATCCACCGTCACTCCGGGTGTTTTCCTCAGTACATCCAGCATGTGAGTTGCCGTTTTAAAATCCTTATTCCCGGCTATATTCATTACCGTATTTCCATCATTCAATTTTATATTACGGGATGGTGATTGTAAGACTATTTCTTCAATAGTTTTTCCGGATGGGACCATTTCAATGACAGAAATTTCCCTGAATGTATCCAACCGTTTTGTTTCATATCCTCTTTTTTCTACTATTACATAAAGTCCTTCCGGGAAACCTTTAAAACTAAAACGGCCTAGAGAATCTGTCGCTTTTTTCTCAATAAGTTGGGAAGTGAGTCCATTGAAAAATGAAAGATTAACGTCCGAAAGGTTAGCCTTTGTCTCAGAATCCACAATTTTCCCTTGAATATTCTTTTGGGCTTTAGCAAAATATGACAGAAACAATACCATGATCAGCGTCCACAATCTTAGGTTCATAAATTTTATATTTTATGAAACCAAAAGTAGGATTCGGAAATACAAAGGAGGTTTTAAAGTTTAAATTCCGAAGTACGAAATTATAAATTTGAACTCTGAAGTTCGCTTACAGATGGCGTTTGCGAATGTCTGTATAAAAGAGGTGTAGTATTTTTTATTTTCTTGAATGTCGAAAAGAATGTCGATTTAGAATTAAATCCTACTTCGTATCCGATTTCTTCAATTTTTAGAAATGAACCGTTTTCAATGATCACACAGGCTTCGTGAATCCTGTACTCATTAATGTAAGTTGAAAAACTTTTTCCCAGATTATCATTAAGCAACTGAGAAAGCTGGTGAGAGGATATCCCCATTTTTATTGCCAGATCATTTAATTTCAAATTAGGATTTTTGTGCAGTTCTTCGACTTCCATTAATTTCTCGAGTTTTGAAACAAAGCTGTCTACCTGCTCGTTCGATATTTTCTTATTAGAATACCTACCAGGCTCCTTTATTTCGGTAGTATGGTACTTTTTATTAAACAAAATGAGAAAATTCGCATACAGAACAAATGAAAACACTAAACTCCCACCTGCACAATAGATCTGAACCCAGCCTGTAGAAATAAGCTGATATGTTAAGAATATAATCAGATTACTAATAAGAACCGGTAGTATGAATTTATCCGGCTTTTGTGATTGTTTTATAGTCCTGTTATAATACTCATACACCGACATGAATACAAATATTGTCCATACTGAATAAATAAAAGTACCGAAATAACTATCCCACGTTACCGGAAAAAAAAAGGTATAAAAGACCTACAGTACCCAAAATTAATGTCAAGATACCAAATGACTTTCTGCAATTTTTAAGGATAAACTGTTCTTTTAAAAAAGATGATCGGATATAATAATATATCGCAGGTCCGGTAAAAAACAATGCAGACAATCCAAGATGAGGAATAATCCTGGGTAAGTCCGGATAAAAATAGATGCATACAGATATGCCGACTCTTATGCTTAAAGTTAATAAAATCAGGCCTAGAAAGAAATCAGGAAGGTACTTCAGCTTTTTAACAAACAAAAGGTAAAAACCAAGCAAAAGCCCGTTAAAAGCTCCTACAGCACTAAAGAAGAATAACAATTGTTGCCCGAAAGTCATTGTATATTAGTTTTTTACACCAAGTAAAAATAAGAAATTTCAACATCCGATTTTTAAAATCCCATCATTTTTTTATTATAATTCTTCCTCCTACACCCTACAAAGAATATGATAAGAAACAAAAAATCCCAAAGCTCACTTTGGGATTTTTTTATTGTTGAAGCAGATATTATCTGTTTACCATATCGATATAGTCTCTTTGCTGAGCTCCTTGATATACCTGTCTTGGTCTTCCGATAGGATCTCCTTTTAATCTCATTTCTTTCCACTGAGAAATCCATCCCGGAAGTCTTCCTAATGCAAACATTACAGTGAACATTTCTGTAGGAATTCCTAACGCTCTGTAAATAATTCCTGAATAGAAATCTACGTTTGGATATAATTTTCTTTCAATGAAGTATTCATCCTCAAGAGCTACTCTTTCTAATTGCATTGCAATATCCAGAGCTTTATCCTGGATTCCTAATGCACTAAGAATATCATCAGCAGCTTTCTTAATGATTTTAGCTCTTGGGTCGAAGTTTTTGTAAACTCTGTGTCCGAATCCCATCAAACGGAAGTTATCGTTCTTATCTTTTGCTTTTGCAACATATTTAGAAACATCTCCTCCATCTTTTTCAATTAATTCAAGCATTTCAATTACTGCCTGGTTAGCGCCACCGTGAAGAGGCCCCCAAAGTGCAGATACCCCAGCAGAGATAGAAGCAAAAAGACCTGTATGAGCAGAACCTACCATTCTTACAGTAGATGTAGAACAGTTTTGCTCGTGGTCAGCGTGAAGAATTAATAACTTATCCAATGCACCTACAACTACCGGATCGATTTCGAAATCAGCATTTGGTAATCTGAAAGCCATTTTATAGAAATTCTCAACATAGTTAAGATTGTTATCTCCATGGTTTAATGGTAAACCTTGAGTTTTTCTGTAAGTCCATGCACAAAGATGAGAGAATTTAGCAATCATCAATTCAGCAGCATGGTCCATTTCTTCTTTAGAATTTACGTTAACAGCTTTTGGATTAAAAGCGGTTAATGCAGAAGTCAGGGAAGATAATACTCCCATAGGGTGAGCAGAACGAGGAAAAACATCAATGATCTTTTTCATTTCGTCTGCGATGAAGTTATATTTTTTGATATTGTTTTCGAAAGAACTGTACTGATCCTGAGTAGGTAATTCACCGTGTAATAAAAGATACATTACTTCCGTAAAGTTAGATTTTTCAGCAATCTGTTCGATTGGATAACCTCTGTAGAATAATTCTCCTTTATCTCCGTCCAAGTAAGTAATATCACTAATGGTAGCTCCGGTGTTTTTATACCCTAAATCCAGGGTAATAAGACCCGTCTGGTCTCTTAGTTTTGAAATATCTATCCCTCTGTCTCCGATAGTACTATCCACGATAGGATATTCATATGAATTACCGTCGTAATTCAATATAACTTTGTTGTCTGACATTATTTATTTATTTTTTTTTAAATTTACTAAAATTCCATAAAAAAACAGCAAACAAATTATCGTTCGCCGTTATTTATATTTTCAATTATCTTTTAATTTTGAATGCTTCCAATCCTGGGAAAATAGCTGTTTCTCCAAGAGCTTCTTCTATTCTCAATAACTGGTTGTATTTAGCCATTCTGTCTGATCTTGAAGCTGATCCGGTTTTGATCTGCCCGCAGTTCATAGCTACTGCTAAATCAGCAATAGTAGAATCTTCTGTTTCTCCTGATCTGTGAGACATTACTGAAGTAAATTTGTTGTGCTGAGCCATTTGTACAGCAGCCATCGTTTCAGATAGAGAACCTATCTGGTTTACTTTTACAAGGATTGAATTGGCAATACCTTCTTTAACACCTCTTGCAAGTCTCTCAACATTGGTTACGAATAAGTCATCACCTACAAGCTGAACTCTGTCTCCGATTTTATCCGTTAACATTTTCCAACCTTCCCAGTCATTTTCCTGCATACCATCCTCGATAGAGATAATAGGGTATTTAGCTGCTAATTCAGCAAGATAAGAAACCTGCTCACTGCTTGTGAACTGAGCAGCGTCAGCCGTCTGGAATTTTCTGTAATCGTAAATTCCATCTTTATAGAATTCTGATGCAGCACAGTCCAGCGCCAGCATAATATCATCCCCAGGTTTGTAACCTGCTTTCTCAATAGCCTGAAGTAATGTATCCAAAGCATCTTCCGTTCCTGTAAACGTTGGAGCAAAACCTCCTTCGTCACCCACCGCTGTAGATAAACCTCTTGAATGAAGAATAGATTTTAAGCTGTGGAAAATTTCAGTCCCTTTTCTCAATGCATGGGAAAATGAATCTGCTTTTACAGGCATGATCATAAATTCCTGGAAAGCAATTGGCGCATCTGAGTGTGATCCTCCATTGATTACGTTCATCATAGGTACAGGAAGTGTATTTGCATTTACTCCTCCTACATATTTATATAATGGCATTCTTAACTCTGTTGCTGCTGCTTTTGCTGCTGCTAATGAAACTCCAAGAATAGCATTTGCTCCAAGATTTCCTTTATTCTTAGTTCCATCAAGGTCGATCATGATCTGATCTAAAAGGTTTTGGTCATAAACCGGAAGCCCTACTAATTCAGGAGCAATAACTTCTCTTACATTCTCAACGGCTTTAAGGACACCTTTCCCCAAATATTCTGAACCTCCGTCACGTAATTCAACGGCTTCATGCTCTCCCGTAGAAGCTCCTGAAGGTACCGCAGCACGCCCCATTGCACCATTCTCCGTGAATACATCAACTTCTATTGTAGGATTCCCTCTTGAATCCAAAATTTGTCTCGCTTCAATGTAAGAAATGTAACTCATAATTTTTCTGTTTATACTATCTGCAAAATGCTTCCAGTTGTTTATTATTAATTAATATACTTGAGTTACAAATTTAATGAAAAAAACAGTGGTATGAAAAAACTGGACTTTAATATTTGGTAATAAAAACATAAAATTCTCCAAAATTTTCAGGGTAATTTGGAGAATTTAAAAATGCATGACATAGCAACTGATTTTTGTTGCTTATTTCACGGTGTCAAATCATATTTTTTTTCGTTCTTCCGGCGTTAATGTTCTTAAAGTTTTAGCTTTTTCTTCTTCAGCCTGGGCTTTTGCTTTATTGGCTTCCTCTTTTGCCGTTTCTGAAATTTTGCCCTGAAGTTCAGTGATATTATTAACAATATTATTAAAACTAGTCCAATAGAGCTCTCCTTTGCATTGCTCTTCAAAATTAATACAATGTTCTTCCAATCTGTATAATGCATCTCTAAGCATATTAACCGGAGCAGTCCTTTCACCAAGCCTGGAAAGGCTTTCTGTAATTTTAGTCATTTGTTCAGCAGAAACACTATCCCCCGACTTCAGCTTACCCATGAGCGTACTTGTTATATCTGTGGTTCTGGCAATGGCAGCATCTGGTTGCACCTCCGATAATATTTTGTTGATTTTCCCATCTGGTTTGATGCTTACTATGGCTCCTCTTCGCATGGCATCATACGACATCTGATAGTTTGAGGTTGTACTTTTCAGTTCTTCCAATGTTGCCTTATGCAGGTTACTGCAAGAAGTGAACAAAAGAACTGTTCCCAATGTTAAAAATATATTTTTCATCACATTACATTATAAATTGAGTTATCAGTTGGGTCATATTTGGCTTTGCCTTTTCCAAGTACATGTGCTAATGCACTGAAAGTTTCGTAATCTAAATCCTCCATGATTTCTTCAGATCCTGCATCTTTAAACTTTAAGATGATCTTTCCGCTTCTGGATTTAATGTTCCAATCTAATAGGTAGTTTGTGATAATTTTAGTCATGATTATAGTTTTTAGGTTATTTGTTAGGTGAAGGAGCTAAAAGTCCTGCCAGGGCTCCAATCGCTCCTGATGAAATAGCAGTAAAAATGGTAATTAACTGCTCGTTTAAAGTAATTTCCTTGTGCAAGGATAATATAATCAATCCTGTTATGATACCAATAATCGCAAGCCCAAACATCAGGACGATAATTCTATATATCCAGGTATCGGTTTCTTTGGGATTTTTTACTTCAATACTATTGACAGCCTGAATAGGATTATCCCTAAATTCCTGCTGTAGTTTATTGTTGTTGCTTAGTGTCTGTTTGAAATCTTCAAAACTGTTGTTAATTGTAGTTTTCATGATGGTGAATTTTACTCTATCAAATTTCTCACTAAAAGAGATTAAAGTCAATTACACAAAAGGGTGATTATGCAATTAGTCTGATGGTTATATCACTATTGTAAAAATCAAAGCAGTTCCATCTTCTTTGGAAACAATTTCAAATTCTCCATTTAGTTCCTTCATCCTGCGTTTCATATTTCGAAGACCATTCCCTTCATTTTTTCCTTCAATCATCCCTATTCCATCATCCGAAATCTCCATACTAAATTCACGATCCATTTGTGAAAACGAAATTGATATTTTATTTGCCTTGCTATGTTTATAGGCATTATTCAATGATTCTTTTAAGCACAAAAACATATTTCTTCTAATTTCAGCGGAAACCGGCATATTGTGAATGATCCCCCGATCTGTCACAATAAAATTGATGGATGTTTTTTTCAGGAAGCTTTCAGTATACATTTTTGAGTAACTTGTAAAGCTTCCAATCGTATCGTTTCCTGTATTCAAATTCCAAAGCATTTCCCTCATCGAAATATTCATTTCTTCAGATGTTTTTAGCAGCTCGTCAATATCATTTGTTAGATCACTATTTTCTGCTTTTTGTTTTAAAAATTCTGCCTGAAGCTTAAGAGCTGAAATTCCTGCTCCCAGATCATCGTGCATATCATGTGAGATCCGTTCCCGCTCCTGCTCAATCAGTTTTTGTTTTTCGAGCTCTTTTTGTAACAATTGATTTTGGTATTCTGCTTCTTTAAGTTGTTTTTCTTTTACAAACAAAAGCTGCTTCCTATTGTACATTAATACTACAAAGATGATAAATACCACAAAGAACAGCATAACAACTGTAATGATTGCATAGGTTAATTTTAATTCATTAAGAGAAGTCATTATGTTTTTTTGTGTATTTGGATAAAGAAATTAAAAAAAGGAAATAAAAAATGATATTAACAATAAAAAAAAAATGACTGTGACGCAATTAATACTTTATCATCAATTTTATCAAAAACGTACCGCGGTATAATTCTTAAAATAAAAAATACTCCCCAAAATAATAGCCCACAGGAAATCCAGAACTTTGGATCCTGCATGATGCTCCTGGTATTTGGACGTTTTAATTTTCCATAGAACCAAATTAGACTATAAAGTATGTATACTAACGAAAAAGCAATACCTATTGTCTGATTGACTTCTTTATAATTTTTTAAAATGAAACCAAGATAGATAATGAGAAAAAGAAAGAAAATTACATTATTGATTTTAACCAGGACGATATCCTGTCCCCGATTAAAATAAATGAGGAAAAATAATGTACAAAATAGAATATAAGCATTGTATAAGAAACCAAAGTTCGCGGTGGTCTTAAAATATATCTGGACAATGTACATTAAAAATTCAAGAATAAAAGTCAATCCGAGGTAGAGACACAAAAATTCCTGTTGCTTCTTTCCATTCCTTATACTTAGGATCAACGAAAAAGAAGCAACAAGAAAAAGAATAATCAAATATGCTAATTGGAAATCAGAGTACATTATGGTTGCATATTACCTATATCATAGAATCCTTGATCTTCCTTTTGAAATGCTAATGATAATCTGCTTTGTTTTTTATTATCATTTAAAACTCTTGATACTGCAACATTTTGACTGTTAATATCACAATTTTTATGTATTGCAATTAACCTCACATTCACCTCTTTAAAGTTTCCGGACAAATCATTTCTAAAGGTTTCAAACATAACATTAGAAAAAGATATATATTCTGTAATTGCATTGTACGTAGAGTTTTCTCTAATAGCCTTTCCTACTCCTCCCAAAAACTCTTTTCTCATTTCAGCATAAATTTCATTTGGCAGTTCTATTGTTTTAGCCATTCCGGCACTATCTACTAAATAAGCATCATAAGTGATAAAATCAAAAACATTCAGATCTTCATGATCACACACAACAATTATATAGTATAAATTATGCTTATGACTTCCCGGTTGAATAGTAGGGAATCTCATCAAAGAGGTTTTATCCACAAAAATAAAGTGTATATATTTATATTTTATGGGAAGGTTTTTGAAAGATCCGGTTTCAATTTTAAAGTCTTCAAGAGTTTCCTTCAGTATTCTATTTGCTCCCTCGTTCATACATCCGGTTTGTTCTGCTGAAAGTTTCAAGTTCACAAGTGGACTCAGTGTAGAATAATCATTGATTACCTCGCAATCTAATTGTAAAATATCTCTTATTAAGTCCAATTTTTTTTTCAGCACAATCTGTGCTTTCATTCTCTAAGTTTCTCATGGTTTTTTAGTTTTTAAAGTGGTTAAATTTATTGATAGCTTCTACTTTATTGCTTACATGCAATTTTCGATAGATATTTCCAACATGCTTTTTTACCGTATCCATGCTTATGCATTTTTGATCTGCAATTTCTTTATACAACAAGCCTTGTGAAAGTAGTTCAAGAATTTCTTTTTCCCGATGCGTCAATTCATCAAATTCTTTTACATCGGTTGTCTTTTTTTCAAAATGATTTAGTACTCTTCGTGCTATTGAAAAGCTCATCGGTGCACCTCCATTGTATACATCACGAATAGAGGCGAGAATTTTGTCCATGCTTTCTCCTTTGATGAGATATCCCATTGCTCCTGCTTTTAGAGAATTAAAGAGCTTTTCATCATCTTCGAAGCTTGTACACATGATAAACTGTGTATCGGGCATATCTTTCCGTACTTTTTCAATGATTTCAATTCCAAGCATATCCTGAAGCTGGATATCCATCATCACAACGTCCGGAGAAATAAGAGGTAAATTATGCAGTGCATCGTTGCCGTCAAAGAACTGGGCAATGACTTTCATATCAGCCTGATAATTGATGACCTTCTTCAACGCATTGTTGTAGTTTTTTTCATCTTCTACTATGGCTATTGAAATACTCATGTCCTTTACTTATTTGAGACAAATATCTACAGAAAACAAAGCAGAATCAATTACACTTTTGTGTAATCTTTAAATTTGAGTTGGTTTATTTAGTTTTTCTTCTTTTAAAGTTAATCAATTTCTTTCAGTTAACGACTGATATCACATTACTTAATTTAAAAAATTTTTTTTGATTATTTAATCAATACATCTAGAACTGGTGTACTTACACTGTTAATTTCTGATATATTTTTATCATTAATCTGCTCAAAAACCTGAATAGTGTTTTCTCCTTTTTTCAACCATACACCAGGAACATATAATGTAAGCTGGGGACCTACCTTGCTCCAGTATCTCCCTACATTTTTTCCATTCACAAACACAATTCCTTTTCCGAAATTTCTCATATCAAGAAAAGTATCTCCTTTTTCTTTGAGTTGAAATTTTGCTTCTTTTATTACAGGGCTCCTTTCAGGAATATCTTTCGACTTATTTTTTAGTTCAGGTATCTTATCAAAAGGAAGCGAATACATTTTCCATAGACCTTTAACAGGATCTCCATTGATTTCAACAGGACTTATAATTCCCTTAAGGTTATGTACAATTTCAGCTCCGTAATTGATCCGTCCCATATTTTCAACAAGGATATCCAAAGTCTCCCCGGCTTTGATTGAGATATCAAGATCATATTTTTTATAGTATCTGTTCAATTCACCTTTCCAAATCTTATCAATATAAATATTTGCATAATCCCTCAACCCTTTTATTTCAAGTTTCCCTTTATGATCTTTATCAAATTTTATCCGGTAAAGAACATAGCCGTTACCTTGATTCAGTTCTTCAAATGTATAGGGTCTTTCTGCTGATACAAATTTCTGTCCCTCTATTAAATCAAAAATAGAAAGAGTTTTAGAAAATTTTGCATGTGAGAATGTAATAACCTTTTCCCGGGCAGGCACTTCAGGAAGCTTTTTTGGATTCAGTTTTTGAAATATAGTACGTAGTGCTGTATATTTTGGAGTTTCCCATCCTGCTTCGCTTATCGGAGCGTCATAATCATAGCTTGTAATATCCGGTTGAATGTCGTGGTTCTTATCATAATTAGCACCACTGGTAAATCCGAAATTGGTTCCTCCATGAATCATATAATAATTAAATGACACTCCATTCTTGATGTATAACTCAGTTTGTTTTACTACATCTTCTACAGGAACTTTCACAAAAGGTTCGGCCCAGTGGTCAAGCCATCCCGGATAATATTCAGCTACCATATACGGTCCTTTATTTCCGTTATATGCATTCACTTTCTCTTTAAGGGTCTCAATATTATCTTCCCCGTTGGCCGTCGGTAATGCACCTTCTATCGCTCCGCCCTCAAAAAGGGAGCTTCCGTCCGAGGTAAAGAATGGGACAGAAATGCCCGATTTAATCAACATATTTTTAATTTCATGGCTGTATCTTCGATGCTGCTCCAATGGTATGTCTTTTCTTTGGGCAACATAGGAGCCAAACTCATTTTCTGCCTGAACCATTATAACAGGTCCGCCATTATTGATCTGCAAAGGAATGATCTTCTTTGCCAGTTGATTAATATATTTTTCGCACTCTTTCAAAAAGGGCTGGTTATAGGTCCTTATTTCTAAATTTTTATCCTTTTGCAACCACCATGGATATCCTCCAAATTCCCACTCTGCACACACGTAAGGTCCAGGACGTATAATCACATACAATCCAACTTCCTGTGCTGTTTTTATAAATTTTTTCAGATCTTTTTCTCCAGAGAAATTCCACTTTCCAGGAGCTTCTTCATGATAATTCCAAAATACATAGGTAGTAACCGTGTTTAGCCCCATTGCTTTCATCATCTGAAGACGGTGTTTCCAGTACTCTGATGGCACTCTAGGATAATGAAGTTCACCCGAATGGATAATAAACTCTTTTTCATTCAAAAAAAAATGACCGTCTTTAATTTCAAATTGATTTCTTTTTATTTGAGAAAACACTGAATTAAAGGACATAATCAGAATGATCAGAAGAAAATATTTATAGTGAGATTTCATAGGGCAAGGCATGATTTTTGTAAAAATAAAGAATAAAATTAAAGACTTCATATTAAACTTTATCAATCATGAAAAAAACGATCATTTTACTCAACACTATATTTCTTTTAGCAGTAGTAGGCTGTAAAAAATCAACCGATGGCAATAAAAACATCATTAAAACTGATAGTTCAGTATCAGCAGTATCTGATCAAAATGGAAAGATAGATTCAGCTTCGGCAAGTTCATCCATTATAGACGTAAACGGTAAAAGAATTGAAAAAACAGATTTTGTATATAAGGCAACCGATGGATCCTTGGTAAAAGTAGTTTTCAAAAATGATCCAAAAGAGAGTACTGTCGCAATAACCAGTAACAAAAAGACGTTTACCCTTCCTAAAGAAGAAACTAAAGATGGGGAAACAGTCTATAAAAAAGACGACATGACTGCAAGGGTAAAAGGAGATAGCCTGCACCTTGAGCAAGGAAACAATGTGATCGAATTAGTAAGAACCAAAATATAAAAATAAAAAAACCGTTCAGAGTCCTGAACGGTTTTTATTTATATCTGAATGAATATTATTCTTCAGTCTTTTCCTCTGTAGAATCAGCTGCTTCAGCCTTAGGCTCTTCAACTTTTTCTTCTACTACAGGAGCATCAGCAACTACAGTTTCTGCTTTTTTAGCAGTTGTAGATCTTCTGCTTCTTCTTGTAGCTTTTTTCTCTTCAGCATTAGGATTGTAAAGCTCATTGAAGTCTACTAACTCGATAAGAGCCATATCAGCAGCATCACCTTGTCTGAAACCAGTCTTGATGATTCTTGTATAACCGCCATTTCTTTCAGCGATTTTAGGTGCTACAGTTCTGAATAATTCAGTAACAGCTTCTTTATTTTGAAGATATGAAAATACAGTTCTTCTATTATGTGTAGTATCTTCTTTTGCTTTTGTTAATAGGGGCTCAACATATACTCTTAAAGCTTTAGCTTTAGCAACAGTAGTGTTGATTCTTTTATGCTCAATTAGAGAACAAGCCATATTAGAAAGTAACGCACTTCTGTGAGAAGCTGTCCTTCCTAAGTGATTGAATTTTTTACCGTGTCTCATTATTAATTATTTATCAGCGTCTAACTTATATTTTGCAACGTCGAAACCGAAGTTAAGACCTTTTGAATGCACTAATTCTTCTAGTTCTGTCAAAGATTTTTTACCAAAATTTCTGAATTTCATCAAATCAGACTTACTGTAAGAAACTAATTCTCCTAACGTTTCAACTTCTGCAGCCTTCAAGCAGTTCAGAGCTCTTACTGAAAGATCCATATCTGCTAGTTTAGATTTAAGAAGTTGTCTTGTGTGAAGAGTTTCTTCGTCATATTGGATAGATGCTTTTACAGCTTCTGTTTCAAGCGTGATTCTCTCATCAGAGAACAACATGAAGTGATAAATTAATATCTTAGAAGCTTCTGTCAAAGCATTTTGAGGACTGATGGAACCATCAGTTTCTATATCTAATACAAGTTTTTCGTAGTCTGTTTTTTGCTCTACACGATAATTTTCAATACTGTACTGCACTTTCTTAATTGGAGTGAAAATAGAGTCAATAGCAATAGTACCTACAGGTGCATTGTTTGACTTATTTTGTTCAGAAGGAACATACCCTCTACCCTTTTCTATATTGAAAGTAATTTCGAAAGTTACATCACTGTTCAGGTTGCAAATCACCAACTCAGGATTCAAGATCTCAAATCCGTTGATTGATTTACCTAAATCTCCAGCAGTAATAATCGTTTGACCAGAAACCTTAGCAACAACCTGCTCGTTGGACTGGTTTTCCGCTATAGATTTTAATCTTACCTGCTTAAGGTTAAGAATAATTTCGGTAACATCTTCGATTACTCCTGGAATAGTTGAAAATTCGTGCTCTACACCTTCTATTTTGATAGATGAAATAGCATATCCTTCTAGAGAAGAAAGCAACACTCTTCTCAAAGCATTACCTATTGTAAGCCCGAAACCTGGTTCTAAAGGTCTGAATTCAAATTGACCTTTAAATTCATCAGAGTTAAGTAAAATTACTTTATCGGGTTTTATGAATTGTAAAATTGCCATATTATTGGGTTGAGCAAAAATTTGATTAAAAAATTATTTAGAGTAAAGTTCGACGATAAGCTGTTCCTTGATCTCCTCCGGAATCTGGATTCTTTCAGGCGCAGATACGAAAGTACCTTCTTTCTTCTCATCGTTGAATTGTAACCACTCATAGTTTGCTTTATAAGCTAATGCATCAGTAACTACTTCAAGAGACTTAGACTTTTCTCTTACTGCAATTACATCACCAGCTTTAAGCAAATAAGATGGAATATTTACCAGTTCTCCATTCACAGTGATGTGTCTGTGAGAAACCAATTGTCTAGCACCAGCTCTGGTTTTAGCAAAACCTAATCTGTATACTACGTTATCCAATCTAGATTCGCAAAGTTGTAATAGAACTTCACCTGTTACACCTTTACTTCTGTGTGCTTTATCGAATAAGTTTGCAAACTGTCTTTCTAAAATACCATAAGTATATTTAGCTTTTTGTTTTTCAGCTAACTGAACTGCATATTCTGATTTCTTAGCACCTCTTCTTTTGTTAGGACCGTGTTGTCCTGGCGGTTGGTTTTTTCTTTTCTCGAAGTTTTTATCATCTCCGTAGATTGCAGCACCAAACTTTCTAGCAATCTTAGTTTTAGGTCCAATATATCTTGCCATAATGGGTAAATTCTAAAAATTAAACTCTTCTTCTTTTTGGTGGTCTACATCCATTGTGCGGCATTGGAGTCACATCAATGATTTCGCTAACTTCAATTCCTGAATTGTGAATAGTTCTGATTGCAGATTCTCTACCTGCCCCAGGACCTTTCACAAACACCTTTACTCTTCTTAATCCAGCTTCATGAGCAACATTAGAGCAATTTTCTGCTGCCATTTGAGCAGCAAATGGAGTATTCTTTTTAGAACCTCTGAATCCCATTTTACCGGCAGATGCCCAAGAGATAACTTCTCCGCTTTTATTTGTTAAAGAAATGATGATGTTATTGAAAGAAGCCTGAATATGCGCTTCACCAATAGCTTCAACTTTTACTTTTCTTTTCTTAACTACTTTAGTTTGTTTTGCCATAATTCCTAACGATTATTTACTAGCTTTTTTCTTGTTAGCAACAGTTTTTCTCTTTCCTTTACGGGTTCTAGAGTTGTTTTTCGTTCTCTGGCCTCTTAAAGGTAGTCCTAGTCTGTGACGTATTCCTCGTTGGCATCCTATGTCCATCAATCTCTTGATGTTCAATTGCACTTCAGAACGTAATTCTCCTTCTACTTTAATGTTTTCAGAGATATAAGTTCTAATTGCAGCCAATTCATCGTCATTCCATTCGTTGACTTTCTTGTCTTCGCTGATACCGGCAGCTTTAAGGATTTCAGAAGAAGTACTTCTTCCCACCCCATAAATATAAGTTAAACCGATAACGCCTCTTTTGTTTTTTGGTAAATCAATACCTGCAATTCTCGCCATAATTTAATATTAGCCTTGTCTTTGTTTAAATTTTGGGTTCTTCTTGTTGATCACAAAAAGTACACCTTTTCTGCGTACAATTTTGCAATCAGCGCTTCTTTTCTTAATTGATGCTCTAACTTTCATTTGATAGTATTTATTTTTTAACAATAGCCAAATGGAAACCCGAAGACTCCATTTGGCGTTTGTTTAATATCTAAAAGTAATTCTCCCTTTTGTCAAATCATAGGGAGACATTTCTAGTTTTACCTTATCTCCAGGTAAAAGTTTAATATAATGCATTCTCATTTTACCAGAAATATGAGCTATAAGTATATGCCCATTTTCTAGCTCTACACGGAACTGAGCGTTCGAAAGTGCTTCCGTTATTACGCCGTCTTGTTCAATATGTTTTTGTTTCGCCATAAATTAATATCCAGTCGTTCTTGATAATTTAGACTGCATTAAGCCATCATAATGATGGTTCAGCAGATATGTATTAATCTGTTGAACAGTATCTAAAATAACTCCAACCATAATCAATAGTGACGTTCCCCCGAAAAATAGGGCGAACGCATCTGTCTGAACTAAGCTTCCGTGTACAATTGCCGGAAGGATTGCAAAGATAGATAAAAATATTGCACCTGGCAAGGTAATTTTAGATAAAATATCATCTAAATAATCAGCCGTCTCTTTTCCTGGTCTTACTTTCGGTACCAAACCTCCGTTTCTCTTTAAATCATCGGCCATTTGGTTCACCGGAATTGTAATTGCAGTATAGAAAAATGAAAAGATTATAATCAGTAATGCAAACAATACATTGTACTGCCAGCTAAAAACATTCTTGAAACCTGCAAGAAAAGTATTGGATTCATCAAATTTAGTTAATAAACCTGGAACAAACATCAATGCCTGAGCAAAGATAATTGGCATAACTCCGGCAGCGTTAACTTTCAATGGGATCCACTGTCTTGCTCCCTGCATAAGATTTTTATTTACACCTCCTCTTGCTTGTGCTCTGCTTACATATTGAATTGGAATCTTTCTCACAGCAACAGATAACACTACTGCTAAAAGAACAACCAACATCCAGAATATCACCTCAATAAGGATCATAATAGATCCCATCCCTCCTTTTCCGTTCTGCACGGCCATTTCCTGAACAAATGCTTCTGGAAGTCTAGATAAGATACCTACCATAATAAGGATAGAAATACCATTTCCTATTCCTTTATCAGTAATTTTCTCACCTAGCCACATTGCAAATACTGAACCGGCAACCAAAATAACAATACTTGGTAACCAGAACATGATAGAATTTGGCTCTACATAGTATGCAGACTGGAACTGAGCATATGGTAAAAATAATTGAGTAATAGAAGTTAAATAAGAAGGTGCTTGTACTAAACACACACCGATTGTTAACCATCTTGTAATTTGATTCAATGTATTTCTACCTGACTCTCCATCTTTCTGAAGTTTCTGAAGATAAGGAATAGCCATCCCCATCAACTGAACAATAATAGAAGCTGAAATATAAGGCATTATACCAAGTGCCATAACAGAGGCGTGGCTGAAAGCCCCCCCTGTAAACGACGAAAGCAAGCCAAGGAGACCTGCTCCTTGCTTGTTACCGCCTTGACTTTTATAATGCTCTAAGAGATCTCCTACTTGTGCAAGGTTAATTGCAGGTAGAG
The DNA here is from genome assembly GCF_046591535.1 of Chryseobacterium proteolyticum. NCBI lineage: Bacteria > Pseudomonadati > Bacteroidota > Flavobacteriia > Flavobacteriales > Weeksellaceae > Chryseobacterium > Chryseobacterium proteolyticum. Next base: position 792,870 of record NZ_JBJLWK010000003.1, on the reverse strand, counting down.
AGATATAAGATGCGAATCTATACACAAGGATAATACCTAACGTAAAAAGAATTTTATCTCTTAATTCCTTTAGGCTCCAAATATTTTTGAGGGTTTGTATAAATTCTTTCATTAGTTACTATTATAATGTAATTGCTTTTCCACCTGCCTTAGCAATAAGCTCTTCAGCAGATTTAGTGAATTTGTCAGCAGAGATTGAAACCGCAGATTTCAATTCTCCTCTACCCATAATTTTCACTATTTCGTTTTTAGTAGCTAAACCGTTTGCTACCAAAACCTCTTTAGTAATATCTCCAGTGATAGATTTATTTTCTATTAAAGTTTGGATAGAGTCCAGGTTAATAGCTCTATATTCTTTTCTGTTTACATTTTTGAAACCAAATTTCGGTAATCTTCTCTGTAAAGGCATCTGTCCACCTTCGAAACCGATCTTCTGAGAATAACCAGCTCTAGATTTCTGACCTTTGTGTCCTTTTGTAGAAGTACCTCCTTTTCCACTACCTTGTCCTCTACCAATTCTTTTTGAATTAAAAGTAGAACCTGCAGCAGGTTTTATGTTGTTTAAATTCATTTTAATTTCTTTTTAAAATTATTTTTGAACTTCAAGTAAATGACTAACTGCAGCTATCATTCCTAAAATAGAAGGCGTAGCTTCGTGCTCTACAACTTGGTGAAGTTTCTTAAATCCTAATGCTTCAAGCGTTCTCTTTTGGGTTTTCGTTCTTCCAATAGCGCTTCTTACTTGCTTTACTTTAATTGTTGCCATTGTTTTTATATTAACCGTTAAACACTTTAGTTAAAGAAACTCCTCTCATTCTTGCAATTTCCTCAGGTCTTCTGATGTCTAACAATGCTTTGAAAGTAGCTTTCACCACGTTGTGAGGGTTAGAAGATCCTTTAGATTTTGAAAGGATATCGTGAATACCAGCAGATTCCAATACCGCTCTTACCGCACCACCGGCGATAAGTCCTGTACCGTGAGAAGCAGGTCTTAAGAAGATATCTGCACCACCGTATCTAGCAGTAGTTTGGTGAGGAATAGTGTGGTTCATTACAGGAACTTTCACAAGGTTTTTCTTAGCATCTTCAACTGCTTTAGCAATTGCAGAAGCAACTTCCTTAGATTTTCCTAAACCGTAACCAATAATTCCATCTTCATTTCCAACAACTACAATAGCAGAAAAGCCGAAAGCTCTACCCCCTTTAGTTACTTTTGTTACTCTGTTTACAGCTACGAGACGATCTTTTAATTCTAATCCTCCCGGTTTTACTCTTTCTATATTATCTAGTCCTAACATATTTTCCGAAATTTAATGATTAGAATTTAAGTCCACCTTCTCTCGCACCATCAGCTAGAGCTTTCACTCTTCCATGGTATACGAAACCGTTTCTATCAAACACAATATTTTCAATTCCTGCAGCGATAGCTTTAGCAGCGATAGCTTTACCAACAGCAGCAGAAACTTCAATTTTAGTTCCATTAGCGTCTACTCCTTTCTCTCTTGAAGAAGCAGCTACTAAAGTTTTACCATCTTTATCGTCGATTAACTGAGCGTAAATTTCCTTATTACTCTTATATACCGATAATCTTGGCAATTCAGAAGATCCAGAGATTTTTCCTCTTACTCTTCTTTTGATTCTTATTCTTTTTTCTAATTTACTTAATGCCATTTTCTTATAATTTATTAAGCAGATTTACCAGCTTTACGTCTAACATTTTCACCTACGAATCTTACACCTTTTCCTTTGTATGGTTCAGGTTTTCTGAATGAACGGATCTTCGCAGCCACCATTCCAAGAAGTTGCTTGTCGAAAGACGTTAAAGTAATAATTGGGTTTTTACCTTTTTCAGTCAATGTATCAATTTTAACTTCGCTAGGAAGCTCTAATGTAATACCGTGAGAGAATCCTAAAGCCAACTCAAGTTTTTGACCTGAGTGAGATGCTCTATATCCTACCCCTACAAGTTCTAGTTTCTTTTCGAAACCTGCAGATACACCAACAATCATGTTGTTGATTAACGCTCTGTATAAACCGTGAAGCGCTCTGTGTTGTTTAGAATCAGATGGTCTGTTTACATTCAGTTCTCCATCTTTTTGTTCTAAAGTAATTCCTTCTGTAAGTTCCTGAGTAAGTTCTCCTTTAGGACCTTTTACAGTTACTACACTGTTATTTTCAGTGATGGTAACTCCAGCAGGAATTGTTATAATTGCTTTACCAATTCTTGACATTTTCCTTTGATTAAAAATTAATAAACATAGCAGATTACTTCACCGCCTACTTTCTCTTCTCTAGCTTTCTTATCTGTCATTACTCCTCTTGAAGTAGAGATAATAGCTACACCCAAACCGTTCAATACTCTTGGAAGTTCAGCAGAACCTTTGTACTGTCTCAAACCTGGTCTTGAAGCTCTCTGGATAGATTTAATAGCTGGTTTGTTAGTTTGCTTGTCATACTTTAAAGCGATTTTGATAGTCCCTTGAACAGCGTTATCTTCAAACTTGAAGTTTAAGATATACCCTTGATCAAATAAGATTTTCGTAATCTCCTTTTTGATTTTCGATGCAGGAATTTCCACCACTTTGTGGCCTGCGCTTTGTGCGTTCCTTACTCTGGTTAGGAAATCTGAAATTGGATCTGTTACCATTTTTCTATTTTAAATTATTGGTTGAAGAACAATCAGTATTGAAAGGACTTGAAGAGTAAAATATCAGACTTCAGAAATCTTAGGTCTGATATTTTTTTCTTTAGTATCCAGACAACTTAATTGTCCCGATTATTGATTAATGATTACCAACTAGCCTTTTTAACTCCTGGGATAAGACCGTTGTTTGCCATTTCTCTGAAAGTTACTCTGGAAATTCCGAACGTTCTCATGTATCCTCTTGGTCTACCTGTTAGTTTACATCTGTTGTGTAATCTTACAGGAGAAGCATTTTTAGGTAATTTCTGAAGTGCTTCATAATCACCAGCTTCTTTTAAAGCTTTTCTTTTGTCAGCGTATTTAGCAACTAGTGCTTCTCTTTTGCGCTCACGCGCTTTCATTGATTCTTTAGCCATTTCTTAGTTCTTTTTAAATGGTAAACCGAAGTGAGTTAATAATGCTTTCGCTTCTTTATCTGTTTTCGCAGTTGTAACGAAAGTGATGTCCATCCCTTGGATTTTTTTCACTTTGTCGATTACGATCTCAGGGAAGATAATTTGCTCAGTAATACCTAAGTTATAATTACCTCTACCATCGAAACCATCAGCTTTGATACCAGAAAAATCTCTAATACGTGGTAAAGCAGAAGAAGTAAGTCTGTCTAAGAACTCATACATTTTATTCGCTCTTAAAGTAACTTTAGCTCCTACAGGCATTCCTTTTCTCAATTTGAAAGCAGCTTCGTCTTTCTTAGAGATAGTACCTACGGCCTTTTGACCAGTAATGTTTGTAAGTTCTTCTACAGCATAATCAATGATCTTTTTGTCTGCAGTAGCATCACCTAATCCTTGAGATAAGATGATTTTTTCCAATTTAGGCACCTGCATTACAGATTTGTACCCAAATTCTTCCATCATTGCAGGAACAATTGTTTCTTTATATGCTTTCTTGGGTCTTGCTATATATTCCATGTGTTATTTAAAATTATAAAGTTTCACCCGTTTTTTTGTTGATTCTTACCTTCTTATCTCCTTCAGTTTTGTAACCTACTTTTACAGCTTTACCGTCTTTACCAACTAAAGCTACATTTGAGATATGAATAGAAGCTTCTCTTTCAACGATTCCTCCTTGAGGATTTGAAGCTGAAGGCTTAACGTGTTTCTTAATGATGTTAAGTCCTGCAACAATTACTCTAGGGTCTCTACCTTCTTTTTTGATCACTTCAATAACTTCACCAGTCTTACCTTTGATATCTTTCTTACCAGTAGTAATGATTACGTTATCTCCTCTTTTTATTTTTAACTTTGACATTTTCTTTTAAAAATTTTTAAAATTAAAGTACTTCAGGAGCTAATGAAATGATTTTCATATATTCTTTGTCTCTCAACTCACGAGCCACAGGTCCGAAAACACGTGTTCCTCTCATTTCTCCTGCTGCGTTTAGTAATACACAAGCGTTATCTTCGAATTTGATGTATGATCCATCTTTTCTTCTAACTGCTTTTTTAGTTCTTACTACTACAGCTTTAGATACCTGACCTTTTTTAGCATTCCCTGATGGTGTAGAATCTTTGATCGTAACTACGATTTTATCACCAACTGAAGCATATCTTCTTCTGGTTCCTCCCAGAACTCTGATAACCAATACTTCTTTAGCACCTGTGTTATCAGCAACTTTTAATCTTGATTCTGTTTGTAACATTACTTAGCTTTTTCAATGATTCTTACTAATCTCCATCTTTTACTCTTGCTCATTGGTCTAGTTTCTTGGATAAGAACTGTATCTCCTTCTGTGCATTCGTTGTTTTCGTCGTGTGCAGTATATTTTTTCGTTTTTAATACGAATTTACCGTACATCGGGTGTTTCACTCTAGTAGTCTCACTTACAACAATGGTCTTTTCCATTTTATTGCTGGAAACTATTCCGATTCTTTCTTTTCTTAAGTTTCTTTCCATAATGTATGAAAATCTTATTGTTGTTTAGTGGTTAACTCTGTATTTAGTCTTGCGATTGTCTTTCTCAAATCTCTGATTTGAATTGGATTTTCAAGAGGACTGATTTTGTGAGCTAATTTCATTTTAGAGAACTCAGCTTTAGCTTCAGTCAATTTAGCTTGAATATCTTCTGCGCTTAGATTTTTAATTTCAGCTTTTTTCATTGTATTCAAAGATTATAGAGGTTTAACAAAATCGTTCGCAACTACAAATTTGGTCACTACCGGTAATTTCTGAGCAGCAAGTCTTAAAGCTTCCTTAGCGATTTCGTAAGGTACACCACCAACTTCAAACATAATTTTACCTGGTTTTACTACAGCTACCCAATATTCCACAGCACCTTTACCTTTACCCATCCTTACTTCAGCTGGTTTTTTAGTAATTGGCTTATCCGGGAAAATTTTGATCCATAGTTGACCTTCTCTCTTCATATATCTTGTCGCAGCGATACGCGCAGCTTCAATCTGTCTTGCAGTGATCCAAGCTCCTTCTGTAGCTTTGATTCCGAAAGTTCCGTAAGCAAGTTGATTACCTCTCTGAGCAATCCCCTTCATCTTCATCTTATGAACTCTACGGAATTTGGTTCTTTTTGGTTGTAACATAATTTCTTAAATTTTAGATTTTAGAATTTAGATTTTAAAAAAGTAACGGTCATTTAAAAACTATCCTCTAAAATTTTATTAATTATTTTTTTTATCTCTTGAAGGTCTTCTGTTATCTCTGTCTCCTCTGTTTCCTCCTCCTGAAGGTCCTTTTTTCTGTTGTCCTACTAAAGGAGAAAGTTCTCTTTTACCATAAACTTCACCTTTCATAATCCAAACTTTAACCCCAAGTCTACCATAAGTAGTATGAGCCTCTGCAATGTGGTAATCGATATCAGCTCTGAAAGTAGATAAAGGAATTCTTCCGTCTTTGAAAGATTCGCTTCTTGCCATTTCAGCTCCGTTCAATCTACCAGAGATCTGAACTTTGATACCTTCTGCACCCATTCTCATTGTGCTAGCAATAGCCATTTTAACAGCTCTTCTGTAAGAAATTCTGTTTTCAATTTGCTTAGCAATGCTATCAGCAACTAATACTGCATCAAGCTCAGGTCTTTTGATTTCGAAAATGTTGATCTGAATATCCTTACCAGTCAATTTCTTCAACTCTTCTTTCAATTTATCAACTTCCTGACCTCCTTTCCCGATGATAAGTCCCGGTCTAGCAGTAGTAATAGTAACTGTAACTAATTTTAATGTTCTTTCAATAAAGATTTTTGAAATTCCACCTTTAGATAATCTAGCTTCAAGGTATCTTCTGATTTTATAGTCTTCAGCGATTCTGTCTCCATAATCGTTTCCACCAAACCAGTTAGAATCCCATCCTCTGATGATACCTAATCTGTTACCAATTGGATTTGTCTTCTGTCCCATACCTTGATTAATTTTCTTTATTACCTAAGATTAGTGTAACGTGGTTAGATCTTTTTCTGATTCTATGCCCTCTACCTTGTGGAGCTGGTCTTAGTCTCTTCAATTGTCTTGCACTATCCACGAATATTTCTTTAATGATAAGGTTAGCTTCTTCTATATCCGAACCTTCGTTTTTCGTCTGCCAGTTTGCCATAGCAGAAAGAAGTAATTTCTCTAACTTGTTAGATGCTTCTTTTTTAGAATATTTAAGGATATAAAGAGCTTTATCTACCTGCTCTCCTCTGATGATATCAGCAACTAATCTCATTTTTCTTGGAGAAGACGGGCAATTGTTTAATGAAGCCTTTACAACGTCTTTGTTAGCTTCTTTTCTTGCGATTGAACTATCTTGTTTTCTTGATCCCATGATTATCTGCTTCCTTTGTTTTTGTTACCACCATGACCTCTGAAAGATCTTGTTGGAGAAAATTCGCCTAACTTGTGACCAACCATGTTTTCTGTAACATATACAGGGATAAAAGATTTCCCGTTATGTACAGCAATAGTTTGTCCTACGAAGTCCGGAGAGATCATCGATGCTCTAGACCAAGTTTTGATAACTGTCTTCTTACCAGACTCTATATTTGCCTGAACCTTCTTATCTAAAGTATGATGAATGAACGGTCCTTTTTTAAGTGATCTTGCCATAATTATTTTCTTTTAGATACGATGTAACGGTTAGACACTTTGTTTTTCTTTCTAGTTTTGTAACCTTTAGCCGGTTTACCGTTTCTAGACCTTGGGTGACCTCCTGAAGAACGTCCTTCACCACCACCCATTGGGTGATCTACCGGGTTCATTACAACCGCTCTTGTTCTTGGTCTTCTACCTAACCATCTGCTTCTACCAGCTTTTCCTGATACTGTTAATTGGTGATCAGAGTTAGAAACAGATCCAATCATTGCATAACATTCAGTAAGGATCATTCTAGATTCTCCTGAAGGCAATTTGATGATTGCATATTTTCCGTCTCTTGAAGTTAATTGAGCTGAAGAACCAGCACTTCTTGCTAAAATAGCACCTTGTCCAGGCTTCATTTCAACACAAGAAATAACAGTACCTAATGGAATATTTTTCAATTTCATTGCGTTACCGATATTTGGCTCTACGCTTTCTCCTGCAATCACCTTTTGATCAACTTTAATACCGTTTGGAGCGATGATATATCTCTTCTCTCCATCTGCGTACTCTAATAAAGCGATAAATGCAGTTCTGTTTGGATCGTATTCTACAGATTTTACCGTTGCTTCAACATCATGTTTGTTTCTTTTGAAGTCGATAATTCTGTATTTCTTTTTGTGTCCACCTCCGGTGTAACGCATGGTCATTTTACCTGTTTGGTTACGTCCACCTGACTTTTTAATACCAACTGTTAGAGATTTCTCTGGTTTGTTGGTAGTAATTTCCTCAAAATTATTTACAATTCTGAATCTCTGTCCCGGGGTGATAGGTTTTAATTTTCTAACAGACATTACTATTATTTATAATTAATAATTAATTTACAGCAAAAATATCGATAACCTCACCTTCAGCAAGTTTGATTACCGCTTTTTTCAATTTGTTTGTCTTTCCTACTTGAAGACCTTTTTTAGTGTATTTCGAAGAAACCTTCGGAGCATAAATCATTGTGTTAACGTCTGCTACTTTTACACCGTAAGCTGCTTCAACAGCTTTTTTGATCTGGATTTTATTCGCCTTAGTATCCACTAAGAAAGAATAAGAACCTCTTAAATCTGTAAGGTAATTAGCCTTTTCTGAAATAACTGGTTTAATAATAATAGACATGACTTATTTCTTTAAATTTTCTTGGAATTTCTCGATAGCACCTTCTAAGAATACGATCTCACCTGCATTGATTAGGTCATAAGAACTAATTTCGTTATAAGCAAGAACTTTAGTCTTAGGTAGGTTTCTTGAAGATAAATAAACATTTTTGTTTGCTTCATCTAAGATGTAAAGAGATTTTTTACCTTCGAATCCTAAAGCGTTATTGATGTTGATAAACTCTTTAGTTTTAGGAGTTTCGAAATTGAAAGCCTCTAATACTTTAATACTGTTATCTCTCAATTTCTGAGATAAAACAGATTTTTTTTGCTAATCTCTTAAGAGCTTTATTCAATTTGAATCTGTAGTCTCTTGGCTTAGGTCCGAATACTCTACCTCCACCTCTGAATGTTGGAGATTTAATATCACCATATCTAGCAGATCCAGATCCTTTTTGCTTCTTAAGCTTTTTAGTAGAAGCCGTAATTTCGCTTCTTTCTTTTGATTTATGAGTACCTTGTCTCTGAGCGGCAAGATATTGCTTAACTTCTAAGTAAACCGCGTGCTGATTTGGCTCAATTCCGAATACTGTTTCGTCTAGAGTTACTTTTCTTCCGGTCTCTTTTCCTGATGTATTTAATACTACTAGTTCCATTTTCTGATAATTACATAAGAATTTTTAGCTCCCGGAACAGCACCTTTTACTACTAAAAGATTTTGTTCTTGATCCACTTTTAATACTTGAAGGTTTTGAACAGTTACCTGCTTACCTCCCATTCTTCCAGCCATTCTCATCCCTTTGAATACTCTTGAAGGGTCTGAACCAGCACCGATAGAACCTGGAGCTCTAAGTCTGTTGTGCTGACCATGAGTTGCCTGCATTACACCTCCAAATCCGTGTCTTTTAACAACACCCTGGAAGCCTTTACCTTTTGAAGTCCCTGTTACGTCAACATACTCACCTTCAGCGAATAAATCAACTTTTACTTCTTCTCCTACTTTTACTTCATCAACGAATTCTCTGTAGAATTCTACCAATTTAGCTTTAGGAGCAGAACCAGCCTTTTTAAAATGGCCAGCTAACGCTTTACCAACGTTCTTTTCACTCTTGTCATCGAAACCTAATTGAACTGACTTGTAACCGTCCTTTTCAATGGTTCTGACCTGTAAAACCGAGCATGGACCAGCTTGAATAACTGTACAAGGAATGTTTTTTCCTTCTTCGTTAAACAAAGACGTCATACCGATTTTTTTACCAATAATACCTGACATTGTTTATGTTATAATAAAATTTATCCTTTATTTATCCTCATTTTCAGCAAGCTAAAGTAATTTCCACGTTTGAGATGGGCATACTTTTCCCCTAAAATGAGTGTGCAAATTTATGGATAATTTTTAGATTGACAAATTTTTACAGCAAAATATTTTGATTTTTAGTAGTTTACAAAATAAATTACTTTTTAAGCCCGATTCTAACCAGAGCATAGAATATAGCACGGCTACTTCGTGATAACACTCAGACCTATTTCTTCGAGCCTCTTTTTATCCTCTTCCAGTATGCCATCATCGGTAATCAGATAATCTATTTTATCTAAAGAAGAAATCTTACCGAAGCCTTTTTTGTTTAGTTTGGATGAGTCCGCCAAAATCATCACTTTATCGGAACATTCTATCATTAATTGATTGAGATGTGCTTCAGCTGCATTGGAAGTACTGATTCCAAAATCCATATCAATGCCGTCTACCCCCAGGAATAATTTATTGCATGAAAACTGAGCAAGAATTGTTTCGGATATAGAACCCACGATCGATGTAGAACTTTTACGAACCTCACCCCCCAATTGTATAATATTTATATTAGGATTATTACATAACTCCAGTGCCACTCTCAGCGATGACGTAAGCACAGTAAGACGGCCGAAATTCACCAGCATCCTTGCCAGATAATGCATTGTAGTTCCTGAAGCCAGAATAATACAATCGTTTTCTTCTATAAGTTTCACTGCCACCTTGGCAATATTCTGCTTAGCCTCTACGTTAATATTCTCCTTTTCATCTACGTTCTTTTCATACGCATACCTCACATGCTTGCTTGCACCTCCATGATTTCGAAAAAGAAGACCCAAGCTTTCTAAATAGTTCAGATCCTTTCGAATGGTAACGGAAGAAACATTATACTTTTCGCATAATTCCTGCACGAGAACATAATCTTTCTTTTCCAGCTCCTGCAGTATCTCAGTATGCCTTGGTATTAATTTTTCCATTCTTTTTCTTTCCCCAAAGTTATTGTTTTTTTCCAAGAACATAAAATTTCACTTATTTTCTTTTTACTTTCATTTTTAATTACTAGCTTTGAATTCGAAACTTAACGAAACATTATGAAACGAAATGAAGAACTCAGCAAATTAACCACCGTAAAAGAATGGGACTTTTTAGTCATTGGTGGAGGAGCAAGCGGTTTAGGTTCGGCATTGGACGCAGTAAGCAGAGGGTTTAAAACATTACTGCTGGAATCTCACGATTTCGCGAAAGCTACTTCCAGCAGAAGTACAAAGCTGGTACACGGCGGCGTAAGATATTTGGCACAGGGAGATATAGGTTTGGTAAAAGAGGCATTGAAGGAAAGGGGATTGTTGGCTAAAAATGCAGCTCATGTGGTAAAAAATCAATCATTTATTATCCCTAATTATACATGGTGGGGAGGAATTTATTACAAAATAGGACTTTCGATTTACGATTTTCTGGCAGGGAAATTAAGCTTAGGTAAAACAAAATATATCAGCAAATCAAAAACAGTTGAAAAACTTCCGACGATTGAACAGAAAAATCTGGCAAGCGGGGTTGTATATCAGGACGGGCAGTTTGATGACGCGAGATTGGCTGTTAATTTAACCCAGACCATTATTGAAAAAGGAGGCACAGCAGTTAATTATGTTAAAGTAATTAACCTGATAAAAAACAGTTCCAATAAAGTAATCGGTGTAATTGCTGAAGATCAGTTTACCAAGCAGCAATTTGAAATCCACGCAAAAGTAGTCATCAATGCGACAGGAGTTTTCACGAATGATATTCTGAATATGAACAACCCGAAACATGGAAAATTCGTTGTTCCAAGCCAGGGTATTCATTTGGTACTGGATAAGTCCTTCTTGAAAAGTGACGACGCTATTATGATTCCGAAAACTTCTGACGGAAGAGTCTTGTTTGTCGTTCCATGGCACGACAGAGCACTTGTAGGAACAACCGATACATTATTGGAAAGCGAAAGTTTTGAGCCACGAGCATTGGAAGAAGAAATTAAGTTTGTTTTAAATACAGCAAGACAATATTTAGCAAAAAAACCTACTCGGGAAGATGTAAAATCTGTTTTTGCAGGACTTCGGCCGCTTGCCGCACCAAAGGATGGAAGCAAAAGCACAAAAGAAGTTTCGAGAAGCCATAAAGTAGTAACATCCGATACAGGATTGGTTTCCATCATCGGAGGAAAATGGACCACCTATCGAAAAATGGCAGAAGATACTATCGATGAAGCGATGAAAGTTCACCATCTGGGAACAACTACATCCAAAACAGAACATCTTTCGATTCATGGAAATGTAAAACCTGAAACGGTAGACAGAAGCAATCATTTGTATGTTTACGGATCAGACATTCCGGAAATCAAAAAACTACAGCAGAGCAATCCTGAATTTTCAGAAAAAATACATCCTGATCATCCATTCACAGTTGCTGAAGCAATTTGGGCAATCCGTCAGGAAATGGCAGAAACCATTGAGGACATCCTGGCCCGAAGAGTCCGTCTTTTATTTTTAGATGCAAGAGCAGCAATCGACAGTGCACATAAGATTGCTTCTATTATCGCAAAAGAAAACGGACATTCAGAGGAATGGGCTAATGAGCAGGAAAGAGAATTTATCGAATTGGCAAAGGGATACCTGTTAACTCCTTATTCGCCAAGATCCATTTAACCTAAATCAACGTCACAACATGAGTGAAAAGTTAATTCTCGCTCTGGACCAAGGCACAACTTCGTCAAGAGCCATTTTATTCAATCACAGCGGAGAAATAGAATTTGTTTCTCAGAAAAGTTTTGAACAGATATTTCCTACCCCGGGTTGGGTAGAGCATGACCCTAATGAAATCTGGTCTTCCCAAGTATCGGTAGCAGCAGAAGTTATCGCTAAAGCAGGTATCTCAGGGCTTGAGGTTGCAGCGATAGGGATTACAAACCAGCGCGAAACAACGGTCGTTTGGGACAGAGAAACAGGGGAACCCGTTTATAATGCTATCGTATGGCAGGACAGGAGAACATCAAAATACTGTGACTCGCTAAAAGAACAAGGGTATACAGACATGATCAAAGAAAAAACAGGTTTGGTTCTTGATGCTTATTTTTCAGCAACCAAAGTAAAGTGGATCCTTGATAATGTAGATGGAGCAAGAGAGCAGGCAGAAGCAGGAAAATTGTGTTTTGGAACTGTTGATACATGGCTGGTATGGAAGCTAACGCGTGGAAAAATGTTTATCACAGATGTTTCGAACGCAAGCAGAACAATGCTCCTAAACATCCAATCTTTGGAATGGGATGAAGATCTTTTAAAGTTATTTAATATTCCAAAAGCGATCCTTCCTGAAGTGAAACAAAGCAGTGAAGTTTATGGAGAAACCGCTACCACTTTATTCTCAACAAAAATCCCAATTGCAGGTATTGCCGGAGACCAGCAGGCAGCTTTGTTCGGACAAATGTGTACAACACCGGGAATGGTAAAAAATACATACGGTACAGGATGCTTTCTTTTGATGAACACAGGTAAAGAGGCCGTTCACTCTAAGAACAACTTGCTGACAACCGTTGCATGGAAGATAAACGGAGAAGTTAATTATGCACTGGAAGGCAGTGTTTTTGTGGGAGGGGCTGCAATTCAATGGGTAAGAGACGGGCTCAAATTAATTAACTCAGCTGACGAAATTAACAGTCTGGCCAAAACCGTCGAAGATAATGGAGGTGTTTATTTTGTACCGGCACTTACGGGTCTGGGAGCTCCATATTGGGATCAGTATGCAAGGGGAACTATTGTTGGAGTGACAAGAGGAACCACTAACGGACATATAGCCAGAGCTACTCTAGAAGGTATAGCATTCCAGGTATATGATATTGTAAAAGCGATGGAGGCAGATTCCGGAACTGGTAGTTTAGAGCTAAGAGTTGATGGTGGTGCTTCCAATAGTGACTTACTAATGCAAATCCAGTCTGATCTATTCGGTTTCAAGATTACACGACCAAGAACTTTAGAAACAACAGCGCTGGGTGCTGCCTATCTTGCCGGACTTGCTGTAGGTTATTGGAAAAATATTGACGAAATTCAATCTCAATGGATCGTGGATAAAGACTTCCACCCTCAGCTTGAGAAAGAAAAAGCCGACAAGATGATCCACTTCTGGCACAAAGCAGTAAAGCGTTCTCAAGATTGGATTGAAGATTAATTTCCACTAAATAAAAATAAACTATGACTCCATTTATAGCAGAAATCATCGGAACAATGCTTATGATCCTACTCGGAAACGGTGTAGTGGCCAACGTTGTTTTAAAGGATACAAAAGGAAACAATTCCGGTTGGATTGTAATTACCACAGCCTGGGCACTTGCAGTTTTCGTTGGGGTAACGGTTGCAGGGCCAGTGAGTGGCGCTCATCTGAACCCTGCCGTAACGTTAGGCCTGGCTATCGCGGGAAAATTTTCATGGGATCTGGTTCCCACATATATCGCCGGAGAAATGATTGGCGCCATGTTAGGTGCTTTTCTTGTCTGGCTATTTAATAAGGATCACTTTGCCATTACCGAAGATGAAGGCGCAAAATTAGCATGTTTCAGCACAGGTCCGGCAATAAGAAAGCCGGTTTCGAATCTTATCAGTGAAATTATAGGAACGTTTGTGCTTGTTTTTGTGATCTTCCATTTTGCCGATCCAAGCCTCACTTTGGGTAATGATCCGACCGCTAAGATCGGACTGGGGACTGTTGGTGCTCTACCTGTTACCTTACTTGTTTGGGCTATTGGCTTATCATTAGGAGGAACTACAGGTTATGCCATTAATCCTGCCCGTGACCTTGGACCAAGGATTATGCACGCTATTCTTCCGGTAAAAGGAAGCAGTGATTGGGGATATGCATGGATTCCTATTGCAGGACCAGTGCTAGGAGCAGCCCTTGCGGCTTTATTGCATCTCGCTTTAAGTTAATCAAAGAAAGTTTACAGTATGAAAAAACTACTTTTTATATGCCTGATTATTTTAGGTACAGGGAGTCTCTTTGCCCAGGAGGACACAGAAGTCAAGGATGACGGTCGCCTGGATTTCACTGCTAACATCCAGAATAACCACTTGTGGAGAGGCTTGATCATTACAGATAAGCCCGTGGTAATGGGAAACCTTTCTTACGCTTTGGATAAAGAAAAAAAATGGAAAGTGGGAATATGGGGAGCATCCGCTTTAACCGACGACAAGGATGGCACGCATTATAAAGAGATCAATTATTATGTTCAGTATTCTGACGGACGGCTTTATATTGGGTTATGGGACTTATTTAACTCCAGAAACATCAATACTGCAGTAGCTTCGGATGACATCTTTAATTATTCAAACAGAAGAACCGCCCATATTATTGATCTGAGAACAAATTACACCTTCGGTCCTTCGTTCCCTTTAAACATTGAAGCAGACATCATGCTTTATGGAGGTGCTAATGCGGGAGAAGTTGTTTTGAAACCGGACGGGAGCTATAAAAAGAATAAATATTCCACGTATGTTCAGGTAAGCTATCCTGTTATTGCCCATCAAAAAGTAAATCTGGATGCATTTGTTGGTGGAGGCTTTGCCTTCAATGACAGCACATTTTTATATGGTAATGGAAAAAACAGTTTTGATATCGTAAATGTAGGTATCAAAGCCAGCAAAGCTTTAAAGATAACGGAACATTATACCCTTCCCGTATCAATGATGGCCATGTGGAATCCATCAAATAAATATGCAAGGATTCAGCTGGCAGCAACCGTATTTTAAAAAAATCAACATTATAAGAGGTCCATTCCGGTCACAACCGGAATGGGCTTTTTTACATATATCATTGATATCCTTAAGACAAAGTAAATACCGTGTTTTTACGGTGTAATTCTTGCATAAATCTTTTTACATTTGATCAAAAAAATGAAAAAGATATTCTGCGTGCTTATCCTCTGCATCGCAACCCTTTCCTTTTCACAATCTAAAGTTCCGTTTACTGGAAAAAGATCTTTCAATATAATAGAAGGATACAGCGGAACCGGCACACCAGCCTATTATCTTGATGTAAAAAAGAACGGCGATGTTTATTTTGGCTATGTACAGGTAAATCAGGCTAGCGGAGAAGAAACCAGTGAAGAAATAAATGCAGGGAAATACACCCCTCAGGTCATGAAGGTCCAGTTCAAAAAGTACAATGAAACTTTCTATGTAAAGTTTGATAAAGAAAAAATATACCTTACTGATGAAAAGGGAAATATTCAGAAATCTGAGGATTGCTGTTCTGCGATGGAAAATGATAAAGAAAGTTGTACCTGTGAAAGCGCTTTTTACCAATAATGAAAATAATTAAGTTTTTAGTCATTCTTATTTTGCTTGTTTCATGCAGCGAAAGAGAGAAACATCCGTACACGTTTTATTACTGGAAAACAAAATTGTCTTTAGACAATGAAGAGAAAAAAGCATTAGATAAAACAACCGTCCCGATTCTTTACACAAGGTTCTTTGACATCAATAAAGTAAACGGTAGATTTCAGCCTTTAGCCGTCATCACCAAAGACGAAAGTTTCGAGACAGACAAACAAATTGTCCCTACCGTATTTATCACCAACCAGACTTTTGTTAATATTTCAGGGGAGGAAATACACTTCCTTGCAGAAAGCATACATCATTTAATTGACAAAAAGAGTAAAGAATATAAGCTGAAGACCAATCATGAAATTCAGATTGATTGTGACTGGACAGCCGGAACACGTGACGATTATTTCGCGTTTTTAAAAGAACTTCACAAAATTTCCGGGAAAGACATTGACTGTACGCTTCGGCTTCATCAGGTAAAAGATAAAGCAATAATGGGAATCCCTCCTGTAAAAAAAAGTATTCCTGATGTGCTACTCCACCTCTTCTCCTTTGGAAACATCTGATAAGAATTCAATTCTGGATGTTAATATCCTTAAAAGCTATCTTTCAAAATTGGAAGATTATCCAATCAAGGAAATTGAAGTGGCTTTACCTATTTACTCGTGGGGAATTGTTACCAATCATTTAGGAAGACACAAGCTCATCAATGCTTTATCACAAAATGACCTGAAAAATCCTAATTTTAAAAAGATTTCAGATCATGAAATTGAAATTCAAAAAGATGGATTTTACTTTGGAAATTACCTGAATAAAGGATTTACGATAAAAGTTGAGGAAATTACAAACGACCAGCTCAGAGATGTCATTGCTTTTTTAGATAAAAAAATACCGTTGTTTAATATCGTTTATTATCAATTAGATACTAAATTTGTTGTGAACCAAAATTTCAAACTGATGTCTAAATTCCAGAGTGATTTTTAACATCATAGAATACAATAAAACACAACGCAAAAAATACTACATACCCATGAAAAAGTATATTCTCACAATTGCAGTCTTTTCACTTTTTTATACAAAATCAGAAGCTTGCGCCTGGTCAGATCCGGATTATGAGTATTTTAATCTTTTTACCCAAAGTATTATCAAGGATAAATCATATCTGCCATTTCTGCACAGTTATTCAACAAGATTTTATACTGACTTTAAACCAGGTCAGATTCCGGATGAAAATATTGGGACATGGAGGAAATTCTTTGGCAATCAGCTGAGCTATCAGGAAACCAATTATCTGGTAAATAATATAAGCCTTAATGAGCTTAATGAGCTCAAAAAAGGAAATCCGGGTAATCAACTATTGAAAAAACTGGGAACAGGTTTCTATCAGAAATATCGCGAAGGAATTGATTACTTAATTGAAGCTAAATATCTTGAGCCTTATATGAGGATCAATTTTATTGAAAATCCTGATTCTTATTTTTACAACGGCCCTCAAAGTGATAAAAATGCAACCAACCTTGATTATAACAAAACTATTTCAGCATTAACTTCTTTATATAATGCTGCAAAAAATCCTGAGATAAAACAGCGATACGGTTACCAACTGGTCCGTTTCAATCATTATACCAGAAATTATGACGCTGCACTTCAGGCTTTCAGAACCTATATTGAGCCGATCAAGTTAAAAGGAGTTCCTTACTTTATGGCTCTTGACCAATTAGCCGGCGCACAAAGAGGTATGAAGATGAACAGTGATGCCAACTGGAACTTCTTTCAGGTTTTCATGAATAGTGATAGCCGTAAAGAGTCTGCTTTTGTTTCTATGAAACTTTCTGATACCGCATCTTTTAATAACATTTTAAAAAGAGCAGGTACTCCGAATGAAAAGAATATGGCTTATTTTCTTTTGGGATATGAAGATTTCACCAATCCTATTCCTATAATGGAGAAGATGTACGATATTGATCCTAATTCGGAAATTCTGAAAGTAATGGCGGTAAGAAGTATCAATGAACTGGAAAGAGCTTATCTTCCTACTTATTATTATTCTGACGACACAGATAACGCAACCGTTCAAAAAGAAAACTCAAGTACATCTGCTGATTCTCAGAAAAAAGAATCTCCGGAAGTAAAAGAAAAAAAAACTTTCATTCTGGCAGAAGATTATCCGGTTCTTTAAAAACCTGTTCGGAGGGTCTAAATCGGATAAGACAGCTGACGGAAAAGCAGATCAAAGTGATGATGAGCTATTAGATAATCCTAATCGAATTCCTTTCCACACAAAAAATCAAAGTTTTTGGTATGGAGATAGCAAGCAGATAGATTATCTTAATGATCTT
Organism: Chryseobacterium proteolyticum; assembly: GCF_046591535.1. Classification (NCBI taxonomy): domain Bacteria; kingdom Pseudomonadati; phylum Bacteroidota; class Flavobacteriia; order Flavobacteriales; family Weeksellaceae; genus Chryseobacterium; species Chryseobacterium proteolyticum. The sequence goes on along the minus strand of NZ_JBJLWK010000003.1, from coordinate 775,040 downwards.
GAAAAATTTACCTCAAAAACCAAAGAGAAATCTAAGGATGAATATTGGCAGATTGCAGATGCATACCTTAAATTTTTAAAAAAAGACTACAAAGCAAGTACTGAAATTCTGGAAGATATTAAAACAACCAATCCTGAATATCTTGAAGAGATCAAAAGGATGAAGGTCTTAAATGATATTGTTTCCCAACCGAAGATTACTTCCGATTACGAAGATCATCTAATGAAAGATTATCCGGAATATTTCATCGAAAAAGAAGTGAAGTCAGACAGTACAAATTCTGATTATGACAATTATTACGGTCCTGTTCCATCTACTGCATCATTCCTTAAGGACGTTTTAGCTAACCGATATTTCCTTCAGGGAGAGGATGGGAAATCATTCCTAATGAGCAATAAGCTTTCTGATCTCCAATATAATCCTAATTCAAGTTTGGTTAAAAGTGTAGAGGACTTTTACAGGAAGCCTAATAAAAATCAATTCGAGCAGCAGATCATTGCCAAAAATATGGACGATGTAGGAAATATTGAGGCATTCTTCAGTGTAATTTATGGCGACCGGGCGATGAGAGTTGCCGATTTTGAAAAAGCAAAATCATATTATCAGAAAGCGCAGGACTTTGTAGGAATTCCTAGGATCAATTATGACTGGGTTTCCAGTGAACAACCAAAAGTTCCTCATCAATATGCTAAAGACGAATACAATGGTTTCAGAAATATCCCGGATTATGTTTTTGGCCATAATGTATGGGAAAGCTTCGAAAGTGATGCAGCCACCAGCATGGAAAACGAAGACTACACTCAATTTCCTTTCATAAAGACCATGATGAATAAGCTTGAATTAGCAGATGCTGCTATAGAGCTTAAGAAAATTGGTAACGGAAAAGATGAAAAAGCTGCTAAAGCGAGCCAGCTTATTGGTAATTTATTGTATAATACTTCTATTCTTGGTTATTACCGACAGCTGTTCGTAATGGATGTAAATAATAGTAATGGTGGCAAATATGATTTCTGGAATACAGATAAGAAAACACCATATCAATATTATTATAAAAATTTCCTTGACAGATCTTACATTGAACCGGATAATTTTGATCTGGCTATCAATTATTATAAAAAAGCACTGGCCCTTTCAGGGAATAAGGAAGAAAAAGCGAGAATCTTATTCCAGATGGCTAGTGCAGAGCAAGGAAAATACTATCAATACGAAGCAAAAAATCCATCAAAGATAAGCTACTCCGATCCTCAATATTCTGAGAAAAGCGATGCCTATCAAAAGCAACTGGACAATATAAAGAATGAAAAGTTCCGAACCTATTTTGCTTTATTAAAAACCCAGTATTCTGATACGGAAACTACCAAAAATCTAATGGGAAGCTGTTCTTATTTTAGTTACTTCATGAAATAGAACAATCGCTTTCGGTCTGAAATAAAAAAAGGAATCACTATGATTCCTTTTTTTGTTTTTCCAACCATTCCTCATGTTTCTTTTTAAACAGATCATGCTTGTAGCTTTGATTTCTTTTAGCCGCATCAATAGAATGAGAAGTATGGATATCCACATCATCTTGAGCAAAGTCAGCTAATTTCTCATAATAGGTATGCAGCTGATCCAATTCTTTTTCGGATAAGTCTTCTATATCTACAATCCGGTTACTCGCTTTTTCATGGGCTGCGATCAGCTCATTTAGTTTAATCTGTATAGCTTTAGAATCTTTATTCTGGGATTTCTGAATAAGAAATACCATCAAAAAAGTAATAATCGTTGTTCCTGTATTGATCACCAGCTGCCAGGTTTCAGAATAATGAAATACAGGTCCGGAAAGAGCCCAGATTACAACAATAGCAGTAGCTCCAATAAAAGCATGGGAACTTCCTGTAAATTTGGTTGCCCAATCTGAAAACTTTTCAAAAAAATTATTATCCTTATGACTCATAGTGATTATTGTTTTAAATAATAAATGTATTAAATAATATTATTTTTTAAGCAAAAAAAACTTAAAACAATAAACATAGTGATGTGTCTAAAGTTCCACAGATCAATTAGAATTTATAATTTACTTGCACTGCAAAATTCCGGGGTTGGATCTGATCAATATATCCACCTCTGAAATACGAATTGTAGCCTACAGTATCAAAAATATTATTGAGAAAGACTCTTAATCCCAATCCTCTTTTAAATGAATATCCTATCTGCGCATCAACTGTTGTATACTGAGGCATATTAAAAGGCTTTTCACCAAGCTGAGTCCCATTGATATGACCATTTGCAGCATTAGAATATTTTTGTTTATAATCATCTACAGGTCTTGTACCAACGTAATAAATCCCAGCGCCCACGTCAAGACCTTCCAGGGCTCCGGTATTAAATTTATAATTCAACCATGCGTTGGCCGAATTCTTTGGAGTATTAATAGGGGCAGAACCATTCACAAATGAAGGGCTGTCCCTGTATTGTGCATCTACATAAGCCCAACCCGTCATAACCTGAAGATTAGGAAGGATTTTACCTATTAATTCAACTTCGATTCCTTTTCTTTTTAGCTCTCCTGCCAATGCATAGGTCCCAGTTCTGTTTCCATCAGTTAAAATTTCATATGAGAGGTTGTCTGTATTAATATTGAACAATGTAACATTGAACCTTAACCTTTCACTAAGCCAGTCGGATTTGATCCCTGCTTCCCATTGTTTGGTTGTGGATGCTCCTACTGTCCCACCTCCGATCAGTACATTATTTGCAGTTCTTAAAGAAGTTGTACTAGTATATGAACCAAAAATATTCATATTTTCGACAGGCGAAATCATTAACCCTAATGATGGATTCCATGCATAGCCCGGATTTTTATCCGATCCATTTAATCGGCTATAACGAATACCTAAATGAGCTTTGATGTATTTATTGAATGTGATAACATCCTGGGCCATTAATCCTAATGTCGGAGTAACAGTATTGATGATAGCATCTTTCTTTGCCAGTTCAAAATTGTTGACATCAATAGAAGCGGGAAGAATATTATTAATTTCATTAAGAACATTGATCCGGTCAACATCTTTACTCTGATAAGAGGTCGTTGTAACATTCGATTCTTTCCAATCAAAACCTACCTGGAAAGTATGTTTCATAAATCCTGTCATTACATCAGATCCGATAAAATCAAACTGAAAAACCTTGTTTAGATCCTCTCTTCCTGATTTCGTTAAACTTCTATCTCTTATTTCATTTGGGTTCTTTGAATCGACAGGAGATAAAGCTGCACCTACAATGTCCGACTGATAAGAAGAGCTCATTAATGCAGCTCTTACTTTCAATTTGTTGGTCAGTTTTCTAGTAGCCGTTGTAGAAAAGTTGAATGTTTCCATCTTTGCATTATCTGTAGAAAACCCAAGAAATTTTCTACCCGGCATTCTGTATATAGCTTCAACATCACCTTTTGCAAGATTTACGGTCCCTCTATCCGGCGTAGTATTGTTATGCATATAATCCATTTCTACCACGATTTCCGTTTTATCATCAGGTCGAATAGCTATGGATGGATTTACATAGATCCGATCCGTATGAATAAATCTTCTGAAACTATTATTATCCTGATATGCTGCATTTAATCTTACGGCAATCCTACCATCAGAATCCAATACCCTTTGAAAATCTATTGTTGGTCTGTAAAAATCCCAGCTACCATACCTAAACCCTATATTTGTTTCATCAATAAATTTAGGAACTTTAGTAACCACATTGATCACACCTCCTGCGGAACCTAACCCATCGCCAATTCCCTGAGTAACTGCTGCTGAGCCTTTGATCACCTGAATACTCTCTACTCCCTGCATATCCGTAAGCATTGCTCCGGTCCTGAAATCTGAATCCATCTGAACACCATTCTTTAAAACAGGAACTCCTCTGTATCCTCTAATTGACATACTTTCTCTCGTTCCCCCATAACTTCCAAACTGGGTTACCCCCGGTATATTCTTTGCAACATCCGTCACCGTAAGCCCTCCCAGGTTTTCTATCACTTTATAAGATATAACAGAAATACTTTGGATCTGATCCCTCGTTTTTAAGGGTAATCTTGTTATGACTTCTAAGCCTTCCGGTTGTTTTTTTTCTTTCTCCGAATAATTCTACTTCTTCGATTGTGTTTTCTTTTCTAATGCTATCATTTACTTTTTGTCCACTGACAAAACCAATCCCTAACACTACTAAAGAAAAAGATACTGTTCTTTTCATCTCTTATTTTTTGCAAAAATATTATTTTTATTAATTCTAAATAAATTAATACTGGTGATATATGTCATTGCAAAGAATTACTCTTTGTAATTTTATTACCTCTCAGTTTAATTCGCAAAAAATTCTACAAACATAAAGTTCAATATTTACCAAATAAAAAAAAAGGTCAATCGTTCTCAACAGACTCCTCTACTTCTTACGGTTCCTCATCCAAATACCATTGAAATCTTTCTTATTGATACATAAAAAAATCCGCCCCTTTTACAGAGGCGGATTCTATAATCATTGCAAAGTATGCAATTATCACACTTTAATTTCTACGTCAACACCGCTTGGTAACTCTAATTTCATTAGAGCATCAACAGTTTTAGAAGAAGAAGAGTAGATATCCATCAATCTCTTGTGAGCTGATAATTGGAACTGCTCTCTTGCTTTTTTGTTAACGTGTGGAGATCTCAACACCGTGAAGATTCTCTTGTTAGTTGGTAATGGAATAGGTCCGTTTACAACAGCCCCGGTAGCCTTTACCGTTTTTACGATTTTCTCAGCAGACTTGTCTACCAAGTTGTAATCGTAAGATTTTAGTTTTATTCTGATTCTTTGTGACATTTCTTTAATTTAAAAATTAACCTTTTGCTTTAGCAATGATTTCTTCAGCAACGTTTTGTGGAGTCTGAGCGTATTTCTCTAATTCCATAGAAGATGTAGCTCTTCCTGATGAAAGTGTTCTTAGAGTTGTTACATATCCAAACATTTCAGAAAGTGGAACAGAACCTTTGATAACAACAGCACCGTTCTTTTCTTCCTGACCACTGATCGTACCTCTTCTCTTGTTAAGGTCACCAATAATGTTACCCATATATTCTTCCGGAGTTACAACTTCCAGTTTCATAATAGGCTCCATAATTACCGGCTTAGCAGCTTTACCAGCTTCCTTAAATCCTAATTTAGCAGCTAATTCGAAAGAAAGAGCATCAGAATCCACCGCGTGGAAAGATCCATCTTTAAGAGTAACTTTAATACCTTCAACTTCGAAACCAGCCAATGGACCGTTCTTCATTGCAGCTTTAAATCCTTTTTCAATTGCAGGAACGAATTCTCTTGGAACGTTACCACCTTTGATCTCATTGATGAATTCTAAACCAACTTTACCTTCGTCAGCAGGTCCTAGTTCAAATACAATATCAGCAAATTTACCTTTACCACCTGATTGTTTTTTGTAAACTTCTCTATGGCTGGCAACTTTTGTTAAGTTTTCTTTGTACTCTACCTGAGGTTGTCCTTGGTTCACCTCAACTTTGAACTCTCTCTTCATACGATCTACAATGATATCCAAGTGAAGCTCACCCATACCAGAGATAATCGTTTGTCCAGAAGCTTCGTCAGTTCTAACAGTAAACGTTGGATCTTCTTCAGCCAATTTCGCTAATGCGTTACCCATTTTATCCTGGTCCGCTTTAGTTTTAGGCTCAACAGCGATACCGATTACCGGATCAGGGAAAACCATCGATTCAAGAACGATTGGGTTTTTCTCATCACACATCGTATCACCAGTTTTGATAGATTTAAATCCTACTGCTGCACCAATATCTCCTGCTTCAATATATTCTACAGGATTTTGCTTGTTAGCGTGCATCTGATAGATTCTTGAGATTCTTTCTTTATCTCCAGAACGAGTGTTCAGGATATAAGAACCTGCATCTAATCTTCCAGAGTATGCTCTGAAGAATGCTAATCTTCCCACGAATGGGTCAGTAGCAATCTTAAATGCTAAAGCCGCGAAAGGCTCATTTACGTCTGGTTTTCTTGTAATTTCAGCGTCTGTTCTTGGATCAGTACCTTTGATATCATCTTTATCCAATGGAGAAGGCAAGTATTTACATACTGCATCCAACATGAACTGTACTCCTTTATTTTTGAATGAAGAACCACAAGTCATTGGGATAATAGATAAATCAATAGTAGCTTTTCTAAGAGCTTCGTTGATTTCTTCTTCAGAGATTGAATCCGGATCTTCGAAGAATTTCTCCATCAAAGTCTCATCATAGTCAGCTACAGCTTCAACTAATTTCTCTCTATATTCGTGAACCTCAGCTTTCATGTCTTCAGGAATTGGCACTACTTCAAAAGTAGCTCCTTGTCCTGCTTCATCCCAGATGATAGCTCTGTTTTTAATTAAGTCTACAACACCTTTAAAGTCTTCTTCAGCACCGATTGGTAAAACGATTGGAACTGCATTAGATCCTAACATTTCTTTAACTTGTTTTACAACGTTAAGGAAGTCAGCACCTTGTCTGTCCATTTTGTTTACGAATCCCATTCTAGCAACTTTGTAGTTGTCAGCAAGTCTCCAGTTTGTTTCAGACTGAGGCTCTACTCCATCTACTGCAGAGAATAAGAATACCAAACCATCCAATACTCTCAAAGATCTGTTTACTTCTACTGTGAAGTCAACGTGTCCCGGTGTATCGATGATGTTGAAGTGGTAAGGTTTAGTGTCGGCTACAGGTTTTCCTTGATCTGTTGGAAAGTTCCAAGAACAAGTAGTTGCAGCAGAAGTAATGGTAATACCTCTTTCTGCTTCCTGCTCCATCCAGTCCATTGTAGAAGCACCATCGTGAACCTCTCCAATTTTGTGGTTTACACCAGTATAGAATAAAATCCTTTCTGTAGTGGTAGTCTTACCTGCATCAATGTGAGCAGCGATACCAATATTTCTTGTAAATTTAAGATCTCTTCCCATTTCAGATTAGAATTTAAAGTGTGAGAAAGCTTTGTTAGCTTCCGCCATTTTATGAGTGTCACTTTTCTTTTTATAAGCAGCACCTTCTTCTCTAGAAGCAGCAACAATTTCGTTAGCTAATTTCAAAGCCATAGACTTATCATTTCTAGCTTTAGAATATTTAATTAACCATTTCATCGCCATAGAAATTTTTCTATCAGCTCTGATTGGCATTGGGATTTGGAAGTTAGCACCACCTACTCTTCTTGAACGAACTTCTACGTGAGGCATTACGTTAGTAAGGGCATCTTTCCAGATCTCAAGAGAAGTCTTTTCAGTTTCTCCTTTTTTAGTTTCTACAACGTCTAATGCATCATAGAAAATTTTGAATGCGATAGACTTTTTACCGTCTAGCATTAGGTTATTTACAAATCTAGTTACCAATTGATCATTAAATTTTGGATCTGGTAACAACGGTCTTTTTTTTCGCTTTTGTCTTTCTCATTGTTTTGTACCTTATTTAATGATTATTTTTTCTTTCCTTTAGCTGGTGCAGCAGCTGCCTGACCTGGTTTAGGTCTCTTAGCTCCGTACTTAGATCTTCTCTGTGTTCTTCCATTTACACCTGCAGTGTCTAATGCACCTCTTACGATGTGGTAACGTACTCCCGGTAGGTCTTTCACCCTTCCGCCTCTTACCAATACTATCGAGTGCTCTTGAAGATTATGTCCTTCGCCCGGGATGTAGGCGTTGACTTCTTTACCGTTTGAAAGTCTTACCCTTGCTACTTTTCTAAGTGCAGAGTTAGGTTTCTTAGGAGTGGTAGTATATACTCTCGTACATACACCTCGTCTTTGTGGACAAGAATCAAGGGCAGCCGATTTGCTCTTCTTGGCAAGCGTGGCTCTTCCTTTTCTTACTAATTGTTGAATAGTAGGCATTTAATTGCTTTTTATTTTAAGCTGCAAAATAGTAATATTTTTTTTAATTGACAAGTAGTTATGTATTTTTTATACACCTGAAACTAAAATATTTATTTGAATACTTCTTTGATTACTTTTCCTTTAGCGTACTGTAAAGGAACTCCTAAAAGTTCGGCAATAGTACTTGCTATATCAATCTGCTCATAATTTCCGGTACTAATCGTAGTGTTCTTTTTAAAATCCGGCCCAAGAGCAAAAAATTCAATATGCCTACATCCGTTACAACTGTCTCCGTGCTCGGCAAACCCACCATTGGCGTCCAAATGTCTTCCGTGATCATTAGAAACAATAAGAGTAGTTTTATCTTTATAGGCAGGAAGAGACTGAATATGATCCCATGCTTCCTTAATGGAGGCATCCGTCGTTTTTATTGCATTAATATAGGCATTCCAATTGTTAGCATGTCCATAAGAATCAACATCTTTTAAATTGATGACAATAATATTTGGTGCATATTGTCCCATTATATTTTTCACCCTGGAAATTGTTACATCATCAGCCCTGTAGCCTGAGCCATTTCCACTTACCCCGCAATCCGTACTTGGTTGGAATTTATCTTTCCAGTCTACCTGCTTGCAGTTATTTAAAACTTCCAGTTTATCTTTAGAAGATACAATCCAAGCTTTTGTTTTAGCTGCTCCGGTATATTTCAACCATTGTTGCATTACCGAAGGATAACCTGGTAACTCCGTACCATTATTCTTAATATTTTCATATACTCCGGAACACATGGCACTATGTCCGGGGTTGGTGCTCGTAGTTCCATTGTTTTTAAAATTACTGATAAATACTCCTTGACTCAAAAGGCTCACTCTATTAGGAATATTCTTTTTTGTTGATTCTTCCCAGGTCTCAGAAATACGGGGGCCATCTACAACCAATAAAACAACATTCTTGGTTTCATATTTTTTTTTCAGTAGGCGCTTGTCCGTCTTTATCTCTATCTGAACATGAAAAAATAAAAAGAAGGAACGCTAAAAGTAAAATAGTCTTTTTCATAATTTGTAGAATTTTGGTTCTAAAATTAGGAAAATACATCATCGAGTAACATTAATAAATTGTTATACATTTTTAAAATTAATCATAACAACAGTATGCAATAGAAATCACTAAACTAAAATTAATAAAAAGATTTCTTCATCTACTAGTCCACAATACGAACTTCAACGTTCTTATTCCACTTAAAATCCCGGATATTTCTTCTTAATGTCTCTGGATTAGTTTGCTCAAGCGCATAAATGGAAACCTCATCTTTTGATACGGCAATCATATTTTTAATCTTCAAAACGGCAATTTTTTTTCCAATTTCGTGGAATATGACCCTGAAACCATTCATCATATATTACTGCGATTTCATATTTCTTATTAGTAGTATATTGAATTAGAAAATTCTCAAATTCCTCATCTAAATTTCTTTTATCAGCGGTAAAAGGAATCATTTCTACAGATCCAAGCCCCACAATATCCAGCAAATGGATATCTGTATAGTAACTTATAGCACCAATATCATTTGCTACCACTTTAGATGTATTATAATAGGTATGTAAAAATCTTGCGGATTGTATTTGTTGTTCATAAATATTTTTTCCGCCATTCTCAAGAATACGATCTGCGAACCAACTTTTATAAAAAAGAAGCAGGATATTCATAATTACCAGGATAGTAATAAGTTTTTCTCCTTTGATGTAACTTTTATAGTCAGAAAACAGAGCAGATATTCTGGGAATAATTGCCATACAAAACCCTGTCAATATATAGGCTTCATACCTGAACATCCCTTTAAGATCAGCAAACATGGCATGACAAATCATTAAGAGGGAAAAAACAATTAGGAAAAAGTTCTTTATAATAACTTCTTTTAAAAACTTATTCCTGATAGTATCTCTGCATATGAAAACAGTACTTATTAAAATTGGAAAAATACCTATTTTATAAAAGCTTTTATTAAGGAATAAATGATCAAGAAAGATCGTTTTAAGCCGCACAAACATTTCAGATCCTAAAGTCAATTGAGTTCCTTTTACCACAACTGAATTGGGAAAAAAATAACCATCCTGCTGATAATTGAAATAACAGAATAGTAATACAGGGACAAAACCTGCAATTAAAACACCTAAGGCATTTTTCCATTTTTTAACCGTAATAAGAACACCAGCGAGGATCACAAAATAAAACATACTTTCGAAGCGGACCAGCCCCATCAATATAAGGGAAAGATAAAATGCCGGAACTGCCATCCTGCTCTTATTCCAATTGCTGAAGGAATATATATTGACGATAAAAAGAAATACCTGAAAAACATGTTCCATACCGGAGAGTACCTGCAAATGCAAAACAGCAAAAAACAAAGTAACCAACGTTGCTAAAACAGTATTTCTTACATTCCTGAAAGTTTCTCCATAATACATGGAAAGGAAATAAAGAATTCCTAACGCGAAGGCTATATTAAAATACAGAGGGATCTGATCATGATTACCGAATACCTGGATTAAAAAACTGATCATAAAAGTAAACAACGGAGAGGAAGAAGTAGAGGAAAACCCATACCTTGTAATTCCCCATACATCATGTAAAGCAAAATTCTTAGCGATAGCAAGATGAATATAAGCGTCGTCAAGAGGATATACATATTGTCCATCTGTTTTTGAAATACTAAGTATATAATAAAATATACAGATACCAAAAAATACAAAAAGAGATAAAAAGAAACTCTGCAAACCTATATTTCGCGATGACGACATTTTATGATAAATTATAAGAATACCAAAGATAAGTATCATCAATCAGGAACCTACTATTTCGGCACAATATTTACTGCATATATAGCATAAAAAAATAAACGTATGAAAAATGCCAGTATTATCGGTCTTAAAGAAACCGATTGTAAAAACATTTCGGAAAAGCTTAATGTACTATTAGCCAATTATTCAGTATTTTATCAAAACACAAGAGGTTCTCACTGGAACATCAAAGGTGACCAGTTTTTCACACTACACCCGAAATTTGAAGAATTATATAATAGCCTTGTATTAAAGATCGACGAAATTGCCGAAAGAATCCTGACCTTAGGAGCAACTCCCGGACATAATTATTCAGACTATTTAAAAATATCTACAATTAAAGAAAGTAAGGAAGTAAGTGACGGAACGAAAAGCGTAGAAATCATTTTAAATTCTTTCAAAGTAGTTTTGGATCTTCAGAGAGAGCTTCTTGATATTACCGAGAAAGCAGGAGATGAGGGAACAAATTCACAAATGAGCGACTATATTACGGAGCAGGAAAAAGAAGTATGGATGTATAACTCTTATCTGGGTAAATAACCCACAAAGATCATCGATATATAAAAAAAATCGTCTTACATTTAGACGATTTTTATTTTTAATTATTAAATTTGCGTTAAAATTACACAATATGCACGACGTACGATTGAATTCCATTCTAGATAATGATTTCTATAAAATAACCATGCAGAATGCCGTGGTCAAATTATTTCCAAGCTCCATAGTTAAATATGAATTTATCAACAGAGGAAAACATCAGTTTCCGGAAGGTTTTGATATTGCCCTAAGAGAAGCTGTAAACAAAATGGCCGAACTTAAACTCACCAAAGATGAGAAAAAGTTTATGGCGAGAACCTGTCCTTACATCGACCTTCCCTACCTTGATTTTTTGGAAGGGTACCATTATGATCCTTCCGAAGTAAAGATCCATCAGGATGGCGGTGATCTTTCGGTAACTGTTGAGGGGCTCTGGTACAGAACTATCTTGTGGGAAGTTCCTTTATTAGCATTGATCAGCGAGCTGCATTACGAAATGAACCATATGGAAAGGGATTCCAATGAAATCGTTATGCATAGAACCATAGAAAAAGCAGATTCATTAGGAAGGCTTGGTGTTACTTTCGCAGAATTCGGAACCAGAAGAAGGCATTCTTACAAAGTTCAGAACCTGGTGATGGAAGCGCTGACCCAAAAAAAAGACTCAACTTTCATAGGAAGTTCAAATGTTCATTTCGCCATGAAATATGGGGTAAAGCCTATCGGAACCCATGCACATGAATGGTTCATGTTTCATGCAGCCGAATATGGCTTCAAAATGGCCAACGAACTGGCCTTGGAACATTGGGTAGATGTGTACAGAGGTGACCTTGGGGTTGCTCTTTCAGACACATATACCACTGATGTGTTTTTCCAGCAGTTTGATAAAAAGTTTGCAAAGTTGTTTGACGGAGTACGCCATGATAGTGGTGATGCACTGGAATTTGCTGATAAGACGATCGCCCATTACAAGAACAATGGAATCAATCCACTCTTTAAATACATCATTTTCTCTGATGCATTAAATCTTGAAAAAGTAGAAGAAATCACTAAATACTGTAAAGGTAAAATCGGTGTTTCATTCGGAATCGGAACCAATCTTACCAATGATGTCGGTTTGAAACCGATGAATATAGTTATGAAATTAATTGGTGTACAGGCTCCAAATAAAGAATGGATCCCAACTGTAAAATTATCTGATGAACATGGAAAATATACAGGTGATCCAAAAATGATCGAATTAGCAAAAGAGTTTCTTAGAATAAAAGATTAAGTAGATGCTAGATGTCAGATCTCAGACTTATAACTAAATAACCACTATATCATGAAATTTAAAATTTATTTTTCTCTTAGTTTCCTGATAGCAACTTTATCTGTCGCTCAAGAGAAAAAAGAGGTAAAACCGAAATTCAACCAGGAACTGGCTACTTCGCTGGGAGCAGATCAATATGGAATGAAGGCTTATACTATTGTTATGCTTACAACAGGACCCGTAAAAATTGAAGACAAAGTTAAAATGAGTGAGATAATGAAGGGACATATGGCTAATATTGGAAAATTAGCTGACGAGGGAAAGATTATAGTAGCCGGACCTTTTTTGGAAAAGAATAAGGAAAATTATCGTGGACTGTTTATTTTCAATACCAAGTCTAAAGAAGAAGCCGAACAATGGGTAAAAACAGACCCTGCAGTAAAGGCCGGAGTCTTCAGCTATGAACTTCTTCCCTGGTATGGATCAGCTGCCTTGCCTCTGTACGTAAAGCATCACCAAGAGATCACTAAGGAAAATCCATAAACAGGCTTTTATCCTCTTTATATATTTAATTAAACAGGATGAATTACCTGAAAAACAAGAGACAATCTGGCTGTATTTGTTACAACTGTCCTTAATTGCTTTTGTTTTATATTATTTATTTCCAATTAAAATAATAATTATATCTTCACCCATAACAAAATAACAACAATGAAAATAAGACTATTTGTTTTGATATTTTTAGTATCAGCAAAACTACTCTTCGGGCAAAATACTCCAAAAGAATATACGGAGAAAGTAAAAAAGGCCGAAGGATTTTATAAAGCCAAGGATTTTAAAAACTCTGCTAATAATTATTCCGAAGCATTTAGGTCTAATGGGTGGAAAGCCTCTCTTAATGACAGATATAATGCAGCATGCTCATGGGCAATGGCATCCGTAACGGATAGCGCATTTTCTCAGCTGGAAAAAATTGCTACTCAATTTAGTAATTATAACCATATAACAGGAGATACGGATCTGAACTCTTTGCATGCAGATGTTCGATGGAAGCCATTGCTTGAAAAAATTAAACTCAACAAGGAGAAAGCAGATGCCAAATTGAATAAACCTCTGGTTGAAAAGCTTGGAAGCATTTATAATGAAGATCAAAACGGTAGACGCGAGATTGGAGAAATTGAAAAAAAATACGGCCGGGATTCAAAGGAAATGCAAGAGCATTGGAGAACTATAATTAAAAAGGATTCTTTAAATTTAATAGAAGTAAAAGCTATTCTTGATAAATATGGTTGGTTAGGCCCTGATGTAGTAGGTAACCAAGGAAACAATACCTTATTTCTTGTTATACAACATGCTGATTTGGAGACGCAGGTAAAATATTTGCCCATGATGAGGGAAGCTGTAAAAAATGGAAAAGCCCAAAGCGGTAGCTTAGCTCTTTTAGAGGATAGAATTGCTTTAAGACAAGGTAAAAAGCAAATTTATGGAAGCCAGATTGGACAAGATCCTGAAACTCACGCATTTTATGTATCACCTTTAGAAGATCCTGACCATGTAGATAAAAGACGGGCAGAAGTTGGACTTCCTCCATTAGCAGAATATGTAACCCATTGGAATATGAAGTGGGACCCGGAACAATACAAAAAAGATCTACCGAATCTCGAAGCCAAAGAAAAACGCAAATAGAATAAAATTATTTTCTGATAGTTCTATTCTCATGGAATAATTTACTACTTTAGTGTATATAACTCATTCTTATTTACTTAATTATAAAAAAGTAATAAAAAATCACTAAACAAAAAAAAATTAAACCATGAAAAAATCTAATTCAAAAAAACTTTCAAGAACAGAATTAAAAGATGTAATGGGAGGAACATTGTATCCGGCACAATGCCCGGGAGGATGCCCTGGTGAGGCCTTGATCAGATGTCCTGACGGCTCTACCACGATGACTAATTTTATATGTATGGGTGGAAGATGCGAACCGGCCGCAATGTGCAAGCCATTGGTTCTTGAGCCGTTCCCGGATCCGATTATCATCACGCCATAATCTGACCAAAGACAATATACAAAGTGAGCTTTCCGGCTCACTTTTTTTATTCATAAATCAAAAAAATGCCGGAATCCTCACATTCCGGCAAACAAAACTAACATGTAATAAAATTGAAAGAATTATAATGTTGCTTTGTATTTTTTCTGATATGCATAATAGAAAATAACAGGCAATACGGTAAAAGACAATATCATGCATATAATCAATCCTCCCACGATCATAATGGCTAAAGGCTTTTGAATCTCAGACCCCATTCCATTGGACATTGCTGCGGGAAAAAGTCCCATTGATCCCATCAAGGCAATCATTATCACCGGTCTGATTCTGCTTTGAACTCCCTGGCTGATTGCTTCTTTCAGGGACATTTTATTCTGAAGATTTTCTTTCATAACCCCTATTAATACAATTCCGTCAATTGTTGCAACACCAAACAGGATAATAAACCCTATTCCCGCTGAAATTCCAAAAATAGTTCCGGTAAACCAAAGTGATAAAAACCCGCCAATAAATGCAAAAGCCAATGTTACAGATGAAATCAGTGTATCTTTAATGTTACCGAAGTTAAAGTAAAGCAACATCAGGATAAGCAAGAGAGAAATCGGAACAACCATTGCCAACTGTTTGGCAGCCCTCTCTTTACTTTCGAATTCCCCTGCCCAGGTCATTTTATGGTTTTTAGGAATATGTACATCTTTTGCTACTTTTGCTTTTGCATCTTTAATCGTACTTCCAAGATCTCGTCCCTCAATATTAAATCCGACACCAATATATCGGCTATTACCTTCGCGATAAATAAAGGATGGCCCGGTATGGTAGTCAATCGTTGCAATTTCCTTCAACGGCACCTTCTTATTATCCTGTGTCGGAATCAGAATATTTCCTATTTTCTCCGGATTATCACGATATTGTTTTTCAAATCTTAGCATCACGTCAAACATCCTTTCATCTTCATAGAATTTTGTTGCTGCCTGCCCTCCGATAGTCATTTCAATCACCGCCTGTGCATCAGCAGTTGAGACACCGTATTTTGCCATTTTGGAATCATGAAGCTGGATCCTTAATTCCGGTAAGCCTATATTTTTAAAAACATTCACATCGGAAATTCCGGGTACGGTTCTAATGGAATTCGCAACCTGATTGGCATAGTTTTCAAGCTGGAAAAGGTCATTACCAAAAATCTTGATCACCAGAGGAGCCTTTACCCCTGCCACATATTCTTCCACATTATCCTGAATAGGCTGGCTGAACCCAAAATTAATGCCGGGATATTTTTCCAGCGAAACCCTCATTTCCTCCAGAAGTTCTTCTTTGGAAATCTTTTTCTTCCATTCATTTTCAGGTTTTAACTGAATATTAAATTCAATATTAAAAAACCCCGTCGGGTCTGTTCCGTCATTCGGACGACCGGTTTGCGTCATTACAAATTCCACTTCATCATATCTGGAAAGTATTTGTTTCATTTCTTTAGTAAGCCTCACGGATTCATCGAGATTTACACTATTGGGAAGGGTGGCACGAACGTAAATTGCCCCTTCATTAAGCTTTGGTAAAAATTCCGATCCATAATTGGAAAACCTCCATCCACAAATAACCAAAAGAACCCCAAATCCAATAATAAAAGCTTTTTTGTAGCGGGCGCTCAACTCGTAAAGCTTATAAATGTTCACCCTGAAAAATTTCGAAATAAAATTCTCCTTTTCTTCTATATCCTTCGTGAGCAAAAGTTTACACATTGCAGGAACATAAGTTAAACTCAGAATCAAAGACCCCAGTAAAGCATATCCCAGGGTAAATGCCAATGGAGAAAACATTTTACCTTCTACTTTCTGGAAGGAGAAAATAGGCATTAACGCTACAATAAGAATTAAAAGGGCAAAGAAAATATACCCTGCAACACTTCCCGCACTTTTCTTGATAATGCCCAGTTTCGACATTTTATTGAATCGCCGTAAGCCTACCTTTTTGGCCTTTTGTTCGAGAGCTACAAAAACATGCTCTACAATAACGAGTGTACCCTCAAGAAGCAGTCCAAAGTCAAGGGCTCCCATTGAAATAAGATTAGCCGGCAATCCCTGGATCCTCAGCATAATGATCGCAAATAAAAATGCTAAAGGAATAACTGACGCCACAATAAATGTTGTTCGCCAATTGTATAAAAATATAAATACAATAATAGATACCAGAATCACCCCTTCCACCAAATTTTTGGATACGGTATGCACAGTGGTATTTACAAGTTCTGTACGATCGATGATAGGAACGATCTTTACATCGCCTGGCAATTCTCCTCCGTTCAATTCACCTATTCTTTCTTTAAGACGTCCAATCACCTCACTCGGATTCTCCCCACGAAGCATGATCACAATTCCTTCTACAACATCATTTTCTTTATTGTACCCCACCTGCCCTAACCTTGGCTTGGCAGAAACTTTTACTTCAGCCACATGCTTCACCAGGATCGGGGTGGATCCTTTAACCTCAATTTGTATGTTTTCAATATCTTCTTTACTTTCCAGAAGCCCTATACCACGAACCACATATGCCTGATCTCCTTTTGAAACCACATCTCCCCCTACATTAATATTACTTTTGGAAACAGCTTCATAAACATCCAATGGCGAAAGATCATAATTATGTAATTCAGTTGGATTGATCTTTATTTCATAAATCTTTTCTTCTCCCCCGAAACTTACAACATCCGCAACCCCCGGGACCGCACGAAGCTCTCTTTCAATCACCCAATCCTGAATAGAGGTAACCTCTTTAATAGGCAATTTACTTTTAATGATGTATCTGTAAATTTCTCCGGTAGCACCTGAAGGTGGTTCTATACTGTAATTTGCTCCATTAGGAAGTTCAACATTTCCCAATCGGTTCGAAGCATACTGCTGGGCATAAAAATCATCCACATGATCATCAAAAATAACCGTCACCACAGATAAACCAAATAAAGAAATAGACCTTACTGAGGTTTTATTCGGTATTGTGCTCATTTCTTTTGAAATTGGCAGCGTGACAAACTTTTCTATCTCTTCAGCACTTCGTCCCGGCCATTGTGTAATTACCCTCACCCTGGTGTTGGTAACATCCGGAAACGCTTCTATTGGAGTATGCATATAAGAATAAATTCCACCAGCAAGCAAAAGCAGAGTACCCAGAAGTACAATCAAAGAATTTTTTAACGAGAAAGAAACTATACTTTGTACAAATTTTCGCATTACTTCGTAGAATTATTGGATTGATTTTTCATGTTTTCGTAGATAAGCAATCCATTGGAAGCAATAACCATCTCCCCTTCTTTAAGGTCTCCTTCTACATAAATGTACTGACTGTTGGATGCCACTTCGGTAACGGCTCTCATTTCTATGGCACAATCTTTTTTATAGACCACAACATAACTTTGGTTATTATCAAAGATCAGAGCTTTGGCAGGAATTGCCAATGCTGTTCTGTTTTGTGCATTAATAGGTAAAACAATATCTGCAGACATTCCCGGTCTAAGTTTCATATTATTATTGTCCATAATAATTTTAGCTTTCAACACTCTTTCATTTTCATTAAAAACCTGGGAGATGACATTAATCTTTCCGGAAAAACTATCATCCGGATAGGCAAGCGTTTTTACCACTACAGGCTGATTCACGTACACATGTCTCATATTGGTAGCATACACATTAGCCATTACCCACACCTTATCAAGATTAGAAATGGTAAAAAGCTGTTCACCTCCGGCAGTTACAGGCATACCGGTAGAAATATTTTTAGCAATTACGTAACCATCTGCAGGAGCTTTAACCTGCATATTTGTACTGCCTGCAGAATACAGCTGCATATTCTTTTTGGTTTTGGACATATTGGACTGTATGATCTGAACTTCAGACCTTGCTTCCTGCAAATCTTTTTGTGAGGCAATATCATCTTTATACATTGCCTCCACAGAAGAGAGCTTTCTTTTAGCAACAGCCAGCTGAGCCTGTAAAGTTTGGGTATCATCCTGCATTTCGTTTAGGGATACACTTTTTATACTGGCAAGGACTTGTCCTTTTTTCACATAATCACCCAAGGAAAAATAAGTATCCGTAACCACTCCATCCACTAAACTTACAAAAGGAACTGTTTTATCAGAATTGCTTTCAACTTCTCCGGTAAGAGTAATACTTTCTTCCACAGGGCGCATTTCTACTTTTGCCAGCTTAAGATCTTTTTTTAGCTCTTTGCTAATGCAGTAGTTTTCGGATCCCGTATTTTCATTGAGCTTTTTCTCTGTGCAACCGGTCAGGACAACAAGTGCTAAAAAATAGCCAGCTGCTATATATTTTGTGCTATTCATTTTCATATTTATAAGTCTTGCCCTACAACGTACTGCAGGTTTTCATAATATTGATTAAGTTCTTTTTTCGTATCGAGTATGATCATTTTATTTCCAATGTAGGTTTCCAGGAAATCCATATATTCCAGCATGCTGATATTTCTCAGCCTGAAGTTTTTCTCATGACTGGCCAATAAACCATCCAAAGTACTTTCATACGATCCATCAAGTTCCTCAGAAATCTTTTGCGTTCGGGTATAATTCTGAAATACGGAAACGATTTCATTTTCCGATTTAAGGATGTTTTTGCGGGTCTCAAAATTGGATTTGGTAACCTCCAGTTTAGCCTCCTGGATATTTCCTTTATTTCTGTCGAAAACCGGAAGGTCAAATGAAATACCCAACCCTACAAAATCCTTCATTATATTTCCACCCCGGTCATATCCCACGGAGAGCGCTATATCAGGAGTTCTGAGAGCTCGTTGTAATTCAAGATTTTTTTTGTGCGTATTTCTCTTTATTTTTTGTAATCTGGATGTCCGGACGATTTTCTTTGGCAATATTCAGCCAGTTGGATAATTCCAATTCAGAAAGCTCCTTTTCAGGAATTGACAAATGATCTGTAATAACAAGATAAGATGTAGCCGGAAGAATGAGTAAAGCTTTCAACTCGACCTGTTGTTCCGCAATTTCCTGTTGTAATGAAATTAATTTCTTTTTGAATTCAATTTCCTGGGCCTTCAGCCTCACATATTCGGATTTGCTTATGTTTCCAAGGTTTAACTGATTCTGATAGGATTTTGTTAGTTTTTCTATAGAAGAAATCTGACCGCGATACAGTTTCTGCTGTTCCTGATTGTAGATAACCTCTGTCAGAGTATTTCGCAATAACTTTTTCAGCTCACGCAATACTTCCTGCAATTCATACTTTTCTCCATCTACTTCAATTTTCTGTAGTTCTATATTTTTCCTCCTTTTTCTTGCAGTCTGGATTACCTGCTCTATCTCAGCAGAGAATTGGGTATTCCTTCCCCAATTCCCTATTAAAGCCGGCTGCTGTTCGATATCGTAAGTACGCCAAAGATTAACTTCATTGACAGTCAGCTTAGGATTAGGCCAGAATTTCGCCTGAACGACACGGGCTTCCGCCTGGGAAATTTCCAGTTTTTGCGCAATAATATCCAGGTTATTCGCAAGAAATAATGTTTCCGCTTCTTTTCTTCCAATCTGCAAGGTGTCCGCAATTTGTGCCGAAAAGAATCCGAAAAAATGAATATAGAATAGTGTAAAAATGATTTTCTTCAAGGTCTTCTGTTTAAGACCACAAAGCTATTTTGTAAACATTAAAGCCAATTCCAAATACCATTAAGATTCGGTTAATCCAAAATTAGAATTCGATTAGAAAACTATTTTGTAACCGGAAATATGAGCGATATCTGGGTTCCTGAGCCCACAACAGAATTAATTTTCATCTGAATATGATGATGATCGAATATGCTTTTAGATAAGGATAGGCCAATGCCACTTCCTTTTATATTATCCACATTTTTTCCGCGATAAAAAGTTTCCGTGATCTTTTGAAGATCATCCTCCGAAATACCTCTGCCCCGGTCCTTAACTTCAATCAATAAATGTCTATCCTGTTCTTCAGACAACACAATCTCTACAGAATGATGCCCGGAATATTTAATAGCATTTTCAACAATATTGTACAATGCCAGATAAAGCAAAGTTTCATTACCAGGAAATTCCAGTAAATCCGGAGTGTTTACCAAAAGGTTGATTTTAATAGAAGAGTTATTTTCCTGGGCTTTAGGATTCAGCTTTTCATATATCTTCCAGATCAGCTCGTCAATTCTTACCTGCTGGTGAGAATTTTCAAGCTTGGTAAGACCTGACATCAACAGCAGGTTATTAAGGATACTTTCAATTTCATATACGTTATCCAATGATTCCTTGACCACTTTTCGGTATTCTTCAGGCGTCCGGTCCTTTTGAGCAAAAACCTCAAGATTGCCAGAGATAGCGGCTAATGGTGTTTTAAATTCATGAGACACATAGTTGATAAAATTCTGCTGAAGCAAAATACTTTCAGAAATTCTTCCAAACAATTTATTATAGGACTTGATCAGGTCATCTATTTCATCATGAGTATGGGTAGATGTAATTGCGCTGGAAATATTGGTATAATCTACATTATTGATCCTATCCACAACATTGGATAGAGGTTTATACACGATTTTGGAAAGATACCTGCTCAGGAAATAAATAACAAGTAATCCTAAAATCAGTACTGCCAGCATAATTATGGAAAGCCTTACCATTTGTGATTTAAAAGAATCATTCGGGGCTTTGACAAAAACGACAAAGTCACCCTGATTATCCGGATAGAATATGCCGTAATAAAAATTATTCCCGGCCATAAACTGTACCATCTTATTATTTCTTGCAGACTTCAGATGAAGTGCTTTGATATTCTTATCATTCAGGTTCTGCCCAAAAGTAACTTCATTGTATTTATTGTAAACGGCTACTTTTTTATTCTCTATCAAATGATTGTATTCCGTTTTTATCTGGGCATGCCTGCTTTTTGGCAATTCATCTTTTTCCAGATAATAAATGGCAGAAATAAGGGCCGTATTTCTTAATCTTTCAAAATAAGAGATTCTGGTACTGTCATAATAAGCAAAAAACACCACCGCAAAAGCGATGATGGTAACAATACCGAATGAAAGACTCGAAATTATGGTAAACCTGTTTCTTAACGTCATCTTTAATCTTTAATCAGATATCCTGTTCCTTTAATTGTGTGGATAATCTTTTGATCCGTTTCATTAATTTTATTCCGCACATAAGAAATGTACACATCAACAACATTCGTTGTACTGTCAAAATCAATTCCCCATACATTATGTAAGATCTGAGTCCTGCTCAGAACTTTGTTTTTATTTTCTAAAAGGAAAGTCAAAAGTTTATATTCTGTAGGGGAAAGTTCAATTTCTTTATTATCCTGAACCACTTTGTGGAGATCTGTATCAATTGTAAGGTTACCACAACGTAAAAGCTGCGATCCTTCCTGATAGCTTAATTTATTTCTTCTGGTCAATGCTTTGATTCTCGAAATCAATTCTTCAAAATGGAATGGCTTTGATAAATAATCATCGGCTCCCAGATCAAGCATTTTTATTTTATCATCAGGACTATTCAGAGCGCTAAGAACCAAAATCGGAGTATAATTTTTTTTGAAGCGGATGATCTGCGTCAGCTGCATTCCATCCAGCCCTGGCAACATAATATCCATGAGAATAATATCAAAGTCATAGGTACTGATTAGATCACGGGCTTTCTCTCCGGAATCTGCGAGAACCATTTGATATCCGGCCTCGCCCAAGCCTTTGACAAGAAATTTACTGATTCGCTCATCATCCTCTACTAACAAAATGTTCATAAACACTTAAATTTCCTATAAATATAAGTATTCTTATTCAGAAAGGAGGTTGTGGAAAGAAAGCTGGGAGCAATTGAAATCTCACAAAAAGTCAATAAGTATTTTATTTTTATCTATTTAAAAAACTTAAACTATTTAACGGAAAACAACAGGTTCCTGATCTCACTTCCAGCTTCCAGCGTTTTTTCATAATTTTGAAGAATGGAGATGACATATTTAATCGTAGGTTTTATAACCGGTGCCTTATTAGGTGCCGTTATTTTATATTTTATGCTGAAATCTTCAATGGTTTCAAGGGCTTCTTATGACGAGATAAACAATTTATATATAAGAAAGAATTCTGATCTGGAAAATATCAATCAAAAAATCCAGGAATTATATCAGGACATCAATCATGAAAAAGATCAGAATCAGCAACAATCAGATCTTCTCAATGATCTTAAAAATGAATATGCAAAAATTTCCGCGGAATATTCATCTTTAAATAGTCAGTTTCAGGAACAGAAACAAATTATTTCCAAACAAGCCTCGCAGCTTGAAAGCCTTCTTACGGAAAAGCAGCATTTGTATGCGCGTAACTCTGAACTTTCGGCAGTGAATGAAAATTTACAGAAATCACTTCAAACCCAGAAAGAAGAAATTATTAAGATACAGGAAGATTCAAAGGTTCAGTTTGAAAATTTAGCCAATAAAATCCTCGAGGAAAAAGCTGAAAAATTTACCGCTCTGAATCAAAATAACCTTAAAACTATTCTTGAGCCTTTTCAGGAAAAGATCACTGATTTGAAAAACAGGGTAAATGAAGCTTATGAAAAAGAAAATAAGGAGCGTTTTTCACTGGCTGAAAAAGTAAAAGAACTGGCAGAGCTCAATCAGCAGATTTCCGAAGATGCAAAAAAACTGACCCGGGCCTTAAAAGGAGAAAGTAAAACACAGGGAAACTGGGGAGAAATGATTCTTGAAAGCATTCTTGAAAAATCAGGACTGGTTAAAGGAAGGGAATATTTTCTAGAGCATGAACTGCGAGATGAAGATAACAAGGCATTATTCTCAGAGTTTTCAGGAAAAAAAAATGCGCCCGGATGCGGTCGTAAAGTATCCTGATGAAAGAAATGTTATTGTGGACTCCAAGGTTTCCCTAACTGCCTTTACAGAACTAGTAGACGAAACCGATCCTGAAATCTACGCCATTAAATTAAATCAGCATCTATCGTCCGTAAAAAATCATATCTCTCAATTAAGTCAGAAGGCTTATGATGATTATGGCAAATCTTTAGATTTTGTGATGATGTTCATTCCGAGTGAACCGGCTTATATTGCAGCAATGCAGGCCGATCAGA
Organism: Chryseobacterium proteolyticum; assembly: GCF_046591535.1. Taxonomy (NCBI): domain Bacteria; kingdom Pseudomonadati; phylum Bacteroidota; class Flavobacteriia; order Flavobacteriales; family Weeksellaceae; genus Chryseobacterium; species Chryseobacterium proteolyticum. Next base: position 751,389 of record NZ_JBJLWK010000003.1, on the reverse strand, counting down.
ATTTATGGAATTTTGCTTATGACAAAAGGATCCTGCTTTTAAATCCAAGCAACCTGATTACTTCCTTAAAACTCATTGCAGATCTCTGGAAACGAGAATACCAGAACAGAAATTCCATGGAGATTGCAGACCGGGGGGCCAGATTATATGATAAGTTTGTAGGTTTTGTAGAAAACCTTGAAAAAGTAGGTAAAAATCTAGATCAGGCCAAAAATGTTTTCAATGATGCTTATAAACAGTTATCTACCGGAAATGACAACCTGATTATCCAAACACAAAAACTTAAATCCCTGGGAATAAAAAATAAAAAAGAGCTTCCTCAAAGCCTTATTGATAATAGTGAAAATATAACCAGCATAGAATAATGATCAAATGAAAAAAACACAAATTATTTTTGCAATAAGCCTTGTTATATTCTTGATTTCTTTAACACAAGTAGCTGTTTACACGCAAGGGCGTGAAACCGATGCTTCTAACTGCTTTCTTTTAGGATGGCTTGAGCTAGAAAATAATATAGCCTGGTTAGCCAATCCTTTATTGTTTATTTCCTGGCTTGCCCTACTTTTAAAACAGGTTAAAGTATCTGTTATTTCCAGTCTGATCGCTTTCTGTCTGTCATTATTTTATTTTTCATCAAAAACGATAATTATTGATGAAGCAGGTAACGAGTCTGCCATCATTTCTTTTGGTGCAGGATATTACCTGTGGGTTACCAGCTGTTTGTGTATGGTAGTTGGAAGCAGTATTCTTTTAAACTCATCTAATAAAGAAAAACATAGTAAGCTTTTCTAAATACAGCTACTGAATTTTAATATTTCTCTTTCTCATCCTTTTTCAGTTCTTAGGAAACAAAAACCGATCAATAAATTTCCATAATTTTGCAGCATGTTAATAGAAAGTTTTCAAAACGATAAAATCAAGAATATTACTAAGCTTCTTACAGATAACAGATTTCGTAAAAAATCTAAAATCTTTGTAGTAGAAGGCCAACAGGAAAATGAAAGGGCTCAGAAATTTGATTTTGAACCGGTCGAATTTTATATCTGCGAAAAAATTTTCAAAGGAGAAACTCCTCTTGGGAAGGTATTTTATGTCAGTGAAAAAGTATATGAAAAAATTGCATACAGAGGCACTTCGGAAGGGATCATTGGAATTTATAAAGCCAAAGAAGCTGACCTTTCCTCTTTTAAACCTAATAAGGATGCAACTGTAATTATTGTTGAAGGAATTGAAAAGCCAGGAAACCTTGGTGCTATTTTAAGAAGTTGCGAGGCCTTTGGAATAGATGCACTGATTATTACAGATGCAAAAGCTGATTTCTATAATCCTAATGTGATCCGATCAAGTGTCGGATGTCTTTTCGGAATGAAAGTATTCCAGGCCGGGAATGAAGAGACCCTTGATTTTCTGAAAAAGAATCAGTTCGGTATTTATACAACCATTATGGACAAAGACTCTGAAGATCTCTACAAAAGGGATCTGACCCAAAAGTCTGCAATCTTATTCGGAACCGAGCATTCGGGTTTAAGTGATTTCTGGATTGGCAAAGGGGAAAATACATTAATTCCTATGGCAGGAAGTATAGATTCTTTAAATCTTAGTAATGCCGTAGCCATTACGTGTTACGAATCCCTGAGACAGAAAAAGGAATAAGGAAGATAATATATATAATAAAAAAACCGCTTCGCTGAGCGAAACGGTTCTTTTATTTAGTAACGTACTAGAATTATTTCTTAGCAGCGTCTTTAACTTCTTTAGCAGCTTCTTTAGTTGCATCTTTAGCAGCATCAGCAGCACCTTTAGCAGCATCAGCAGCTCCAGCAGCAGCACCTTTAGCAGCGTCAGCAGCAGCAGCAGTAGTTGCAGCAGCAGCACCTTTAGCAGCGTCTACAGTAGCAGTAGCAGCAGAATCAACAACTTGAGCAGCAGAATCAGCTACAACAGCAGCAGAATCAGTAGCAGCAACAGCAGCAGAATCAGCAGCACCTTCAGTAGAAGTAGCTTCAGTTTTTTTACAAGCAACTAGAGAGATTGCAGCGATAGCAGCTACGAATAACGACTTTTTCATAATAAATTAAATTTAATTTTGTTAATATTGTTTTATAAAATTTTCTTTCGTTCTGTTATTTGAACAAGACAAAGGTAGAGCAGATAGAAAGTTTGTCTATGAAAAATAATTGTAATACCTTTGTAAAACAATTTTACAAATAAGTACAACTGATAATCAATAACTTAATCACTTTATATAAACTTGACAGATTTAGATCTATTACACTTTGAGCAGCTGAAAAGGGATGTACAGGCTCAATATTTAGAAGAATACACTCCTTCCTATGATGATATTTCTAAATGGAAGGGGATTGATATTATCTATTTTCAGGAGGATCTTCGGAAAAAGGCGAAGGGAAACATCAGCGAAAAATCATTTTACACTTATTTCAAGAACTCACCGGTAACAAAATTGCCTAGGATAGACATGCTCAATTTATTGAGTATTTATGCGGGATACGACTCATGGTACGAGTTTAAAAAGCAACATCTTTTTGCAGGAGAATTATTACAGGATGAGAAAGATCTCAGCGATGAAGAACTGCAGGAATTGGAAGAAACGATCAATCAGCTACCTTCAACTCCAAAAAATGATGATCAACCACAAAAAAACGCCTACAAAAGGGCAAGAAAATGTTGATTTACAAAAATCAAATACTGAAAATCAAACAGTTAACCAAAATCAAAATTTCAACACTTTATCCGATACGGTTTCCCCTGAACCGGAAAAAAAGTTCATGAAAAAGAATGCCTGGGCCATGATAACCTCTATTTTAATTATCATTACCGGAGTTTTAGGCTTTAAGGATGAAATTTTCTCCAAAGAATATAAATATTGTTTCACAGATGCAGACAGAGGGGTTGCAGTAATCAATACCTTAGAAATAAAAGTATTTAAAGAAAACGAATCCCCGATCCTGTTTAAAATTAATCCGGGAGAATGTTTCAGGTATTCTACGAAGGATAAAATTCTGAAAATGCAGATCACGGCACCTTTCTACGAACCTCTAACTGTTAACAGAAGCCTGGAAAACGCCCCTGAGGAGGAAATGATCGAAATGAAGCCGGATGATTATAAAATGGCGGCTTATTACTTCTCTATCAAGGATGTAAAGGGAGGAAATCCGGAAGAACAATTTGCCCTGATCAAACAAAAAAGAAAACAGTTAGAAAATTTAATCAGCAACAGTGCCGTAATTTATCAGGTATATGACAACGATACGTATGGTATAGAAACTTTAGACAAACAAAAATATATTACCCTTGTGACGACTCCTACAACATCCCTGAAAAATTTAAAGGTGATTGAGATGAAAAAGGATGATAAGGGTAAAATAATATCTATTAAATTTAAAATTGCAAATACTGATGAAAAGAATAAATAAATTTTTAATTGCCTTATTACTGATAACAGCTTTTATTTCCTGTAACAATAAGAAAAGCGAGGTAAGTGATCTGGATAAATTGAGGAACAGCAATAATACAAAAACCTATCCGGCAGTTCAGATGGACAGTATGCAGGCTATTAATTCTATTACAAAGCAGAAAGTGCAGGAGCTTTTAGACTTATCTACATTATACCTGTCAGGAAAAAGAAATACGGAAATTGATACGGTAATTTACTCCCAGATGGAAAGCTATTTTCACAAACCGGACAGCCTTACCTTCAAAAATCTTTTCAGGGAACTAGACAGCTTAAAGGTGAAATCCGTGAAAGTAAATAACCTGGAAGTACATAAGGACTTTTATAAAAAAGATACTTTGGATTATGCAAAATTCAATGTAGAGTATTTCGACGATAAGAACAGATCACTTGGAACTTTTGAGAAAAACGCTCAATACACCCTTATGTCAAAACCAATAAAATTCAAAAAAGAATTCAAATTTTACTTTTTAAAATTCTATTCCTCTCCTGTAAAGAAAGACAGTACCTCAGTAGGAGTAACCAAATAATCTAAAGGAATATCATTTTCCCAGATATCATCTATAATCTCATCGGGATTGAAGTAATTCACCCCGATTTTTTTTTGGTTTTCCGTAAAGTTCCTGAAAAAAGCTGTCATAAAAACCTTTTCCATATCCTACCCTATTTCCTAAACCATCGCAGTAGAGAACAGGGGTTATCACAAGGTCAAATTCCTTTATGCCGGAATCCTGATTGGAAACAGGCTCTAAAATCCCCCAAGAACTGGTTTCAAACAGGGAGTCTTTACATATTTCAATTGAAATAAGCTTCTGATCAACAACTTTCGGGACGAAAACACGAATGCCATTATTTAAGAAATACTCAACAAAAATCTGAGTATTGATCTCATTAAACTTTGCAATAGGAAGAAAAATATGCACCTTCTGACCTGGGAATGGCTTAAAAAAATTAACAAAATTTTTGAAAATCGCTTCAGATAACAAGAAAACCTCATCAGATGACAAGGTTTTTCTTTTTTGCATATATTCTTTTCTAAGTTCGGACTTTAGCATTTGTACTACTCTTCTCGTTATACTCCTTCCGAAGGTTGTCCGATCTTATATAATTTATCTGACAAACGAATTCTAAAAGGAATTTCAAAAGTAACCTGATCTCCTTTTTTTGCCGTTTCACTTGAGCTTCCATTCACATAAATCTCAGTAATGGTCAATTCCTTTTCACCTGTTGTGGGTCCTGAAATCAATACTTTGTCACCCACGGTAAGTTCTTTATTTTCAATCAGGAATTGTCCGATCTTTGATTTTGAATAATAATGTTCTGCTTTCCCAATCAATACTTTTTTAACCGCTATTTTTTTGCGGATATCTTTGGTTTCGGCTTTTGCTAAAGGTTTAGCAGGTAAATCACCGGAATTCTTAAATTTCAAAGCATCAGATTTGCCTTTTCTGAAAACCTTGTTTCCTACCTGTAATCCTTTCCTTAATTTCACCTGTTCTTCCATTGGCAAATGTATGATATCCAAACACTCTGTAGAGCAGCAGTTTTCCATTGCCGCTTTACATTCATCACATTGGATAAAGAGTAGATGACACGCATCATTAGAACAATTGGTATGATTGTCACAAGGCTTTCCACACTGGTGGCACTGTGAAATGATATCATCTGTAATTCTTTCGCCTAAACGGTGGTCAAATACAAAGTTCTTACCGATGAATTTACTTTGTATTCCTTCCTCTTTTATCTGGCGGGTATATTCAATAATTCCACCTTCTAGCTGGAACACGTTTTTAAAGCCCTGATGTTTAAAATAAGCACTGGCTTTTTCACAACGGATCCCGCCGGTACAATACATCAACAGGTTTTTGTCTTCTTTAAAATCCTGTAATTGCTCGTTGATAATCGGTAAGCTTTCTCTGAAGTTTTCCACATCAGGTGTAATAGCCCCTTCAAAATGACCGACTTCACTTTCATAATGGTTCCTAAAATCAACCACAATGGTGTTAGGATCCTCAAGCATATTATTAAATTCCTGAGCTTTTAAGTGAACCCCTTTATTGGTTACGTCAAAAGTATCATCATTTAATCCATCGGCAACGATTTTATGTCTGACCTTTATTGTTAATTTTAAAAAAGAATGATTGTCTTGCTCAACAGCTACGTTCAAACGAATTCCTTTCATAAATTCATACACCTCCAGTGTATCGCGGAAAGCCTCAAACTGATCTGCAGGAACGCTCATCTGAGCATTGATTCCTTCGTGAGCAACATAGATACGCCCTAAAGCATCAAGTGCATTCCAGGCTATAAATAATTCGTCGCGAAATTTTTTGGGATCTTCAATTTTGGCATACGCATAGAAAGACAATGTAAGACGTTCCTTACCGGCTTCATCAATAAGTTGAGCTCTTTCTTCTGCGCTTAAGGTGTTGTACAGTTGCATGCTATAAACGTTTTAAGTGAGAAAAATTTTTGCAAAGATAATCATTTTTTCTATTAGCCCTATTCTCGGTTTAAAACACTATCTTTAATGGTGCTGAAGAAAAAGATTAATAAATATGGTAATTTGTTGTATGAAAATACAGATAATTTAACCTTTGTGACAATACAACCATCTATATGTCATATTGTCTTTAATAAATTTTTAAGTTTCGTTAATTGAGATTTCATCAATTATCAGTAATACCATAAAAATACCGTATTCCTGTTAAATTTTAGTTAAAGTTGAAACACATTGCACTAATTGCACACCTATTTAGCATTAAATTTGTTTACTGTAAAACCAGAATTAATTAATAAAAAATAAAAGAAGATATACAATGAAGAGTACTTTAAAAAAACTATTACCATTTGCTGTAGTAGGAGTTATCTCAGGAGCTACTACCGTTGGCACGATACAATATTTCGGTCACAATGCCAACAACGGAGACCAATCTTATTTTACTAAATCTGCCAATACTTCTTTCGCTGGAATGAATACGGCAGCTACAGGAGATGATTTTGTAAAAGCTGCAAAAACAACAGTTCCTGCTGTAGTTACCATTAAAAATTACCAGACCAGGACTTCAAGCAGAGCATCGGAGCAGGATTTATTTGATTTCTTCTTCGGAGATCCTTTTGGAGGAAGAGGCGGACAACAAAGACAGAAACAACAACAGATTCCGGACAACATGCCTTCAGGGATGGGTTCAGGAGTTATCATTTCTCCGGACGGGTATATCATTTCAAACAACCATGTTGTAGCAGGTGCCAATAAACTGGAAGTTGTTTTAAGCAATAAAAAGTCATATATCGCTACATTAGTAGGAACCGATCCTAATACGGATATTTCCTTATTAAAGATAGAAGAAAAGGGACTACCCTATTTGAATTTTGCTAATTCAGACAACATTGAAGTAGGGCAATGGGTTCTTGCTGTCGGTAACCCTCTTGGATTGAACTCTACGGTAACTGCCGGTATTATTTCCGCAAAAGGAAGAGGAATCGGTATTCTTGGATCACAAGGAAAAGCAAGTAATCCGATTGAAAGTTTTATCCAGACAGATGCTGCCATTAACCCTGGAAATTCAGGAGGAGCACTTGTAAATGCCAATGGCGACCTGATCGGGATCAATTCGGCCATTCAATCTACCACAGGTTATTATCAGGGATATGGATTTGCAATCCCTTCTAACCTGGCAAGAAAAATTGTTGAAGACATTAAAAAGTTTGGAATTGTACAGAGAGGATTCTTAGGAGTTGCTTCTTTAGACCTTTCAGATGATCAGCAGGTTGCTATGTACAACAAGCAGAAAAAAGCCAACGTTAAAGTAGGTTCCGGAGTTTATGTTACAGAAGTTACGGACAACAGTGGTGCTGAAAATGCAGGAATCAAAAACGGAGATATCATCACTAAAATAGACGGAACATTAATTACAGACTTTGCAGATCTTTCTATGGCGGTAGGAAGCAAACGTCCTGGTGATAAAGTTCAGGTTACTTATCTGAGAAACGGTAAAGAAAATGTGACTACGGTTACTTTAAAAGACCAGAAAGGAGGAACTTCTACGAGAACTAAGGCTGACCTTAGCGTTACAGAAAAAATAGGATCTGAATTTGAACCATTAAGTGACTCCTTTAAAACCAGCTACGGACTAAACAGTGGTGTTATCGCTAAAAACGTATCAGAAGGAAGCGAAATGGCTAAAATAGGAGTTGTAGATAACTATATCATTATAGAGATCAACGGTAAGCCTGTAAACTCACAAAAAGATGTTGAAAAGATCCTTGACAAGTATCAGGGAAATGTTCAGGTGAAGTTTGTGGATGAATATGGAAGAATCTATACAAAAGGTTTCAAAATGCCTTAATCAATAAAGAAACTATAAATAAAAAAAACGCTGCAAATGCAGCGTTTTTTTTTATTTTGTTTTATTCATTTTATCAGCAATCCTCTTTTTCTTATTCCTCTCATAAATAACTTCTACAATCTTACCTCCGATCCAGGAGAAAGGGAAAAAGGTAAGAAATATAGAAATTTTATAAAATGTAGGATGGTAAGGAAATATAATAACATCCAGCATTGCTATGAACAGCATGATAAAACCAATGAGAATAGCATAGGCTACTTTAGCATATTTTACAATAATCGCGGTTGCCACACCTCCTATTGTTGTTCCTAAACCGGAAATAAACAACAGAAATCCAAAAAAGGCTCCGTCATTTCTCATGCTGTACAGAAATCTTTGCCAGTGTTCAAAAGGGGCAAAAGCGTCAAAAGTAATCCACTGCGGAAAAGCTCTTATACCAAGAGTAATAATAAGCCCTGCAATACCAAGACCTACCAACACCGCAAATGTATTTCTTATAAAGCTCATTAATCCTGATGTGCAATCATCGAAATTTCAATATCAACATTCTTAGGCAGGCAAGATACCTGTACCGTTTCACGAGCCGGATAGCTTTCTGCATCCAGATAAGATGCATAAATATCATTCATCACAGCAAAATCATCCATACTCTTAAGAAATATTGTCGCTTTTACAACGTTTTTAAAAGTCATCCCCGCTTCAGTAAGAATTGCCTCAAGGTTTTTCATTACCTGATGAGTTTCTTTCTCAATTCCTTCTACCAATTTACCTGTTGCAGGATCTACAGGAATCTGACCTGAAATATATAAAACTCCATTAGCCATATTTGCTTGTGAGTAAGGTCCGATTGCTGCAGGAGCATTAACTGTGTTGATTATTTGTTTCATATGCGGATATTTATTTTTTTATCTATACTATCACCATTTGCTTTATCCCTCTTCCGGGACTTTAATGGATTCAGCAAAATTTATTTTGGGTGCAAATATAAAATTTATTCTCAAAACTCCACCTTATATTAGAAAGGTGCATTCGGTTGGGTAAAACTTCTATCCTTATATTTAAGTGCATCACTCAGAATATTAGCTTTTATCCCAATAAAAAAGTCATATACCTTATATTGTCCGAAAGGAACCCAGTTAAAATTAATCGTAAAACTTCGCTGATCCCTGGAGAACCCTATCCTTGTATATGCCAGCTGTTTGGTGATCATATCGTAGTGTGTACTCCCGTTAATGTTCCAATAAGGAGTAAGCTTAATACTTCCATCCAATCCTACTGAAGCAATTTTCGTCCCAAATCTGGATAAGTTTTTGGAATAAGCGTAGTTTGCATTAACATTCAAAGTCCATGCCTGATCAAAATGAGCATAATGATCATCATCGAAATAATAATTTTCATTTCTTATTTCTCCTTTAGACTGGTATTTTTTAGCATAATCTGTTTTAGCTCCAAAGATCTCACTGCTTAAAGGATATGACACCTGAATATTGAACCCCTGTACACTAAATCCCCCAAAACGTTCAGTCCTGATACCAGTATCTGATCCCGGAACAAAAAGAATTTTATATGGATCTAATGACAGGCTGGTATTAACACTTAATTTATTCTCAAAAAATGAAGATTGTCCGTTAATTGAGAAAATTGACCATGGATGGTCTTTAGCAGCAAAATTATAACTTCCGGAAAGGTTTAATGATTCGAAGATTTTTATTTTCTTCACTCCTGTAGAGTCTTTCTTAGACTTTACCTTCATTTCAATGTTATTCCCTATATTAAAACCTAATGATCCTTGCATACCACTTGTAGGCGATCCTACAATCCCACCGTCAAAAATAGAATAAGGAGTTAAAGCCCCGTTGGCATCATAATAATTCTTATAGTACCCGAATCCAGGTTTTCCGAAGTCAGGAGAATAAGTGAATCCGATACTTGGGGTCATCATATGCCTGATGGCTTCTATTGCAGATCCTTTTTTGAAATTAAGCATTCCGTATAATGTAGTCTGTAAACTCGCTGTACTTGAAAAATAAGAATATCCTGCAATCTGCTTATTCACCTGGTCTACCACTTTATTAGAATTGTTGCTTAAAGGATCATAATATCTGGTAAGGGTCTTTGTTGTCAGGGCATTATTAATTGTAGTTCCTAAACTGAAGGTAAAATATTTAGCAACGGTGGTATTCGTCCCTAAAGTAATATTATTCGTAAGGCCTGTTTGAAGCTTATCCCACATAGCCTTAGTAAATAGCTCCCCTTCGTTTGTTGTCACAAAGTTTGTTAAATTTAATCCGGTATTTACCGTAATATTTTCCAGAAGACCTTGTCTTACTCCGGTTTTTGATTTAAATAAATAAAACTGATTGATTGCAACGTTCATTTGCGGCAAACGAAGATCTGCCAATCCGGTAGCAAAGTTCTGTGAATACGATGCCGTTGCCGTAACAGTAGCAGGAAGTTTTAAGAACCTTTTAGTCACGGTAACCGTCGAGTTCTGCTGGGTATTCAATACATTCTGATTGAATATATAGTTATTGTTGATGGTATTATTATAGAATTTATTACTTACGATATCTACCGATGCAGAAAATGTAAGAAACGGATTTGCTTTTGTATCCTGCGTATGTCTCCAGGCAATCCTGTATGTACTGCTTCTTGAATAATCGTCCAATCCTTTAATTCCTCTGATGGTCGTTCCTATATCAGCGGTGAAATTCCCCGAGTACCTGTATTTCTTTACATAGTTCATTTCCGGTCTCACGTTCCAGCTTCCTTTCGTATAAATGTCAGCAAGGACTTTCATATCAAAATGGTCTCCAATGGGCTGATAGTATCCGATGCCATTCAGGAAAAACCCTACATCCTGTCTTTCCCCGAAACTGGGGATCAGGATACCTGCAGACCTTTTACTGGAAAACGGTAAAATAGCAAAAGGCATAATTAGAGGTGTAGGCACCTGCTCTATATACATTTGTATCGGTCCTGTAATAATCTGGGATTTTTCTTTGGTTTTTACCAGTTTGATATTGGAAGCGAGCAAATGGTAATCTGCAGCAGTATCTTTTTTCTTCAGGAAATACTCATCTGTAGTATATAATGCGTGTCTCATTGCAAAAACAGAGTCATTATACTTTTTTGTTTTATTGGCAATGATTACCCCTTCACTCTCTTCTGTTCGTGCATTATAGGCAATCGCCTGTCTTGTCTTATAATTATAATTGAACTGATCCGTCTCATACTTTTTCCCGGCCTGGGTAGTAAGTACAGGTTCTATAATCTTCTTTCCTAAAGAATCCTGCTTTCCACGGGCATAGATCAGATTTTTCTGCTCATCAATAGAAATATAATCCGCATCAATCTGCATATCCTGATATTTTACCTGAGCTTTTTGGTTCAGGTATATCATTTTTTTTAGGGAAATCTCTCCGGATATTATCCGCTTTTGTCATAAGAACATCATCTAATGATTCCTTCTTTGCAACAATGGTATCCTTTTTGGAAATAGTATCATTAATTACCGTATTTTTAGGCAATTTTTCAGGGGTTTTCTGTGCTAAAAAATTGTTAAAAATTAGGATAATTAAAATTTGTAATATATTTTTGAGGACGGTTTTGGCCAATTTTATTGTATGTAATTAAGGCTCAAAATTAATATAATTTTTAAAACTGTAAGATGTACAAACAAAAATTTAAAATAATTTTATCATTTATCCTCATTCTTTTGAGCCAATTTATTTTTTCACAAAAAAAAATTTACGATCGTTTTAGATGCAGGACATGGAGGCAGTGATTCAGGGGCGAAGAGGACTTATAGTGATATTGGACTTCTTGCTGAAAAAGATGTAACCCTTTCAGTTGTCCTAAAATTAGGAAGGATGCTTGAAAAAAATAAAGACTTTAAAGTAATCTATACCCGCAAATTTGACGAATATCCTTCTCTTTCCGACAGAACCAATCTCGCGAACAGAAGCAAAGCCGACCTTTTTATCTCGGTACACTGTAACTCAGCACAAAGATCTTCAGCTTACGGAACAGAAACCTATGTACAGGGGCCCGACCAAAATGACACCAACCTGGAAGTTGCCAAAAGAGAAAATGATGTGATCTTTCTTGATGAAAAAGACAGACAGACCTTTGGTTCCTATGATGCCAGCTCTCCGGAATCTTTGATCGCATTAAAGCTTCAGCAAAGCAAATACCTGGAATCTAGCTTATTATTCGGTGGATTGGTAGAAGATAACTTTGTAAATAAAGACAAAAGATTTTCAAGAGGTGTTTTCCAAAAGAACCTGCACGTTCTTCGTATGAATGCAATGCCTTCCGTACTTATTGAGACCGGATTTATCAATCATGCAGAAGAAAGTCACTATTTAGCCTCGGACAGAGGACAGGAAGAGATTGCAGAAAGTATCTATCAGGCGATTATCGATTATAAAAAAGCAATTGACAGAAAGTCAGGAGGTCCTTCTATGATCGCAACCAAAAAGCCTGAACCAGAAAAACCTGTAGAAGTTGCATTAAAAAATGATTTCAGGATCCTGCTAATGAGCTCCCCTACTAAATACAATGATGGAGATCCAGCTCTTAAAGGATTAAATTACATTCTTCCTATCAAAGAAAACGGACTGTACAAATATTATTATGGAGTAACGAATATGGCTTCCGTAAAAGATATTAACCTTAGAACAGCCAAAGATGCCGGATTCAAAAATGCATTTGCCGTAGGATTTATGCCGAACCAAAAACTAAGTACCGGATACTATACGATAGAGGTGTATGTAGGAGATAAATTAAATGGTAACTCATTTATTCTCCAGACCCTGAAAGACGTGGAAAGGAATAAAGAAAGTGGAGTTTTCTACTACACTTATGGAAAAGTATACACATTGGAAGATGCTGTAAAAATCCAGAAAGAGCTTGAGACAAAGGGCATTAAGAATACTATCATACAAAAAGTTTACAGATAGTGTAAAAAATAATTTTGAAGTTAAGAAGTTAATTATTACTTTTGCAACCTCAAAATTTGGCCTATTCGTCTAGTGGTTAGGACTCAAGATTTTCATTCTTGCAACAGGGGTTCGATTCCCCTATAGGCTACCAAATTTGATATCATGCCGGATTTAAAAATTCAAGAAGCAACATTGCTTTTTAAGAAGATCCACTCTAACCCAAAAAGTTACGACTTGAAAGTTAATGAAGATGGGATAATAGGCAGAGATGACAAGATAAGTTTCAGACTTTACAGGTATGGAGAGAGGGTAGCCTTTGAAGTAACTATAGATGGACTAACTTTCACCAATACTACTGGAGAATGGAACAACGCAATGATAATGTTGGGAAATATTATCAAGAAAATAGATAAGGAACAAGAAAATTTTAAAATAGAACAAGCAATAGACAAACTGAGAAAATATTTATCTGAAGAAAATTAAAATTATTTAAAAATAAATTTGGCAGATAAAAAAAAAAGTTTTTACTTTTGCACTCACATTTGAACGATATGGCAAATCATAAATCAGCATTAAAGAGAATTAGACAAAACGAAGTTAGAAAAGTTCGTAACAGATACTACCACAAAACTGCTAGAACAGCAATGAAGGTTTTGAGAAATGAAGAAGACAAAGCTGCTGCTGCAGAGCAATTGCCAAAGGTTATCTCTTTGTTGGATAAATTAGCTAAGAAAAATATTATCCACAAAAACAAGGCTGCTAACTTGAAAAGTAAATTAACTAAGCACGTTAATAAATTAGCGTAATACGGATAGTTGGCCCGTTCGTCTATCGGTTAGGACCTCAGATTTTCATTCTGGTAAGAGGGGTTCGATTCCCCTACGGGCTACTAATAAGAGTTGTAAACTTATAAAAACAAAAAATCTAACACATTAAGATATCTTAGTGTAATGGTAGATGGCCCGTTCGTCTATCGGTTAGGACCTCAGATTTTCATTCTGGTAAGAGGGGTTCGATTCCCCTACGGGCTACAAAAGCTGCAAACAATGTTTGCAGCTTTTTGTTTTATAGTCCCTCTCATTCATAAAGACGGGATTTTTAAAAATTTATTTATATATCTCTTTGCAATATATACTATAAGTCCTACCTTTGCAGTCATCAGATGATAAGATGTATATGACACAGATCCAAAAAAAGACATTAGCTCAGGAAGTTGCAGAAAGACTCACAGAAGGAATACTCAATGAGACTTATTCAATCGGTGATCAGCTACCTACGGAGCCGGAACTGATGAAAGTATATGGTGTGGGACGCTCGAGTATTCGCGAGGCTATTAAAATACTATCCATTAAAGGTGTATTAAGTGTACAGCAAGGTGTCGGTACCTTTGTGGTTTCAAAAAATGTCCAGGAATCTCTGGAAATCCAGATGAGCAATGCAGAAATTGAAGAAGTAGAAGAAGTACGATCCCTGCTGGAGTCAAAAGTTGCCGCAAAAGCAGCTCTCAATCATACAGAAGCCCAACTGAAAACCATAAAAGAATATCTGGATCTGAGAAATAAGTTTGCGGAAGAAAATATGGCACTCGAATGTTACCAGGCTGATATCAATTTCCATTTATCCATAGCGGAAGCGTGTGGAAATAAACTCCTGAAAGAAATTTATAAAATAGCGAGCAGACAAGTCCTCAGAGTCTTTGAAAGCAGCCATAAAAACAATACTGAAGCATTCAGGATTTCACAGAAATTGCATGCGGAACTCTATGAATATATTAGGAACAGAGATGCGGATAATGCGGCTCTTATTGCTGAAAAAATAATTCACAAACTATTATAAAAAAAGACTTTCTATTAACAACTTAAAATTCATCAGATGACAAGATGAATTAAAACTATTATTCTATGAACACTGTACAGACAAAAACAATTGACACCCATAAGATTGTTTATCCCATTCTCTTTATGATCAGCTTTTCTCATTTTTTAAATGACCTGATCCAATCTACAATTCCTTCCTTGTATCCCATTCTAAAGGGAGAGTTTAAGCTATCATTTTCCCAGATTGGTATTATTACCCTGGTGTTCCAGCTTACCGCATCTATTCTACAGCCCTTTGTTGGTATATACACAGATAAAAAACCTAATCCAAGGTCACTGGCTATAGGTATGGCGCTTTCCATGGCAGGATTATTACTCCTTGCGGCAGCACATGAGTACTATGTTATTCTCATTTCAGTTGCACTCATCGGAATGGGATCTTCCGTTTTTCATCCTGAGGCTTCACGGGTTGCCCAACTGGCTTCCGGTGGCCAGAAAGGGCTGGCCCAGTCTATATTTCAGGTGGGAGGAAACTCGGGAAGTGCAATCGGTCCCTTATTAGTTGCGCTTATAGTCCTTCCCTTAGGCCAGGGTTATGTGGGACTATTTGCTATAGCTGCTTTCATTGGTATTATTGTTTTATGGAGAATAGGAAACTGGTATGCTGAAAGGCTATCCATAAGAAAGACAGTAAAACATTCAGATATGGTCGTACACATAGATCTTTCAAGAAAAAAAGTAATATCCTCAATTACTATCCTTTTGGCCCTTGTATTTTCTAAATACATCTATCTGGCATCAATGACCAATTACTTCACATTTTTCCTTATTGATAAGTTTCATATTTCAGTGAAGGATTCCCAGTTGTATTTGTTCATGTTCCTTGCAGCAGTTGCAGTAGGAACGATCCTTGGTGGCAAACTGGGTGATAAATACGGCAGAAAGAAAATAATCTGGATTTCTATCTTGGGTGCTGCTCCTTTCACGCTTTGTCTTCCTTATCTTTCTTTGATGTGGACAGTTATTTTTGCAATTCTTATCGGATTGATCATTGCATCCGCTTTCTCTGCTATTCTGGTTTACGCTACCGATCTTATGCCGGATAAAATCGGATTAGTAGCCGGGTTGTTTTTCGGATTCATGTTTGGAATGGGAGGTATAGGATCTGCTGTTTTGGGGGCGGTAGCAGATGACACCAGCATAGAATATGTATTTAAAATATGTGCTTTTTTACCTCTTATGGGTATTATTACCGCATTTTTGCCTAATATAAAAGGAACAAAAAAACACTGATTATAATTATAAATTTGGAAATGTAATCCCCCTTTATACATGGTAAAGGGGGATTATTTTAGTCTCATTTTCAATAGATTATACATTAAGCCATCGTTAATTCTTAATGAATTTTTTCCACTGTAGGTAGAATTAAAATACATAATACAATATTTGACATCTCTTTATAGATAAGGGATTACTTTCATTTTCAACGACTTGCTTAGGTTAAGAAAAAATTAAAAATCATTATTAAATCACATAAATATGAAATAAATACATTATCGTAACCTTTTTTTTTTGTAATTTTAAAATTCTAAAAACTAATTTCTAACATATGAAAACAAATCTATTCGCAGGCCAAAGCATGACGAAAAAAGTAGTCTTGGCTTCCTTACTATTGTTCCTAATGAACACAATGTCTTTTGCACAACTTAACAAAGTGTACGCAAGCAGTCAAACAAACCGGGCATATGGTATCTGTGTTGCCTGTTTTGTACAAAATCCAGAAAACGCAGTAGGCAGTAACGAAAACGACTACTCTACCCTACTTGTTCCTATTGGATTATTAGGAAGAACAGAACAGACTCTGATTTTCCCTACGTCCAATATCCTTGCTGATACGAATAAACTTGTCATTGGTGTTGGTACAGATCAATCTATTCTTACTGCACAATTAATAGGTGGATTATCTGTAGAGACATTTCTTGGCGATGTTTCCAATAATGATTATATGAACATCTTTGATGATGTGCTTAAGTTGGGCGGTACAGATGCAAGTAGAGGAGCTCTTGAACTTACTATGAACAAACCTTTCGACCGTGTGAAAATAAGCCTTAACTCAGGATTGCTTAACCTTAATGGAGGTTTCCGTATTTATTACGCTTATCAGTACAAAGATCCACACATCAGCTTAATGGCATACAGCAAGAATGGTCAGGTTACCCTTGATGGAAATGTACCTTTCGAAGGATCTGACGTTGCTTTAATCAATACATCAGGAAAAGAAGTGTATCGTTCAAAACTAAAATCAAAAACGTTTGAATCTACACTACCGGAAGGAGTTTATATTATGACCCTTACCACAAAAGAAGGAAAAATATACTCTCGTAAAATCATGATTAAATAAAAAAACATGTAATAACAACATGTGAAAAATACGGCAGGCTAAAAGCCTGCCGTATTTATTTGTAATCAATTTAGAATAATCACGATCATTGTGCCACTGAATATTTTCAACTCTACGAGAGTAAGCATTCGGGTAATCAGTTAAAAACAGATATATATAATCTGTTTCATGATATCTTACAAAAGCCCTTAATCTATATAAAAACCCTCTATCACATGATAGAGGGTTTAATTTATAAACTATCCTTTAAGATTTAATTCTTAATAAATTTTTGTTGATAAACTGCCTTATCAGTAACCACCTTTAGAATATAGATTCCCTTAGTAAGAGTGCTTACATTGGTTTGTCCATTACTGAACTGAGTAGGAATAATTTTTCCGGAAGCATCATATACCACCGTATTCAATACTTTATCCTGAGTTTTAATATTAAGAACATCTGTCGCAGGATTAGGATAAATTCCCAATTCAAGCTTTCTAACGTCTGCTGTTCCTAATGTAGACAAATTAGCATTTACTACAAGTGATTTTTCCACAAGCTTTCCATTTGAATTAAAGCTTATAACAACTGTAGAAGTTCCCGTACTTTGTGGTGTTAATACCAACTCATCATTTGTATTAATCACAGCATTTACAACTCCTGAATTACTATTGGACTTTACAGTTTTTACAATAGCTAACGAAAGGTTATCAGCATCAGAAACCACTGTTTTAAGGTCGATGGTAGTCGTACTGTTCACTGTAGTTTGTGATGGGAATGTACTTTGTACAACTGGAGCAATAGTATCCGGGAACACGGTAACCGCAGGAAACCAATAATAATCATTTAATATTTTAGTATTGGTAAGAGCTCCTGTACTACTGAATGTATGTACCCAGTTTTTCTGATAGTGTGCTCCATAACCACTTTCTGTTGTATTCAAAATCAATTCATCCGTAACAGGGTTTACACGCAAAGCAGCTCCATAAGGAATCTGCTTGTAAGTTCCCGTTTGTCCTGGAATTGCTGCAAAACTTTCGTTAAATGTTTTAGTGGTAACATCAAATTTCACAATCTGGCTACCCGAAGAGAATGCATTAATTGAGTTGATCCAGTACAGCGCATTTTGTTTGGTACTATACGTCAATCTTCCGGCATACCATGCTCCCCAGTCTCCAATGTATTTGGTGGTAGGAATAGCATAATCTGTTGTTACAAAAGTAGTAGGATGGATATTCACCAATTTCTGTTGCTGAATCGCCCAAACACTTCCATCTTTAGCCTGCACAATTGAATAAAATGCACCTGCAATAGTCTGAACAACAGCGTTGGTATTCGGGTTGATCACAAGAATTCCCCCGTTTTGTGTCACAGCAAATACATATTGCGATGTACGAATCATATTCCCAATCTGACCTTTACCATTAGTTTCGGGCACTAAAGTTCCAACCTGCAAATTATCAATATCAAATAAAAAGATTCCGGTAGTGGTTCCAATATATCCCTTATGTTCATTGACACCTAGGAAAAACCTTCCATCTCCTCCTCCAATAGTATTAAATCCAGCGATCTTTTGCATGGTAGTGGCATTCGCTACAACAAGTCTCCCTCCAGGTGTATATTGTGTATCACCCCCATCAGCAGCCTGTTTCGAAATAAAGTAAAACTTATCACCATAGATCGTTCCATACTGTGTAGTAGCTCCGAATGCTTCATTATTATTTTTGTCACTATATATCCTATAGTTGATCTGACCATTATTATTTACAAAATTAACAGAGCCATTGGTATGTCCATACCAATCTTCATTCACCATAAAATAACCATCTGTAAAAGTTGCCGGTGAAGCATAAGCCGATACTGGTGTTAATGTTGTAGAAATCGGCTGATCAACCATTCCCGGATAAAAATTCCAAAGATCCCATGCTCCGTTTTCTAAAGTACGGCTGCTGGCACCTAAACTAGAATATCCAAAATCGGTATCTGTAGGATTCTTCACCCAATAAGACCAGTATCCGGTAGTCCAGCCAGACTTCCAGTGATCATTAGCCGCATCTATCGCTGTATAATCATCGAAATCATATGCTGTCGTATTGATGATACCATTTAAAGGATACAATGGATATGTTACATTGTTATTCTTGTATAATCCATTGGTCCCTTGTCCGTTCAGATCAAAACCAAGTCCTCCGATCGCTGTTCCGAAAGTAGTTCCCTGATACACCAAAGAATAAAAACGGTGGTCCGCTTTAGCAATGGCCTTTAGCATATCCTCTCCTGTAGCATTTCCATCCCACTTAAATCCCCAAACTAAAGCATCAGGATTTTTTCCATCATTCCATTGGACAACAAAAGCCGCCTTTTTAGAACCCGTCCCCACCCAGTACTGAATATCAGAAAAACTGGTTACAGTAGTTGTTGTTTTCAGCCCATTTTTATGTACTGAATTTTGTTTGATGTCATTTCGGGGCACGCCCTGAACTGTGACCTGTGCATTCGTGAAAAATGCAAAGAATAACAGTAAAGTTAAAAGATAGATCTTTTTCATTTTTAAATAAATTTATTGTTGAATTTTATTTTATGTATAAATCGTATGCTCCTGCTACTTCCGTAGACACTTCTCCCAGCCAGCCTGCTTCCTGATTGATTCCCGTGTGCACTTTTACAAAATCGATCCCCGGAAGCTTTACATATTTCCCGCTCTTATCTACGGCCCAGGAAATATCAATATTGGATGCCTCATCATTATTCGGAGCGTTATCCGCGTATCCAAAGTCATATGATTTACCAATCCAATAAGACCCATTTCCACTCTGATCGTAAAAATTGTTTTGTAATCTAGTTCCTGACAAGCTGTAAGAAGCATCAGAAATCCATAAAGGGAAGTAGCTGTGATCATGGAACCCGTTCTTGGTTTTAAATCCGGTATTTCCCTGATTATCCTGCCATTTAATATATTCGATATCAGTTTGCCATGGCTCACTTCCGGGAACAGGAAGTTTAGTTTCATTGGGTTTGAAATAAGTGATGCTGTAATTCTTTACGGTTGTATTTTTAAAATATTCACTTCCAGCAATTTCGTACCACTCATTATCATCAGGTTTCCCGTTTTTATTTCTGTCATAAGCCACCATAATAATTCCCGGCTCACAAGAACCCGAACGTGGATCGTTAGCATTATTTCCCCAGAAAGCATTTCCAAGAATCTTAAAATCCCGGCCGTTCATATTTGGAATCGTATGATCAAACCCAAAAACAACATAGCCCCCGAATCCTCCTAAACTGATCATTGTGGAATTTGAGCCGATTAAAGATTCCCTGGCTTTTTGCAACATAGTATTGGCAGTATTTCCAGCAAGATATTCAGGAATTTCATTGGTAAACTGTCCTATTGCAGGTCGGAAATCCAGTACACTGGCAATATATTTACTGTAGGAACCCGGCTCCTTATTTACAATAATGGTAGATTGATATGTTTTCACATTTCCATTTTGTTCTATTTTCAGTGTCAGTGGATATGTCTTCGCGTAAGGGCTGATAAAATCGAGTTCGGATCCTTCAGAAATAATGGAATCTTTAATACTCCAGGTGAGTTTGCCAGGAACATTTGCGGGAATATTCAGTACCTTAAAACGATTGATCGTATAAGACTCTTCCAATCCCTTAAATGAAAACTCTTCATCTCTGTCACTTTTACATCCTGATATTCCGGTTAAAAGAAATATAACCAGTACAGCAGGTATTATTTTTAAAATTTTTCTGTCCATATCTAAGATTCAGTTATTTATATAAAAAGGTAAAGTGAGCCGGAATATTCCCTCCTTCCGTTTTCCATTTAAAATGACCACTTTTATTAAAGCAATAGACAAATCCCGTGGATACATAATTCCTCGCATCGGTAATATAAATATCCTCAGTAATGGGATTTACAGCAATTCCATAAGGAGCCTTGATTGCATCTGCATATTCCTGATCGATAATTTTATCAGAAATCACCTGTTCGGTCTTTACATCAATAATTCCAAAAGTTTTAGTGTAAGAATGGGTATTATAATTGAATTCATTTCCATAGTAATAAAGCTTATCATTCACAATGGTCATTTCACTCACTGCGAGATGAAAATCTTTTTTCACAGTTCCGGTTGCTACATCAACGAGGAATAAACTTGATGGTACATTGTAATAATCTCCTCTTGAGCTTACATACAAATCCCCGTAATTATCCTTTTTAAGGCGGTGAAGGTTGATTGCAACATTTATTTTTTTTACTTTCTGTAAATGTATTGAGATCGATCACAGAAACAGTTTTATCATAATTTGGAACCATATACCCTCCTGAATTAGCTACAAAAAGCTGGTTTCCCACAATCTCAATTTCTTCAGGCTGATATCCTACGGTAACTTGTCTTTGAATGGCAAGGGAAGTCGTATCAATCTCCACAACTTTTCCTTTAGGAGAATTAGGATTGATATCAACAGGCCCAGCGTAACTGCTGGCATAGGCTTTTCCATCTTTGAATTTAATGTACCTGCAGTTTTGTAACTGGATTGTTTTGATTCGCTTTGCTGTTTTTGCATCCAGCACTTCGATTTTATTGGACACATTCACCACAACATACAATTTACCTCCGTAAATCTGAATATCATTTCCCACATCGCCTAATTCTTTAACAACATTGGGATTAATTTCTGCATAAATATTTCTTCTGTAGTTTCCTGTTGTATAATCAAAAAAATCAAGAGTGCATTTATTGCTCCCCATATTTCCTTCATTCAAAACATAAAAACCTTTGATTGCAGTATTTTCCGGTTGTGTAAGACCCGTCTCAACTTCTTCTTTCGGAGTGTATTCATCTGTTCTGCATGACAGTAGTGAAAACGCAATGAATAAGAACACGTAATAGCTTATTTTTTTCATAATGTATAGCTTACAATAAGTTTAAAATTTCTTCCTGGCATTGGATAGTTCCTTACCACATCATAGTGCTGATTCAAAGTATTATTGACCTCAAAGCTTACCTTGAACTGGTGAGAATACCAGTTAAACCTTTTCTGAATCGATAAATCGTGCGTATACCAGGGTTTGATGAGATTATATTCAATATTGTTTTGTTGTGCATCATAACGTTTCCCCGTATACATAAAGCTATAATTAAAGCTCCACTCCTTATAATCAGCCATCAAAGTAAAAGTTCCTGAATGCCACGGCACATAAGGAATCTGATCTCCATAATATGACTCTCCTTTTTCAGTAAAATCGCGTGCACTTTGGTAGGTATAGCTCAACAATGGTTTCAATATTACTTTCCCAAGGTCCAGCTCAGCCTGTATATTCACATCTGATCCTATGATCTGAACATCTCCAAGATTCGTCATCATCCATCTGAAAAGATTGGTTGTGGGCACTGCAATGATCTTATTTTCCACTTTGTTATAATACCCGTCTGCCTTGAAGTAAATACTTTTCAGAACCTGATGGTTATAAGTCTTCTGATAAGTAAAACCTACGTCATATTGATTGGTAAATTCAGGTTTAAGAAAAACATTCCCGATCATGGTATAGTACAGGTCATTGAAAGTCGGCATTCTAAAAATCCTTTTATAAAATGCTCTCACAGTTAAATTCTTAAAGGCCAGTGGCTGGTAACTCAAAAATGCAGAGGGTGTCCATTCACTCTTATCCGGCGACTTGGAATTACGTTCAACATTCTCCCGAATAAAAGTGCCTAAAACACTTCCAAGAAATTTAAACCGGTTCCATTGGTAAGTGGTTGCAAAAGCAACCAATGAGGTATAACGCGTGGGAAATGAGAAAAGCTTAAGATCGGAATCCAGATTATTATACTGGAAATCAACATTAGCACTAACATCCCAGTTTGGTGTAATTGAGTAAATATTGGAAGATGATAAATATAATTCTCTCTGGATATATGTATTATCCGTTTTTAAAGCCGTTTCAGCTACATTTACCGTATCCATATACCGGGTATAGTCGTAGGCAAATTTAGCTTTGAGCTGAGTCTCAAATTTTGAAAATATTTTTTTCCTCAGGTGAGCCTGAACAAAATAATTTCTATCAAGTAATTTTTGTCCTTTCGGATCAAAACCATTATTCACAATTGCTGAGGGAATCCCACGATCTGAAATATATCCGTAGCCCCTGACATTCCAGTCTCCATTATTCAGATTTCCCTGCAGGCTGGTCTCAAATCTTTTGGCAGTAATATAAGAATCATATCTTGTTGCAATTGTATCATTGGCTATAGTACCATCAGGGTGTTTTTTCTGGTATTTGTATTTATATTGTCCGTCACTCTGTATAAATTCGGAGCTGAAACTTACGGAAATTTTATCTGAAAGCTTTTGCTCCAATCGAAATGACGGGTTGAAAAGATCGATTGAGCTGTTTTTTATTCTAAGTACAAGATTCGTTTTTTTATTTCCGGAAAAATAAGGAGTCTTGGGTTGGAGATAAATTGAGCCGGAAGATCCAAAATCTTTTGCAGGCTGAAAGATCTCACTTTTCTGTCCGTTGTATAATGAAATTTCTCCGATATCATCCAGCGAAAACTTTCCCAGATCGATAACCCCGTTTTGTGCATTTCCCAATTGAATCCCATCATAGAAAACACCGACATGCTGGCTACCCATGCTTCGGATATTAACCGTTTTCAATCCGCCAATTCCACCGTAATCCTTGATCTGTACTCCCGAAAAATAGCGTAATGCATCGGCTACGGACTGGCTGTTCAACCTTTCCAGCTGTTCTCCTGAAAGAGTTTGAGCGGGAAGAATTTCTTTAAAATCTTTTTTATAATGGTAACCGGAAGGATCCCTTTTTCCTTTATACTATCTCTTGACTGAGAAAAATAAAGCTGGTTAATTAGCACAAGGATTGTGATAATTATTTTTTTAGTTGTAAAAGTAAATTTCGGTTCCATTAGCTCACTGAGAATAATCTTGACACTAATGGATATAAGAAAGCAGCAATAACATTGTACAGCCATAGCTGCACAGAAGCATTGTTGTCCTTAGCTTTATTCCACGAAAGCATCAAACTTTAATCTTCTGGCAGGTCTTCTGACTTACTCCATTTTTGAAATCCTTCCCATTAAAAACAGTGGATATATACATCAAAAATTTTGGTTTAGAGTTTACAGCAGCGGGTCTGTTCCGGATTTACACCGGATTCCCTTTTAAAAGCCTTTTACAGCTCACCAGATTCCGGCAAAGATAGAAAATTCTTCTTAGAAACAATATTATACTTAATAAAATGATTTTCAACAGAATAAAAACAAACATTCCGTTACATGAGTAACGGAATGTTCATTTGATTTTTATATCCCAAAGTTAATAAACACACTGAATCTGGATTTAGCTTCAATGTTTCCACCGGCCAGATTTGAATAGGCAGGAAGCATCAGTTCACTACCCAGGCTCCATTTACTATAGGAAAGTTCAAAGCCTAATTTTCCATATAAAGCACTTCCGGCAGTATCCGGTAAGGCTTCATCAAATTGCTTATTCCTATCATATACTTCTCCCTGTAATCCGGCTTTCCCGGAAAAGATCATTTTTTTGTCCGCATAAAGCTGATAAAATCCGGTAGCTGCATAGTTCCATTGGTTTCCAAACTGATAATACTTCTTATTTTCACCTTTAACAGTATAATCCGTATTAACAATTACCGCAACTTTGTTCTTTTGGTATTTATAATTCACAACCATCTGATAATCCCAGCTTCCTGTTCCCAATTGGAAACTCGGATTCACTCCCGTAATTCCTTTTTCATCAAATCTTCCTAACGGAACTTTTATTCCTAATCCTCCATTTAATTGGTGAGATGCATCTTTAGAATTGATCAGCTGATAAATACCCATTACATTCAGATCCCCTATTCCATTAATTCTGATGTCTCCCTGCATTGTTTTTTTTTCATGAAACTGAAAAGGGAGACTCCCGTAAACACTCAGCTTTTTCGTAATGGGAACTTTTCCCCATAACTGGATGGTATTGAAGTACTGATCCTGGGTGAGATCATTCACAAAAAGGTTTTCTTTGGCTTTATAATGCTGTGCAAAATATTTTATTCCTATAAATTGAGGATTAAGCAAAGACTCAAATCCTGATGATCCATTTCCTGCAGCACAGCCACAAGCATCACAATCATCATCAAAAAATTTGCTGGGGTTAAAACTATTTTCAGGAATATACAAACTGTCTCTTATGGGTTCTGCATAGGCTATTTGGCATAAAAATAAACCCAATACTATTAAAAAAAATGTTTTTCATGTTTGATTAAAATTTATTCTGAGAATTTTGGGTTGGTAACAAAGTCTTTATCAGATAGAGTTTTCAGGAAAGCAATAATGGACTGCTTCTCCGCATTGTTCATCGTGAGTCCGATATGTCCGTTTTGTTTAAGCAGCGGATCAAGGTTAGGATTGTCCTCTACATTATCCGAGTAAAAATTAAGAACAGCATCCAGGGTATAGAATCTCCCGTCATGCATATAAGGTGCTGTATATTCCACATTCCTTAAGCTGGGTACCCGGAATTTCATCCAATCTACCTGATCCAATGTTACCCTATAACGCCCGGCATCCTTAAACTGACTATTGTAATACATCCCTGTATTGCGGAAACTTTCATCCGTAAACAATTCTCCACTATGGCATGAGGAACATTTCTGCTGGAATAGTGCCATTCCCTTCATTTCCGTTGTAGTAAAAGTTGCTTTTCCCTGCTTATACTGGTCATACTTAGAATTAGCAGAAATCATCGTTACCATGAACTGTGACAAAGCCTTCAAAACCCTTTCCCCTGTAATATATTCATCACCATAAGCGGCTTTGAAAAGATTTCTATACTTGCTATCGGCATTTAATTTAGCAATCACTTCAGGCATTGAACTATCCATTTCGTTTGCGTCGGTAATAGGAATAATGGGTTGCTCATTAAGGTTATGAATTACCCCATCCCACATATATCGCTTTAAGAATGCCATATTCTGGATAGGAGGGGCATTGCGTATTCCGATCCTGTCATCCACCCCATGGCTCACATTATGCCCATGGTGCGTAAAAGCATTTTCCTGTATATGGCAGAAGCCGCACGAAATGGTATTATTTCGGGAAAGCCTTCCTTCGTAGAATAATTTCCTTCCCAGCTCTACTCCATTTTTGGTGATCGAATTCCCCGTTTTATCAAACGTCATTTCAGGAAAATAAGCTGGAAACTGTAAGTTATAAGCCTCATCCTTTTCCAATGGCTCAATAACCTCATCTGAGCACGATATGATATTAAAAAATGTAACAATAATCAATCCTGCCTTCAGAATATTTTTAATCTTCATCATTATGAACGTGGTTTACGGTAAACATTTTAGTAAGGTTGTTGGTTACACTTACCAAATGCGGACTCGATCCCATCATCATATCGTTAGATGTATTAAGGGTAAGTTTTGTGTCACCACTCAGATACTGATTAAGATCGGCCAAAATATGAATCGACGGTCTTATTTTTCCGGTCACTCTCGCCGTTGTTGGGAGGTCTAAAGTAATTTCCCGGTATAAATCAGGAGTATTATTAGCCGCTACATTTCCCATATTTCCCGTATGATTCATAAACTCCTTCTCTGCAGCAGTACTCCCGTATTTCCCTTCCAGCTTTACAAAAACATAGCCCGCAGCCCAGGACCAGGACATCCCCTTTGTTTTAGCTTTATTCCAAAACTCTGCCTGCCCGTCCATTCCCAGGAGATAAGCATTCTGGCTGATTCCCAGACCAAACTTCACTTTTTTATAATTGTTTTTAGGAATTCCGGTAAGGTTTACATAAACGATTCCTGCTACGGCATCTGCCTGGTCTATGATAAAGGCTCCTTTATCAGGATTATTTTCATTGTATTTAAATTCTTTCCCGGATTCATCAATCAGGCTGATATTACTTACAATATATTTTAAAGTAGAAAACTGGTGTTTTTGTCCGCTTGAAGAAGTTTGGGTTGTCTGATTCAAAACAATACCGCCAAGGTTATTGAATCCGTTTTCAAACTTTATCTGTAGGTTTCCCGGTGTAGTATCCTGTGAATTATCCCTATCGTCATTACTCTGACATGATGAAGCACTAAGTAATATAAGGCCAATAAACAATAGAGATAAAAATTTATAAATTTTCATTGTTGATTTTTTTAAATTGTATTTGTTTGAATAGAAATAAACATCGAATGTTGAAAACATTCATTTTCTCAATCCCAATAGGCATAAAAGTTTTAGCACTTTAGAATTATAAAGTGAATCATGAAACAATTATGAAGAACACATGAGTGTGGAAAATCTGTAATTTTCGCAGTATGTGAACTTTAACAATTGGTGATAAGATGTATAAACAACTTTAAAAAACCGGCGGCCTGAAAATATGTTTCAGGAAAAGAAAAGAGTAATTCTTTTGATAAATAAAAGTAAAATTGTGATCGTATGTTAGATCTGTGTTTTTTATTTCTGTTATTTCCGGAAGGATGTAAATATCAAGAATTTTTTGTCCGGAATTTTTTCCCTTACTCAAAGGGGCTGTTTCTGTATCATTGGTTTTAGCGAGTTCTTTACTCAAATAACATTTACCATTACAATTCAGCTCTGGTTTGTTTTTGTTAACACAAAGGACCTCAACAATATAATCATAATTTACAGCATATTCCATGATGGGGATCAGAGGTCTGACCACCATATAGAGGGTAAGGAATATGCTGCAAATATAATTCATGATCTATTTTTTGCTCAGTGCATTTTCATATCTCTTACTTACCTCTTTCCAGTTTAATACGTTCCAGATCGCGGTAAGATAGTCAGCTCTCTTATTCTGATATTTTAAATAATAAGCATGCTCCCATACATCAATTCCAAGAATTGGAGTTCCTTTTTCTTCTACAACATCCATTAAAGGATTATCCTGATTAGGAGTTGAAGAAACAAACAACTTTCCGTTCTTATCCACGGAAAGCCATGCCCAACCGGAACCAAAACGATCAGCTCCTGCCTTGCTCATTTTCTCTTTAAAGGCATCAAGACTTCCAAAAGTTTCTGTAATTGCTTTTAGTAATTTCGCAGAAGGCTGGGTATTTTTCTCAGGCGTTAACATGGTCCAGAAAAGTTCGTGGTTAAAATGTCCTCCGGCGTTGTTTCTGATCGTTGGACTAAGAGTTGAAACTTTAGAAAGGATCTGGAATAAAGTCTCTTTTTCCTGAGGTGTTCCAGCAATTGCCTTATTCAAATTACTTACATACCCCGCAGCATGCTTTGTATAATGGATTTCCATGGTTTGCGCATCTATTGAACCTTCCAACGCATTGTAAGCGTATGATAAAGGAGTTTGCTTGAATTGCGCAAAAGCAAATTGCGCTGCCAAAACTGCACCTAAGGCAGCTATTTTCATAATCTTCATAATGTTTTGTATTTATGGTTTAACATTTTTTAAAGAGTAAGTTTGATGATGGAAGACAAGGGTTAAAGACCTTCATTCACAATCAATACACTTCCTGACATCCAACTTTTAATTTAATAACTTCTTAATATCTTCAATCAGCCTTTCCCTGTCCGGATGATATTTGCCGGTAAGCTGTGTTTCTTTTCCTTCGGGATCCTTATAGTTTAATCCTGAATAGTAAAGGATAGGCATATTGTCTTTATTATATCTGCAACGGATATTTCCTTCCTGATCAACAAGCGCAATCATCCCGCTATGATTAAGACTCTCTCCCTCATCTTCTTTATCCCCAACATAGATATTGAACTGATCCGCAAGGTTTCCAATGTACGTCCGGTCTCCGGTTAAAAAATGCCAGTTGGGAGATTTTGCTCCGATTCTATTGGCATGTTGTTTCAACGTTTCCGGAGTATCGTTCAACGGATCTATGCTTATGGAAATAATCCCAAACTCAGGATTGTTAATCTCCTCTTCGATCACTTTCATATTGCTGTTCATTACAGGACAGATGGTGGGACATTTACTAAAGAAGAATTCCACCAGATATACTTTGCCCAGCATATCTCTATTGGTAATCTTTTTATTATTCTGATCGGTAAGCTCAAAATCAGGAACCTTCATTACAGTATAAAGGTTTTTTTTTAAAATAGCTCATACCAAAACCTACTCCCAGGAAAATAACTGCAATAATTGCAATGGGAATAACGATCCTGCTTTTTGAGCTTTGGGCTGTTTTTTTATTTTTGGACATATTTTTCAGGATTTTTGTTGAATTCGTCCTTACAGGAAGCACTGCAAAAACCGTACACCTTGTTCTTATATGTTGCTGTAAATTTTAAATAATCTGCCGTTTTCATATGACATACAGGATCTTCAGCGTTGACTACTTTTACCTTAAGGTTCTCCTTTGGAGTCATCATACTTTTACTATGCTTTACTTTAGGTGTTTCCTGGGCACAGGAAATAAATGATACTGACAGCAGCAAAGCTGTCAAAATGAATATATGTTTCATTGGATTGAAATGAAAATTTATAATAATGGATTAATTCAGAGATCTGATTAAAGCTAATTACATAATAAATAGCTAATAAAGATTAGGTATTCGACTAGTAAATTAGTTATTATAAATTATCCTAAAGGAGGATGGAATATCCTGGAAAAATAATCTGAAGAATGCGATTTGATATAGCCTGGATTAGCAACTTTTTGCAAGATTTCAAATCCTTTGGCATCAGCAAATGAAAGAATATCATTGGAAAGAAATACATCAATAACAGAAATTTTTATCGTTTGTGGCCCCGATTGCTTTTCTGTTTTAGCGAGTTCTTTTTCTACATAACATTTACCCTTACATGTAGATTGCGGTTTATCTCTATTTTCACAGAGATTTTTTACAATATAATCATAGTTAACCGCATAGTTCACTAATGGCAATACAGGACGTATTGCTATGGTAAAAATAATGAATATGGATATGAAAAGTTTCAATGATCAATTCTATTCCACAAATATACTACTCAAATTCTTTTTAAGTATAATTTATGATGAAAGTCATCGATATTTTTTCAGACAGAAGCCTTACCGAAATTCAGCAAGGCTTCTTATAATTAAGTTTAATTATGGTTAATGATTAAAATTTCATCCTTTGGATCCTTACGGCATTCAGGATTGCAATCAGTGAAACTCCGACATCTGCAAAAACCGCTTCCCACATGGTCGCCAAACCTCCTGCACCAAGGATCAAAACAATTCCTTTTACCACAAATGCTAGGGTAATGTTTTGCCATACAATCTGTTTGGTCTTCCTACCTATATTAATGGCCATAGGAATTTTACTTGGCATGTCATCCTGTATTACAACGTCAGCTGTTTCAATCGTTGCATCACTTCCCAGTCCACCCATTGCAATTCCTACATCACTCAAAGCTACAACCGGAGCATCATTCACTCCATCACCAACAAAAGCAACCGTCTCATTTTTAGCTTTGATAGCTTTTACTTTATTCACCTTATCCTCTGGAAGTAAATCCCCATAAGCATTTTGAATTCCCAAAGTATCCGCCACATATTTTACAACTGAGCTTTTATCGCCACTCAGCATGGTTGATTTTATATTTAATGCTTTTAATTTATTGATCGTTAATTGCGCATCGTTTTTAATGGTATCTGCAATAGTAAGATATCCTACAAACTTATTATCATAAGCGACCGCAATTAATGTATACACAATATTATCCGGGTTGATATCATACTGAATATTGAATCGATCCATCATTTTGAAATTCCCAACCAATAAATCTTTTCCATTAATTGTTGCTTTCAGCCCGTGCCCTGCAATTTCCTCTACGTTTTCCATGGGAATGGAATGATCTATTTCTCCTACATACTCATGAATAGCTGTTGCTACAGGGTGCGTACTCTGGCTTTCTAAAAGGTTTACCAGTTTCAATATTTCATTTTTATCAAACTCAGGCTTGAAGTCCACTTCCTGAACTTTGAAAACACCTTCTGTCATTGTTCCGGTCTTATCCATTACAACATTCTGGATTTTAGCAAGTGCATCTAAGAAGTTACTTCCTTTGAACAGAATTCCATTTCTGCTTCCCGCTCCAATCCCTCCGAAATATCCCAAAGGAATTGAGATCACCAATGCACATGGACAAGAAATCACAAGGAATACTAAAGCTCTGTACAACCAATCTTTAAATTGATAGTCCGCTACAAAGAAATAAGGTAATAATGCAATTGCTATAGCAAGCAGAACAACAATCGGAGTATAAACTTTCGCAAATTTTCTAATGAATAATTCGGTTGGAGCTTTTTGCGCTGTAGCATTTTGAACCAGCTCCAGGATCTTACTCAGTTTACTATCCTGATATGCAGTGGTAACTTTAACCTGGCTAACAGTATTTAAATTGATCATTCCCGCAAGCACTGCATCACCTTTGGTTTTGGTATCCGGCTTACTTTCCCCTGTAAGTGCAGCTGTATTAAATGAAGCAGTTTCTGAAAGCAATTCTCCATCCAGCCCTAATTTCTCTCCGGATTTCAATTGAATAATTTCTCCTATACCTACAGTCTCTGCTTTCACTATTTGGGGTTGCCCACCTTTTAAAACAGTTACCTCATCCGGACGCTGATCTAATAATGATTTGATATTGCTTTTCGCCCTTGTAACGGCCAAAGTTTGAAATACTTCTCCAACGGCATAAAAAAGCATCACTGCTACTCCTTCAGGATATTGGGCAATAACAAATGCCCCAATTGTTGCAATCCCCATTAAGAAGAATTCTGAAAACACATCTCCTTTAATGATGCTTTCATAAGCCTCTCTTAATACTGGAAGTCCAACAGGAATATAGGCCGCTGAGTACCAAACGATCCGAACCCAACCGGTAAACCATTCTGTTTTTATATAATTGTCTAAAGAGACACCGATCATTAATAAAACAAAAGAGATTACTGCAGGTAAAAACAACTGGAAAGTCGTTTTATCTGAGGTATCATGAGAGTGACCGTGATCATGGCCATCTCCTTCAAAATGATTGTGCTCTTTTTTTTGAGGTTTTGTATTACAGCATTCTTCCATAACTTATAATTTTCAACAAAATTAATTTTAAAACAAGTGCAATACTATTGCAAACTTTCCAAACAATCTTCGCAAATCCCTTTAGCAAAAAGCCTTATTTCATCAATCCGGAAATTAGTTTGGATGTTATCTGGAAATGAAATATCTTCTTTACAGGTGGTTTGCTTACAAATTTTACAGTAAAAATGAAGATGCCAGTCTTTATGTGTTTTCTCGTCACAATCATCATCGCAAAGTTTATACTTGGTAGTTGTATTTTCCTGTATTCCGTGAACAATTCCTTTCTCTTCAAAAGTTTTTAAGGTCCTGTAAATAGTTGTTCGGTCTGCATTATCAAAATGACTTTCAATTTCAGACAATGACAAAGCGGCTTCCTGAGAGCTCAAAAAATCATATACCAGGATACGCATACTTGTTGGCTTCGTATTTTTGTCTATAAGCTTATCTTCTATATCTTTTTTCATTTCTGATATTTTTTAATTAATAATGGGTAACATCTTCCTGATAACTTTCTTCCTCAATCTGAAAAGTAGTATGGCTGATGGTAAATCTGGATGTTGTTTCTTCGGTCAGTTTTTCCAGCAGCTGATTTTGAGTAATTGTATCATCTTTAACAATATGAGAACTCATGGCATTTACGCCGGAAGTAAGAGACCACACATGGAGATCATGCACGCTTTTTACGCCAGGAATCTGTTCCAGTGATTTACGTAACAGATCAATGTCTACATCTTTGGGAGTACTCTCTAGTAATACATTAACAGCTTCCTTAAGAAGTCGCCAGGTTCTGGGAAAGATAAGTAAGCCAATTGCTGCCGAGATCAATGGGTCGGCATAGTACCAGTTGGTTGTAAGCATAATTACACCTGCAATCATAACTCCTACAGAAGTAAGCATATCCGACAGAACTTCAAAATACGCACCTTTCATATTAAGACTCGCTTCGGAATCTTTTCTAAGGATCAACATTCCTGCAATGTTTACTAAAAGTCCTATTCCTGCAACAATCAACATTGATTTACTCTGCACTTCTGGAGGGCTTTTAAATCTCTGATAAGCTTCAAATAAAACATACACGGAGATTCCCAGCAGTACCACGGCATTGATCACCGCTGCCAATATTTCTGTACGGTAATATCCAAAAGTCTTTTTGGAGTCCGCTTTCCGTTCTCCGATTTTTATTGCAATAAAAGCCAGTAACAATCCTACCACATCTGTAAGCATGTGAGCGGCATCTGCAAGCAACGCAAGACTATTGGTAAGAATTCCTCCAATAACCTCCGCAATAAGATATGCTCCACTAAACGATAATACAATAAGAAGATTCTTTTTATGTTTACTGGCTGCGGAAACTGTTTGTGTGTTTTTTTCGTTCATCATTTCAAAAATAAGTTGGGTTACATTTCGTAGTATAAAGGATTTTCTTTCTTCATAGGAACATTCTTTTCCCCGACCATCTGTCTCAGGTTAATTTCTATTGTCTGTGCTAAAGAGGTCATTGGGGTATCAACAGGGGTATTTTCAAAAGGATCCTGCATGATGATTGATGTTCTTTCTATAGCGATAAACATTGTAGGAACTAAAATAGTGACCAATACTTCGATTATCAATTGATTATCATCCAATCCAAATGGTAAAATAGCAGCAAATACATAGATTAACACATGGACCAAAATACTATATGATCGCGGGAAAACCGTATTCTTTAATCGCTCACATTTTCCCATGCTATCACAAAGCTTTGTAATGGCATCATTAAGTTGTAATTGTTGAAATTCTGAGATTTCCCCTGAAGAAAAAGCTTTTCTTACCTGCCTGGAATGTTCATCGAGTAATGCATTCGGAACATTTAAAGCATCAATTTGATGAGCAGTAAGATATTCCTGTACCTTTATGGAAAAGGGCAGCTTTCTAAGCGATTCCCCTAACGCAAAAGTCCAGATGATCTGTCTTTCCGCGAATTCCTGTGCTTGTTTTTCAGGTAAAAACTGAATTGCTAATCTGATCAAAGTCCGGGAATCGTTTACAATGGCTCCCCAGACAATTCTTGCCTCCCACCATCTTTCGTAAGATTGTGAAGTACGGAAAGCCAATAACAGAGAAACGGCCGTTCCCACTAATGCAGGAATATTCAGAGGAAGTGATATTTTTCTAAATCCGGGAAGTAAATCTAAAAGCCCTATACAAAAAGCAAATATGCAAATGAAAAGAATCTGAGATTTTATTTCATTAATGAAATACCAAATGGATAATCTTTTGTTTAATAACATAATTATTTTTTTTAAATTAAGTTCTAACCCTTTAAGATCTGTTGTTTTCTAAAAGTTTCGTTTTCATTTTTAATACTTTAAGTACAAAGTACATCATCATTGTAATGATCGTACCAGAAATGAACAACAAATTATGATCAGAATGATCTCTAATCCATTCTCCTGTAATATCGAACAGCGTAAAGATCAAAAACATAGCAAAAAGCCCATTCTTTTCTTTCTTCAACACCTTTTTTAGACTAAATGAGAGTTCGTTTTTCCTAAACAATCCTAAGTTAGGAATAAAAACCGGTACTTTGGATGCCCAGCTTCTATATTTTTCTCCAAATTTTCTTTCTAAAAATTGTTCCTCTGCATAAATAATCCGCTCATAATAAATCCAGTAAAAAAGAATGAAGGAAACGACAAACCATAAATTTTCTGTAAATAAGGCAAGTCCCAGCCACATAAAAAAGTTCCCAAGATATAAAGGATTTCTTACTACACTGTATATCCCTGTTATATTAAGTGTATCAGCTACCTGACCTTCTGAGGTATTCCTTCCCGAGGTATTTTTAGGTGTATATCCCACTGTATAAACTCTAATCCCTAAACCTACAGCACTTATTAAAAGGCAGGCAAATTCGTATAGAATTTCGCAGCTCGTTGTTTCTTCTTTTAAATTCATTTGAACAGAAACCACAAAACCGATAAATAAAATACCTATCGGTAATGTGCTTCTATATTTGAAAAGCCAATTCCCTTGTTTTTCAAGTTCTTCTTTTAAAGCCATCTTGTGAAATAATATTATTGTGTTTTTTTGTCGGAAGGCTTTTAATTAATCCTGCTCGCCAGCATTGGTGAGCTTCGCATTTACAAAAAATGTACTTTTCACTACTATTTTAGAATCAGGGGCAATTTCTGTTACCGGAGTTATTGCTGTATAACCCATATCAGAAGACCCTTTTACTACTTCAATCTTCTCAAAATTGATCATTTTCACATTTTCTTTAGGCATTTCTTTATTAGGTTTTTCTTCATCATGATTTTCTGCAGGCTTTTTATTCGTTTGAACAAAAATATAAGACTTGCCATCTGCTTCTACAATTGCATCATTAGGAACAGCCGGTGTGGTTGTTTTTTCGAGACTTACAACTCCGGTAATGCTCATTCCATCAATTAATCCTTCCTTATTCCCGATTACATTACAGTGTACAGAAATGGTCTTACTCGCATTCTCAAAAGATGAACCTATGCTGAATACTTTGGCATCATACTCTGTCTCTGGGTTGTTGGTTAGATTAAAATGAACAATTTGCCCAACTTTCATTTTCGGAAGATCTTTTTCGTATATCTGTAAATCCAAGTGAATGGATTCATTATCAATAACTTCAGCCACCGGAGATGAAACATCAACATAGCTCCCTATTTGTGCAGAAATACTACTCACAGTTCCATTGATAGGTGATGTTATTACCAAACCTGATCTCATATTTGCATTGTTAACAGCACCGGGGCTTATTCCCATCATCTGAAGTTGCCTCAACAAAGAGGCCTTCCTCGTTCTGAGGGTTTTTAATTCTGCATCGGAACTCTGCAGGTTTTTCTTGGCTCCTGCATCATTATCAAAAAGCTCTCGTTGTCTTCTGTACTCCTGTTCCGCAAATGTAATTCTACTATTCACAGTCAGGTATTCTTCCTGAAGTCTTATAAATTCAGGATTGGCAATTGTTGCGATCACCTGTCCTTTTCTCACCACACTACCTACCTGAACAGTAAGCGTTTTAATAATTCCTCCATATAAAGAGGTAATGGTGGCTTTACTGTTATTAGGTACATCCAAGGTACCATTGGCTTTAACGGTAGAAGTTAACTCCTTCATTTCAATGGTTCCCATTGTAATTCCAACAGCTTTTATTTGTTCTTCCGTTAATGAAGCAATAGTCTCGGAAGCTTCTGCGGGTTTCTCAATTTTTTGCTCTGCTTTTCCCGCAGGATTTTCCGCCACCTCTTCCTTTTTACTACAACTTACAGTTAACAAAGAAAGAGCAATACAATATATGATGATGTGTTTTTTTCTCATTTTATTTATTAATTATTGAATTAATCGTTACAACAGATTGGTTCACCTGCTGGATGGATTCCAGGTATTTTAATTGAATATTTGTCGCAGTCTGCAAGGCGAAAAGATACTCTACATAAGTAATTTCACCTGTTCTATATCCTAACTGAGCAGCTTTTACAATTTTCTCAGCATTAGGAATCGCTTGCCCCACATAGTAATTATATTGCTGCGTATCCTGTTGATATTGGGTTAATGCATTTTGCAATTGAGTGGAAAGCTGATTCCTCTGATACATAGCATTGGTTTCCGCAACCTGCTTCTGAAATTCCAAAGATTTTATTCTCGCCTTTGTCGCTCCGAAAGTTAGAGGAATTGCTATTCCTACATTTACAAAGCTAAACCGGTTGCCTGAGTTATAAAATACTTCCCGTCCGTTTACCGGATAAGATCCTGTTAAAGACTGGTTGGTATATCCTAAACTGAATTCCGGAAGTCCCTGCGCTTTTTCTACATTTTTGTTTCTTTCAGCAATTTCCATTTCCTGATAAAATGCTTTAATTGTAGGGTTATTATCAACCTCTTTGCTGTCCAGAATATTTCCGGATTTAAGTGGCTCATAATTTCCGTTAAACGGAACCTCAATGTCCTCAGAAATATTTAAAAGTGTCTTTAAATTTTTATATGCGTTATTTAAAAATACCTGATTTTGATTGAGCAAAAGGTTGATTTCTCCTTGTTGGGTTTCAGCAGTACTGATCTCAATCTTTTTTATGTCCCCAGCCTTGAACCTTACGGTGGCTATACGAATGAAATCGCGATACAGGCTGTCCAGATTCTTTAATTGCGCTTTATTGTATTGCAGATATTCAATCTGATAATAATAGGAGCGAACCTGTTTAACCAGCTCATTCATAGAAATTTCCTTCTCTATCTGCTTACCTTTTATAGTTTCCGCAATTAATTCTTTTCTAGCTTTGAATATGGTCGGAAAAGGGATACTTTGTGAAATTGCAAAAGATTGGTCAAAAGTAGGACTATTATACTGCCCGAGCTGTGCAT
Source organism: Chryseobacterium proteolyticum (assembly GCF_046591535.1). Taxonomy (NCBI): domain Bacteria; kingdom Pseudomonadati; phylum Bacteroidota; class Flavobacteriia; order Flavobacteriales; family Weeksellaceae; genus Chryseobacterium; species Chryseobacterium proteolyticum. The sequence continues at coordinate 713,978 of NZ_JBJLWK010000003.1, read as the reverse complement.
TAAAATTCATTTTTGGCAATTCTTTAGCCGTAGGTTTTAAAGCCTTTGCAGCCTCAATACCCAGGTCTTTGGATTTCAGTCCAGGATTGTTCGCCACGGCCTGCTCTACCGCCTGTTCTACAGTCAATGTTCTGGATTGAGCGTTGGCGAATTGACCCAACATTATAAATCCAAGAATAATCACCGGTGTAAATGGTTTCATTTTCACCTTCTTAATTCGAAGTTTTGTATTGAAAATAATATACAGCATTGGTAACACAAATAAAGTAAGAAAAGTAGCACTGATTAATCCACCGATTACAACGGTTGCCAATGGTTTCTGAACCTCAGCTCCTGCGCCCGTGGAAATTGCCATGGGTAAAAATCCTAACGATGCTACCGTTGCAGTCATTAATACTGGTCGAAGCCTTGTTTTAGTCCCCTCCATCACTCTTTTAAAGATATCTTTTTCGCCTTCTTTTTCTAATTCATTGAAGGTTCCTATCAATACAATTCCATTAAGAACCGCTACTCCGAATAAGGCAATAAATCCAATTCCGGCACTGATACTAAAAGGCATCCCTCTTACAAGAAGGGCAAAGATCCCACCAATAGCACTCATTGGAATGGCTGTAAAAATCAATGCTGCCTGTTTTAAAGAGTTGAAAGTGAAATACAATAATAAAAATATCAACAACAGCGATATAGGTACCGCAATCATAAGACGCTGGCTAGCCTCCTGAAGGTTTTCAAATTGTCCACCGTAAGTATAATAATATCCTGCAGGTAGCTTAACGTCTTTGTCAAGCTTCTTCTGAATATCCTGAACCACACTCTGTACATCACGTCCTTTAACATTAAAGCCTACAACAATTCTACGTTTTGCCTGTTCGCGGCTGATCTGTGCGGGACCCATTTTGTATTTGACATCTGCGACCTGTGAAAGCGGGATCTGTGCTCCTGTTTTAGTATTGATCATCAGGTTATCAACATCATCAATATTAGTCCTATTAAGACTATCCAAGCGAACAACCAGATCAAAACGTCGCTCATTCTCAAAAACCTGACCGGTACTTTTTCCTGCAAACGCGGTACTTAAGGCGTTATTTACATCTTCAATATTGATTCCGTAATTAGCCATTCTTGTTCTGTCATAAGTAACATTGATTTGTGGAAGTCCACCCACTTTTTCAATTTGAGGAGCATTAGCTCCGTTTACCGATTGTATCGCCTTTCCAACTTTCTCTGCATAAATGGCCAGGGAATCCAGATTCTCCCCGAAAATTTTAACGGCTACGTCCTGTCTAATTCCCGTCATCAATTCATTAAAACGCATTTGGATCGGCTGGTTTCTTTCAAAATATACCCCGGGAATCGCTTCCAGTTTTTTACTGATCTCATCTCCCAGTTCCGCATATGATTTTTTTGTTTTCCACTCGCTCTGTGGTTTTAGCACTACAATGATATCTGAAGCCTCTGGTGGCATCGGGTCAGTAGGTACTTCGGCTGATCCGGTTTTTCCTACAACCATTTTTACCTCATCAAATGACTTGATGATCCTTGATGCCTGCATGGATGTTTCCAAACTTTGACTTAATGAACTTTGCTGAGGTAGGATACATTGAAATGCATAATCTCCTTCCTGCAATTGCGGGATAAACTCCCCACCCATATTTTTGAATATGAAAATTGAAATCACAAAAATAGAAATCGTTATAGTGACAATTACGAGCTTCAATCGAATGGCTTTTTGCAACAAAGGCTGATAAATACCTTGAAGAAAGTCCATAATTTTGTCACTGAGTGTCTTTTTATGACTAACATTTTTAGAAAGGAACAACGAGCTTACCATTGGAATATAAGTAATGGATAAAATGGTAGCTCCAATAATTGCAAATCCTACTGTTTTTGCCATCGGGGTAAACATTTTACCTTCTACTCCAGCTAAAGAAAGTATTGGAATATAAACGATCAGAATAATGATTTGTCCAAAAATGGCACTATTCATCATTTTGGACGCTGCCGTTCCTACTTCCTTATCCATCTGGATCTGCGTAAGCTTCCCGCTGTTTTTATTATGTAATAAATGCAATGTTGCCTCTACAATAATAACAGCTCCATCTACAATAAGTCCAAAATCAATTGCCCCAAGACTCATTAGGTTGGCACTCACCCCAAACACGTTCATCATACCCAAAGCAAATAATAAGGAGAGGGGGATGGCTGACGCAACAATAAGACCAGCCCTAAGATTTCCAAGAAAAACAACAAGGACGAAAATTACAATTAATGCACCTTCCACCAGATTTTTCTCCACTGTTTTCATCGCTCTTCCCACGAGATCAGTCCTATCAATGAAAGGCTCAATGACTACGTCGTCAGGAAGAGATTTTTGAATAGTAGGGATTTTAGCTTTCACATTGTTCACCACCTCATTACTATTCGCTCCTTTCAGCATCATTACGACTCCACCCACGGCATCTACTTTTCCGTTATAGGTCATCGCTCCATATCGCACCGCACTTCCAAAACGAACATCTGCGACATCTTTTATGTATATAGGAATACTTCCTGTTTCATTTTTCACTGCTATGTTCCGAATATCTTCTAACGAAGTGACCATTCCGACCCCGCGGATAAAATAGGCATTCGGTTTTTTGTCAATGTAAGCACCTCCGGTATTCTGATTATTTTTTTCTAAAGCAGTAAAAATATCGGAAATACTTACTCCCATCGCTTTTAGTCTATTGGGATTAATACCAACTTCATATTGTTTCAACTCACCTCCAAAACTGTTGATTTCTGCAACACCAGGAGTTCCGTTAAGCTGTCTTCGAACAATCCAGTCCTGCATGGTCCGAAGATCTTTAGCACTGTATTTTTTTTCGCTTCCTTTTTTCGGATGCAGAATATATTGATATATTTCTCCCAATCCCGTACTTACCGGAGCAAGTTCCGGAACGCCCACTCCTTTGGGAATTTCTTCAACGGCTTGTTTAAGTTGCTCACTAATAAGCTGTCGCGCAAAATAAACATCAACATCTTCTTTAAAAACAACTGTAATCACAGAAAGTCCAAACCTTGATACACTTCTCATATCTTCAATGCCTGGAACATTTGCTATACTCTGTTCAATTGGAAAAGTAACCAATTGCTCTACCTCCTGTCCCGCTAACGTAGGACATACTGTAATAATTTGAACCTGATTGTTCGTAATATCAGGTACCGCATCAATGGGTAATCTGGTAGCACTCCAGACTCCCCAGATAATCCACAGTAAAGTCATTAAACCAATAATGAACTTATTCTTAATACTGAATTTTATAATTTTATCTAACACAAAAAAGATTTATTTTATTGAAATTATATGCACAGACATTTTAAAATGTCAAGTGCAAAAATATCATGAAGATCCATGCAATAGAATTGCAAAGTTTCACGTAAGGTTGGAAAGCTGTGCTTTCCCTAAATCAATAAAATTAAATTTTAGGAGGCTGCCAGATGTTTTCGTAAACCTGATAGGCAAAGTTATTGTTGTGGAAAAGAATCTTTTTGGAAAAGTAGGCCTGTTCTTGTCTTGGAATACTTATCTGAGGTTCCATTTTAAAAGCCGCAACCGTTATCTGACAACAATTGCAAACACATAAAGGAGAACAGATATCTCCCTGATCCTTTGAATGAGACTGTTCAACGCTTAATGAAAAGTCAACTTTGGAAGAACCCGATTGTTTATGCACATCTTCACATGGCATTATGGATAATGCCGCAAAATAAAGCGCTAAAATCAATCTTAAGAAGTTCATTTGGACAAAGGTAGAATTTTTTTATTAAAAAAATATTAAATAAAATTAAACATCCATTAGCATATTTTTAACAGACCATCATAATACTATATAAATTTATGAATCTATATAGTATTTATTTGTACAATTATTCAAATGATTACATCTTTGACCGGGAAAATAATTCTTAATATTTAATATATAAAAAAAATATTAAATCAATAAAGTTTTAATAAATATAAATTATATTCGCGTTTTAAAATTTAACAAAAATTAACAATTCATGAAAACGACACTTGTACCGCTATTGTTAGCCGTATCCTCTATGGCTTTTGCCCAATCCTGGAATCTTACAGGAAACTCAGGAACCACTCCCCCGTCTAATTTCATAGGCACCATTGATGACCAGGAACTTGTTATCAAAACAAATAACATGGAAAGACTTAAGGTATTTAACGGACCTTATGCCAATGGTATTGCTATCGGAAACTCTGCGGCTGCAGGAACAGTTAACGGAGCCAAGTTAGAGCTTGCAACAGTTCTTTGTAACGGCTGTGCTTCACGTTGGTCTGTTGCATCAGATGCAGTGATCAGAACTTTGGGAAGTCATAATCTGGAATTCCATATGCCTAATGACAATGCAGTTGATCCTAACTCTGATACTTCAACTCCTAATTCATCCGGAATCACCAGGATAAAATTTACAGATTCAGTACATCCAAGCAGTCTTGTGGTTTTCAATACCGGAAAAGTAACTGTAGGAACTGATCAGTATGATAATGACCCTAATTTCATCTTTTATGTAAGAAAAGGAATAAAGGCTGAACAAATAAAAGTTGAAAACCCTGCAACCAACGGATGGGCTGATTATGTATTTAAAAAGGATTATAAACTTAGATCATTGGAAGATGTTGAAAAACACATTTCAGAAAAAGGACATTTACCAAATATCCCTTCTGCCGGAGAAGTAGAAAAAAAATGGAATCAACCTGGGAGAAATGGATGCTAAGCTGCTTGAAAAAATTGAAGAGTTAACATTGTATTCTATTGAGCAGAACAAAACATTGAAACAACAATCTGATAAGATTGAAAAGCTTGAAAAACAACTATTGTTACTTCTTTCAGAAAAAACAAAATAAGTAAGCTATGAAAAGAAAATTACTTTCCTTATTTTCTTTGTTGATTGGTGTTTTCGGATTCTCACAAACCGAAGTCTACTTCAAGTATGACGAAGCCGGAAACCAAAGATACAGAGGGACAGATGTGAGTGGTAAAAAAGCACCTGAAGACTTAAAAAATTTGGCTAAGACCGAAGAAAAACCTAAAGCTGAAGAGGTAAAGACCATCGCTGAGATCAAGCAACAACCGGTTCTGGATGAAAAAGCATTCTGGAAACAGATAAGATTGTATCCTGTTCCTGTGAATGATTTCCTTACTATAGACTGGACCGATGAAGTAGACGGGCTCATAGAATCCGTTTCTCTTTACCAGCATAGTACGGTTCACTGGAAATTCCAGCAACAGAATACTCCGGGATTAAATAAGCAGCTAAAGATCAATATGTCCAATTACGAATGGGGTGTATATGTTTTACACTTTACATTAAAAGACGGCAGGGTCTTCAGCAGAAATATTACAAAACGATAAACTTTTAATCATAACAATTTACTAACAACCAAGAATATGAAGATTCTTTCATCATTGGTATTTTCCCTCTGTTCGGTATTGGGCTATTCCCAGACCATACTCTATCAGCAGGAAAGTACTTCAAGAACAGTACAGGATCCGCAAACCGTGGTCTTGGCTCAAGGGTTTAAGGCCTCCTCCGGCACTTCAAATCCTTTTGTGGCAAAGATCGGGCCTTCTACTGAAAACCCAGGTGGGGGACCTACAGATTCCGGCGCGGGAGCCGGTAATCCAACCGGGACATCCGCACCGGCAGGCCAGAGTTTCCATGATACCAAAGGAAATATAGAGGTTTCCGGAACCGGACAACTGCAATTTAGCTTACCAATAGCTTTACCTCCGGGAATAAAAAGTGTAGCACCTCAGATCAACCTGACATATACAAGTGGTTCTGTCAATGGAATTGCGGGTTATGGTTGGGATATTTCAGGAATAACAGCAGTATCTAGAATAAGTAAGAATATTGAAAAAGACGGAATAACCAAATCGGTACAACTTGATTATTCAGATAATTATAGCTTTAACGGACAGAGGCTCATTCTTAAATCCGGAGAATATGGAAAAGATGGAGCTGAATATGTTACTGAGAAATACTCCAATATCAAAATCAAATCATTAGGAACAAAAAATGGAGTTCAAGGACCCATGTTGTTCCATGTTACCTTTGATGACGGCTCGCAGGCATGGTATGGAGATACTGAATACAGCGATCCGGAGCATTATAGTGCAGCCAGAACCTCTATGGGATATAATCTTGTAAAATGGATGGATGCCCAGGGGAATTACATCACCTATGAATATGAGAAGAACCAATATCTTACTTCTCAACCAGTTCCAGGTGGGGATGTTACCCGGATAAAGAAAATAAAATGGGGTGGGAATGAAACCCTGAATAAACCACATTTCAATGAAATTTCGTTCAATTATAACCTGGATAGGACTTTTAAGGAGATTTCCTATCATCAGGGATTTTATTACAATCAGGACAAATTATTAAATGAGGTTGTCGTTTCCACTAATGGTAATCAGTTTAGAAGATATGCATTAGAATATACGGATAATGGTACGAGTTATCAGTTTGTCAATAAGATTACGGAATACAACAGTAATAATGAGGCAGCCAATCCCATAGCTATAGAATATGAACCTGCTCAGACTGCAGGAGAGGAAACAACTAAAGAATATAATATCACCACGACCAATACCAAAAAATATGGTGATTTTGATATGGATGGCATCACAGACTATCTGGAATACGTTCCCACTCCAGGGACTGCGGGATCCACACAGGTAGGTGTTTTGAACTTTAAGAGCTCTGTGTACAAAGATGTTCCGGTTATGCCGCTACAGTATGAACTTAATCGATTTACAGCTGCTGAGTTTGGTAAGGCGGCATCTGTGACTTTCAAAAAAGACGGATACGTAAAAAACAAAGCAGGAATTGTTATTCCTCATACCGTTGCTACAGGAGATCCTAAAAAACCCAATTATGAATTATTGGTATACTCTGTAGATATTTCAGATTTCAGATTCAAGCTGGAATATTCGAAACTAATTACGTATGATCAGTATGCTATTGGTGATCCCGGAGATGACGATCTTCCTATGACGGGCTGTAACTATTCGGTTGTAAGCTTATCGGAATTGACAAGCTATGATTATGACGGGGACGGAATTACGGAACTTCTTTTTAATTTCAGAAGAACGAGAACATGTATTAATGGAGGATTTGATCCGGAACCTATTGGTAAAACTATTTCAAATCCTGTTGCCTTGGATGAAACTACGCCGCCTACACTCCCTTATATCGAGCCTTCAGTTAACTCATCCAATACTGAAGAATATGGAGTACTTCCGATCGACAATGGAGAGGTAAACATTATTCCAGGAAGTACTTTAACAAGTTTTTACTCATCCATATTATTTGATCTAAGTGAAAACCTTCCGGTTGCCGAAAGCATTTACAAATATGACGAGGGAACAGGAGCTGCAAAGAAAATCCAGTTCGCAGATTTTAACGGAGATGGAATCCAGGATATTATCTGGCTCAATAGCTCCAATGGTACTATGACCAAAGTATTTAATATCAATAAAATATCTGCAGGAAACTTTGTATTATCCAATGTAGGAAACTTCACAGGACAAGCATTGGGAGGATTCTTCAATGGTGCACTATACGGTGACTTTAACGGCGACAGCAAAATTGATGTCTTAGTTCCTCAAGGCAATAAATCTTATAACTGGAATTTATTTTTATCTGATGGGAAAAAGCTGAATCAGTTCTACATCAATAACTTTATTTTCTACTCTTCAGGAACCGAAACCTTAACACAAGGTGTTCATAATACCTTCTTTGAAAGTGGATGTGCGTATGGTATGAGCAGATATTTCCAGTATAATACAGCAGATTTGGATGGCGATGGAAAATCTGAAATTATTGTTTCAAATGTTTTAATTACTGACCATACATGGAATGCTCACCATGACAAGGAATGGACTAATACCAATGTTACAGTTTACTCTGTTAACAAAGTATCCGGAGCCAATGATAAAAGTATTGTTTACAATCCTCCTATTACTATTCTGGGAGCAAGCATTCCACAACCTTATAATACTGAAAACACAGTTTCGATCCAAACTAATAGTGGTATCAACTTCTACAAAACAAGAAACTGGTTAAAGTCTTTTAACGAAAAGGTAATTCCTTTTAGTAATTTGACCATTAATAAAGACAACCAACAGGTTATCCTTTTAGGAAAACCAGATGATTGTTCTGGAGTTATCGGGTGCGGTTACAACTATGTGATTCAGTATGGATATCCTTATGTGCCCGCTTTGGCAAGAGCTAAGAATATCAAGCAAGGAGGAATCACCACAGAGATTAGCTACAAAGAACTTAACTCAAAAACAGATGCTAATTTTTATCAGCCCGTACAAAAAGAACTTTATCCTTATTTTGAATTGGAGCAAGCACCATTATCCGCTGCTGTATCACAGATTAAACAGTATACGCCAGCCGGTACTCTGATCCAGGATTTCAGATACAGAGGTTTTTTAAGTCACTTTACAGGAAGAGGGGTAATTGGCTTCCGTCAAACTGCCCGCTCCTCCTTATATGCTGCCGGATTTGAAAATGCTAAAATTTGGTCGGGTATACAAATAGACCCTTTATTGGACGGAGTTCCGGTAAAAGAGTGGTCCATCAGAACCAATAATGAAAACCTGATATTCCCGGCAGATATCTCTGAGAACAACACTCAGTTATTAAATTACAAATCAACAATTTATAAGACAGATAAACTTCTCAACGGGCAAGTTGTTACAACAGTTTCTGATGCTGACAAACCTAAAGTTGTAACAGCTACTGTCGCAACCTCTACATTAGCTAAGGACTTTTTGACGAATGTTACAACAGCAGGAACAGCTATTTACAATACCTACTACCTGCCGTCTAAAACCACTTCCAATGTTAATGATAATTTTTCAGTAACCACGACGGACTTTATTTACACTCATAATCCTTCAGGAATTGGAAAAGATTATTTCATTGGTCATTTGGATGCAAAAACTATGCAGCATGCGGCTTATAATACGACCAATAAAGTAAGCCAATATTACTTGTACCAAAATAATCTCCCTAAAACAGTAATTAATGTTTCTGGAAATAACTTCTCCAATAACTTCTCGGACAATCTTACCGAGGATTATAAATATGATGGATTCGGTAATGTCATTGAGAAGAAAGTTACAGCCGGAAGTGATTCACAGTTCAGAATTAACAAAAGCGAATATGATGATAAGGGAAGATTTGTTATAAAGAAAACGGACAACCTTGGATTAGAAACCAGTATTACCTATAATAACTGGGGACAGATTTTGAGCGAGACAGATCCATCAGGAAATACAACAACCAACACTTATGATTTCTGGGGAAAACAGTTGACTGCCAAAACAAATATTGGTGGAACTACTAGCTACCAGTATATAAAAGATGACCAGGGAAATACCATGGTGATCACATATGAAGCAGATGGAAGTATCTCTAGAAAATATAATAACAAATTGGGTCAGGAATATAAAACCCAGACTAAAGGTTTTGAGCAAGGGAAATTCGTAGCAGTTTACCGCATGTTTGATGCTTTAGGCAGAAAAATTAAAGAGTCCGAGCCGTACTTTGACCAGGCAACTGAAGACTTGCCTGCCAATATCCAGTGGAACACATTTACCTATGATGATAGTGTATTCCCAGCTAAAATGACAGCTTCATTCTTTAATGGCAAACAGACGGAAAGTTGGGTATCAGGAACTGTCACAACTTTAAAAGAGCTTAACGGATATGGAAGAACAACGACCAAAACGGTAGATGCTTTAGGCAATGTAATCTCTACAACAGATAAAGGAGGGACTATTAATTTCACGTATAATTCCCTTGGAAAGCAGCTGACTGCTCAATATGGAAGCAATGTTGTAACAACAAAATATGACGTTTGGGGTAGAAAGACAGAACATATTGATCCATCCAACGGAAAATACACATATGAATATGATGGTTTTGATCAGGTTAAAAAAATCATCAGTCCTAAAGGGACGAAGGAGTATATCTATAATACTGTCGGTCAGCTGATCACTCAGAAAGAAATTTCAACAGTAGATGCAGGGGCTGCAACCAATAAACTGATTTCATTTGTTTATGATAATAAAGGAAGGGTAATTTCTAAAACCGGAACTTCTAAAGGAAAAGCGTACAGCTCAAGTCAAGTTTACGACCAACAAGGAAGACTTTTATCTGCATCTGAAAACAGCAACGGTAGATACTATATGCAGAAAGGAGTTACCTATGATGATAAAGGAAGGGTGATTTCTTACGAGAAGAGCCTATATTCATCTGGAGTGCTTACAAAGATAGATATTGAGAACGTTTATAGTACATGGAACGGGGAACTTTCCCAGGTAAAAGACAAAACATCAGGTAAAATATTATGGACCTTAATGCAGGCTAACGCCAAGGGTCAGGTATTAAAAGCAAAACTTGGAGCTTCAGAGGTTAATAACGTATATGATCCTAATGGATTCTTAGCAAGTGTAAACCATTCCTCACAAGTAAAGCCAGGTATTTTACAACTTTCTTATTCATTTGATGCAATAAAGAACGAGCTGAAAAGCAGAACAACGGGGGGTGATTTTAATATCGTTGAATCATTTGATTATGATGACAACAACAGATTGATCAACTGGACCAACCCTGTAACAGGAATCAAACCTTCAAGTAACCGTAATGTCTACGACGAGAAAGGAAGAATCTTAGAAAACGATCAGGTTGGAACTATTAAGTTTAATAATTCTGCCAAAATTTACCAACCAACAGGAATGACTTTAAATGCTGCAGGAACTCAGAATTATAATAATGACCTGATTCAAAGTATCGTTTATAACGAGAACAATGACCCGGTATTTATTGATGGTCAAAAAGGAGATGTAGCCTTCCAGTATGGATTAACAAGCATGAGACAAAGGGTTACTTATGGAGGTAACTTTGCAGCTGACGGAGATGGTAAGTTTACTAAATTCTATAGCGGAGATGGAAGTTTTGAAGTCGTATTAGATAATACTACAGGTAAAGAAAAGCATGTACTTTACATTGGAGGAACTCCTTATGAGAGTAATATTATTTTCCTGAAAGATTATAACGAAACCAATGGCTCATATAAATTCCTTCATAAAGATTATATTGGAAGTATCCTAGCCATCAGTGATGAAGCAGGAAATAAACTAGAACAAAGACATTTTGATGCATGGGGTAATTTCACACATCTTCAAGTTGGAAATGGTGCTATTATTACCGATAAGAATATTATTGACAATACAGCGTTACTGATTGAAAGAGGATACACCAGTCATGAACATTTTGCCGAAGTAGGAATCATCCACATGAACGGAAGATTGTATGATCCACTGTTGAGAAGATTTTTAAATGCTGATGAGAATATTCAGGAACCTTACAACACCCAGAATTATAATAAGTATGGATATGTAATGAATAATCCATTGTTATTTAATGACCCAAGTGGTGAATACATCTTCGGTATTGAGTCTGCTCTATTGGCAGCAGTAGTTATCGGAGCGATCGTTGGTGCGGCAAGTTACATTGTAAGTGCTATTATCACAGGACAGAAGTTTTCTCTTCTGGGATTATTTAAATCTACTGTATTTGGTGCTATATCGGGTGCCGTCACCTTTGGTATAGGCCAGCTCTTTGCCCCCGCCATTCAATCTGCAGTGCAGGTATCTAATACAGCTTTGAAGGTAATGGCTCAAACAGGTGTAGCATTAGCGCAAGCCACAGTACATGGAATTGCTCAAGGAACTTTATCCTTAATGCAGGGTGGATCTTTCCACCAGGCAATGCTTTCAGGGGCATTGGGTAGTTTAGGAGCTTCAGCATTTGGTGCTTTTGCTAAAGATTTTGCTAATCAAACCGTAGGAAAGGTGCTCTTTGGGGCTATCTCAGGAGGTGTAGGTGCCGAATTGTCCGGAGGTAACTTCTGGCAGGGTGCTGTGATCGGTGGAATTGTTGCTGGATTAAATCATGCGATGGAGCATCTACAAAAGACTTATGAAGTAAGTGTTCTTCACGATTATGGCGGTGCTAACGGAGCAGGTCATGAAGCCATAGCATTTGAAAATCCAGATGGTACACTACTTTATATATCTAAGGATGGAACCCATGAAAATGGAGGGGTATATGGAGAAACTCTTAAAACTGATCAAAATTTTAAAAGTATTGAGGAAATTAACGACTTCTACAGCACCAAGGTTTCACCAGGTAAAAGGTATGATGCGGTTGCTGTTTACAGAGCGACAAGAGCCCAGATCAATCGCGGAATTGCTGCTGCTAGAAATGTAATCTCAACGAAGTACAAACTGCTTACTTCAAGTTGTACTACTGTAGTGGAGCAATCATTGAAAGCAATGTATAATGCTAGAATATATTCAGGTATGATGGCTCCTAATATTAATTTCTTCATTAATAATTTTATATTTGATAAGCATTTAGTTAAGTTTTATGATATTAAATAAATTATGAAAAATCTGATTTTCTTATGGGCAATATTTTCAATCACTGTTTCGTGTGTAGGTTCTGATACTGAATTTTTACCTGCAGACATATCTGAAGCAAGAGAGAAAAAATTACTGATCCATGTGTATAAACCAACCAGCAATAAAATAACAATTAACCGGACAGAGTATTTAATTCAGGAAGTTTTTACAACTTTTAAATACAATTCGAAAAATGATCAAAGAATCAACAAAAATTTCTTTGCTTTAAGTATTAAAATCAAAGATTTAAAAACCAATCAAAAAGGTTTAAGTGTTGAGGATAGCGACCATAGTCGGTTTATCAATTTTCACTGTGATTTTTGTGGTGGTTTGAATAATGATAATATTGTGATGTACTACGATGATATCAGCAAAAGGAATACACTAGATTCCGTAAAAATCGGCTTTAAGGATTATAAGAATCATGAACAACTTATTTACCTTATAAAAAAGTAAATAAAAAATTCCCCGCTTTTAGCGGGGAATTTATTTTTTAAATATCATTAGATTGGTGACTTATGGAAAACCTCCTCATTAAATGATAGGCTACAAATTCGGGTTATTCTCCACCTCCTTCTGCGGAATCGTAAACAAATAATACTTACTGTTTGGTGCAAAGGCAGATTGATCAGGAAAAGAAAATACAGAATGTCCTCTTCCATTCACTGTTTTTACAGTTCCATCCGGAGTTGTTACTTGTACTTTAATTGGCTGACCATTGGAATCAGTAAAAGGTTTTCTTACTACAGTTCCCTGAGTTCTTATGATATCAGACAATGAAAATCCTTCTCCAAACAATTCCTTTCTTCTTTCGATCAGGACTTCTTTGATCACATCATTCTGGGCTAAAGATCCACTGTACAGATTAGCCTGTCTCGCTGATTTCAGTTGATTCAAAACTGCCACAGCATTGGTCACATTCCCATTTCTGGCTTCTGCCTCAGCTTCAATTAAATACATTTCAGCTGATCTCATAAACACAATATCAGCAATGAGATTAGCTTTAAATTTAAATTTAGCATATCTTAAAAGTCCTTCTCTTCCAGGAAGCCCATCCCATTGAAATAATTGATACCGGATATCATGGGTGTCAAATAAATCTTTAAAATATGGATCTGCCATAAAACTGTAGTAGTAACTTCCTGATGAAGAAACATCTAAGTAGTGGAATGCATAACTTTCTCCTGATTGTTCCTGCGTCTGACCATGTCCCCAGATCCATTCCCCATTGGTAATATCATTAAACCCGTCCTTATACTTTTCGGGAGCCATCAACGGAAAACTAGCTTTTGCAATTTGAGCAGCAGCAGTAGCCTTAGTCCACTCACCAGTATTTAAGTAAGTCCTGGCCAATAATCCATATACTACAGACTTATCAATTTTATCCTTATTATTTCTTGTATAATTTGCTAATAAAAGTCCTGCCTCTGATAGGTCGTTTTTAATCAAAGTATAAATTTCTTGAAGGCTAGCTCTCTTTTTTCCTACAGAATTTGTGGTTGTAGGTTCTGTATAAATTGGAGCTACTAAAGCGTTTTTATCTTTTAAATAACTAAACTGATAAAGGCTTGCTAAATTCAAGTAACAAAAAGCACGTAAAGCTTTTGCCTGGCCCCTAACCTGATCCTTTTTAGACTGACTTCCTTCTACTCCATCAATACGACTAATCACATTATTCATGTTATTGATTGCAGAATATAATAAACTCCATACAAATTGAGAACGACTTCCGGTACTATTCACTAAATCGGTAAAAGCGTAAGCCGATGCAAAGCCATATTTATTAGTAAGGACAGCGACATCACTTCCCATAGCATCGCTGGCCCGTAATACTGTTGAATAGCCAATGTTAGCATAGGTAGGCCCGTCATCATTGAATTTTGCCCATGTCCCATTAATCACCGTTTCAGCACTTTCAGCTGTCTTGAATATCTCGGCTTCATTAGCCTGATTAGTAGGAGCTGTTTCCAAATCATTAGTACATGCAGTAGAAGAGAAAGCTGCTATAAGTATAAATGATATATATTTTATTTTTTTCATTGTTTTGATTGTTTTAATATAAACTTAAAGTGTAGCCTGAAGACCGAATGTTATTGTTCTCATTGCCGGATATCTGTAATAAGTGGTACCATCTATAGCTTGCTCGGGATCCATTCCTTTGTGCTTGTAGAAAGTTAAAAGGTTTTCAGCCTGAAGATAAATTCTGAACTTTTTCAGTCCCAGTCTTCCGAAATAATCTGAAGGTAACGTATATCCGATACTCACATTTTTCAATCTGGCATAAGTCCCCGAGTATAAAAACCTTGAGGACGTTGAAGTCCAGTTATTTGTCGTTGTACTTAAAGCCGGAACATCCGTGTTGGGATTTTCAGGCGTCCATCTGTTTAACATCTCTGCGCTCCATGCCCTTCCAGCATTGCTTCCATTTGACATTAACATGGTGTAATCTGTATCAAGAATTTTTCCTCCAACACTAAAAGTTAGCAGCGCGGATAAATCAAAATCCTTATATGTAATATTTGTAGTGATTCCACCGGAGAATTTAGGCAAAGAAGAACCCTGCAATGTTTTTGTCGCCTTTGCATATTCAGAAGTTGTTCCTTCTATTGTATTCCCATTGGCATCCTGATAAACATATTTCCATAGCGGAGCACCGTTACTTGGATCAACTCCAACCCATTCCGGAATAAAGAAATCATAAACAGAACCCCCAACCTGCAATAATTTAGTTCCTGTTACAATTGGGCCTTTAGGAAGTTTCGTAATTCTGTTTTTTAGGGTTGTTACATTAACATCAACATCCCATTGGAAATCGTCCGTTTTAATCGGAGTTGTGAATAATGAAAATTCAAAGCCTGTATTTTTCAATTCTCCAATATTCGCTGAATAACCACTAAAACCAAGAGAGGGAGCCAAAGGCCTGTCAAATAAAAGATCTTTACTTTGACGCTGGAAATATTCCACATTACCCTTAACCCTGTTTTTAAGAATAGCAAATTCCAGCCCCACATTCAAGTTAAGATTGGTTTCCCACTTAAGATCAGGAGTGGGAAGCCTGCTAGCAACTGTTCCTCCTTCTCCCAGATTATTGTAAAATGCGTAAAGACTCTGGTAAGCATAATAAGTACTCAACTTATCATTTCCCTGTCCTCCGTAACTCGCACGAAGGGTTAGCTGATTAAAGAAATTTAGATTTTTAATGAATTGCTCATTAGACGCCTTCCATGAACCTCCTACTGACCAGAAAGTTCCCCATCTGTTTTGAGGTGAAAAACGGGAAGATCCGTCTGATCTTACAGATCCGGAAATAAAATAAGTGTTATTGAAATCATACTCTGCTTTACCTAAAAAACTCAGTAAACCTAATTTATCACTATTACCACTAAAACCTCCTAATAAAGCCGCTGCATCCGGTTCATAATAATAAGGTAAAGAAAACTGACTTCGGCTTCCGGATATCGTCTGATACTCATAATGATAAAACTCCTGTCCAGCTAGAATATTGAAATGATGCTGATCGAATTTTTTGTCATAGGTCAAGATATTACTGGTTGTATAAGATAATGTCCGTGAATTTGTCTTGGTCACCGAACCTCCGATTTCACTACCCTCCCCAAGTAACGGATTTGAATAATAATGCCCATTATAATTTACCAGGTCAATTGAAAAACTGGATTTAAATTTTAATTCCGGTAAGAAGGTAAAATCCAAATATCCTTTTCCTGAAAAGTTATCTTCCCTGTTTTCATTTTTATCTAATGGCAAAGTTGCTGCTGCATTTTGATTTTGCAAAGCACTTGTCGGCCTGTACTTTCCGAAGTCGTAAATTGTATTTCCGTTAGCATCAAGCTTATAGCTTCCATCAGGATTTCTTTCATAGTATGGATAAAAAGAAGGAATTACTCTGGCTGCATTAATAATATTATCAGTTCTTGAATCGGAAGATGGTGGTGCCTCCTGAAGACTATTGGTATAGCTAAGGTTTGCTCCAACTGTTAACCATTTTTTCACTTCATTATTAATCTTCAATCTCGTACTGTATTTTGTAAATCCGGATCCTATGGCAATACCCTTATCATCAAGATATCCCAATGAGAAAAAATAGTTTCCTTTTTCATTTCCGCCACTAAAATCAAGATCAACCTGGTTTCTTGAGGCCACTCTTTGTAGTATATCCCTCCAGTCATCATTCCATAAAGGCCTTGCTCCAGGCAGCAGTTTTCCATCTGTCCCTACCGGTTTTGCATAGTTAGAACCATATGGATTGATGCCCAGATTATTCACAAGATTATCTGTGGCCATTTGTGCAGCCTGTTGTGCTGAAACCTGTCCTGATTTATATCCATTTCTCATTGCTTCCCAATATAATTGAAAATACTGGTCCGTGGTAACCTGTTCATAGTCCTTTACAGCCCTGCTGGAAAATCCCTGACTGATATTAAAATTGATTCGTGATTCTCCTTTTTTCCCTGACTTTGTAGTCACAATAATCACTCCGTTAGCACCTCTTGATCCATACAGAGAGCTTGCCGTAGCATCTTTCAAAACACTAATTGATTCTATATCATTTGGGCTGATAGAATTGATATTTCCATCAAAAGGAATTCCATCCACCACGAATAAAGGATTACTTGAGGCACTAATAGATCCGATCCCCCTGATACGGATTGTTGCCGTAGCACCCGGTTGGCCTGAAGCACTTACTGCCTGTAATCCCGCTACCTGCCCTTCCAAAGCTTTTGTAATATTGGTTACCGGCCGATTATTAATCTTTTCGCTGGAGATCGTCGCTACAGAACCTGTGTAACTCGTCTTTTTCGCTTTACCGTAAGCTACCACAACGACTTCATCAATATCTTTTTCCCTAAGCGTATCTTTCTTCTGCTTTATCTCCTGCCCATTAACACTAATAATGCCTAAGAAAAACAAAGCACCGGGTGAAATCCAAACACCAGCTTTGAATAAACTTTTACTAACCATAATCAATTTTATTTGTTAAATATTAAAAAAACACCCTTTGCGGAAAACACAGCAAAGGGCATCAAGAAATTGATTTAACCAAATGCTTATTTTTCCTTAAAAGGCTGAATGTAACACCTTGCATCATGCAGGTTGTTAAGACTTCATAGGGTCAGTTCCCTCCATCTTTCTTTATAAGCCGATCGAAATATGGATGCAAATCTAAAAACAATTAGTCTATAAAACAAGTAGACTAATTTGTTTTTTATTTTAAATTCTCAAAAATTAACTTAATTTTCACTTAAAACACCTGTTAACAAACCATTAGAGAAAATGTTAAATTTTTAAACATGAGAAATATCATTAAAAATAATGTAAAACATCTCCCTCAAATAAAACCCGTAAAATATCCGCACTAATCGAAAAAAACTTTTTAATTTTATGTTATGAAAATTTTAATCATAAACGGACCGAATCTAAATCTGTTGGGCACAAGAGAACCTGAAATTTATGGAATAATTTCAATGGATGAATATTTGGAAAAACTAAAAGATGAATTCCTTTCTTACGAACTGAACTATTATCAATCGAATATTGAAGGAGAATTAATTAACAGACTTCAGGAAGATGATTTTGATGCTGTTATTATTAATCCGGGGGCTTTTACTCATTACTCTTATGCGATAGCCGACTGTTTAAAGAATATACAGAAACCTAAGATTGAAGTACATATCAGCAATATCTATAAAAGAGAAGAATTCCGGCAAAAGTCAGTAACAGCGGCTCACACAGATGCTGTATTATCCGGCTTTGGAATGAAAGGATACAGACTGGCTTTATTAAGCTTTTAGGATGTTTTAATACATAAAAAAGCCTCATCAATGATGAGGCTTTTCTTTTTTTATATTGTTTGTTCTTGTAATTGAGGTCCGGAAGCAACCAGCTTTTTCCCCTCTTCAGTGTTACAGTACTGCTCAAAATTCTTAATATATCTTGATGCTAAGTCTTTAGCCTTCTCTTCCCACTCTGAAGCATCACTGTATGTATGTCTTGGATCCAGAATACCTTCTGAAACATTAGGTAAAGAAGTAGGAATTTCCAAGTTCATAATAGGTACTTGCGCCTTAGGAGCGTTCTCAATAGATCCATCAATTATTGCATCAATAATGGCTCTTGTATCTTTTAATGAGATTCTTTTTCCTGTACCATTCCATCCTGTATTTACCAAATAAGCTTTTGCTCCATGTTCTTTCATTTTACCAATCAAGGTTTTAGAGTACATGGTAGGATGTAACGTAAGAAATGCCTCACCAAAAGCCGGAGAAAATGAAGGTTCCGGAGAAGTAATTCCTCTTTCAGTTCCTGCTAATTTAGAAGTATATCCACATAAAAAGTGGTATTGAGCCTGATTTTCATCTAAAATTGAAACCGGAGGTAATACTCCGAATGCATCAGCTGAAAGATAAACAATCTTCTTAGCATGCCCAGCTTTAGAAGGCAGTACAATCTTGTTAATATGGTATATAGGATAAGAAACTCTTGTGTTTTCAGTGATTGAGTTATCGGTATAATCAGAAACACCATTATTTACAACAACATTTTCAAGAAGAGCATCTCTTTTGATCGCTCTGAAAATGTCCGGTTCTTTTTCTTCCGATAAGTCAATTACTTTTGCATAGCAACCTCCCTCATAGTTGAAAACTCCATTGTTATCCCAACCGTGCTCATCGTCACCAATAAGATATCTTTTAGGATCAGCGGATAAAGTTGTTTTACCTGTTCCGGAAAGGCCGAAGAACAAAGCAACATCCCCTTCTTCTCCTACGTTTGCAGAACAGTGCATAGATGCCATTCCTTTTAGCGGAAGGTAATAGTTCATCATTGCAAACATTCCTTTTTTCATTTCTCCTCCATACCAGGTTCCTCCAATGATCTGTAATTTTTCCGTAAGGTTGAACATTACAAAATTCTCGGAATTTAGTCCCTGAGCTTCCCAATTCGGATTCGTTGTTTTAGAACCGTTCACAACAGTGAAATCAGGTTCTCCAAAGTTTTCCAGCTCATAATGAGATGGACGGATGAACATATTAGTAACGAAATGCGCCTGCCATGCAACTTCTACGATGAATCTCACTTTAAGTCTTGTGTCAGCATTTGTTCCACAAAATGCATCAACAACATAAATTTTCTTAGAAGAAGAAAGTTGGTCTAGCACTAATTCTTTACAAGACTTGAAGATTTCTGCTGTTGTAGGCAAGTTCACTTTGCCATCCCAGAAAATTGTGTCTCTTGTAACATCATCCTGAACAATGTATCTGTCTTTTGGAGAACGGCCAGTAAAAATTCCTGTTTTTACTGATACTGCACCAGATTCCGTAAGTTCAGCTCTCTCAAAACCCTGATTTTCAGGAGAAACTTCTGCTTGAAATAATTCCTCATATGAGGGATTATATATTATTTCATAGTCTCCCTTAATCCCTAATTTTTGCAAATCCTGGATGATTTTAGCGTGTTTCATTTTACTTATATTTTCTATTTCTTTTTTTAGTCCAACAAAATTAAATATTAATTTAGTGTTACAGGTGGTTAAATATAATGATATAAGTCAGAATGACAAAGAAAAAAACAGAACGGCAAATTATTAAATATCAAGCAATTATATCAACCCATTCAAAAATAGTCGCAAAACCTTTTCCCCGAAAATAGTCCTCAAAGCCCCTAAATTTGGCACTCATTACAAAATCTCCCCCCCCAGGCACCCAAACTTTTCACAAAAACCGGACAGTCGGAGAAGAATTTGTCTTTAACGGTAGGAATATTCAGAAAATCAGAAATTTTTCTTTCATGAACAGTCATTAAATGACAAAAATCATTTAATTCATTACATAATAGAATTTCATTGGTAAGGGCTGAAAATACTTCGATCAGTTTCCGGGATTTTATTTTAGACTTATACAGATCGATTGCTTCCCTGCTGTCTTGTTTTTGATTTAAATGGATAAAAATCAAGTTGTCCTTAAAGATAGGATCAAAGGTTACTCTTTTATATTGTATTACCGGTTTATTCTGATACAAAACTGCTGATTTTTCCTTTGCGACAGCAATATCATAACCACTTCCACCCAAACTTAGACTATTTAGCACGAAAGGATCTGTCTCAGCCCACACAGAAAGGTTGTTCATTAATGTTGAACTGCTTCCCAATCCAAAATCGGAAGGGAACTGTAGATTTGTTTTTAAAAAGTAAGAATCTGCATTTTGGAATTTACGAGCAGAAAGCTTTTGGACGTTTTTCAACGTTTTTATAAGAAATTGGGCACTGGGAGCTATATTTGTCTCAAGGATTTTCCAAGAGGAATAATCAATGATCACTTTCAGCCATAGTTTATTTTGATGGTAAGCTTCCCAAAAAACCAATGATTTCCCATCTTCCGTTTCTTCAAAGAAAAACTCTTGTCCCAGCCTGGTTGGTACCGCTAGGACAAGAGCTCCATCTATAGCGAAATATTCTGAAGTAAGCATGAGCTTTCCCGGTGAAAATATTTCGCCCATTTGTTTATTTTTTAGATTGCCGAAGCAACGTCTACAGAACTATCAATTTTCTTGATCAACCCCTGTAAAGTTTTTCCTGGTCCAACTTCTACAAAGTTAGATGCTCCGTCTTTAATCATATTCTGAACAGATTGTGTCCATTTTACAGGACCTGTTAACTGAGCAATCAGGTTTTTCTTAATTTCGTCAGGATTTGTAACTGCAGTCGTGGTAATATTCTGATAAACTGGAATCGTTGCTTTTCTGAATTTAGTTTGTTCAATAGCAGCCGCCAATCTTTCTTGTGCAGGTTGCATCAATGGAGAATGAAAAGCTCCATTAACAGGTAGCAATAATGCTCTCTTCGCTCCCGCTTCTTTCAATTTAATACAAGCTTCTTCTACGGCAGCAGTTTCTCCTGAAATTACAAGTTGCCCAGGACAATTATAATTTGCAGGAACAACAATCCCATTGATCTGTGCACAAATTTCTTCAACTTTGGCATCTTCCAATCCTAAAATTGCAGCCATTGAGCTTGGATTAATATCACAAGCTTCCTGCATTGCTTTTGCTCGCCCAGATACTAATTTAAGACCGTCATCAAAAGACAGAACTCCATTAGCGACCAATGCTGAAAATTCTCCTAAAGAGTGACCGGCTACCATTTCAGCACCAAGTCCATTTACAGCTTTTAAAGCAGCTACAGAATGTATAAAAATAGAAGGCTGAGTAACCTCGGTTTTCTTTAGATCTTCTTCTGTCCCATTAAACATAAGGGATAAAATATCGAAACCTAAAATTTCATTGGCAGATTCCATCAAGTCCTTTATGTCTTTTCGAGAATCATATAGTTCTTTTCCCATCCCAACAAACTGAGAACCCTGCCCAGGAAATACAAGTGCTTTCATCTAATAATTTAAAATATTATGCAAATATAAACATAATGTGAAGATTTTCTTTCATCCAATGTACTTCACTAAGGAACTAATCGGATTACACGATAACCAGTATTCACATAAGCTCCATTAGCTTTGGACTTTACAAATTCAAACTTGGTTGCAAGCTGAGTTTGAACTTTATTCATTTGTTTAAAAATTTCTCCTTTTTTATTCTCTCTGGTTAACATGTCATTGACAACATCAAAACCAATAATTGCATATTTGGGAGGAGTCTTGCAATATTTACCTTTATAGGCTGCCAAAATCTCTTTTTCAAAACTTCCGTCCGTATTGATTTTTCTGTCCATTAAATAAACCAGACTCGCCTGACTAAGGTCGTCTACCTTTTTCTCAAAACTTGGAGCATAATACATGCTAAAAGCTTTTATTCCCTGTACTTCTTTTGTCAGGGCAATAACTCTATTTGAAAAAGCCTCTCCCGTACTATCGTTATCACTCGCTAAAATAGCTATTACAGGAGCAGATTGTCCCGTCATCATATTCTGGTCTGCCTTAATTTCTGCAGGAGAACTTACAATTGTTACATTTGGATTTTTCACTGCCTTTTCGAGACCAGCTTTAATATAATTTGCATTTTCCTTTTTGCTGTCTGCAACTATATAAATTTTTTGATCCGAGTATACAGTTTTTACTTCATCTACAATTTTATCCGCATAGGTTTGATCATTCGTTTCAATAATAACCAGATTACTGTAGTTATACAATTCCGGAGAATTTGCAAACGGCGCTACAATTGGAATTTTCTGGCTTTTAGTAAAATCTAAAACATCAATGACATTCGATTTAAAGAATGGGCCTATAATTAAATCTGTATTATTAGGATTGATTTGAGTCAATGAATTCCTAAATGAAGCTTCATTACCGGAATCAACTACTTTAATATCCAGTTTCTGACCGTTTCTTGCATTTCTTTCAATGGCTAATTTAGCTCCTGTAAGAAAATCCATTGCCATTCCCCTATATTGAGTTTCATTTGTACTATAGCCGAAAGGAAGCATCAAAACAACACTTAAAGCATCTCCGCTTTTCTTAATGTATGCAGGATCAAGCTTCTTAATTTTCAAAACCATCCCGGTCTTTAGTCCGTGGGTTAAATCCGGGTTTAAAGCGATTAATTCGTCAATGGAAATACCATATTTATTCACAATAGAGAAAACAGTATCCCCTTGCTGAACAGTGTAAGTAACATATTCATCTCCTGCCTCTGCATTCACGTTAGAGGAATTATTAGCAGATGACTTTTCGTTGCCTGAATCAATTTTAGTTTTAGGGTTAACAGGCTCCGTAATCACATTAGCAACATTGCTATTTGATTTTTTAACGCGGATAACCTCTCCTGGTTTTAATCCTTTTTCTTCCAATCCAGGATTTAAAACATACAGCTCTTGCTGGCTAACTCCAAATTGTTTTGTAATTCTGTAATAATTATCTTTTGATTGAATTGTATAGCTATCCTCATCCGTTGCCACGGCAGTTGATGGAGTATTATTAGCAGTTGCTTCTACAGTTTTTGAAGCTACAACAGGTTGTTGGTTGCCTCCATATTTTTTTATGCTTTCAAAAGGTAATGTAATCTCATCACCGATCTTCATATGAGAATCCAATTCAGGATTCAGCTTTCTCAAGTCAGTTTCAGAAATACGGTATTGCTTTGTAATTCCATAGATGGTTTGTTTCGGCTGTAATACAATTTTACCAAGCTGAGCATTGGGTTTAGCTTTTTCAATGACAGCACTTTTTGTAACAGGAGCAGAAGTGCTTTTATCAGATTTAACTGTAAGCACATCACCGATTGTCAACTTTCCATCTTTAAATTTTGGATTTAGTTTCAGCAGTTCATCCACCGTTATACCATACTTCTTGGCAATATTATAAGGATTGTCTCCTTTAACTACGGTATGTGATTGTTGAGCGGAAACGCCCAAAACCATACATAAACTGGATAGAATAAAAAACCTTTTTATCATAGTAGATAATTATAATTTACAAAAATACTCCTTTAAAATTAAATGGCAACAATTATTAATTTTGATTCTTGAACCACCATTTCTTCTAAACAAGTTTCAAGCCATGAATATCCATAATCGGCGAAAAATACACTAAAATTATAAACCCTTTCCTGCCATGTTTTAGAAGGATGTACGTTTAAAAATAAATTTTCCAACCTTTCAAGCAATTCACTTTGTTTTATCTTTTCTGCATGAAGAAGTCGCTTTTTCATCCTTTTGTAAGATTTGAGCTGTCTAATTTCTTCCGCCTTAACCATATTTCCAAAAGATTTCTCGGTAGTTTCGGCGATAGACCGTAATTCAGAAAAGCTATTGATCAAAAGAGATTCTTTTTCTTCAAGTAACCTGAGAATACTACTATTATCTAAGATCCTGTTGTTCGTAATAGCTGCAAAATTCTGAAAGAAATCATCAACTTTCAGATCAAGCTTATCTATTTTTTTTTAATACTTTCTCCTGTAAGAACAACATTGAGTTTCGGGGAATCAAAACAGGAAAAGGGATATCTATTTTAGTAAAATAGTTTTTTAACTCAAGCCAATACATAATTTCTGCATTACCACCGATATAGGCTAAATTAGGCAATACTTTTTCCTGATAAACCGGACGCATTAATGCATTAGGGCTAAATCTTTCCGGGGCTTTATCCAATTCATTTAAGATCTCTTCCTTTGTAAGCCGGATGGGAGTATCCACCACACTATAATGATCTCCTACCAATTCTATCCGATCTCTCGTGTCAGAAAGGTAAAACAAATTAATTTCCCTGGGATTCACCTGAACCTTTCCATATTTATCTGTGAGAAATTTCACTTTTTCTTTAGAAGCATGATATAATGCAGAATGAATTAACTCTTCCCGGAAAATTTCTTTGACCTGATTTTTCAATATGCCTGAATCCCCATCAATGATTAACAAACCAAACTCTGAAAAAAGTCTGTTCACTAATGTCTTTATAGCTTCTGTAAGAGTATTCCCTACTTTGTAAGCTTCTTTAAGCATTAAAATAAGCTCTGTCCCAAAAACAGAATCCTTAAATTCCTTTTCAAACTCAGAAATGAAAAATGTATCGCTTATCTGAATTCTCCCGACAGGTCCACCAGACTTTTCATTAATTTCGTAATAATTACTCTCGGTTTTGAAGTGATTGATCTCAGCAAAATCGTGATCTTCAGAAGCCATCCAATAGACAGGAACAAAATTAAAGTCCGGAAAATTAAATTTTAAATAAGAACAAGTCTTAATAGTTTGTAAAATTTTATACACAAAAAAAAACAGGCCCCGAAAAAAGGTTTAGTTGATGACCTGTTGTTATAGTAAAAGTATCAGGAAGCTTTATGTTGTTTAAATTTTCCCTTTGCTTTTTAGAAAGTGTGAGTCCGGATAACTGTTGTTCAAGAGCGGTGGATAATACCACTCTCTGTTCTGAAGTAAAAGATTCTTGTTTTAGATGAATTTGTTTTCTAAAATGTTCTAATGAAAATGTATTTTCTTCAAAACCCTCAATTTTATGATTTAAAAAATCTTTTATTAACTGAGGTATATTTTCTATATCATTAAATGATATTTTACTGATTGTTTTCAACTGGTGTTATGATTTTAGTTGAACAAATACCAAACAATTCCAAGGTTCAGTCTAAAATCATAAACCGGATAATGTGGAAATGCATAGGCTTTATTAGATGAGATAAGTGTACCTATCTGTTGCCCTTCAATAAAGAAGAACATTTTTTTTAACTTTCATATTGATATAAACATCGGCAATAGGCTGTCCCCCGATTGAAAATGAATCCGCTCTTGGTAAAATGTATTCATTAAGTATCGGAAAATATTCTCTTGAAGCAAACTTTGAGAAATAGTAAACTTTCAGTCCAGCTTGGATTTCTGCAGCATTTTTAAACGCTTTGGTCTGATAAAAGAAATTAGCACGGCCTATAAATCCAGGCATCGGATACAAATCTTTATTTGTTAGCGCGTTCTGAAACTGCACTCTTGTATTTAAATGATATTTACCAAAACTGAATGTAGCATCTCCTCCGATCTGAGAAATATTCAGCGACCCTTGACTTTGTTTAGGCATTGATGCCGCATCGAGATAAGTAAAATTGTCTATTCTGAAATAATTAACAAACAATTCTGTTTTAAACCATTTTAAATTAATATTCCCACCAATCTCAGTTATCGATTGGTTTTTAACATTCTGAAGGTAATAATTAAAATTATTATAAACAGAAGTATTCAAAAGATAATTAAAAGAAGGATAAGCACTCTGGAAATTTACTTTAGCATTTACAAAGTAATCTTTGATCGGTTCAAATTTAATGTTGTTAGTAGTTTTTACATAAGTTCCGAACTGACTTCCATTAGAAAATTCCGCAAATGAATTAAGCTGGATTTTATCTAAAAGCTTTATCTGTAAGTTTCCTACTGCTCCAATTCTATTCTCTTTAATCTCATTTGGAATCTGTAATGTAGGCAGAGTAACTTGCGTTGCTCCAAACTTTATCATTTGATAACGCACTCCTGCATCCAGTTTGAACTTTTCATTATCCCAAACCAGACTAACAGTATTGCTTAGATTATTGGAATATTTCTTTGTTGAAAGAGGAAAACCATTAACGATTTCGGCGGGTGTATCGTACCAATACCCTTCTAAAGCATTTTGGGAGTAATAATATTTATTCCCTTGGTTAAAAATGGTATGCCTGATCCTAAAAGGAAATTTTTCAGCGTTAAAAGGAGTAAACTGATGGCTTAAATAATATCTTCTGTATCCAAATTGCGAACTTGAAGATGCAAGATTCACTTCTGCATTGATTCTGTTTCTGAAATCACTGTTCCCACTCTGGAACAGATCATCAGCCACAATTCCCCCGTTTTCCTGATTATTAACATTTTGATGCAGGTAATGAGCAAATAATTCATAGTTTCCGCTCTTACTTAGATAGTGTCCAGAGAATAGTGTATTATTATTAGCTGCCAATGAGTTCCTGTAAAGACCTTGTGATCGCAGTCCCATATATTCCAAAGCAAAATTAAATCGCTTCCCAATATTTTGAGTGTAGGTAGATCTTAAAACCGCTCCGTTCTTTATAGAATTATGATAAACAAAAGTTGCTGTTGGAGTTTTTACGTCATAATATTTCACGTCATTAATCCCAATAATTCCATAAGATTTATTGGAAGGCAACAGTGAAAGGTTTTGTTCCGCATTCACCTCATAAGAAAGAGGATTAAATCCCGCTCCCACATTAGGAAATTGAACTCTCCCAAAGTTATCTTTATTATTATATTGTGAAAAGATGTACGTTTTTTCGTAAGTCATCACCGTATCAAATATTTTCTTTTCAGAAAATTGAGTCTGATAAAGATAATCATTGATGGTAGGTTTGAATATTTTTAAAGAATCCTTCTTTCCAGAGTCAATAACTAAAGTATCCTTGTCTTTGACTGGATTGGTCTTTTCAGTTGAGGATGGTTTTACCTTTTGTGCTCTCAAAAAAAAAGAGCAGATCAATAAACAAAAAAAAAATGTACTTCATAAGATTTTATGAAGTACAAATTTAATAATTATTATTTAAGATTTTCTCTTATATAAAAATTTGATGTTAATTAGGATTTTGAACAATATTTGGGTTAGTATCTATTTCTGCCTGCGGAATTTGCCATAAAAATTTGTTAGAATTAGCAGGATAGGTAAGTTGTCCAAATGTTGGATGATTAGTCCCTGTATATACTCTATTTAATCCAACACCTAATCGCTTCATATCAAACCAAGCACAACCTTCACCCCACATCTCAATTCTTTTTTGAGTCGTAATCTCAGTTATTAATGCTGCACCAGTATTAGTAGATGTTGTATAAGAAGCATCTCTAGCTTGTGTAATTTGGGCAAGTACAGCCTTAGCTTGAGGCTCATTTCCAGATCTAGCAAGCGCTTCTGCTTCAATATAATACATTTCAGAAGCTCTTAAGTAAATATAATCCCCATCAGTAACGGTAGGATCAATAAATTTAAGATTTGCATAAGCAGGTAACGCAGGATAACTAGGATTTCCTCCAGGTGCTACAAAAGCTTTTTTCCTATAATCAGTAGCTGAAATATTATCATATAATCTTTTATCGATTAATTTATAAATTCCAAGCCCTCCTGCATATCCACTGTTAT
Organism: Chryseobacterium proteolyticum; assembly: GCF_046591535.1. Classification (NCBI taxonomy): domain Bacteria; kingdom Pseudomonadati; phylum Bacteroidota; class Flavobacteriia; order Flavobacteriales; family Weeksellaceae; genus Chryseobacterium; species Chryseobacterium proteolyticum. The sequence goes on along the minus strand of NZ_JBJLWK010000003.1, from coordinate 685,807 downwards.
TAGTATTATCAAAGTGTGCAAAGAAACTTGCTACGAAAGAAGTATTATCACCAGTAATAACAGCTCCCCACATAGCATCAGTTGTTTTTGTTAGATCATAGAAACCATTACGCCAATCAGCTTCTGTCCCTAAAGCGTAACCCTGTCTAGCAGCATTAGCATTTTGTGCAGCTTGAGAATATTTACCCATTTCAAGGGATACTTGAGCTAGGAAGCCTTGAGCTACAGATTTATCTACTTTTTCTCTATTTGGTCTTGTGTAACCCGTAAGCAAATCAACTGATTTCAAAAGATCACTCTCTATTAAAGAATAAACCTCACCAACTGAAGATCTTGATTTCCCTTCAAATCCAACAGTAGTATATATAGGAACACATAAGTCTGAAGTATGTCCAACATAAGTAGGCCCATATATTCTTGCTAACATAAAATAAGAGAGCGCTCTTAATGCATACGCCTGTCCTAAAACAGATTTATTTTGATCATTTACTCCTACTTTAGTAATTGTATTAATAATTGTATTTGTAGATTTAATTTGAAGATAATAAGTATTCCAAGGAAGAAGAGATCTACTATTTGTTTGAATAATTCCCGTATAATTATACCAGCTAGAATACCAGCTAGATTTAGTCATGACATTATCATTTGACATCATATCCAAACCTGCAAGAATGGATTTATGACCATAATCTTCGTGATTTCCGCCATTAGTATTACCAAAGGTTCTAAATCCTGTATATATACCATCCAATAGCGCTTGAAGACCTGCAGGGGAAGTTGCTAACTGCTCTTCATTAATAGTTGATTGAGGTTTTGTATCCAAATAGTCATCACTACAACTTGTAACAAATAAAGAAGATACTAATAGTGAATATATTGCTATTTTTTTCATTTTAATTAAAATTTAACTGTTAAACCTAAAGAGATTGTTCTAACAACTCCATAATTATTCAAAGAAAGGCCATTGTTAGCAGAAGCACCTATACTAGCCAATCTAGGATCCATTCCCTTTCTTTTACTCCACATTGCAAGGTTTGTTCCATAAAGACCAAATCTAAGTCCAGAAAGACCTTGAGGCAAAATACTTTTATCAAAATCATAACTAATAGAGGCATCTTGTAAACTGATATAATCAGATTTGATTAAGAATAAATCAGAAGCAGCCATTTGGTTCGGTCTTGATAAGTCTAATGCTGGAAGTGGTGCATCAGTATTGGTAGGTGTCCAAGTGTTATAAACATCCTTATGATAATTTTGTCCAATATTATCTGGTCCTGAAGGAAGCATTCCTTGGTAAACATTATCATACATATAACCACCAAATTGGAAAGCAAAATTAACTGCAAGGCTTACCCCTTTATAGCTCACATTAGTTCCGAAACCACCGTATGCTTTAGGATTTAGAGTTTTATCACTCAAATATAATTTTGCTTTCGTATAATCATTAGTAGTCACCTTATTTCCAGAAGCATCATCCATATACCATAAAGCATCACCATTTTTCTTATCAACTCCGGCAAATTGTCTTAGGTAATAAGTATACGCTGAAGATCCTTTATCAAATTTGAAAATACCTGATACAAAACTTGCAGGTAAGAATGTAATCTCATTTTTATAGTGAGTTGCGTTAGCAAATAAATTCCAAGTAAAATCCTGATTATTAATAATACTTGCATCTATTGAAACTTCAACTCCTCTATTTTTCATATCTCCAACATTCGTTGAAATAAATCTTGTCCCAGTAGAAGATGGTAATGGTTTGTTATAAATCATATCCTTCACCCCTCTTTCAAAATATTGAGCATCAATATTAATCCTGTTGAAAAGACTTAATTCAAAGCCAGCATTAAGGTTTCTTGAAACCTCCCACTTAATATCTCTATTTCCTTCGTAAACTTGCACAATTGTTGCATTTCCTTGAGAATCTGGAACAACTTCATATTGAGATTCATAAGCATAATAATTTCTTCCATATCCGAAATATGTTCTATTATTAAGGTTTACATTCCCAGCATACAAGATATTATCGTTTCCTTGCTCCCCGTAACTTGCTTTAAGCTTTAAATTTGTTACCACTTTATTTCCTTTCAAGAAATTCTCATTAGTAGCAACCCATGCTGCTCCAAGTCCGAAAAAGTTACCCCATCTGTTTTCTGGAGCAAACACAGAAGAACCATCTCTTCTAAAACTTGCATTTACAAAGTATTTATTATCATAGTTATAGTTAACTCTTGAAAGATAACCTTCTACTTTATATAAATCGTTAAACCCATTTAATGCGGAATATTTAGTTCCATTACTTAATATTGGAAGATCTGGAATTGCAATATTATTTTTAACTCCCGCTATCATCTTGCTGGTAAAATCGGAAGTTTCATGACCAACCATTGCACTTATACTATGTTTTCCAAATGTTTTATTCCAATTTAATAATTGTTGATTGGTCACAGTATAATCATTTGTTGTTGCATTAGTAATAGTACCTCCATACCCTGCAGCATCACCACCAATGTTATTAGAATAATTAGTGTAATAGCCACTTAATAAATCATACCCTAAATTATATGTGAAGTTGAAATCTTTAAGGAAATTCACAGAAGCATAAGCTCTACCACTTAAATTATCCTCCGAATTTCTTTTAATATCTAATAAAGTAGTTCCATATGGATTTAAAGTTCCACCATAAGGGCGGGCTAATCCCATTGGTCCAGTAAGAGTTCCAAAGTCATATACTCTTTGACCGTTAGAATCAAGTATAAAACCTCCATTTGTATTTCTTGCCCATATCGGATAAATTGGAGCAATATTCCTTGCCCAACTGAAAAGGTTACTATACTGGCTAGATGAAGCACCTTGGATAGGTGCATTTTGTTCAGTTCTAGCATAGTTTAAATTAACACCAACTTTAATATCAGAAGTAAGTCTTAATTCATTATTTAATCTAGCTGTATACCTATCAAATCCAGAATTTATAACATACCCTTCATCATTAAGATAACCAAAAGACAGGTAAGTATCATTTTTATCAGAAGAATTAGCTATATTAATGTTATATTCTTGACGAACTCTATCTTTAAATAGATTTTTGTTCCAATCATCATGATACAACAATTTTGCATTTTTATTAATTTTCCCTGTCGCAGGGTCTATAATCTGATTATCAGCGACATTATAATTATTATAAACCAAATAATCAGGGATCATTGTGTTTATTGCATTTGTCACTGCATTACCCATCGACATTCCTTTATAAACACCATCAGTTACCAATCTATTATAGAAAACTTCATAATATTCTCCCGGATCAGTAATGATATCATATTCTTTAACGGCTCGTGAGTTCACTCCGAACTTAGTGTCAAAAGTAACTGAGAACCTACCTTTTTTAGCTTTCTTTGTTGTAATAAGGATAACCCCATTTGCACCTCGGCTACCATATAATGCGTTTGCTGATGCATCTTTTAAAAATGAAATGGTTTCAATATCCTGATTTGAAATCGCATTAATATTACCATTAAAAGGCACCCCATCGACAACATACAAAGGATTATTTGAAGAAGAAAGAGATCCAATACCTCTAAATCTAACCTGCGGAGGATCTCCTGGTTGTCCCGAATTAGCGGAGATTTGTACCCCACCAACCTTTCCGGTTAGAGATTGAACAGCATTTGATGCCTGAGCATCCTCTAACTGTTTTGCATTAATTGTCGTAATTGACCCTGTAATACTCTGCTTTTTCTGAGTACCATAAGCAACAACAACAACTTCTTCGATCTGCTGCTCTTTAGTAACAGAATCTTTTTTTGTTTTCTGTGCAAAAGCTGTATGCCCTAAAAAAAACAATGCGCCAGCACTTAATACACGTAATTTCACATTCATATTAACAAATTTTAATATATTTAAGAGAGCAAATATGTTAATAAATATTAATACTGGCAACTTTTTAATTTGGCGATAATTATGATAAATACGATATATAAAAATTAATATTTTACTTCGTACATTAAAATTTAACAAAAAATAACATTTAACATTTCAATAAAACAAATTTTCCACAGTTCAAAATATCTTTAACAAACATTTATCATCCTTAAAAATATTATTTAGAATTATTATAAATTATCAGACGGTTATAAATTCCAAAGGAGCCTATTTTTCAATAGGCTCTTCTGAATTTATTTGTATGCTTAATTTAACCAGCAATAATGCTTAATAAACTATTAAGATCATCAATATTTTTGAATTTATTTTTTTTAAAATTTTGATCTAATTCCTCGGATTTATTAGGAAATAATGCTTTAATTTCATCTTTTTTCAATGGAGTAATTACCTTTTTAGCCATATCAAACAAAAAATAATCTGGTTTAGTTCTTGAAAACTTCGGGAGCCTAGCTTGATCATAGGTATTCTCCGCAACTTTTCCTGGCGCAAAGGTTATATTCTCTTTTCGAACAATTACATAATTATTTTTATCCGAAGAGGAATCAATATAATATTTCCCATTAATCAATCTCACAACATATTCATTATTGATTTTAAAATAATCAGCCTCTTCTTTTGGGATTTTATAATATTTATCATCATTCTTTAAGATAATTTCATCATTATAGATATTATATCTTAAAAGAAAAGCTCCACTCTCTCCTTTAATCATTGATGGTAAAAACTCTTTTTCTAAAAAAGGAGACCCATCATAATTATCATTATCGGCACTTTCTCCAACGCCAATTTTATTAACCGAATTAGACAACAATCTATTGTTATTAAGATTGTAAAGCACAGCACTTTGTCCAAAACAGAAGCTAAAGCCTAAAAATGACAATATAATTCCAGTCTTTTTCATTTTAAATTATTTTCTTTTTTTAGTGAGGTTGTTCTTAATTTCCTACAAACGCTTCTTTTTTATTTCCGTAAGCCGCCGTAGTACCTTTAAGGTAATAATTCCCATATACAGTTAAAGTCTTTGTACACGGATTAAATGATGAAACTTGCGAAGCATCAGTAGATTGCTTAACCCAAATTGGAGCTCCGGCATATGGAGCAGCACTATAGTTTGATCCCGTATATTGATCCGGAATAGTAACTACATATGTATCCGGATTATAATTTAACACCAAATCTACACCTACGTCCAAAAAGTCCTTTACCTTCAATTGATTTGTCGTTGACGATTGAACAATATCATAATTTCCATTTGGAGTATTCCAAAAAGCCTCTGTATTTTTAAAATTAGCATTCATCAACGTAGCCGAGCATTTCAATGACATACTCATTGTATATGTTTGATAATCTATAATAGCATTCTGAATAGAATTCGATTGTAATTTAAAAACAGCTTTTTTAGCCACACTGGTCGCTCCGCTTTCCAACAATCGCACAACGAAAACTCCATTAACCTTACCAGAAGGATTATCAGTACCTTTCACAAGTTGGAAATCAACTCCCTCTTTTGCAGTTGAACTTGGATCTAAAACTAATTTCACCTCCTTATCTCCAGATACCTGCGAAATTGTTCCATATTTAACTTCAACATCTTTATGTCCACTACCCTGTTCTATTAATTGATCCGAACCTGAAGTTACAAAATGTAAATATGGCTCACCTTCGTAATGAATTTCATCATTTGTACATGACATAACAAGACAAACAAGAAATAGATATATATACTTTATTGTTTTCATTTCTAAGTTTTTTTTTTAATTAATACCCAGGATTCTGTTGAATTGTTGGATTTCCTTGCAGCTCAGCCCTTGGAATAGGCAGCGACCTCATACGATAATCATTAATTGGTATAGTCACCGGGATCGTTTTCACATCGTCTGTAGGATCCCTATCAATAGCCACTCCTGCAATTGCTCCCAATCTTTTTAAGTCTAAATATCTATGCCCTTCCAAATAGAGCTCTTTCCTTCTCTCCAAAAGGATATCAACATATGCCTGCTGTTTACTTGAATACACCGGTAAATCCACAGGACCCAGGTAGTTACGCGCATCCCTAACATTCTTTATAAGTGTTGCAGCCGTAGTGAAACTACCTTCTTCAACAGCGCATTCAGCTAAAATAAAATACATCTCAGATAACCTGAAAATTGGAATATCGTTTCTTAACACATTCTGACTTAAAACCTTTTCCCGTGTAGGATCTGTAGGAATTGGATCAGGCGCCAAAGTTGCTCTGCCAGGATATTTATCTATCACAAGCACATCCAAAGCTCTGTAATTATCTATAGTCGCGTAATTGGAATTAATTACAGCAGTAGGATCAATATACGCAAACCTCCTAATATCTCCAGGAGTACTAGCATACAGGTTAAAAGTTTTTCTACCCATATCATACAAAATAGATCCATTAGCCTGCGACGCATTGGTTGCAAACAGAGTTACAATATTTCCCCAGCTTTGAAGCTGCGGCCTGTTTAAAGAAAATATTAATTCTCTCGGATTACCAGTATCTGTATTATTCCACATTTTAACGTATGGATTCTTGGAAGTATATGCATTCAGATCTTTATGAGCCTGATTATTTTGAGCCAAATTACCTGGATTAGGAGGACTTGCCACCGTAAGTGATAAACCAGAAGTATTTAACACCGCCTGTGCCGCAGCTTTAGCTTGAGGATACATACCTCTGTATAAATAATACCTTGCTTTAAAGGCATTTAAAAAATTTTTCGTAATCCTGTAATAATCACCACTGGTTGTCAAATTACTTTCTGCAAAGGCGATATCCGCATCAATTAATGCAAAAATTTGAGAATTCGCAACCCTTGGTTTAGTTTCTGTCAACTCAGGGACATCTTCTATTAGCATAACCCCTAAAGCATTAGGATCTTTCATGTCTGTAGAAAAATAGGACAAAAGAGTAAAATAAGAAAATGCTCTTATTAGTCTGGTCTGCGAAACCACATTATTATATCTAGCTCGTTCAGACTCTGCCGGCACTATACCCTTGGCTCCTACCAAAAGCCTGTTAGCCCTATTTATTGTTGTATAATTCCCGAGCCAGATACCAGAAGTAGGCCCATTAGTAATATCAAGGTAAAATTGATGAGCACTAAGTGCCAACTCAGAATTCTGAGGCCCCATCCCCAACTCATCAGTTATTTGAGCAGATAAAAATAAATTATTGGTAATATCTAAACTAGTATATACAGCACCATTAAGATATTTATCTAAATCGTTTGTATTAGTGAATGTCGACTCACCATTCAGTTCTCCCGCCTGCGTGATATCCAATGCATCATTACAAGAAGATACACTTACAATAACAGCTAAGGATAATATTGTTGTTTTAAAAATACTTTTCATATTGAATAATTAATAATTACTAAAAATCTAAATTAGCTCCAATTGAGAACGTTCTTGGGTTTGGATAAACACTTAAAGGAAATGTACCCAATCCCTCAGGGTCATACCCTCTCCATTTTGTCCAGGTAAAAATATTTTCACCTTGAACAAAGATTCTAGCAGCCTTCAGTATAGATTTTTCATTAAAGAATTTTTTAGGCACATTGTACCCTAGAGTTACATTCTTCATCCTCAGGAAGGATGCATCATACAGAAGTCTATCAGTAATGCTAGACATGGGCGCATTTAACGAAGGAATATCTGTATTAGTGTTAGTAGGAGTCCACGCATTAAGCAAATCAGCAGAAACATTATTTCCAGCACGCATATATGATGGATTTAATGCCCATGCCAACTGATTGTCTGATCTCCAGAACTTAGCTTGGAATGAGAATAATGCATCTAAGAAAAACCCTTTATATTCACTATTAAAGCCAAAACCTCCCGTGTACTTTGGAAAATAGTTTTTCCCCGTTTTTCTTCTGTCTTTATCTAATGCTTGTTCTGATACATTTCCGTTTGAATCCAAATATAACTCATTTCCATTATTAGGATTCACCCCTAAATAAGGCACTAGATTCCATTCATTGATGCTACCTCCTTCTACTAAAAGTAAAGATCCTGTACTTACTGGAATTGAAAGTTTTTTAATAGTATTTTTATTATATGAACCGTTAGCAAATATTGTTAACTTATAATCTGATTTGTTAAAAATATTATATCTCAGCACCGCTTCAAAACCTTCATTTTTTAAAGCTCCATAATTACCTCTATAAGTATATTGACTGGTAATTGCTGATGAAGGAATATTATAATAAAGCATATCGGTATCTTTTCTGTAGACATCAAAATTACCTTCCAGCCTATTCTTAAACAATTTAAAATCCAACCCGAAGTTTGTTTGTTTAACCTCTTCCCATCGAAGTGTAGGATTTGCTATATTACTAACAAAATAACCTGAAGTGTTGGAATACCCATTTCCAACCACATTCAAATCCCTTGTAATACCAGTTCCTAAAAGCATAGGATTCGTATCATCTCCAGCCGCAATTACGTTAGCATTCCCTTGGGTACCATAAGAAGCTCTCAACTTCAACATATCGAATATTGATCCCTGCATAAAGTTTTCTTTATCAATATTCCAACGTCCTCCGACAGACCAAAACGTTCCCCATTTATTACCAGGAGCAAATCTATAACTACCATCCCGTCTTAATGTTCCACTAAAACCATATTTATCTTTATAATCGTAATCTGCCGTTGCAAAATAAGAAAGGGAACCAGCAGTAGCCTTAAATGCCGAAACCGATGGTAGATAAATATTTCTCACGGGATCGAAAGCAATATACCCGACACCTGACCCAATCGCAAATGATCTTGGATCTAAACCATTTTGAGTTTGACTACTTGAATAGAAATGAACCTTATTATACTCTAAATATGCTCCTACTCCAATAGTATGATCTCCTAATACTTTATTATAATTAACGCTAGAAACTGTAGTAAAGTTCAGCTCTCTGGAGTTACCAATAGTCTCACTACCTCCGTACTCTGTCCCATTTGTTGCAGCAACCACCAACGAAAGATACCCATTAGGATTTCTTCCTGCCATTGAATTCCCTATTTTAACATCTACCCCCGTTCTATTATTAAGCGTAAAGTCATCTGTAAGTTTGTAGGATGTAGTTACATTAGTGAAAATAGAAGTTTCATTGAAACGCCCAAATACGGACTGATCACCCCTAAGTACATCCTCAAGAATGTAAGCAAAATTACCCTCCGCTCCGGAATTAGTCCCAATTGCATTAAATAAATCGCGACCATTAGCATATTGCCCAGAAGCAATATAAGGCAAAGCCAGAAAAGATCCTATTAATGGATTTTGAACATAATTTCCATTTATACCCGAATTACTTTCTTGATTCAGCTGTTTTCTAGCAGAATACCCCAAACCAACTATAGCAGTATAATTAAACCTCTTATCAGCTGATCTACCTGTGATATTATTTCTAAATGTAAATCTCTTAAAATTAGTATTCGGAACCAAACCTCCTTGCTCCAAATATCCTAATGATGAATATACCGATGTATTTTCACCACCAAAAGTTGCAGAAACATTATGTTGCTGGGTTACATCTGCCTTAAAGAAAGTTTTTTCCCAATTTGTATTAATTGGATAGTTTGCAATTTCTTCATCAGTAAGCTTTCCCCCTGTAAGACTTGTTTGATTATTATTTTTTTGAATCCTAAGTAACTGCTGAGCATTTGCCATATTGTATTTGTTTTTAGGCATAACACTAACCCCAGTCATAGTACTATAGCTTAATCTCAATTTTGAGTTAAACTTACCTCCTTTAGTTCTAATCAACAATACTCCATTTGCTCCCCTATTTCCATAAATTGAAGTCGCTGCAGCATCTCTCAAAATTGAGATAGATTCTATATCCTCCGAATTTAAATTCCTAAACTGATTAGCCCCAGTAGGAACCCCATCAATAATCACTAATGGCTCTGTATCTGCCGAAAGTGATGAAATCCCTCTAATAACCAGATCAATTTTTGCAGAACCAGGAGAACCCGAATTAGACGCAATAGTAACACCAGGAGCAGAACCTTGTAATGAGTTTAGAAAACTAACATTTGGTCTGTTCTCTAAAACCTCCGCATTTACAGTAGTATTCGCACTGACATCCTTAGGCTTAGTTAAAGTTCTATTGTACCCTAAAACTACAACCTCCTCAATATCTTTTGATTTGATTGTATCATTTTTTTTTAACAGTTTGTGCATTATATAGGCCACATATAAAAAACAACGCGCCAGCACTCACCACCCGTAATTTAACATTCATATTAACATATTTTAATATATACAAGACAAATATGTTAATTAATACTAATATTTACAAATACATTAAATTAATAATATAAAACAAATTTAACTTTAATTCAAAAATCACATTAAATTGAATAATTATTTATAATAAAAACATATAAATATTAAATAAAAAAAACATTATTATAACTATTTAACTTAAATAATGATAATATAATAAAATGTTAAAAAAAACAATTTAGAATCAATATAAATTATGTTTTTAAACAAAAAAAAACCACTTTTATAAAAAAGTGGTTTTCAAATATTTAGATAATTAATAAATTATTTCAATTTCTTCTTCACTGCAACTTCTTCATATACTTCAAGAATATCGCCGATTTCAATATCGTTATAACCTTTTAAATTCAATCCACATTCGTAACCTTTGGTTACTTCTTTCACATCATCTTTAAAACGCTTTAAACTCTCCAGTTCCCCGTCAAATTTAACGATACCGTCTCTTAGAACTCTTACCTTAGCACTTCTTGTAACCTTCCCTGAAAGAACCATACATCCGGCAATTGTTCCCACCTTCGAAATTTTAAATACTTCTCTGATTTCCACATTACCAATTACCTGTTCTTTAATTTCAGGAGAAAGCATACCTTCCATTGCCTCTTTTACCTCATCAATAGCTGCATAAATTACAGAATAAGTTCTGATCTCAATTTCTTCCTTGTCTGCTAATTCTTTAGCATTACCACCAGCCCTAACATTAAATCCAATGATAATAGCATCCGAAGCTGTAGCTAAGTTAACATCAGATTCTGTAATCTGACCAACTCCTTTATGTAAGATATTAACACTGATCTCTTCCGTTGACAACCTTTGTAATTGATCTGATAATGCTTCAACAGAACCATCCACGTCACCTTTCAGGATTATATTCAACTCCTTGAACTCACCTAGAGCAATTCTTCTTCCAAGTTCTTCAAGCGTTGTATGTTTCTTAGTTCTGATAGAAAGCTCTCTTTGAAGCTGCTCTCTCTTATTGGCAATAGTTTTTGCCTCACTCTCATCAGCATAGACTTTAAATTTATCCCCTGCTGTAGGAGCACCATCCAGACCTAAAATAGTAACCGGGATTGATGGGCCTGCCTCTTTAAGGTTTCTACCACGTTCATCAAGCATTGCTTTCACTTTACCATGGTTTTTCCCTGCAAGTACATAATCACCAACTCTTAAAGTTCCGGTTTGCACAAGCATCGTTGCTACGTATCCTCTTCCTTTATCTAAAGAAGCTTCAATTACAACTCCCTGAGCATTTCTATTCGGATTAGCTTTCAGCTCAAGCATTTCTGCCTGAAGCAACACTTTCTCCAATAAAAGGTCAATATTATTACCAAACTTCGCAGAAATTTCCTGAGCCTGAACATTACCACCCCATTCTTCAACCAAAATATTCATACCAGATAATTGCTGACGGATATTATCAGGATTTGCACCCGGCTTATCAACTTTATTCAAAGCGATAATCATTGGTACACCTGCTGCCTGCGCGTGAGAGATCGCCTCTTTAGTCTGAGGCATTACATCATCATCGGCTGCAATTACAATAATGGCAATATCGGTAATCTGAGCACCCCTTGCTCTCATAGCCGTAAAGGCTTCGTGACCAGGAGTATCCAGGAAAGTAATCCTTTGCCCGTTTTCTAACTTTACATTATATGCTCCAATGTGCTGTGTAATACCTCCTGATTCACCGGCGATAACATTGGTTTTTCTGATGTAGTCAAGTAAGGATGTTTTACCGTGGTCAACGTGTCCCATTACGGTTACAATTGGTGCTCTTGGAGAAAGATCCTCCTCTGCATCCATATCTTCTTCAGATTCTGCTTCTTCAAGATCAGCATCCGAAAACTCAATTTTATAACCAAATTCATCAGCTACCAATAATAAGGTATCAGCTTCAAGTCGCTGGTTCATAGTTACCATAACACCTAGAGAGAAACATGCGGAAATAACTTCTGTTGGAGAAACGTTCATCAAACTGGCAAGTTCCCCTACTGTAATAAATTCAGTAACTTTTAATGTTCTATCCTGTGCATCAATCTCTTGCTGACGTTCATCCTGCTCTCTACGATAAGTTCTCTTATCTTTTCTATGCTTAGCAGATTTAGATTTACCTCCTTTATTAGTTAACTTCTCAAGGGTTTCTTTAATCTGATTCTTTACTTGCTCATCAGTTAGCTCCACAGGCATTGTTCTTTGCCCCGGTCTATTATTCTGACCCCCTTTCTTGAATCCACCACCCTGACCTTGTGGACGGTTTCCTTGATTGTTATTATTGTATGGACGGTTTCCACCAGGACCACCTTGACCTTGCGGGCGATTACCTTGGCCACCCTGACCTTGTGGGCGGTTGCCTTGATTACCTCCTTGCGGACGGTTTCCTTGCCCCCCTTGCTGATTGTTTCCTCCAGCCTGCTGATTGTTCCCTGTATTCTGTTGATTAGGTCCTCCAGGTTTTTCAATCCTTTTTCTTTTCTTCTTCGCACCTGAGTTAGGCTTAGGAGCAAATTGCGTTAAATCAATTTTTTCACCAACAATCTTAGGTCCGTCTAATTTTTGATAAACGGTTTCAATTTTCTGAGGCTCCTGAGATTGCTCGTCATCTTTTACAGATTCTTCCTTCACTGCCTCAATTGGTTTGGCCTCAGTTTCAACAACTGGTTTTGGAGTTTCTTTCACAACTTCAATTGGTTTTTCTTCAGCTTTTTTCTCCTCCACTTTTGGTTTATCTTTTTTAACTGGTCTGTTTCTTGACTCTATTTGTGACAAGTCAATTTTATCCAGAACTTTAAATTCCTGTTTCTCTGTAGCTGCTTTAGTTTCAGGTTCCGGTTCTGACACTATCTCTTCCTTCTTCTCAACCGGAGGAGTTACAGGAACAACCGGAGCCTCAGAAATCTCTTCAGCCTCAGGTTTCTTAGAATCCAAATCTATTTTACCTAAAATTTTAGTTTCTGGTTTATTAGCTTTAGCTCTTATTACTTCAGGGGTTTTCTTTTCTTCTATTTCCAGTTTTTCTTCCGGAACTTTAATGATCACCACCTCATGGGAAGCTTTACGTTGTTCGCCATCCTTGGCAAACTCAGCCTCCAATGCAGAATATGCCGCTTCTTCTAATTGAGCGTTAGGATTGTTTTCAACCTCGAAATCCTTTGACTGTAAAAACTCTACTAATCTGGACATCGAAATGTTGAATTCCTTAACCGCTTTATTTAATCTTATTTTTGGCATTTATATTATTTACTGTTTTTTTTTAATTTCTAAAATTAAAGTATTTCTTTTTTACTTTTTATTAAAATTTATTTAAAATCTTAATCTTCAAATTCTTCTCTCAGAATGCGCTTTACATCTTCGATGGTTTCTTCCTCAAGGTCAACCATATTTAAAAGACTTTCAGTATCCTTATCCAATACTGATTTCGCAGTAGTAAGACCTACTTTCTTAAATTCATCCAAAATCCACTGCTCGATATCGTCATTAAATTCTCTCAAATCAACATCGTCATCCTCGCTAGACTCTCTATAAACATCTATTTCATACCCTGTCAACCAAGAAGCCAGTCTGATATTTTGACCTTGCTTTCCAATTACCTTAGAAATTTCTTCTACAGGTGTATAAACTAACGCATAGCTACTGTTCTCATTGATGTCTATTTTGTTAATTGTAACGTTACCTAACGCTCTCTTAACTAAAATTTCAGGATTTTTAGACCACTGAATAACATCTATATTTTCATTTTTCAACTCTCTTACAACTCCATGAATCCTGGATCCCTTAACACCCACACAAGCACCAACCGGATCAATTCTATCATCATAAGCATCTACGGCAATCTTAGCCTTTTCACCAGGAATCCTTACCACTTTTTTAAGCATAATCGTTCCATCCTGAATCTCAGGAATCTCCAGCTCCAATAATTTCTCAAGGAACTTAGGTGCAGTTCTGGAAATAATAATTTGTGGCTTTGAACCTTTAAAATCAACCGACTCTACGATAGCTCTGATGTTCTCTCCTTTTTTAAAGAAGTCAGAAGGAATCTGGTTTTCTTTTGGTAAAATAAATTCATTACCCTCATCATCTAACAAAATTACATGTTTGTGACGAATATGATGAATTTCTCCAACAACAATCTCTCCAATTCTGTCTCTGAACTGCTCATACAACATTGCATTATTATGCTCCTGAAGTTTTGTAGCGAGAATCTGCTTCAAAGTTAATATATTTCTTCTTCCCAGCTGTGCAACAGGAATCTCCATTGTAAAGTCTTCCCCTACTTCAAAAGTCGGGTCGATTTTTTTAGCTTCAGAAATTTCAATTTCCAAATCATCGTCTTCCGACATCTCATCCTCTACGATTGTTTTATTTAAAAATATCTGAAAATCCCCCTTATCAGGGTTTACAATCACATCAAAATGATCATCTGAATCAAACCTTTTTCTCAAAAGAGTTTTCAGTGAATCTTCAATAATTGCCATAAGATCAATTTTACTGATCCCTTTTTCGTCTTTAAAATCACCAAAGGATTCAATCAACGCTATATTATCCATTTATTCTTTTTTCTTTTTAAAATTTAATTACTACTAATGCTTTTTTTATCTCAGAGTAAGGAATTTCCTTTTCCTCCTCCACATCTACTTTACCTTTTCCAATATCTTTTGGTTTTCGGTATCGTAAAATAAGTGTGATTTTTTCTTCATCCACTTTTGACAATTCACCTTCTATTTTAGAAGAATCCTCAAGAACAATTTCAATTTCTCGTCCTATATTTTTGTTAAACTGTCTGGGAGTAGATAACGGTTCGCTTAGTCCCGCAGACATCACCTGAAGACTAAAATCATGTTCTTCACGATCCATATTGAACTCTATTGCCCGGCTTGCATCAAGACAATCCTGCAAAGAAACTCCATTATCACCATCTAAAATCACTGTAATATCATCCCCTGCAGAAAACTTCAGATCAATAAGAAATAAATCTTTTCTGGTTTCAAGGAATTCATTTAATAATTCTTCAATTTTCTTTCTAAACTCCATAATTTTATGCTTGATTTACAGTACGAAAAAAGGCTTTCTTCCGAAGCCTTCCCATTTTTTTCCGTAAATCCAATGCAAATATAAGATATTTTTTCTAAAAAAGCAAAATCATCTTATTATCAGATAAATAACCCAGCAATGTATTAACATTAAATTTAAAGAGGGGTTGACAGTATTTTTATTATTTTTGTGATGAATTTTAAAAACAAACATTTTGAATATAACAATTGTAGGAACAGGTTATGTGGGATTAGTTACCGGAACTACCCTTGCAGAACTTGGCAATTCAGTATACTGTGTTGACATTGATGAAAAAAAAGTTGAAGGCATGAAAAACGGCATTGTTCCCATATATGAGCCGAACCTTGAAGAGATGTTCCATAGAAACATTCAGTCTCAAAGGTTATTTTTCACCACCAATTTAAAAGAAGCATTAGATAAAAGCGAAGTCGTATACCTTGCTTTACCTACTCCTCCCGGGGAAGACGGATCTGCTGATCTTTCTTATGTGTTGAGTGTTGCCAATAGTATTGGCGAACTGATGACTGAATATAAGGTCATTGTTAACAAAAGTACAGTTCCCGTGGGAACGGCAGAGAAAGTAAAAGAAGTTATTTCTTCAAAAACAAACATTCCTTTTGATGTTGTTTCCAATCCGGAATTTTTAAGGGAAGGCTTTGCTGTAGAGGACTCTATGAACCCTGCAAGAGTTGTTGTCGGATCGAGTTCAGAGAGAGCTAAAAATATCATGTCCAAAATATACCAGCCTTTTACCAATACAGGAATTCCTATTATATTCATGGATGAAAAATCTTCTGAACTTACCAAATATGCATCGAACTCATTTTTAGCCGTGAAAATTACATTTATGAATGAGATTGCCAATTATTGTGAAAAAGTAGGCGCTGATGTTGACAAAGTAAGATTGGGAATGGGAAGTGATGACAGAATTGGTCACCGCTTTTTATTTCCCGGAATTGGGTATGGGGGAAGTTGTTTCCCTAAAGATGTGAAGGCATTAATTAAATCTGGGAAGCAGGAAGATTTTAATTTCCAGATTTTAGAAGCTACAGAAAATGTAAATACAACTCAAAAAGTTATTCTGGTTTCTGATATTGAAAAATATTTCGGAGGAGATCTTAATGGAAAAAAGATTGCAATCTGGGGACTAGCTTTTAAGGCAAATACCGATGACATACGTGAAGCTTCCTCTTTGGACAACATTAATCTTTTGTTGAAAAAAGGAGCTAAAATAACCGCGTATGATCTAGTCGCTGAAAACAATGTTCGTCAGATTATTGGAGACCAGATCCAATATGCAAAAACGATGTACGATGCTTTAGAAGGAGCTGACGCATTATTCATTGCTACGGAATGGCCTGAATTCAAAAATCCTAATTTTGATCTGATGGCCGAAAAAATGAACAATAAAGTTATATTTGACGGAAGAAATATGTATCCTTTGGAGGTTCCCAGACAACATGGATTCTATTATAAAAGTATTGGAAGGCAAACTATCTTAAATTCAGAGATTGATTAGCTGACATACTCACCGTCACTATAAAACGTTAAGTATAATATTAGATATAATACTTTACCTATCTTTAAACCTTAATTATTTTCAAAATATTAAAATGAAAAATATAATCATTACCGGAGGGGCTGGTTTTATTGGCTCTCATGTTGTCAGAGAATTTGTAAAAAATAATCCCGACTCAACAATCATCAATCTTGATGCTCTTACCTATGCAGGAAATTTAGAAAATTTAAAAGATATTGAAAACGAATCTAATTATGTTTTTGAAAGAGCAGATATTACAAAACCTGAAGAATTAAGAATAATTTTTGAAAAATACAACCCTGATGCTGTCATACATTTAGCTGCAGAAAGTCATGTAGACAGAAGTATTACGGACCCTATGGCTTTCATTAATACGAATGTAAATGGCACCGCCAACCTTCTTAATCTATGTAAAGAATTCTGGACTCTAAACCCCGATCATACACACGGAAGATTCCCGAATGAAACAAGAAAAAATTTATTCTATCATGTTTCTACAGATGAAGTTTATGGAAGTTTAGGAGAAACCGGCTTTTTCCTGGAAACAACCTCTTACGACCCTCAATCTCCTTATTCAGCATCTAAAGCTGCTTCTGATCATTTAGTAAGAGCTTATGGAAATACATATGGGATGCCTTTTATCGTATCCAACTGTTCAAACAACTATGGCCCAAATCATTTTCCTGAAAAGTTGATTCCTCTCTGTATTTCCAACATTATTAATGAAAGGCCACTTCCTATCTATGGTGATGGTAAGTATACAAGAGATTGGTTATTTGTTATTGACCATGCGAAAGCAATTCACCAAATATTTAACGAAGCAAAGACAGGTGAAACTTATAATATTGGTGGATTTAATGAATGGCAAAATATTGACCTTGTCAGAGAATTGATCAAGCAAATGGATGCAAAACTTGGAAAACCATCCGGATACTCTGAAAAATTAATCACTTTTGTAAAAGACAGGCCAGGACACGATAAGCGATACGCTATTGACGCATCAAAGCTAAATAAGGACTTAGGCTGGAAACCCTCCGTAACGTTTGAGCAAGGATTGTCAAAAACTATTGACTGGTACCTTGAAAACAAAGAATGGTTAGAAAATGTAACCTCAGGGGATTATCAAAAATACTATGAAAATCAATACAATTAACCCAAAAGGATATGCCTATTTTTTTTCTTATCAACAATGAAATCTCAATTGGGCACCAATTGAAGAAATAAAAAAACAAATACATGAAAGGAATAATTTTAGCCGGCGGTTCCGGTACAAGACTTTACCCTCTTACCATTGCTGTAAGTAAACAGCTAATGCCGGTTTATGATAAACCAATGATATATTATCCCCTGTCTACATTATTATTAGCAGGAATCAGAGATATATTAATTATTACTACTCCTCATGACCAGGAAGGTTTCGTTAAACTATTAGGCGATGGATCACAGATAGGTTGCAATATTGAATATGTTGTACAGCCAAGCCCGGACGGTCTTGCTCAGGCTTTTATTCTTGGAGATTCTTTCATTGGAAATGATCCTGCGGCACTGGTATTAGGAGATAATATTTTTTATGGGTCCGAAATGGGAACACTCTTAAAAAACAAAACAAATCCTAATGGAGGGGTCGTTTTTGCTTATCATGTTTCCGATCCTGAAAGATACGGCGTTGTGGAATTCGATAATGATTTTAAGGCTGTATCTATAGAAGAAAAACCCACACATCCAAAATCTAATTATGCAGTTCCCGGCTTATATTTTTATGATAATGAAGTTGTAGAAATCGCAAAAAACATACAACCTTCAGCACGTGGCGAGCTTGAAATTACAGATGTAAATAATGTCTATCTTAAAAAAGGAAAACTGGAAGTCGGTGTTTTGGACAGAGGGACAGCATGGTTAGACACAGGGACATTTGATTCTCTTCATGATGCTTCAGAGTTTGTAAGCGTCATTGAAAAGAGGCAGGGTTTTAAAATCGGATGTATTGAAGAGATTGCATTCAGGAATAAATTTATCAACGAAGAAAAGTTATTACAGACAGCTTTAAAGTATGGTAAAAGTGGATATGGTAAATACCTTACCGAGCTCGTAAACAAATAATCTTAATCAGAAATTTATAAAGCTGTTATCTTGAATGATTACAGCTTTTGTTTATAATAATAAATATCAATATATTAGTTATTATTTTTAGTTTTTAGATGAATAATAATTCATAATATATAGAACTATGAGAAAATTAATTATTATAAATTTGCATAAACTTAACACAAATGAATGAACCACAACAAAAGTGGACAGAAACCATTGAAGCTAATCACACCTTATTTGATTTAAAGCTCAAAGAAGTATGGAGATACAAAGATCTTATTTACATGTTTGTGAAAAGAGATTTCGTCTCGAGCTTTAAACAAACGGTATTGGGGCCTATTTGGTTTTTCATCAATCCTATTTTTACAACTATAACCTATTTAATTGTTTTTGGAAGAATAGCTAAACTACCAACGGATGGAGCCCCTCCTTTGTTATTTTATCTAGCAGGGATTACTCTCTGGAATTATTTTTCAACATCATTAACAGGTACCTCATATACTTTCGCAGGAAATGCAGGTATTTTTGGAAAGGTATATTTTCCTAGACTTGTAACTCCCCTTTCAATAGTCATTTCTAATTTAATGAGATTTGGGGTACAATTCATATTGTTCATGATCGTGTGGGGCTATTATTTTGCAAAAGGAGAAGCACATCCTAATATTTGGATATTAGCCACTCCTTTTCTGGTGATCCTTATGGCGTTGTTTGCATTAGGTGTAGGAATGATTTTTTCATCCCTTACAACAAAGTATAAGGACTTAAATATGCTTCTTGGATTTGGTGTAAGCTTATACATGTATGCTACTCCGGTTATATATCCAACATCTTCACTTCCTGCAGGTTTCAAAAGCATTGCTTATTACAATCCGTTAACCGGAATTTTTGAATGCTTTAAATATGCATGGCTGGGAGTAGGGAACTTTTCTCCACTTATGTTAGGAATCAGTACTGCAATAATTCTAGTACTGTTAGCAATAGGAACAGTTATTTTCAACAGAGTTGAAAAGACCTTTATGGATACTGTATAATCTGATGGTAAACATTTAGTATTTTGTAGTACAAGTCTAATTACTTTAAACAAAAAAAAATATGCTGGCTTTAAAAGCTGAAAACATATCAAAACAGTACCGCTTAGGACAAGTGGGTACAGGAACTCTCAGCCATGATCTAAACAGATTTTGGTACAGGGTAAGAGGAAAGGATGATCCCTATTTAAAAATAGGAGATACCAATGATAGAACAACAAAAGGTAATTCAGAATACGTTTGGTCTTTAAGGGATATTAATTTTGAAGTTGAACAAGGGGATGCCGTAGGAATTATTGGAAGAAACGGAGCCGGAAAATCGACCTTACTAAAACTATTAAGTAAAGTAACAAAACCTACAACCGGAAAAATATATACTCAAGGGAGAATTGCATCTTTATTGGAAGTGGGTACAGGATTTCATCCGGAAATGACGGGAAGGGAGAATGTTTTCTTAAATGGTGCAATTCTGGGAATGACTCGCAAAGAGATCAAACGTAAATTTGATGAAATTGTCGACTTTTCCGGAGTAGAAAGATATATTGATACACCTGTAAAAAGATATTCTTCCGGAATGTATGTACGTTTAGCCTTCGCTGTGGCAGCCCATCTTGAATCCGAAATCCTTATTGTAGATGAAGTATTAGCTGTAGGTGATGCAGATTTCCAAAAAAAGTGTCTTGGAAAAATGGGTGATGTTACTAAAGGAGAAGGAAGAACAATTCTTTTTGTAAGTCACAATATGACTGCTATAAAAGAATTATGCAAAAGCGGGATTTTATTAAACCAGGGCCATTTGGATTATTCAGGAAACATTCTCCAAACCATTACGGAGTATCAGAAAAATGCTGAAAGACAAAGCAGCTATATCCATGAAGGATCATTAGAAACAGCTTTAGGGAATGAATACATCAGAATATTAGAATTTTCAGCTCAACCAGCAAAAGGTACTTTTCTAGATATTGAGTCTGGTGTGAAAATAAGACTGAGGTTTTATAATTTCAAAGAAAACATCAATCTCGATACGACTTTTGAGCTTCGAACATATGAAGAAGCTGTTGTTTTTCACACCGGGGCTTTCGTTGCCGCAAATAACAGTTCACGGAAAAAAGAATATGTCGTGGAATTTGATATTCCATCTAATCTTCTTAATGCAGGAAATTATTATTTCAAGTTAATTTTTGGCGAGGATCAGAAAATCCCTCTTTACATTGCTAATGAAATTATTGGGTTCGAAATTGAAAATGTTAAACGAGGAACTAATATTAACTCCTTACCTGGAATTATTAGACCAGACTTTAATTATCACATTAAATAGTTTAGAATGGATAGGGTTCAGTATTTTGATTTAAATAAAATCGGTAATTCGTCTCTTGGTTTTATAACAGTTGCAGAGAGTCTAAAGAATATCCCCTTCGATGTAAAGCGAGTATATTGGACCTATTATACTCCTCAGGATGTCATGAGGGGAGGACATGCCCATAAAAACTTAAAACAAATTATTTTCGCTGTATCTGGAACTATTGAATTTAATGTAGAAGATAAAAATGGTAACAAAGAAACTTTTATTCTGGATAATCCATCAAGAGGCATTTATATTCCGAAGCTAATATGGCGGGATATTAAATTTTCACATAGTGCTGTATTACTATGTTTAGCATCTGAGCTTTACGATGAAAACGACTATTTCAGGAGTTATGAAGAATTTGTTTCGTATGATACAGTAAAGTCAAGTACGCAACTAGTAGATTACACAAAAGATATTCTGGAAAAATCCTGGATCTGGCTTAATGATCCGGAAATTAAGAGACTAACAAACACACCTGATTTCACTAAGGAGGATCAGAAAAAATGGTTTGAACAACTAGAAACACTTGAGAATTACTATATTAAGGGAGTTGCTTTTGATGGCAATATTATTGGCGCTGCAGGTTTAAAAAGAATAGATCCAAGCTTAAAAAATGCAGAATACTTTGGCTATATTGGGGAAAAACAATATTGGGGACAAGGATTAAGTAAATTTATTTTAGAAGAAATATGTCGTTCTGCTAAAGAAAAATATAAACTAACTACTATTTATTTAAATGTTGTCCCGGATAATATCAGAGCGATAAAAGCTTATGAGAATTTCGGATTCCGGATAGACTCAATTGTAAAAGATAATGTAAAAATGTCTTTAAAACTATAAATGGATATACAGATAACACGATATAATAATACTCAGAAAGATTCATGGGATAGGTTTCTCAAAGAAAGCAAAAATGGATTGTTTTTTTTTGAACGGAATTACATGGATTATCACTCTGACAGATTTATAGATCATTCATTGATTTTTACTAAGAAAGATCAGATTATTGCAGTCTTTCCTGCAAATGAAGCCAATGAGGAGATCTTTTCACATGCCGGATTAACCTATGGCTCCTTAATCAGCTATGAAAAAATTAAAGCTGTTGAGGTAATAGAGGTTTTTCAACTTTTACTTAATTATTATAGGAATAATAATTTTAAAAAGATAACTTATAAAGCTATTCCTTCTATCTTTTCTGAACAGCCTTCTCAAGAAGATTTGTATGCATTATTTTTGAATAATGCAAAACTTACCCGGCGAGATATATCATCTGTTTTATCAATACAAAACAGATTACCACTCGCCAATTCTCCTGCCAGAAGATATAAGAAATGCCTGAAGCTAGGACTTGAAATAAAAGAAAATAAAACCTTTGATAACTATTGGAGTCTTTTAACAAATGTTCTCGCTTCAAACCATGGAGCCAAACCAGTTCATAATCTTCATGAGATCCAACAATTAGCTGAAAGTTTTCCCAATAATATAAAACTTTATGAGGTTAGAGAAAATGGAGAACTTTTAAGCGGAACTGTCATTTTTGATTTCGGAAATGTTATACACACGCAATATCTCGCAAATTCTGAAAGAGGGCGAGAAATAGGAGCTCTTGATTATCTTCTCATTAAGTTATTTGAAGAATATTTTCAGGGAAGAACCTATTTCAGTTTCGGGATATCTACTGAAAACCATGGGAAGTTATTAAACGAAGGTCTTATTAATCAAAAAGAAATGTATGGTGGAAGAGGTATCTGCAATGATTTTTATGAAATTACTTTAAACTAAAATCGCATGATAAACTTTTTAGATTTAAAAAAAATAAACCTCAAGTATCAGGAGGAGATTGAAAACAAACTTTTACAAGTATTCCGAAGTGGTTGGTATTTATTAGGAGATGAACTTAAAAATTTTGAAAAAAATTTATCTGAGTATATTGGCTCTAAATATGCAATTGGAGCGGCCAATGGTCTTGACGCGTTACGTCTTATTTTTCGTGCTTACATTGAATTAGGTTTTATGCATCCGGGGGATGAAGTTATTGTACCCTCCAACACCTACATCGCTTCAATTTTAGCTCTTTCAGACAATGGGTTGATACCGGTACTGGTAGAACCTGATATTAATACTTACAATATTGATATTTCTAAAATTAAAGAAAAAATAACATCCAAAACAAAAGCTATCCTAATTGTTCATTTACAAGGTAGAGTTATTTTTTCAGAAGAATTAAAGAAAATATCACAAAAATATCACTTAAAGATAATAGAAGATAACGCTCAGGCAATTGGTGCGGAGTGGAAAAATATTAAGTCAGGAAATCTTGGTGATGCAGCTGGATTTAGTTTCTATCCAGGGAAAAATCTGGGAGCCATTGGAGATGCTGGTGCTGTCACTACGAATGATAAAGTATTATTTGAAACGATCAAAGCGTTAGGAAATTATGGATCAAAGGAAAAATACATTAATATTTACAAAGGTCTCAACTCCAGGTTAGATGAAATTCAAGCAGCAGTTCTTGATGTAAAATTAAAATATATCGATCAAGAAAATGAAGCCCGTAGAAATATTGCAAATAAATTTATTCTTGGAATAACAAATCCCAAAATTATTCTTCCTGAAAATCCATCAGAAGAAAAAGAGCATGTATGGCATGTATTTGTAATACGGACAGAAAATCGGGACGAACTGCAACAATACCTTCATAATAAAGGCATTCATACAATCATACACTATCCTATTCCACCTCATCAGCAGAAAGCGTACAAAGAAATGAATAACCTTACATTTCCTATAAGTGAAAAAATACATAAAGAAGTATTGAGCTTACCCATTTCTTCTGTTCTTGAAGAAATAGAAATAGAAACTATTATCAAAGCTTTAAATGAATACTAATGACAGATTTTCCACTAGTAACTGTTGTCGTTGTTTCATATAATCATAGTGGTTATATAGAAGAGTGTCTAAATAGCATCAAAAATCAAACCTATAAAAACATTCAACTTATTGTAGGAGATGATGCTTCACCGGATAACTCTGTGGAAGTATTTGAAAATTGGTTGGTTAACAATAACTATCCTGCAGAGAAAAACTTCCACACAAAAAATACAGGGTTAGCAACAATGCTAAATGAATGTGTTCAGCTTGCAAGAGGAAAATATATAAAACTTATTGCAGCAGATGATTTCCTTCATCCTGATTTTTTAGAAAAATGTGTAAAGATCTTAGAAACGAAAGATAATAGCTTTGCTGTTGCTTTTACCTCAGCATACATTGTAGAAAAAGATGAAAGTTTAGTAGAATATTATGGCAATTTTGATTTCTATAAGGATGAACACCAATTTAGGAAGCTTGAAAAGACAAGAAATTTTGTTCCTGCGGTAAGTGCACTTATCAAAACTAAAGCACTTATTGAAACTGGATCTTATAATAAAGATATTCTTTTAGAGGATTATGATAAATGGTTAAAAATAAACCAGAAATATTTTTTCATCTTTATTCCTGAACATTTAGCCTATTACCGCAAACATGACGAAAATATTTCTACTCTAAAATCAAGAATAGTCTTTGTTGAAGAAATTTTATTAAGGTTGCAGTATGATACCGAATTGGAAAACAAAGTGGAACTTAATAACAGTATTAAAAAAATTTATCTCACTTCAAAAAGTAAAGAGGAGCTAAAAAAAAACCTTTGAAAAATATGATAGATATAAAGGAAAAGAACCTTGGCTGAATTTTTGTTTGAGATACCGCTTACCGGTTAAACTATATCATTTAAAATATAAATTTTTCTAATGTTCCTGAGACTAAAAAAATACATTGATAGAAAGGCCACATCTTGGATCACTCAGCTAGAGGTACAAAGAAAGAAAAAGCTTTGGCGGACATTTAGTTTGAAAACCAATATTAATATTCATCACACCTTTGCTCCACAGGATATCAACATTTTTAAAGGTAATGAGGGAGATTTTGGTAAGATAACAATTGGGGAATTTTTTTTTTGTAAGAGATTACTGTAGTATTTCTGTGCTTCCAGGTGCTTCTTTGACGATTGGTAACAATGTATTTTTTAATAATTATTCTTCTATTAATTGTCTTGATAATATTTTAATTGGTGATAATTCCATATTTGGAGAAGGTGTAAAATTGTATGATCACAATCACAAATATGGTTTTAATCCGGAATTTTCCATTGATAAAACAGACTTTAAAACATCTCCTATTGTAATTGGCAAAAATTGTTGGATTGGAAGCAATACTGTTATACTAAAGGGAGTAAATATCGGTGACAATTGTGTTATTGGGGCTGGATGTGTAATTCACAAGTCAATTCCTCCCAATACCATTATAAAAAATGGTCAAAATTTAATCTTTGAATCTCTACAAAAATGAGTGAAACAAAAAAAAATATTAGTTATTTCCCACGAAGCATCATTATCTGGTGCCCCTATCCTACTATTGAGTGTATTAAAAAAATTAAAACAAGAAAGAAAGAATTTTAGTATTGATATATTGTTGCTCCGAGCAGGGCAGCTTTATGAAGATTTTGCTAAAATATCTGATAATAAAATTATAGTAGCTACCTATTATAATCAATCTTTTTCATTTATTAACAGAAACTTCAAAAAATTTCAGGCAACCTTTTTTCCAAAATCTGAAACGAAAGAAGAGCAAATTGAAAAAATAACCGGCAGGCTTTTTTTAAATAATTATGATCTGGTGTATGCCAATACTGCAGAAACCTTCATCTGGACAATTCCTTTTTATAAAAGAAATATTCCTACCATTGTTGCCATTCATGAATTAGCCTTTGGGGTGGAAAGTTCTTATTCAAAAGAATTTATTTTTGAAAATTTCTCTAACGTTTCTACTATTATTGCAGGCTCTAAGGCAGTTGCTGACAATTTGATAAAAAGATATAATGTTGATGAAAATAAAATAAAAGTTATTCATTCTTTTGTTGACGAGAAAATTAAAATTCAAAAGGATAAAACTGTCTTAAAAAAAAGAGCTCAACATAAATGATGAAGAATTAGTCATTGGTATTGCCAGTTCTCAGGAATTAAGAAAAGGAACAGATCTTGTACCTCTTTTAGTAAAAAAGATTGCAGATCGTACAAACATTAAATTCAAATTCATCAACCTTGGAGGTTCTTCTAAAATCGGTCCTGTAAAATGTTCTAAACTTGATGCTGAGAAACTGGGAGTGGACGACAAGATTATATACGTGGATCATAACAAATTTCCTAATGATTATATCAACATTTTTGACATCTTTCTTTTACTATCAAGAGAAGATCCATTCCCTTTGGTCATGCTTACCGCTGCAAAGCTTAAGAAACCTATTGTTGCATTCGAGCAAAGTGGCGGTGCAGTAGAGTTTCTTGAAGGAGGGTTTGGTGTTCTTACACCTTATCTAGACCTTGATACAATGGCATCGGAAATTGTTAAATTATTGCAGGATCAGCATCTCAGAGAAAATTACGGAAATAAAATCCAAGATAAATTGGAACAGGAATATTCCGAGAAAAAACTGACTACAGATATTTTTCAGACCATGGACAATCTCCTGAATTAAAATTTAAGAATCAGTCCTATGATTTCGATTATCATATCTTCATATCTCCCTCTTTATTTCTCTGCACTGGAAAGAAATATTGCAGATACGATTGGTGTTCCATATGAAATTATTAAAATAGATAATCCCGGGATTATGGGAATTTGCGAGGCTTATAATAACGGGGCGGAGAAAGCAAAATATGATTACCTTCTTTTTATCCATGAAGATATCCTCTTTCAAATAACCGAATGGGGTCTAAAGTTAATTTCTCATCTCAATGTATCAGGAACAGGCGTTATAGGACTTGCCGGCTCTTCCTATGTTCCGGTTGCTCCTTCCAGCTGGACGGTTTCTGAAGAATACAATTTTATCAATATTTTACAAGGAAACAAGAACAATACTGAATCATTTTTAATTAAAAGAGTCCCTCAGGATATGAATCCTGTATACGCTGTAGATGGTGTTTTCCTTGGCATTAAAAAAGAAAACTTTATTAATTATAAATTTAATTCAGATATAAAAGGATTTCATGGCTACGATCTGGACTTCACTTTAAGAGTTTCAAAAAAACTTCAGAATTACGTAGTTGATGACATACTTGTTCAACATTTTTCAATGGGAAATCTTGAAAAGAAATGGCTTGATGCAAATATCAGAATTAGATCACAACTCGGATCAGACTTTCAAAAGCGGATTGATCATAAAACAGAAGAAAAAATTTTCTCCGGTTTTTTGTATAAATATTTTGAGTATTATCCTATTACAATAAAAAGCCTTTTATTTACACTAAAGTTTTACCCATATAAATATTTTAACTACAAACAACATTGTTTTTTTATTAAAAAATATTTTAACTATATAAGGTACAAATCTCAAATCAACAAAAAATTAAAAACAAATTAATTATATTCACCTAAAATAACATAAGACACAATATGATTATAGGAAACGGGCTTATTGCTAATTCATTAAAAAATATAGATACTGAAGACGTTCTTTATTTTGCTTCCGGTGTGTCCAACTCCCTTGAAACTAAAGAAACCGAATTTAAAAGAGAATTTGATCTTTTAAGCAATGCCCTTCTAAATAATAAAGAAAAGAAATTGGTATATTTTTCCACTCTAAGTGTACATGATCAATCAAAGCAGAACAGCAATTATGTACTACATAAGCTAGCAATGGAAAATTACATTAAGAATAAATCTGATAATTATCTTATCTTAAGAATTGGAAACATTGTAGGAAAAGGAGGTAATCCCAATACTCTTTTCAACTTTCTCAAAACAAAAATTAAAGATAACAGTAGATTTACAGTTCATCGTAATGCCAGAAGATTGTTATTAGATATTGATGATATTTCAGGCTTTCTTGATACGACATGCAGATCTGTAAAAAACGAAACAATCAACTTTGCATTTCCTTATTATTATAACTTAAGAGAGATTATCAATGCTATTCAGGATCAGATACAACAGGAAGCTTACTATGATGAGGTCGAAGAAGGAGATTTTTATAAAGTAACTTTTGACCAAAATACGGATGCTTTTTTCTCAGGAGTAAAACCTGATGTCTATTTAAACAATTTAGCTCAAAAGTATATTTAAAATATAAAAACAGTGATACCTAAGATTTATTTTATTATTGTTACCTACAATGCCATGAAATGGGCAGAAAGATGCTTTACAAGTCTAAGAGAATCTTCTGTCCCTGTACAGTGCATTGTTATTGATAATGGATCTACTGATTGCACACAGGAATATATACAAGAAAAATTTCCTGAAATACAATTTATTCAGTCCCCAGAAAACTTAGGATTTGGAAAAGCTAATAACATAGGAATTGAGAAAGCATATAAGGATGGTGCAGATTTCTTTTATTTAATGAATCAGGATGCATGGTTATATCCGGATAGTATAAAGAACCTCCTGCAAGTCTACAATACCCATCCCGATCAAAATGACATTGGAATTATAAGCCCAATGCAGGTAGACGGATCAGAAAAATACCTGGATATTTTTTTAGATAAATATATAGCTCAGAACTGTGATAAGACGAGATTAATCTCTGATCTTTATTTTCAAACAATAAAACCTTTCTACGAAATCAATTTTATTAACGCAGCACATTGGCTTCTACCGAAGCAAACGATAGAAACAGTTGGCGGATTTAATCCTTATTTTTTCCACTATGGCGAAGATAATGAATATGTAAATCGGGTTCATTTTCATAAAAAAAAGATCATCCTCGTACCCTCTAGTAAGGCAGTACATGATGGAGTACAGTTACTGAATAAGATTGATTACAATAAGTATAAAGATCTGCGTATTGAAACAAATATTATAAATCCAAACTTACCCAACGCCTTACAGCTTGAGAAAAAATCGCTGAAACAGAGTATTTTCAAAAACCTTTTACTAGGGAACAGAACCGAATATAAAAAATTATCTCACCGATATAAAAAAATATCCCAAGAGGAAAAAATACTTATTGATATTCGAAATAAGGTAAAACAGGAAGGTCCTTCTTTTCTCAATCTTTCGTAAATTAGTCCCAAGAGATGGAATTTTTTTAACAAAATGGTGATGAAAAAACAAAACAAATGTGTGGAATAGCAGGAATTATCAGCAATAATGCCAGAAATTATACAGAAGAAATCAAAAAAATGACTGATGCAATTGCGCATCGTGGCCCGGATTCTTCCCATTATGAATTTTATGATCATATTGCTTTGGGACATCGCAGATTATCAATCATCGATTTATCTGAAAATGGAATACAACCCATGTACTCCAACACAAAAAACGAATGCATCGTTCTGAATGGTGAAATTTACGGTTATCTTGACATCAAAAAAAGGTATGCCGAGTATCCATACCATGGAAGTTCTGATACCGAGGTGATTTTAGCCATGTATCAAAGGAAGCAGGAAAACCTCATTCATGATCTTCCCGGAATGTTTGCATTTGCTATTTGGGATGAACAAAAGCAACAGTTGTTTTGCGCCCGTGATCGTTTTGGAGAAAAACCTTTCTTTTATGCTATTGGACATAACAATGAATTTATTTTTGCCTCAGAAATCAAAGCAATCCTTGCTTCCGGACTTATACAGCCTAAGGTAAATCCTGATGCATTAGGACACTATCTCCAGAATGGATATGTAAACACATATCAAAGTATTTACTCTAATATCTTTGCACTTCCTCCAGCCCATCAGCTCATCTGGAAGGATGGAAAAATTGAAGTTTCACGCTATTATAATTTACCTGCGAAAGATAGAGTTATAGGCTTATCTGATGCTAAAGAAGAATTTTTATATCTTTTAAAAAATGCGGTTGAAAAACAGCTTATTGCAGATGTGGAAGTGGGAAGCTTTCTAAGTGGAGGACTCGACTCTTCCTCTATTGTTGCATTAGTTAATGAATTTTTACCTAAACAAACTACTATTAGTTTTGGCTATGATCATAAAGATAGCGAGCTGAAATACGCAAAAGAGATTGCTGAAAAGTACAACACCAATCACATTGAAGTTCATGAAAAAAAACAGGATATAGCAGCGTCACTTTTAAAAGTTTCACCCTTTCTGGATGAGCCCTTTGCTGATATTTCTTATCTCCCACATTATGAAATCTGTAAGAACGCAAGAAAGAATCTCACCGTTGTTCTATCAGGAGATGTTGGTGATGAATTATTCGGAGGATACCATTTTTATAAAGTTGAAGATCAACTAAGAAATCATTTTAGCTATAAAAACATCATCGCAAAATTTGGATTAAAGCTTTATCAGAATTTTAGAAAGACTTCTTTTGTTACCCAAAAGAATCTGCAATATTCTTCTGTTTTGGATTTTCATCAGAACTCCGTAAGAAATGCATTTAATAAAAATGAACAAAAGCTTTTGGGAATTTCAACAGATTATCACCAACCTTATAGCTTTATTCCTGACCCTGATTCTCTGAATGATATTATGAGGGTCGATCTTGAAAATTATGTACCTGGCAATATGATGATGAAATCCGATAGGATGGCAATGGCTAATTCGCTGGAAGTTAGAACCCCTTTTCTCGATATGGATTTTGCTGAATTTTGCATCCAACTTCCGGAACAATTGAAATTAAAAGGTGATAACGATAAAATCATACTCCGTGAAGCTATGGGGTCGTATTGGACTGAGACTATAAGAAAACGGCATAAGCAAGGATTTGGAATGAGCATTAAGGCATGGTTTGAAGAAGAGTCACTCATTAACCTTTCCAACGACCTGCTCAAAGATCCTAATCAGAAAATCTTTGACTATATTGATTTTGATAATGCTCAAAAATTTCTGAATAACGATCATAAACATTGGAATTTATTACAGCTTGCTTTATGGGCTTATAACAATAAATCTATATTATGATGCTTGAAATCTCAGTAATTATTCCTGTATATAATGCAGCTGAGTTTTTAGAAAAATCAGTTCAGTCAGCATTACAATTTGAAGAAGTAAAAGAAGTTATTTTAGTCGAAGACAAATCAATTGACAATTCACTGCAAATCTGTAAAAAATTAGCTAGTGAAAACAACAAAATCATCCTTCTTCAACATCCTGATAAAGAAAATCATGGTGCTGCTGCCTCGAGAAATCTCGGGATGCAAAAATCCACAGGAGACTTTATCTCATTTTTAGATGCAGACGATTATTATTTACCCAATCGTTTCGATGCCGAAAAAGAAATATTTAAAGATCCTAAAATAGAGGGGATCTTTGGTGCTATTGGTATAGAATATCTAACCGAAAAAGGGAGAGAGGAATTTCAGTCTAAGTTTAATGATACCTTTCTTACCAAAGTAAATTATCCCGCAGAAGGCATGGAAGTTTTTAAAGGACTTCTTGGATTAACACCTAAAACTTTCGGTACGTTTTTTCACTTAAATGCACTCACTATAAGAAGACATTCTATCGACACACATAACCTCAGGTTCAATGAACTTCTAAGGGTTCACCAGGATTCGGATTTTATAATTAAACTGACTTATCATTGTTACTTAAAGTCCGGGATTATAGATAAACCTGTCGCCATTCGAGGCATACATGATGACAACAGAATCACTAAAATTATTAAATATTCTCCTCAATACAATCAAAGGCAACTTCTTTTCTGGAAATCATTATATGATTGGGCTGAGCAACAAAATATTCCCTCTGGATCCAAAGAAAAAATTTATTTAAAGTATAAATCCTTTGATTTATCACAAAAAACCGGACTCATAAAATATTATAATATCTTTATTGAAGCAATTAAAAACCCCAATATATTAAAAACACAATATCGATTTAACTATCAAAAATAGATGAAATGAAAATCTCAGTAATTATTCCTGTATATAACGCTGAAAAGTATGTTTCTCAGGCAGTGGAGTCAGCAATAGTGCATGATGAAGTATTCGAGGTGATTTTAGTAGAAGATGCATCACCGGATTCTTCTTTAGAAGTTTGTAAGGAATTAACCTCAAAGCATGATAAAGTTAAATTACACCAACATCCGGATAAAAAAAACCATGGAGCCGGCCCCAGTAGAAATCTTGGGATAGAAAAATCTACTGGAGACTTTATCGCCTTTTTAGATGCTGATGATTATTATCTCCCCAATCGTTTTGAAGCGGAAAAAAAGCTTTTTATAAATCCTGAAGTAGAAGGAGTTTATGGTGCAATCGGCGTTCATTATTATTCGGAAAAAGCAAAAGAACAGTATTATAAGCTTTTCAAAGACTCACTTACCACCGTATATAAAAAACATAGCCCAAAAGATGTTTTTCCCGGATTAATCCATAAACTTGGAAGTTTTGGACTCTTCAGTTTGGATGGGCTGACCATCAGAAAAGCTTCGATGATAAGAAAACTAAATCCATTATTTAAACCGATGAAGCTTCACGAAGACACGGAATTCTTATTTCGTTTGTCTTATTATCTTGAACTCTATCCCGGAATTATTGACCAGGCAATAGCAATGAGAGGAGTACACGAAAGTAACAGAATTACTAAAGTAGATTCCAATAAAACCAAGCCTGCAATTTCAAGGACTATTCTCTGGAATGAAACTTATAAGTGGGCAAAAGATGAAGCAACCATATCTGATGATATTAAAATTCATATCAAGAGAATGCAGCGCAGTTTTGAAATTGCTAATGCCCCTAAACTAAAAAAATGGGGTATGATAATCAAATATTTAGTGACAGATTATGAAAGTATAAAGTCTGGATTATATAATATTAACTTCAGATATTCATTAATTTCGTAATCTTGTATAATATTATATCGTTTGCCTGTTTAAATTAATTGATCATAATGAAAATATCTGTCATTATACCTGTTTACAATGCAGAGAATTACATCTCCCAAGCTGTGCAATCAGCTCTTCAGTTTGAAGAAGTGTTTGAAGTAATTCTTGTGGAAGATAAATCTCCGGATAATGCATTGATCGTTTGTCAAAGACTTATGGAAGAGCATGACAGAGTAAAATTATATCAGCACCCTGATAAACAAAATCATGGTGCCGGAGCATCTAGAAACCTGGGAATCCAAAATGCCACAGGTGATTTTATCGCTTTTTTAGATGCAGACGATTATTACTTACCCAATCGTTTTGATGCAGAAAAAGAGCTTTTTCAAAATCCTGATGTTGAGGGGGTATATGGGGCAATTGGAGTACACTATTATTCGGAAAAAGCTAAGGAACAATACTATAAAATTTTTGAAGACCGCCTGACCACTGTTTATAAAAAACATAATCCTCAAGATGTATTTCCCGGCCTTCTTAATATGAAAGGAAGTTTTGGCCTTTTTAGTCTGGATGGATTAACAATAAGGAAAAGTGCTTTATCAAAAGTGGGACAATTCTTCAAAACTCAATTAAGACTTCACCAGGATACTGAATTCATCTTCAGACTATCGTTCTATCTCCGCCTTTATTCTGGGCTATTGAATACTGCAGTTGCAGTAAGAGGAGTTCATGAAAATAACAGAATTACACAGGTAGACGTTGGTAAAATAAAACCTTCATCCACCAGAATTATGCTCTGGAGAGAAGTCAATAATTGGGCACAGCATGAAAATTTGATTTCAAATGATATAAAGAAACATATTGAAAGGACTCTCCGAAGTTACCAGATTGCAGAAGCTTCTGTTCCCAGAAAATGGGGGATGATCACAAAATATTTGTTTACAGATTTTCGAAGCATTAAATCTGGATTGTATAATATTAACTTTAGAAAGTATTTACTTTAGTATCTTTTTAATATATCAAAATTTCATTACTATAAGAAAATAATCTATACTATTGTTCTGATATAATTTACTTGATAAAAATTCCTACAAACTTATTATCCATTTCAATGATGGTCGTTTCAATATGATTTTTTTCACAGAAATCCTGATAGGCTGAATTATCACCGATATCATCACTAATAAACACTCCTCCACTCCTTAAATGGGAATAGAGCTCATTATAAGCCCATGACATCCCGTTATAACTCTTGTCTGAATCGTAATGGATAACATCAAAAATTTTATTCTCGACAAAAATTTTCGGCAAAGATTCTTTATCTGCAAAACGGAATAGTTTCCAGTTTCTTTTAAGATTTTCAGGAACTACATATCCAACATATTGATCTCCATTTTGTCCCAGATAAGGCATATCGGAACTATACAAGGTTCCATTTCTTTTTTCCAGAGAAAGCAATGATGCCAATGAGGACCATCCATAGGCCACTCCTGTTTCTACTACATTTTTTGCCTGCGAAAATTCACATGCATAATAAATAAGTTCTAAGGCTCCGGGTCCTCCCATTTTAATTGGACATTCCTTCTCTCGTTGTATAGCATAATCTAAAATTTCACGATAACTGGATTCAAATGAAAATGTATTTACGCCAAAAAGCTTTGTTATAGCATCTCTCTGGGAAATTGCTTTTGATCTTGCCCAAAAATTTGTTTTTTCCTTTCCTTTAAACGCATTATTTCGGTTAACTGTATTTTTTAAAATTTTCCTACCCAGTTCAGGATAGAGATCCGGCCTTTTAAGATAGGCTACAAATGTTGTAAAAACTCTTTTTAATTCTCTCATCGTGTTACTTTACACAAAAATATATTTTTTTTTTAGTTACATTTGTTTAAACTAAAATCAATTTTAGTACTCAAATGATAAAAATTAGTGTAAGGTACTTGCAAAAGATCTGCCAATAATTTTATAAAAAAAATAAACAAAGATAAAAGAATGCTTTCCCGATTTTTTGAAACTCTTCAAAGAAAAAAACAAATTACTATCCTTCACAAACATCCCAAAGTAATTTTAGGAAGTATAAAACTGGGGATTTCTAATCACTTTATCATCTATAAAAACATTGGAAAAGCAATTTTTGGTAAAAATATTAATTTCAGAAATTACATTCATATTTTAGTTAAGGATGAAGGAATCCTTGAAATTGGGGATAATGTTTTTATGAATAATTTTTGCTCTATCAATTGTTTAGACCACATCTCTATCGGTGAAAATACTTTGTTTGGTGAAAATGTAAAATTATATGACCATAACCATGCACATCAAAGTATACCGGAATTCAAAATTTTCCATAATGAGTTTACAAAAGCTCCTATAAAAATTGGGAAAAACTGTTGGTTAGGAAGCAATGTTACTATATTAAAAGGTGTAAATATCGGCGATAACTGTATAATAGGAGCAGGCTGCACCATATATAAAGATATTCCTGCTAATACAACAGTCCTTAATAAGCAGGAATTAATTTTCAAATTATAAAAAAATGAAATTTTCAGTTCTTATAGCACATTATAACAATGGTAATTACTTTAAAGATTGCTATGAAAGTCTTCAACAACAAACCTATACGAACTGGGAAGCTATTATAGTGGATGATTGTTCTGCTGATACCGAGAAAGAAATGATAAAATCCCTAATATCCGATGACAGTAGGTTTTTGTTTTTTGAAAATGAGACCAATAAGGGAGTAGGCTATACCAAACGAAAATGCGCCGAGCTTGCCACTGGTGAGATCTGTGGATTTGTGGATCCCGATGATGCCATTTTTCCGACAGCTATCGAAGAGTCAATAGAAGTTTTCAAACAGAAAAAAAAATGTAGTCCTTACCTATTCCAGATTTTTATCATGTGATCAGAACTTAAATATTCTTTATCCTTTTAAATCTGCAAAACAGATCCTAAATAAAGATCCTTATTTTTTTAATTATCCAATCCAGATTGCTCATTTTGTAGCATTTAGACGAGAAATATATTTAAAAACTGAAGGTATTGATTCTACATTAAAGAGTGCCGTTGATCAGGACCTATATTTAAAAATATTAGATTTTGGTGACGCATACTTTATTGCCAAGGATCTATATAAATACAGACTTCATCCTAATGGGGTATCTCAGGCAACATCAAAAGGAAAGGCTAAAGACTCATTTGCAAAAGTTATTTTTAATACATTTAAAAGAAGAAATATTATATCTATAAATGGGCGAGCTGTTCCCCAGGTTTATCAAAATGCTGAAGAGGTTTTCAGTTTACTTGATTATCAAACGAAAATGGCACACAGATTAAAGATTAAAATATTAACATTTTTGCAGAACAATTGATATACTTGAAACTAAACACACTTCATAGAAAAAATTATCTATACAAAAGTTCAGAATAATGGAGCATAATAAAAAAATAAAAGTTCTTTTCAGACATCGCTCTATGGAGATTGGCGGTGTGGAAAAAGTAGTATTAAGTATGCTCAACAACCTGAACAAGGATAAATTTGAGCTCACAATATGCTTAAGCCTTAATCAGGGAGAGTTACGGAATGAGTTTCCTGACAACATTAGAAAAGTATACATCGCGGAAGGGAAAGAAGATTTCTCAAAAAATCCGATTATTCAAAAAATTCAACTGGCTAGAAGAAAATTTAGACTTAATAAGATCGACAAAAATCCCAGGCTTACGGATGGGATTTTAAAAGATCAATATGATGTAGAGATTGCAACTACATACGGCATTTATAAAGCCGTTCTAAACTCAACAAATAAAGAATCTAAAAAGATTGCATGGCTTCATTCAGATCTTTCATTGGAAGGCTTTGCTCCTTACCGTGAGGAAATCTTTAAAAACATGCAACAGTTTGATTATATCATTTATGGTTCACAGCAATGTAAAGATATATTGACTGAAAAATTTCCAGACCTTAAGTTGCCTCCGGGCGAAGTTGTTCTGAATGCTATTCCCATAAAAGAGCTAAAAGCAAAAGCAAAAGCATTCATTCCTGAATTTGAAGAGCTCCCTACTTTTGTATCAGTGGGCAGACTGCACTATAGAAAAGGATACAGAACATTACTGGAGACTCACAAAAAACTAATTGATGACGGGTTTGATCATCGCATTATTGTTATCGGTGATGGAGAGGATTATGAACTTCTTTCCAAAAGGATTGAGGAATTAAATGTAAAAAATTCCTTCAAGCTATTAGGTACCCAAATGAATCCATACCCATACGTTTCCAATGCAGATTTTTATATCATGCCGTCAGAAAGTGAAGGATGGCCATTAATTATTGCAGAAACCCTGATTCTGCAGAAACCCATACTAGCAACCAACGTGGGGGGAATTCCTGAAATGATTACCCATAAAGAATCCGGTTACCTGACAGATTATTCCCAGGAAGGCCTGTACAACGGTATCAGGGAATTTTTAACGAACAAAGAGCTTGTCCAACATATACAGGACAACCTGAAGGATATCGAAAAGCGTTTTGATAATGAAAAGATTTTCAAAAGTGTGGAAAATATTATCGAGAATCTATATCAAAGTAAAATTAAAAA
Source organism: Chryseobacterium proteolyticum (assembly GCF_046591535.1). NCBI lineage: Bacteria > Pseudomonadati > Bacteroidota > Flavobacteriia > Flavobacteriales > Weeksellaceae > Chryseobacterium > Chryseobacterium proteolyticum. Next base: position 648,108 of record NZ_JBJLWK010000003.1, on the reverse strand, counting down.
CCAATAACTCTTAAAGTATATCATAACACAAGTTGCAAAAGATGAATTCCTTTATTGAAAATTTATACCAATCTTTTCTCCTCAACAGCAAACAAGTCTGCTTAATCGTAGAGGATAAAGAATACACCTATGAGGAAGTCTTAAATTTGACCCATCAAATAAGATATCAGCTACAAACCATAAGTTCTCAAAACGTAGGAATCTATCTCACTGATGATGTGTATATGTATGCTTCAATTCTTGCGGTTTGGTTTTCAGGAAAAACATACGTTCCCATACATCCAGAATTTCCTTTCAGCAAGAATATGAATGTTATTCAGCAGGCAGATATAGAAGCAATCCTTACGTCAGCAGAAATAACAGAGAACTATGAAACTAAGCTGATTGACACAAAAAAGATGGCTGAAGGGGTCCTTTCTACATTACCTTCAGAGTCCTCCATAGATAATAATGCCTACATCCTCTTCACTTCCGGAAGTACAGGAAAGCCGAAAGGTGTTCCTATCCGGTTCTCCAATTTATACTATTTCTCTGATGCTTTCCATTCAACTTTTGGAAAATTAAATTCTGAGGATCGTGTGCTGCAAATGTTTGAGCTTACATTTGACCTTTCGGTAATGAGTTATCTGATTCCCTGGTTAAACGGAGCAACGGTTGTAGGTCTTCATAAAAAAGAAACTAAGTTTTTGCAGATCCTGGACCTGTTAGAAGCAGATAAAATTACGATAGCCTTAATGGTTCCAAGCATCTTAAATCTGATTATACCTTACCTTGATCCCGAAATAAAAAATAGAAGCTTAAGGCTAAATTTATTTTGTGGTGAGGCATTATTGACAAAGCAGATTACCGGGTGGAAGGATTTCGTACCCAATGCCAGTATCTACAATGTATATGGACCAACAGAAAATACAATTTTCTGCACTCATTATAAAGTGGAAGACTCGATAAAAGAAAAAAATGGCATCATAAGTATCGGAAAATCGGTTATCAACTCTACAATGAGCTTTTCTGACAATGAAATGAATGAAGGAGAACTCTTATTATCCGGAAAATTGTTGGCAAATTCTTATTGGAAAAATGAAGAAAAAACAAAAGAAGCATTTGTTCAAAGAGATCATACAACTTTCTACAGGACAGGTGATTGGTGCGTAAAAGATAATGAAGGAGATTATTTCTATCTGAACAGGATCGATTTTCAGGCTAAGATCAATGGTTTCAGAGTAGAGTTAGTAGAAATCGAATATTTTTCAAATGAAAAACTGGAAAACGCAATCAGTGTTGCTGTTATTCACAAGGACAAAAACAATAATGATATTCTCGTCTTGTTTATCAATGAGCCAAGTGCCGATGAGGATTTAATTCTTTCTCACCTGAAAGATAATCTTCCGGAATATTGTATTCCTTCAAAAATCATTAAACTCGAAAAGTTTCCGGTCAATACATCCGGAAAAATAGATCGAAACGAATTAAAAAAGACTTTGTTATGATCAGCATCAGAAAAGCCACAAAAGATGACATTCCCTTGATCATAAAAGGAATACTAGCCATTGAGACCCATCCAATATCACTGTCTGATACTTTCAGCAATATTTTCGGAAGCGACATTGATACGACTAAAGAATATCTTAATCAATTTTTTTTTAGATGATGAGAACTTCGATACTGAATTATCTCTGAATACATATACCATAGCAGAAATGGATGGGATAGCCGCAGGATGCTGTGCACTGATCCTTACCAATGTCAATTACTATCAGAATAAAAGTGAATTATTTCCGATTCATCTGAAAGGTGATCATTTATCTTCATTCATAAATAAGGCAAAAAACTTACCTGAGACCAAAAGTTATTCTGAAAACAAATACCTGATCCAATATGTTTTTGTAGATGATCTCTTCAGAGGAAAAGGAGTAGCGGAATTTTTATTAAAGCACATCATTTCGGAGATGAAAAATCTTACTGATGAACTTTACATAGATGTACTCGAAAGCAGCCCGCACCTTATACAATACTATGCTAAATTTGGATTTTCCGAATATGAAACAATTCAAATAGACACTCAGGAAAATAAAATTTACCCCAGTATCAAAAAGGTTATTCTGAAAAAAAATTTAAAAGACTAGTCGAACTTCTCTTTTCCTATGGCCTCCGTTAAATCTTTTATAGTATTAATACTTCTGAAAGATCTTGGATTAAGGCTTACGCCAAATTGATTTTCAACCAACTGCATAACCAAAACTGCTGACAGAGATCCATAGCTCTCTAATTCCTTAAAATGCGTATCCGCAGTTATTGTAGTTTTTTCGTTAAGTTCTTGCTGAAGCAGTTCGCAAAAATGTTCGATCTTCATTGTGTTATATATTTGGAGGGACAAATTTATAAAATAATTTCTAACTTTGTTTTACTATGATGATATATAAGATTATTAATAAAATATCTACCCTTACTCAGGATTTCCAACATTCCGTTTACCTTAAAATATGCAAAAACAGCGGGCTAAAACTAGGAAAGAATGTAGTGGTACGAAATAATGTTTCCTTTGGCTCCGAACCATTTCTTGTGGAAATTGGAGACGATACAAGAATTGCCTCTGGGGTAACGTTTGTAACCCATTCAGGAGCTACTGCCAATATCAGGAAGCTGGAAGGCTATGAAGAGGTAAGGAATTTCGGATGGATAAAAGTGGGGAAAAACTGTGCCATCGGTAGCAATTCGGTAATATTACAAAATGTTGAAATAGGAGATAATTGTGTTCTCGGAGCTAATTCAGTTTTGTCCGAATCAATGCCTGAACATACTGTCTACGCAGGAAATCCCGCCAAATATGTTTGCGAAATAGAAGATTATGCTGATGTTTTAAAAAAAACCACGATTGACTATCCTATCCATCTTGAAAAGAATAGAAAAGAGCTTAACCAGTGGCTGAAATTGAATTTACCTCAAAAGTTCAAAACTTCGAAATAGTGCCTAAGAAAAAGATCCTTATCAGAATTGGTTCCCTACGTCACGGCGGCGCAGAAAAAGTACTTGTAACTTTTCTAAAAAATTTACCTTCTGATCGCTATGAAGTTGATTTACTCTTAAACTTATACTCTGGAAAATATTTACCGGAAGTCCCGGATTGGATCAATGTCATTTACCTTAATAAAGGTGAAATGATTACTACAAACCGTATACAGGATATTCCTAAAAAAGCAATCCGTGTTATTTATCAGAAATCACTAAACCAATTTCCGTCTCTTCTTTACAATGGCAAATTAAAAAATAAAAAATATGACATTGAGTTTGCCGCCATCCACGGAATGCGGGATGAAATTCTAAATTCTCCTCTTCAATCATCTAAAAAAATCGTCTGGATCCATAATGATTTATCACAAGTCAAAGGATATACCCATGATGAAATCCGTAAATTTTTCGGATTTGATAAAATATTGGTTATTTCTGAAAAGATTGAACAGCTATTTTATAAGACAGCAAAAAATGAATCGGAGAAACACAAAATTATTAAGATCTACAACCCTCTTGACACAGAGGAAATTCTACAAAAAGCAGAAAAATCAATTGATGATTACAGCTTTGATTCGTCTGTACCCACTTTTGTTTCCGTGGGAACCGTATTTCCACAAAAAGGATTTGACAGACTTTTAAAAGTTCACCAAAGACTTATTGATGAAGGCTTAAAACATAGGATTTTAATTATCGGAGACGGATATGATTTTGAAAACATCAAAAAATTGAAATCGGAACTTGGAATAGATGAAACGGCAACCATGCTAGGATTTACGGACAACCCTTATCCCTACTTCAAAAGTGCCGACTTTTATATTTTAAGTTCAAGATATGAAGGTTTTCCTACGGTTTTATTTGAGGCCATAACTTTAAAAAAGAAAATTATTGCTACAGATGTTTCCGGGGTAGAGGAAATGTTGAACAACGGGGAACTTGGTATGATCGTAGATAATTCCGAAGAAGGCATCTACTCCGGAATGAAGCAGGCTTTATTACATCCAGATACTTTTCTACAATATAAAGAGGCTTTGAATAATTACCTTATGCCTTTTAACCTTAAAAATTCCGTACAGAAAATAACCCGTATTTTAGATGAGTTATAAATAAATTTATCTTTCTAACCCTACATATAATTTATATGCCAGATCAATATACTACTATCCAAAAAGACTTCTACCGCGAAAATGGAAAATGGCTTTCTAAATTTGAGATGTGGGCTAAATGTGTAAACCCCAACCTCCATTTTATTTATATACTTAGAAAAGCCCAATCCTACAAAAAGAAATCCCTTGCCGGAGCATTCTGGAGATTTGTATTAAGGCACCACCAGATAAAGTATGGGTTTCAGATCTATCCGGAAACCCAAATTGGAGAAGGGTTTTACTTAGGACATTGGGGAAGTTTGGTCATTAATCCTAAAACCAAGATCGGAATTAATTGTAACATTGCCCAAGGTGTAACCATTGGCCAGCAAAACCGGGGGAAAAACACAGGAATTCCGGCTATTGGAAATGAAGTATGGATAGGCGCTAACGCTGTAATCGTAGGTGGAATTACTATTGGAGACAATGTACTAATTGCACCCAACTCCTATGTAAACTTTGATGTTCCTTCCAATTCTGTAGTTGTAGGTAATCCTGGAAAAATATATCCCAAAGAAGATGCTACGGAGGGATATATCAATAACAAAGTATAAAATTTCCGCCTTGCTGAAAAGCATGTTTTAAGCATTTAAGAATATTTTAATTCTTAAATCCACACATTCTGTCTAATTGTTCGTATTTTTATTTAGATTTTTGTTCCGTTTAAATTTTGAAAAAGTCAATAATTAGTATTAAAAATAAGATATAATGCTTGATTTTAAAGCAGATGTATGATTTTAAGCATATTTTAATATTAAACTTTGTTAAAAGAGATCAACTTTTCATCAAAAATTATATTTTTGCATAATTATTGATTTGATCTATTGGATTTGAAAATAATTTAAACGAAATGAATAATTATAAACCTTAAAAATTTATTTTATGTCCCAATCGTACGAAGTTATTTTTGAAAACAACAAAAAATGGGTCGAATCCAAAATTTCACAGGATCCGGCTTTCTTTGAAGAATTAGCCAAAACCCAACATCCGGACTACCTATATATAGGGTGCTCGGACAGTAGGGCGACAGCTGAAGAATTAATGGGAGCTAAACCTGGAGAAGTTTTTGTCCACAGAAACATTGCCAATGTTGTAAATACTTTGGATATGAGTTCTACAGCGGTTATTCAATATGCGGTAGAACATTTAAAAGTAAAACACATTATTGTTTGTGGGCATTATAATTGTGGTGGAGTAAAAGCAGCGATGACCCCTCAGGATTTAGGATTATTAAATCCCTGGCTTAGAAATATTCGCGATGTTTACAGATTACACCAGACTGAACTGGATTCAATTCAGGATGAAGGAAAACGTTATGACAGGCTTGTAGAACTTAATGTTCAGGAGCAATGTATCAACGTAATCAAAATGGCCTGTGTTCAGGAGAGATACATATTAGAAGAGTATCCTATAGTTCATGGCTGGGTTTTCGACCTTCGAACCGGAAAAATTATTGATCTGGACATTGACTTTGAAAAGGTTTTGAAAGACATCCAGAAAATATATAATCTAACCGAATCAGACTGGGTCATGAACAGAAAAACAAAATAGTTTTTCCAAAAAAGAGTGAAATGAAATTCTGGAGTATTATTGTATTGACGGTTTTCCTAAACTTTACAGCCTTGCCGAGCATTGCTGCAGTAGCGGGCTGGGATTTACTGAGAACCAATATAATAGTCAATGAAGAAGAACCACACTCCCATCCTACTTCTTTTACAGTGTACGAAAAAACACTTCCTAAAACATTAGATGTATTTGATTATCTCAAGTTCTTTGAACCGGACGTAAAAGACAGATCTTTTGTATTGGTGGATGATGATTTTCACCTGTCTCCCTTATTAACCATATTTTCTCCGCCTCCCGAAGCTTAATTTTTATAGTTAGAGTTTTTTGATACCTATTCCTTATCAACTTTTTTGATAATGAATACATACGTGCTTTAAAAATTAAATTTTCAATCTTTATAACTAGCTTATTTAAAGACAAATATGCTGGTTATATCTCACAGCTTCACATCATGAAAAAGACATCATTAATAGGAGGAATCAAGGAAAATTTCCCTTCAGGACTCGTGGTATTCTTAGTAGCACTTCCTCTTTGTTTAGGAATTGCTTTAGCATCAGGTGCACCTCCTTTATCCGGAATTATCGCCGGTATCGTAGGTGGCCTGGTCGTAGGAACAATAAGTAATTCAAACATTTCTGTTTCCGGCCCTGCAGCTGGTTTAACAGCAATTGTTTTAACAGCCATTACAGATCTTGGCGCCTTTGAATTGTTTCTTTGTGCAGGAATTATTGCAGGATTTATTCAATTGATTTTAGGGTTTGCAAGAGCTGGAAGTATTTCCAACTACTTCCCTAATAATGTAATTGAGGGAATGCTTGCGGCAATAGGAATTATTATTATCCTAAAGCAGATTCCCCATGCATTAGGATTCGATAAAGACTACGAAGGACATGAATCTATTTTCGACAATGGCTTAAACTTTAATTACTTTACCGAGCTTTTCGGGGCCATACATCCGGGAGCCGTTCTTGTAACAGTAGTATCAGTGAGTATTCTTCTGCTTTGGGATAAAGTTCCCGCACTTAGGAGAATGAAGATGCTTCCTGGAGCATTGGTTGCCGTAGTTACAGGAATCTTATTAAATGAAACTTTTAAAATGACTGGAAGCCCACTGGCCATAAAAACAGAACACTTGGTTTCATTACCTGTTCCAAAATCCATTGATGATTTTAAAAATTTAATCTTATTACCGGATTTTACCGGATTTACAAATCCCAAAGTATGGATCGCGGGTGCAACGATCGCTATTGTTGCCTCCATTGAGACCTTGCTTTGTATTGAAGCATCTGACAGGCTGGACAGACAGAGAAGAATAACAGATACCAATTTAGAACTTAAAGCACAGGGAATCGGAAACCTTGTCAGCTCATTTATCGGCGGATTACCTATGACCTCCGTTGTTGTAAGAAGCTCGGCAAATGCTAATGCAGGGGCAACATCAAAACTCTCAGCAATGATTCACGGTGTTCTGCTTCTGGTATGCGTACTGACCATACCATTTCTACTCAATTTAATACCATTGGCAACATTAGCCGCCGTATTAATTTTAGTAGGTTATAAATTAGCAAAACCGGCTACATTCAGACATTTCTGGCATTTGGGAAAATTTCAGTTTATCCCTTTTTTAGCAACAGTTATAGCTGTTGTGGCAACAGACTTGTTAAAAGGGGTTGGAATAGGTCTTGCCATTTCCATTTTCTACATCCTTCAGGGAAATATGAAAAGAGCCTATTACCTTAGCAGGGAGAATCTGGATGATGCAGACGAAATCAATATCAAACTGGCTGAAGAAGTTTCTTTTTTAAACAAAGCAGCCATCAAAAAAACACTTAAAAATATAAAACCTAATTCTGCAGTAACCATCGATGCCAGGGATACTTCATATATAGCGACAGACGTTTTAGAAATGATCCAGGATTTTGCCAACATCCGCGCAAAAGAAGAGGATATAACGGTAGAGCTTCTGGGCTTCAAAACCTCGTACAGAGATTACGAAAAAAATGAAGATTCACACATACTGGTTACACACAGAAGAGCTATGTAAGCTCATTTATCAACAATTATTTTTTAACTTTAAAATTTGAAAAAACCATTAAATTATATGAAAGCACATACGTACGAAACCCAATCAACGATTACTCCCGAGAAAGCTTTAGAGTTTTTAAAAGAAGGAAACCAAAGATTTGTAAACAACTTAAAGGCTAACAGAGACCTCTTGGAACAGGTAAATGCTACCCGTGAAGGACAGTGGCCTTTTGCAGTTGTTTTAAGCTGTATAGACAGCCGTACCTCAGCAGAGCTAATCTTTGACCAGGGATTGGGTGATGTTTTCAGCATCAGAATTGCCGGTAACTTTGTAAATCAGGATATTCTGGGATCAATGGAGTTCGGTTGTAATGTTGCAGGTTCCAAACTTATCGTTGTTTTAGGGCATACCAAATGTGGTGCCTTAAAAGGAGGACTTGATGCCGCACAAATCGAAGGAATGGGAATGGATAACCTGAACCACCTGATTAACCATTTTGATCCGATCATCAATGAAGTTATTGAAGAGAATGAAGAACGTTCATCAAAAAACAGTTCATTATTAGAAAGACTGAATCATCAGAATGTAAAAAATGCTATCGAAGACATCCGTAAACAAAGTTCAACGCTTAGAAACCTTGAAAATGAAGGCAAAATCAAAATCGTTGGAGCAAACTACGATGTTGAAACAGGTGCTGTAACCTGGTTATAGTATTCAGATATTACTATGTAATAGTTTAGATCAATTAATTTTTAAATTCACAATAAAGAACCATCGAACCCCGGTGGTTCTTTTATTTCAAGCATAAGAATTTTCAAGGCTCAATTTTTCCTTACATTTGATGCGTAAAAATTAATGTTGCAGACAAACTTATGAAACTACAGGAAAACTTCATTCTGATTGGAATTTTAGTAATATTGAGCGGATCTTTAAAAGCACAAAAGCAAGTTACAGATACCCTCGCTTATCTTAAAAAATTTGAAACAAACAAAGAAAAATACATTGGTAAGCCTTTTTCACTACTACTAAAAGACCTTTCCCAGTTACAACCTAAAAAAGCAAAATCAGATATTAATGAAAATCCCGGTAGTCCTTTGTTAAACACAACATTCAGGTTTTCAGAAAGCGATATCAACTCCGCTCAGGAACCCACAATGATTATTAAATGGAAACCCGATAACTCTCCCACAACTCCAATAGAGTTTTTTGAACAGGAACATAATTACCGTTTTACCATCAGTGAAAGAAATTTTTTTGAAAAGAAAATTGTAAAGGATATTGTTGTTGCTAAATAATAAAACCTCCTGACGGAGGTTTATTGTTTTATGTAAAATCTGATTTATTTTCCGTTGAAAGCTGACATTGTATTGTTAATGCCCGCAAAAACAAATGAAAGGCAGGCCTTTGAAAATTGTTCAATTCTTTCTGGCAATTTTTCTCTTTCCTCTTCATTCCACGTACCCAAAACATAATCTACCTGTCTCCCTTCAGTAAAGTCCGCAGAAATTCCAAAGCGAAGCCGTGCGTAATTCTGTGTCTTCAGAACTTCATTAATATTTTTTAAACCGTTGTGTCCCGCATCAGATCCTTTCATTTTCATTCTTAATGTCCCGAAAGGAAGTACCAGATCATCCGTAATAATTAATATATTTTCCAGAGGGATATTTTCTTTCTGCATCCAGTATTTTACAGCATTACCAGAAAGATTCATATAAGTGTCCGGTTTTAAAATAAAGACTTTCCTGCCTTTATATTTCCCTTCTGCCATCCATCCGAAATTGGTTGTATTAAATGAAGCTTCAAGACTTTCTGCTATTTTTTCTGCAACCTTGAATCCTATATTATGACGTGTATTTTCATATTCCGCACCTTTGTTACCAAGTCCGACTATTAAATATTTCATTTGAAATTTTTTGCAAAATTAAGGGATAAAAAATAAAAAAACTCAATCCGTTAAAGAATTGAGTTGATCTATTGTTAAAAAAATTTTATAAAGGCTTGTAGATATAATTTATTCCATACCCTTTTGTTACGTAAGTCTGCGGATCGTAATGATAATCTGTACTGAACACTGCCGGAACAGGAATAGGTGTCGTAAGATCCGTTATCGCCATTCTCTTAGGACTGTTTGGAGATAGGATCAAACTTCTCTTATCATTCATTTCTGTAGAAAGGATCACAGATATTTTATAAGCAAAAGGAAGCAATGTATATGCACTTATCTGAGTGTCAAAGTTCGCATAATCATAACCCAGTTTACCTGTTGGTGCGCCAAATACGTCATTACTCATCGGGCCATAATGTCTTACTACTTTACTTACATTATCCCCTAAATAAGTATACCCAGTTCTTGAATAGTTTTTGTAAACAAACGGAACTCCTGAAACATCCTCTCCTGATCTCATGATAATACTGTCAAGCTTGCTTGTTGAAGCTGCATATTTCAAATTATAAAGAGTCTTGGTTTTTCTGAAAAGAGTTTGAGGACCTGGAGGATCTCCCGGAATAACCGGAGGTGTTCTCCTGAACACTGAACGGCTTTCAGATACCTTGTCTATTTTTCCCGATACACCATAAGTGAAAATCTGAGAATACGAAACACTATCCTTATCTAATTTTCCATTATTATCTAAATCAAGAAAACCTCTGAAATCAATCTTGCTTACCTTATCTCCGCTATACATAATATCTGTAATAGAAGCACTATCTGTAAGCACACGGGATAAAAGCAGCCCACTGTAATGATACTCTGCAATGGTATCAGCATCCGTAATTTCTCTATACAAAGCTCTAGGCCCTGTCAGTCCGGTATTGTTATGTAAATCAACAAGTGGATTTCCGTCTTCATCAATAAGATCTTTACACGAATGAATGGAAGAAAAACCAGCAAACAGTAAAATAAAATAGAAAAGTTGTTTCATTTCCAAGGGGATTATTTATTTTTTCACAAATATAATTTTTTTTTTAAACAAAAAGCATATATTTATTTATATTATAAGAAAACTAACAATCAAATAAGCAGGTTTTCTTGTACTTTAGATATTCTGAAGAGAAAAGTTGGGTAAAAAAACATATTTCACTGTAGACTATATCTTTAGAAGAGCTATTTACTTATAAGTAAGTTGTGCTATAAAACAAAAAAACTAAAAGACCCGCTTTTAGTTTTTTTGTTTTTTTATCGATAAAATTAATGATTAGTAAGGTTGCAGTACCTGAGTAGTAAGTACTGATTGTGCCATATCATCATTTAAATAAGTTGTATTTACAGCTTTTCCTGTTCCTAAAGTTCCGGAGTTCAGATTTCTTTTAGTACATGCTGCTTTAACGCTATAGTTATTCTGAGGAGTAAGGTTAGTAAGTGTAGCATTAAGATTGAAAATCTTATTTGTACCATCACCTCCAACCAAAACGTCTGTTCTCACAGCCTTAAGCGTATTGTTCACAAAAATTCCGCAAGCATAACTTATTGAAGAATTTGCATTAGCCGTTTTTTGTGTCGTTGTCTGAAAAGTAAACACTACTTTATTCGTTGCATTAGTAATAGAAAAAGTATCAACAGCTCCTGTCAGAACAGTCCAAGTAGCATCCAGTGCCGCATTTTCTGCATAAGGTGATGTAGAACCGTTTGCCCCTGAAAAAGTAGCACCTACTTTATCAGAAACCGTATTGATGGAAAACAAAGCCATACTTCCCTGTCCATCTGCAATCTTTATACTTTTCCAATCGTTACTAACCAAATCGGAATTGTTATGAAAAATCTCTCCGGCATTTCCTGCGTTCCCTTTTACGGTATTAGTCCCTCCTGTTCTCAATTCTTTATTTACATTGACATCTCCATTAATATCTAATGTGTTTACAGGTGTGTTAGTATTGATTCCCACTTGAGCTTTAGACAAACCAACACCTAATAATAATGTTATTAAAAATATTTTTTTCATGATTTAATTTAAAATGGTGTTAAAGACTTGAGGGATTTCGTAAACGTCCACTTTAAGAGAAGACTGGGCAATAAAGCTATCGATATTGGTTGCCACATTGATTCCTATTCCCAAAGTAGCATTATTCGTATTATATGACTGCAATCTTGAACAAGCCACACTTACAGTATGAGTTCCTTTTGTAAGATTCGAAGCAATTCCGATTTGATTGTGAGTTAAAAAGGTATTACTTGCAGTACTTGCTTTAATATTTCCTTGTCTTAGGTTCACCAATTTATTATCTACAAAGATTCCGCAAGCATAATCAATCGAAGTATCTGTAGCACCATTAGCAGGGAAATTCGTATGAACTACAGTTTCAAACTGAAAATACGTTTTACTATCCGTACTGTATACCTGGAACGGCTGAGATAAAGCATTGATCTTTTTAAAGTTATTAAAAGTGCTGAAGTCGCTCCCCTTTACAAAGCTCGTAGATCGTGTAGATCTTGTAGAAGATTCCTCAGTTCCAGTAAAAGTAACACCTGTTCTATCTGAAAAAGAGTTATTAAAGATCAGGTAAAACTGATTAGGTTCATATTCAGGAATTCTAAGTGTTTTCCAAATCGGAGGATAATTTTCTCCCTGTGAAACCAATATCTGGCCATTTGTCCCCTGAACGAGGCTATTGTCTGTTGTATTTAAAACAACCAGTTTATTACGAAGATTAATATCTCCGTTTACATCAAGTTTTGCTCTTGGAATTACTGTTTTTATTCCTATCTGCGCAGAAACAGAAAGCCCGATTGATAAGAATAGAAGCGATAATATATTTTTCATAATTAGTTGGCTTTGTAGGTTACGTATTCAATAATATCAATCTTTAGATCCGATTCTAAAGTAAAGGCATTAGAAACTGTATTGGAATTCGAAATGTTACGTCCAATTGAAAATTGGCTGTTCACATCAGAAGACTCAATTTTTCTACAAGCCACTTCAATTTTCTGAGCACCAAGGGGAACGTTTTGCTCAGTGTAATTCAGTGTAAAAATATAGTCCTGAAATCCTCCTTTGTCTGTATTATTTGTAGAGGAAACTTTATCAGGACGAACAGCAACAAGCTTACCTCCTCTGAATACTCCGCATGTAAAGCTTATATTCTGGGAAGTAGTAGCCACGGGAGCTTTCAATTCAATCCCTGTCTGGAATTGGTAAGTAATCCTGTTTTTAGGATTTTTAACTGTAAAATTATTTTCAAGGCCTTCAATCTTCACCCATTTACCCTTGCTGGTATCGGTTATATTATCCCCAACAACATTGGTATAGATCATATCACCTGCCACACCATTAGATAGACTGGTAATTCCTTTTTGATCCAGAGACAGGTACGAATTAATTAATTTGTACTGTCCTTCTTCCATAAAAGATACATTGATTGATTTCCATACAGGAGGTAGATTTTCTCCCTGCGAAACTAAAACTTGTCCGTTTAGTCCGGCATTTCCAACTTGAGTAGGAGTACCCCCCACTCTTAATTCTTTTCTTAAGGTGGTTTTCCCGTTTACATCGAGAGTCGAATTTGGTGAATTAGTGTCAATTCCCACCTGCGCGTGAGCATAGACAGAGCAAAGCCCTGCTATGCAGTAATACATAGTTTTTTTCATAATAAGCGGCACAAAGGTACACAATTTTAATATAAAACCCTATAGTTTAATTATTTATACCATAGAAATATGCCTATGTATTAATAGAATTCTTCGTAACGAAAAGTAGAATTATCTTTAAAACAGGGCTATAGCTGCAATATAGACCTCAACAAAATATTTACTTCATCTACATTTTTTATCTTATCTTTTCTCATCATTAAATTATTCCCTTCTTTTCCTATTTTTTCTTTTAACTGGGCCTCCGAAGGATTTTGAGTAAGATAATTGATAATGTGCCTGAATTTTTCTGTCTGATAAAACTTATCTTGAGGATTACCCGGAAAATATCCTAAAAAGACACCATTCTTCATAACAATTTTTTCAAATCCAATGTCTGCAGCGAGCCATTTTAAAGACACACTTTTTAAAAGATTAACAGCTTCCTCCGGTAAAGGCCCAAAACGGTCGATCAATTCGGATTCAAATTTCTGAAGATCTTTTTCATTATCAATTTCTGCAATCTTCTGATACAGCAATAACCTCTCTTCTGTATTAGAGATATAGAAATCAGGAAGCATGAGCTCCAGGTCGGTATCTATATTCACTTCCTTTACAGATTTAAAAAGTTTCTGCCTGTCCTCTTCATTGTCAAACAGGTTTTCAAAATCTTCATCATCTTTTAACTCCTCCAAAGCTTCCTGCATCAGCTTCTGGTATGTTTCAAATCCCATTTCATTAATAAATCCACTTTGCTCAGCACCTAACAAATCTCCTGCGCCACGGATTTCCAGATCTTTCATGGCAATCTGGAATCCACTTCCAAGATCTGAAAACTGTTCAATAGCTTCCAATCTCTTTCTCGCATCAGAAGTCATCATATCATAAGGAGGAGTGATCAGATAACAGAAAGCTTTCCTGTTACTTCGTCCAACCCTTCCCCTCATCTGGTGGAGATCTGCCATACCAAACCTTTGAGCATCATTGATAAATACCGTATTGGCATTCGGAACATCTACCCCACTTTCCACAATAGTTGTTGAGACCAGTACATCATATTTGCCCTCCATAAAATCAAGGACATTCCGCTCCAGCTGCTTCCCTTCCATTTGGCCATGACCAGTAATAACCCTGGCGTCCGGAACCAATCTCTGGATGAGTCCGGCAATATCTTTTAAGTTTTCAATCCGGTTGTTGATAAAATAGACCTGTCCGTCTCTTTGTAATTCATATGAAACGGCATCCCGAAGAATCTCTTCATTAAACCCGATAATCTGAGTATCTACCGGCTGCCTGTTTGGAGGTGGTGTTTTGATGACAGATAAATCTCTTGCAGCCATTAAGGAGAACTGCAAAGTTCTCGGAATAGGTGTCGCCGTCAGTGTAAGTGTATCCACATTGCTTTTAAGCGTTTTCAGCTTATCTTTTACGGAAACTCCGAACTTATGTTCCTCATCAATAATCAACAAGCCTAAATCTTTAAACTTAACACTATTGCTGGCAAGCTGATGCGTTCCTATGATGATATCTACTTTACCATTTTTTAATCCTTCTAAAGCTTCCGATTTTTGTTTTGCTGACCTGAATCTATTGATGTATGAAACATTCACCGGAAAATCTTTCAGCCTTTCCTTAAAGCTTCTGTAATGCTGAAATGCAAGAATTGTCGTTGGAACTAAAACCGCAACCTGTTTGCCATCTGTTGCTGCCTTAAACGCAGCTCTTATTGCAACTTCTGTTTTGCCAAAACCTACATCTCCACACACCAGACGATCCATCACAGTACTTGCCTCCATATCCGCCTTCACATCAATCGTTGCTTTTTCCTGATCCGGAGTATCTTCATAAATAAAACTGGCTTCCAATTCATTTTGTAAATAAGAATCCGGGGTATAGGCAAAACCTTGAGCGGTTTTTCTTTGTGCATAAAGTTTGATAAGATCAAAAGCGATCTGCTTTACTTTTGCTTTTGTTTTTTGCTTTAAAGACTTCCATGCCGGAGATCCTAATTTACTCAGAACAACTTCTTTGCCATCAGGCCCGTTATATTTTGATATTTTATGAAGTGAATGAATACTTACGTAAAGTAAATCTCCATTTTTATAGGTAAGTTTAAAACATTCCTGAATTTTCCCATCATTATTAACTTTTACCAATCCCATAAATTTACCGATCCCATGATCGATATGGGCAATATAATCCCCGACTTTAAGAGACATAAGATCCTTGAGGGTAAGCTGCTCAGATTTAGCAAAAGTATTTTTAGCCTTATATCTTTGATAACGGTCAAATATCTGATGATCGGTATACACAGATATTTTATGGTTATTATCAACAAATCCTTCATGAAGTTCAGATTTAAAGCTTTTGAAGATCATTTGATGTTCAAGTTCTTCAAAAATTGACTCCAGTCGTTCTCTTTGTTTTTCTGTTGAAAACGAAATCCAGGTATCGAAACCGTCATTCTGCTTCTCTTCCAGATCCTGAATTAATAATTCAAAATTTTTATGAAAAGAAGGCTGGGAAGTTTGCTCTATACTAATCTCATAAGTATTAAGCCCTTCAATGGCAACACTACTGAAATCAATTGTTTTGAACTTCTTGTAATCAAATAAAAACTCCTGATCGGAAATAAACAATTCATCAGGAGTCCTGTGAGCAATATCCTTACTTAAAGATTCATACTTTTCCAACGATTTCTCATAGAATGATCTTATTTTTTGCAATCCTACCACTCCATTTCTCGAAATTACAAAACTCTCTTTCGGCAGAAGCTGAAGTAAAGAAACACGGCTGCCAGAAACCGAAAAGTTCATATTTGAAACAAGCTGAAATTCTTTGATCTTATCTACCGACAGCTGCGTTTCAATGTCAAAAGTTTTGATGCTTTCTACCTCGTTACCAAAAAAAGTGATTCTATAAGGCTTTTCATTAGAGTAAGAAAAAACATCTACAATTCCTCCTCTTACTGAAAACTCTCCTGGCTCGGATACAAAATCTGCCTGCTGAAACTGATAATGGGAAAGCAGTTCATCCACAAAATCAAAATCGAGCTGATCTCCTACTTTGATATGATGTGAAATTGCTTTAAAATCTTCTTTTTTAAGAACTTTCTCTGATAAAGCCCCGGTATATGCTACAATTACTTTTGGAGATTTCCCGGAATTTATTTTATTTAAAACCTCTGTTCTTAAAACAAGATTTGCATTCTGAGTTTTTTCAACCTGATAGGGTTCAAGATGAGTTGCAGGAAAATAAAGAACCTTGTCTTTACCCAACAGATCCTCCATTTCAGTATTAGCATAAAGAGCATCTTCCTTATCATCTATAATGTAAAGAATATTCTTCTTTTGGGTCAGGAAAAGCTCTGCCACAAAAACAGAAGTGGAAGATCCTGCATTCCCTTTTACCGAGATGTGTTGATTCGCTTCCAGTTGTGTGAAAATTTCTTTGCCGAATTCTTTTTGTAATAAATCCGGAAGAAATTTTTCATGAATAGGTGTTAACTGCATAAGTAATAACGGTATAAACGACAAAATCGATTTCGGAAGTTCTCCGAAACCGTTCATTAATTTAGAACAAAGGTAGCTATATTTTTTCCAACCCAATAAAATAGCAAATTATTCAAAAATCAAAATAATCCCCCAACGATAATCTAAATAGCATCTTTTTACTAAAAACTCTAATTAAAAGTTAAAAAACTAACCATTTTACTTCATGGCACAGTGTTTGAAAACTTCATTCATACGAATATAACAACACTAAAAATAGTATTATGAAAAAAGCAATTAAAATTCTGGGCATTTTTATGGTGACATTTTTTGCAGCAGTCACTATAGCATCATGTAGCAGGGATGATGATCCCGCAAACAATGATTTCTTCGCAGGCACATACCGTGGAAGCGTATCTTATAACGACGGTGGTTCAACAAATACAAGCACCAATGACGGTAGTGTATTTGTAACCAAAATCGCCAGCGGTACAAAGTATAATTTTCGATTTTCAAACGGCATTCCCGACCTTAATGGAATAGAGTTTGAGCAAAAAGGTGATAATAGTTTAGTTATGATTGGTTCCAGCGCAACCTCTTATATAAGGATTGATAATAATGAATTAAAGATTCTTTATCTTAAAGACGGCAAAACGTGGACAGCCAATTGTACACGATAATAATTATTTTTTTTTAACAGGCCTGTTTCTTTTTAGAAACAGGTTTTTTCTTTTAATATATGCGATCGTTTAATCTTTTTTTAATCTGTAATAAACTTTAGTTAAGTTTCTATATACTAGATCTATCTGTACGATTTTTGCATACCTTTACTCAACAAAACCAAAATAATGTAATTCTATGAAAAAATTATTAACCGCAATGTCATTAATCTTAGGATTAGGTCTTGCAACTGCTCAACAAACAACTCCGGCAACTGCAACTAAAACTGTTCAGCAGGCTCCGAAAACTTTGAAAGCTCAGGAAGCGCCAAAAACATTGAAAGCCACTGAAACTAAATCTGCTGCTACTTCAAATGGAATGAAAATGAAAAAGGACGGAATTCCTGATAAAAGATACAAAGCAAACAAACATTTAAAAAAAGATGGCACACCAGATAAAAGGTATAAGGCCAACAAATAAACTCAACATATAGTTGTTATTTTCATAATCAAATTTCGAAGAACCGATGAGGCTATCATCGGTTTTTTTTATTTCATATTCCATAAAAGTATTCTCAGATTATTTAGTTATTTATAAATTTGAACCATGTTAAGCTTCCTAAAGAAAAATATAGCACTGGCCTGGGCAAAAAAACATGTCCAAAAAGCCGAAGAATTCAAAAAGAATGCAGAAAAGGATCAGGAAAAATTGCTTTTATCACTGATTGATACTGCAAAAAAGACTCTTTTTGGAAGAGAACATCAATTCGAAAATATTCAGTCAGTACAAGACTTTCAGGAAAAAGTATCTGTATCTGATTACGAAGATTTAAAGCCTTACATCGAACGGGTAAAAAAAGGACAAGCAAATATCCTTTGGCCGGAAACGCCCCAATATTTTGCCAAAACCTCGGGAACAACTTCAGGATCAAAATACATTCCCATTTCAAAAGAAGGGATGCCCTTTCAGGTAGCAGCAGCTCAAAGTGCATTATTCCATTATATTTCCCAGAAAAAAAAACGCTGATTTCGTCAATGGAAAAATGATTTTCCTGCAGGGAAGCCCTGTTCTTGAAGAAGTGTATGGAATAAAGACAGGACGTCTATCAGGTATTGTAGCCCACCACATCCCTAACTATCTGCAAAAAAATCGTCTCCCAAGCTGGGAAACGAATATCATTGAAGATTGGGAAACCAAGGTTGATAAAATTGTAGAAGAAACAGAGAAAGAAAACATGACCCTGATATCGGGAATTCCGCCATGGCTCATCATGTATTTTGAAAAGCTTACTGAAAAGCATGGTAAAAAGATCAAACAACTTTTTCCAAATCTTCAGCTTATTGTTACCGGAGGAGTAAACTATGAGCCGTATCGTGATAAAATGGAGGATCTTCTGGGCGGACCGGTTGATATCATTCAAACCTTTCCTGCTTCAGAAGGCTTTTTTGCGTTTCAGGATAGCTATACCAAAGAAGGGCTACTCCTTCTTACCCATCATGGTATTTTTTACGAATTCATTCCGTTAGAGGAATACGGGAAACCGGATGCCCGAAGATTAACACTAAAGGATATTGAGCTAAATAAGGATTATGCTTTGATATTAACAACCAATTCCGGACTGTGGGCTTACTCTATCGGGGATGTTGTGCGATTTATCAGCAAAAATCCTCACCGGATCTTAGTAAGCGGGCGAACAAAACATTTTACATCCGCTTTTGGAGAACATGTCATAGCTTACGAAGTAGAGGAAGCCATCAAAGCCACTTTAGAAAAGTTTCCCGCTCAGATTACAGAGTTCCATCTGGCTCCGCAGGTAACTCCCATTGAAGGACTCCCTTATCATGAATGGCTGATCGAATTCGAAAAAGAACCTGTAAACCTTCAGCTTTTCAAAGATGAACTGGATAATCAGCTACGCAAACGTAATACCTACTATGATGATCTTATTTCAGGAAATATCTTGCAAAAGCTGCACATTACGCTTCTGAAAAAAAAATGCATTCCAGGAATATGCAAAATCTCAGGGCAAACTGGGAGGACAAAATAAAATACCAAGATTGGCAAATGACAGAAAAATTGCTGATTTATTGGAAATTTACAAATTATAATCACATTTTTTCAATTCCAAAAACAAATATTCAAAAAAAAATTATAAATTTGAAAAACTAAATAAAAATAATGAAAGCATCTGTACTTTTAAAATCATCTTTACTTACCTCTTTATTTTTAATCTCTTCATGTGCTACTACAAAATACAGTGAAGATATTTCAAAAAATAATTATTCTAATCTGGAAGCGGGAAGAATATACATTGTCACTATGAAAGACGGTTCTAAAAAACAAAAAATGTTATTCCGTAATATCCAGGGTGATAATATCGTAGGAACAGTAGGTAAAAAAGACAGTACAGAAGTAATTATTCCAAAATCCAATGTTGCTGCCGTAAAAGACAGATCAAGAGCAAGGGTAACAGGAGGAGCAGTTCTTATTGGTGCAGCTGCGGCAGCGGCCATCGTAGTGAGTGCTTCAAGGGCAGACTAAATAGATTTTATCTTTCAAAATACATTTGATTTATCATTTGAAAAATCAACTTCTCAGTAGCTCTAAATAAATATTTAGAGCTACTTTTGCGTATGATTTCCTTTACTCCCTTAAAAACCTTAGAAAATATTGAATTCAGAAATCTACTTACCGGAAGATTTTTCATTGTTTTAGCCTTCAGAATGCTTGCCACTTTATTGGGGTGGTGGGTGTACCAGTTAACAAAAGATCCTTTCTCAATAGGATTAATTGGTCTTTCGGAAGTAATTCCGGCAGTCAGTTGCGCACTATATGCAGGACACGTAATTGATATGAATGAAAAAAAGCGGCTCTTGCTCATTTGCAACTATGCTTATATTTTTCTCATCGGGCTCCTGCTTATTCCAGCTTTTTTCAATGTTGAAATGCATTTTAGCGGGCATCAGATCACCTATTTTATTTATAGTGTGATTTTTTTTTACGGGAATTGCAAGAGCGTTTATTGGTCCCATCGTTCCCTCGATGATTCCTAAGATTGTAAAAAAGGAGAATCTTCCTCATGCTGTCACCCTTAATCAAGCTACATTTCTAATCTCTTCTGTTTGTGGTCACGCCATAGGAGGTTTCCTTATTGGTTTTTTTTGGCGTAAAATGGACTCTTGTGGTCATCATCCTGCTCATTTTTATCGCCTCGTTATTTTTCTGGCAATTGAAAAAACAATTTTCTGAATATAAAAAAGGGAATATTAATGTTCTGGAAAGTATGAGGGAAGGTATTTCGTATATTTTCAAAACTAAAGAAATCTTAGGAGCATTATGTCTGGATATGTTCGCCGTACTGTTTGGAGGTGCCGTAGCCATGATCCCGGTTTATGCTACCGACATATTAAAGGTGGGAGCTGAAGGTTTCGGGCTTCTTAATGCAGCCTCAGATATTGGCTCCATGTGCATCATCACCATTCTCTCCATTGTTCCACTGAGAAAAAATCAGGGAAAAATATTACTTGGTGTGGTTACCGGATTCGGGCTTTGTATTATAGGATTCGGACTCTCTCATATATACTGGTTATCATTTATGTTTTTAGTGATGAGTGGAATGCTGGATGGTATTTCCGTTGTAATTCGTGGAACCATTGTACAATTGAAAACACCTGATCATATAAGGGGACGTGTACTCAGTGTTAATTCAATTTTTATCATGTCAAGCAATGAAATGGGACAATTTGAAAGTGGGCTATCTGCAAAACTACTGGGCGTGGTCCGTTCGGTAGTATTCGGAGGAAGTATGACGGTTCTTATTGCCTTACTTGTCGGAAGTACGAATCCTAAGCTACGAAAAATGCAATATTAAACACATATTCCACGTTATATTAAATAAAACTTAAAAACATTAATTAAAATTTAATAATTTTTTATATTTGTCGTATAAAATCCCCCCTTATGAAAAAATTTCTACTAATTTCAGGCTTCTTCTTGGCTGGCTTTTGGGTAAACGCCCAAACCTACTCAGAAAAAGACTTCCAACAATCTATATCACAAGTAAATACAGCTAAAACAAAAGCCGACTACGACAACCTTTTCCAAAAATTTTCCAAATTCACAGGATACAAAAAGAATGACAGATGGCAAGCTTATTATTATGCCGCAGTTTCTATGTATCTTAAAACGGAGATTCAGCTAAATCAAACCATGCATGAAGATCTTCCTGGCGCTAACGCTCTCGCCAGAAAATTTGCAAAAGGGGCATTTAATGCTCAACAGGACAATGCCGAAGCTAATATTCTGTTAGGATTGCTATATTTCCAGAAAATGCAGGTGAGTCCATCAGGTGACACACAAAAGGATATGGAAATTGTTTCTCAGGCAGTCGCAAAAGCTGAGGCTACCTCTCCAAATAATCCAAGACTTGCCATTCTAAAGGCAAGAATAAAAGAAAAATCAGGAAACCAAGCTGACGCTGATGTACTACTGCAAAAAGCAAAAAACGGATTCGACAGTAAAACTTCTATGGGCAGTGCTGCACCAACATGGGGCAGACAGTTAATTTCAAATAAATAAGAATTAAAATTTTAAACTGATCAAAATGAAAAAAGTTCTACTTATTTTTCTGATAATTATATCTCAGATAAGTTTTGCCCAATCCAGCTCTGACTGTGGTGGAAATGTTCAGGTTTGCGGAAACACACCTATTTCTTTCACCCCTACAGGACCTGGAGACATCCACGAAGTACTGGGAGACTGTCTAAGCATGGAACATTATTCCATCTGGTATACTTTTACGGTTGCTACATCAGGAACCCTGACATTTAATATCGATCCAAATGTTTTCGCTGACGATTACGACTGGGCTGTTTATGGCCCGAATGTTACTTGTGCAAATCTTGGGTTTCCCATAAGATGTAACTATTCCGGCGCCGATGGCCCTACTGGTTTAAATATGACCGCAACCGGAACATCAGAAAATGGAGGAGGCCCGCCATTCTGTTCTTACATGAATGTTGTTGCTGGCCAAACCTATTATATGGTTGTTGATAATTTCTTATCCACTGCAAATGGTTTCGTATTAACATGGGGAGGGACTGCAACTTTGGTTTCCCCTTTCAACAATGCTTTCCAACCTTATCCGTTTATGGAGCCAGGAAGCGCAGGACCAACACCTAATGATCCGAGAGAGGTTATTATCTGTTCAAATCCGGCAGTTTTTAATTTTAATTCATTATCTGCAGGAATTATAAACAATAACCCAAACTTCATAGTAACTTATTATACTAACGCAAACGATGCGATTACAGGTAATAATCCGATAACAACGCCTATAACCGTCAATACTACTGATATTTATTATTACGCCATTAGTTATTCCGATCCAAATGCCCCTTCAGGTGCTATCAACAGGTGTAGGATTCCGGGTAAATTTAAATTTATACAAAGAGCTATCACAGCGACTGATGTCACATTAACAGAATGTAATAACAACAATACGGGTACTGCTATATTTGACCTGACTACTGCTGCTGTAATTGCCGACCCAACCGTGACAAAAAAATACTATCCTACCCTTACAGACCTTAATGCAGGCACCAATGAGATCACGAATCCATATCAATATACTTCTGCAGGAGGCAATGTTTTCGTTCTGGTAACTTCACAATTCGGATGTACCACTACTGCAAAAATCACCTTAGCATTCCATCCTGTAGTCGTGGTAAATGAGGCTACCCTTAGATCTTGTTTCATTGAATCGAATCCTTCAACGGCATCTTTCAATCTTACAGCTGCTTCCGTAACAACACAGCCGGGTATTACTAAAAAGTATTACCCATCCATGACAGACGCTGTTAACGGAACCAACGAAATCACTACGCCATCTCCGTACATTGCACCGAATGGTGTGGTTTATATCAAAGTGACCAATGCAAATAATTGTTATACTGTTGCAAAAGTAAATCTGATCGTATTACCTCCTGTAAAATCTACAGTCCTTGCAGATAAAATAATCTGTATGGAAGACACAACTACACTGGATGCAGGACCTGGATTTGACGGGTATTTATGGAGCACAGGTGCTACGACACAAACCATCAGTAATGTAACTGTTGGTACTTATTCAGTACAATTGAAAACCGGGGAATGTACTACCAACCAAACTGTAACAGTTTATGCATCTGAGCAACCTGTTATATCCAATGTTGATATAGCAACAAATACGATTACTGTAAATGTAATCGGAGGTACTCCGCCATATAAATATTCATTGGATAATATCAACTGGCAAGATTCTAATGTATTCAATAATATACCAAGAGGAGATAATCATATTTATGTTAAAGATTCTTATGATTGTGAACCGATTGACATCAATGTGGTTGTTCCTAATTTAGTCAATGTGATCACTCCTAATAATGATGGTGTGAATGATGTGATTGATTATTCTGCATTGGCAGGAAAGCAAAACCTGATATTAAGTATTTATGACAGATACGGCGCAAAAATATTCCAGGCTGACAAAACGAATGGTTACAAATGGGATGGTACTACCAACGGAAGCAAAAAAGTTTCAACAGGAACTTACTGGTATTCTGTGACATGGAATGAAAATGATAAGAAAAATACACCTATCAAATTCTCCAGTTGGATTATGGTAAAAAACAGAGAATAGTCATATTTTTTGATAAAAACCGCTTTTTTAAGCGGTTTTTATTAATTCGAGCGAACTATAATCCAATTATCTTGTTATTTTCGCTATTTTTGTTACATTAAATTCATTTTAAAATGAGAAAATTCTTACTTCTTTTTATTTTATTTACTTATCAAATATATTTTTCACAGTCGGACTGTATCACTGCAATTCCCGTATGTGGAAATTCTGATATTTCCTACACCCCTAGTGGTCATGGTAATGTTCAGGAAGACTTAATGGGATGTTTGGCTACTGACGAGCATTATAGTGTTTGGTATTCTTTTACCATAGCCACTTCAGGAACTTTAACATTCCTTATTACTCCTAATCAGTATTCTGATGACTATGACTTTGGTGTTTATGGTCCTAATCAAACATGTGGCGCTTTAAGCCCACCAATCAGATGTAATTATTCTCCTGCAGACGGACCAACTGGTTTAAGTCTCACACTTACCGGCACCAACACTGATGAGGCTATGAGTGCATATATGGACGTAGTTGCCGGAGAAACTTATTATTTGATTGTTGATAATTATTCACACACAGCACATGGTTTTTCCATGACATGGGGTGGAACAGCTACTTTAACTTCAGCATTTAATGATCCGGCAGTAACACCGAATCCATTTATTACACCTGGGGTACCTGGTCCTACTCCGGATTCTCCAAATGAAATCCTGAAGTGTGCCTTGCCAACTTCATTTGACTTCAACTCATTAACAACAGGGATTCTAAATGGAAATGCAAATTTTACCGTTACTTATCATGATAATGTAAATGATGCGATAACGGGATCAAACCCATTACCAAGCCCTACGATGGTAGATGCTACAACGATCTACTACTACCGATTAAAATATACAGATCCGAATAACCCTAACAATCCGATTAACGGCTGTTTCCAGACAGGGAAATTTAAATTCAGGCAGGGAAACATTGTGGCAAGTGACGATACCATTTATGCTTGTAATAATAATGGTGCGGGGACAGGAACATTCAACCTGACGTTGGCCAATACATATTCTGGTACCGCGACAAAAAAATATTATCCTACATTGAACGATTTAAATGCAGGAACCAACCAGATTATGAATCCTGCCGCTTACGTTTCAGGAGAAAAAACAGTATATGTAAAAGTAACAACGCCTGAAAACTGTTCAGACGACTCGGCAATCACCTTGAAATTCTTTCCGGTAGTAGTGGTTAATGATGCAGAAATTGAATCCTGCTATATTGACACCAATATTACAACAGCAAAATTTGACTTAACAACAGCTAACGTATCAAGCCAGACACCCATCACGAAGAAATTTTATGCAACCATGGCCGATGCGGTAAGCGGAACCAATCCAATTGCTAATCCTACGGCTTATGTTTCTGCCAATGGAAATGTTTATGTAAGGGTATTCAGCGCAAATATGTGTTATGCTATTGCTAAAATCACCCTTAAAGTTCTTCCTCCGGTAAAATCGGCGGTTTTAAAAGACGTTACTATTTGCCCTGAAGATACTACAACATTGGATGCAGGGCCTGGTTTTGACGGATATGAGTGGAGCACAGGAGCAACAACACAATCTATCCAAAACGTTGCGATAGGAAGTTATTGGGTAAAACTTAAAACAGGAATTTGCTATACAGTACAGCAAGTAAGTGTAAAGGCTTCCCAACAACCAGTGATCAGCAGTGTAGACATTACAAACAATACAATTACTGTAAATGTTTCAGGAGGAACACCACCATACAAATATTCACTGGATGGTACCAACTGGCAGGATTCTAACGTATTTACCGGACTTCCTAGAGGGGAAAACAAAATATACGTAGTGGATTCTTTTGATTGTACTCCGATTGATATTCAAGTGACAGTTCCTAACTTAATTAATGCCATCACACCTAACGGAGATAATGTAAATGATTACGTAGATTACTCTGAGCTAGGATACAAGAAAAATTTAGTATTCATCGTTTATGATCGATATGGAAATAAATTGTACGAAGCTGATAAACTGAGAGGCTACAAATGGGATGGAACTACCGGCGGTAAAAAAGTGATTACCGGAACGTATTGGTACACCATTTCTTGGAATGAAAATGATAAAAACAATACTCAAACGAATTATAGCGGATGGATATTGGTAAAAAATAGAGAATAATTGAAATTATAAATAGAATTTAAAAAATCACCTCAAAATCGAGGTGATTTTTTTATTAACATTGCTTATCTTTTATTGGTGGTATTTTAATAACCCTTAAGAATAATTTGTTGATTACTATTTTTTAATTTTTTTTTTAAATAAACTATCTTTGCACAATGGCGCAGAAAGAAACATTATCATCTCTTACGCATGGAAATTTTGCGAAAGAATTGTCAATTGCAGATGGAAAAATGCCTCCTAATGCAGTGGATTTTGAAAGATTGATTATAGGAACTTTTTTAATTGATAAAAAAGGTCTTGACCATTCCATCGACCTTCTTACTCCGGAGGTATTTTATGATCCCAGACATCAGGTGATATTTGCTACCATTTTGAAATTATATGAAGCCAACCATCCGGTTGACTTAATGACTATTATACAAGACCTAAAAAAGGAAGACAAATTAAATTCAGCAGGAGGGGATCATTATATTATTGATCTCACCATGGGAGTAAGCTCCTCAGCTCACATAGAATATCACGTTCGTGTTATCCTAGAAAAATATATTTTGAGAAGTCTGATTAATGTTTCAGCAAACGTTATAGACTCTTCATATAAAGAATCCACGGATGTTTTTGAGCTGCTGGATAAAGCAGAACAATCTTTTTTTGAAATCACCAACGGGACCATCAAAAAAGGCTTTGATACTGCAAATTCTTTAGTAAAGCAGGCTATTGATACAATTAAATCCCTGAAAGACAAAGAAGGACTTTCCGGAGTACCCTCAGGATTTAGGGATGTGGATAAAGAAACCGGGGGCTGGCAAAATTCCGACCTTATTATTATCGCGGCTCGTCCTGCGATGGGAAAAACAGCATTCCTTCTTTCCATGGCTCGAAATATTGCGGTAGGATATAAAATCCCAATGGTGCTGTTCTCTCTCGAGATGGCATCTGTTCAGCTTATCACAAGGATGATTGCTTCTGAAACCAGAATTTCTTCTGAAAAATTAAGAAAGGGAACCTTAGATGATGAAGAATGGCAAAGATTGTTTTCCAATGTATCCGAACTGGAAAACGCTCCGCTTTTCATTGACGAAACCCCATCACTTTCTATATTCGATTTCCGAGCAAAATGCCGGAGACTTGTAATGCAGCATGGTGTAAAGCTTATCATGGTCGACTACCTTCAGCTTATGACCGCAGGAGGAGGTGGAAAAGGGACAGGAAACCGTGAACAGGAAATCTCTATGATCTCGCGTTCATTAAAAGCAATTGCAAAAGAACTCAATGTCCCTGTTATTGCACTTTCCCAGCTTTCAAGAAGTGTGGAAACACGTCCGGGGAAAAGACCTCAGCTTTCAGATCTTAGAGAATCGGGAGCGATTGAGCAAGATGCTGATATCGTATCTTTCATCTTCAGACCTGAATATTATAAGATCACGGTTTGGGATAATGATGAAGAAGGCCAGGAAACTTCGACTGAAAATCAGGCTGAGCTTATTATTGCAAAACACAGGAATGGTGCTACTGCCGATGTACGATTATCTTTCCTTAAACATTTTGCAAAATTCGGAGATATCGAAGCAGCAACGGGCGGAAATCCAGGATATCCGTCAGGTTTTAATTCGAATGAACCTAGTGGTTTTGATAAGATAAAAACAACCATTCAGCCGGGGGCAGCATTTGATCTTCCGGACAACTCCCAGTTGTCAGGATCTTCGATGAATGATTTTGATGATGATGACGACTTCCCTTTTTAATGATGTTGAACTGATAAGAAAAGACAATTTCTGAAATTTTGAGAATTGAGATTTATACAGACGGAGCATGCAGTGGAAATCCCGGAAAAGGAGGTTATGGAATTCTCATGCGTGTTCCGGAAAAGAATTATCAAAAAACATTTTCTAAAGGATTCCGTAAAACAACGAATAACAGGATGGAGCTTCTGGCAGTAATTACGGCTCTGGAAAAGCTAAAGTCAACAGAAAATGATATCCATGTTTTTACAGACAGCAAATATGTAGCAGACGCGATCAACCAAAACTGGATTTCCGGCTGGATAAAAAGAGGGTGGAAAAATGTGAAGAATCCCGATCTCTGGAAAAGGTTTGTTATTCTTTACAATCAATATACTCCTAAAATGCATTGGATCAAAGGGCATGCCGGTCATTTTGAAAATGAGCTGTGTGATAAGCTGGCAGTTGCAGCTGCAGCTTCTTCTGATTTAGAAATAGACACCTATTTTGAGAATATTGAAAACAATTCTCTATTTTAACGAATAAGAATCAAAAAGCACCCATTATCAAATTCAATTATTCTGTTAAATAATTTAGTTATTTTACTATCCAAATTAACTTTTATTAAAAAATCATTAATATTTTCTGCAAAATTAACACTGAACACATATTTATTACTTAGGATTTAATATATTTACATGTCCAATTTTTAAACATCCTAATTAATGAATAAAAATCTACTATTTTATTTCACTATACTTTTATCCTGTTTATCCGGAAATCTTTTTTCCCAAACCTATCAGCTCACCGGAAATCCTGTGAATACGACAGGGTGGACAGTTGTTCCTTCTGCCGTAGTTAACACAGATTTTGTCATGCTGACTGATGATCTCACCAACAAATCAGGAGCAATCAAACTTAATGATCCTATCAACCTGAAGTACTGTGATAAATGGAGAATCGAGTTTGATTTCAGACTTGACGGTAACGGAACGTCGTCGGGAAGAGGAGACGGTTTTGCATTTTGGTATCTGCAGAATCCTCCCGTAACCAGCCAGTTAGGCTCAGGTCTGGGAATTCCGCAAAATGCAATCGGCCTTATGATCGGCTTTGACCTCTACAATAATACTACAGGGGGACAGATGAATAAAGTTCATCTTGCCTATGGTGTGGTTCAAAATACTACTGACACAAATAATATTGAGTATTTCAATACTGTCGGAAGCTCCTTTCACTCACCTGATCTTACGTCTACCATTCCTTTGGTGGGAGCTACTTACAAACATGTGGAAGTAACCGGACAGGTGGATCCTGCTACTCCGGCCAATTGGATTATCAACTTGAAAATTGACGGAACATCAGTCATTAATCAATCATTTGCACCTGCAGGTGCTGCAGCTTCAATGGGAGTGGGATACTTTGGATTCTCAGCCTCTACGGGAGCCGCCTCAGTGAGAAGTTCCATAAAAAATGTAAAAATCTATACAGACAAAGTATCTATTTTACAGAACTCAGTTACCCAATCCTTATGCCCGAATCCTTCAACAGGAAATGGCACGGTCAATCTTACAACCTTTAATTCACAGTTTGTGAATACCCCGGCCAATTACACATTTACATACTATGTAATAGGGAGTTCAACACCTATTGCCAACCCCACCAACTATCAATTCAATACCAATACAACAATCTCTGTTGTTATTAAAGACAATGCAGGTGTCCTTTGTGATAATCCAGACGGAAAGATTCAGTTGGTCCTGGCGCCTTTTACAGCAAATAATGTAACTATTTCCGCTTGTAACAATAATAAAGCCGGAACAGCAACATTTAACCTTACCACTGCAGCTGTAACGGGAGTACCGGGAGCCGTTAAGAAATATTACAAAACACTGGCTGACCTCAACGCAGGAACCAATGAAATCACTAACTTTTCAAACTACATATCTGCTCCGGGAGTCGTATATGTAAAAGTGACAACACCACAAGGTTGTACAGGAACAGCTCAGATAACGCTGGCATTTCTTCCTGAAGTAGTCGCTAATGATGATACTATTCGCTCCTGTTTCATTGACACCAATACAACATCTGCTTTATTTAACCTGACCACTGCCAATGTAACACCACTGGCCGGAGCAATAAAAAAATACTACACAACTTTAGCAGACGCAATGGGCGGAACGAATGAAATTGTAAATCCGCAAGCATATGTATCTACAAATGCTGTAGTCTATGTAAAAGTAATTGATGGAAATAATTGTTACACCATTGTGAAAATTACCCTTGTTGTTTTACCTCCTGTTCCATCAACTGTTCTTAAAGATCAGACAATATGTATAGACGAAACTGCAACATTAGATGCAGGTCCAGGTTTTGACGGTTATCTATGGAGCACCGGTGCAACCACTCAATCCATACAAAATGTTCCGGTGGGAATCTATTCGGTTCTGCTTAAAACAGGAAGTTGCTTCACCAGTCAGATTGTAAAAGTACAAGCTGCACCTCAACCGGTGATTTCAAGCATTGATATTACCAATAACACGATTACAATTAATGTAAATGGAGGTACACCCCCATATCAGTTCTCATTAAACGGTACAACATGGCAAAGCTCTAATGTATTCTCCGGTTTATCCAGAGGAGAGCATAAAATATTTGTTAAAGATTCATATAACTGTGATCCTATTGATGTACAAATCACTGTACCGAACCTGATTAATGCAATTACTCCAAATGGGGATAATGTAAACGATTATATTGACTATTCTGCTTTAGCCTATAAAAAGAATCTGATATTCATCGTTTACGACAGATATGGAAATAAGCTTTACGAAGCTGACAAATTAAGAAACTACAAGTGGGATGGTACCGCAAGTGGTAAAAAAGTACCTACTGCAACATATTGGTACACCATCTCCTGGAACGAAAATGACAAAAACAATACTCAAACAAACTATAACGGCTGGGTATTGGTTAAAAATAGGGACTAACAAAAAAAGACCACTCCAGCATTGGCAGTGGTCTTTTCAATACAAATCACTATTTTAAAGAAAGCATCCGAAATTAAATAAATGAATAAATAACAACTCCTTATTTCACCCACTCCAAATGAAAAAACTTTTACTCTTCTGCCTTTTTGTTCTTTTAACCAATCTACCCGGAAATCTTCTATCCCAGACTTATCAACTTTCAGGAAATCCCGTCAATACTACGGGATGGGATCTTGTTTCAAGTGCAAACGTAAATACTGATTTCATACAACTTACTGCTGATCAGGGAAACTTATATGGAGCTATAAAATTAGCCAGTCCTATTAATTTAAGATATTGTGATAAATGGAAAGTAGAATTTGACTTCAGAATTGATGGAAACGGAACCGCACAGTTTGGAAGAGGAGATGGATTTACCTTCTGGTATTTAGCTAATCCTCCTACAGGATTCGTTTCAGGAGGAGGCCTTGGAATTCCGGCTAATGCGTCGGGCTTAATGGTAGGATTTGATATTTTCAACAATACTACAGAAGGACAAATGAGTAAAGTTCATATTTTATATGGAACCAACAACTCCCTTAACAATAACATTGAATATAACAACACTCCGGGAAGCACATTTCATTCACCGGATCTTAATCCTACACAGCCATTTGTTGGCTCAACCTATAAACATGTAGAGGTAAATGGCGAAACAGACCTTGCCAATCCCACCAGCTGGATTATAAAGGTAAGAATTGACGGAGTCTTAATTGTGGATCAGTCATTTGCCCCCTCAGGAGGAGCAATTGGTATGACTCAAGGATATTTTGGATTTTCAGCAGCCACAGGGGGAGCCAGTGCAAGACATTCAATAAAAAATGCTAAAATATTTGTGGATAAGGTTCCCATTTTACAAAGCACCGTTACACCGTTTGTTTGTGTTAATCCTGCGACAGGAAACGGGACAGTGGATTTAACCTCATATAATTCGCAATTTGTAAATATTCCGGCTAATTATATTTTCACTTATTATGTTTTAGGAAACTCTACTCCAATTGCCAATCCTACAAATTTCCAATATTCCGGACCCACAACAATTACGGTAGTAGTAAGAGACCCTTCTTCCACTTTATGTGATAATGGCGATGGGGTTATTCAGCTAAATCCTACTCCTTTTGCTGCGGATGACGTAACATTAACAGGCTGCAACAATAATAATGCAGGAACCGCAATATTTGACCTGACAACAGCTGCCGTTACTACTGTTCCAGGCGTTACTAAACAATATTACCCGTCTTTGACAGACCTAAATGCGGGAACTAACGAAATAGTAAACCCTACAGCCTATGCATCACCTGCCGGTTCAGTATATGTAAGAGTTACAACTCCACAAGGCTGTGTAGATGTGGCAAAAATTACACTCACCATCAACCCTGTTGTGGTTGTCAATGATGCTATATTAAGATCCTGTTTTATAGAAACAAGTCCGGCAACAGCTTCATTTAATCTTACAGCTGCTTCAGTAACGACACAAGCTGGCGTCAGCAAAAAGTACTACCCATCATTAACCGATGCCTTAAACGGAACAAATGAAATTACCACACCTGCAGCTTATATCGCCCCTAACGGTGTCGCTTATATTAGAGTTACCAATAATGCAAACGGATGTTATTCCGTTGCTAAGGTTACATTAGTTGTACTAGCACCTGTACTGTCTGCAGTTTTAAAAGATAAAACAATATGTATTGAGGACAAAACAACTCTTGATGCCGGCCCAGGCTTCGCTTCTTACCTGTGGAGCACGGGAGCGACTACCCAGGCTATCACCAATGTAGGTGTTGGTGTCTATTGGGTACAGCTCAAAACCGGTGAATGCACCACTACTCAGAGTGTGACTGTCCACCCTTCCGAACAACCTGTTATTACTAATGTAGACATATCTGGCACCACAATGACGGTCAATGTTATTGGCGGAACACCAGCATACCAATACTCATTAGACAATATCAACTGGCAGGATTCTAATGTATTCACTAATCTTCCGAGGGGAGAAAGCCACATATATGTAAAAGACGCTTACGACTGTGAGCCTATAGATATTAGCGTAACTGTTCCGAACATAATCAATGTGATTACGCCAAACGGAGATGGAGTAAATGATGTTATAGATTATTCTGCATTAGCTCACAAACAAAACCTTGTCTTTAATATTTATGACCGGTATGGAGCTAAGATTCACCAGGGTGACAAATCCAATAAATATAAATGGGACGGAACAATAGCAGGCAGAAAAGTCTCTACGGGCAGCTACTGGTATTCAGTTTCATGGAATGAAAACGATAAAAAGAATACAGCGATTAAATATTCCGGCTGGATTCTGGTAAAAAACAGAGATTAATAAAAATAACCAACCATATAAAAAATAAAGAATCACTTCTATTTCCGGAGTGATTCTTTTTACCAAAAAATAGAAGATTTATAAAACCATAAAAAACTAATACCCTTTATAACAATGAAAAAAACTATACCCTTTTATACTCTCCTTTTTCTGCTCTGTTTCCCGGTAATGATTTTCTCACAAACCTATCAATTAACAGGAAACCCTGTGAATACTACAGGATGGACAATGGTTGCACCAACGGTTGTAAATACCGATTTTGTGCAGTTAACTCCGGATATCAATGACAGATCAGGTTCCATAAGATTAAACGAACCCATCAATCTGAAATATTGTGACAAATGGAGAGTAGAGTTTGATTTCAGAATGGATTCCAATCAGACTTATACAGGTGACGGAATTGCATTTTGGTATCTCGCCAACCCTCCTGTTGCAAGTATTCTGGGCTCCGGACTGGGAGTATCCCAAAATGCGATCGGTTTTATTACCGGATTTGACACATATAACAATGCAACCGGAACCTCCGGAATGAGTAAAGTACATGTTGCATATGGCCAGGTTGCAAATACTACAGATACCAACAATGTTGAGTTTTTTAATGTTCCCGGAAGCTCTTTTCACTCCCCTGATCTGAATGCCACACAACCCTTCCAAGGTACAACCTACAAACATGTAGAGGTAAGCGGAGAAGTAGATCCTGCAGCTCCGGCCAACTGGATCGTAAAAATAACCATTGATGGAAACTTAATCGTTAATCAATCTTTCGCACCTTCAGGAGCTGCTGCTGCCATGACAGTAGGTTATTTTGGGTTTTCAGCTTCTACAGGAGGGGCAAGATCGAGACACTCTATAAAAAACGTAAAAGTCTATGTAGACAAAATTCCTCTGCTACAAACAGCTATAACAAAATTCATATGTCCTGACCTTGCCGGAATGGCAAATATAGACTTAACAACATTTAATCCTCAACTTACAGCAACTCCTAGCAATTATACATTTACTTACTATATTACAGGAAGCGGAACCCCGATTCCAAATCCTACAAATTTCCAGTATACCACAGATACCAATATTTCTGTAGTTATAAAAGACCCATCGTCGGTATTATGCGATAACAATGATGCAACAATAGCCTTAAAAGTAGCCCCCATTGTCACTGTAAATGATGCTACCCTAAGGTCCTGTTTTATTGAATCGAGTCCTGCAACAGCATCTTTCAACCTGACGGCCGCTTCGGTAACTACACAATTAGGGGTAACCAAAAAATATTACCCATCGCTAACGGATGCAATGAACGGAACCAATGAAATTACCACACCGGCAAATTATATTGCCCCTAATGGTGTTGTATACATCAGAGTTACGAACTCAAACGGATGCTATGCGATAGCAAAAGTCACCCTGGTGGTGATCGCTCCTGTTCTTTCGACGATTTTAAAAGACAAAATAATCTGTATTGAAGACAAAACTACTCTGGACGCAGGTCCGGGTTTCGCATCCTATCTTTGGAGTACCGGAGCAACAACCCAGAGCATTACTGATGTGGGAGTAGGTGTTTACTGGGTAAAATTAAAAACCGGCGAGTGTACTGCTACTCAGAATGTAACCGTATACCCTTCTGAACAACCGGTCATAAACAATGTTGATATTTCCAGCAATACCATAACCGTAAATGTAATAGGAGGAACACCTCCTTATCAATACTCGTTGGACAATATCAACTGGCAAAATTCCAATGTCTTTTCTAATTTACCACGAGGTGAAGCCAATATATTTGTAAAAGACGCCTATGACTGTGAGCCAATAGATATTACCGTTACCGTTCCAAATCTGGTCAATGTGATCACTCCAAACGGCGACGGAGTGAATGATGTTATCGATTACTCCGCACTGTCCGGTAAACAAAATTTAGTTTTCAGTATTTTCGACCGGTATGGGGCGAAACTCCATCAGGGTGATAAATCCAATAAATACAAATGGGATGGAACGATAGCTGGCAGAAAAGTTTCTACTGGCAGCTACTGGTTTTCCGTAACGTGGAATGAAAACGACAAAAAAAATACCGCTATCAAATATTCCGGATGGATATTGGTAAAGAATAGAGAATAATATCCGTATTCACATAAAAAAAGGATTGTTTCATTTTTTTGAAGCAATCCTTTTTCATATTATTTATAAACAGATATTTCCTGATAACTCCATTTTATTCATATTCAATTCTTAAATTTGTCTTATGAATTATTTGGAAGCTTTAAGCAGAAGATATTCTGTAAAAAAATTCAACAAAGAGATTATTCCTCAGGAAACCCTTCATAACATTCTTGAGTCGGGGAAATTGTCTGCCAGCTCTTTGGGACTTCAGCCGTACAAGATCTTAGTTGTTGAAAGCGAAGAAATGAAACAAAAGCTTATTCCGGCTTTCTATAATCCATCTCAAATTTCTACATGTTCTCACCTTATTGTAATTGTTTCTAAAAAAACAATTGATGAAAGTTATATAAGAGGTTATTTTAACCACATTTCTGAAGTGAGAAATATTCCACTGGAAACACTTGATCCTTTCAAAAAGAGCATTAACCAGCATATTGTTCAAAAAAAAGATGACGAAATTTTCAATTGGGCTGAAAAACAATCCTATATCGTCTTAGCCAACCTAATGTATGCTGCCGCTATTGAAAATGTAGATACTTGCCCCATGGAGGGGTTTCGCGAAGATGTTATCGAAAACATCCTAAATCTGGATCCGAAAACAGAAAAAGTAACGGTTACACTGGCAATGGGCTACAGATCTGAAGAAGATCATTTCCAGCACATGAAAAAAGTACGGAAACCAAACGAAAAATTGTTTAAATTTATTTAATGATTAGACCATTGTCTTAAAGCAAGCATATGATAAAAGCGGATGTATTAATAATTGGTTCCGGAATCTCGGGACTTTCTTATGCAATTAAAGTTTCTGAACAACTTCCTGATTCCAATATAATAATAGTAACAAAATCTGATGAAGATGAAAGCAATACAAAATATGCTCAGGGCGGCTTAGCTGTCGTTACGGATTTCAAGAAAGACAATTTCGAAAAACACATTGAAGACACCATGCGTGCCGGAGATGGAGAAAGTAAACGCGATGTGGTAGAAATGGTGGTGAAAGAAGCTCCCGCAAGGTTTAATGAAATTGTAGAATGGGGTGCTCAATTCGACATGAAAAATGGAGAATTTGCATTAGGAAGAGAAGGAGGACATACAGAAAACAGAATTGTTCATCATAAGGATATCACGGGATTTGAGATAGAAAGAGCTCTTTTACAGACGGCCAAAAATAGTCCAAACATCGAAATTCTCGATCACCATTACGTTATTGACATTATCACTCAGCACCATGTTCCCGGAAAAGAATTAAATGAAGGAGACATCCACTGTTATGGTGCATATATTTTGGATGAAAAATCCAAAACCATAAAAAAAAATAACTTCAAAAATAACACTCGTTGCAACCGGAGGTGCTGGCCATGTTTATAAAAACACAACCAATCCCACTATTGCGACAGGTGACGGAATTGCATTTGTAGCCCGCGCAAAAGGAAATGTTTCCAACATGCAATATTACCAGTTCCACCCTACAGCCCTGTATAGCAAAATTGACGGAATGTTATTTCTGATTTCAGAGGCAGTACGTGGTGATGGTGCAAAACTCAGAACAAAAAGAGGAGAAAAGTTCATGCATAAATATGATGAACGTGAGGAACTTGCCTCCAGAGATATAGTAGCAAGAGCTATAGACAACGAAATGAAAATTTCCGGAGATGAATATGTAGGTCTGGATTGCCGGGAAATGAATCAGGAAAAATTTTTAGACCATTTCCCTAATATTTATAAAAAATGCAAAGAAGAAGCCATTGATCCTTTCACTCAATTAATTCCTGTAGTTCCCGCCTGCCATTATCTGATGGGAGGAATTGAAGTGGACAGAGACGGGCAATCTTCTATCAAAAATTTATTTGCCGTGGGCGAATGCACCAACTCCGGCTTACACGGAGCTAACAGACTTGCTTCCAACTCTTTACTAGAAGGACTTGTGTTTGGGCATAATGCAGCGATGAAGACCGTAGAGCTGTTAAAGGATAACAACTTTAATTTTGATGATCTAAAAGCTGTTCCGGAGTGGAACGAGGAAGGAATGAAAATTATTGATGAAATGGTTATCGTAAGCTACCTCAGAAAACAACTTCAGGAAATGATGAGTGACCTGGTAGGTATCGTACGAAGCAACAGACGTTTAAAAATGGCTCTTCAAAAGCATCATGAAATTGCCGCGGCTGTAGATGAAATCTATCGCTACTCTATTCTTTCCCCTCAATTATCCGAACTAAGAAACTTAACAACCGTTGCTCATCTCATCATTACCCAATCTATGGAAATGACTGAAAATAAGGGGGCATTTTATAATAAAGATTTAGCTTAACCAAGTATAAAGAACATGAAAAAGCCAAACTACGTAACAGATAAAGCACTTAAAACATTTATAAAATCTGCTCTGGAAGAAGATATCCAGGATGGTGATCATTCTACCCTATCAACAATTCCAAAAGATCTTAAACAAAGTGCTCAACTTCTGGTTAAGCAAAATTGTATCCTTGCAGGAGTTGAATTAGCTGAAATTATCTTTACAACTTTCGATAAAAACCTAAAAGTTGAAACCTTTATTAAAGACGGTGAGGCAGCCAAAGTAGGCGATATTGCCTTCATAGTTACAGGACCAGCTCAATCAATTCTTTCAACAGAAAGGCTGATCCTGAACTGCATGCAAAGGATGAGCGGTATAGCAACCCTTACACATGAATGGGATTCAAGATTAGTGGGGACAAAAACCAAATTATTAGATACAAGAAAAACTACTCCTAATTTCAGGATATGTGAAAAATGGGCGGTTGCTATAGGAGGCGGAACCAACCACAGATACGGGCTTTATGACATGATCATGCTGAAAGATAATCATATTGATTATAATGGCAGTATTACCAATGCGGTAAAAATGGCAAAAGATTATATTAAAAAGAACAAGAAAAAACTGAAAATAGAGGTTGAAACAAGGAATCTTGAAGAAGTTGAAGAAGCTATTAAAGCAAAGGTAGACAGAATCATGCTCGATAATATGGATGTGAAAACAATGAGACAGGCGGTTGAAATGATTAACGGCAAATGTGAATCCGAAGCTTCCGGCGGAATTACCCGTGATGAGCTAAAAGATATTGCCTCTACAGGTGTTACTTACATTTCTGCCGGAGCCCTTACACACTCGGCTAAAAACATAGATCTAAGCCTCAAAGCCGTGAAATAGCATTGTATTTTTAACAAAAATAATATTACTTTTTTATGTATTATGCAATGCATTTTTTTAACATAAAAACAGGTAAAAAAGCTAAAATACTATAAATCAACAAATTAATAATTCTTAATATTCGTTAAAAATTAACATTGGGTTAATATTGGTTAAAATTTAAATACCGACTTTTGCATAAAATTTAAATCTAACTATTACTAACGATTATGAAATTAATCAACAAATCGATACTGACTGTAGTAATTACATTGTCTACAGCTAGTGTTTATTACGCTCAAGAAACACAGGACACGATTAAGAGGTCTAAAGACATTGAGGAGGTAATTTTACAAGGTGTAACAGATATCGCTAAAGATAGAAAGACACCGGTTGCTGCATCTACTATTAAAGCAGCACAAATTATCGAAAGATTAGGAAACCAAGAACTTACCGAGATTTTAAACACTACACCTTCAGTGTACGCTACTAAATCCGGAGGTGGTTACGGTGACGGAGGTATTACCATGAGAGGTTTCGAGTCCCGAAACATCGCAGTAATGGTAAACGGTATGCCTGTAAATGATATGGAAGGAGGTACTGTATACTACTCTAACTGGACAGGTTTAGCTGACGTTACTAGTTTTGTTCAAGCACAGAGAGGTTTAGGTTCTTCTAAATTAGGGATAGCTTCTGTAGGGGGAACTATTAACTACATTACTCGTTCTGCGGACATGAAAAAAGGAGGTGTGATAAGATTAGGAGTTGGTAATAATGACTACTTAAAAACATCATTTGCATATAATACTGGAAAACTTGATAAAGGATGGTCTTCATCTTTTCTAATGAGTAGAACTGCAGGAGGAACTTATATCGAAAACACAGACTTTGAAGCTTATGCTTACTATTTCGCATTAGGTTGGGAGCCGAACAAAAAGCATAACTTCCAATTCACTATAACTTCATCTCCACAGTGGCATGATCAGAGAACCTTCTCTCCTACTATTGCAAACTATATAAAATATAATCCGGACCAAGATGGTACTCCATACAGACAATACAATTCTGATTATGGTTACTATACCGATGCAAATGGAAATAAAGTGGCTTTAGCAAACAGATCTAATTATTACGCTAAGCCCGTAATGATGTTGAACTGGGATTGGAATATGAATGAAAAATCCAAATTAAGTACTGTTCTATATATGTCTAATGGTAGAGGTGGTGGAACTGGTGATTTGGGTAGAGTTGGCGGAAAAGGAGCTACTGGTTACTATGACAATATGGGGCATTTCAATTATGATGCTATTTTTGCAGCTAACCAGGCTGTTGACCTAAATAATCCGGCTACTCCAGCAGGAAGTACATTAATCCGTAGAGCAAGTATTAACTCCCACAACTGGTATGGGATTTTAGCAAATTTCCAACATAAAATCAATGATAACTGGAATTTCTCAGTAGGTACAGACGACAGATATTACTATGGTTATCATTATCAAGTAGTTTCAGATCTTTACGGAGCTGCAGGGTATAAAGAAGCCGGAAACAAAAATGTGGCGCCATACATTGTTAATAAAGTGTATGATTACAAGAGCCTTTCATGGAATCCGTTTGGAGGGAAAACTGCTCCAATAGGAGATCAAATAGGCTACAGTAATGATGGTGAAGTACTTTGGTACAGTGGATTCGCTCAAGTAGAATATTCTAAGGATAATTTATCAGCATTCTTACAAGGTTCCGTTTCAAATCAGGCATATCAAAGAATTGATAACTTTGTAAAAGATGGTGTAACCAGACAACCTAATGCAGTTACTGGACAGATAGTAAATACAAAAACTGGTTTCAAGAATCTTTTCGGATACAACATTAAAGGGGGGGCAAATTATAATATTAATGATAACCATAATGTTTTTGCTAATATCGGATATTACAGCAAGCAGCCTTTCATGAACTCTGTATATCCAAGTAACTTTCAGGTTCTTAACCCTACTTTGACTAATGAGAAAATCTTCTCAGCTGAAGTTGGTTATGGATTCAGATCATCTAAATTAAACGCAAATGTTAACCTTTACAGAACTGAGTGGAAAGACAGATGGTTCAGAAGAGGAGGAATGACATTTGAAGTAGTAGATCCTTCTTCTCCAACAGGAACGTCAACATTAACCGGTTACGCAGAAATCAGTGGAATTACACAGGTACATATGGGAATTGAAATAGATGCAACCTATAAGCCAATCCCCATGCTAGAATTCCAAGGAATGTTATCTATTGGAGACTACAAATATAAAGGTAATGCTAGTGGGGCTACATTTGATGATAACAACAATCCAGTAGTAACTTCTGGAAACGCTTCTAACAATACTACTCTTTACCTAGATGGTGTAAAAGTAGGGGGAAGTAGCAGTAACAGTATTCCTCAGATGACTGCTTCATTGGGAGCTACCATAAGACCTGTAAAAGATTTAAGTATCTATGGTACTTGGAGATACGTGGGTGAAATTTACTCATCTATTGATCCAGGATCATTCTCCAAACCTGAAAACCAGGCAAGAGGATCACTTAAATTACCAGATTTTAACCTGTTTGATGTAGGATTTTCTTATAAAATAAGATTAAATAACACGTCACAATACTTCACTGTAGGTGCTAACGTTTACAACTTATTAGATACTACTTATATTTCAGATGGAGCAACTAACATCTTTGCTAAAGGAGAGGGAGATTTCTCAACGCCTCAGCAATATGCTGCATATCAAGCTACTTTATACAAAGGGCTTGACCCATCGAACAGAGTTTATTTCGGTTTCGGAAGAACTTGGTCTGCTAATTTATCTTTCAACTTCTAATAATATAAATTTAGATTTTATAAATATCAATCCCGGCTTTGGCCGGGATTTTTTGTTATCTTTGTCTACTAGAAAAATAGAAAAAAACAGGATATGGATTTTTACAAGATTTTACTTAGTGCCCACAAAGGATTTGGGTATCTTGAGCTTCTTTTGGTAGCACTATTTATTATTGCACTTTTAGGGACCATGTTTGGCTTCAGTGGAAAAGTGAACAAATTTTTAAAGAAGACCACTCTTTTCACCATGATCTTCTTCCACGTTCAATTTTTGATTGGAATCATTATGCTGATCACCAACTTTACAAAAGGATTGGATATGGGAGCAGTAATGAAAAATGCAGACCTAAGATTTCAATATGTGGAACATCCATTTTCTATGCTGATTGCAGCCGTATTGATGACGATCATCAATAAAAAAGTAAAATCCAATGATACCATTTCGTTAGGAATTGTAATCATGGGACTTATTGCGGTTGGCTTATTTGCATTCGCGTTCCCGTGGACAAGGGTCTTCGGGGCATAATATATTAACTTAAACATTGTAATCATTAAGATGAAAGTAGCTGTAGTAGGTTCAACAGGAATGGTTGGACAAGTTATGCTTAAAGTTTTGGAGGAGAGAAACTTCCCTGTCACAGAATTAATTCCGGTAGCTTCGGAAAAATCTATTGGTAAGAAGGTGAAGTATAAACAGGAAGAGTATACGATTGTAAGCATTAATGACGCTATAGCTGCCAAACCTGATATTGCTATTTTTTCAGCCGGAGGTTCTACATCTTTGGAATTTGCTCCCAAATTTGCTGAAGCAGGAATTACTGTAATCGACAATTCTTCTGCGTGGAGAATGGATCCTACCAAAAAACTGGTGGTTCCTGAGATCAATTCGAATGTTTTAACAGCCGAAGATAAAATTATTGCCAACCCCAACTGCTCTACCATTCAGTTGGTTATGGTTCTGGGACCACTTAATAAGAAATATGACCTTAAAAGAGTGGTTGTTTCAACCTACCAGTCTGTGACCGGAACTGGGAAAGCAGCCGTAGATCAGTTAAATTCTGAAATTAAAGGCGATGATTCCGTAGCAAAGGTATATCCTTATCAGATCTTTAAAAATGCTTTACCACACTGTGACGTTTTCAGTGATGACGATTACACGAAGGAAGAGATTAAATTAATGAAAGAGCCTAAGAAAATCTTAGGGGATGATACTTTTAATTTAACGGCAACGGCAGTAAGGGTTCCGGTTCAGGGCGGACATTCGGAAAGTGTGAATATCGAATTTGAAAATGAGTTCGACCTCGATGAAGTAAGAAAGATCTTATCTGAAACCCCGGGAGTTATAGTAATAGATGATGTGAAAAACAACCGATATCCGATGCCACTAGACTCAGAAGGAAAAGATGAAGTCTTTGTAGGAAGGATAAGACGGGATCTGTCACAACCCAAAACGCTCAATTTGTGGATCGTGGCGGATAATCTGAGAAAAGGCGCTGCAACGAACGCAGTACAGATCGCAGAATACCTGGTATCAAAAAACTTAGTTTAAACTAACAAAATAAAAAAGAGTCTCAAAATTGAGATTCTTTTTTTTATCAAACTAGTAAGATTAAAGAATATGAATAAAAATAAAATAGGCTTTCAAAGATTAATTGCCGTTTTTGGAGTTATTTTGTTCATCGGTAAAATTATCGCCTGGAAACTCACTAATTCCGATGCTGTTTTTTCAGACGCTATGGAAAGTGTCGTGAACGTTATCAGCGCATTTATGGGACTCTATTCACTCCATCTGGCCGCAAAACCTAAAGATGAGGGACACCCTTACGGACATGGAAAAGTTGAATTCGTAACTTCCGGAATAGAGGGAGCGCTAATCGCCATTGCAGGTATTATGATCATCTACGAAGGTACCAATAGTTTAATCGTCGGTAAGACGCTTAATAAAATGGACTGGGGAATTGCAATCATTGCTGCCACTGCAGTGGTCAATTATCTGCTGGGCTATATTTCCATTAAAAAAGGGAAAGCGGATAACTCATTGGTTCTGATCTCTTCAGGAAAACACCTTCAGTCTGATACCATTACCACTCTTGGAGTTGTTCTTAGTTTAATTGTTGTTTATTTTACAAAGATCTATTGGCTAGATTCTGTAGTTGCCTTGGTGTTTGGAGCCTATATTATATTTGTAGGATATAAGATCATCCGCAAGTCTTTAAGCGGAATTATGGATGAGCAGGATCCCGAGATACTGATCCAGATTGTTCAAGTTCTTGAAAACAACAGAAAAGCAGAATGGATTGATGTACATAATATGAAAATCCAGCAATTCGGAGCTTCGCTCCATATCGACGCACATATTACGTTACCATGGTATTATAGCCTTCGTGACGCCCATAAAGAAATGGAAAATGTGATTATCCTCCTGGCAAAAAATATCAACCGTACCATTGAATTTAATTTTCATATGGATGACTGCAAAACGATTTCATGCCCGGTCTGCCAGATCATGGATTGCCCAGTCCGCGAAAGGGATTTCGTAAAAAGAGTGGAATGGACTACAGAGAATATAACACTGGAGGTTAAACATACTGCAACATAGACTGATATATCTAAGCTCTTTTTAATAATTGTTGCCTGTAATAAAACATAGGAACAATAAGAAGTATAATCAAAGGCTGGATCACAAACCT
Organism: Chryseobacterium proteolyticum; assembly: GCF_046591535.1. NCBI lineage: Bacteria > Pseudomonadati > Bacteroidota > Flavobacteriia > Flavobacteriales > Weeksellaceae > Chryseobacterium > Chryseobacterium proteolyticum. The sequence continues at coordinate 603,861 of NZ_JBJLWK010000003.1, read as the reverse complement.
TCTTATATAGAAAGAAAAAAGATATCCCACTTCAAACCTGTCATGAATACAGTAAAGATAGATGGGAAAAGTAATAAGAAAAATTATAGTAATCAATACTCCACCCTGCAGGGTCCAGGTTTTATTTTTAAATAAAAAATGAATAATAAGGCAGGAAAAAAATAAATTCAGAAGAAATCTTAGGAAATGCCCAAGAATCAGCTTTCCCCAATCAAAAGCAGGAAAAGCAATAGTCTTATCGGCTTTATGAAAATACTCAAGAAAAGGATCATAAAAGATCTTATTTTCAAATACCCGTACACTCATAAGTCCCGCAACTCCAAGTATCACTAAAACCCAGTTAAGTATTTTCATTCTTTAAAGCAAAAAATTTAATCCAAACAAGCCACAGGATAACTACCGTTCCATAGATCACAGCAGGAAAAAGAAAATCATGGGCCATCTTTTCATACTGCTTGTAATCACTGACCAAAAGATTAATTCCTACGATCCTAAGAACATTGATCACATAAAGTATCACAAGGCCGATCAAAACAAAAATAAATGTTTTAGCTCCTTTATAGAATGCAAAAACAAAAGACACGAAAAGAATCATTACGGAAATTGCATTACATCCTTCAACCATTCGTGTAACGTAAACATTCTTTACATAAAACCAGACCTGTTCTTTTTCAACGTCATTATACAGCTGTGTAGGATATTTCAAGATATTCTGAATATAGCTCACCTGTTCAGCAATCATCCTTGAAAAAGGATCCAGCCCCGTTTCCTTGTAGCTGTTCAGATAAAACTGATAACCCAACAGCAACACCACATAAATGATGATGAACCTCAACAGAATACTTAAAACCGGCTTAAAATCCTTTAGCATAATACAAAGATAAAAATTAGACTCTAATTTAGTATATTTGTTTCCATATTATGACTTCTGAAAACGCACAACGATTTTTTGAAAACCATATAGGTAAAAAATCTTCTGAGTTCGTCACATTGGCTCAAAGCGGATCCGCGAGAGTGAATTTTCTGGCGCAGGCAGATAACAAAAAGTATATTATTACCTATAATGAAAATATTCAGGAAAATGAAAGTTTTTTTTATTATTCAAATATTTTCTCTCACTTACACCTCAACACTCCTGCTATTCTTATTATTTCCGAAGACCGGAAAACATATGTTCAGGAATTTTTAGGAGAACACACCCTCTCCGAAATTATTGCAAAAGAGGGTCTTTCCGTGAAAGTAAAAGCCATGGTCAGGCAGACTTTAGAAAAGCTTTTTCAGTTACAAATACGGACAAGTGGGGAAATAGATTTTACCAAAACATTTGAATATGAGAATTATGACGAACTTCCGGTCATCCACGATTTGTATTATTTTAAGAATTTCATTGCCGATGTCCTGGAGCTGGAATATCATAAGTCAACCCTACTAAAAGAATTCAAAGCCATAGCCTCTCTTATTGAAAGTCTTGAGCCAAAAGGAATAATGATACGGGATTTTCAGGCAAGAAATATCATGGTTAACGAAAATAACGATGTTTCCTTCATTGATTATCAATCTGCAATGAAAGGCCCTCTTATCTATGATGTTATTTCCTTTCTTTTTCAGGCTAAGGCAAACTTTCCCGAAGATTTCAAAAATGAAATGTTAGAATTTTATATTCAGCAATTTGAAAGTGGACAGACACAACATCAACTAAGAAACTCGGTAAAACCTATTCAAATGATGAGATTTCTCCAGGTTCTTGGTGCATACGGTTTTAGAGGTCTTATTCAAAGAAAGCCACATTTTATATCAAGCATCAATCAGGGGATTGAAAACGTGATCCGTTTCGCGGAAACTTGGGAAGGTATAAATGAATATCCTGAGCTCAAAAAATTAATACAACAATTAGATCACGAGAAAGTACATTTAAAAATAAACACAATTTTAAACCCGTAAAAGCCTTAAGAAAATACATCTAAATCTTAAAGGGTAAATAAAAAATATATACTTATGTTACACATAGACATCCACAGTTTTTCATACAAGAAAGGAGGAATTCCCAAAGACGAAACCGGTAATGGTGGAGGTTTTACTTTTGATTGCAGAGGAATTCTTAATCCCGGAAGAATTGAGGAATATAAAAGTCAGACAGGAAGCGACAAAGGAGTCCAGGAGTTCCTTGAAAATGAAACCGAGATGCCACGATTTCTGGAATTGGTAAAAGGAATTATATCCATCAATATTGATAATTATCTTTCCCGGGGATTTGAAAATCTGCAGATTAATTTTGGGTGTACCGGAGGACAGCACAGATCGGTATATTCAGCAATAAAAATAGCCGAATTTATCAAAGAAAAATATCCTCAGGGAACTGAAATAAGCTTACATCATGATGAGCAACATCATCTTAATTCATAATTGATAAACGATCAATTATATAAATAATTAATGTACTCCGTGTATGTTTTAATAATCATCTACCCATTATAACAAATGAAAGCTCTAATCTTCGCTGCCGGTAAAGGAACACGCCTCAAGCCTTTTACAGACCATCATCCGAAAGCCCTGGCAAAAGTAAATGGAATTCCACTACTGGAACGAAATATCAAATACCTTAAAAGTTTTGGAATTAATGATTTTGTCATCAATATCCATCATTTTGGAAATCAGATCATTGATTTTTTAAAGGAAAATAACAACTTTAATTGCAATATTGAAATATCTGATGAGCGTGAAGAATTGCTTGAAACCGGAGGTGGTTTAATTTTTGCTAGAAGATTTCTTGATCATGGAGAAGATTTCTTAATCATGAATGCGGATATTCTTACCGATATTAATATTAATGATCTTGTAAGTTATCACAAAAAGATAAAAGATTTTGCTACTTTAGCCGTCTCGGACAGGGAAAGCTCGAGAAAATTACTTTTCAATGATGAAATGGTTTTAAGAGGCTGGCTAAACGTACAAACCGGAGAACAAAGGCTTGCAGAATTCAATAAAGGATTTAAAGCATTGGCTTTTAGCGGTGTACATTGCATTAACCCTTCTATCTTTGAAAAAATAAAAAGAACAGGCAAATTTTCTGTTATGGAAGAATATCTGGATTTAATGCAAACCGAACATATTCATGGATTTGTACACAATAATCTGCTGATAGATGTTGGAAGACCAGAATCTGTAAAAGAAGCCGAAAAACATTTTAAATAATTTTGCAATGGAAATGGATGGTACCAGAGACGAAAGTTTAATAAATCCGGAATTTGATGTTAATGAAACAAAACTACAAAACAGTTTAAGACAAAAAACCTGGGACGAAATCATTACTAAGGATAGCTGGATGGTTTTCAAAGTAATGGCTGAATTCGTAGACGGTTATGAAAAATTAGCTAAAATAGGCCCTTGTGTTTCCATTTTCGGGTCTGCAAGATTAAAGCCCGAAAGCAAATACTACGAAATGGCCGTAGAAATTGCAGAAAAAATAACGAAAATAGGTTTTGGTATCATTACAGGAGGGGGTCCAGGAATTATGGAAGCGGGAAATAAAGGAGCCTTTAATGCTAAGGGTAAATCTATCGGCTTAAATATAGATCTTCCTTTTGAACAGCATTTTAATCCTTATATCAACAAATCCTATTCGATGAATTTTGACTACTTCTTTGTAAGGAAGGTCATGTTTGTAAAATACTCCCAGGGATTTGTTGTAATGCCAGGAGGATTTGGTACCCTGGATGAACTTACTGAAGCTATCACGCTGATCCAGACGAACAAAATCGGAAAGTTCCCTATTGTTCTGGTTGGGTCTGAGTTTTGGAGAGGACTGTTAGATTGGTTTAAGGCAACTTTACTAAAAGAAGGGATGATTGCTGAAGACGATCTTGATCTTTACAGAGTGGTAGATACTGCGGATGAGGCTGTAGCACACATTAAAGCATTTTACGACAAGTATGCGGTCAACGTAAACTTCTAGTTGGCATATTATTTGTCACTTATAACGAACAATTATGATTGTAAATTTATTAATTAAGATGAAAAAACTTTTATATATATCAGGAATTTTAACATGTTTTATGTTAATGAGTTTTATGTATGTAGACTTTTTCTCTTCAATGACTAAGGTTGATTATATAGATGGAAGCAAAACATTGAAGTTCACCACGAAAATGAATACGAGTCATATTTCCGATGCTATTAAGATAAATCCGAATACAGCAGGTTTTGAGGCAGAAGTAAAAAAATATGTCAATAATAATTTTGATGTGTACGTCAACGGCTCTCCAAAAACAATAACATTCACAGGAAGTCAGGTAAGCGGAGAAACTGTATGGGTATATTTTGAAACCGGAGGTGTTTCAGATATCAATACCTTGAAAATAAAAAACACGATCCTTCTAAGCGCCTTTCCAAAACAGAGTAACATTGTTACTATCTCGTATAAAGGAAGTCAGAAAGTAATGAATTTCCAACGAGGGAAAGAAGTGAACGAAGTATCTTTTTAAAGAGTTAATTTAAATTATGAAAGCCACTACATCTGTAGTGGCTTTTTTATTTAGAAATTGTAGTTTTTTAATTACCCACTACTCTAACATTGTCTAACTCCCAGGTGGCAGCAGCCGATGTTGTGGAGGTATATTTAAATGCAATTGAAATACTTTTATTAACATAGGTATTAAGATTAATATCTCCGGAATAAGTCCAGGTATTAAACGCAGCCGCATTTGTATCCAGTATTGCAGATAAAGGCACCCAGTTTGTTGTCGATGGATTTCCGGTGTAGTTTTCAGTAACAAAAACTTCAAGTGGGTTACCATTATATCTTGCGTCAGTTTCAAATGATAAAGCTGCCGAAGTAAAGCCCTGCAAAGAAATTGGTTTAGAAATCAGCCAGTCCTCATTAACATTATTACCTCCGGAAAAACCATTCATCACTACACATGGTTTTGGATTTCCAAACTGCTGAATATTCCATACCTGCGCTCCTGTGATACTTACAGCAAACCAATTATCATCCAGACTTCCATCAAACCCTTCAAAGAAAAACCTTTTCCCCGTAAATTGTACATCGTTCAAACTTCTGATCAGCATTTGCCATGAAGAATTATAGCGGCTTACTACAAATGTCAGTTCCCCTTTTCCTTCAGGAATCAAAGCAGAGCCAGAAGTAAAAAACCCTGAATTTCTAATATTCGTTGTATTTCCAAAGACATCCACGATACTTCTATCAGTATCTACTCCTGCACCACCTACATAATCTATGTATTTCTTACCCATCTCAGAAGCAGAAAACTGAACATTCGGAACCTTCACCAGCATATTCAGATAATTAGCATCCTGGGCCAACTTCAGATTCGCCAATTCAAGAGGCTTTAACGTAGCAATATCAAGTCCGTTTCCATTACATACCCCAGACATATATCTGCTCAGTAAAGGTCCCGGGATTCTTCCTATAGCATAAGTATTATCCACGGAGCCTATCTTCACAACTCCTCTGTCAAGCCCAAGTCTTAATCCTTTTGCATTAATTCTGATATGGGCTCCTACAGGGAAATCAGCATAATTATTTGCTCTATCTACTTCAATTTGTAATCCCACGGTAGGATTTTCAGGTTTATCCTGAAAAGAAATCGTTTTATAGAAATTGCCGTTTTCATCTGAAGATACTACATAACCATCGAAAATCTGGTCCGTATTGATGAGAATATAACCACTCGACGGAGCCTGGGCTTTAAAATCAGCCATAGTCATCGTAACCGCTGGAAATTTATTCGTGCACTTAACGGGTGGAGTTTCCCAATCATCTTTTTGCACGCAAGATGTAACAGAAGCTGCCAAAACCACTCCCATTACTATACTAAAGTATTTTTTTATATTCATTGTTGTTGTTTTTAATAATGGATGATAGAAATTAAAATCTAAGCTGAAGGTTAATGAAATAAGATCTTCCCTGTGTATACCAGTATTTTGGGCCAAATAAAGTAAACTCCCTGTCTGTATCCTGAACAAAATCCGGGAATTTGGCATTTCTTGTTTGCTCAAAGCCTCCGGTGATATACCTCTTATTGTTCAAAATATTATTAACCGAAGCTGAAAGCAAAACGTAATATTTACCAATGACCCAGGATTTTCCTGCATTAGCATTGATAAAAAATGAAGAAGGCAGCTTATTGGGTTGCAACACTCTTCTCAGTTCAGATTCGCTAAGATTAATATAAGGAGTTGAAGAAACATTATTCTGAACAAATGATTCTGTCCTTATCAGAGCGGATGGATCCAAATGATTATCATCAAAATAATTCCAGTTGGCACCGAACCACCAGTATTTGGGAGAATTATATCTGAACCCCAAAGAGTAAGCCTGCTGTGGAGTCCCTCCCTGACGATAATTTTTAATGTAAGCCTTTCCTAAATTCATATAAGAAAGTCCATTAGAAAAAATACCTGAAGCGTCGGAAGCAAAATAGGTAACAGGATCATTCTCATAGGTAAACTGTCCAAGGCTTACTAACCCCTGTAGTGATAATGTAGGAATAATCTTTACGTCTAACCCCAGCTCTGCCCCCATATTTCTTCTTTTAACGTCGGTCATTACCTGCGTTACAAATGCACTTTGTACAATAGTTTCATTTCCCTGGTCATCAGAATTACTTAACTGAATACCATCAGCAAAAAACCTTTGCACGGTGGTTTCATTGCTTGTGTTCACCAAGTATCCCGTTAACCTCAACTTAAGAAACGGTGAAGAAATAACATAGCTGATATCATTGGCATTGATTACCATATTCTGAATATTAGGCGCTACAGATCCGTTTACTCTGGGATTGATAAAGAGATCTTCCAGATAAGGAGCCTGCGAATAATATGCTCCATTGTATACCAGAAAGTTCCTGCCATTCAGTTTATAAATTACCTGACCTTTCAGTCCATAATTCCAGTAATTGTAGTCCTGTCCTTTCCCTTTAGAGTCTTTATACAAATAATGATTGAATAATCCTTCCCTGCTGGATGTTGAGTAGCCTGCAAGAGCAGAAACAAATACATCAAATTTTCCGGTTGCAAATTTTAGTCCCGGATTCACCTTAACTTCCTGTCTTCTGAAAATATAATCGTAAGTCATTCTGTCTCCGACCTTTTTCGTTACATTCTCTTCCCCATCATTGAACAATCCGGATTTTCCCGGTTGATTGGTTGCCGCAAACGGATCCCGGTTTAAAACAAAATCAGCACCTAAAAGATCCTTAACTTCCCTGTATTGTTCTGATTTATAATTTTGATATGATACATTCAATAGGAACTTAGTTGTATCATTAAAATTGTGGATAAAGTGTGTTGCTGCATTAAAAATCTTATCATTACTTACATCATCAACCAGATAATATAAAGCCCTTCGTCCCGTCTGCCCGTAATACGTTCCTGCCGCCTGTTGTCCATTCCTTTTGTAAAGAGCATCCCAATTAAGCTGAGTAATTCCCGGATCTCCGGAAGTCCAGGCTGCCAGAGATGTCTGATATGCGTCCTGGGCAGTCGTCATCGTTCCACCAGGTCCTACAGCAACCGATGCATTAGGGTCTAAGGAATCATAATAACTTGGCAAATTCCTGTAGTATGTAGGTGACGGATTTTGTACATTCTGCCAGTCTAAGCGCGAGCCTCTATCCTTTCCAAACTGATACGAGACAGAAGTCCAGAGACTTGATTTCTTGTCAATTTTCCAAAAATCCTGTATTTGGAATATCGGTTGAAAACCCTTTCTCACCCTTTCACTTCTTTGTTTACCGTCCTGATATCCCCAATAGGAATTATAATGTACTCCTCTGTAATCATATACTTCCTGTGTACTTGGGCTTGCTGTCGATCTTCTATAAGGAGCTCCAATAAAATTGAAGGTCATACTATGCTTGTCATTGAATTTCTTTTCAATACCCAAATAAGCTCCATATGCATCGTAAAATGTTCCTTCCTGAATTCCTTCTTCCGCCCATCTTCTTGCTCCCATTACTGTAAATGCCCACCCGTTTTTATTCATCCCGGAGCTATAGCGTAGGGAGGTCCTGTTTCTGTAGTTTCTATTGGTAAGAGATTGTGTAAACTGAAACCCTTTCCTGTACTCACTAGCCTTGGTATTTTTGTAAATGACCGAACTATTTCCCCCAAACGCGTATTCTGACGGGGAATGGTTCGCAGAAATTTCAGGGTATCTCGTCACTTCATTAAGTCCTCCCCAATTTCCGAAATCTACGTTTCCGTTATCAGACTTGATCATAGAAACTCCGTTTAACATAGTTTCTCCCATTCGTCCGTCAATTCCTCTGGGCCGAAACCAGTAAAAACCTAAATCAAACGCTGCAATTCTGCTGAATACATCCTGGGATGATTGAAGAAGTCCAACCGTGGAGGTCTGGCTGCCGCTACCGTCGTCGTCATTATCACTGTCTATGATAGCCAATCCCTGATCAACATTAGTTAAATTAGAATACAGGGTAATAATCCCCAAATCTTTCCTCTTTTCATCATGAGTCACATCGAACTCCATAACTTTGGTTTCGTAATTCGATTTTGTAATAACAATCTGGTAATGTCCGGGCTGCAAATCGACAAATTGAAAGTAGCCAATCTTGTCTGCCGTAACATCATTTTCATTCCCTTTTAAATCTACTTCTGCCCTTTCAATAGGTTTTCCATCTGCATCTTTTAAATAAGCAAACACAGTTGTCTGCGCGAAATAATAAGAAGCCGGAAGTAAAGTAAACAAAGAGACTAATGATAATTTTTTAATCATAAGCAAATGTATTTTTTATAGTTTTCCCTTAGTTTTCAACGCGTTAAAAAAGTAGGGAAATATAAATTTAACAAATTTTTATAATCTGAAATACTTTTAAAATTATGTTATCTTAATATTGCGGCTTTGTAATGCATCCGGCTAAACGCTCCGTTCAATTATTTTAAATTTACTTATATTTAAAGATGAAATGAGTTATAAATCAATTGTCTACTTATTAATCTTGACGCAAAATGAAAAAAAATTTAAGCCTTTTTATGTTCCTTTTATCAATGTTTACCTTTGCCCAGCAAGGCCAGCTAAGAAAGGTAGCGGCAGTAGGTTTTTTGAATGTGGAAAATTTATTTGATACTATACCTTCAGCTGATTATATTGATGGCACTAAAGCAATAAACAATCCTGCATTTCATCGGAGTATCCCATTAGATTCAATCAGATTTCTGGAGGCTGAAAAGTATGATGGCCCATGGAGTGATGGCTTGTTAAAAGGGAAAAAAGCAGTGAGATATCAAAGCGGCTATGAAGAATTCACCCCCAAAAGCTCTAAAAACTATAATGCTAAAGTTTATAAAACCAAACTTGCCAATGAAGCAAAGGTCATTTCTGAGCTTGGGTCTCAGTATACAAAAACAGCTCCCGCAGTTGTTGGTCTTATAGAAGTGGAAAACAGGCAGGTAATTCAGGACCTTATCAAAGAACCCGCTTTAGCTAAATATGATTATGGGATCATTCATTATAATTCTTACGATTACAGGGGAATTGATGTTGCATTGATCTATCAGAAGAGAAGATTTACTGTTACGAACTCTTTAAAAAAGGAATTAAAAATTTTCAATGAGACCGGAAAAAGAGAATATACAAGAGACATCCTGGTGGTAACAGGTTTTTTAGACAATGAAAAAGTAGCTTTCTTTATGAATCACTGGCCTTCCCGAAGAGGAGGAGAAGCGGTCTCATTACCTAAGAGAAATGCCGCAGCAGTACTTCTGAAACAACAAATGGACAGTGTACGAGCAGCAGATCCTTCTACTAAGCTATTTGCAATGGGAGATTTTAATGACGACCCGGTAAGTTCCAGTTTAAAGAATCACTTAAAAGCTGTAGGCAATTCAAAAGATCTGAATGACAACACCCCCTATCTGAATCTGATGCATCCTCTATACAAAAAAGGAGTTGCTTCTCTGGCGTATCAGGATGCACCTAACCTATTCGATCAGATCATTGTCTCCAAAAACCTTATTTCCGATCAGGTAACAAAAGAGTACTCTGTTTACAGGGCTGAAATTTATGCTCCCGCATATCTCGTCAATAAAGAAGGAAACTATAAAGGTTATCCTTTCAGGTCCTGGAATGGGGATCAGTTTACCGGAGGATATAGCGACCATTTTCCAGCATTTGTTATTCTTCAGAAGGAACCCTAACTAAAGTACTTTTTGCGTAACTTTATAAGTATGAAAAATCTGATTTTAATAGTATGCATATTTTGTCTGCCTTTTAGCTGTTTGTCTCAGGACAAACCTAAACCGGATAAAGAGAAATCTGAGATAAAACCGGCCAAAAATGACGATGGAGAGTGGGATATCACTGTATTGGATACTCAATATGATTATTTTTTAAATGCTATTGCAAAACCGATGAGCCAATACACAGAGTCTTACTTAAAATCAAGAAATATAATTCTGGTCAGTGAATGGAATTCCTATTATAATACAGGAAGATATAGGAATGTAATCGAATCGTCGATCAGCTATGATCCAAAAGAAAATTACGGATTAAAGTTTGAATACAAACTTTACCAGGTTTTCGCTTACGTTAATTGGAAATACGGTTTACGAATGAACGGTTTAAGCGGTAGTGATGTCACAAGATATTAATAAAAAAAGGATCAGAAAAATTTCTGATCCTTTTTTTATTTTTATTGGAAACGATCAACTATTTGTTGAATAATTCCTCTACTTTATCCCAGTTTACTACATCGAAAAACGCTGTAACGTAGTCAGGTCTTCTGTTTTGATAGTTTAGGTAATAAGCATGCTCCCAAACGTCTAATCCTAAAACCGGAGTTCCCTTAACATCTGCCACAGGCATTAATGGATTGTCCTGATTAGGAGTAGAAGATACGGAAACTGAACCGTCTGCATTTTTAATCAGCCATGCCCATCCTGAACCAAATCTTGTTTTAGCAGCCTCAGAGAAATCTGTTTTAAATTTATCAAAACCACCATAGTTTTCAATAGCAGCCTTTACATTTCCTACAGGTTCTTTGCTTCCTCCCGGAGTTAAAATTTCCCAGAATAAAGAATGGTTAAAGTGTCCTCCTCCGTTATTTCTTACTGCAGGCTTATCTGTTCCTGTTTTGCAGATTTCTTCTATTGTTTTTCCAGCCAGGTCCGTACCCTCGATTGCTTTATTCAAATTATCTATATAAGCCTGGTGGTGCTTTGTATAGTGAATTTCCATTGTTTTCGCATCAATAGTTGGTTCTAATGCATCGTACGCGTATCTTAGTTTTGGTAATTCAAATGACATAATTTTATTTTTTAATGTTATATTTCAAAGTTAGCCAATAATTGACCGATTATCAAAAATAGCGTATTATTTTAATAAATCTTTAACATTGATATATTATATTCCACATCCTGTTTAAAAGTAAAAAGCACAGATTATGAAAACCCGTGCTTTTTATTTAACAATATTAAATTAATCTATCTATTCATAGACATCAGGAATTCTTCGTTATTAAGAGTTCCTTTGATATTTTTATTAACGAATTCCATGGCTTCCACAGGATTCATTTCAGAAAGATATTTTCTAAAGATCCACATTCTCTGAGAAGTTACTTCATCCAGAAGAAGATCGTCCCGTCTTGTACTGGAAGAAACAAGGTCAATAGCAGGATAAATTCTTCTGTTGGCAATTTTTCTATCCAACTGAAGCTCCATATTACCTGTACCTTTGAATTCTTCAAAGATAACCTCGTCCATTTTAGAACCTGTATCAATCAATGCTGTAGCGATAATTGTCAGGGAACCACCACCTTCAATTTTTCTGGCTGCTCCGAAGAATCTCTTCGGTTTATGCAAAGCATTGGCATCAACCCCTCCGGAAAGAACCTTTCCAGAAGCCGGCGTTACCGTATTGTATGCTCTTGCCAATCTGGTAATGGAATCTAATAAAATAACAACATCATGGCCGCACTCAACCATTCTCTGAGCCTTTGCCAATACAAGATTAGCAACCTTAACGTGCTTTTCTGCTGCTTCATCAAATGTAGAAGCAATTACCTCTGCATTTACACTTCTTTCCATATCTGTAACTTCCTCAGGACGTTCATCGATAAGAAGAACCATCATATAAACTTCAGGATGGTTAGCTGCGATAGAATTCGCAATGTCCTTAAGCAACATGGTCTTACCTGTTTTAGGCTGCGCAACGATCATTGCTCTTTGCCCCTTTCCGATTGGAGCAAACAGATCTACGATTCTCGTAGAAATGGTTGAATTGTTTCCTGTAAGGTTAAATTTTTCTTCCGGGAAAAGAGGTGTAAGGTATTCAAATGCTACGCGATCTTTGATAAATGCCAGATCACGGCCATTCACCTCCGTAGGTTTTAATAAGGAAAAGTATTTCTCACCTTCTTTTGGAAGCCTTACGATACCTTTTACTGTATCTCCAGTTTTTAATCCGAAATTTCTGATCTGTGCAGTAGATACATATACATCATCCGGAGAAGAAATATAACTAAAATCTGAAGAACGTAAAAACCCATAATTATCAGGTAAAATTTCTAACACACCTTCTATACTTACCATTCCATCAAAATGGAATTCTTTTTTAGATTCGTGTTGCTCTTCCTGCTTATCAGAATGTCTGTTTTGATTCTGATTATGGTTATTTTGGTTCTGGTTCTGATTTTTGTGAGAGTTTCCACCGTTTTGTGGATGGTTCTGGCCTTTCTGAGGTCTGGCCTGAGCTTGGGGATTACTTTGCTTTTCTTCTGCCGGAGCAGATTCATGAGTATCTGTGTTTTTTTGTACTTCCGTCCTTTCCTGAGCAGAAGCTTCAGTGGTATTGGTATTTGGAGTAACCCTTTTCCTTTTTTTCTTTGCTTGTGGCTGCTGTGAAGCAGTATTTTCTTCTGTAGTTGAAGTAACTTCTTCCTGCTTTGGAGTTTCAGTGACAGTTTCTTTTTCTTCTGTTTTTTCTTCAACCTTTGTTGCTGTCTCTGATGGCGTTGGAACCTTTGCCTCCGTTTTAGGTTTTGCCGTCCTCTTTGGGGCGGCTTTCTTGGCAGGAGCTTTAGTTTCTTTTTCCACCGTTTTGTCTTCAGTATTCATACTGTTCTCTGTGGTGTTGAAATAATCTTTTGTAACTTTAGGGTTAGAAGCTTGAAAATCAAGAACAGCAAAAATTTTATCGTTTTCAGAGCTGTTTCTTGCAACCTTAACGCCTAAATCCTTTAAGATTTTAGTCAATTCCGTTACGGATTTTGACCTTAACGTTTCAATGTTAAACATATGTATGTAAAAATGTAATTAATTGTGAGTAAGAAAAGTAAGTCCGGTGACTTTTGTTTTCAAGTACATTGTATAATGCAAATCTACACTTATTTTTGAATTGTGCAAAATTTATGTTATTTTTGCCAAGAATTTAATATTCAATGCTACAAAGAATACAAACTATATGGATTTTTCTGGCAGTTTTAGCTGCTGTTTTTCTTTTCATCACAGGACAAGATGTTGCTGTATTTGGTAACATTCCTGTAGTAGACAGTGCATGTATTGTACTTGTTTTAGTTGGATTACTAAGTGTATTCAGCTTTAAAAACAGAAAAAGACAAATTTTGCTGAATACAATCAGCATCATTATAAACGCTTTGTTGATTGGTGTATTGGCTTATTGGCTACTAAATTTATCCGGAGGAATTCAATTTCCTGAGAAGGGTATTGAGCCTGTTTTTCCATTAATCGCGATTATCTGTTTGTTTATTGCAAACATATATATCCGTAAAGATGAGAGGCTCGTAAAATCTGTAGACAGACTTCGATAACCTTACAACGATTTTTTGAGTAAGAACAGCTTCTTTTGAAGCTGTTTTTTTCTTTTAGACCAAGATTAAGTTTTCAATTTCTGTATTTCCTTCTTACCTCTCCATATTTTTTTTTAAAATCAATGCAACATTTTCTATGTTTCAACGACATATACTTATATAACAGGACTCCAATGAAAAAATTAACTTATCTCGCATTCTCGTTTTTCTCAGTAATTACCTTTGCCCAGGAAGTTCAGAAAAGTACAGTAACAACTGTTCTTTCCACACTGGCATCTGATGAAATGAAGGGCCGGGAAATCGGGACCCCGGAAAACGACAATGCCGCCCAATATATTGCCAAACTTTTTAAAGAAAACAACTTAGAATACTGCACCGGGAACTCTTACCTTGTCCCTTTTGATTATAAAGGGAAAACCGCTTATAACGTTTGTGGTATCAAAAAAGGAAAAAGCGACAAGTATTTAGGCTTTTCAGGACATTTCGATCATATCGGCACCAGTAAAAAAAGTGGTGATAACATCTACAATGGGGCAGACGACGATGCAAGCGGAATTACCACTCTTGTAGGAATCGCAGATTATTTCAAAAATAAAACTCCTGAATTTTCAATGGCATTTATTGCTTTTAACGGAGAAGAGAAAGGAATGTTAGGTTCAAGGGCGATTTCAACTAACAAGGATCTTGATCCTATTTATAATAACATGTCTGCCCTCTTTAATTTTGAAATGGTAGCTACGGAATCACAATTCGGGAAAAATGCCCTCTTCATGACAGGTGATGAATTTTCTGATCTTGATGAATTGTTTAATCAACATGCAGCAAACGGCTTGAAAATATATCCTGATCCATATGCCACACAACAGTTATTCTACAGATCCGATAACGTAAGTTTCGTTAAAAAGAAAATCATTGCACACTCGTTCTCTACAGTTGACATGACCAAAGCAACACATTATCACAATGAAAGCGACGATGTATCCGTAGTAGATTTCAATAACCTGACCCAAATCATCAATAACCTTGGGAAAACTTTTGAGAAATTAGGACCAAAGAATTTTACACCAAAATATAACGATAAAGTAAAATTCAATTAAGATCGTCTACTCTTTTAAAAATACCTAATTTTGCCTTTCCAATTTTTCATTAATGAACGAATATAAAAAAAATATTAAAATTCGCACGGCCTCACCAGAAATACATATATGGAAGTTTGTTTTTCAATATCCTGTATTCTGTGTTTCAGATAGCTTCCTTAGGAACTATCCTTCCGGTCCTGGGAATGCTTTTCGGAACAATAAAACCGCAGAAATATGAATCTGCACCTGTGTATTCAGGAGATGTTATTGATTTCTTTTCCTACATAAAAGACTATTCCAATTATTATGTACAAAGCCTTGTTACTGAGTATGGTTCGCTGAAAGTACTTGCATGGCTTTGCGTTGTCACTGCTTTTATGTTTCTCTTAAGAAATGCGTTCCGTTATTTCGGATCTTTTCTTTTAATTAATTACCGGGTGGGAGTTACCAAGGATCTCCGTGGTGCGATGTACCGCAAAATACTTTCATTGCCTGTGTCATTCTTTACCGAAAGCAGAAAAGGTGATCTGATGTCCCGTATGTCCAATGATGTCGGTGAAGTGGAAGGTAATATCTTAGGTAGTTTAATTGACCTGATCAATGCACCGTTTATGCTGATCAGTACTTTGATCACCCTTTTCTTTTTAAGCCCTGAAATGACACTTTTTTCATTACTTATTTTACCGGTAATGGGAACAATGATCGCTTTAATCGGAAAAAGCCTTAAAAAAGACTCTCATGAGGCTCAGCATGAATTAGGAAATATATTCTCTATCGTGGATGAGACCCTTAAATCATCAAAGGTTATTAAAATCTTTAATGCTGAAAAAATAATGGATAACCGATTTATGCAATCGATGCACAAATGGATTTCCAGCTCTATAAGTTTAGGACGAAAAAAAGAATTGGCTTCGCCAATGAGTGAATTCCTTGGCTCTATTACATTTTTGATCATTGCTTGGTATGGAGGAAAGCAAATCATTGTTGATCAAAGTATTTCCCCTGCAGATTTCCTTGTATTTTTAGGGATGTTTTTCCAGATTTTACCTCCGGCAAAAAGTTTATCTACTTCGATTTCCAATGTTCAGAAGGGAGAAGCTTCTCTGAAAAGGGTATTGGAAATTCTGGATGCAGATGTTAAAATCGAAGAAATTGCGGCACCGGTTTCTATTACAACACTTGAAAACAATATTGAATTCAGGAATATCGGATTCTATTATGACAAGGATAATGTAATTCTTAAAAACTTTAATTTAACGATTCCAAAGGGAAAAACAGTTGCTTTAGTCGGCCAGAGCGGAAGCGGGAAGACAACAATAGCCAACCTGCTTGCCCGTTTCTATGATGTTTCCGAAGGTGAAATTTTAATTGACAATGTTGATATCAAACACCTGAAGCTACAGGAGTACAGAAAGCTATTAGGAATGGTAACCCAGGAATCCGTTCTTTTCAATGATTCTGTTTATAACAACATCTTAATGGGTAAACCTGATGCTACCAAAGAAGAGGTTATCGCAGCTGCTAAAGTGGCCAATGCAGATACTTTTATTACACAGCTTCCAAAAGGTTATGACACCAATATCGGAGATGATGGTGGTAAATTATCCGGAGGGCAGAAACAAAGGGTTTCTATTGCAAGAGCAGTTCTTAAGAACCCACCGATTATGATCCTTGATGAAGCAACTTCAGCATTAGATACAGAATCTGAAAAGTTTGTACAGGATGCTCTCGAGAAAATGATGGAAAACAGAACCTCTTTGGTTATTGCCCACAGGCTTTCGACAATACAAAAAGCAGACTGGATCGTAGTGATGGAAAAAGGGGATATCGTAGAACAGGGAAGCCACCACGATCTGATCGCGAAAAGAGGTGTTTACCACAAATTGGTTGAACTCCAGAATTTTGATTAAACCTTTTTAAATTAAATTTAAAATGAACCCCATACAAGAGTATTTCTACAGAATTGAAGAACCTGATAGAAGTACTCTTTTGTTTTTGCGGAAAAAGATCCTGGAATCTGATCCGGATAACATAACAGAGACACTAAGCTTTGGATTGCCCTTTTTTAAATACAAAAAGAAGATGCTTTGCTATTTGTATTACAGCAAAAAATATAAGAAACATTATGTAAGCTTTTATCATGGAGACAGACTGAATGCTCCGGAATTGCTCCAGGAAGGCAGAAAGAAGTTTAAAATCCTTTTAATTGACATGGATAAGGATTTACCCATACAGCTTATTTTAGAGCTTTTAAACGAGGTAAAAAAATTTATTAAGGTTAAACCTTAAACAAAAAAAGCAGCTTCTCCTGAAACTGCTTTTATATTTTTCTGATTGAAATTACTCTTTCATTTTAGCAATGATATCCAACCCTCCTTTTGTGATATCTCCGATTTTACAAATAATCTCCGTGTCCAATGGTAAGAAAACATCCATTCTTGAACCGAATTTTATAAATCCAAATTCGTGCCCTGCTTTTGCCTGATCTCCTTCATTACAATAGAAAACAATCCTTCTGGCTACATAACCCGCAATCTGCCTGAAAACAACTTTGTGATTCGTTAAACTTTCTATCGCCACAGTTGTTCTTTCATTTTCAGTAGAAGACTTTTCGTGCCATGCTACCAAATATTTTCCAGGATGGTATTTTTTATAGATCACCTCTCCGGAAACGGGATATCTGCAAATATGTACATTCAGGGGTGACATGAAGATAGAAACCTGTATTGCCTTCCCTTTCAGAAATTCCGTTTCTTCCACTTCTTTAATCATAACCACTTTTCCATCTACCGGTGCAATCACATTCTCTTTATGATCAAGAATTTCCCGGTTGGGAACTCTGAAAAACCAAAATATAAGGCTGTACGCAACCAATAAAGGCATAATGATCAAAAGCGACCACATTTTAAGAAAATAAATTGCTGCAACACCAATAATGATGAAAAGGATGGTTGCTACAGTGATCGTTCCTTTCGATTCTCTATGTAATTTCATGAGTTTAAATAAATTTTTCTAAAATAAAGTACAAATATACAACAGGAACGCAGATTATAAAACTATCCAGTCTATCTAATACACCTCCGTGCCCTGGAATAATGTTTCCGCTGTCCTTAACGCCAAAACTTCTTTTAAGCTGGCTTTCTACCAGATCCCCAAGCGGAGCAAATGAAGCGACGAGAAAACCTACAACGATCCAGTTTCCACGCAGATCGTGTTGATATTTTTCAATAAAGTAAGACAATACTAATGTGAGAATAACACCTCCCGCATAACCTTCCCAGGTTTTTTTAGGAGATATCTTGGGTGCCATTTTATGTTTTCCAAAAAATTTTCCCGTAAGATAGGCAAATGTATCACTGCTCCAGATCAGAATAAACAGGAACAACACTTCTAAAGAAAACGAATTATCAAAATTAGAATATTTTGGAAGTCCCAGAGCAAAGCTAAAAGGCAGTGCAACGTAAATGACCGTAAAAATCAGTTTCCCGCTATCGTAGTATAATTCTGTAGGATACTTAAATAAAGTAACTACAGCTATCCCTATTAATGACAATGCCAATATTTCGCTTAGCCTGAAATCAAAAAAGAAATCATGATAGAAGTATCTTTTGGAAAACATGTAAAAGATAACCGCAATAACGGGAAAAACAACCCACTTTTCATATCCTTTTCCAAACTTCATGATCTTCACACACTCCCATGAACCCACCAGCATTAAAAATGTTATTAAACCGTAGTACAGGTATTGCTGTTTAACGAGGTCCGGAGATATGGTATTGATCAGTTGGGCTCCGAGTGGAGTTGCACAAAGGATAATAACCGCAACGTACACAATCCCTGAAATGGTTCTTTGAATGAGATTTTTGTCCAAAATGTATAATTTAGAAATTGATGCTTAATCTTCAAGCAGCAATAAAAACAGTTTTGTATTGGAATTAGAGGATGTATCTAATTTTGACTGGCTTCCGCTGATTGAAGTCAGGTTTTTGATATTCCCATTACGCTTTATTTTCCCCATGGCATCATTCAGGTTATTAACGATCTGAGATACGTTAGCCATGATAATAATCTTACTGGGTAGTCTCGACGAATGATAATGGAGAATGTTATTGTGCGACAGCATAATTCTTCCGTCGTAAGCAATAAGATATTCACAGGTTATAAATGCAGCATCATTGGAATGTTCCAGCTCCGAAGTAAAGGGAGTTTTTACAACATTCAAAAAATTTTGAAGTTCCTTATCCCAACAAAATATATTGTGAATGCCCTCTATTTTAATGATTTGATTCAAAGTTTGTAGAGCCTCCGCTTCATCTGCACAATAATTAAAAAATCCCCCCGAATGCGTAAATAATTGCGCAAACTTATAATCGAGATCTGCATTTTTCAGCGAATCCCCTAGCTTTTCCAAACTTTGGTTGTCATCTTCCTCGGGTTGGTTAGTTAGTTTGCTTACAATTTTTTTTAAATAAACTCAACTTAATGTTTTTTAGTCAACTTTATACAAAAATAGAAAATAAATTATAATAGATTCCAAAAATGTACGTTTAAATATGAAAAAACCTGGCAATTTTGAAATTACCAGGTTTTATTTCTTTTATTTTTTAAGAATTTTAAAGTTGAGTCGGGCTTTCCGGAGCCTGAATTTCACTTTCTTCTTCTTTATCCTTGATTAGAGGAATTGTATTCGTTACCGGTCTTTCCGTCAACTCAGGATCCCAGGCTCTTTTACCGAATATTTCTTCTAAATCCTCACGGAAGATTACCTCTTTTTCCAGAAGCTTACCAGCCAGCGCATCCAGCTTATCTTTGTTTTCTGTAAGGATCTGTACTGCACGTGCATATTGATTTTCGATAATCGATTTGATCTCTACGTCAATCTTATTCGCAGTTTCCTCAGAGTAAGGTTTTCCAAAATTGTATTCCGACTGTCCTGAGCTATCATAGTACGAAATGTTACCGATATTTGGACTCAATCCGTAGATTGTAACCATAGCCTGAGCTCTTTTCGTTACTGTTTCAAGGTCAGATAATGCACCGGTAGAAATATTATTGAATATTACTTGCTCTGCTGCTCTACCTCCCAGAGTTGCACACATTTCATCCAGCATCTGCTCAGTAGTAGTAAGCTGCCTTTCTTCCGGAAGATACCATGCTGCTCCCAGGGAACGTCCTCTTGGAACGATCGTTACCTTTAAAAGTGGAGAAGCGTGTTCTACCAACCATGAAATGGTTGCGTGACCGGCTTCATGATAAGCAACTCTTTTCTTTTCAGAAGGTTTTATTGCTTTATTTTTCTTTTCAAGACCTCCAATAATTCTGTCTACCGCATCAAGAAAATCTTGTTTTGTCACCGAAGTATGGTTATTTCTTGCTGCAATCAGTGCTGCCTCGTTACAAACATTGGCAATATCGGCTCCACTGAAACCAGGAGTCTGTTTTGCTAAAAACTCTCTGTCCACATTATCATCCAGTTTGATTTTCTTTAAGTGAACATCAAAAATCTGTCTTCTTTCGTGTAATTCCGGAAGGTCTACAAAGATTGAACGGTCAAAACGCCCTGCCCTCATTAAAGCTTTATCTAAAATATCAGCCCTGTTGGTAGCAGCCATTACAATAACATTGGTATCAGTCCCGAAGCCGTCCATTTCTGTAAGAAGTTGATTGAGGGTATTTTCTCTTTCGTCATTTCCTCCTGAGAAATTATTTTTTCCTCTCGCACGTCCAATGGCATCGATCTCATCAATAAAGATAATGGCAGGAGATTTAGCTTTCGCCTGAGCAAAAAGGTCTCTTACTCTTGACGCCCCAACTCCTACAAACATTTCAACAAAGTCTGAACCCGAAAGCGAAAAGAAAGGTACTTTTGCTTCTCCGGCTACTGCTTTCGCCAATAATGTTTTACCAGTTCCCGGAGGACCTACCAAAAGAACTCCTTTTGGAATTTTACCTCCCAGTTTTGTATATTTTTCAGAGTTTTTAAGAAAATCTACAACTTCTTGTACCTCTTCTTTTGCTCCTTCTAATCCTGCGACATCTTTAAATGTTACCTGAATTCTTTCTTTTTCGTCAAAAAGTTTTGCCTTAGATTTACCGATAGAGAAGATTTGTCCTCCAGGACCTCCACCTCCACCCATCTTTCTGAAAAGAAGGAAGTAAAATAATCCTAAAATAGCAATCCATATCAATGCAGAGAATAAAATATCCATGAAAGGATTTTTACCCGCTCCATAATCTTTAGTCGTTTTAATAGCCGCATTTTCTGCTTTTATCTGATCAAATTTTTGAAGGAAAAGCTGAAGATCTCCGTATTTCACTGTGTAATCAGCTTTAGGAGCCATATCGAATGCTGACAAAGGATTGTTTTCTTTGGTGTTTTTATTCACCATTGCTGTTTTAGCAGCCTGAGTTAAAAATACATCAGCCTTTTCAGTGTCTTTATATATAATAATATTCTGAACTTTTCCCGATTGCATTTCTCTGAAGAAACCGTCTTCATCAATAGCTTTTGCGCTGTTGTCTCCTAAAAAGTTGGATCCAAAAAATAACAAAAGAGCTATGATCGCAATTGGAAAAAACCAGTTAAATCCTTTATTGTTCATTTATACTTTTTAAAATTAAATTTCATTTTCAATTTTGGTGATTTTCGCATCACCCCACAATTCCTCAATATCATAGTACTCACGCACCTGCTTTTGGAATATGTGAACGACCACTGTTACATAGTCTACCAAAACCCACATTGCATTATCCGTTCCTTCTACGTGCCAAGGTCTGTCATGAAGTTCGTTTCTAACTTTCTTCTCTACACTCCCCGCCAATGCAGAAACCTGTGTATTAGAGTTTCCACTGCATATTACAAACGTTTCTGCTACTGAGTTTTCGATGTTGGAAAGATCAAAGATCATAATGTCTTCTCCTTTTACATCCTGGATAGCTTCAACGATTTTATCTATTAATTCTTGCTTTTCTACTGTCTTATTCATTAAAAAAATACTATAATCTGCAAATTTATTGTTTTTTCTTTACTTTAACCTTACTTTTACCCTTTTAAAGTCTTAAAGTTTTCTTAAATGGCCCAACTGTTCTATCTAAAAGAGTGCCCTTCTACTAATGACGAAATTTCAAAGTTTTTACTTTACGAAAATTCAGATTTTATTGCTTTACATACATTTAATCAAACCAAAGGTCGCGGGCAATATGGAAATACATGGTCTTCCACTGCTGAAAAGAATGTAGCTTACACATTAGCTGTGAGTACTCATCATTTCACGCTTTCGGATTTTATGTTCAATTATTATACCGCAATTATTATCAGGGATTTCCTTGCCAATATGACTGAATGTGATGTAAAGATAAAATGGCCTAATGATATTATTCTTAAAAGTAAGAAAATAGTTGGAATATTGATTGAAAAGAAAAAAATTAATCAAAAAAATTATTTCATCATCGGCGCAGGATTCAATGTTCTTCAGGAGAATTTTGATGAAATTTCGAACGCAAGCTCGCTTTCTGTTCTTACAGGTAAGAGATTCCGTCTTGAAGAATTTACTGTAAGTCTTCATGATTTCCTGATTGAAAAACTGAGCAACATTCCGACTGATGGAGAAATCCTGAAACGATTCAATGATCTTTTATTCCGTAAAGATGAGATCTCTGTTTTTGAAATCGATAAAAAGAGACAAAATGGCATTATAAAGTTTTGCGACGAAAAGGGAGAAATCTGGATTGAATTGGAAGAAGGCCTTCGTTCTTTTTACCATAAAGAAATCAAACTTCTTTACTGATTTGCTCTTTTCAGATAAAGATATAATGCAATCGGAAAGAAAATAAGGTTGGGAAACCACATGGCCAGAGCCGGAGACATGCTCTTATTTTCGGAAACTACTTTTAAAGCCTCAAATGAGAATACAAATATAAATGCAAGAGAAATACCTATTGCAAGGTTAATTCCCAAACCCCCCCCTCTTCTTTTGTGAGGAAAGTGAAAGTGCCAGAAATGTCAGGATAACAATAGAAACAGGCATGGAAGTCCTTTGGTACAACTCATTTAAATGGGTATTCAGGTTACTGTTTCCTTTTTCTTTCTCCCTTTGGATAAACTTTAAAAGCTCCGGAGTGGTTTTATTCTGCCCTAAAAGCTCATTTGGGAAAAGTTCTTCAGGTGCATGCCCATAGCTTTTCCTTAGTTCAGTTCCGTTTTTCAGCTTTTCAGAATCATCTTTATTAACATTTTTCTCAGTATAATTATTGAGAACAAATTGTTTTTTATCCTGATCCCAATACACATCAGAAGCTTTCAGTTCATAAAGCATCTTTCTGTTGTTATCAAATTTCTGGAATATAAAACCGGACCCCCTTCGCTCCCTCTTGTTCCAGGAGTTGATAAAAATATATTCTGTTCTGCTGAGCTGTGCCGTTACCGGTGCTGTTCCCAAAACTTTTTCTTTATTGGCTGCATTGTAAGTATAAGCTTCCAGCTCATTTTTTTTTGATATTTGCCCATGGGAGCACAAAATGATTGACAACCAAAGATATAGACGCAATAAACAAAGAAGTAATTAAATAGGGCTTTGCAAAGCGATGAAAACTCGCTCCACTACTGATCACAGCAACAATTTCTGTATTATTTGCCATTCTGGAGGTAAAATAAATTACCGATATAAATACCAGAATAGACAAGAATGTCATGACCAAATTAATGATCCAGAACGGGTAAAAATGAACGAGAAAATAAGATAGATTTAATTTTGCATCAATTGCTGTTGCATTTTCTATCCTTGGAATTTTCTGCTGAACATCGATCACCAAAACAACTATAGACAATAATATAAGCATGAAACCAAAAGTTCCAAGATATTTTTTGATGATATACCGGTCTATAATTGTAAACATAATTTCCTTTTATAATCTTTGTCTGAGAACAGGAATAACAGATTTTTTCCATTCATAGAAATCACCTGCCAAAATATGCTCCCTTGCAACTTTTACCAAATCCAAATAAAAAGCCAGATTGTGGATGGATGCAATCTGCTTGCCTAAATATTCTTTAGAAACAAATAAATGGCGAACGTATGCTTTTGAATACTCTTTGTCTACAAAACTTGTCCCAAACTCATCCAAAGGCGAAAAATCACGTTTCCACTTCTCATTCTTCAGGTTCATAACCCCTTGCCAGGTAAAGAGCATGGCATTTCTGGCGTTTCTGGTTGGCATTACGCAATCCATCATATCGATACCTAAGCCGATAGATTCCAAAATATTCCAGGGAGTTCCTACCCCCATAAGATACCTTGGCTTTTCTTTAGGAAGAATATCTGTTACTTCATCTGTAATTCTGTACATTTCTTCTTCAGGTTCTCCTACAGAAAGTCCACCAATTGCGTTTCCTTCAGCACCGGCCTCTGAAATCACCTCTGCGGATATCTTTCTCAAATCGGAATAAGTAGAACCCTGAACAATAGGAAACAATCTCTGTTTATAACCATAGAGTTCCTGGTTTTCTTCAGTCCAGTCAATACATCTTTTCAACCAACGGTGGGTGAGTTCCATAGATAATTTTGCCTGATTATATTCGCATGGATAGGGAGTACATTCATCAAATGCCATAAAAATATCTGCCCCGATCTGTCTTTGGATTTCCATAGATTTCTCCGGAGTAAAAAGATGATAACTTCCATCGATATGCGATTTGAATTTCACACCTTCCTCAGACATCTTTCGGCTTCCTGAAAGCGAAAAAACCTGAAAACCTCCGGAATCTGTAAGAATAGGAAGATCCCAGTTCATGAATTTATGTAATCCTCCGGCCTCCTGCATAACATCCATTCCCGGACGTAGATAAAGATGGTAGGTATTCCCTAATATGATCTGCGCCTTAATGTCTTCTTTTAATTCTCTCTGGTGAACTGTTTTTACACTGGCAACAGTTCCTACGGGCATAAATATAGGCGTCTGAACCTTACCGTGATCGGTTATAAGTTCACCTGCCCTAGCTTTCCCTTCAGAGGTTTTTTCTATATTAAAAAATTTCATTTGTATATTTTATTAATTCATCATCATTGGTTGATCTCCAACGAATACATTCTACATTAGTTTGATAAAACAGGAGGACTTAAATTCTTCTTGATTTTATCTTTGACATATTGATCTGCTTTCGGATCTTTTTTTAATAATATTTTTTGAGCATCATCAGCAATCCCACTCATCTTTTGCTCTACCACATAATACTTAAAACTTGCAACAAAGTCATCCGGCTTTACATTATGAGTTTTAAGAACAAAGCGGGTTCCGCTTTCCAAATTGGTATTCTGAAACATAAAAGTAGCCTGATCATTGATTGCCAAATCAGCAAGAATCTCTGACATTGTACCCTCAGAAACAAGATTCTTAGGCTTATCAATGTACTTCTTACAGGAAAATACAAGCATCAAAACAAAAAGAAAAATTAATTTTTTCATAATCTGTTAATTAATGATTTCCATTTTAAATTTAAACCCCAAAAACCGCTTCATGGATAATTCCGCCATTCATTTTACTTTCTCCTAAAATACGGTTGGTAAAAATAATAGGAACTTCTACAATTTTGAAGCCTTTCTTAAATGCCCTGAATTTCATTTCAATCTGAAAACCATATCCTTTTAATCTTACATTATCCAGATCTATATTTTCCAGAACCTTTCTTGAAAAACATACAAAGCCTGCCGTTGTATCATGAATTGGCAATCCCAGGATGAACCTCACATACTTTGAGGCAAAATAAGAAAGCAAAACCCTGCCCATAGGCCAGTTAACCACATTTACTCCTTTGGAATAACGGGAACCAATAGCCATATCAGCCTGTAAGCAAGCCTCATACAATCTTGGAAGATCATCCGGATTATGGGAGAAATCGGCATCCATTTCAAAAATATAATCATAATTATTTTGAAGAGCCCATTTAAATCCATGGATGTAAGCTTTTCCTAAACCATCTTTAACGTGCCTTACGGATAAATGTAAAGAATGGGGAAACCTTCTTTGAAGCTCCTTTACAATGGTGGCTGTTCCATCCGGTGAAGAGTCGTCCACCACAAGAATATGAAAGTCATCTTCCAATGCAAAAACCGCGGAAATAATATTTTCAATATTTTCCTTTTCGTTATAAGTTGGAATAATGACAAGTTTTTTCATTTCAGTTTGCAAAGATAGTTTATTTAACCTTTTTATTTTATACAAAATATTCTATAATTTTGCAAAAAACAATCGATTGCTATTATCACAAAACTTCGTAAACCATGTAAGGATTCCTGAAAACAATGATTGGGTAATCTTTATATTGCTGGGCTGCATATTTTTGTACCTTTTTATGATGAATATTGTAGAAAGAGGAGCCAATCTAAAAGATTTCCTTCTTCAAAAATATTTTGATGCCAGTAATAATTTAGCAAGCTGGATAATAACTTCCTGTGTGGCCACCCTCACCCTCGCTGTACTTCTATCTCAATACATTCCAATTGTTCCTAAATATATTGCCGACCTACAGATTTTAGGATATCAGATGAACAAATTTGGATATTGTCTATTCGCAATCAGCATTTTTTATCTAATAAAGTCAACTTTAGGATTTTTATTTTATCAAAGTATAGGTGACACAAAAAAATGGCTTATTTTTTATTTTACCTCCACTAAATTTTATTTCATTTTGTCTTTTTTACTAATAATTCTGTGTATAACCCACTATTATTTCCCAGTCGACAGAAATAAAATATTTTCTTACTATTTGATATTCTTTTCTTTTGTGTTTATTTTTAAAGTTTTTTTCTATTTATTTCACAAGAACAAGGTCTTACCTGAAAAATGGTATTATAAATTTTTGTATATTTGCACCCTCCAAATCGCACCATTATTGTTGCTTTGGAAATTGTTATTTTTTTAATAAAAGTCAATGATGAGAATAAAGTCTATATTGGTTTCTCAACCAGCGCCTAGTGAGTCTTCTCCATATTTGGATATAGCGAAGAAGGAAAAAATAAAGATCGATTTCCGTCCGTTCATCCATGTAGAGGGGGTTGACAATAAAGAACTTAGGACACAAAAAATAGATCTTACGCAATATACTGGCATCATCTTTACCAGTAAAAATGCTATAGACCATTACTTCAGATTAGCAGAGGAACTGCGTTTTGCAGTCCCGGATACCATGAGATATATCTGCCAGTCCGAAGCAATTGCGAACTACCTTCAAAAGCACATTGTCTACAGAAAGAGAAAAATCAGCTTTGGGGAGAAAAACTTCTCAGACTTGCTGCCTCTTTTCAAAAAGTTTCCTACAGAAAAATATTTATTGCCTTCTTCAGATGTTTTAAGTCCTGATATCGTTAAAACATTAGATGCGGCAAATATTGACTGGACAAGAGCTATCATGTACAGAACGGTATGCAGTGATCTGAGTGATATCAACATTAAAGATTATGATATGCTGATATTCTTCAGTCCGCAAGGAATTAAGTCGCTTCAAATGAACTTTGAGGATTTTAAACAAGATGAAACCAAAATTGCCGTTTTTGGAAACACGACTTTAAATGCAGCCGAAGAAGCAGGATTGAGAGTAGATGTAATGGCTCCTACCAAGGAAACACCATCTATGACAATGGCACTTGAAAAATATATTAAAAGCCTTCATAAATAGGTTTTAATATTTTACATAAAACAGCCGTCTTTTCGATTAAAGGAAAGATGGCTTTTTTTTAATTACATTTGAACAAGAATTAATATTGAATGAAATGCCTTATTCATATTTCTATAGTGAAAAATTGATATGGCATTCCACATGATTCACAGACCTATAAAAATCAAACTACCGGATGAAAGCTCCCCAGCCAAAAAAAATAGAAAAAATACTCGAAATACACGGAGACAAAAGAACTGATAATTATTTCTGGCTCAATGAAAGAGAAAATCCCGAAGTCATAGAATACATCGAACAGGAAAATGCTTACGCAGATTTCATGATGAAGGAAACGGAAGATTTTCAGGAAGAGCTTTATGAGGAGATGAAGTCTCGCTATAAAAAAGATGATGAATCACTTCCTTATTTTTTTAATGAATACTGGTACATGGTTCGTTATGAGGAGGGAAAGGAATATCCTATTTTTTGCAGAAAATATAAAACCCTTGACAACCCTGAGGAAATTGTACTCGATGTAAATATCCTTGCTGAAGGAGAAAGCTTTTTCGAAGTTGGAAGTGTTGCAGTAAGCCCGAGTAATAAGATCGCTTCTTTTTCATCTGACAATGTCGGAAGAAGAATATATTCCATCAATTTCAAAAATCTGGAAACAGGAGAAATCCTTTCGGATAAAATAGAAAATACAACAGGAAAGGCAGTCTGGGGAAATGACAACCAACATATTTTCTACATCAGAAAAGATGAGAGTTTACGTGCGTTCCAGGTATACAGACACCAACTGGGAACTGAGTCATCGGAAGATGTTTTGATCTTCCATGAAAAGGATGATACCTTTGATGTAAATGTCTTTAAAACAAAATCTTTGCAATATATATTCATTGCAAGTTCAAGCACTATCTCTGATGAACACCGGTTCATTCCATCTGATGATGTCTTCGCTGAATGGAAAATTATACAGCCCAGAATAGATGATCTGGAGTACTCCGTTGAGCATTATGAAGACGAATTCTACATCATCACCAATGCTGATGATGCGTTCAATTTTAAGCTTGTAAAAACTAAAATTGACAACTGCGGGATGGAAAACTGGGTAGATGTGATTCCCCACCGTGCTGAAGTCCTGCTTGAAGGGTTCGAAATATTTAAAGACTACCTTGTCCTTGAAGAAAGAGAGCAAGGTTTGTTACAGATAAAAATTATAGACGAAAAAACTCAGGAAGCCTATTATCTTCCTTTCTCAGATCCTACTTACACAGCCTATATTGGAATCAATCTGGAGTTCGATACGGAAATTTTACGATACGGTTATACATCTTTAACCCAACCAAGTTCCACTTACGAATACAACATGAAAAGCAAAACCACCGTACTTCTTAAGCAGCAGGAGGTTTTAGGAGGGAAATTTTTCCCTGAAAATTATATCTCGGAGAGAATATGGGCGGATTCAAGAGATGGAAAAACAAAAATTCCTATTTCACTGGTTTACCATAAAGACACAGAAAAATCAGAAAATACTCCCCTACTGCTTTATGGATACGGAAGCTATGGACATACCGTAGATGCCAGCTTTTCAAATGTCAGGTTATCTATTTTGGACAGAGGCTTTATCTATGCAATTGCCCATGTCCGCGGTGGTGAATACCTGGGAAGAGAATGGTATGAAGACGGTAAAATGTTATTTAAAAAAAATACCTTCTTTGATTTTATAGATGCCGGAAAATACCTGATCAAAGAAAACTACACTTCATCGAGGCATCTTTATGCAATGGGAGGAAGTGCCGGAGGATTATTGGTAGGGGCTGTAGTTAACTATGAACCTAACCTGTTTAACGGCATTGTTGCGCAAGTCCCTTTTGTAGATGTGGTAACTACAATGCTGGACGAAACCATCCCATTGACCACAGGAGAATATGACGAATGGGGAAATCCTAATGATGAAGAATATTATCATTATATGAAGGAATATTCCCCGTATGATAACGTAGAAGCGAAAGATTACCCGAATATGCTCATCACCACAGGACTGCATGATTCCCAGGTACAGTATTGGGAACCTGCAAAATGGACTGCCAAGCTGAGAGAACTGAAAACAGACCAGAATCTTTTACTTTTCAAAACCGACATGAGTGCAGGACATGGAGGAGCAAGTGGAAGATTTGAATCATTAAAAGAAGATGCATTAGAATATGCGTTCCTGTTGATGATTGATAAAAGATAATGTATAAACGATAAATAATGGATAATCCGGATTACAATCAAATTTTCGCATTGAAAACAAAACAATTAGCCATTAGTATTATCAATGAATTATCAAATCTACCTTATCAGGAAGCTTTTGCTGTGATCAGAAAGCAAATATATCGCTCTTCTACTTCAATGGCGGCTAATTATAGAGCAATGTGCAGGGCCAGATCACAAGCCGAAAGATATTCAAAAATATCAATCGTGATCGAAGAAACAGATGAAACTCTCTTCTGGCTTGAAATGCTTGAAGAGCTAAACTATGTCAAAAGTGAGACTTTAATAGATTTAAAAATTAGAGCTGAAGAAATTTTAAAAGCAACTTCTTCATATAGAAAGATGTTAAAGACATAGTCTTTCATCATTTATAAACTATCATTTATCATTTATAAATTATGATTAACGAATCCGAATACTGGAAAAAAATAGAACAATTTTTTGAAGATAACTTTCAGACTGAAAAAAATCCTCCCATTGAAACTTTATTGTTTCTTATTGGACTTCAGGAACTTGGAAGTGGTCATCAAAAATATTCAAAAGATGACAAACTCAATATTCTTCATATTGCAGTTTGCAGATTACTGGAGCCCTTTGGCTACTATAAGTTTACGCATTATGAAGATGGATGGCCCCAATTTGATAAATTAGAGGACCTTCCTGAACTCAGAGCTAATGAGCAAACCTTATTAATGAAAAAGGCCATCATCCAATATTTTCAGGATGAGGAGCTTCTTTAAAATTGAAATGTGGCAGTTAATCATTTTAAACTGCCACATTTTCGTTTTTAATATAATTTCTTAATTGTTGAATATATGTCATTCAATATTAATGAACGGCCAAAACTTCGTGAAGTTGACTCAAGCCCATTTTAAATCCTTCTTCAAAGCCCATTTCAAGATGTTTCTTTAAAGCCTCCTGGGATTCGAAATGGATATTGATTGTTACTTTCGTTCCCTCTTCAATTCCAGTGAATCCGATCAGCCATTGGGCTTGCGGAAAATCATTATTAATATTTCCGTTTTCATCACAAAAAGCATCTATCCCATCGAAGCTTCTGTGTTCCATAATTTCCCCATATTTAAGCTGTCCATACATTTTTTCCCCTTCGGGACCTATCATTGCATAATGCCAGATTCCATTCTCTTTAAAATCCATTTTTACCGTTTCACATTTCCAGGGTTTTGGAGCCCACCATTGGTCTAATAATTCGGATTTGGTAAAATAATCCCACACTCTTGAAACATCAGCTTTGTAAATAATCATTACATAAATGCTGTTTGCGTCAAAATCTTTGTTAAAAATGATATTTGATTCCATACGTAATTATTTTTAACAAACTTACTTCTTTATTTGTAGGTGAGGCTTTTCATAAGACAAGTTATTTTTGATTTATAAAAAAATTGTTAAAAAACATGGTTTTAAGAAAAAAAATACAATTTTTTGGCTCGTTTTTTGTTTATCAAGTCTGAAAACAATTAATTTTAACATTCATCATTCCGAACAACCTAAAACAAGCTAATGAATAATAAATTCATCCCAATAATTTCAGTGTTTATGACAATATCATTGATTGTCTTTGTTACACTCCAATTTTATTGGTTGAAAGGATATTATAATGCTTTAGAACAAGATTTTTCGAATAAAGTCTATGCGGCTTTAGAAAATACAGCAAAAAATATCTCTGAAATTGAAGTGGAAAAGTACCTGAATGAAGATTTTAAAAATTTCAGAAAAAATGTCATTTCCAATAATAATCAACCTTCTTTAACTACGATCCAGCAGGTAGAGGATTCTGGGGCTCAGAGGCAGATTATTTATTCTAAAAATATCATTGAAAAAACACAGCTTCCCATTTCTCAGAAAGGAGATTCATTAAAGCTGACAACCTTATATACGGACGAAGCCGCTTACAAACTGAAAAGAGATACCACCAACCGGGAACTGCTTACGGCTGACATTAATCAAGATATAGAAAGTGGAGATTACTCTATGAAGGAGTTTGCCAAAGTATATGGAAATAACCTTCCGATTACTAAAAGAGTGGATGATGCTATTCTGGATTCTGTTCTCGCTAAAGAACTGAAAATGAAAGGCATTACCGCAAAGTTTGGTTTCGGGGTTACTGATAAAAACAATAAACTCACAAGTGTTTTTAACAAAGTATATAAGGAGAAAAAGGATAATAATACATATAGCTATCCTCTTTTTACAGACAAAAAGGACCGTACTTTATACAGCCTGGCATTGGTTTTCCCTAAAAAAGAATATTCCTTAGCCATGAATAACTGGCCGATGCTTTTGGGAACCTTCCTTTCTTTGCTTACGATATTGGGAATCTATATCATCTCCATCAACTATATGATGAGACAAAAGAAACTGGCAGAAATAAAAACGGACTTCATCAATAATATGTCGCATGAGTTCAAAACTCCTTTAGCGACTATTTCCGTTGCTACGGATTCTCTGGCGAATGACAAAATTGCCACTAACCCGGAAAAGGTAAGATATTATTCCAACCTGATCAAGCAGGAAAATCTTCGGATGAAAAAACAGGTGGAGAATGTCCTTAATATGTCGAAGCTTGAAAGAAATGAAGTTAATCTGTTCCTTAAAGAAACCAATGTAAGAGAACTGATCAAAAAAACGACAGAATCATTTAATCTTATTGTAGCACAGAGAAACGGTTCACTGACGGAAGAGTTTACTGCTGACAGATATACTTTTAAGATCGATGAGTTCCATATTTCCAATATGCTGGTGAATTTACTGGATAACGCCAACAAATATTCTCCTGATACACCGGATATCAAAATCAAAACAAAAAATGAAGGCAACTTCTATGTGATTGAAATTTCCGATAAAGGAATGGGTATGGAAACACAGAATAAAACTAAAATCTTTGAAAAATTCTTTAGAGAAGAAACGGGAAATATCCATAATGTAAAAGGTCAGGGATTAGGGCTTTCGTACGTTAAAAAAAATTGTAGAACTTCATAAGGGCCAGATTATCGTGGAATCACATAAGGGAGAAGGAAGTGTATTTACGATAAAACTTCCCATGACATAGAAAAATAGACAGGAAGCAATAAAAGATAAACCAAATAACAAATATAAAAGAAGAGAGAGTGAGGAAGTTCATTCTTATTATTAATTTTTAATTTTTAAAATTATGAGCAACAGAATATTATTAGTAGAAGACGATCAGAGTTTCGGAGCTGTTTTGAAAGATTATTTAACCATCAATAATTTTGAAGTAACTCTTGCAACAGATGGAGAGCAGGGGCTCAAAGAATTCACAGAAAATGAATTTGACATTTGTATTTTCGACGTGATGATGCCTAAGAAAGACGGGTTTTCATTGGCAGAAGATGTAAAAAAAATAGATAAAAATACTCCTATCATTTTCCTTACTGCAAGAAATATGAGGGAAGACATCCTGAAAGGATATCAGTTGGGGGCAGATGATTATATTACAAAACCATTTGATACGGAATTACTTTTATACAAGATTAAGGCAATTCTTCAGAGAAGCTCAACCCTGGAAAATGAAGAACAGGAACAGTTTAAGATCAGCAATATTTTCTTTGATTCTATGCTGAGACAATTAAGAGTAGGTGACAAAGAATACAAACTTTCTCCGAAGGAAAATGAATTGCTTAAGCTTCTTTGTATCCACAGAAATGATTTTATGCCAAGAGACCTTGCATTGAGAAAGATCTGGAAAAAGGAAAACTATTTTACTGCAAGAAGTATGGATGTTTATATCGCAAAACTTCGTAAGCTCTTAAAAGATGATGAAGGACTGGAAATCATCAATGTTCACGGAGAAGGATTCAGACTTTTAGTTAAGAATTAATTCCAAAAGAAGATTATAAATATAAAATTAGCAAAACAATTGAAAATGTTTTGCTAATTTTGTTTTATACGATAGGATATGAAAAATATATTTTTAGGTCTTGCTGCTTTTTCTCTGCTTACTGTTTCCTGTAAAAAAGATGAAAGAGCAACTTACATTAAAGAAGAGGCATCCATTCAGCAGCCTGCATTAGCTGTTAATAATACTCCAAAAGCTTCTATTTTAGATCAGGCAGGCATAAAGAGCAATGTGCAACCTGTAAATTCAGCTCCACCTGTTACCGCTCCGGGAATGAATCCACCCCACGGACAACCGGGACACCGTTGTGATATCCCTGTAGGACAGCCATTAAACAGCAAACCGTCTCAAGCCCAGACCACTCAAAATGTTGTGGTAAATAATAATGGATCTCAAACGATACAAATCGATCCCAATTCACTAAAACCAGGAAAATTTACGGTGGATAATAAAACAGGAAAGGCGGTAAAAACTGCTCCGGGCATGAATCCACCTCACGGACAACCGGGACATCGCTGTGATATTCCTGTAGGACAACCTCTCAATAGTAAACCGGCTCCGCAGCCTGTTCAAAATGCTGTACAAAACACTCCCGTTTCAGCTCCTGAACAAAGTCTGGCAACTGGTGAGAAACCGAAATTAAACCCCGCTCACGGACAGCCTTTTCACAATTGTTCTGTAAAAGTAGGTGATCCATTACCATAATTTTTGTAATTTTGCCATCGTGAAGTTATTTCAGATCATAACCCTTATCTTCTGCTTAGGAATTTTCTTGATTCCTAAAGATAACTTCTATATGATGTCAACCCAGCAGACCTGCTGTAAGGCGGACGCTAAAAAAGACGACTGCTGTAAGAACCATCAATCAAAATCATCTAAAGAACACGAAAAATCAAAATCATCTTGCAACGATGATTGCTGTTCAACATGTGTGGCTTGTTTTTCATATATAGAAACTCCTTTTTCCAAAGGTTTTCTATTGGAATTATCATACTATAAAGCCAATAAAAAATTACTTTTCCAATATTGTGATCCTCATCTTTCGGATCGTTTAAAAGAGATTTGGGAACCGCCAAAGCTAGCTTAATTAAAAATACAGCAGGTTCATTAGAGCGCTAATGGACTATTTTTTAATTAATCTAAATTTTAAACAAAATGAAATTATTTATTTCCAGGATAATTCTTGGATTATGCTTATTATCTGCACCCTTTATATTTGCCCAAAATCTTAAAAGCCAGTTTCAGGTAAAGGGAAACTGCGAAATGTGTAAAGAAAGAATAGAAACCTCAGCAAAAAAAAGCAGGGGCAAAAGCGGCAAGATATTCTATAGACTCTCAAACTTTAACATTAGAAACAGAAGGAAATGTTTCTCCGGATGACATCCTTAAAAAGGTAGCTGAAGCGGGACATGACAATGAGAAATTCAAAGCTACTGATGAAGTGTATCAAAGTCTTCCTGACTGCTGTCATTACGAGAGAACTCTTCAACCGTCCAATGCAAGTACAAGCGCGGTAGTACAAAAATCTAAAGCCGACAATGAATTTTATGTCAAAGGAAATTGTGCATCATGTAAAGCAAGAATTGAAAAAGCAGCAAAAGATGCCGGTGCTACTTCTGCAAATTGGAGCGCTGAGAAACAAACTGTTGTTTTAAACTTTGACAGCAACAAAACTTCTGCAGATAAAATTTTAAAAAAGATTGCTGATGTTGGGCATGACAACGAAAAGTATACTTCAACAGACAACGTTTATAACAATCTTCCCTCATGTTGCCTTTACGACAGAACTGTAGCGTTGGGAGAAAAAGGACCTAACGTTCATTTTGAAGAAGATGAAAAAACAATGTCCGGTAACAATAATGTATCTGCGGAAAACGAGAACCACGATCATCATGAAAAAAAAGATTGAGGAAGTAAAATTATCCGCGTCGAAAGCTTCAACTTCATTAAGCAAAAACGAAGCAGGTTTAGTTTT
Organism: Chryseobacterium proteolyticum; assembly: GCF_046591535.1. NCBI lineage: Bacteria > Pseudomonadati > Bacteroidota > Flavobacteriia > Flavobacteriales > Weeksellaceae > Chryseobacterium > Chryseobacterium proteolyticum. Next base: position 568,214 of record NZ_JBJLWK010000003.1, on the reverse strand, counting down.
TAATATTGACAAAAAGGAATTGTTGAAAGCAGCCTGTTGTAATCTCTCGGAAAGTTTTGAAACAAATGCTACTGTAGATGTTTCCTTCAGTAATGCTGTAACAGGCACGAAACAGCTTAAAATGCTGGGTCTTGATCAGAAATACACCAGCCTAACCAAGGAACTTTTACCGGAGATCAGAGGTTTGGCTTCCGCTTATGGGCTGAATTTTATTCCCGGCAGATGGATCGAAAGCATCCAACTTACAAAAGGAGGAAGTACGGTAACCAATGGGTATGAAAGTATTACCGGGCAAATCAATACCGAACTTCTGAAAAATGCCAAAACTCCCGAAACATCACTCAATCTTTTTTCTGATTTCAACGGGAGAGCAGAGGCAAATATAACGAGTGTATCTCCTATTAATGAGAAATGGTCTCAGACTTTCTTGTTGCATGGAAACGGAACTTTCGGAAATACGGATATGAATAATGACGGATTTCTTGACCGTCCGAAAGGGACACAAATCAATGCAGCATATTTGCTTAATTATAATGACCTGGAAAAATCCGGTTTCGGATCTCACTTCGGAATTAATTTCGTGAAGGATAACAGAACAGCAGGACAGACCGATTTTGATAAAAGGCTGTCTCAGGATAAGCAAAACCCGTACGGGGTTGGAATTGATATTTCGAGATTTCAGGTATGGAACAAGACCGGATATGTTTTTAAAGGTAAACCTTATCAAAGTATAGGCTGGATGAATCAGTATGTATACCATCAGCAGGACAGCTTTTTCGGGTTGAGAAATTATTCAGGTAAACAGAATACTTTTTATTCCAATTTAATTTTTGAGAGTATTATCGGGAATACGAATCACAAATATAAAGCCGGAGCCAGTTTTATGTATGACGGTTATGATGAAACCTATCTTACAACTCCATACAAAAGAAATGAAATCGTACCTGGAGCTTTTGCCGAATATACCTTAACAGGATTAAAATATACTTTGGTAGCCGGAGCAAGAGTAGACTTCCACAACCTGGCTGGAACACAGTTTACACCAAGGATGAACTTTAAATATGATTTCACTCCCCAAACCATTTTAAGGTTGTCAGCAGGAAGAGGTTTTAGAACGGCTTCGGTTTTTGCGGAAAATCAACAGTACTTTGCATCGAACAGAACGATTCAAATTATACAAAATGGCGGAGATATTTACGGATTAAAACCTGAAATTGCATGGAATTACGGAGCAAGTTTACAGCAGGAGTTTAAAATTTTCGGAAGAAAATCTTCCATCGTTGCCGACTTTTTCAGAACAGATTTTCAGAATCAGGTGATGGTTGACCTTGACCGATCTCCACAGCAGCTTGTATTTTATAATTTGGAAGGAAAATCTTTTGCCAATAGTTTACAGATACAGTGGGATTTTATTCCTATTAAAAACTTTGAAGTAAAAGCTGCCTACAAATATTATGACGTTCAGGCAGATTATCTTGACGGAAGAAGGGAAATTCCTTTTATGGCTAAAAATCGCGGATTCGTAAATCTTGCTTATTCTACGAACAAAAGTGATAAGGGTGGCTTCTGGAGTTTTGATACGACTCTGAATTGGGTTGGAAAGCAAAGACTACCGAACACATCGGGCAATCCAACCGAGTTTCAATTACCCGGTTATTCCGAATCTTATGCTATTTTGAATGCACAGATTTCTAGAAATTTTAATAAAAAACTGAGAGCCTATGTTGGAGGCGAAAACTTAACCTCTTACTATCAGAAGAATGCGATCATCGATTTTAAAAATCCTTTCGGGAATTATTTTGATGGTGGAATGCTCTACGCTCCTATTATGAAAGCTAATTTTTATGTAGGTCTGGATGTGACATTCTAAAAATACCGATAAGTTTTTAAATATAATAGGCAGCATTAATCTAAATGCTGCCTTTATTTTGGAATAAAATTTTATCGGTACGGACATTTTTTCAAGATTAAAATGTGGTTCCTTCTCCGTTGACAAAGGTGAGCTAAAGGCATTAAATGACAATTTTGCAAATCTCCGATTTTGCCATTTTACAAACAAAGAACAAAAAAATACTTAAAAAATCTATTTACATTAAAAATTTTATATATTTACACTTTCTAATATGTATGAACATACCAACCAAAGATTTCACGATAGATCATCATAGTAAACTCCCTCTGCATGTACAGGTAGAAGAACTTTTCCGTAAACTTATCAAGATGGAAGTTTATAAAAAAGGAGCTCTGTTACCTAAGGAAGTTGATCTGGCTAATCTTTGGGGAGTTTCCCGGAACACCATCCGACAGGCAACCAATAAACTGGAACATGAAGGTCTTATTGTACGGAAAAAAGGGGTCGGAACACGTGTGGCTGAAAATAAAAGCCTTACAACAGGATTGGACCATTGGTATAGTTTTACAAGAGAAATGCAGGAGAAAGGTATTCATGTAATTAACCAATTGTTAAAAACAGAAACAGTACAGCCTAATGAAGAAATCTGCCATTTTTTTAACAGTTCACCAGATAAAAAAAATATTTAAGCTTTCTAAATTAAAAGGAGAAAATTCCGGTGATCCGATTGTCTATTTTGAAAGCTATTTTCATCCAAGAATAGGCCTGGATAAAAATGATGATTTTGATATGCCATTGTATAGCATGTTGCAGGAGGATCATGGAGTCATAGTACACCGGTCCCGTGAAAATATAAGCGCCTGCCAGGCTGGAGCCGTAATAGGAAAGAAACTAAAAGTACCGGCTGCTTTTCCGGTTCTGAAACGTGAGCGTTTCGTGTATGATATCAATGGAAAGCCGGTAGAATATAATGTGGGATACTACCGTTCTGATAAGTTTACCTATACGATAGATATTAATAAATCTTCTTAGCAGGTTTTATTTTTTTAGACATTAATATGTTCAAACATTCTAACATATAACCAAAAATGAAGTCCATGTACAAGTATTTTCTTTTGCTAATGTCCTTCCTGATGACAGGCAATTTTGTTTATAGTCAAAAAAAAAGTTCCTTATTTTGGTAACATACAGTCTACCAACGGTTATGAAAAGGAAATAAGTGGTGAGAATATTGATTATTTCTCTGCATTTCCGGATCATGCAACGAGAGCTTTGCTTACGCGCACAACGGATGGCGCAAAAGCAATTGAGTGGGAAACTGCTCCTGTGCCAAAAAAAGGCAATAAGCAATATGTATATTTTAACTGGCTGGTCTCCCATTCTTCGGGAAGCAGTGGGGGTATTCGCCATTTTGACTTGTACATCAACGATCAAAAAGCACTTACTCTCACTACTTATCCCGGAAATAAGTATCCGGACTGGATTTCCAAAGCAGCAGACAGTACTGCATTTGTATTCAACCAGACTAAAATGGACGGCTTAAAAGATTCTTATGGTATTGCGTATCTCCGAGTTCCTGCCAATAAAGTAACTCCGGGAAAACCTTTACGTCTGAAACTTGTAGGACAAGCTCAGGATAGCAGGGACTGGTTCATGACATACAAATTTACCTTCCAGGAGAAAATGGATGCTTCCTCCACTCCGTTCATTTTAAAAGATGGAAAACGTCTTATTACCCTTACTACATTACACTTTGGTCCTGAACAAAAAATTACGGCTAAAATAAACAATAAGAATTCCTTCACCTTTACTATGCCGGATGGTATTAAAACATTTGACCTTCCTGTAGATCTTGCACCTGAAGGAGGCAGTGTTCAGTTATCAGTTATCTCCGGTAATAAGGAACTTCTCCGTAAAACCATTGAGGCTGGAGCTATCGTTCCCCGCACCTTATATTTCATACATCATTCTCATACGGATGTAGGATATTCCCATTTACAATCTGAAGTGGAAAGGATTCATACTCAAAATATATATGATGCCCTGAAAATGATTGAGAAAACACGGAACTTACCTGAAGAAGCTCGTTTTAAATATAATGTCGAAGCACTATGGGATGTAGAAAACTTTATGCGAAAAGCCACTCCTCAGGATAAACAATTATTTGTAAAAGCAGTAAAAGAAGGAGATATAGGTCTTTCAGCAATGTATGGTAATATTTTAACGGGACTTAGTCAGCCCGAAGAATTATACCATTATACGGAATATGCGAAAAAGCTGGAAAAAGAATATGGATTAAAGATCAACAGTGCCATGATGTCTGATGTTCCCGGCTTTGCCTGGTCATTGGTTCCTGCACTTACTGCATCGGGAGTAAAATATTTTTCCAGTGGCCCCAATTATCTTGGAAAAACCAACCCATATCTTGGAGACCGGGTTGGAAATTTTGTAAAAAACTGGGGAGATAAACCAGTATGGTGGCAATCGCCTTCGGGTAAAGAAAAAATATTATTCTGGACAGCCGGAAGAGGTTATTCTTCATGGCACGGCATCCATCCGGGTGGTGTATTTGAAAACGGGCAAAGAAAGATTGCCGAATATCTTGATGACCTTACCAAAACCAATTATCCTTATGATATGGTACAGTGGCGTTATAATATTGTTTCTGATAATGGTCCTATAGATCCTTCAATATCAAAGTTTGTAGATGAGTGGAATAAAGAATATATCTCGCCTAAAATCGTTCTCAGTACGAATGAAAAGATGTTTGAAGTTTTTGAAAAGAAATATGGAGATCAGCTTCCAATAGTAAAAGGAGATATCAGTCCGCATTGGGAAGACGGAGCAATGTCTACCGCCAGGGAAGAAGGGATTAACCGAAACAGCAGCCTTAAGCTCCAACAGCTGACCACCCTGTACTCAATGCTCAATCCTACTCAATATAACAGCCAAAGTTTTTATGAAGCATGGAGAAATGTCATTTTATTTCATGAGCATACCTGGGGAGCCTTTAACAGTATTACTGCTCCTGACCTTCCGTTCGTTAAAGATCAATGGCAGGTAAAAAAGCAGTTTTCTACTGACGGAAGTTCTTTGGCTAACAAACTGGAAGCTGATTTACTAAAGCCTATAACCAATCCTGTATCCAAAACCATTGCAGTTTTCAACACCTCATCATGGTTACGAAGTGGTGCGGTAATTATTCCTGGAACATCATTGGGGAATGCCGTCCAGGATGCATCAGGTCATACAGCTCCTTTACAAAAGCTGCAGGACGGAACTATGGTATTCATCGCAAAAGATGTTCCACCACTAGGGTCAGCAAACTACATTATCATTAAAGCAAAAGTATCTTCCGCAAAGCCTTTTTCTGTTACTAACAATAGTATTTCTAATGGAAAGGTAGCTGTGACCTGGGATCATAAGACTGGAAGCATTACCCAGTTTACCGATAACAACAATATTAATTACGCAGGAATTTTTAACAACCAAGGGTTAAACAGTTATTGGTATGTTCCTGGTTCTGATCCAAAGGAAGCTCAATCCAACATGAATGTGCAGATAAAAGTATTAGAGAATGGACCTGTTATGAGCAAAATCTCTCTGATATCAGAAGCACCAGGTGCTAATAAACTGGAAAGAATTCTTACTTTGTTTGCGGATAGTGATGAAGTAGGATTGGAAAATATTGTGGATAAAAAACCTATACGTACCAAAGAATCGGTTCACTTTGGTTTTCCCTTCAATGCTGAGTTCAAGAATATAACAGTAGATGCAGGTTATGGTATCATGAGGTATCTTACTGATCAGCTTCCCGGTTCCAACATGGATTATTGGTATAGCCGCCGATGGGTAGATGCTTCTTTTGGACAAAAGGGAATGCAATGGATGGTTTTAGAAGCACCCCTTATTGAAGCTACTGAGATGATCGACGAAAGAATGGTTATTGATAACAGCCACAAAAAATGGAAAGACAAAGGAGCTCCCGGCACTACCAATTGGTTCAGCTATGCGATGAACAACTATTGGCACACCAACTATAAAGCAGATCAGGAAGGTCCTGTGCATTACCGCTATGCTCTACGTCCACATGGATCATTTGATTCAGTAGACAATGAGAAGTATGCGTCTGCTTTTACGCAACCTCTTATTGCCGTTTCTGTCGATGAGAAATTCAAAGTTGGCGGAAGTCTTTTCAAAGTTGGCAATGACAAAATTGTTGTGACAAGTGTAACACCACAAGAAGATCACAGCTTTATTATAAGACTATACAATCCAGACGAGCGGGAACAGACAACAACATTTGCCTGGGAAAAGCTAAAACCATCTCAGCTTATTGATGTAAAAACAGGTAAAACAATAACACCTGACGAAAAACTTAGTTTATCAGGAATGGATGTTATTGAAATTAAACTTATTCCTTAATTAAAGTCATGTCGAAACCGGTTATTGCCATAGATATGGGAGGTACAAGGATTAAAATCGGCATTGTGCAAGATGGCATTTTACTGGATTCCACCTCTATTGATGCCTATTCCACAAATGGTCTCAGATCCAGGCTTCCTTATATCCGGGAAGCTGTAGAAAATTTATTAAAACCCCAACAACTTTCTTTATCGGATCTGGGTGGATTAGGTATTGCTTCTCCCGGGATCGTAGACAGCCACCGGAAAAAAGTACTTTCTATCGATAAGAAATTTGGAGATGCTCCTGAAATCGATTTAGAGGAATGGAGCCAGAAGATGTTTAATCTTCCTTTTTTCATAGAGAATGATGCCAGGAGTGCGTTGGTAGGAGAATGGATATATGGTAATGCACAAAATCATGACAATGCAGTTCTCATGACACTGGGAACTGGAATAGGCAGCGCGGCTATCATAGAAGGAAAATTATTGAAGGGGAAACATTTTACAGCGGGTATTCTTGGAGGACATTCGGTGATCAACTATAAAGGAAATGTATGTAATTGTGGCAATAAAGGTTGTGTAGAAACGGAAGCTTCAACATGGAATCTCGCAAACATGCGTAAATCAGAAGATCTGCCAGCTTCTTCGGTAGTTGATTATGAAATGATCTTTACTCTGGCTGAAGAAGGAAATACAAAAGCATTAGAAATCAGGAATCAGAGCCTTCAGGCATGGTCTGCATGTGCTGTTAATCTGATTCATGCTTATGACCCGGAAATACTGGTGCTTACCGGTGGAATTATGGCCAGCAGTTCTTCTATCATACCCTATTTACGGAATTATATTGAAACTTACTCATGGACACCCTGGGGAAAAGTTCATCTTACTGAAGGAAAATTCTCCGGCACAGCTGCGCTATTGGGCATAGCCCATCTCATCAACAACCAATAAAATAATATGACTGATAAACATTGCACAAGATGAAATCAAACTTTAATAAACATCCCGTCATTGAAATCAAAGGCCACTCTTGTTTTTCAGGTTGGCAGAATATTACTGAACAAATAAAAGAAAGTAATCCTAGAGTTATCGCGATTGAGTGCTATCCAGGGGTTTATCTGGAAGAGGTCATCAGCTCATTGAATGAGATCCTAAATCCGGAATTGGTGATCAATACCGTTCAAGCCATGAAACCGGAAAAAGAAATTGCAGCACTGGTACAGCCTTATGTAACGGATGATCCTGTATTTGGTTATATATCCTCCCTAAAACTGGAAGATTATTTTGATTTTAAAAAGATTAAAGATCTCAAAAGCCTTCTATCAGAAATCGGTGATTGTGCTGTGATCATAGGCCCTGGTGCCACTATAATTGCAGACGAGGCAGACCTTTTCATGTATGCAGATATGCCTCGATGGGAAATACAAATGCGTTTCCGAAAAGATACAGCCTGCAATCTGGGCAGAACCAACTATACTGATTCTTTTGCATATCAATACAAACATGCTTATTTTGTAGACTGGCGCGTTAGTGACCATTATAAGAAACAAATATTGAATAAGTGTCAGTTTCTTCTGGATACGACCATACCCCATCAACCTAAAATGATAAGTACTGTTGCTTTATTTGATGCATTTCAGCAAACGGTAAGCGCTCCTTTCAGGGTTGTCCCGTTTTTTGATCCCGGCCCATGGGGAGGCCAATGGCTAAAAGAGGTATGTGATCTGGATAGAAGTCTTCCGAATTACGCCTGGGGATTTGATTGTGTCCCTGAAGAGAATAGTCTCTTATTGGGTTTCGGAAACCAGGTTGTAGAAATACCTTCTTCCAATCTTGTTTTTTTCCAGCCAGAAGCTTTGCTGGGAAAAGAAGTATATGAGGGATTCGGGGATGAATTTCCTATCCGTTTTGACTTTCTGGACACTATAGAAGGTGGTAATCTGAGTCTACAGGTACACCCACTTAAGGAATACATCAAAGAAAAGTTCGGGATGTCCTATACACAGGATGAAAGTTACTATATGCTGGATGCTAAAGAAGATGCTTTTGTCTATTTGGGGTTAAAAGAAAATATTGACCCTCAGCTTATAATGAAGGAGCTGGAAGCTGCGCAACGTGATCAGGTTCCTTTTGACGCAGAGAAGTATGTACAAAAATGGCCGGTCCGCAAACATGATCATGTATCTATTCCTTCGGGCACTGTACATTGTTCAGGAGCGAATTCTGTGGTATTGGAAATCAGTGCAACTCCTTATATTTTTACTTTTAAATTATGGGATTGGGGGCGTACGGGACTGGATGGCAAACCGCGTCCCATATCATTGGCACATGGTAAAAATGTTATACAATGGGATCGAACCACTTCATGGACAAAAGAAAATATACTAAACCTTACAGAACCTATTGCTGAAGGAGATGGCTGGCGGGAAGAACGTACAGGTCTCGATGCATTATCATTTATTGAAACAAGAAGACATTGGTTTACTAAAAAAGTAGTTCATCATACCGGAGGTGTGGTAAATGTACTCAATCTTGTTGATGGAAGGGAAATTATTGTGGAAAGCCCAGAACATCTTTTTGAGCCTTATGTTATTCATTATGCTGAAACATTTATCGTTCCGGCTCATGTAGGACTGTATACCATAAGTCCATATGGAGAGAGTGAAGGAAAAGAATGTGTGACTATTAAAGCGAGCATACGTACTCAGATGATTTCTCAAAAAGTTATAAAATAAACATCTATGCAGCAAACGTTTCATTCTACAATCCTTAAGGCAACTCTTGTAGCATCAGTAGGCGGATTGTTATTCGGTTATGATACCGCTGTAATCTCCGGAGCCATTGGCTTTATGCGAACTTATTATCATTTATCCGATCTGATGACAGGCTGGGTAGCTTCATGTGCTCTGCTGGGCTGCATCATAGGTGCTGTGTATTCAGGAACATTAAGTGATCGTATCGGTCGTAAAAAAGTATTAATGCTTTCGGGTTTATTGTTTACTATTTCATCCATAGGAACATCACTGGCTCCTAATCTGTGGATATTTGTAGTATTCCGGATGATAGGGGGAATGGGTATCGGAATTGCTTCCATGCTCTCGCCGATGTATATTTCAGAAATGGCTCCTGCAGCCATAAGAGGACGTCTGATATCCATATTCCAACTGGGAATCGTGAGTGGTATTCTGGTTATCTATTTTGTGAATGCCTATATTGCCGGCATTCATAACGAAAGCTGGAATATTTCTACAGGATGGCGATGGATGTTTGGTTCGGGAATTATTCCTGCCATTATCTTTATTCTGTTGCTCTTCACTGTTCCTGAGAGCCCGCGTTGGCTGGCCGGACAAAAAAGAGAAACTGAGGCATTAGCAATTCTGGAAATCATTAATGATTCTACAACTGCACGGCAGGAGCTGGATTCCATCAAGGGGGCTTTAAAAGATGAAAAATCTCTTTCTTTCAGCGCGCTTAAGGAGCCCAAACTAAAACGGGCATTGGCTATAGGTATCTTCCTTGCTATATTCTCACAAATTACCGGCATCAATACAATTATGTATTATGCTCCGGAGATTTTCAAGGCAACGGGAGTCGGCTCAGACTCTGCATTCATGCAAACCATTCTCGTGGGGATCATCAATGTTCTTTTTACTTTTGTAGCCATAAAATATGTAGACACATGGGGACGAAAAAAGTTACTGCTTCTTGGTATTTCCGGCATGGCTATTTGTTTATTTATTATTGGTTTTGCCTTTTTTAATGAACAAAAGGGGTATCTGATACTTATCGCGATCCTTGGATACATTGCTTGTTTTGCCATGTCCCTTGGTCCTCTTGCATTTGTGGTTATTGCAGAAATCTTTCCAACAAAGGCTCGAGCTACCGCTATGTCCGTGGCTACTTTCTTTCTGTGGTCAGCCGTTTTTTTTAGTTTCCCAAACTTTTCCGGTTCTTGTCGGAATTATTGGTAATGCTTTTACATTTTGGTTATACATGGCCATCGCTATCACAGCACTCTTGTTTGTATGGAAAAAAGTACCTGAGACCAAAGGAAAAACCTTAGAGGAAATACATAATTCTCTATAAATGAAAAAGAGTGATTGAAATTCTTAATTTTGGGATTTCAATCACTCTTTATTATTTTACCGGCTTTATACTCATCGCAAATCCCCCACCGGCAGCCGCTTTGATTTTCAGCTTAGTATTGGTTCTCACTATTTGTCTGGAGATCTCATAACTTTTAGGATTGTTTTTCCAGCTGGCATTTTTACCGTCTTTATAAATTATCGCTTCAAATTTTTGGTTTTTAGGTAGAAATGACAAATCTACCGTTGCTTCTCTTGGATTTTCATCAGTAATACTTCCTACAAACCATTCATCTTTATTTTTAGCTTTCCTTGCAATGGTAATATAATCACCCGGCTCGGCCTCAAGAATATATGAAGAATCCCAATCTACTGCCACGTCTTTGATAAACTGAAAAGCATCAGGGTATTTTTTGTAATTATCAATCAGATCTGCAGCCATCTGAAGCGGGCTGTACATTGTAACATAAAGTGCTAATTGCTTGGTAAGCGTTGTACTCAACTTCGCTTTATTAGTTCCATAAACCGAAAGATCTCCTTCGAATATCCCCGGTGTATAGTCCATCGGGCCTCCTATTAGCCTTGTAAATGGCAATATGGTGGTATGATCCGGACGGTTGCCATTGAAAGATTCAAATTCTGTTCCGCGTGCCGATTCCTGAGCAATCCAATTGGGGTAAGTCCTGTAAAGACCTGTTGGCCGCACTGCTTCATGTGAATCTACCATAATATGATATTTTGCAGCCATTTCAGCAACGTAGTTGTAATGGTTAACCATCCATTGGCTGTCGTGATATTCACTCCGCGGGATAATCGGCCCTACATATCCCGTTTTTACAGCATCGTATCCATTGTCTTTCATAAACTGAAATGCGTCCATCAATTGTCTTTCATAATCTACCGCAGATGATGTTGTTTCGTGATGCATGATAATCTTTAAATTTTTGCTTTTAGCATAAGCCTGCAGTTCTTTTACATCAAAATCGGGATAAGCTTTGGTAAAGCTATAAATATGTTCTTTTCTATAAGCCTGATTATCTTCCCATCCTTCATTCCATCCTTCAACTAAAACAGCATCAAAGCCGTTTTCTGAAGCAAAATCAATGTATTCTTTAACATGCTTGGTATTCGCGCCATGCCTGCCATTCGGCTTGAGGGTTTTATAATCCGTTTGCCCGATCCGGATATCCTGATCGTCTGAATAAGCCCAGGTAGATCCACCTCCTGTAAAATATTCCCACCATACTCCAATGTATTTGGTCGGCTTGATCCATGAAGTATCCTCAATTTTGCTTGGCTCATTAAGATTAACAATCAGGTTGGAAGCCAAAATATCTCTTGCGTCACTGCTGATAATCAAAGTTCGCCATGGGCTTACAGAACCTGTTTGAACAAAACCCCTGTCTCCGTTTTTATCAGGTGTCAGATTGGAAGAAAGAATAAAATTCTTCTCATCAAGATTGAGTGTCATTGCAGCAAAATTGGTAAGAGCTGCTTCATGAATATTAATATAAATTCCGTCTTTTGATTTCAGCATCAAAGGTGTTTGTACAGCAAGACTGGCACTGGGTGCTTTTGCTGCCAGAGGTTCTTTGCGTACCTCATCGATCAGATTTGAAATTTCGGACAGATTTGATGTAGTAACCGGAAACTCATTCGTATCATAATCGGCAGGGATCCAAAATGCCTTATAATCTTTTCCTAAATTAAAGCTTGTTTTCTCACTGCTTATGGTAAAATGCCTTAAATCCTTTTGGACAGGAAACTCATACCGGAAACCTAAACCATCGTCAAATAGCCTGAATCTGATATCCAGCTTCCACCCGGTTTTATCTTGTACTAAATGGACAAGCATTTCATTGTAATGATCAGCTACTTCCTTATTAGGTCCCCAAACCGGCTTCCAGGTTTTATTGGAAGATGAGTAATCAATCCCCCCTACTTTAAAATCTGAGAAATAGGAATAAGAGGGTTTTAAAACAAATCCTAACTGGCTTTCTTTTAAAACCGTTTTATCTTTATAATTTAATGAATAATATGGAGTTCCCTCCCCTTCTATTTTAAAATTCAGTTTAAACTGATTATTGGGTGACGAGAGTATTTGTCCGTTCGTAACGATCGTGAACAACATACTCATACAAAAGTATATAGTCTTTATTTTCATTATAATAATCTTAAAAAACACTGTCCGCCATTCTCTGGGAAAATGGCGGACAGAGATCAATTATACTTACCGGAATTATCTTCCGAAATCATCCTGTACTCTTACAATATCATCTTCATCCGATGGATTTGATGCGTCCGTATGCTGCCAGATCTCGGCTACAACACCCCAGCCATCCAGACCGATCAATCGGTGTCTTTCTCCTTGTTGAAGTTTTACCTGATCCTTTGGCTTGTATTCCTGCAGTTCACCTTCTTCATCGGTATTACTTCTTTTTATACCTACTGTTCCTTCAACTACCTGCCAGATTTCTGCTCTCCTGTGGTGATACTGCCAGCTCAATCTTGCCTGTGGCGCCACCAGAAGAATTTTCGGACTTAATTTTCCTCCGATCTTCAGGCTTTCCACATCTATTCCGTCAAAATATTGATTCGCAAAATCCTGTGCCTGCGCTTCATCAATCACAAAAAATCCACCCCACGGTCTTGTATCATCTTTTGCAACAAGATTAAAGCCCTGAGCTCCTAGCATCTTTTCTACTTTATCAAATATTTCTTTCTTTTCCGCACTCATAATTATCGCTATTAAAGTTTATTGTTAAAATGATTTATTCTTTTGACATCGAATAAGGAAAGTCCTTTTCCTGTGATCCTCTTTCTTTATTCGGCTGATTGCTCATCTTGAAATCCAGAACTGCACCTTGCAGAAGGTCTTTGTGACTCAACCAGTTTCTGGAGTAAGGCTGATTGTTTACATTCAGAGATTTTACGTAAAGATTCTCACTGCTATTCTCCGGAGCCTTTATTTCTATACTTTTACCGTTCTCCAGATGTACGGTCACTTCTTTAAACAACGGCGCCCCTAAAACATATTGATCCGTAGCGGGTGTTACCGGATAAAATCCTAATGCAGAAAAAACATACCATGCAGAAGTTTGCCCGTTATCCTCATCCCCACAATATCCGTCCGGTGTCGCCTGATAAAGTTTATCCATTACCTGCCTTGCCCAATATTGGGTTTTATATGGTGCTCCGGCATAATTATACAGGTAGATCATATGCTGTATAGGCTGGTTACCGTGGGCATACTGCCCCATATTCATGATCTGCATTTCCCTTATTTCATGGATCACACTTCCATAGTAGCTATCATCAAAAACTGGAGGAAGAGAAAACACCTCATCCAGTTTGGCTTCGAATTTCTTTTTACCACCCATCAGCTTTGCAAGGCCATCTATATCCTGGAAGACCGACCATGTGTAATGCCAGCTGTTTCCTTCGGTAAAGGCATCTCCCCATTTAAAAGGATTAAAAGGTGACTGAAATTTTCCGTCTTTATTTTTACCTCGCATAAGACCTGTTTCAGGATCGAACATATTCTTATAGTTGTAGGCTCTTTTTTTGTAGATATCAATTTCTGACGCTGGTTTCCCTAAAGCTTTTCCTAACTGATAAATCGAAAAGTCATCGTAAGCATATTCTAAAGTACGGGCTGCATTCTCATTAATTTTCACATCATATGGAACATATCCCAGGGTATTATAATATTCCACCCCTTTACGGCCGACAGCCTCAATAGGACCTTCATTATTCGCCCCGTGTTTTACGGCCTGCCATAAGGTTTCAATATCATATCCACGCAATCCTTTAATGTAAGCATCAGCAACAACGGAAGCAGAATTGTTCCCGATCATAATATCAGAATAGCCGGGGCTGCTCCACTCTGGCAGAAAACCTCCTTCTTTGTAAGCATTGGCAAGGCCTTCCTGCATCTCTACGTTGATACTTGGATATACGAGATTCAGAAATGGGTATAATGCACGGAATGTATCCCAAAAACCGGTTCCGGCAAACATTTTCCCATCCAATATTTTACTGTTGTATGGACTCCAGTGCTTCACTTTATTCTGAGCATCGATCTCATATAATTTTTGTGGGAAAAATAAGGTTCTGTATAAAGAGGAATAAAAGGTTCTCATTTGCTGATCTGTTCCGCCCTTTACTTCAATCTTTCCAAGTGTCTTGTTCCATATCTCTTTCGCGTTATCTTTTACCTGCTCAAAACTGCGGCCGGCAATTTCCCTTTTAAGGTTAATTTCTGCCTGTTCGAAACTGATAAATGATGAAGCTACCTTTGCATAAACCGATTCTTTATTTTTTAACTTAAATCCAACTATGGCTCCTGTGTGATCGCTGGTAATTTCCAATTGATCATTTACCAACCGATCATCTTTCCATGTTGTCGTTACATCAAAGTCTTTATCAAACTGAACAATAAAATAGTTTTTAAAATTCTCATATTTTCCTCTGGCATACTTAGTCGTGTATCCTATGATTTTCCTTTGTTTCGGAAGAATTTTGATATAAGAACCTTTATTCAGCGCGTCAATTACAACATAAGCACTATCCGTTTTAGGGAAATCAAATTTGAAAAATGCGGCTCTTTCTGTGGGTGTAAACTCCGTAGTAACATTAATATCAGCAAGATAAACACTATAAAAATATGGTTTTGCAATTTCTGCTTTATGGCTGAACCAGCTGGCACGATCTTCTTCTTTAAACCTGAGTTTTCCGACACCCGGCATAATTGCAAATGCTCCATAATCATTCATCCATGGAGAGGGCTGATGTGTTTGTTTAAATCCTCTGATCTTATCCGCATCATATGTGTAAGCCCATCCATCACCCATTTTACCTGTTTGGGGAGTCCAGATATTCATTCCCCATGGAAGCCCTATCGCAGGATAAGTATTACCGTTAGACAGTGATGGCTTAGATTGGGTTCCCATTAATGGATTAACATAATCTGCAGGAGACGGATTCTGACCAAAAACCAGCGCATTAAGCAGAAGAAAAAGAGTTGAAAATAAAAACTTCATTATATCATTTTATTAGTTGATTAAGGTCTTCTTCAAAGCATAGCTTGCAGCACCTAAGATGGCAGCGTCTTCAAAAATAGCCGAAATTTTAACAGGCAAGTTAATATTATTTTTTACTAAATTTTCATTAAATCTTTCTTCAAAATAGGGGTATGCTTTCGCAATGTTTCCTCCTATTACAAGGACCTCCGGCTTGTAATCCCATACATATCTGACAATAAATTCCGAGAAAGAATCTGCATATTCCTGAAATATTCGGGATTGGATGTCTTTAGGCTTATCAAGTAATTCTTTGGTTCCTGAGATTTCGCCTCCTGTTAATTCTGCATATCGTTTAACAAACCACCGTGTGGCAAGATAATCTTCAGCTAAGGAATCTTTAAAAGGAGAATTCCACAAATCCTCATCTGTTGAAGTCTCACCATTGTAGAATGTTGTTCCTAATCCTGTTCCCAGCGTTATCCCAAATACACGGTTATATTCAGTGACGCAACCTCCGAAAACTTCGCCTTCCAGAAATGCGGCAGCGTCATTTACAAAGTGGATCTGTTCATTTAATATAGAAAGCCTGCTGGCCAGTTCTTCTTTGATATTTATTTGGTAGATATCGATAAATTTTCCCTGCTGCATGAGAGAAATTCCGTTTTTATAATCAAAAGGTCCCGGCATTGCAATGCCTATAAGGAGTTCTTCCCTGTTCAGATTTACTACAGCTTTTCCGATTGCAGAAACCCAGGCGGAAAAAATATCTTCCCGTCCGCCAAATGAGTCAACATGCTCCCTGATATAAGTGGAACCTATAATTTCATGCTTTTCAGGATCTACCTGAGCCATTGTAATATGCGATCCGCCAATGTCTATACCTAATGCATTTTGCATAATTCTCTTATTTTTTAATTCCAGTAGATATATCTGATCATCTAAAAACAGACAAACAAGAAAGCAAAATCATTATTATTCAATAATTCCTAAATTCATTTTTTAAATGTTCCTGCCACTTGTCTGCCTATCTTAGATTCCAAATTTAAATTCTAACTGTATAATTTTATTAATTTTTTAAAGACTTACTCCACTATTATTTTTCCTGAAAATATAATGCGGTCATTTTTTGATTCCACTTTATAAATATATGTTCCGGACGATAAAGCTTGAGTATTGATCGTTATTTTATCTTTATCTACACTCTGTTTTTTGATCAACTTCCCTGAAAGATCATATAGGGATACTTCACTAGCAGAACGATCATTAATTACAAAATGAATATCATTTCCCTTTTTAACAGGGTTTGGATAGACATTATTTCCTTTTTCAAGAACATTGTCTTTTGTTGATAATGAAATATTGCAAGGTACATCTGTTGTCCAGTTGGCATTTGACATATTAATAAGAGTCGCAAAATGTGTATTCGAAGTCGCGTCTAAAGCTCCGTTACCACTTCCCTCATCCATTTTCCAATTAGCCTCAAGCCCTGCACTATTAGAAGCTATATTACATTTGTCATTCATAATTTCCTGAGCCGTCAATGCTTTTTTCCACACCCGGAATTCATCAAGGAAACCGTTCAATGTTCTTGAATTATCATAATTTCTTGCCAGATAAAGAATTCCATTGGCTGTAAAGTTTCCGCTGGCTGCAGCACTTGCATCAAGAGTTCCGTTAATATAAATTTTCATCGCCGTTCCGTCATAAGTGGCAGCGATATGATACCACGTGTTGGTATTCAATCCAGTATTGCTGTTCAGCTTAATCTGAGATGAGCCGAAACTTAATATAAATTGTAATTTATTGTTTGTAAGACCGGCATCCCCAAATCTCAGAATGGCAGAATTATTATCTCCTACTTCAATACCAATTACTGAAGAAATATTAGGGAAAGCAGTTTTAAACGCATTTACTTTCACCCATCCTTCAAAAGTGAGTGCATTCCCACTTAGATTAAACTGGCCGGCATTGAGATAATGACTACTCCCGTTAAAAGAAAGAGATCTTGGTCCAGGACTTTGAACCGGTGCAAAACCACTGTTAAATGAAGCTTCTGCAGAATATGCACTTACAGTAGATGCACTGCATACTCCCTGTACTTTCCAAACGTAATTTGTATTTTCAGTTAAATTTTGCAGATTATATGTATTGGTTGTAATATTCTGAATCGTTGTCCATGTTGTAGCGGCAGCTGTTTTATACTGTAAGGTATAAGAAGTTGCACTTCCGGCATTCCATGACAGCTTTGTTGTCGTTCCCAGGAAGTTTTCCGACTTAAGGCCTGCCGGAATTTCACATCCGCTTCCGGAATTAAATCTCGGAGCAAAAAGATATGTACTCTTCAGCGTAGAAGAACAATTGGACTGAATTCTCCAATCATAATCTGTACTTAAAGCCAGGTTGTTTACATTGATATTATTTCCGGAGTAATTGGTTGCCAAATTAATCCACGTTGTTGAATTGGCTGCCTTATAATCTATATTGTAGGTTTGAGAACCGTTTGAAGTCCAGTTTAATTTAGCTGAAGTTCCTGCAACATTGGTCACCTCAAGCCCTAATGGTGGATCACATGATGCTCCCTGTGTCCAGGTATACAGCTGGCCACTAAGTTGTGTGTTCTCATTATAGAGAATGTTAGATCCCGTACTCAGATAGCTGGCAGCATTGGTTCCTTTAAGATCATACCACATAAAAACTCCATAGCCGTCATTCTTTGTGCTCGTTGCTAAAGTAGAAAGTGTAGAAGCAGAAGTATTCTGGATCCAGGTTGCTGCCGCAGAAATTTTAGAATTGGCAAGAGGAGGTATTGAAGGAGCATTATAAGTGCCATAATAAGCGTTCCATCCGTAATTGATATAGTTTCCGGCATTATCTCCATTATAAGCTTGCCTTGTTGTTGCAGGGCCAATGTAATACCACGTAATTAATTTATCGGGCATGGCAGCTTTCAACTCCTGTAATAACATAACAAAAGAACTGTTATTCGGCTGTCCGGTAGCGTTATTTCCATAATCTGCATATTCGTCGTCAAGATCAACTCCATCCAGGCCATAGGTATATACGGTGTGGGCTATCTGCAAAGCAAAATCACGTGCCGCTTCCCGGGTCGGAAAGTTACAGATACCCGCCCCCTGATGATTCCCCAGGATATCTAATAATACTTTGATTCCTTTTTGCTGTAGAGGCCTTACATAAGTGTCGACATCGTTTAATACTTTTGTCACATTATTATTGTTGGAAATATAAGCCCGGCTTTTGGAAACATCATAATTGATGTTGGCCGCGAAGATAATAGCAACGTCAAAAAGTTGTTTGTTACTGTTTTGCAAAGTATATGACCCTGCGTTCAGAATATTGCTGTTATTAACCTCCACATAGCATATCCCCAAAGGATTAAGCTGTGCCCGTAATAAAGATGTTGCCTGCCCTATTAATAAGACCAATGCAATAAGAATAGATTTTCCTTTCATAGTATAATTATTTCGTTTTTGACCTGGTTTATAAATCCGGAGGTATAACAATGGGTCAGAAGGCTCCTTCCGTTGACTTCTCCAGCTCCCTCGCAGATTGAAGGAATTCTTCTACATTCATTTCTTTAAAGAATAATAATCCGTGGGTTGCCCTCAGCCTCGGACTCTCGTTATCATAAAAATATGGTTTCCCTAATACCAGCTGAACCGCTTTGAGCTGTTCTACCCAGGTTTGTATTGACAGATGGCTGAACTTCCCATTGTAACGGTAACTTGGAAAGGATGCATCTACCTGGCTCAGATAGCTGTTGGTAAAGCTCTCATCCATTGTGCTCATGGCATTAAGTGATACGGGGAATATATGGCTGACGTCTGCAGCATTAAACTGATACCATACATTTCTGTAACCCCAGATTTTAAGACCGGAAAGATCTTTTTCTTTGCCCCATTCTCTTACCGCTTCAGCGATAGCCTGCAAAACTTTGTAATGAGTATCAGGGCCGCTTCCTTCAGGGTCAAAAGCTAAACTTATAACTGTAGGGTTAATTTCCTTTAACTGTTGTAAAATAGGAAGAACATCCCGTTCTCTTTTTGGTTTTTCCGTAAAAATGGCTCCCGTATAAAAGCCGAGCCTCAGATGGCTTACGTTTTTTGTTCTCACCCCAAAATGTGCCCATACAAGCTCTTCCTCATATTCACGGATCATCCCTTTTAAAATCTGAATTTTCGGTTCAGGGTTTTGTCCGTCATAGCTGGAGTTAACCGTGTCTATGATCTCCCTGATCTTTTCGCGTAATCCAGACTTGCTTTTCAGATTCCAGAGTTCAACAATATTCCTCACCATTCTATGGGAAACAGCTCTCGCCCGCTCTTCTTCATTTCCGGAGGCAATATTGATCAGATAATGATATACATCTTTGTCTTTTTTATTTTTATATCCGTTTTTAAAAAAATCGGGATAATTGAGCATTTCAACTTCTTCTCTTCCGATAAAAGAAAGCGTATCGCGAAGGATTTTTATTAAAAACTTATTGGTAACAGCAGTAAATCCGGAGGTAAGAACTGAATAGTGAGAAGAATTGGTCTCATTACGGGACTGATAATGAATATATGGTAATAATCCTAAAGAAATATCATCATGATGGGGTCCGGTATGATAAAAGACTTCATTGCTGAGCGGTTTTGTTCCTGTTTTTATTTTATTTTCAATGGACGCAATAACTTGCTGTACCGTAGTATTGCTTACATCCGGAATTAGTTTTGTATAATCATCCCCTTTCAGATCATCCAACGAAAGATGTTCTGCATATTTGTTTAGCTTTTGGGTCAGAGACATTACAGCTCTATCGGTCTTTTCCTGGGACCAGCTTCCAGAATGATAATAGTTATCAATATAGTCTTTCAGCATACTTGCCGCACCTTGTGTAAGATAAAACCGTCCGTTAGAAAGTTGGGAAAGGACAGAAGCCGGATATAAATTGGAAGGAGGAAGTTCCATTGCATCTTTGATCATAGGAGCCTTCGCTTCACCTGCTGCAAAAATAATAGCAACAGCATCTTTGTTATAAATAATGGTTTCAAGACCTATGGTGATCACAAGACGCTCTTTTGAAATTTCAATTCCTCCCAGATCTCCCGCAGCAACTGCCTGCGTCTCAAAATTAGTCGAAGTCAGCCTTGTCGTAGAATAAGGATCCGAACCTTTGATATTAAAAGCAATGTGTCCGTCTGGACCAATACCCCCTAGGAAAAAACCAATCCCTCCCAATTGGCGGATTTTTTGTTCATATCCTGAACACCAGTTATCAATGAGGAAAATAGATTCTTTTTGTAATTTTTCAAGAGGGTTCAGGGCTTCACGATATCTTAGTTCAAGATTTACTTTGCTGTCCGGGAAAACTTCTTCAAAACTTTTACCTTCCGCCAAAGGGATTTCATCACAATTAATAAGTAAAGCATTTTCTTTTTTAAGCCCAAACCCTTCAATGTAATATTTGTTTACATAATGATAAAAACTATTAGCTTGTGAAGATTTTATGGGATAAAACTCATCAATTTGGACAAAATGAAGATCAGCCAGCGATGGTTTATCAGCAAATAACAACTGATGCTTTTCCCTTAGCCTTACTACATTTTCTTCCTCCCAATGATCGAGAATATACTTTGTCCAGTAAATAAAATATTCCGGAGTCTTTCCTGTTGGCAGACTGATAACTCCTTTTGGATTCTTGTGAACCCACTCCAGAAACCGAAATGCCGAAAGCATCCCAAGCTTCGGAAAGTTATCTACGACGATGTAGGGAACGTTTACCTTATTGCTTCTTGGAACATCATTCAAAAAGGTAAGTTCTACGGGGGTAAAAATTTTAGTATTTTCCATCTTTTAATTTTTTTTATTTGTGTTGAATTTGATTATTAAATTTTGAATTTATCCCAGCAGTTCCGGATTTTCATTATAGGTTTTCCATAACAATTCTCCGAATAATGTATTGGACCAGGCAAACCATTCTCTGGTAAATTTCTTATCATTATCTTTATGGAAGGACTCATGCATAAAACCTGTTCCTCCATGGGTTTTCTGTAAAGTTTCTATACACCAGCGGATCTCGCTTTTATCTTGGGTCGTAAGCGCTTTCATAATGATACTCATCGGCCAGATCATATCTAAACCAATGTGAGGCCCCCCGATTCCTTCTGCCAGCTTACCTTTGAAAAAGAAAGGATTATCTTGTGACCATACATATTTCCGGGTATTAAGATAAACAGGATCATCAGCTTTTACAGCATCCAGATAAGGCAATCCCAACAAGCTTGGACAATTGGCATCATCCATTAGGTTATAGCTACCAAAACCATTCGTTTCAAAAGCATATATTTTTCCATACTGCGGATGGTCATAGATTCCATATTTCTTTATGGCAGCATCTACCTCATCAGCAAGACTCGTTAATTGTTTAGCCAGTTCCTTTTCATTTTTGATCTGGGAAACCATTTCTGCTGCCTGGCGTAAACTTACCACAGCAAATAAATTGGAAGGTATAAGGAATGCATAAATGGTAGCATCATCACTTGGTCGGAACATGGAGCTTATAAGACCAACAGGTTTTGTAGGATATCCATACCCTCCCATTGGGATTCCATCGGTAGCCCAGGCTGTTGTCCTTTCAAACTGATAAGGTCCTAAACCTGTTTTTCTCTGCTGTTCAATAAAAGTTTTCAGAGTCAGCTTAATTCCTTGCAGCCAGTTATTATCAAAAGGTTTTGTATCTCCGGTCGTTTTCCAGAAATGATACGCAAGGCGGATTGGATAGCAGAGTGAATCTATTTCCCATTTTCTTTCGTGTATACCGGGTTTCATATCCGTATGATCGTACTCTTTCCACTTACTTATCTTTTGATCATCATTATAAAATGCATTCGCATAAGGATCCTTCAGAATAAACTGGGTCTGTTTATGGATTACTCCTGATATCAATTTGTGCAGCTTTTCATCTTTTTTTGAAAACTGCAAGTAAGGAAAAACCTGTGCAGAACTGTCACGCAGCCACATGGCATCTATATCTCCAGTGATAACATAAGTATCCGGTGTTCCGTTGTTTTCTGTATAGAAAACCGTTGTATCTAATGTATTGGGAAAGCAGTTTTCAAAAAGCCAGGTCAATTCTTTATTTTTCACTTTCTTTTTAAAGGCTGAGATAGCATTTTCTACCGCTTCACTGGTAAAATGCCTTTTATCTTTAGGAACACGGACAACAGGGAATTCTTCTACGCTTAACCCTTTTGCAAAAGCATTCTGCGCAAATAATAATCCGGCTCCTGCCAGTGCACTTGTTTTAATAAATTTTCTCCTTTCCATTGATACTTATATTTCGTTATTGTTTATTAATTCTATTTTACGGGCTTACTTCCCATCACAAATTTCAGTTCGCCCCCATTCATAATATCACTGTGATTCAATTCCCAGCTTTTAAATTCTTTACCATTCAAAAACATTTTCTGAACGTAAATATTTTTATCCGATATTTTCTCTGCAATCACAGTAAATGTTTTTCCGTTCTCCAGCTTTAAGGAAGCTTTTGGGAATTGTGGTGCTCCGATCGCATACACAGGTTTTCCCGGAGTAACGGGATAAAAACCTAAAGAAGAGAAAATATACCATGCAGACATCTGTCCGCAATCTTCATTATTTACAATCCCGTCCGGCTTTGCTGCGTACATATTGTCACGGATAAATTTGATCATTTTCTGGGTTTTGTAGGGAGCTCCTGCATAATTGTAAAGATAAGGAACATGGTGTCCCGGTTCATCTCCAAATCCAAGAGATCCGATAAATCCTGAAATATCAACATGTTGTTCCCCTTCCATTTTAAGGGTTTCTGTAAATGTTCTATCTAATTTTTCTTCAAATCCTTTTTTTCCACCATAAAGATTCATCATTTCATCGATCTGGTGAGGAGCAAAGAAATCATATGCCCAGATGTTTCCTGATACCCAGTGCGGCTGAAGCTTTTTCCAGTCGTTTAAAGGGAAATCAGCCAGAAATTGTCCATTTTTTTGCTTAGGCCAGAAGTGATTATTTTCTTTATTGAAAGTATTAAGAAAATTCATTGAGCGTTTTTTATATACTTCTGCATCTTCTTTTTTTCCTAATTTTTCAGCCAATTGTTGGATGCACCAATCATCATAGGCATATTCTAGGGTGGCGGATACAGAAGCTCCGTTTTCTGAAGGAGTATACCCTAATTTAATGTAATCGTTAAGACCTCCACCACCATCGCTGCTGCTCATTTTATCCGTTAAAGAAGCATCTTTCATCGCAGCGAACGCCTTCTCATGATCAATTCCCGGTACACCTTTAGAAATAGCATCCCAGATAACCGAAACACTATGGTAGCCCAACATACAGAAATTGTCATATCCACAAAGTTCCCAGATTGGCATGTGATCCTTGCGATCTGTATACCTGCTGATCAATGAGTTTGCAAATTCTTTGGTGTGTTTCTGATCCATAATGGTAAGCAGCGGATGTGTTGCTCTGAAGCCATCCCAATAAGAATATGTGCTATAATTGGTGAACCATTTGGTATTCATATTTTCCTGGGCAGCCACATAATCTCCATTGGTATCCATATAAAGATTCGGAGCAATAAAAGTATGGTAAACACCAGTATAAAATATTTTTCTCTGGTCATTGGTTCCTCCTGTGATCTGGAATCTGTTGATCAGGTCTCTCCATGTTTTTTGGGCAGTTTCTTTAGCTTGAGCAAAATCAACATTCTTTGCTTCTACATCAAAATTCTCCTGTGCTCCTTCCGTACTTACCGGGGATAAAGAGACTTTTACTTCAATGCTTTCATTTTCCTGTGTAGAAAATCTTACAAAAGCCTTTGCATCTTTAGCCAGCGCAAACCTTTCATTTTCTGTTATTTTACCTTCAGAATAGGTTCCGTATGATTTAAACGGTTTTGAAAACTCCATTACAAAATAAGCAAATCTTTTACCACCCCAGCCATTACTATAGCAATAACCGGAAATCTTATTGTTTCCCTGGATTCTTACCAGTGTATGATAAATATTTCCGAAGATTTTGTTGGTAGGATCTATGATTACATTAGCCTCTTCGCTTTTTGGAAATGTATATTTATGAAACCCTACCCGTGGAGAAGCCGTCAGTTCAGCTTTTATTCCATAGCTGTCAAGCATTACAGAATAATACCCCGGAGCAGCAGTTTCTCTTTCATGACTGAATTTGGATCGGTATCCGCTATCAGGATTTTCTTCTGATCCCGGAACCATTTTAACTTTTCCGGTAGTTGGCATCACTAAAATATCTCCGAGATCGGCCCAGCCTGTTCCACTAAGGTGATTATGGCTGAACCCCATAATCGTTTTACTGCTGTAATGATACCCTGAACACCAGTCCCAGTCACCACTTTTGGTATTCTGATCCGGACTCAGCTGTATCATCCCGAAAGGTGTTGTAGCTCCCGGAAACGTATGCCCGTGCCCTCCGGTTCCGATAAACGGATCTACCCATGAAAGCACATCGTCTCTACGTTGGGCGTTAACAGATTGAACAAACAGGATAACAAAAAAATAAATAAACAGTTCCTTTTTCATAACGGAGAGATCTTGAACATTTTTAAGACTACACAAAAAAATGAAAATTTTATTTTAAAAGCGAGAAAATGACGCTTTTCCTTATGGTTTTAATCTTATCTAATTTAAAGAGAATTTTTTTTCATGAAATCAATGATTTCTGAAATATATCCGAATGCAATGGAAACCACCGTATCAGCAGCTCCATAATATACCGTAACTTTGTCTCCTTCTGATAATGCCGCACAAGGAAAAATCACATTCGGAACATCTCCCGTAAGCTCATATAGCTCTGCGGGAGCCAATAGATAAGGTTTTGTTCTGTACAATACTTTTGAAGGATTTTCAAGGTCAAGCAATGCTGATCCCATGGAATAGCGAAAACCATTACATGTATTGATCACCCCGTGATAAAATAGCAACCATCCTTCTTCCGTTCTTATCGGAACCGGGCCGCCTCCGATCTTGGTACATTGCCAAGCACTCTCTTCAAATGGAGCTACTTTCATTACGCAACGATGCTCTCCCCAATATTTCATATCAGGACTATAGCTGATATAGATATCCCCGAAAGGCGTATGTCCGTTATCACTGGGACGGCTCAACATCGCATATTTTCCATCAATCTTTTCAGGGAAAAGAACTCCATTTCTGTTAAAAGGCAAAAAGGCATTTTCACACTGGAAAAATTCTTTAAAATCAAAGGTATACCCAATTCCGATCGTAGGTCCGTTATATCCGTTACACCATGTGATCCAGTAACGATCTTCTATAAAAGTGACACGCGGATCATATTTATAATCAGATTCGATCATTTCTGTATTTCCTGCTTTCATTTCAATTGGATCGTGGTTGATATCCCAATTGATGCCATCCTTACTGAAACCAGCAAAAATATTCATTTGTACAGATTTGTTATCACATCTGAAAACACCGGCAAATCCATCTTCAAAAGGGACTACCGCGCTATTGAATATACTGTTCGATGTTGGTATTGCATATCTGTTGATAATTGGATTTTCAGAGAAACGCCACATTATATCGTGACGATCTGCCGGACGATCCTGCCAAGGGATCATTGCTGATTGAGATGTCATAAAGTATTTTTTACTTTTATTTAAAATTATTTAATAATAGAATTATTGTTCTTTTTGTTTTTCCGGATAAGGAAACGGTGCAACTAAAGTGACCAAAAATGCCGGAATCGTAGCGATCAAAACCCATACGAAAAACATTTTGTATCCTATCCAGTCACTGATCATTCCACTGAACATGCCGGGAATCATAACTCCGAGATTCATGATCCCTGTTGCAAATGCATAATGGGCTGTTTTATGTTTACCCGGTGCAATCTGCTGCATCATATACAACATAAGTCCCACGAAACCGAACCCGTAACCAAAGTATTCCACAACAACTGCAATACTTACAGGAAGCAATGTATTCGGCTGATAGTGAGCCAATAAAGCATACACAACAAATGGAATATTAAATGCGCAGCATAACCATATCAGTGATCTTTTAAGGCCCCGGGCTGAAATAAAGTATCCAGCCAGCACCGACCCTAAAATAAATGCTGCAGAACCATAGGTTCCGTAAATAAGCCCTATATCAGAAGTAGATAACCCCAAGCCTCCGGAGGTTCTTGGTGCTTTGAAAAATAAGGGCGCAATTTTGATGGCAAATCCCTCTGCAAAACGATATAAAATAATAAATAATACCGACCAGAGTATATTTCGTTTTTTGAAAAAAGATGTAATGACTTCCAGAAGTTCCTGTCGGACATTGCCGGCCGTTTTTCCGTTCTTTTGCTTTTCAAGCTTGTTTTCGTTGGGTAAAACAGAATAATGATAGACGGCAAGAATAAAAAATAGCAGGGCGTATACTCCCATAATGATCATCCAGGCATGCGTAACGCCTTTGGTTTTTTCCAAAACGCCTGCAAAATAAACGAGGACTCCACTGCTGATAATTTTGGCCAGATTATAAAATGCACCTTGCCATCCTATATATTTTGCCTGTTCTTTATTGGTAAGAAAATTAATATAAGTTCCGTCCGCTGCGATATCATGTGTTGCTCCGCAAAAGGCGACTACAGCAAAGAGGGCAATGCTGTACTTAAAAAAAATCTGGCATAGGCAGACTTAACGCAATTAGCGCAAAAAGAATTCCTATGGCAAACTGGGTAAAAACTACAAAGAACTTTTTTGTCTTATAAATTTCAAGGAAAGGGCTCCACAATGGTTTTAATGTCCATGAAAATAAAATGAGAGCTGTCCAGAAAGCAATCTTTGAGTCCGAAACACCCATATCCTTATACATAATTCCGGAAACAGCATTAATGGTTACAAAAGGTACTCCCATTGCAAAATATAATGACGAGATCCAGAATATCGGTTGTATAGAACGGGTTCCGGAAGTGTTTTTTACCATATTAAATTATAGATGTAAAAAAGAGGACATCTCAAAAGTTTCACGCCGGCATAAACGAAACATTGTGAGAAATAAAAAATACTGTACATTTTTACACCGGAATGAAAAGCATGAATCCATGCTTTTCATTTGAGACGGCCTCTGTGCTATTTTAATTATTGAGTTACAATTATGGCTTCTTATCCCACCAAAGTTTTGTTCCTCCAGTGTCTGCTCCTCCTAAATATTGTAATGCCTGAGGATAGTTGAATAAAGAATTCTTGGTATCTACCGTGAAAGGAATTCTGCGAATCATCGCATCTGTACTGATTAACCCTCCACTATCATTTTGTCTTACTTTGAAAAGGATCGGATAACCGGTTCTTCTTTGTTCTGCCCAGGCCTCAGGTCCGTTCGGATAAAGGGCAAGCCATTTTTGAGTAATGATTCTTTCCAATTTCCTTTCATTAGAATCTGCATTGTTCCATGCAATGGTAATGGTACTCAGCTCAGGATGTCCTACCCCAATATTATTCGCCGCATTTTTCGGATCAACATAGGGAGCTTCTGTAGCTGTTGTATTGGCAAGATAGGTAGCAACACTTGCACTTTTTCCCCACTCTCCAAATGATTGTTGAACACCTGTCTCGTAATCTGCCTGGATTGCACCAGCTCCAGCATAGCCTCTCAATGCAGCTTCCGCTTTAAGGAACCATGTTTCAGCTGCGGTAAACAGTTTCATTTTACCATCTGTTGCAGAAAAATAATCTCCGGCTGCTGATTTTGCCTGTGGTTGAGAAAAACCACCATACGTAGATTTTCCGTTCAATAAATCGATACCTTGTCGTATTCCTATGTATTTACCATTGATCTGTGGATTGCTGTCTGTTGCCGGAATAGCATAGGCAGGAAGCCTTGGATCGTTATATCCGTTCATATAAGCCATTAATGGCGCTCCTATAAGACAGTCTCCCCACGAATAAATGATAAAACTCAATTCTGATTGACCCACACTGATCAAAGCATTATCTTCATTTTCAGTGATCAATCCTGCCGGTGACGCAAGTGCTTCTTCAGCATATTGTTTTGATTTTGCAGGATCTGCATAACTCATACGCATTGCTAACCTCAACTTCAATGAGTTGGCCAGCTTTGCCCATTTACCCATATTCCCCTGGTATACTAAGTCTGCCTTTTTTAACGCTGATTTATCCTCTACATTTTTTGTTGCCGGACTATTCTGTATGGCTTGGAGGTCATTTATTGCAGAAGTAAGATCAATAATAAATTGATTATATGCACTTTGCTGAGAATCAAAATCTGTAGTTCCATTAGCATTTGGTGTGTCGTATTTACTATACACAACCGGGCCATGGTTATCGGAAACCCTTGCAGCTGTAACAACTCTTAGTATTTTTTTCACAGCAAGTGTTCCCGTAAAATCTATTCCTGCATATATATTTTTAGCAGCATTATCCATGTTGATAGCATAGTTAAAAATGTCCTGCTGTCTGGCAATAATCCTATTGTTCCATCCATCCATCATATAATAGGTCATATTATTCTTACCTCCATTAAACTGTGATGCTGTACTGAACATACCGCTAAACATATCTGCACTTAGATTGGGATAGAGCTGATAATCTGACTGCAATCCTCTCTGCATAGATACCAATGGGTCTACCACCAGTTTAAAATCGGCATAAAAATTTTCAGGGCCTCCTAACTTTTCCTGATTATATTGATCAAGTTCACTGGTACATCCGGAAGCAGAAGCTAATACTATTGCACCTAGTACCCATGTTTTTATATTAATGATTTTCATTTTAGTATTGTAAAATTAGAAGTTAGCTTTTAATGATAATCCTATAGATCTGGTGATTGGCAAACCAAATGAATCTACTCCTACTCCACCTGGTGTATTTCCTGATACCTGTTCAGGATCAAACGGCGCTTTTTTATAGAAGAAAAACAGGTTAGTTCCTACCAGACTTAATGTTGCGCTTTTCATATATTTTGAATTCACGTCAAAGGTATATGAGATCGATGCCTGACGTAAACGCACCGTGGTAGCACTATACATATAGGCTTCGTCAATCCCTGTATTATTTTCAATTCCTCCCACAGCTTTATAATAAGCTTTTGCATCAGTTTTGCCATTATAAGCCTGTCCTGCATTAGGCGTTCCCGGTGCATACACAGAATTTGGGATAGATACCCCACCAGCATCACGAGCATCCGCAGAAGCTTTGCTTACACCATATACATCATTTGCTTTCTCAGTAAGTGATAGTACCTGTCCTCCGAATTTTCCATCAACAAGGAAGGAAATACCTAACTTACCAATATTAAAGCTGTTATTGAAACCTAAAATAAATTTAGGATTCGGATTTCCTAAGTATCCAAGGCTCCCTGTAGTCGCCAATGGAATACCATCTTTATCTACCAAAATACGTCCCTGCGCATCTCTTTGGTATTTAATTCCATAAATATCACCAAACGATCCACCTAATTTCATTTTTGTATAATTTCCACCACCTGTTAATGAAAACAGTTGATCTTGCGGAATATTCAGGCTTGAAGGAAACAATTCAACGATCTTGTTTCTGTTCACGGACCCATTCAATGTTGTGGTCCAGTCAAATTTTCCTGTATTGAAAACCTTATAAGACAATGAAGATTCAAAACCTGTATTTTGTATTTTTCCAGCATTAATGTAATATGAACCGGTAGGAATACCCCCTAAATTGGAAGAAATCAGTGTTTCTAGTAATTGATTCGTCGCATTAGAGTCGTAATACGTGAAATCAAAATTAAGTCTGTTTCTTAGTAATCTTAATTCAGTACCCGCCTCAAATGTTTTATTCAATTCAGGTTTTGGAAACAAATCCTTATAACGTGGATCTGTAACAAAAGAACTCTTAGGATATACAATTGTTCCCGCATCTACCCCAAAAGAATAACCTTTGTTATATTCTAACATTGCATTCGATATATTTGGCGGTAACCCAAGCCCAACTGTCGCATAAGAAGCTCTTATTTTCCAGAAATTAATAACCTCAGGAAGCTTAAAGACTGAGGATAATATGGCATTGGCTCCTATGGACTCGTAATCAAATCCTTTTCTGCCCGTTAAGGCCAGAGTAGAATCCCAGTCATTTCTAAATGTCATATCAACATATAACATATTTTTGTACCCAACGGAAGCGCTGGCAAAAACAGATTGCACTTGTTTTTTGAGATTGTAATAAATATAATGATATCCATCACCAGGTGCTCTGTTTCCTGGCCACAAAAGGTTATTTAATGAAAATAAGTTGGGGGTTACCAAATAGGAATTATCGATTTGAGTAACTTTATTTCTCGAGGTATTAATACTTCCTCCTACTGTAAAGTCTAAAGAAAAATCCTCACTCAACTTAGGACTACCCACCAACAAAACATCTCCATAAGTAGAAGAATTTTCATATGTATTTCTAAGAAGCCTTCCATTAGTACCATTGGCTAACAAAGCAGGATCTGAATACGCTGAAATTCCTCTTTGGCTATCTGAAATACTCCAACTATAGTTCCCTCGAACTCTTGCTGTTAACCATGGGTTGATCTGGTAAGATAAAGCAACGGCACTGTAGGTATTTTTGTTATTTACTGTAACCTTATCCCTGTTCAATATCCAATATGGATTCTGTGTAGCCGGATTTCCTTTAAAGGATCCGTCAGGTTTTACCTCCCACCAGTTTTGTGCCGGCAGTAATCTGTTTTTATCAATATAAGAATAGTTATCTGGGCCATATTGATCAAAATCTACTCCTCTTGGTAGCCAATACAAACTCGTTAAAGGAGAGAAAGATACCCCTGGAGATTGTCTGTTTATACTATTCTGTAAAGAGCCTATAAAGTTAGCATCTAATGTTAGTTTATCATCGAGAAATTTACTCGAGTTTCTGAAAGAAACATTATATTGATCAAAATAGGAAAGGGGAACGACTCCTTTATTAGTTGTATTTCCTATCGAAAAATAATTGGTTGATTTCTCATTTCCAGATTGAAAAGAAAGGCTATTCACCCATGTTGTTCCATTTTGTAGAAAATCTTTTAAATAATCCTTTGAAGACCCTTTTGCTCCCCAACTCTGCACAGAAGCCCCCGGAGCATCACCTGATACAGACGGATCATAAGACAAATAACTGTGCTGTAACTTAGGAAGACTATATGCTCTTTCTACACTGAAACTAGAGCTATAACTGATCGAGCTTCTACCTACTTTCCCTTTTTTTGTCGTAATAAGTATTGCTCCATTACCTCCCGCAGAACCATATAGAGCTGAAGCTGAAGCTCCTTTAAGGAAGTTGATGCTTTCAATATCATCCGGATTGATGGAGCTTAATACATCTCCTGCATCCGGCATGCTCGAGTACTGGCTGATTTCAGGAGCTTTCCCTGCATCATTGATAATAGGAATTCCATCAATTACATACAATGGCTGACTATTAGAAACAGATTTGTTTCCCCTCATTACTACTCTTACGGAACTCCCTACACCATTGGTTCTATTGATCTGCACATTGGAAACTTTCCCATTGATTGAGTTTAAAAGGTTGGGAGTCTTTACCGCCGTCAGTTCATCT
This sequence comes from Chryseobacterium proteolyticum, assembly GCF_046591535.1. NCBI lineage: Bacteria > Pseudomonadati > Bacteroidota > Flavobacteriia > Flavobacteriales > Weeksellaceae > Chryseobacterium > Chryseobacterium proteolyticum. Next base: position 536,238 of record NZ_JBJLWK010000003.1, on the reverse strand, counting down.
CCTCCAATCTGTTGGCTGGAGTAAGTTAAAGAACGGGCTTGTTTTTTGATCCCCAAAGACGTCACAACAACCTCTTCGATGTCGGCTGTTTTAGTTGAATCGGCAGGCTTTTTTACTTGTGCATATCCAAACACAGAAAAAGCTAATAAAACCGGTACGGCAGTTTTTCTCATAGGTAGATTAAATAGTGTTTAATTTAGAATCAATACTTTACAGCTTGTTTTTATTTATAAAGCAAGCCCACTTTATTTTGCTTAACATTTATGTATCATAAATAGTAAACAATTAAAGTTTCGTTAAAATTTAATTCATATTGACAAATCTAATTTTTGTGCACAATCAGATATAATACTATTTTGTCATAAAACGATATTATTTTTTCTACACTTTTCTTCTTAGCCTTTTTTTGACCTGAAATACAATACATTACAACATTTTAGAGAATTTATAAAATCATGTTTTTTTCCTATTTTTTATAGCCAAAATGTGATATATGCATAATTTTTTTTCGTGATTTCTGTCATTTTATGACCATAAAAAGAAAATCCAAACCCCAAAATCCGGGCCCGGGAATATAAAATGCTCTTAAAATAAAAATATCATTCTATTTTCTTTACTCCCTTGAACTGTTCTCTGAATTCTGTAGGTGTTGTTTTTTTGAGCGATTTAAAGACCTTATTAAAATTGGCAATATTATTGAAACCTGCTTCAAATGCAATTTCAGATATGGTAAGATTCTTTTCCATCAGCCACCGTGCGGCATAACTGATCCTGATCTCATTAAGGTAATTCACAAAAGTTTTGCCCGTCCTTTTTTTAATGAACCTGTTGAACGTAACATTGCTCATATTGACCAGAGAAGCAGCGCCTTCAAGAGTAAGTTTATTTTCAAAATTCTTATGCACAAAATCATGGATGATCTTCATTTTATCACTATCCACAAATGTTTCCAGCTCAATACTGTAAGAGGATAATAATGTTTTGTTTTCAGCTGTTGCCAGTTCATTCAGGATTTTCATGATCTCAATAAAAGATTCAAAACTATTCATCTTCGAAAGATTAAGAAAAGACTCTTTCAGCTTTTCAGCCGTCTCCTTCGAAAACAGGATGCCTCTTATAGACTCTTTGATAAGATTGCTGATCGGTTTGAGAATATTCTTCTGCATCAGGGATTGGTTGAAAAAATCCTGATTAAATTGTACTACAATTTCATATGTTTTTTTGTTCTTACATCGGTAATTTGCCCAACAGTGAGGAAGATTAGGGCCAACCAGCACCAATTCAATATCTCCGATCTCTCCGGTATGGTCCCCTACCATCCGACGGTATCCCTTCCCTTTGTAGATAAAGTTGATTTCAATTTCCGGGTGGTAATGATACGGGAAATCAAATGAGGTTTTTATCCGGTCAAATACAAGAAAACTGTCCTCGGGAGATAACGGAGTTATTTCTCTCAAAATATTTTCTAATCCGCTCATGTGTTTACAATAGTTAAATTACTGAATTATGGGCATTTATAATAGAAATGTAAGATAAGGAACCTTACATCCGGTTGTTTTTATAATTTGATTGACTAAAGTACACTTATTTTAGTAAAAGATAATGACTGACACTTCTTAACTTGTTTTGATCCATCTCTAATAAGAAAAATAAAGCCGGATCCAATAATTAGAAGCGGCCATATCACTAGGTAAACTAATTATTACCTCATCTTTCCACGTTTACTGGTTTAGCTGATTGATGCTGGTAATCATTTCACTATAAATTTTATAGTCCTGTTTTTTATCAAAATTGAATCCATAAGCACCATATCCTCCCGCCTTAGCTTGGTATTTCGTAGAAGTGTAATACTTTTTTAGCCTCAAAGGTCCCTGGCTATCATTACTATAAGAATAAGAAGATTCAAAGTCAGCAGAAATCAACAGGATATTCTTCTTTGGAAAACCGGATTGTATGTAACCATCGATTTTATTATCACCGGATGCTTCACTTCCCCAATAATCCTGGATATAAATAAGATCGATCTTTGAAAGGGTTGCACTAGACACCCCTAATTCTGATAATCCTACATTCGTATCAATGATGAGTAGCTTTCCTGAGTTTGATCCCGGTCCAAAATATTTAGCAAAGGCCTTAATATAAAGTTCCCAATCTCCGGCATTAAAACCGGCATCCGTATAGCCTGGCTCCAGATCCAGATCAACCCCATCAATCCCCCATTTCGTCAAAGAATCTGAGACCTTTTTTGCGTAAGCATCATAATCTTCAGGCGTGTTTTTAAATTTTACGGTTTTCCGTTCATCCTTATAATTTTCGAAGATTTCATTTGCGAACTGGGTCTGAATAACAACAGTTCCTCTTTTCTTAAGGAATTGTACGTCACTGATGATCTCTGTTAATGTTTTTGCATCCTCTCCTGTAGCTCCGGGAATCCTATCTCCTCTCTTTAAATTACTTAAGCCCAAAAAACGATGAAAAAGGTTGACAATATCCACACCATCCGGAATATCCCTCAAGTTGTAGTAATCAGGTATCACTCCTCCTCTCGTCAATCCATTAAAATATCCTGTTACCTTAAATTTTTTACTGTTGATAATTTCAATCGGAGTTTTTTCCTTTGGAATTGTTCCTTCATCATCCTGGCAGGATATGAAACCGAAGCACATAAAAATTAAAATCATATGTACGTAAGCAAGCCCCTTTTGTTTTCTCATCTTAATATTTTTTGCGGTTTTTTCTATATAAACAGGTCAGATCTCTTTTTCTTAAATATCATTCATTATAAACAAGAGATAATTAAAATTTATTTAAGATTTAATTCATATTAACAAATCTAAATTTTGAAGAGTGATCGGGATAATACTATTTTATCATTAAGCAATACTATTTTACAACCATAAAAACCTCTATAAAACAACAGGTTACAAATCCCGATCATATCACAGTTTTTTTACTGACAAAGAGAGGCAAAAGTGATTTTTATTGTAATCAAAGATCTGTTTCAGGGATTTAATACATCTGCACCCAGCTTTTTTGTATCTTTATTCTTAAAGTATACTAATGCTGCGACAAAGTTTTATTTTTGAAGACTCCTATAAAAAATTTGGATTCGATGTTTTTTCTGAAGAAAATCTTGGCATTTTAAAGGAAAGTAAATTGACTTCCGAGATCAAAATCTTCTTTATTCCTCCGGGATATGAATTGAGTGTGGATTTTAACCATTACAAAACTACAGTTCCTACCCTGTTTTTTTTTAACCAATCAATATTTGGATATAAAGAAGGGAAATGCTGATGAATCCATATTATTACATTACAACAGAGATTTCTATTGTATTCAGATTCATGATAAGGAAGTGGCCTGTGACGGGATCCTTTTCCATAATATATTTGAAATTCCAAAGGTAGAGCTGAATCCAGAGGAGGCTGTAATTATCAGAAATTTGTTAAAAAATATAAAGGATGAACTTGAATGGAAGCAATCCTCTAACGAAGAAATGATAAGGACCTATTTGAAACAGATTATCATTCATTCTACCAGAAAGTGGAAAAAACAAAACCTGGAAACGGAAAGGGTAAGCATCCCGAATAATGATCTCGATGTATTCAGGGATTTCAGCAGAAACCTTGAAATTCATTTCAGACAAAAACACAATGTGGCCGACTATGCCGAGTTATTGCATATTGCGCCGAAAACATTGACCCACAAGTTTAAAAACCTAAACCTGGAATCTCCCAATCAACTCATTATCAACAGAATTTTGCTGGAGGCAAAAAGACTATTGTTCTATACGGATAAACCGGTAAAAGAAATAGCTTATGATCTTGGCTATGAGGACCCCGCGTACTTTAACAGATTATTCACCAATAAGGTAGGCAGCACACCGGCTCATTTTAAGAAAAATTACTCTTCGGGAAAAAAGTACAATACTTAAGCCTTTTTATCTATTGAAACCAACCTTGATGTGACATACCTTTGTCATATCAAAAAACAATTAAATATTAACTAAAAAACAAAACATTATGAAACGTAACGCAACAGCCGTTTGGAATGGCAACATCAAAGAAGGAAACGGACACCTAACAACGCAAAGCACCACATTAAATGAAACTCAGTATTCTTTCAACAGCAGATTTGCCGATGGTGTAGGAACAAATCCTGAGGAATTATTGGCGGCTGCTCATGCAGGATGCTTTACCATGAAATTAAGCGCTGAATTATCACAGGCCGGATTTACCCCTGAGGAACTTAAAACAACCTCTGTTATTACTCTTGATCCAAGTATTGGAAAAATTACTAAATCTGAATTGACTTTAACCGCAAAAGTTCCAGGACTTTCAGAAGAAGACTTTCAAAAATATGCTAAAATTGCTGAAGAAGGATGCCCGGTAAGTGCCGCTTTCAATTTTGAAATTACACTCAACGCAACTTTAGCATAATCAACCTACTATTATAACCAATTACCAACCTTAAAAACCCAAAATTATGTCACACAATGTTCAACCCGCAGAAAATGATCCCCATATTTTAAAAGATATCCGCGTTTTTCTTAAGGATCTTAACAGTGGAGGCGGAAAACCAATTGAAGAAATGTCTCCTGAAGATGCAAGACAGGTTCTTGTAGGAGCACAAGCCTCTGTAAACTTTGATTATTCAGATATTGAAGAATTTGAAAAAAAGATTACCCAGGACGGAATTTCATTAAATATTCATATTGTAAAACCCAAAGGAGCAAACGATAACCTTCCTGTATTTATGTTTTTCCATGGAGGGGGATGGGTATTAGGAGATTTCCCTACTCATAAAAGATTAGTACGAGATTTGGTTGTAAAAAGTGGAGCCGTCGCTGTATTCCCTGATTACACTCCATCTCCGGAAGCTCAGTATCCAACTGCTATTAATCAGGCCTATGCAGCTACAAAATGGGTTTCCGAAAATGGCAAAGAAATCGGAGTGGATGGCTCTAAGCTGGCTGTTGCAGGAAACAGCGTAGGTGGAAATATGGCTGCTGTAGTTGCTCTGATGGCAAAGGATAAAAATGGTCCGGAACTTCACTACCAGGTTTTATTGTGGCCGGTTACTGACTCAGATTTTACAAGAGAATCTTATGAAAAGTATGCGCAGGAAAGATTCTTAACAACTCCGTTAATGAAATGGATGTGGGACAATTATACTACAGATCTTGAAAAAAGAAAAGAAAAATATGCTTCTCCAAATAAGGCATCTCTTGAAGAGTTAAAAGGATTACCTCCTGCATTGATCCAGATAGCTGAGAATGATATTCTTCATGACGAAGGGGTAGCGTATGGAAGAAAGCTTGATGAAGCCGGTGTTCCTACTACACTTGCAGTGTATAAAGGTTTTATCCATGATTATGGATTATTAAATCCTATAGCTCATATTCCGGCAATTCAGGAATCTCTTGCCCAGGCAGCTTCCACAATAAAAGAAGCTCTCTTTAAATAAAATATCTTAAGTCTGGACTAATATTCAAGTTCAGACTTAGTTTTTATTCTAAATATACCATTTGGTATATTTTCGTATATTTGCATATAATTTCATGATTATGTCAAAAGCAGAAAAGACCAAACAGTTCATTATTGAGACTACTGCTCCCTTATTTAATAAGAAAGGCTATCTCTCAACGACGCTTTCGGACATTACGGAAGCAACAGGACTAACAAAGGGCAGTATTTACGGAAATTTTGAAAACAAAGATGAAGTAGCTCTTGAAGCTTACAAGTATAACTCAACTTTTCTGAGTAGAAGCATGTCCAGATCACTAGGAGAAGACTTTCCTCTGGCTGTGGATAAATTAAAAGCTATTGTCAATTTTTACCGTAAAAGCTGGAAGGATGTTTTCGTTAATGGAGGATGCCCGCTGATGAATGCCGCTACAGAGTCTGATGACGCTTTTCCTATCCTGAAAAATCAGGTTACTCTATCTTTTCAGGCCTGGATCAAAAAAATTTCAGCAGCTATTCAGGAAGGTCAGCAAAGCGGAGAATTAAATGAAAAAGTAAATGCAGATGAAATGGCCTCATTATTCATTATGCTTATTGAAGGCGGTATACTTCTTTCCAAAACAACAGGTCATGAAACCTATCTGAACCTTGCTTTAGACAGGATCCTTTTAATCATAGACCAGGAACTTAATATTATTCCATCATAAATTTTTATCATATGGAAACAAAAAAAAGTGGCCATCGTAGGATACAACAGAATTCCTTTTGCCAGAATGAACACTGCTTATGCAGATAAAGGGAATCAGGATTTGCTGCTTTCTGCTTTAAATGGACTGATTGACCGTTATCAGCTCACAGGAAAACTACTTGGTGAAGTTGCAGGCGGAGCAGTTATTAAGCACATATCGGAAAGTAACCTCATCAGAGAAACAGTAATGAATACATCTCTGGATCCGGCAACTCCGGCATGTGATCTTCAGCAAGCATGTGATACAGGAATCGAAGCAGCTATATATATTGGGAATAAAATCGCCCTTGGACAAATAGAAAGCGGTATCGCCTGCGGAGTAGAAGCTATGAGCAATATCCCCTTCGAATCGTCCCCCAAATTGAGAAAGGCTCTTTTAAAAGCAAATAAAGAAAAATCAGCTTTTGGAAAGCTGAAACATCTCTTAAGCCCGTCATTGAAAGACTGGATGCCTATTCCATACAAGGGACAGGAACCTAAAACAGGATTGGTAATGGGTGAACATACTGAAATTACCGCAAAATATTATCAGATATCACGTGAAGATCAGGATCAGCTGGCTTTCAAAAGTCACCAAAATATGGCTAAGGCTTACGAGGAAGGATTTTTCAATGATATGATCACACCCGCATTTGGTTTAGAGAAGGATAATAATTTACGCCTTGATACCAGCCTTGAAAAACTGGCTCAGTTAAAACCCGCATTTGATAAACAAAACGGAACACTCACTGCAGGAAATTCTACTCCATTTACAGATGGGGCCTCTGCTGTCTTATTGGCCAGTGAGGAATGGGCTAAGGCCAACAATCTTCCCATCCTGGCCTATATTACCTTTTCCGAAATAGCAGGAATAGAATATGTGGAAAACAGACAAAATTTACTTCTTGCACCGGTTTTTGCCGCAGACAGAATGTTGAAAAAAGCAGGAATGAACCTTGAAGATTTTGATTATTACGAAATCCACGAAGCTTTTGCAGCACAAGTTTTGGCAACAATTAAGATCTGGGAGAATGATGACCTCGCCAAAAAGTTCAGATTAGAAAAAGCTTTGGGAAAAATAGACAGAAATAAGCTGAATGTAAAAGGCGGAAGCCTGGCAGCTGCCCACCCGTTTGCCGCAACCGGAGGCAGAATTATCGCTACACTGGCTAAGCTTTTAAACCAAAAAGGAAGCGGGAAAGGTTTTATTTCTATTTGTGCAGCAAGAGGGCAAGGTGTCACCATGATTATAGAAAAGTAAAAGTATTATATGGATCGATTAGAACAATTAAGACAATTTATTGGAAAAGAATTTGATCAGTCCCCTTCTCCATTTATGAAATGGCTGAATCCTATTGTAATTTCTGTAGAGGAAGGAAATCTGGAGTTTCAATATACCATTCGCCCGGAATGGCTGAATCCAATCGGTAATCTTCATGGCGGAGTAACCGCGGCTATTGTGGATGACATCATCGGTGCTACGATGTTTTCCTTAAATGAAAATTCTTTCATTACAACCATAAATAATGTCATCGATTATTTTTCAACTGCGAAAGAAAATGATAATATTGTAGCCGAAACTAAAATCATTAAAAGGGGGAAGCAATTTGTAAATGCCCAATGCGAGATATGGAACGCAGATAAAACAAGACTCATTGCTAGAGGAACCTCCAATTTATTTAAAATCAGTAACTAAGTATGAAAAGAGTTGTCATTACAGGACTGGGTGCAGTTACACCCTTGGGAAACAATGTCGCAGATTTCTGGCAAAACAGTATTAATGGAGTAAGCGGAACGGCTTTAATCAAGCATTTTAATGCTGAAAAATTTAAAGTTCATTTTGCATGTGAGGTAAAAGATTTCGACCCTAAAAAATATTTGAACCATAATGAAATAAAAAGAAGTGATCTCTTCACTCAGTATGCAATGTACGCCTCTGCTGAAGCAATTGAAGATTCAGGATTGGATTTCGAAGCGATGGATCCATTCGATACAGGTGTTATCTGGGGAACAGGACAGGGAGGCATGCTAACCTTCGAAAATGAAGTCGCAGAATATTATGGTGGTGAGGGCATACCGCGTTTCAATCCGTTCTTCGTTCCAAAATTCATTGCCAACATGGCTTCAGGAATGATTTCTATGAAATACGGACTGCAGGGAATCAACTATACGACAGTTTCCGCGTGTGCCACCGGAAATACAGCTTTAATGGATGCTTTTAATTATATCCGTTTGGGTAAAGCAAAAGTAATCATCAGCGGAGGTTCAGAGGCTGGTATTACTCCAGCTTCCGTGGGCGGATTCTCCGGCATGAAAGCAATGTCTACGCGAAACGACGATTTTGCTACAGCAAGCCGTCCTTATGATGTAGACAGAGATGGTTTTGTAATCGGTGAAGGAGCAGGATCATTGGTCCTTGAAGAATATGAACATGCCAAAAGCAGAGGAGCAAAAATCTATGCCGAACTGGTAGGTGCTGCCATGACAGCAGATGCTTATCACATGACCGCTCCGCATCCTGAAGGAGCAGGTGCTATAAAAGCTATGCAGCTGTCTCTTAACGAAGCCGGAATTAATGCAGAAGATATCGATTATATCAATCCCCACGCCACCTCAACGCCTTTAGGAGATCTTATTGAATTAAAAGCGATCAACAGCCTTTTCAAAGGAAGTAAAAAACTTGATATAAGTGGTACAAAATCAATGACAGGACACTTATTAGGGGCAGCGGGTGCTGCGGAAGCCATACTTTCAATTAAAGCAATTGAGAACGGAATCATTCCTCCAACCATTAATCTTCACGAGATAGATCCTGCCATCCCTAAAGATGTCAATATCGTATTTAATGAGGCTAAAGAAAAAGATATTACGTATGCTTTAAGCAATGCTTTCGGATTCGGTGGACACAATGCGACCTTGATTTTCAAGAAATTTAGCTAAGGAATTAGTTTAATAAAAATAAAAAAGCAGTCAAAATTGACTGCTTTCTATTTTATTCTGATTCAGGAATAAAAAAATCATCTCCCCCCTCTTCAATTGGAATATAAAGTCTTTCCCATTTTTCTCCTTCCACTATTTCCCAACTATGTCCAACTCCATCAGTATCCTCTGCTATAAGAATTATTCCCGGTTCAATTAGAAATGTAGAACCATCGCTAACTTTAAATAAAATATTTCCTTTTAATGTGATCACATACTGTCTCCGTGGAGCCGGATGCGTATGTTTTTCCCATTCTTCTGTTATCGTACTAATCCAAAAAGTCCTGGTATTCATGGGCTTCAAAGTGGGTATTTTACCTTTCTCAAACCTGCTTGTCTGATCCGGATTACTCGATAACCTGAAAGCAGGAATATACTCACCTGTAGATTTCATACGACCTTTTAGTTTATGTTCAAATCGTCTTTATGCTTATTGATAACAATTCTTATTAGGACTTTAACCATTCTGAAGAAGAAAGATAATTTTGATCCGGATAATAAATAAACAGACAATTTCTTCCTTTTATGGTATTAATAATTGGAGCCGTAAGGTCTTTCGGAATGGCAGGACATCCCCAGCTTCTCCCGATTCTTTTATGCATTGCTGCAAATTCCTCACTTACATAATTTGCTCCGTGCATTACAATCGCTCTTCTGTAAGCCGCATCATTAAATCCTTTATCCATCCCAAGCAACCTTAGAGAATATCCGTTATCTCCGTTATAGGTAGCATCGGTAATATAGAATCCCATACTGCTTTGAAGCGAGCTTTCATTATTTGAAAAATTGGTTGCAAACTCCTCTCCTGTATTTTTACCATGGGCAACCAAAGAATTAAACAAAACTTTCTTTTCCTGTGTATCAATTACCCATAGCCTGTTGGTATTGGAGGACATCGAAAAATCGCAGACTGTCAGTAAGTGTGAATCCTGGCTCAGTAATCCTGCTTTTTTTAAATTTTCAAATCCTGTTAAGGCTTTAAAGAACACCTCTTCATTAAGTTCATGTCCTGGTGCGAATGCAATTGATTTATATAATTCTTCTGACGAAGATACCGCATTGGTTATCTTCTCAGATTTCGTGTCAGCTACTCTTTCAATTTTTTCTGTGCCAATGGTTTCACTTCTTAAATTCGTTTTCTCCGGAGAAATGTAAAATGAAGTTGTAACCATGTACGCAAAGCCCAAGAGGCTATATAATCCTTTCATTCAATAACTATGTAAAATATAAATTAGTGGGGCAAAATTATAAAAACATAATTACGCGACAGGAAAAACAAACCGAAGTTTAACGCTATTTAAGAAACTTTAACTTCCTGATTCTGTGAATTAAAGCCGTTATTTCAACGCATTTCGGGTCAATTCCTGTCGCATTGATTTTATGCGATACTGCGATTTTACGGGTTTTGCTATAACATGAAAAAATACTTCGCAAGGAATTCCTTCATATAAATCTTCAATAATTTAATATTCTGCAATAGGCATCTTTATATTAAGAAAATTCTTACTTATTGTAGATTCATTGAAAATAGTAAGATCAGATAGAACTATTCATCGAAAATCTAGTTTTTAGAATCCGGGACAAATTCCAGACTTACAGAATTCATACAATAACGTAGTCCTGTTGGTTTGGGACCATCATCAAAAACATGCCCCAAATGCGAATCACAACGTTTACAAAGCACCTCTACTCTTTCCATTCCATAAGTTGTATCTCTTTTATAATAAACTCCTTCTTTATCTGCTTCAAAAAAGCTGGGCCATCCGCAACTGCTTGCAAACTTTGAGGTAGAGCGAAATAAACGGTTTCCGCAAACGGCACAATAATATTCACCTGTTTCATCGAACTCATTATATTTTCCCGTGAAAGCTCTTTCAGTAGCAGCTTCTCTTGATACGGCGTACAAATCGGGAGCCAGGATTTTCTTCCATTCTTCATTGGGAACTTCCAGTTTTGTGGTATCTGTTCTTGAATAGTATGGATTGTTTTTTGCTTCGTTTTCCATAGATGTAATTTTGATGGGTTATGATTCTGCGAATATGATTGCAGAAAAACAATTAGTATTAATGAAATTAAAAATTTCATAACCAAATTTACTAAATTTGATCATATGAATGATGAAGCCAAAAGAAAACAACTAAGAAAATACAAAGCATTTGCGACAGGATTATTTGTACTGATGGCAATTATTTTTGTCATTACAACAGTCCTTCAAAAGACAAATCCTTCACATTGGATAGGATACGTCCGCGCATTCTCCGAGGCTGCAATGGTGGGAGCCCTAGCCGATTGGTTTGCCGTAACCGCTTTATTCCGACATCCACTGGGGCTTCCTATCCCACATACCAACCTGATTGAAAACAGCAAAGAAAGACTAGGAGATAATCTCGGAAGTTTTGTAGTGACCAATTTTCTTTCACCACAGAACATACGCCCTTACATTCAGAAACTTAAAATATCCAATTTCGTAGGCGAATGGCTTACCAAAGAAAAAAACCAGGAAATTTTAATTAAAAATCTATCAGATATTGTTCTGGATATCCTCAATAAGCTTGACGATTCAGTGGTCAGTGATTTTATTACCAAAAAAGTCTCCGAAATGTCCAATGGGATAAAACTTAATGTGATTATTGGAAACGGAATTAACTATTTGCTGGATAAAAATGACCATCAGCGGATTATAACCAATCTATCAAAGCAAATCAAAGAATACATCATAGAAAATGATGAGATGATCGAGGAGCGTGTAAAAAAAGGAAGTTATTCTTTTATCCCGTCATTTGTTGACAATAAAATTGCAGAAAAAATTGCCAATGGATTATCCGATTTCTTTAAAGAAGTGGAGGAAGATCCTCAACATGAAATCAGATCATTAATCTCAAAGAAGATCTATGAATTTTCATCGGATCTGAAAGAAGACCCTAAATGGGAAGGTGAGTTTAAGAACATTAAAAATGAGATCCTTAAAAACGATAAACTCAGCCAGTATTCGAATGACATCTGGTCTTCCATTAAAAACACTTTAACAAAAGAACTTCAGGAAGATCACTCCTCTTTAAAAAATTATATCTCTAAAAATTTAAATGAGTTTTCAGAGAACTTAAAAACTGACGAAAAACTTCAAAATAAAATAGATCACTGGCTACGCGTTACTGCCTATAAATATATTCTGAGAAACACTCACCAATTTGGAAACCTCATCAGCTCCACTGTCGGAAACTGGAAAGGCAAAGAACTAAGTGAGAAAATGGAGCTTGAGGTGGGTAAAGACCTACAGTTTATCCGTGTAAATGGTACATTAGTCGGTGGATTGGTTGGATTGATCATTTATACAATTGCTCATTTCTTTATTTAATACAACTAAAAACTAACCATAAAACTCGCATGAAAAAACTATTTTTATTACTCCTGTGTTCCATAGGCTTCTACTCCCTCGCTCAAAAAATAGAACTCAAAGTAGTTACTGATTCTTCCCAGATCTTCAAAGGGGAAGTTGCAGGAATTCCTGTTACCATGCAATTGCATTATAGGGGTATCGTGGATTGCAGCCAATATCAGCACTTTGTAGACGGCTGGTATTTCTACGATAAATATCAGAAAAAAAATTCAGCTCACCGGCATCTACGATTATGGAAACCTCTACCTCTATAATTTTGGAAATAAACAAAAACAGAGTTCAAAAATATTGGGAGAAAAGATTACATCACCTCAATGGATTGAAAAAACTGACAGTATTGCTAAGACGCTGAATCCCAAAGAAAGCTTCATTTTTAAAAATGATGGGTCCAATAAAGAAGTCCAAGGTAAATTCATTTTAGGAAATAAAGCACAATCTGCAAGTTTGTTTACCAAAAACAACATGATCTACAGATTTAATAATTATCTGATCCTGCCCAATAATAAAAAAATAAACACCTATGATTTTATAGATTCTTACGGAGGTAATGAACTGGTATCATACGTTTCAGATCAATCGGGAAACAGGATTCTCTTATATTTTGAGCACACGTCCAATTTCAATGCCTGCGGAATGTGTGGTGCCAGTGAAGGAGAAAAGGGCTATAGGGTATTATACTTTACCAGCGACTGGAACTATAAAAAACACGAAGATTTTCTTACAGAAAGTTGTATCAATAATATTTACGATACTGTAGTAACCAAAACTAAAGATTCTAAAGTTTTAAAGTTCGCTATTAAAAAGACAACAACAAGCCCTGCTTATACCTTGGTTGTAGATCGTAACAATGCTTCAGTTACAAAATCAAAATAGATGCAAGGCCTGCCATTACTGATCAGATTTGGAATATGCTTCCTTATCTAGGTAATCTTGAAGCCCTTTTTAAAAGTTCTTTGTTGATCTCATTGATCAATTCCGGACCCTCATAAATAAATCCTGTATAAAGCTGGATAAGGCTTGCTCCTGCATCAAGCTTTTCAATTGCATCTTTTGCAGAATGGATTCCTCCCACTCCGATAATCGGAAATGCTCTACCGCTCTTTTCAGAAAGAAAACGGATCACTTCTGTAGATCTTTTAGTTAGTGGTTTTCCTGATAATCCTCCGGTTTCAGATTTATTCTCGGAACTAAGATTCTCGCGGGAAAGTGTAGTATTGGTTGCTATAACTCCCGCTATTTTAGTATCTTTTACAATATCGATAATGTCCAACAACTGATCATCGGATAGGTCAGGTGCTATTTTTAGAAGGATAGGTTTTGGATTGGCTTTTCCGTTATTCATTTGTTGCAAAGTTCCCAAAAGCTGAGTTAAAGGTTCTTTATCCTGAAGTTCGCGGAGGTTGGGTGTATTAGGCGAGCTTACATTAACAACAAAATAGTCTACATACGGAAAAAGTTTCTCAAAACAAATTTTGTAATCATTTACCGCTTCTTCATTAGGAGTTACTTTATTTTTGCCGATGTTTCCACCGATCAGTACATTTTTATTTTTCTTAAGCCTTTCAACAGCAGCATCTACTCCTTCATTGTTGAAGCCCATCCTATTGATAATGGCTGAATCTTCTTTTAAGCGAAAAAGTCTTTTCTTGTCATTTCCCGGTTGGCCTTTGGGTGTAAGTGTTCCGATTTCCACAAAACCAAAACCAAGATCAGCGAGTTCTTCAAAAAGCACTGCATTCTTATCAAAACCGGCTGCCAAGCCTACCGGATTTTTAAATTTCAAGCCAAAAACTTCTCTTTCAAGACGTTTATCTTCGATTGGTTTAGGAAAAAATAGTTTGGTGAGAAATCCAAAATTCTTAAGCATTGAAAATGTTAAATGATGAACTTCCTCGGGATCAAATTTGAACAGAATGGGTCTGATGATACTTTTGTACATTGAAAAAAAAGTTTGACAAAAATACTCAAATTAAAATTAATGGTCGTATTAACTTTTGATATTTTATCAAAAATGAAATTGAAACGGCAAAATATGAGAGGTTAAGAATACGGGCTCAAATCGAAATTAAGAATGCCTCCTACTCTTTTAAACTCATCGTCTATTGTTGCATTTACCGTAATTCTTTCATTAGAAACTGGGTGATTAAAAACCAATTGATGGGCATGAAGCGTCATTTTGTTGATGCCAAATGTCTGAAGCCACAACTTGTTTTGTTTATTGCATCCATGCTTACGACAGCCTAAAATAGGATGCAGAATATGCTTAAAATGTTTTCTCAGCTGATGAAACCGCCCCGTTTCTGGAATGGCTTCAACTAAACAATATCTTGACGTCTGATGTTTTAAAAAAGGCAATTCTATTTCTGAAGTCTGTAAACGATGATAATACGTAACCGCTTTTTGCTTTACCTCATCCTCATTAACTAAATCATAATCAATGGTTTCTTCTTCCTTTGCCCAACCACGAAGAATTGCGATGTATTTCTTTTCCACCTCCCGTGATGCAAACCGGTCACTCATTGTTCGCAAAGTTTCTTTATCTAAAGTAAACAGCAAAACTCCTGAAGTTTTTCTATCGAGACGATGCACCGGATAAACTTTTTGACCAATCTGCTTTCTCAGTTCCTGAATAGCATAAGTATCCGCTTCCCCGGAGTAAAAGGACTTATGCACCAGTAAACCGCTCGGTTTGTTGATGGCAATAAGATGTTCGTCGCGATAAAGAATTTCTAACATGGAGCAAAAATAGAGGATTCTTATCTATTTACTCTTAACTACTACGGAAATACTATGGAAAATTTTATAGTATACATTATTCCTCAAATTTCAAATGCGTATTGAAAAAGGGTAACATTTGATTTTCAATTCGTCCATTTTCTTTACTAACCTCACTTCCATGTGTTCCGATATATTCTTCGGCTTCATGCTTTATTTTTAATATTTCAAGATTTTTGCTTAAACTCAGACAGCTTGGTGGAATATGCTTCAGCTCATCATTTCGGCCCCAATCAAATTTTATCGCCTTCAGTTTTTTGATGTTTTCATATTGCGTGAAAACCAGCTCTGAAGTAGAATTCATCTTAAGTTCGTCCAGGACAGGAGCGTCTATTTTCAGATCATCTCCCTGAAAAGAAAATGGGAGATCAGCAAAAAAAGGAGGCTTATTCACGTTTCCGTTATAAGCTCTGGCAATGGCAAAAATAATATTGGTTCTTGAGTTTTCAGGTTTTGAAAGATCCTTGACTTCTTTAATATTCTGTACGTTTTTATAAGATTCAATTTCTGTCAAAGCAAAATACCTGGCATCAAGAATTCCCGGAGATAAAGCGTATACAGATGAAAAAACATCCGGATGAAGAAATGCATTTCGAAGCGCTCCGTTTCCGCCCATAGAATGTCCTGAAATTCCGCGACTGTCTTTACTGGAAATCGTTCTATAATTTTTATCAATAAACTCCACCAGTTCAAGAGAAGTGAAATCGGACCAGTTTCCGGACGATTTCGAATTGGCATAGAAGCTTCCCTTAAAAACTGTACTTTCATCAGGCATAACAATAATTACAGGTTTTATCTTTTTTGCTTCGATTGCGCGGTCGATAATATGATTGATTCTATCACTGCCTACCAACAGACTGTCATTCCAAAAAAAACCGTGTAAATAATATATAACAGGATACCTTTTTAAAGATTTTTCATAATCCGGAGGAAGATAAACTGAAATTCTCCGCTTAGGGTTTTCACCGGCTTTGTTATGAAGTGTTTTTGCAGTAATGAAAGTTGTTACCACTTTTCCTTCAGGTATTTTCTGGGCAGAAAACAGATGAACAGACAAAATAAAAGCCAAAAATATAAAACTGATTTTTCTCATTGTAAAATCTTTAATCAAAACAAATTTCGACAAATTGTCTCAAGATAAGACAATAAAAACAATCATATTCATTATTTCTTTCCAAAAAGATAGATTTTTAGTTCGCTAAAAATCAAAAGAGAAAGAAAATTTCTTTTTTACCCGCTTTTTTTGTTGAATTTCATGATTTTGGAATCCAAATTCATATTTTTGCAAATCAGACGTAAAAAAAAATTATGGCAAAGCAAGAAGATGTTTTCAAGAAAGTGATTTCTCACGCTAAAGAATATGGTTTTATTTTCCCTTCCAGTGAGATCTATGACGGTTTATCCGCTGTTTATGATTATGGGCAGAACGGAGCTGAATTGAAAAATAATATCAAACAATATTGGTGGAAAGCGATGGTACAGCTTAACGAAAATATTGTAGGTATTGATTCAGCTATCCTGATGCACCCTACTACTTGGAAAGCTTCGGGCCACGTGGATGCATTTAATGATCCGTTGATTGACAACAAGGATTCTAAGAAACGTTTCAGAGCAGACGTTTTGGTTGAAGATTATTGTGCTAAAATTGAAGATAAAGAGAACAAAGAAATAGAAAAGGCAGCGAAAAGATTCGGTGATGCTTTTGATAAAGATCAATTTGTTGCTACAAATCCAAAAATTCTGGAGTACAAGGCAAAAAGAGAGGCGATTCTTTCCAGGTTGGCAAAGTCCCTTGAAAATGAAGATCTTGCTGATGTAAAAGCTTTAATTGAAGAGCTTGAAATTGCAGATCCTGATACAGGTTCCAAAAACTGGACGGAAGTAAGACAATTCAACCTGATGTTCGGAACAAAACTTGGAGCTTCTGCAGATTCTGCAATGGATCTTTATCTTAGACCAGAAACAGCTCAGGGTATTTTCGTTAACTTCTTAAACGTACAAAAAACATCACGTCATAAACTTCCTTTTGGTATTGCCCAGATCGGAAAAGCCTTCAGAAATGAAATTGTGGCAAGACAGTTTATTTTCAGAATGCGTGAATTCGAACAAATGGAGATGCAATTTTTTGTGGCACCCGGAACTGAACTCGAATTCTATGAACAATGGAAGCAAAAACGTCTGAATTGGCACCGTGCCCTAGGTTTAGGTGATGAAAATTACAGATTCCATGATCATGAAAAATTAGCGCATTACGCGAACGCTGCAGCAGATATCGAATTTAATTTCCCTTTTGGTTTCAAAGAACTGGAAGGTATTCACTCAAGAACCGATTTCGACCTCAAAGCCCACGAAGAGTATTCAGGAAGAAAGCTTCAGTTCTTCGATCCTGAAAGAAATGAAAACTATGTTCCTTATGTTGTGGAAACTTCAGTTGGTTTAGACAGATTGTTCCTTTCAATCTTCTCTCACTGCCTGAGAGACGAAGTACTGGAAGACGGTTCGGAAAGAACGGTATTATCTTTACCTCCTGCGTTGGCGCCTATCAAAGCTGCTATCTTGCCATTAATGAAGAAAGATGGATTGGCTGAATATGCAGAAAATATATTCAATGATCTGAAATACGATTTCAATCTATTCTACGAAGAGAAAGATGCGATCGGAAAACGATACAGAAGACAGGACGCTATTGGTACTCCTTATTGTATAACAATAGATCACGATTCTCTTACGGATCATACGGTAACCATCAGAGACAGGGATACAATGAAACAGGAAAGAGTTCCTGTAGCAGACCTGAGAAGGATCATTGATGAAAAAACCAACTTCAGAAATTTACTTTCTAAAATATAAATACAGAGCCCTGATTTTTCAGGGCTTTTTTTTATTGCTATCCCCTAATTTATTTTAAATTTGTTTAAGACAGATCTTAAACAAATGCTAAAATATATTATCGGCGGAGCTGCTGCAGGTGTAGCTTTTGCTTACCTTTTCGGATATGATTATTTATTCAGTGGAATTGCCAAAACTTATCTGAAAGGTAAATCAAGTGCTAACATTGACGACGGAAAACTGTTTCCCAGCAATATTATTTCCACAGAGTCTCCAAAGCTTTGGGAAGAAGATCCTGCTTATAACAAAAGTACTTTACCTAAAACAATCGTTGAAAACCTCATCCAATCCAATACAGCCTCTTTTTTAGTGATTAAAAATGGAAAATTGCTTCATGAGCAGTACTGGAATGGCTATAACCAGCTTTCTAAAACGAATTCTTTTTCTATGGCAAAAGCAGTGACTGTAATGCTCCTGGGAAAGGCTCTTGAAGAAGGTAAAATAAAAAGTATTGACGAAAAATTCTCCAACTTTTTCGAAGATTTTAAAAACAAAGAATTAGGTAATCAGCTAACTCTTAAAAACCTGGCCCAAATGGAATCTGGCCTGGATTGGGACGAAGATTATAAAAATCCTTTTCGCCCTAATGCAAAAGCCTATTACGGAAGGAGTCTCTTAAAAGCTACTTTTTCAAAAAGATTTAAAGCAGAACCCGGGATGCGGTTTGAGTATCAAAGTGGTTCTACTCAGCTATTGGGATTTGCCATAAAGAAATCAATAAACCAAACACTCGCAAGCTACTTATCTGAAAAATTCTGGACTCCTTTAGGCATGGAGCAAAATGCCGAATGGAGTGTAGATAATAGCCGAATGGAAAAGACATATTGCTGTATTCATTCCAATTCCAGGGATTTCGCAAAGCTCGGACAGCTATTCCTGGATGATGGCAAGGTAGATGGTATCCAGGTTCTTAATTCTGATTTTATTGAGCTGATGAGAACCCCTACAAAAAAATCCGAATACATCTATGGGATGGGGCTCTGGATTAATCATGACAATCCTATTAAACACTATTATTTTCTTGGACTTCAAGGTCAGTATATCATTATGGTACCAGATCACAACATGGTTATTGTAAGAACAGGAAGCTATGAGAATTCCCCTAAAAATGACAGAGGAAGACCAGACCAGGTAAGATTTCTTGTGAATGAAACAGTAAAATTATTTAATTAAAAGGATCATGAAAAAATATAGCGCACAGGTTGATGAATATATCGAAAAATCCCCCGATTTTGCAAAACCCATCTTACGCTACCTTCGGGAAACGGTTCATGAGTTTTGCCCTGATGCAGAAGAGGCGATCAAATGGAAATTTCCTACTTTTATGTACAAAGGCAAAATACTTTGTTCCATTACTTCATTCAAACAATATTGCAGCCTTGGATTTTGGCTTCACGGGGAAATGAAAACCATTGCAGAATTGGAAACGACAGCTGAGAAAACTTCGATGTTTAGCTTAGGTAAGATTACTAAAATAGAAGAACTCCCTTCAAAAGCTCTCTTGAAAAAAGCCATTCTTGAGGCTATGGAACTAACAGATATGGGAGTAACCATGAAAAAAACACCTCCAATAAAAACAGAAACTGAAATTCCCGATTATTTCAATAAAGCTTTACAGCAAAATAAAAATGCTTTAAAAGTATTTGAATCAAAATCTCCATCTTTTAGAAAAGAGTATATCAATTGGATTACCGAAGCAAAAACTGAAGCTACAAGAAATAAAAGGATAGAACAAGCTCTTGAATGGATAGAAGAAGGTAAAGGAAGAAATTGGAAATATGAGAAAAAATCCTAAATCATTATCTTTTATCTTATTTACGCATCTAAAATGTCATCTCTCAGTCACTGGCAGAGATGGAAACAGGCTATAAACTCCCTGTATTGCAAAACTTAATTCCACACCCGTTGAATTCATTCTAATATACGTCAAGTTTTGGCGCTATCCATATCTACTTTTGTTTTCTAAAAAGACTAAATTTTGTAATTATGGATAAAGTGACCTTAGAAAAAATAGAAAAACTTCACCCTCTGGTAAGAGCGGAAGTAAAGCAAATCATTAAAGAATGTGACGAAGCCCTCACCGGAAGAGCAAAAGTAAGAATTACGCAAGGTTTACGGTCCTTTGAAGAACAGGAAAAACTCTATGCAATAGGACGAATTACCTCCGGAAAAAAAAGTGACCAATGCCAAAGCCGGACAAAGCATCCACAATTATGGTTTGGCGGTGGATATTTGTTTGATGATAGATGGGAAAACAGCAAGCTGGGACACTGCAAAAGACTGGGATAATGACGGAGTAGCAGACTGGTATGAATGTGTCAAAATTTTCGCGAAGCACGGCTGGGATTGGGGAGGAAACTGGAAAACGTTTAAAGACCTTCCTCACTTCGAAAAAAAGAATTTTCCAACCCAAAAAGGGCTTGTAAAAACCACCTGGAAGACCCTTTCTAAAATGGCAAGGGATAAAGCCGGATATATTATTTTTTAATCTTTTTTATTTAAAAATAATTATAATACGACAAGTTCTGTCGCTTTCTCCGCCTATCTTTACTTTACAAGAAAACAACAAAAGCAAACAAAGTCTGCATGATAAAAAAAAATTGTTTTATCCCGAAGAATGACCCATGGTTTTGAATATTAAAGATTGTAAGTGTTCTATTAACAATTAATATCAACAAATGAAAAAGACAACCATTCTTTCTTTAGACGGCGGCGGAATAAGAGGCATTATCACCTGTATTATTTTACGCTATATAGAAGAGCAGCTCCAATATTATGATAAGCCCAATGCAAAACTTGGTGATTATTTTGATTTGGTAGCAGGAAGCAGCACGGGAGGACTAATCGCTTCAATTATTTTATGTCCCGATGAACATCGAAAAGCCAAATACTCTATTCAAAAAGGGTTAGAGCTGTATGCCGAAAAGGGGGGTAATATATTCCAGGTTTCTTTTTGGGAGAAACTTGTAAACCCTTTTGGATTGATTAATGAGAAGATTTCTCAGGAAGCACTTGAGAAAAATCTGAATGATTTTTTTGGACATCTTGAGTTAAAGGAATTGATAAAACCATGTTTAATTACGAGCTATGATATAGAAAACAGAAGAGCTAAACTTTTTAATTCATGGGAAGCCAGCCTAAGTACTGATAATTTTTATGTAAAAGATGTTTGCAGGGCAACTTCGGCGGCACCCACCTATTTTAGTCCGGTCCAGATAAAATCGATGTACGGACAGCTTTTCAGCCTTATTGACGGAGGGATGTTCGCCAACAATCCTGCACTTTGTGCGTATGCCGAAGCAAGAAAAATTCCTTTTGCCGAAGTATTGAAAAATCATCAGAAAGCAAACCACCCCACTGTTAATGATATGATCATCGTATCAATAGGGACCGGGATTGAATCCCGAAGTTATTCTTTCAAAAAACTGGAAAAAGCAGGAAAAATCGGCTGGGTAACTCCTATAATTGACATTCTGATGTCTGCGAATGCAGAAACCGTAGATTATCAGTTATGTCAGATGTTTCAGACATTAGGGTTAAGAAATCAAAAAAATTATTATCGTATCAATCCTTCATTAAAGAATGCATCTCCGGCTATGGATAACGTAAGACGTTCGAATATTGAAAATCTGATCCAGGCAGGATTGAGCTATATTGATGATAACAGAGAAACATTAAATCAAATTGTACAGAAGCTCATTAAAAATAAAATATAAGCTTTTAAGCTTATATAATGTAATAATAAGCTTTAAAGCTTATATAGACAAATATTTATTCTCAACAGAAATATTTTATAACACGACGAGTTTTGACGCCACAACTAATTATCTTTGAAATAACAAAATAACCAGGGAAACCAAAGCAAACAACCTGCTTCAACCCTAAAATATCCCTATTAATTTTAATCCGTTTTTAGTTTCAGTTTATGAAAACTGAGCCAGGATATGTATTACCTATAGAATATTAGTCTGCTAGCACTACTATATATTATTAACCAATTAATAACCTTAACAATTTTAAATTATGGCAAATTTAGTACAAGAATTAAACAGTTTGGATTTCAGTGTTTATATCGGAGGACCGATGCAAGCAGCCATTAAAGCTCAACATGATGCCTCTATTTCACAAGTGGATTTCATCAAAGAAGTCGGATTCTATCCGGAAGGACACCCTAAAGCAAAAGAGCTAAGATATGTAGATTTCAAATACAAGAAATCCGTACCTGGTGCAAATGATACGGTGACACAGTCTGAAGTTACCTTACAGGTGCCTTTTCTTTCCATGCTTACGATTCCGGCTTTGAGAATCGATGAAATGACCATTGATTTTAACGCAAAATTAAATTCAGTAGAAACACAGTCTGCTTCAAGTGAGTTTTCCGGAAGTGCATCCATAAGTGCAAAAATCTGGAAAGTAAAATTCAACGCTTCAGCTGCTTATAAGAAGACCACTTCAAGTACTTCTACCACAGAAAAAACATATACGTTGGGAGTACATGTAAAAGCTGTAAATGATGAACTACCTGCCGGTCTTGCAAAGATTATGGACATGCTGGAAGATGCTATTGTAGCTAATGCTGCTGCACCAACTGCTTAATCTCATTTATTCAGATGGCTGCCCGGGCAGCCATCTCTTTTAAACTTTTAAATATAAAAAACTTATCATGCCAAAATTGAATGAATATTTGGGAGGAATTGTTTCTGAAATTGCTTCTGCCAGAAAAATGGCAGACCTCCAAACAGTACAGATTGCAAAAGAATACGCACAAGACGACCTACTGAAACATTTTTCCATTCCAAGAATGAAAGTCGGAACTGTAGATCTTACAATACCTTTCGCTACGGCAGGCAATTCACCCATCATGGCCTTTAGAGATTTTGCTTACGACGAGATTATTAAAATAGCTAAGACCAATTATAATCCTTCCGATATTAAAAGCGATCAAAGCCTGAGGGCTTTTCTGGTGGATCTTGAAGTTTATTATAATGATGCTATCAAAAAAATACAAGACGATAATACTTCTATCATTACCGATTCACAAATACAATATTTTGATACAATTCCCAAATATACACTGGAATTCTGTCAGTCGTTGCCCAATTTCAGCTGGAGGCAAACAGATCCTCAGTTTTTCCAGCAGAGTATCCTGAACAGAGTTGTTCGGGAAGCAAGGAAAATCATAGAAAAGATCGACGATTACGAAATTATTGTGGAAGCAAGTAGACTGATGGAACTGGATGCCAAATGCCTGATCTATGCTAAAATGAGTGTAAGTGAAGCAGGAATGGAATGGTCCAGATATGAAGACATTAACGGAAATATTATAGAAACCTTAATTCCTGAATAATATGGTAAAGAAATCACAATTCATTCTGGTTTCCCAGTTAAAGGATAATCTTCAGGAGTTTCCTGTGATCGTTACTGCATTAGAAAAAAAAGGAACCTTTCTTTATTGAAAAAACATTATCATGGCTAAAGTCTGTAGAAGAGATTTTTTCCCATAATAATATCAGTGAGGTTTCTGAAATTGCAGGATTCAGAAGTAAAATTCTGGCAGCTAAATACAGTGATGAAAGAGGTTTTAACACAAAGAAAAACCAGATAAAAATTGCAGCCAACCTTCTGTATGATGTACAAAACTGTGTAATTCAGGTTTTAGCACCTCACGAAGGGAAAATGAATGAGTGCAGGGACATCACAAAACAGATACTTACCATAACAGCACAAAAAAAAAGGACTGCAGTATACCAAGGAAATAGACTTCAATGATTTTGTTCAAAAAGTGTGGTGGTATATCCTTTCCGATGCGGACCTAAAACCCGGAGGAATCAAACTTAAATCAATGCTTTCAGAAATGGACATTAGTATGCTGATTGCCGATGAAATAGATCTTGAAGATTTCTCCTAATCTAAAAAATAGCTCAATTTTTTTGAGTTATTTTTTTAATACGTCAAGTTTTGTCGTCCCCTCTTTCTACTTTTGAATCATAGACCAAGGCACAAAAAAACAATCTTTAAAAACTTTCAAAAGCCATTGAATTCAACATTAATTAATGCTGAACAGCCTAAAATATGTTCAATCTTTAAAACACACGACATGGAAACACCAAATCACAATCCAGATATAATTTTTGATACCGATCTCTACACTATAGAGTGGAGTGACATCGAAAATGTGGAGATAGATTATGAAAACTATCTCAATGATATTGAGCTCTTTTTCAAAGAAGATTTTGATAATGAGATCCTCGAAGACGATATTTATTTATAAACCTTGTTAGTTATGAAGTTCCGTTGCTATCTGATAATCTCACAGCTCCATAATACCTTTTAAACACCAATCATCATTATTGGATAGCCGGAACTTTTTACCTTTTTAGCGTTCAGAAAGAAATGATTCCAGAAACTCAATTAAAAAAAACAAAAATACGACATTTTTTGTCGCATTAAGAGCATATATTTGTATTATAAAAACTTAACCGTGAAACGCTTGCGTTCCATTTGAAATAACTGACTGGAAAGCTTTAAATAAAATTAACCCGAATGAAAAAAGATTTTTACTTAACAAGATATGCTCTGATTATTAAAAAATTAGAAAGTGCTCCTGCGACCTATTCTCAGCTGGAAGACTATCTTTTAAATTCTTTTGAATTTCAGGACGCTGATATTAAGAGTTACTCCATCCGTACTCTTCAGAGGGATATCCGTGAGATATCTGATCTTTTTAACCTTTCTATCCATAATAAGAAGAAAGGTGATAACCGTTATTATATAGAAAGCCGTCCAACGATGGAAGTGGATGAGTATAACCAGAAACTCCTGGAATCCTTTCAGGTAAGTAATGCTTTAAATGTTCATCCGGATTTTTCAGGGTACATCTTTTTTGAATCCCGAAAACCAACGGGTGTAGAGCATTTCTATGATCTTTTCTTTGCCATTCGTAATAAACGTGTCGTTTCTTTTGAACATTACAATTATAAAAATAAAGTTATGACATCAAGAAAAGTACACCCTTTAGCATTAAAAGAATCTAAAGGCAGATGGTATCTCATTGCTATAGATACCAATGATAAAGCACTTAAATCGTTTGGACTGGACCGGATCAATTATCTGGATGTAAGTAAGACCAAATTCCGGGAAAAATATCGTTATAACTTCCGCGAATATTTTAAAAATGCATTCGGGGTTATGAATTTAACAGAACAAAAACCTCAGAAAATTACATTGAAATGCTCACGTCATCAGGGAGAATATATCAAAAGTTTTCCGCTTCACCAATCTCAAAATGAGATTAAAGAAACTCCTGAAGATATATACTTTGAGTTCTTTTTGCATCCTACTTATGATTTTATGCAGGAAATCCTTTCTTACGGAAAAGAGGTAAAAGTCCTTGAACCTAAATCTTTAGTTGATGAAATCCGCAATCATCTGAAAGAATCATTAAACAGCTATCTGGAAGACTAATAAGGACCCATTTTGAATTAAGTTTTTTTGACTATTTTTACATAAATATCCACAATTTGAAATCTTTATTACTGTTATTATGCTGTTTTTGCTCTGCAACATTCTTCTCTCAGCAACGGGAAGAGTTTAAGCAGGTAAAAAACTATTATAATCAGCATCGCAGTATGCTGAACACTGAGTTCAGAAAAAAGTTTGATGCTGAAACCGGTAATTTTCAAAAAGCAGCCATTAAGCAGGATTTTATTTTTTTCATGAAAAAAATGGATAGTATAGAAAATGTTGCGTTAATCGGAGCTCTATTAAGAGTAAAAAATACTGAAGACCTCAGCAGAATCAGGTTGGAAAACAGAATGGCAAACCCCGAAAAGGCCCCGGAAATCTTTCCCATTACAGACAAATCAGCAGATTATCCCGGCGGTATTAATGCTCTGAGGCAAGAGGTCGCCCATTTGTTCTATATTGATGGAGTCTTCTCAGAAGAGAAAACAGTAAAAGCCAATGTTGCTTTTATCGTGGAGAAGGATGGGAGCATCAGCAATGTAGAAGCACAGGGAGATAATTTCACTTTTAATCGCCAGGCTCAGATTGCATTGTATTCTCTTTCAGAAAAATTTTCTCCAGCAATCATCAACGGTGATCCCGTTAGATATCGTTTTAAACTTCCACTAACTATGACTATTGAATAACGTGAAGAAGTACTGTACTTTTTATCTAATTTTATTATTCTCTTTTTATTATTCTCAGCAGACAGAAGGACTTCGAATAATTAAAAATAAATACGCTTCTGAATTTGAAAAAATAGAAAATGCATCCGAAAGTTCTATTATCCAAAAACTATCTAAGAAACAGTTGAATGAATTTATAGTAAAAAAGAATGCTGCTATTTCAGTCTTAGAACTTAAAAGAAATAATGAGTATTTAGAGGAGCTTACGAGGATGAAACTTTATGAATCTACTCATAAATCTGATATCCCTTCTGTTAAAAAGTTAGACGAAAAGGGAGAGATTGTGGCTGAATATTCTAAAGGAATCAATCAGTTTAAACAGGAAATTTTAGATAATTTTTATGCTGGCACTATTAATGCGGATGGAAAAATCAGTTGTATAGTAAATTTTATTATTGACAAAGATGGGTCCATTGTTGAAGTAAAAGGAGTCGGTGATAACGAGGATTTTAATAAACAAGCTGAACTTGCGGTATATTTGTCTGATGGCACATGGGAACCAGCAAGGATTGATGGTTACACTGTAAGATACAGGATGCGTCTTCCCCTAACAATTCAATTTTAATTATATATGTTTACTGACGAATACTTTATGAAGATGGCTTTCCAGGAAGCAGAGCTGGCTTTCGAAAAAGATGAGGTTCCGATCGGCTGTGTAGTCGTTTCCAATAACCGTGTTATTGCACGGGCACATAATTTAACCGAAACCCTTAATGATGTAACGGCTCATGCAGAAATGCAGGCGATTACTTCTGCAGCAAATTTTTTAGGAGGAAAATACCTGATCAATTGCACACTGTATGTTACTTTAGAGCCTTGTGTCATGTGTTCAGGGGCACTGGCCTGGTCACAAATATCCAAGGTAGTTATTGGCGCAAGAGACGAGCAAAGAGGCTTTATCAATAAACACCTCAACCTCCACCCTAAAACTGAAGTGGTTACAGGAATTATGGAACACGAATGTTCGGCAATCGTTAAAGAGTTTTTCAGATCAAAGAGATAAGATTAATCCTTACAGGTAATATTAAAAATACTCTTTTCAATTTTCTTATATGATTTTTGTTGTGGTTTAAGTTCCATTCTATGATACTTATACATTGTATCAAGATTATGGTATTCATCATCTTCTGACGCTCCCTGGGGGTGTTTTGCCGTATAGACCTCTTTGGAAGCATCGTAGTTATAGTTGTAATTAAGATAAGACTCCTCATCAAAGTTCTCCTGCATTGATCTTTCTCCAGGCCCATATGCCTCAATATTATAAGCCAGATTGCTGATGATAGATTCTTTTGAAAAGCCGGACACCCCTCCATTAATAAACGTCTCCATTTCTTTCAGTTCTGCCGGCTGAAGATCTTTTCTGAGAGAAGAAGGGCGATCATCACTTCTAAAATATAATCTTCCTTCTTTAAATTTTGCCGTAACCGGTTTTTGCCTTATAGCAGATGAATAATACATAACAATAAAATTATTATACCTTTTATTTTCTGCTACATAGTGCAAGTCTTTAGCCTGATCAAACAAAGCCACAGAAAGGATAATATCTTTAAAATTACTACCAAACTCTTTTACCATTGGATAAGAGAAACAGTTAGCGTTATCATTTAATACAGGCTGAATACCCTGTTCGGAATTTCCCATATAAGTTTTGGTATCCCTCTCAAAGTTATCAAACATAACTTTAGTTCCTTTTTGGCCGGCATCATATCTGCCGTACACATCAAAAGGATATTTAGGTGTAGAAGGGATAAAAGAAATGAGATTATCATTATCCATACTCCATGTTCCAAGAATAACCTGCCCAAATGTAGCCATCACAAAGCGGTGGTTTTCCAATAGTATCCAATTATAGCCTCCGTCATCAGGATTTCCAGAATCTACGTGATAAGATCCGGAAACTTTGGTCTGTGCAGTAGAAAAAATAGCATTGGTGAGCAGAAATAAGATAATCAGCTTTTTCATGGTATAAGTTGGTGAAGTTAAAACCTACACCTAAGATACTGAAAAACTATTTGTTCCTAAAAATGGAATACATGGGAATGTCAAAGTACTTCCCGTCTTTTTTAAGATGCTGTTTTAGTATGGCCTCCTGCTCCATTCCTATTTTTTGCATAATCCTTCCGGATGACGGATTGTGGAAAAAATGAGTAGCAAATATCTTGTTAAATCCAAGCTCTTTAAATCCAAACTCAACCACTGCAGAAGCCGCTTCTGTTACGTATCCTTTATTCCAGAACGGGACAGCCAGCCAATAGCCCAATTCAGCTTTATCATCTCCTCTGTCATGAAGCCCTATAGCTCCAATAATCCTATGTTCTTTATTTCGGATCGCAAAAGTGAATCCTGCTTTATTTTCAAAAGCTTCGTTTGAAATTTTCAACCAGAATTCAGCATCCTTTTCAGTGTAGGGATAAGGAATATTAGAGGTGAGCTCTGAAAAAACTTTATCCTGAAGATATTCGACAATTAAAGGAATATCCCCTTCTTCCAGCTGTGAAAGAATCAGTCTTTTTGTTTCTATTACAGGAAATTTTTTCATGATTGATCTTTACCTAAAAAATAAAGTCCCTTTAAAGTATGAAGTCTGTCCGTAATATGTATTTTATTGGTTAAAGGCTTATACACATGAGAAACACCACCGGTCGCAATGACGAAACAATCATCATTCACCTCTTCATTAATACGATCTATAAATCCTTCCACCATTCCCAGGAAACCATAAACCATTCCGCTCTGCATACAGGTTACAGTATCAAGCCCTAAAACAGATTTTGGTTTTTTAAGTTCTATTTCCGGTAATTGGGCAGTCTGGCTGATGAGAGAGTTTAGCGAGGTAACAATTCCCGGCGCAATAATCACACCCAGCGTTTCACCGGTCTCAGTAACACAACTTGCTGTAAGTGCGGTCCCGAAATCTATAATAATCTTCTTACGGCCAGGGTACATATTATGTGCTGCTACCAAATTGGCATAGATATCTGTTCCCATTTGTTTGGATTTTGCCTGAACCCCGGAAGGAGTATTTCTATCAACAATAACAGGGGAAATTCCGTGTATTTTTTTAATGGCAGAGCTCATTACTTTAGTAAGCTGAGGAACTACTGAACCAATAATCACATTTTGTATTGCGCCCGGTTCAATCTTATAGGTCTGATACAACATCAGCATCTGGACATACAATTCATCAGCGGTTCTGTAAGGCTTTGTATTAATCACCCATGAAATATCACAGTTGTCATCATCAAAAAGACCAAATCTTATATTGCTGTTTCCAATATTTATAACAATAGAGTTCATTTATTTTAACTAAATGGGTTTGAAAATGAGTGTAAAAATAAGGCTTTATGGTGAAAAGTTCTATGAAACTACCTATTAATTTAAAATCACTGTTTGCAAATCATTTCATTTATTAAGTCTGCCGCTACACTTATAAAAATAAATAAGACACTTATCAATTCATTCTATCGGGCATGTAGGTTTTAAGGTACATTTGAAATATCAACTCATTTAAAACCAATACTATGAAAAACTTCAAAAGAATTTCAAGGCATGCACTTAAAACAATCCACGGGGGAAATGTAAACTGTCCAGTTCCCGGAAGCAGTGTTCCGGCAATATGTCCGGGAACGAGATGTCCTGCTAACCCATGTGCTACTCCCAACTGCATTATACCCGCTGCATGCTCACCTGATTAAGACAAATAAAAAAGGAGTATTTTCATACTCCTTTTTTATTTTATTTTACTTCAACAAAGTTATCTGCCATATTTACGTCAGCTAATCTCTGACTGAAATCGATCCCCAAAACCTGCAACTGAGATTGAGAATAAGGTATTGTTAATGTATATTCCTTTTGTGTCCATGGCCAGTAATTCATGGTCTTAAAATCTCCGTATGCATCTTTCTGTTTCCATGTACGAGTAAGATTTGTCGGAATCTGATAAGTAACAATTTTCTTATCTTTTGTCATTACACTAAAATCAACAGGCATTGGAACCTGTCCGTTATTCACCAATATGATCGTTGTGGATTTCGCATCATATTTTACATCTTTAATCCCATAATCAATGGTTTTGGTTGTATTGATCCAGTAATGATGGAACCACTTTAAATCCATCCCGGATACTTTCTGTGCAATATGAAGAAAGTCCCGGTCTGAAGGATGCTTTAAACTCCAGTTGTCAAAATATTCCTTCAAAATTTTGGCAAGATTTTCCTCTCCAACAATATACCCTAACTCAACAAGATATAATTCTCCTTTTACATAGGAAGCATAAGTATAGGAAGTACCATTGTCATGGTGATCTCCTAACCATACTGCTGGTTCTTCAATTCCTTTTTTCACAAAATTCCGGTAAGCTGTCAACCTATCAACAAAAGGATTAGGCAGCTTATCTTTAGGTGGAAACAACTGATACATTACGTATCCCTCAGCATAACTGGTAAATCCTTCATCCATCCATGGTTTCATAGATTCGTTGGTAGCCAGCATTTGTTGATACCATGAATGGGAACCTTCATGTGTCATAAGCCCCATCAGGTCTTCAATATCTTTTGATTCGCCTAAGATCATGGTACACATCCCATACTCCATTCCACCATCTCCACCCTGGATAAAGGCATAGGTAGGATAAGCATACTTTCCAAAATGAGAATTCATGATCTCAAAATATTTGGTAACATAAGGTTGCGCCTGTTCCCAGACTTTGGTTTTATCATTTTTTTGATAAACCAGATATACTTTAGGTCCATTAGGAACATCAAAGCTATTAACTACATAGTCTCTGTCCGCACTCCAGGCAAAGTCCAGGATATTTTTAGCTGTCCACCTCCAGGTTGCCTTTTTATTTTTCTCTGTCTTGATCTTCGCATTCGCATCATAACCCTTCACTTCACCTGGGTTTTGAAGAATGCCTCCGGCTCCTACTACATAATCTTTATCAATTTTAATAGTAACGTCAAAATCAGAGAACGGGGCATGAAATTCTCTCCCTATATAGTCGAAAGTTGCCCATCCGTCATAGTCATATTCAGAAATTTTCGGGTACCATTGGGTCATGGTCATATCAATTCCCTCTTCATTGTTTCTTCCGCTTCTTCTGATCTGTTGAGGTATCACAGCGTCCCACTCCATCGTAAATGATGTTTTGGAATTGGGTTTAATAGGCTCATTCAGATAAACCTTCATAATGGTTTCCTGAATTTCAAACTTAAGATCTTTGCCATTTTGCTTGATCCAGTGTATATTTTGCGCCCCTTCCTGATCCTTAGGAATCGAGGCCAGTCTTGAAATTCCTCCTCTCTGCAATCTTGAATCACCATTTTTACCTTGACTAGCTACTCTTTGATCCATCATTGAATTGGGTTTAAAAGCATTCCAGTATAAGTGGAAATACACTACATTCAGCTCGTCCGGCGAGTTATTTGTGTATTCTAATGTTTGATTTCCCTGGTAAGTAAATTTTTCTGCATTAACATCAATATCCATCTTGTACTTCGCAGCCTGCTGATAATAAGGATTCTGCTGGGCATGAAATTGTGAAATGACAAACGCAAAAATGATTGCAATCGACTTTTTCATTTAAAAATTATTTTTTTTTAAAGGTAGGTATTTTATCCAAAACCTTCAAAAAAGTGGAGTTATTTGGAATTTGAGATGCTGTCTAAGGATCTCATAACAAAATCAGAGTTCTTTAGTTTATGGATGGGTAATCATTTTTTTGATCAAAGTGATTTGCCCTAAATGATAATAACAATGCTCAATCATTCCATCTATATTTCTTTGATAAGTTCCGTATTTTTCGTCTACAAAAACTTCACTAAGCTTATTGTCCGACATTTGTTCAAGTAGCTCGGCAAACCTTTCCGAATCTGCCCAAAGTTTATTAAGGATTTTCTCCCATTGCTCCTGAGATTCTACCGGAGGTAAGTCAAAACTAAATTTATCTTTTATTTCAAGCACTCCTCCTTCAAAAACCTGTAAAACACCAGCAATATAATAATCGATATGGAATGCCAGCATTGCGATCGTATTCAAAGAACCAATTTTTGTTATCGCCTGTTCCCAGGTTACATCAGAAAGCTGATCTTTAAAATTGGTATTGGCGATCCAGAGACCGTCAAGCATAACTTCTCTGAATCTTTTTGATAATTGTATGGCTGAGCTCATGCTTTTCATTTTTATTTTTTTAAAGTTAATTAATTTCATTCTCAGTTCTTGCAGATTTGGAGATAATCCAATTTTTTGAACCATAAATAATGCATTTGCTGTTAGTGAAAAACATCAATGGCATTGGTATTTAAAAATAGAAAACCTCGAGTGTAAAACTCGAGGCTTATATATAATTTAAAGAAGTATTATTTTTTAGAAGTAACTTCTTTTTTTCCACTTAGTAAAATCTTTTCAAGGATTTTCAGGGTAATGAGATATGTTGGTTTTACACCTGTAAGTCCTAAACCTCCTGAAGAAAGAGTACTTCCCGTTTCTAAAGGATTATCAGAAGCATAGTATGCATAACAAACAAAAAGGTCCGGTGCAATATGATGTCTGATCTTAGAAGCCACCTGGATGGCTTTTTGATAATGAGCCCCTTCCATTTCAAGACCGATAGCTTTCCAGGAGGTATTCATGAAATAAGATAAAATATCCCTGTTCTGAAGCGAAGTCCCTAAAACCGTAATCATAGCTCCCTCAAATGCTTTCAATTCATCATCCTTAAAATCATCCAGTTTTAAAGCATTTTCAAAAGGATAATTATCGGCTGTTCCTTCAAAAATATGAGAAGTAGGAATCATAATATCTCCCTTACCTCCGTTTAGAATTCCGGCTTTACCCATAATGGATACGGATTTTACTTTCATCATATAGACTTCCCCTTTGTGTTCGAAAGGTCTTAAAAGCTCATCCATTACTTCAAAAGCCTGTTCTCCGAAGGCATAATCAAAAACCATGATTACATCATCTCCTGAATATTTTATATGTCCGAATGGAGTATTTTTAAGATCAGTTTTACTTAGATCAATGATTTGAACATCTATATTACTACCGCTCTTGTCATCGATATATATAAGTCCCTGGTCGGCCGCATATTTTGAAACTTTATCACGAAGATCCTTCTTATCGGAAATTTCACCATACAGTTTATAATCAACTTCCTTATGGTCTTTTTTCTTAAGTGCATCATTAGCATACAGCATATTTTTCACAGAATGCATGTTTGCTGAGATTATATGTAAGGGACGCATGTGAAGCCCGTTATCATACAAAACTTCTTTTACTTTATTTGCCCATTTTTCTCCAAAATAATGATGGCCTACTCTTTCTTTCAATATAGCACTGAAGTGGATTTCTCTTTCTCTGCTCTGCTTAGCATCTTCTAAACTTACCTTTCCTAAGTTATAGATGATTTTGAATAAACGGTCAGGATTTTCATCATCTCCAAAAGTATTATACGCTTTTAATGTTTCTTCAAAAGTTCTTCCGATCAGAGAAGAAAGATGAATAAGTGCAACTTCCTTTTCTTTTCTACTGAATTTCTTTTCTCCTTTTACTACCTCTTCAATAATTTTAAAGGCACGTGTCGGCTTCCAGTTTTCATCCTGAATAAATGCCAGATTACGAATTTTATCCGCTTCTATAAATAAGAATGTTAAGTGAGTAAGAATATCATAGATCTCTGAACGTCCCAAAAGAACTTCAATATTCATTTGGTGTTCATCAATTCTATAACAGTTTCTTCTTCTCTTTTTGGGAACAATAGGCTCGAAACTACCTTTATCAAAACCCTCATCTGATGTAAGATGAATAAAAGCACACTCCTCAATTCCTTCAGGAAGCCTGTCTAAAACATACATCAAACCATCAAGCTCCAGTTTATTCGGAACATTCATGGTACCATAAATTTCAGGATTGATTGTTTTTAACAAACTTCTTATACTTTCTCCCGAAACACCTCCTGGCTTGAAAAATCCTCTATAGAATAAATGTCTCATAGAGATGTATAGTCTTTCAATAGCCTCTGTTGTTTCTCTTGCTCTAGAATTTGTCATAAAATAAATTTCACACAAATATACAAAATTACACTGCAAATCATTTTAAGTATCTTTTAACAAGGAGGTTAAATTGTATACATTTTTGTATCCTATATAATAGTAAAGTATTCTTATCTTTGAGTTATAAAATATTTGATTTCATTTTCCCGCCCTATTTGAAATCCTTCCACTCAAGACCTATTTTTCTGATAATTTTCATAAATTTTACAAACACCCCTAAAAAAATAAGGGTTAAAACATTTTCAATTCATTTTTTTGTAAATTTGCCCTGTAAAAATTAACCCTATTATGTCAACTTTAAGATTCAAAGCGTTAGAAACATTACCATTCAAGGACTTCAGAAAGGATAACTCCATTGAAGTTCCTGCAAAATTGTCTGAATTATTCTGTCAAAATGTTTTCTCAGAAGAAACCATGAGAGAGTATTTGACGAAAGAAGCATTCACATCTATTATGGATGCTATTAAAAAAGGAACTAAAATTCAACGACACATTGCAGATCAGGTAGCGGTAGCTATGAAAGACTGGGCAATGAGCAAAGGGGCAACACACTACACACACTGGTTTCAACCTTTAACAGGATCAACTGCTGAAAAGCACGATTCATTCTTCACACCAATCGAAGGAGGAAGAGCTATTGAAAGATTCAGCGGAAACCTGCTTATCCAACAAGAGCCGGATGCTTCTTCTTTCCCGAACGGAGGAATCAGAAATACTTTCGAGGCAAGAGGTTACACGGCCTGGGATCCTACATCACCGGCTTTCATCATGGGAACTACACTTTGTATTCCTTCGATCTTTATTTCTTATACGGGAGAAACGCTGGATTATAAAGCTCCTCTTCTAAGAGCTCTGAATGCTGTAGACGAGGCTGCAACTAACGTAATGCAGTATTTTGACAAAAATGTAACAAAAGTAACTCCTACTTTAGGATGGGAACAGGAATATTTCTTAGTGGATTCGGCATTGTATCAATCGCGTCCGGATCTTGTATTAACAGGTAAAACTTTACTTGGACACTCACCGGCAAAAGGACAACAGCTGGATGACCACTATTTCGGGTCTATTCCGACAAGAGTAATGAACTTCATGAAAGAGTTGGAAATAGAGTGTATGAAATTGGGAATTCCTGTAACAACTAGACACAACGAAGTAGCTCCTAATCAATTCGAGCTGGCTCCGATGTTTGAAGAAGTAAACGTTGCTGTAGACCACAATTCTTTATTGATGGATATTATGGCAAGAGTGGCCCATAAACACCATTTTCATATTTTATTCCACGAGAAACCATTTGCCGGAGTAAACGGAAGTGGAAAACACAATAACTGGTCATTGGCTACAGATACAGGTGAAAACCTACTAAGCCCAGGGAAAAACCCTAAGAAAAACCTGCAATTCTTAACATTCTTTGTTAATACCATTAAAGCTGTTCATGAATATGCAGATCTTTTAAGAGCAAGTATCGCTTCTGCAAGTAATGACCACAGATTAGGGGCTAATGAAGCTCCACCTGCAATTATTTCTGTATTTATCGGAAGTCAGTTATTCAGAGTATTGGAGGAATTGGAAAAAGTAACCAGCGGTAAATTATCCCCTGAAGAAAAAACAGAATTAAAATTAAATGTTGTTGGTAAAATTCCTGAAATCCTATTGGACAATACCGATAGAAACAGAACTTCACCATTTGCATTTACAGGAAATAAATTTGAGATCAGAGCTGTAGGTTCTTCTGCAAACTGTGCAGAATCTATGACCGTAATGAATACGATCGCAGCAAAGCAGTTAAATGATTTCAAAAAAGAAGTTGACGCTTTAATTGAAGGAGGATTAAAGAAAGACGAAGCGATATTCAACGTATTAAGAGAATACATCAAACAATGTAAAAATATCATGTTTGAAGGTGACGGATATTCTGATGACTGGGCAAAAGAAGCTAAGAAAAGAGGGTTAAACAACTTAAAAACCACTCCGGAAGCTTTAAAGCAGGAAATGGATAAGAAGTTCTTAGCTCTTTATGAAGAAATAGGAGTGTTTACTCATAGAGAAGTAGAAGCAAGAAATGAGATCAAACTTGAAAAATACTCTACCGTTATTGATATTGAAGCAAGAGTTCTAAGTGATATCGCAAGAAACCACATTATTCCTTCTGCTTTAAATTACCAGAACAGATTAATTGAAAACGTAAAAGGTCTTAAAGAAATTTTCGGAGATAAAGAATTCAAAACGTTGGCAAAAGAACAAATGAGCCTGATCACTAATATTTCTGAAAATGTTTCTGTAATCAAATTAGGAGTTGAAGATCTTATCAAAGCAAGAGAAGCAGCAAAAGCAGTATCTAACAGCCAAAAGCAGGCAGAAGATTATTGCAACAAAGTGAAACCTCTTTTCGATGTAATCAGAGATGCATCTGATAATCTTGAAATGATGGTGGACGACGAGCTTTGGCCGATGACAAAATACAGAGAAATGTTATTTACAAAATAACATTTTGTAAAGTCCATATTAGTTAAACTCCCCTTTTTGGGGAGTTTTTTTTATTCCATTTCCTCTATTTTTATTCCTGAAAATAAAACAAACTAAACACTTAACAAACAATATTTTACACAACTTCAAAATTGATATAAAATTTAGATTTAACTTTGCTGTTCTATGAAAATTCTGATCATTGAAGATAATAAAGAACTAGCCCACAGCATGACGTATTATCTGGAAGAAGAGCACTACATCTGCGAATGTGCCTATAATTATAATGAAGCTTTGGAACGCCTGAGCTTCAATACTTATGATTGTTTGTTACTCGATATTATGCTCCCGGATGGAAATGGGCTGAACCTCCTCAATCATATTAAAAGTGAAAAAATCAACAGCGGCATATTAATTATTTCAGCTAAAGATGCGCTGGACGATAAAATCAAAGGCCTTGAAAAGGGTGCCGACGATTATATTACAAAACCGTTTCATTTACCCGAATTACACGCAAGACTTAGAGCAGTATATCGCAGGAAAAAAATGGATGGTTACAATGATGTCCGTTTTAATGAAATATTATTGAATACCGATACCTTTGAGGTTTTCATCCATGAAAATAGATTAGATGTCACGCAGAAAGAATTTGAGCTATTGCTTTATTTTTTGGTTAATAAAAACAGGGTCCTGTCCAAACAATCCATCGCTAACCATCTTTGGGGAGATCATACCGATAATTTAGCTAACTTTGACTTCGTTTATCAGCACGTTAAAAACCTCAGAAAGAAAATAGCAATTGCACAGGGTAATGATTATGTAGAAACAATCTATGGTCTGGGCTATAAGTTTAATGCGTCAAAATATAACGGCTCATGAATTTACTAAATAAAATATCGATCTGGTTCATTGCCATTGTACTATTGGTTACTCCTCTTAGCATGTACATCTCTTATTCCAATATTAAAAAACGTTTGGACAATGTTGAAATAGAGCGACTGAGATCAGTAAATAATTATGTAGCCGCCCAACTAAAAAGAGGAGAAACACCTGAAAAAACATCTCAGGGATTACCCATTTCTATTAAACCCTATACAGGAAGTGGTATTATTCCTACCAACCCTGAAATTATTCACACCTGCCTGGATAATAATGGTCCCTCTCGTAACGAATGTAAAATACAAATCAATACGTTTGTCACAGCCGCAAATAAAACATACAAGATCTCTTCTTATAGCTATATCACCTCTACAGAACAGATCATGAAAGGTATGCTCACTGCATTACTGTTAAAAGTACTACTCATCACAGCTATAGTATTCATTACCGCAAGAATATTATCCCGGTATATACTTAAGCCTTTCCATCACGCTATAGATAATATTCATCATTTTAATATTCAGAAGCGGGAACCTCTTCAGTTACTCTCAACAAGCACAAATGAGTTTAAAAAACTTAATGAGTTTCTCAGGCTCATGACCGATAAAGCCATTGAAGATTACACCTCCGTTAAAGAATTCAGTGAAAATGCGTCTCATGAAGTACAAACCCCTCTGGCAATCATACAGAGCAAAGTTGAGCTTTTAGCTGAAACAGAAATCAATGCAAAACAGGCGGCATTATTGACCGACATCCAAAACTCCATAGATAAACTTACCAGAATCAACCGCTCGTTGATCCTGCTTACAAAACTTAACAATCAGGAATTCCTCACATATGAGAAATTAAAATTCTGCCGGGTGGAAAAAGAAACCATCCATGCTTATTCAGATCATATTGCATTAAAAAACATCACCCTGAACAGGCACTGTGAAAAAGATGTATACATAAAAATCCATCCCGCACTAGCAGAAATTCTTTTGAACAATCTTTTATCCAATGCAATCCGGCACAATGTGAAAAACGGAAATATAGAAATTTCACTGACCCATAAATTCTTCAGGATCAGCAATACAGGATTGCCTCCTGATATTCCCACCCAGGAACTTTTTAAAAGATTCAAGAAAAGCAATCAATCCACAGAGAGTATTGGTTTGGGCCTTTCAATCGTAAAACAAATTTGCGAAGTCAATACATTCCCTGTTCATTACGACTTTAGTGATGGCTGGCATTGTATTACGGTTTATTTTGATTCAACAGAAAACCACTCTTTATTTACTCCAACTTCCTCTTCCACCCCTTCCCAAGAGATTGAAAACATAAAGCCATCACTTAATTTTGCTGAATAAAATCAATCCACAAAAACGGTTGTTTGATTAATTTATACAGAACTTCAAATTTGCTTCAAAATGTGTTTTTTACTTTGAATAAAGAAAAAAATATACTCGATGCTTTTAAGAGCTTTTATTCTATCCGTCTCTACGATTTTTTTAATCAACAAAGTAAGCGCACAGGAAGTCATCACACTTCAATCCGCACTTGAAACAGCTGTCCACAATTACGGAACCATTAAAGCCAAAGAATCCTACCGTTTATCATCGCAGGAATCCGTAGAATTAGCCAAAAGGCAGTATTTGCCCAACCTCAACTTAAGTGTACAGCAGGATTTTGGAACTGTAAATGGACAGAACGGTCCTTTATATGGATTTGGTGGTTACGGAGTAGCCTCTTCCGGACTTCCTCTTCCTGAACAAAACTGGAATGCTTCATTCGGAGCCCTGTATCTTGCTAATGTCAATTGGGAGTTCTTTTCATTTGGAAAAGCAAAACAAAGAGTAAAGGTGGCTCAATTTAAAAACCAAAGAGATACCAGAGACCTTTCCGATGAAATATTTCAGCATAAAATAAAAGTCGCGGCAGCTTATCTGAATGTTCTGGCAGCGAAAAAGCTGAAATTATCCTATGAAAAGAATTTAGGAAGAACCGACACCATAAGGAGAATTGTTGAGGTTAAAGAAAAAAACGGGCTCGTTCCCGGGGTTGACCTTTCTCTTGCCAAAGCAGACTATGCCAACGCCATGATCACTTACACAAAGGCAAAAGACAATGAGCAGGAGCAGGAAAATAAACTGGCGCAGTTAATGGGTATTCCGTCCCAGGAATTCAGACTTGACAGTACCATTCTCAAAAGAATTCCAACAGATCTGCCATCAGAAAAAAAACTTGGTCCTAAAAGACCACCCTCTTCTTGCATTTTATAAGAGCCGGATCGATGTAAGTGAAGAAGAAAAACAATTGCTCAGAACACAATACTATCCATCATTTTCCATGGTTGGAATTATACAAACACGCGCCTCAGGATTCGGTAACGGATATGCTCAAAACCAAAATGACTATTCTATGTCTTATTGGGACGGAATCCACCCAACCAGAAGCAATTATCTGATCGGACTGGGAGTATCCTGGAATTTCACACAGACCTTCAGATTATCAAAAGAAATCAGCGCGCAGGACTATGTAAGCCAGGGGCTAAAGCATGAATATGATCTTGCAGAACAGCAGCTCAAGGCACAGCTTGATTTGTCTGAAAATAAATGGAACAATGCTCTTACCGTGTACGATCAGGTTCCGGCTCAATTAAAATCTGCAAATGATGCTTATATCCAGCGATCTGCATTATACAGAAACGGCCTCACAGATATTGTTGACCTATCCCAGGCCATATATGCACTGATAAGAGCAGAGACAGATAGGGACATCGCTATTAGCAACGTTTGGAACGCATTACTATTAAAAGCAGCCGCAACAGGTGATTTTACAGTTTTCGAAAGTGAACTGTAAGGTTAAATATAAATTACATCAATAATAGATCAATGAACTTAATAAGATTTGCATTAAGAAAACCCATTACGATTCTGGTGATTGTAGCCGGACTGTTTTTCTTTGGAATACGGTCCGCCAATTCGATCAAAGTCGACATCTTTCCTAAACTGGATTTACCGGTTATTTACGTTTCCCACCCTTTCAGCGGATATACTCCACAACAAATGGAAGCTTTTTTCGCTAAACAGTACATCAATATTTTCCTTTTCGTAAACGGGATCAAAAGTATTGAAACTAAAAACATTCAGGGATTGACACTGATGAAAATCAATTTTTATCCGGGAACCAATATGGCCCAGGCCGCTGCTGAGCTCAACTCTTTTTCCACAAGGATCCAGGCAGCATTTCCTCCGGGATCCAACCCTCCGTTCATTATCCGTTTTGATGCGTCTACCCTTCCCGTGGGGCAGCTTGTTTTGAGCAGTGATAAAAGAAATAACAATGAGCTTCTTGATTTAGCCAACGTATATGTTCGCTCCACATTTACTTCCATTCCCGGAATTGTTTCTTCTCCTCCTTTTGGAGGAA
Source organism: Chryseobacterium proteolyticum (assembly GCF_046591535.1). Classification (NCBI taxonomy): domain Bacteria; kingdom Pseudomonadati; phylum Bacteroidota; class Flavobacteriia; order Flavobacteriales; family Weeksellaceae; genus Chryseobacterium; species Chryseobacterium proteolyticum. The sequence continues at coordinate 495,013 of NZ_JBJLWK010000003.1, read as the reverse complement.
ATATACGGACTGTGGTAATCAATGCCAACCCGGATTTACTCCGCCAGCATAATTTAACTCCTGATCAACTTGTAGAAGCATTACGTCTTAATAACCAGACTGCACCTTCAGGGAATGTACGCATCGGGGATAAATATTATATTACTCCAACCAATACGATGATCAAAAACGTAAAAGATTTTGGAAACATTCCTTTATATAAAGGAGGAGTACAAAACCTTTATTTAAAAGATGTAGCAACGGTAACCGACGGAGCAGACATGACCTCCGGGTACGCATTGGTTAATGGACGCCGTTCAGTTTACCTGAGTATTGCCAAAAGTGCTGATGCCTCAACCTGGGATGTTGTCCAAAATCTTAAGAAACAACTTCCCCAGATCCAGTCTAATCTTCCCGACGATGTTAAGGTAAGCTTTGAATTTGACCAATCGACATATGTTATCAATTCCGTTAAAAGCTTGATGAGTGAAGGAACAATAGGTGCCCTGCTGACAGGACTCATGGTTATTTTATTCCTTGGAGATATACGGGGTGCTATCATTGTAATTCTTACTATTCCTATTTCCATTATTTCAGCGGTACTGTTTCTTAATCTCTTCGGGCAGACCATCAATATTATGACCCTAAGTGGGCTTGCGCTGGCTATCGGAATCCTCGTTGATGAAAGTACCGTTACCATAGAGAATATACATCAGCATCTCGATATGGGAAAACCAAAAGCCTTAGCCATCTGGGATGCCTGTAAGGAAATTGCTTTTCCAAAACTCTTGATCTTGTTCTGTATTCTTGCTGTTTTTGCCCCGGCTTTTACAATGGAAGGAATTCCAGGCTCCCTATTTCTGCCTTTGGCTTTGGCAATAGGATTCAGTATGATCATTTCTTATTTCCTTGCACAAACTTTTGTTCCTGTAATGGCCAACTGGATTATGAAAGTAAAGCACCACAAAGCGAAAGACGGCCATACCATGACCGAAGCAGAAGAACTTGATGCTGCGGGACTAAGTGATGAAGCAGACACCTGGAGCCAGAAAGAAATACTCCTGCAAAACATCGATAGCAACAGGGATGGTAAAGTAAGCCTATTTGAAAAAGTGAGATTCCGGTACCTTAAATTTCTTGACCGGATTATGCCCTTTAGGAAAATTATTGTCTCGGCTTATATTCTGGTAACAATGGGACTGGTCGCTCTCTTTCTCAACAGCATAGGAAGAGACGTGCTACCTCAGGTAAATGGTTCCCAGTTTCAGGTAAGGATGCGTATCCCGGATGGAACGAGGATTGAAACTACAGAACTTCAAACACTGAAGCTGCTCGACGGCATTAAGGATATTGTCGGAAAAGATAACATTTCTATTACCTCAGCTTATGTTGGAACCCATCCGAATCTTTTTTCTGTAAGCCCGATATATCTTTGGATGGCAGGATCACATGAAACAGTATTACAAGTGGGATTACATGAAGGCTTCCATGCAAACCTGGATGATCTTAAAGATAAAATCAGAGAAAAGGCTAAAAGCATCAATCCGGATATGAAGCTTTCCTTTGAGCCCATAGAATTAACAGAAAAAATATTAAGCCAGGGATCTCCAACTCCGATTGAAGTAAGATTATCAGGCAGAAGCAAAGAGCTTAACGAAACTTATGCTAAAAAAATAGCAGAGGAACTTAAAAAAATACCCTACTTAAGAGATGTCCAAATCGGGCAATCGATTAAATACCCTTCGATTGACATCAACGTAGACAGGATCAGGGCAGCCCAACTGGGAGTAGACATGACCGACATTTCACGTTCATTGGTTGCTTCTACCTCTTCATCCCGATACACCGAAAAAAACATCTGGACTGACGAAAAAGCAGGATATAGCTATAACGTACAGGTACAGATCCCTGAAAATAAAATGAATAGCAAAGCTCAGATTGCAGGAATCCCTTTGCTGAAAAACTCTAACAGACCTAATTTAGGGGATGTGGCAACTATAAAAGACAGCTACACGTACGGGGAAACAGATAACCTCGGTGCAATGCCAATGCTTACAGTAACGGCCAATTTAAATCACACCGATTTAGGAAAAGCATCAAAAGATGTCCAGAAGGTAATTAACAACCTTGGAGAATTACCGAGAGGGCTGAATGTCGGATTAATTGGTCTAAGCCAGACTCTCAACGATACCCTGAGCAGTTTACAAAGCAGTCTGATCATTGCCATTCTCGTAATCTTTCTGATGCTGGCTGCCAATTTCCAGTCTTTTAAAGTATCCGGAGTCGTATTGGTAACTGTCCCTGCGGTATTATTAGGCTCTCTTGCATTGCTTATTATTGCGGGTTCAACGCTTAATCTTCAATCCTATATGGGTATTATCATGTCCGTAGGGGTATCTATTTCCAATGCCGTGCTATTGATAACGAATGCAGAGCAACTGAGAAAACATAATGGAGATGCTTTACTATCAGCAAGAGAAGCTGCGGCACTAAGGATCAGACCTATTGTAATGACCGCCTTAGCAATGGTCGTAGGAATGGTTCCTATGGCACTTGGATTAGGAGAAGCCGGAGATCAGGTCTCTCCGTTAGGACGTGCAGTAATCGGAGGATTAATTGCTTCTACATTTGCAGCATTGTTTATTCTTCCGTTGGCTTTTGCATGGGGACAGGGAAAAACTTCTACCCAAAGCGTATCACTTGACCCTGAGGATGAAGAAAGTATCCACTTTATACCAGAACTTTTAAAATAAAATAACCAAATGGCTATTAAAAATTTAAATATGAACCGTTTATATCAATATTTCATTCCGGCAGTTGTTCTATTATTCAGCTTGCAAAGCTGTGAACAAAACAAAGCGGAAGTAAAAAAGACCGCAACACCATCAGCACCTGAAATAGAAGCTATCAATCCTAAGCAGGGAGATTTCGCTTCATCCACCACTATTCCCGGGGAACTTCAGCCTTTCCAGAAAGTAGACGTATATGCTAAAATAAGCAGTTTTGTTAAAAAACTGTATGTAGATGTAGGAAATGAGGTTGTAGCAGGACAGTTGCTGGCCACACTGGAAGCTCCGGAATTGAATGCGCAGCAAAATGCTGCAGCATCAGCATTAAAATCTAAAGAAGCAATATATATAGCCAGTAAAGCGAAATATGATCGTTTGAAAGAAACCAGTAAAACACCGGGAACCATATCTGCACTTGATCTGGAACAGGCACTTGCTGCCCAAAGATCTGACATAGCACAGCTTGAGGCCGCAAAATCCTCTTATCGAGAAGTGATGGATGTTAAAAACTACCTTCAGATCAGGGCTCCATTCAGTGGGAATATAGCAACCAGAAATGTAAGTGCAGGAGCCTATGTGGGACCTTCCGGGAAAGGATCCGAGTTTCCCCTTTTCAGTCTTGTTCAGCAAAACAAACTTCGTTTGGTAGTAAATGTTCCGGAAGCTTACACAGGAAGCTTAAATAAGAATGGAGAGATAAAATTCTCTGTACAATCTATCCCGGGAGAAACCTTTACCGCTAAAGTATCCAGATTTGCAGGAGCATTGGATAACAGGCTGCGCTCTCAATCTGTGGAAATGGATGTTTACAATAATGATAAAAAATTATTGCCGGGAATGGTTGCCAATGTAATTCTTCCGTTAAGTGATAACAATAAAGCCCTATCTGTTCCTACATCAGCAGTATTAAACTCCACATTAGGTGTTTTCGTTATCAGAGTTGAAAAAGACATTGCCCATTGGGTTCCTGTTACTGCCGGAATTTCAAATAGTGATACGACAACCATTATTGGTGAAGTAAGCCCTAACGATGTGATTATCAAATCAGCAACGGAAGAAATCCGCGACGGACAGAATATAAAAGTAAAGCTCACAAAATAATTAATCTTAATTAGTTGTTAAAAGATATTTTTTATTCGTTTTTCTACAAAAAGTAAAAATTAACCCATTATTAAAGGAATGAGATTTTACTTTGTTAAAGAATCTTAATAAAAAAAACCGCAGTATCACCAAAAATGGGATGTTGCGGTTTGTTTTTCTTTAACATACGTAAATAATATGTTAAAATGTGTTAAAGTAAGAACCTGACATTAATCATATCGAAGCTCTTTTGGTTGGAATCTCTACTTTTGTAATGCTTTTAGAAATAAATATTCCTTATTTAACACGGATAATCAAATATATATGAAGAAAAGAGTTTTGTTTTATTTAGCTGCTTTCGTTTCTACGATGTCATTACAATCTTGTGTTACAAACTACGTAGTTTCAAAACCAGCAACTTACACTAAAGAATACAAAACAGATGCCAAACTAGCTTCTATAGATACCAGAAAAATGGAACAGGATAAGAAGCAATTAATCAATTCTTTTATCTCTGAGAAGGCAGCCGTTTTATCTAATGCAAAAAATACTTTAAGAAATTCTGAGATTGCCAAAGCAATCAAACACAATAAAACGATCGACAATATCCTAACCGAAGCTGAAACGTACCTAGGAACTCCTTACAGATATGGAGGAACAACAAGAAATGGTATAGATTGTTCAGCTTTTGTTCTTTCTGTATTCGGAGCAGCAGCAGGTCTTAGTTTACCAAGAGTTGCAGCTTCTCAATCTCAGGAAGGAGAGAGAGTTGAAAAAGAAAACCTACAGAAAGGAGATTTGATTTTCTTTTCTCACGGTAGAAGAATCTCTCACGTTGGTATTGTAGAAAGTGTTTCTGAGGATGGGGAGATTAAATTTATTCATGCAGCTACTTCTAAAGGAGTTATGATTTCGTCACTTAATGATTCATATTGGGGACCGAAATTCAGATTTGCAAAGAGAGTGATTAATGAAGAGGGAGATGCTTATAATAACTTAGCTGCAACTACAGCATCAACAGCAACAAGTTTTTAATTTTAAATAATTGATTTAAATAATGAAAGCCATCAAATATTTGATGGCTTTCTGTTTTATCTGTTTTCAATTGGTTTCTATTTGATGACATCTTTCTTTCAACGCCAAAAGCTAACTATTTCGATCAATATCTAAGTCAAGGCGATAAAGTAGCCCATGCACTTCCGAAAAGTGAAAATTTAGCCTTTTTCAGCCTGTTGGAAGCAGGATCTATAGTATAATTGAAAGATGTTCTGAAATCAGCCTTTTCAAGGTTGGAATTTTCGAAGATTGCCCCGGAAAGATCACAATTATTAAATACGGAATTCGATAAGTCTGCCTCTGCAAAATCAACTTCCGTCAATTTTGAGTTTTTAAACAAAGTTTTCTTGATCGATGTTTTATAAAAAACAGAATTGTTTAAAGAACACCCTTCAAATCTGAACGACATTCCAAACTCATTGCATTCATCAAAGTGAAGCCCGAACATCTTACATTCTTTAAACACCACCTCCCGAAATGCTGTTGAAACAAGCTTTGCCATACTCAGATTACATCCGATAAATTCACAATCATTAAAACTGAAAAAAGAAAGGTCCATATACTCAAGATGGCAGTTCCGGAATATACAATTTTCATATTCGCCTTTTTGAAATTGGGAAAAGTCCCCATTTTCAAAAACCTGATTAATAACGTATGCTTCTTTCATACCAGGATGTTTAAAAGAAATTTTTGTAATAAGTTTTAATAATAACGATGAGTTTTTAGAAAGCCTTTTGTAGCTAACCTATAACGACCGCTTCTATACCAGACTGTTTTTATCCGAATAGTTGAGCTTAAAAAAGATGAAGGTCATAGTAGAGAAGGCCAGCAAAGAACTTCCTCCATAACTAAAATAAGGTAACGGGATCCCAACGGTTGGAAAAAGTCCCATAACCATCCCTAAATTGATCGAAAAGTGCATTAACAGGATGGAAGCAAAACAGTAGCCAAAAACCCTGTTAAAAATAGACTTTTGCTTCTCTGCAAGATAATAGATTCTTCCAATATACAATAAGTAGCACAAAACAAGTCCCGCACTTCCTACAAATCCCCATTCTTCACCAACGGTACAGAAAATATAATCAGTACTCTGTTCAGGTACAAATTTGCCCTGGGTTACTGATCCCTCACGATATCCTTTTCCTAAAAGTCCGCCAGAGCCAATTGCTGTTTTTGAATAAAGAAGGTTATATCCTGAAGTATCCCTGAATGCCTTTTCTCCTTTATAAAGAACCTCTATCCTCTCCCTTTGGTGTTTAGGTAATTTCTCTAAAATATAAGGTGTTGCAAATGCCAATCCGCACAACAGAATAATAGAGCCTGCAATACTTGAAATGGATATAACATTCCAGGACATTTTATAATAGTTCATTGCAATTAAAATTCCTGCAATGACCAGGATAGCAATCACTACATAAATAGGATTCACCGCAAGAGAAACAAGAAAAACAGCAGCAAAAAGAAATCCTATCCCGAATAATAATCCACTTAATCCTTCTCTATACAATGCAATGAAAAATGCTACAAAAACAAGCAGTGAGCCAACATCCGGAATTGCCAGTACAACAACTGCAGGAATTCCCACGATCGCCAGAGAGGTCAATAAAGATTTTCTATTACTTAAATTAAAATCGGGACCCGAGACATAATTAGCCAGCATCAATGCTGTTCCCAGTTTTGCAAACTCTACCGGCTGCAAACTTAAAGGTCCGAATTTGTACCAGTTCTTTTGCCCAAGAACTTCTTTTCCAAAGGGAAACAATCCGATCAGTAATAAGACTCCAATAATATAGATAATCCCTGCCATATTCTCAAAGAACTTGGTACGGGTGAAAAAGATAATGAGTCCTACAAAAACAGATATCCCAAACCAAACTGCTTGTCTGGTCCCACTTGCCGGTTCCACACTGTAGATGTTTGCTATCGCAAAAATGCAAAGCAGGAAATATAGACCAAGGCCTAATTTATCTAATCCTTCTGTCCATTTCATTGCTTTTTATCTTTTTTAGTTTGAGTTTCTGCGTCTATCTGTTTCTGTAATTTTTCTTTCTGTTTCTTTATAAAATCCAGGCTGTCCTGTATTTTTTTTTAGTTTTACAGAATCCTGTTTCGGATCTTTGTATAAACCTTTACGTTTTAAATCGACGATCCACTGTCTTTTATATTCAGGCATAAAGCTGGCAGATGTCATCTTTTTGTAAAGATTTTCTCTTTTCAGATCTCCTGTAATATATTTCTCAGCGATCACCGTACTTGCTGGTCCTGCCCATGTAGCACCGAATCCTGCATGCTCCATTACAGCAACCACTACAATTTTTGGCTTATCCGCCGGTGCAATCAAAACAAATATGGAATTATCTTTACCCTGAGGAACCTGAGCAGTCCCTGTCTTGGCCAGCTGAGTAAAATCATTTGATTTCAATCCTCTTGCCGTACCTCTTAATACCACTGCTTCCATTCCTTTAAGGACAGGTTCAAAGTGTTTAGGGTCCACTAGAGTTTTATGCTTTTTCTTAAATCTCGGATCCGGATTAGGCTTTCCGTCAATTGATTTTACAATATGCGGAGTATAATACCATCCCCTATTGGCAATAGCTGCCACGTAATTGGCAAGCTGCAAAGGAGTAACCATTACGTCCCCCTGTCCCATTCCGTTGAAAACAGCACCTGTAGCCAAAGGATCCCAGTTTTTACTGTCTTTTTTAGAACCACTTGCTTTAAGGATGGATGCCATTCTTTTTTCATAAAATGCTCCGGAAGGAATTCTTCCTCTTGCACCAACGGCAAAATCATTGTTTAAAAATTCTCCAACCCCAAAGCTGCTCATAATAGCTTTCCACTCGTCAACACCTTTAGATGGATTTCCCGGATATTTATTAACAATCGCTAAAAATGCATAAGAAAAATAACAGTTACTTGAAACCTGTATGGAAGGAATTAAAGGTTCCGCTCCACCGTGCCCCTTGATTCGTAATCCTCTGTAATTGAATCCGCCCCCACAAGGGAAAATCGTGTTTTCATCCATTACTCCCATTTGCATAGCAGATAATGCCGTAAGTAGTTTAAAAGTGGAACCAGGAGGATACCCTGCCTGCAGAGACCTGTCAAATGTTGGCTTATTTTCGTAGATCGTATCTTTAGATAAAGCGTATAAATTTTTGGATTTCATAGGCCCTGTGAAAAGATTAGGATCAATATCCGGACCTGTCGCCGACACTAAAACCTCCCCGTTATTAGGATCTAAGGCAACGATGGCACCATGTTTATTCACCATCATTTCCTCCGCCATTCTCTGAAGATCATAATCAATGGTCAGAGTAATATCTTTTCCTGTAATTACATCCTTATCTAATGCTCCGTTTTTGTATGAACCAATGTTTCGAAGTCTGATATCCTTCTGGATGTATTTCATCCCTTTTACCCCACGAAGTTCTTTTTCGTATGATTTTTCAACTCCTGTTTTTCCAATGAAATCTCCCGGCAGGTAATAAAGCGAATCCTTTTTTATATCTCTTTCATTAACCTCACTTGTATACCCTAATAGATTTCCGGAAGTGGAGACCTCATATTGACGCTGAGGTCTGGAAACGATACTGAATGCAGGATATTTAAAGATGATTTCCTGAACCCTCGCAATATCTTCTCTGCTCAGATCTTTGATAAAAGTCATCGGAGTGAGCTTAGAATAATATTTTTCTTTCTTGATTGTATTGATTTTATTAATGAAGTCGGATTTGCTTATCTTCATTAAATTACAAAATCCCAAAGTATCAAAATCAGGTTTCATTAAAGCCTGAGTGAAAGATATCTCATAAGCCGGTTGGTTACCTACCATGATTTTTCCATTCCGGTCAAAAATAACACCCCTTTGCGGGATCACATATTCTATTTTGATAGATGTATTAGCCGCGTTTAGCGCATACCTGTCCGTAAATAACTGCAAATATGCAAGCCTTGCCACAAAAATAAGGGCAATAACAGCAACAACGGCAAAGATTTTTAAATAACGTGTGTTCAAACTTTTTGTTTGATTTTAAAGATTAATGCGTAAACAACTATAAATATAAAGGAAATTACACTTGTTACCAACACATTAAACAATATTTCAAAAAATCTGCTGAACTTAAAGAACTCAATATACTGTACTAAAAGCTGGTGCAGGAAAATACTTGAAAATAGAAAAAGTAAGAACTGCCCCCATTGCAGAGATTGAAAAGAAAAGAAGTCGGTGGACGTATCAGTGGACGTCCTGAAGATCAATGTTCTGAAATACGCAATAAGTGTTGTAGCCAGTGCATTAATTCCCCATGAATATAAGAAGGCATCAATAGAAAGTCCTATTAAAAAACTCAATGCCAAAAATTGAAATTTATTTCTGAAAAAAGGATAAAACATGACAAATACAGGATATAGCACGGGAGTATACTTCCCGAACAAAGTGATCCTGTTCAATACAAAAATCTGTAATGCAACAAGAAAGATCATGATTAATATATCCGTAAAAAGTGTTCTGCTAATCATTTTCCTTTTTTATTACTGCCTGTAATGTATCCTGGATTTTTTGAACCTCAGCTTTCTTCAGGCTTTTTACCACATACACTTTATTCAGGGAACCCATTTTCTCACTGAGTTCTACTGAAATATCCCAGAAACCGGTTTTGTTATCTACTGAGTATCCTGCCACAGTTCCAATCATTACCCCTTTGGGAAAAATCGCTGATTTTCCATCGGTAACAATCGTATCTCCAATCTTCAGGGCTACATATTTCGGGATATCTGCCAAATGCATTACCCTAGAGTTATCTCCGTTCCATGTTAAGGTTCCAAAATACCCAGATTTTTTTAACGAAGCATTGATCCTGATACGGTTAACACTTAAAACCGACTGAACCAAAGCATAACTATCTGTTGAATTTATAACGATCCCTGCAATTCCCTTCGGAGCCATAACTCCCATCTGAGGAAATACCCCATCTCTGCGGCCACGGTTAATCGTAAAATAATTATTTCTCCTGTTAATACTGTTGAAAACAATTTCGCCATCCACAAATGTATAGATCTGGCCACCTCCTAAAGTATCGTGAACTTTTCTGAAGATCGGCTTTTTAGCACCATCCTTTCCATACAGTTCAATCATTAAAGCTTTATTCTGAGCAACAAGATCTTCATTGATTTGCTTAAGCTTCAAATAAGAAACCCCTTCATCAATATAACCGGAAACCCAGGAATTTAACGCTGCGGACTGACCAGCAATCCAGGATTTTTGCATGGCATTTTTAGAAAATATAAGGACCAGAGCAATAATTTGCAAGAAAATAAAGAAGACAAAAAGAGCGTTCTTCGAAAATAATCTCAGCAAAAATCCCATTCAGATAGTGTTCGTAAAAGTTAAAATTATTTAATTAAGAAATTGAATTTATCCATATTCTTAAGTGCAATCCCGGTTCCGCGAACAACCGCTCTTAACGGATCTTCAGCTACAAAAACAGGAAGACCTGTTTTCTTATGTAATCTGTCTGCAAGACCTCTCAACAATGCACCTCCTCCTGCAAGATAAATACCTGTTTTATAAATATCAGCTGCCAGTTCAGGTGGTGTTAAAGAAAGAGTTTCCATTACGGCATCTTCAATTCTGATGATCGATTTATCCAATGCGCGGGCAATCTCTTTATACCCAACCATGATTTCTTTTGGTTTACCTGTGATAAGGTCTCTACCTTGTACCGGAATATCTTCAATATCCACATCCAGATCTTCAACAGCAGATCCTACTTCAATTTTCACTCTCTCGGCTGTTCTTTCACCAATATAAAGGTTGTGATGTGTTCTCAGAAAATAAGCGATATCATTCGTGAATACATCCCCTGCAATTTTCACAGACTTGTCACAAACAATACCTCCTAAAGCAACTACTGCAATTTCAGTTGTCCCTCCACCTATATCAATGATCATATTACCTTCCGGTTTTTGAACATCAATTCCTACTCCTATTGCAGCCGCCATTGGTTCATAAATCAGTCTTACCTCCTTAGCATTTACTTTTTGTGCAGAGTCTCTTACCGCTCTTTTTTCCACTTCCGTAATTCCGGAAGGGATACAGATTACAATTCTTAAAGCAGGCTGAATGAATTTACCTTTTATACCAGGAATTTTTTTAATAAACTCCTTGATCATATGTTCAGAAGCATGAAAATCTGCAATAACCCCATCTTTCAAAGGACGAATTGTTTTGATGTCTTCATGGGTTTTCCCCTGCATATGTTTAGCCTGTTCACCAACAGCTATCGGCCTTCCAGTAGATCGCTCAATTGCAACAATTGAGGGCTGGTCTATAACAATTTTATTATTATGGATGATAAGTGTGTTAGCGGTTCCCAAGTCTATCGCAATTTCTTGCGTAAACATATCGAATAAACTCATATTTTTCTTCTGATTTAAGTTTACAAAGATATAAATTAAACACTACCAATAAAATTTGGCAAGCATATAATTTGGTTAAAATTTTATTAAAATTTGAAATAATTCTTTAACGGTCAATTTAATTTCTTATAATATCAATCCAAACTCAGAACAGTAACGGATTTATAGTTTTTCACGATAATTATCATACACAATTTCAGAAAGTGTTTAATTAAAAAAAGCGTAAATTTGCCCCCGGATATGTTACAAAACACTCATACAAATCAAACTTCAAATTTCGCCGTTCTTTCCATAAGCTACGAAAAGGCAGATGGAGAAACACGAGGGAAATTTGCGTTTTTTGATGAAAACATAAAAAATTTCGTTACCCGTATTCACGATGAAAATTTAGGGGATGCCTTTGTGGTTTCTACCTGCAACAGGACCGAAATATATACCACTACTTCCAACTATCTTTTGGTTGCTGAAGAATACTGTAAAACGATCGGGGTTAACATTACTGATTTCTTGCAGTTTGCCAATATCCTTACCAAGGAGGAGGCTTTAACTCATTTGTTCAGGGTTGCCGCGGGTCTTGAAAGCCAGATCATCGGGGATTTTGAGATTATCGGGCAGATCAAAAAAGCATACAGCCGTTTTAAAAAAGAAAGAAAGAACTCTAATCCTTATTTGGAAAGAGCGATCAACTCGGCGATCCAGATTTCAAAAAGAATTAAAAATGAAACCGGGATATCCAATGGGGCCGCTTCAGTTTCTTATGCTGCTGTTCATTACATTCTGAATAATCAAAAAAGGATTACCGAGAAAAATATTCTGCTTTTAGGAGTGGGTGAAATCGGACAAAATACGGTTGAGAATCTTGTAAAGCACGTTTATCAGCCTAAAATAAAAATCACCAACAGAACCCAGGAGAAAGCTGAAAAGATTTCTCAGAAATATACCATTCCCCACGTTGATTATGCAGACTTCGATAAAGAACTGAAAGATACAGACATTCTGATTGTGGCAACAGGGGCAAAACATCCTATTGTAAACGCTTCACATTTTCCAAACGGAAAGGAAACTTTGGTCATTGATCTTTCCATTCCCCACAATGTTGAAAAAAATGTTACGGATAATAAAAATGTAACCTTGATCGATGTGGATGAATTATCAAAACAAATTCAGGAAACAATCCAGCAGAGAGAAAAAGAAATTCCAAAAGCAGAACAGATCATCAAGGAAATGTCTAAAGACTTCATAGAGTGGGAGAAAAAAAAGAAAACTCGCTCCCAACATTCATCATTTCAAAGCGGTCCTGAAAAATATGGAGCGTAATGAAATGCATCAGTTCTACAGAAAAAATAAATACATCAATGTAGACGATATGGCACTTTCTGAAAAGATGATTCAGAAAATTACCAGCCGTTTTGCAAAATACATCATAGATAACCCTTTAAAAGCCGAAGAAATTAGTAAATTAATGCACGAAATATTAGTTGAACAACCAAACAACGAATTCAATGAAAAGCATTAGAATAGGAACAAGAAATTCAGCACTTGCTCTTTGGCAGGCGAGAGAGGTCGCAAGGTATCTGCAAAATAATAATTACACGACTGAGATCATGCCCATCCTTTCTTCGGGTGATAAAAATCTTAATCAACCTCTTTACGCTTTAGGGATTACAGGCGTTTTTACCAGAGATCTGGATACCGCATTATTAAATGATGAAATAGATATTGCTGTACACTCTCTGAAAGATGTCCCTACAAAACTTCCCCAACATACAGAACTTATCGCATATCTGGAAAGAGATTATCCGCAGGATGTTTTAATAAGAAAAGAATCAGCAAAAAATAAAGAGTTTCATGAACTTAAGTTAGCAACAAGCAGCTTGAGAAGAAGAGCCTTTTGGCTGAAATATTATCCGGAAGCAACTTTCTCCGATATTCGTGGAAATATACAGACACGCCTTCAAAAATTGGAAGAACAGGATTTTGATGCCACTATATTATCTTTAGCAGGAATCAAAAGAATGAAAATGGACATTGATTACGAGATGCTTCCTTTAATGATCCCAGCGCCTTCTCAGGGAGTTATCGCAGTTGCCGGACATTCGGATAAAAAAGAAATCAATGAAATAGTACGTCAGATTAATCATAAACCCACACAAATCTGCGTTGAGATTGAAAGAAATTTCCTTAGTACCCTTGAAGGAGGATGTACTGCACCCATCGGAGCCTTTGCTGAAATATTTGATGACCAGATCCGCTTTAAAGCAGCACTTTGCTCACTGGACGGAAAAAACTGCATCGCAACGGACGAAAATTTCACATATAATGAGAGTGAAAATTTCGGAGAAAAATATGCAAAAATAGTACTCGAAAATGGTGGCAAGGAATTAATGGCCGAAATAAAGAGCCAGATATAAATTCAGGCTTTTGCCGGCAATCAATTTTATCTCAAATGAAAATCTTATTTACCAAAAATATAGACCCCTCTGTTTTATCCAAAGAATTAGGAGATGACATTGGGGTTGATTGTATTGAGGTAATTAAAACAACTCCGGTTCGTGTTAAACCATTCGATTTAAAAAATTACTCACTTATTTTCACAAGTGCCAACGGAGTGACTTCTTTTTTCGAAAATCAGTTCAGACCTAATGAGGATTTTACGACAAAAAATTACAACAAGATTTATTGCGTCGGGGAAAAAACAAAAAGAATCCTCCGAAAATATGGGTTTGGCACCTTTAAGGTTCTGAAAAATGCAGAAGCACTTTCGGAATTTATCATTGGGCATTGTCCACATGAACAATTCCTGCATTTTTGTGGAAACCTGGCCATTGATGTTCTGGACAATGAACTGCCATTACAAAATATCAAGTACAGAAAGATAACAGTTTATAATACCGAAGAGATCAATCCGTTAATATCTGAAAAATATTATGGCATAGTCTTTTTCAGTCCAAGTGGAGTTCGTAGTTTTGCAAAGCGAAATTCATTAGATCATACGAAGCTGTTTTCTATTGGAGAAACAACCTCCAATGAAATAAAAAAGTATACCCGGGAAAAAATTTTCACTTCAGAAGGTAATACTCTGGTTTCCATTTTAGAAATGATCAGAAGAGAAAGTAAGAACAACCTGTAGCAAATTTGCGCTATCAATTTTACTGCAGATTTAAATAAATTATGATTAAGAACGACCTATATTTAAAAGCCCTTCGCGGAGAGACCGTAGAAAGACCTCCTGTGTGGATGATGAGACAGGCCGGAAGATACCTGCCGGAATTCATTGCATTAAGAGATAAATATGATTTCTTTACAAGATGTCAAACTCCTGAACTCGCTTCTGAAATTACCGTACAGCCGATCCGTAGATATCCGTTGGATGCTGCTATTTTGTTTTCTGACATTTTAGTAGTACCACAAGCAATGGGAATCGACTTTAAAATGAAGGAATCAGTAGGCCCATGGCTAGACACTCCCATCAGAACAATGGAGCAGGTTCAGAATGTTGTGGTTCCAGATGTGAATGATACTTTAGGATACGTTTTTGATGCCATAGAATTAACCTTGTTAAAATTAGATAACGAAATCCCGTTGATCGGTTTTGCAGGATCTCCATGGACTATCCTTTGCTATTGCGTGGAAGGAAAAGGAAGTAAAGCTTTTGATATTGCCAAATCATTCTGTTTTCAACAACCGGAAGCAGCCCATTTGCTTCTTCAAAAAATTACAGATACTACCATTGCCTATTTAAAGAGAAAAGTAGAAAAAGGAGTATCTGCAGTGCAGATTTTCGATTCCTGGGGAGGAATGCTCTCTCCAGATGATTATCAAGAATTTTCATGGCAATACATCAATCAGATCGTGGAAGCCTTAAGCCCGTTGACCCACGTGGTTGTATTTGGAAAAGGATGCTGGTTTGCCCTGGAAGAAATGACAATGTCCAAGGCCTCAGCTCTTGGAGTAGATTGGACAATAAAACCTGAGTTTGCAAGAACTTTAACCAATCATACAATGACCCTTCAAGGGAACTTTGATCCGGCCCGATTGCATTCAACCCCTGAAACCATAAAAAAGATGGTAAACGAGATGATTCATCGATTTGGAAAGGATCGCTATATTGCTAATTTAGGTCACGGAATTCTGCCAAACATTCCACTGGAGAACGCAGAAGCCTTTATCAGAGCTGTTGTAGACTGGAAACCTTAATAGTTTCACGACTCAGATATAAAACAAATCCCTTTCAATAATTATTGAAAGGGATTTGTTATTACAAAAAGCCCTTGTTTAAGAGACTATTTCAGAGATTATTCTTTTATAATTTTCTTACTGATAATTTCCTTTTTATTATCTATCAGAATCAGATAGCTGCCTTTCGGCAAGTCAGAAAGATTATATCCGTCCGCCAATCCTGTAAAGCTCTTAATTTGACGGCCTGCTAAATCCAGCACGGTGATTTTAGAGTCAAATCTTAAGTTTCCAGACTGAATATGTACAAAATCTTTCACAGGATTAGGGTATACCTGCATCTTATCTGCAAATGAAACCTCAGAAGTACCTAATGCTCCGGAAGTAATAGCAACATCATCTACGACAACACCGTAAGAATAATCCCCTGCATCGTCATATACAAATCTCATTTGAAAATTAGCATTGGCATAAGGCGTAAGATCAATATTCGTAGCTTGCTCATAGGTTGTAACAACATATAAAAATGTATTAAAATCAAGATCCCACTGACCAGCATCCCCCGAAAAAGTAAATACCTGTACCCATGATGTTCCGTTAAAAACCTCGACTTTTAACGTTGAATCATCATCATAAATCATGTTAGCATACTTAAATGAGAGTTTAGGGTTCTGAACCGCCGATAGGTTAATAACAGGAGATACAAGCCTGGCATTGGAGTTTATGCTTGAGGGCCCTGCATTATCATCATCAAAAAAAAGCTGCACCTGAGGGAAATGTAGCGAAGCCATTTTCAGATCCTACGTCCCAATTAAAAGAAGTATCGGGATTATTTGTCGTCCATCCTGATGGTAAAGCATTTCCATCAAAATTTTCAGAGAACACCTGGGCATTGTATATTCCACACGCCAAAATAAAAGAAAGTAAATATTTTTTCATAACTCATCTTATTTATTATATTAAATTTAATAATTAATATCATTATAATTGTAAAATTTAACACAATAATTATTTTTTATGAAAATTAAACACAAAAAACATAAGAGTTTTACTTGAATTTATGATTATATTTAACTTCTAACACTTTAAAAATCAAATAACATGAAAAAATTAAACAAAGAAACAATGAAGGCTTTATATGCCGGCGGCGAAATATGCCTGGAATGCGCCTACGGATATTACCAGGTTATTATACAAGGAAGATGTTATTGCGTTCCTTGGGAATAATAAACCTATAAAAAAAAGCAGTTTACAACTGCTTTTTTATTTCTTTTATTTCGATTAACTTAACATTCTTTTGGCCTTTTTTACTCCTTCTACAAGAAGATCAATTTCCTGAAAAGTATTGTATACTGCAAAACTTGCTCTTACAGTTCCTGCAATATTAAAGAAATCCATTATTGGTTGCGTACAGTGATGCCCTGTCCTTACAGCTACACCCATCTTATCCAGAATCATTCCTACATCGGAAGATATTCCTACTCCTTCTAAATTAAAGGAAACAACACCCGTTCTTCTGGCCTTTTCTCCATAGACTTTAAGACCTTCAATCTCTAAAAGCTGTCTTTGAGCATATTCCAACAAAGCATTCTCATGCCTCTGAAGATTTTCGTGTCCTACTTTTTCAATAAAATCTACTGCCGCTCCTAATGCTATATTACCTCCGACATTTGGCGTTCCTGCTTCATACTTAAATGGCAACCCGGCATAGGTCGTTCCATCGAATGAGCATGTGGCAATCATTTCCCCTCCTCCATGAAACGGTGGCAAAGAATCTAAAATATGTTCTTTCCCATACAGTATTCCGGTTCCCATTGGAGCGTACATTTTATGCCCTGAAAATACAAAGAAATCACAATCTATTGCCTGCACATCAATTCTGAAATGAGGAGCAGACTGCGCACCATCAATAACGATATAAGCATCGGAATTCCTCCTGGTCCTTGAGATAATCTCTTCAATAGGATTTACAACCCCCAATGCATTTGAAACCTGGTTTACGGCAACAACTTTAGTTTTCTCGCTTAGATACTGATCCAAATAATCAAGCTGTAAAATACCATTGTCATCAATCGGAATCACACGAAGCTTTGCACCTGTTCTTTCACATAGCAACTGCCATGGAACAATATTAGAATGATGTTCTAAATATGAAATAATGATCTCATCATCTTTTTTCAGCTTTCCGGTAAGAATATAAGCGATGAGGTTTAACCCTTCCGTTGTTCCCTTTGTAAAGATCACCTCAAAATCATGCTTTGCATTAATAAATTTCTGGATCTTTCTTCGCGAAAGCTCCATTTCTTCAGTAGCAAGCTGACTTAAAGTGTGAATCCCTCTGTGAACATTTGCATTAATTTCTGTATAGTATTGGTTCCAAACCTCTAAAACGGAGTTTGGTTTTTGTGATGTCGCTGCATTATCCAGATAAACCAGAGGCTTACCGTTGACCTCCTGATCTAATATAGGAAACTGACTTCTTATTTCTTGAATGTCAAACATTTATTATAAATTTTACAATTATTTATGTTCTTATTTAGAACACTTCAAATTTACATCTTTTTTTTTTGAAAGGCTAAAGAAAGAATAGCATTATAGATGCAATCTAAAATAAAAAACCTGCCAAAAAATTGACAGGTTTTTATATCATTGTTATTAAGCAATTCTTATTCAGCTGCAGTTTCCTCAGCTGCTGGAGCAGCTCCTTCAGCTACAACCTCTTCTTCATCCTCATCATCTTGTGCTGCTGCACCTCCCTTCATTGCATTTCTAGACATCTTAACAGCTACAACAACTGCATTGTCAGGGTGCATGAAAGAATATCCTTCAGTTTTGATAGCACCAACATATAGTTTGTTACCAATCTTAAGTGAAGTAATATCAATAACGATCTCATCCGGCAAGTTTGCAGGGATCGCTTTTACTTTTAGCTTTCTGAATGACTGACGTAGAACACCCCCAGCAACAACACCTTTAGAACGACCAGTAACTCTTACCGGAACTTCCATAATAACCGGCTTATCAGCAGATAATTGATAGAAGTCAGCATGAAGAATTTTGTCTGTAATTGGGTGGAACTGAATATCCTGAAGAACTGCTGGAATTGTTTGTCCGTCAACTTCAATAGATACCGTGTGTGCTTCAGGAGTATATACTAAACCTTTGAAAGATTTCTCTTCTGCAGAGAAGTTCAATGGTTCTGTCCCTCCATAAACAACACAAGGAACTAATTCAGCATCACGTAAAGCTTTTGTAGACTTTTTGCCCACGCTTTCTCTTTTTGTACCTTGAATTGTAATAGATTTCATTTATAAAAATTTAAAATTTTGTTTTAAAATACAATTTGCAAACTTCAGTAAATCAATTAGATAACAAATTTACTACTGATTGACTGATGCTCATGAACCATCTTCATAACATCTGCAAATAATGGGGCGCAAGATAGCACTTTTATTTTAGATGACAAATTATTTTTAACAGGAATTGAGTCAGTTACAATAACTTCCAACAATTTAGAGTTCTCAATATTCTCGTAAGCCTTTCCTGAAAGCACTCCGTGAGTAGCCATTGCTCTAACTGTTTTTGCTCCTTTCTCTATTAAGATATCAGCAGCCTTGCAAAGCGTTCCTGCTGTATCAATCATGTCATCAATAAGAATAACGTTTTTACCATCTACATCCCCGATAAGGAACATTTCCTCTACAACATTAGCTTTCTTTCTCTCTTTGTAAGCAATTACAACTTCAGCACCCAGGTGTCCGGCATAGTTTTTAGCTCTTTTTGCCCCACCCATATCCGGTGAAGCGATGGTAAGATTATCCAGATTCAGGTCTCTGATATAATCTACGAAAATAGTTGACGCATACAAGTGATCCACAGGAATTTCAAAGAATCCCTGAATCTGATCCGCATGCAGATCCATTGTCATAATTCTGGTCGCTCCCGCAGCAGTTAAAAGATTAGCAGCCAACTTAGCACCTATAGGAGCTCTTGGCTTATCTTTTCTATCCTGTCTTGCAAGTCCGAAATAAGGAAGTACAACAGTAATACTTTTCGCAGAAGCCCTTTTTGCAGCGTCAATCATTAGAAGAAGCTCTAATAGATTATCCGCGGGAGGAAATGTAGATCCAATCAGGAAAACCCTACCTCCTCTTACTGATTCGTCTAAAACAGGTTCGAATTCCCCGTCACTAAACTCCTGGAAGTTTATTTTTCCTAATCCCTGCCCATAATGCTGAGCAATTTTTTCTGCCAAGTCCTTACTTGTCCTTGTACTAAATAGATAACTTAACTGATCGGCCATTTTTACTTTTTAAGATTTTGCAAATTTAAAAAAAAAACCACAAGAATTAGTCTTGTGGTTTCTAAGTTTTTGTTTCCTTTATATTTTAAGGGAATCTTACTCCTGAATAATTATTCGCATTTACCTGTGGTAAAGAAGAATTATACTTTGCATTAATTGATTTAATAAATTCATTCGCAACAATAGCATAACCTCTTCCTGTCAGGTGAACTCCATCAAGAGAAAAAGCCCCACCCGTTACAAACTTCGCAGTATATCTTACCCCGTCAAATGAAATTCCGGATTGGCTATTAAGTTCAACCATCTTTTTGTTGGCATCTACAAAAGCGTATCCTTTAGCATCTGCTGCTGCTTTAATCGTTACGTTATAAGCATCAATGGTTGTGTTTACATCAGTAACTTCTGTTGCCGTCAATACATATTTGTCAGCAAACGGATAAGCAATTCCTTTTGCACCAAGGCTAGCGGGAACCCCTGGAGGCAATGTTTGAAGTGTTCCAATCTCAGCTTTAGAAGTTAAAGGAACCAAATCTCCTGCTTTCGCCTGTCTTGCTTGTCCATAAGTAGCTCCTAAATATGTTGCTAAAGCAATCAGGGTTGGATTTCCGGATGCTAAAGCAGCACCTGTAATCTGAGCACCTAGATTTGGAAGGCTTTCGTCTACTATAAGCAATGGATTAGCTTCGGTTTTAGACAAAGGCTTTATTCTTCCGGCACCTCCTACTGCAGCCAAAATCTGACTCAATGGCCCGTATAAGTTTGTATTTAAATTATCTATTGTTGCATTTCCTACAGTAACATTACCACCACCTAGAACAGAAGCTGTTAAAGGGTTATAAGGAACAGTTGTTAAGGAAGGAATAGAAGTAACGCTAGGAATATTTGCGATAACACCTTTAGCATTTGTAGAGGCAATCTCATTAATTAATGCATTATAATATTGTGTAAACTGTGCCGGTGGTGTAAGGGTTTCAACCGTAGCATCTCCACCTGCAAGAGCATATAACAACGCATCATTATTTCCTATCCATAATGAAAAGAAAGTAGGCTTCTGTGCTTTAAAATCAGCAATTACAGATGTTGTAGGACTTGATGCAAATCTTACAAAATACGGATTAGCTGTTTTAGTAGCAATTCCTTGAATGTTACCATATCCAGGAGCCAGCAAATGAGCCACTTTTGCTCCCGGAACTCCCATGTTATTGAAAGGACCTGTCAAAATGGTATTCACAAGTGCTGTTGCTGTATTATTATTCGCATTTTTAATATCAGGAGAACCATTTACAAAACCACTAATGAATAATTTTGTATTGGCAATCTGAACAGGACCGGCTAAGGTATTTAACAGCAATCCACCATTATTATCCGGCATTAACGGTTGCTTGAAATCTCCTCCTCCAACAAGTTTCATTTGCTGAGCTATCATAGAAGGATAAGATTCATTTTGTCCATCTGAATAAAGAGCTCCATCTCTATAGCCTGATGTTAATGAATTACCCAATGCTACATATTTAGAAAAGTCTGCATTCCCTTTCGATACCTGGATATCTTTAACATCCGTATCAAAATCATTTTCGCAGCTCGTTGTAAATAAAAGCGCAGAGACAGCGATTGTAGAAATTATAATTTTTTTCATAGTCTTTCAATTAAAAAGGATTATAAGATAAACCTAGACCAAAATAAAACGCTCTGGCTTTTGCCTGCCCGTAGAATCCAAGATTCGCATTATTAACGTCTCTTGCCTGAGGCATTGCATATCCTCCAGCAATATCAACTCCAAATTGTTTCAACTTAAAGCCTACCCCTCCTGTTACTACATAAGTATTAAACGAAGGTGTTTCAGCTATAAAATTATTGTCAGAATAAGGAGATTCATCATAATAAGCTCCCAAACGTCCAAAAATCATATCGCTAAATGCATATTGCGTTCCTAACCTGAAGGTTTTTGAGTTTCTGAAGTTTTTTGGGGCAACAAGCACTGTAGGATCTGCTTGATTTCCAATAGGAGCATTAGCAAAATCCAATGTCAGTTTACTGTATCTTTCCCATCCATGATAGTTAAAATCAGCAGAAACCAACCATTTTGGTGTAATCTTATAGGTTAAACCTATTGTATATTCTTCCACTAAAGGAAGCGTTGCAGAGAAACCATCTTGTCCGTTGGCTCCTAATCCTAATAATGAGTAGATAGACTGTGATGGAAATTTAAATGTTGCTGTTCCATTCTTCGCTTTCATGTCCACCGGAGAACGGTATGCAATACTAACATCCAGTTTTTCTTCAGGTCTGAAATAGAAACCAAACCCGTATCCGTGTCCACTTGCTTTCTCGTCATTAATATTTACCTCACCTCCAAATTGAGTAATTGCTTTATCCCAGTCTACTTTTCCTCTTGCATATATATAACTCGCTCCAAAAGCTAACCACGGAGCCAGTTTTACTGAAACCATTGGCTGGAAGTAGAAACTTTTTAATTCTAATTTCTGAACCATTTCTCTCCCTTCCCAATCATTTGGCCATTGGATCGTACTACCAAAAGGTGTTGAAAAGCTGAAACCTACTGATAAATTCTCCAGCGGTTTATAAGCAATAGCCGCATAAATAGGTGTTCCAAGAGGATTATCAGTTTCTGTACTTTGTAAAGTATTTAAATTCTGAAAAGTAACTTTATTACTTGCTCCAAATCCTCCGGCAACTATACTCAGTTTAGAAGGAATGAATGACATACCCGCAGGATTAAAGAATGCCACACTTGCATCTTCAGCATGAGCACTAGTATGTGCCATTGCCAATTGCTTTACCCCTTGCAAAGAAACCCTGAAGCCTCCAGCGTAAGATAAAACACCCGCCAATAAAGCAGTTGATACTAATATTTTTTTCATAGACTATTATTATATAACCCAAATATAAAATTATTTTGCATAGGTCTGTTAATATTTCTTAATATTTTAAACATTATACGAAAAGAAAATTATGTTTAAAATAACACTTTAGGAAAAATTCACCGTAAAAGCATATATACTAGTACATTGGTAAAATCCAATGACAAAAAAGTGTTTTTTGTTTAATATCAAACAATGATGTTGACGAATATTTGAATTTTTTAGAATTACATAAAGATAAAAATATATAAATTTGCAAGATTAAATAATAGTTATATGAGTTGTGGATGTAAAACATCCGGCGATTCTGCGCATTCTTGCGGACCCAAGAAATCCGCGAATGGTTGTGAAAATGTAAATACCTGTGGTAATAGTTATAAATTAAGTGTTTTCGACTGGCTATCTAACATCAATAATCCCGCATCTAACAGGTGTGATTTTGTAGAAGTTAGATTTAAAAATGACAGAAAATCGTTTTATAAAAATGTAAATAATGTTCCATTACATATAGGTAGTGTAGTCACCGTAGAATCTAGTCCCGGACACGATGTTGGTGTGGTAAGTCTCACCGGCGAATTAGTGAAAATTCAGATGAAAAAGAAAAAATTTTCTGAAGAAAACTCACTAAAAATATACAGATTAGCCAATCAAAAAGATATTGAAGTTTGGCAGGAAGCTAGAAAAAAAGAAGACAGCGTAAAGATACAGGCAAGAAAGATTGCCCATAATCTGGGGCTTGAAATGAAAGTTACTGATGTAGAGTATCAGGGAGATGCCTCTAAGGTAACATTCTATTACACTGCAGATAATCGTATCGATTTCAGACAGTTAATAAAAGAATACGCCTCTACATTCCGGACAAAAATCGACATGAAACAGATCGGTTTCAGACAGGAAGCCGCAAAAATCGGAGGAATCGGGTCTTGTGGAAGAGAACTTTGCTGTTCGACATGGCTTACCGACTTCAGATCTGTAAATACCAACGTTGCGAGATATCAGCAATTAAGTATCAACCCGCAAAAACTTGCCGGGCAATGTGGTAAACTAAAGTGTTGTCTAAATTATGAATTAGACAGTTATCTTGATGCATTGAGTAATTTCCCTTCTTCGTCAACAACATTGGATACAGAAAAAGGAAGAGCTTTCTGTATTAAAATTGACGTTTTCAAGAAGAAAATGTGGTTTGCCTATGTGGATAGCTCTGTAGCATGGTATGATTTTGATATTGACCTTGTAAAACAGTTCATTTCTAAAAATAAAAGAGGAGAAAAAATACTCCCTCTTGAGGAACTTAAACAACCGGATATCCCGTTGCATAGCATTGATCTGATTCAGGAGAATAACGTGGATCGATTCGAAAAGAAAAATAAAGGATTCAACAAAAACAGAAACCAGAATCACAATAACCAGAACAGGCAAAATAACAATCAGGGACAAAGGAAAAACAAACCGGAGAGATCTGAGAAACCAGACCATACCAATTCTAATCATAACCCTAAACAGCCAAGGCCTCAGCAGCCAAAAGCTCAATTGGAGAAAGTAGAAGTGAGTAATTCCGGTCAGGAGAAAAAGCCTCAACAAAATCCAAACAAGAAAAAATTTAAAAAGAAATTTCCTCCAAAAAAAGATAACAATGCATAAAGTTTTAGGATTTTTATCCCTTATTCTTTTCTTGAGCTGTAATTCTCCGGGAGAACATGTCACGATGAATTCCATTGATAGTAAATGGAATAAGAAAAGTGAGCAGAAATTTAATCTTGAGATTTCGGATCCACAGAATCCTAAAAATATTATATTTGTTGTAAGAAACAATAACGATTATCCTTATAGCAATATAAGGTTTATCGTTAATTTCACCAATCTTCAAAACAAGAAAAAGGAGACGGATACGTTGAATTATATTCTTACAAAGCCAAATGGAGAATGGCTTGGAACAGGTTTTGGAGACACGAAGGAAACGCTTTTCCAGTATAAATTAAATTACAGGTTTCCACAAAAAGGAAAATATGAAATTGGATTGATACAAGCGATGAGAAATGATTTCCTTCCGGGGATTGAAGATATTGGAGTAAAAATAGAAACGGCTAAACCGTAATCATAAATGGAAGAAAACAAAAAAAACACAGGAAGTAAGGGAAAGACGTTTCCGCTTCCTCCCAAAAAGAATAATAAAAATACCTCCTGGAAAAAGTGGGTTAGATTTATTTGGCTTGGACTTATTGTAGTTGTTTTGGGAATTTCAGGAACTTTCTTTGCTGTTTCACAAGGTTTTCTTGGTGAAATGCCGGATGTTGAAGAACTGGAAAACCCTGACATTTATGTTGCTTCTCAGATTTTTTCTGCAGATGGTGTTCTTTTAGGCAAATTTGAAAAAGAAAAAACCCAACCTATTACCTATAAGGATCTTCCTCCTTTTCTTGTGTATGCATTACAAGCTAAAGAGGATGAGCGTTTTAAAGAACACTCCGGAATTGATCTACAATCAATTGCCAGAGCAGTTGTTTATGGAGGAGGCAGAGGAGGTGGCTCCACCATTACCCAGCAGCTTGCAAAGTTACTCTTCACAGGGGGAGCTTCACAAAACAAGTTTGCAAGAGCTTTCCAAAAGCTAAAAGAATGGGTTGTGGCAGTAAGCCTTGAAAGAAGATATACCAAAGAAGAAATTGTAACGCTTTATTTCAACAAGTTTGACTTTTTATACAATGCAAACGGAATTGAAATGGCTTCAAAAATCTATTTTAACAAAAGCACCAATCAGCTTACATTACCTGAAGCAGCTATGTTTGTTGCCATGCTAGAAAATCCGGTAAAAAACAATCCTATGCGTAATGAGACAAGAGCGAAGGCAAGAAGAGATGTTGTTTTGGAGCAGATGCAGAAAACAGGTTATATTGATGAGGATACTTACAACAAAGCGGTAGCAACGCCTATTACTTTAGACTATCATCCGATCAAAAACATCAATGATGACTACTCTGCTTACTATAAGTTTTATCTGAAAAAAGAGATCGATAGTTATCTTAAAGATCACGAAAAAGAAACCGGTAAAAAATTAAACCTTTATAAAGACGGACTTAAAATATATGTTACGCTTGACTCTAAAATGCAAAAATATGCGGAAGAGGCAATTAAAGAACATTTGACAGACCTTCAAAAAAGATTTGATGCAGAACAAAGAGGCAGAAAAAACAGACCTTTTTATTACTTAACGGATAAGCAGATCAACAGTGTAATGGTTCAGGCTATGAAAAGAACGGGACGTTACAAATTGCTTAAAGCAGCCGGAGTATCTGAAGATTCAATCCTTATGGAATTCCATAAACCGATAAAAACATCACGCTTTACATGGAATGGAGAGGAAGAAGTTGAAATGTCTCCTTGGGACTCTATCAGATATCATAAGCAGATTGCCCAGGCAGGTTTGATGTCTATGGTTCCTGGAACCGGTGAGATTAAAGCATGGGTTGGAGGAATCGACTGGCAGCATTTCCAGTACGACCATATCAAACAAGGTAAAAGACAGGTAGGCTCCACATTCAAACCTTTCGTATATGCAACTGCTATCATGAAGCTTGGAATGACACCTTGTTCAGCTGTTTCAAACGGAACCTACGACCATAATGGATGGCATGTTCCTGGCAGAGGCGGAATGCTGACGTTAAAAGATGCTTTAGCGCACTCTCAAAACCCAGTTGCAGCACGTCTCATAGAAATGACCGGAGTAGATGCTGTAATACAGACTGCAAGAGATCTAGGAGTAACTGAGGAAATTCCAAGAAACAATACAATTGCATTAGGTTCATCTGACATCACGATTTACGAAATGCTTGGTGCTTACAGTACTTTCGCCAACTATGGTAACTATAATAAACCTGAAATGATCTGGAGGATAGAAGATGCCAACAGCAGGGTTATCAAAGAAGTAAATGTAGATCCAAAAGAGGTAATGAATCCTCGTTATGCCTACACCATGATTGAATTGATGAAAGGGGTAGCCCAATTTGGTACCGCTTCCGGAGAACTTTCAAGAAGGGGTATCTCAAAAGCGGTGGAAATTGCCGCCAAAACCGGTACTACACAGAACAACTCCGATGGTTGGTTTATGGGAATAACTCCTAAGCTAGCAACAGGTGCCTGGGTAGGATGGGAAGACAGAGCAACTCACTTCTTTGGAACAGGTGAAGGACAAGGAGCAAGAATGGCATTGCCGATCTGGGCGATATTTATGAAAAAAGTCTGGGCAGATAAAAGTTTAGGCATTACTCCAGATGACAAGTTTGTGAAACCATCAGATTGGAAAGACGGATGTTCTGATCTCAAAGGATTGAGTGGAGGTTATGGTGATGAGGGAGGACTTCAGACAATCGATCAAATTAAAAATCCTAGGCCTGTAGATCCTACACCAAAAAGCAATACAACGAAGAAAGAAGAGAACGTCAATGAAAACCTCAATAAGAGTGAAGAAATTGATTTTAATAAATAAATTCTCTTTTACAAATACACGAGACCTTTCAATCTGTTTGAAAGGTCTTTTTTTATTGTTGTATCTTTGATTCATGAATATTAAAGAGATCAAACAGCCTTTTATAAAGAAGTTTCCCGGAGACTTTTCAGGAAATCCAATGCAGAGAGCAACGCCTAAAGTTTTGTTCTCAACGGTTAGTCCTGCCGGGTTTGATAATCCGGAATTAATTATTTTCAATGAAAAACTTTCTGAAGAAATCGGTCTAGGAAAATTTGAAGAGAACGATCTGGATTTTCTTGTTGGAAACAATTTACCTCCTAATATTCAACCTTACGCTACGGCATATGCCGGGCATCAATTTGGAAACTGGGCCGGACAGCTTGGAGACGGGAGAGCTATACTCGCTGGGGAAATAATCAGTGACTCCGGGAAAAAAAATGAAATTCAATGGAAGGGTCCTGGAGCCACTCCGTATTCAAGACATGCAGATGGAAGAGCTGTATTAAGGTCCTCAGTCAGGGAATACCTGATGAGTGAGGCTATGTATCACCTTGGTGTTCCGACTACAAGGGCATTAAGCCTATGTTTTACAGGAGAAGATGTCATAAGAGATATGATGTACAACGGGAATCCTCAAAAAGAAAAAGGAGCGATAATTATTAGGACTGCGGAAAGTTTTCTACGGTTTGGACATTACGAGCTCATTTCTGCTCAGGCAGAATACAAAACCTTACAGGATCTCGTTGACTTTACTATTCTCAATTATTTTCCTGAAATCACTTCATCGGATTCTGAAAAATATAAAGATTTCTTTAAAAGCATCTGCACAAGAACGGCTGATCTGATGACAGAATGGTTCAGAGTGGGGTTTGTACATGGAGTTATGAATACAGATAATATGTCTGTGCTTGGGCTTACCATTGACTATGGTCCCTACTCTATGATGGATGAGTATGATCTGAATTTCACTCCCAATACCACTGATTTGCCAGGAAGAAGATATGCATTCGGAAAGCAGGGGCAAATCTCACAATGGAATTTATGGCAGTTGGCAAATGCGCTTCATCCATTAATTAAGGATGAAAAATTTTTAGAAAATACCCTCAATAATTATGGTAATTATTTCTGGGAAGCTCACGACAAAATGCTTTGCAGAAAATTTGGATTCGATCAGCTATTAGATGGTGACGAAGAGTTTTTCAGCAACTGGCAGGGATTGATGCAGGAATTAGAATTTGATCACACCTTGTTTTTTAATCAGTTGGAAAAACTCAAAGAGGGAGATGACCTGAAAGAGTTGTTTGAAAATGTATCTTATACCTTCCTAAATGATGATCTTTTGAATAAGCTTAAACACTTTATTCAAAAATACAAAGAAAGAATTTCAAAAAATAAAATTACAAAGGAAGCCTCTCTCAACCTGATGCAAAAAGCTAATCCAAAATTCATCCTTAGAAATTATCTCTTGTACCAATGCATTGAAGAAATTAATGAAGGGAAGAAAGATTTATTAAAAAAAATTAACACATGCCCTCGAAAATCCTTATCAGGAAATTTATCCTGAATTTTCCGTAAAAAGGCCTGTTGATTATGATGATATTTCCGGATGTTCCACGCTGTCTTGCAGTTCGTAAGTTCATAATAATAAGCAAGATAAGTGATATCTATTAAAAAAAAATGTTTAATTTTGAGTATAACTATAAAATTACATTATGAAAAAGACTTTACTATCTTTAATATTATTAACAAGCGTGATGGGTACTGCTCAAACCGTCTTGTTAGATGAAGGCTTCGAATCTTACACGAATTTTGCCATTACAAATATCGGAAGTTGGCTGACTTTAGATTTAGATGGTAGAAATACTTACACAGGAGGTGGGCCTGTAGTAGGAGGCAGTACCGTACCAACCTGGACTGCTAATTGGACAAATGCCGGTGGTGCTATGGCATTTCAGATTTTTAACCTTTCAGCAAGTAATGCCACAAACAATCTGACTTCAGTACCAGGAGTGGATGAAGAAATAAGAAATTTCACTCCACATGGTGGACAAAAAACAGCTGTATCCTGGGCCGCAGTGCCGGCTGCTGGTGTAAATGCAAATAACGACTGGCTTATTTCTCCAGCTGTAACATTAGGAGCAGGTGGCAATCAATTAAGCCTTTGGGTAAAAGCTCTATCTCCTGCCTTTACAGAAAACTATAAAATAGGAGTATATGTCGGTAACGGCACACCTACGTCAGCTGCGAACTTTACAATAATATCTGGTGCAACTCCATTAACAGCCCCTTATGCGGCATGGCAGCAAGTTACGCAAAGTTTGGATGCTTATAGTGGTCAAACAATCAGGATTGGTATCCAATATATGTCCTCAGATCAATATATGTTTATGTTAGATGACGTTAAAATTACCACAGGCACTCTTTCAACATCCGAAAATTCTGCTAAAGTTAGAACAGGCATTTATCCCAACCCTACAAAAGGAGAAGTTGAAATCAGAACAGACAAAAAAATAAAGTCAATATCTGTTTTTGATGTTTCAGGAAAATCAGTTTTAAAAATGGCTTCGGTAAAAGCAGATCTTTCTTCACTCCCTAAAGGAAATTATTTGATGCAGATCGAATTTAACGATGGGACATCATCCTCAGAAAAAGTCATCAAAGAATAATTGATTTTTACACATACAAACAAAACTCACCGGAATTGGTGAGTTTTTTATTTTACTTTTGCAAAAACTTTAAACAGGTGAATTTCAAAACGAAACTAATCCATTTTTTTAAACTCATATTTCCTTCTTCGCTCACTGAGCTGTGGGTCTTTCTTTTCTTTCTTTCTCTGTATGGAATACTGGGATCTTACATTGCTATTAATTACACCATCATTTTTGATAACAGAATACCCTGGGATGCTTATTTCAGTTTTGACAATCGTTCAATTGTGATGACCGGTGGTAGTTTTGAAAGACATCCTCTATCCTACTACTTTTTTAACTGGATAAGAGAGTTTGCTTTTCTAATCTCGAACGGAAAAACGGATGTTACCTTTAGGTTAGTTCTGGCATGGTTTAGCATAACCACGGTAAGTCTAGCTATATTACAAGTATTTAAATATTTAAAAAACATCATCAGAATACCATTGATGATCAACCTTATTATTATTCTTTTTTTCGGGCTTTTCTCAACAAGCATCCTGCTTTCTTTCACTCCGGAAAACTTTACTTATACATTTTTTCTTCTTTGTCTTTATAACCATTATGCAGCCATTAAACTTAAAAAAGTAGAGAAAATATCTGGTCTGGCTCTTGTTTTCGCTGGAGTTTCCGTGGGTGGACTTACTGTTACCAACATTTTTAAGGTTTTCATTCCTGTCTTATTCGAAAAAGACCTGTTTACAAAATGGAAGAAATTTGGAAATGCTGCACTAAGAGTTGCAATTACTTGTATTTGCTTTATACTGCTATACCTAAACCGGATAGACTTTAAATATAAAAATATCTTCAATAAGACGAACGAACAATATGAAAAGTTCTCTAATGTAAAGTCTACACCAACCTGGGACATGATTCTTTCGTATTTTTTTGGTGGCAATATTCTTTTTTCCAATTTTATCATTCGTGATAAACATAATATGAAAGGCTTTCATTTCAAAGGCCTTATTATGGATGTTTATTCTTCGTGGGTTCCTTACGTATTTATTGCCCTTTTATTGAGTCTTATATTTTGGAGTTATTTCAGAAATTTCAAAAATAAACTGGTACAAGTTGTAATGATCTCTTTTGTTGTAGATATTGTTATACACTGCATTATGAGATTCGGATTACATACGTCTTACATCTATGGCGGTCACTTTGTTTTTGTCTATCCGATACTTCTAGGCTGGTTGTTCTACTCTTATCGGTCTTCTCCGAAAGCACTCTCATTCCTGACACTTACATTGGGAATATTATTGGTTTATCTGGGAGTTAATAACTACCTTAGGATGACAGAATTTTTCTGGTTCTTAGATTCTTATTATCAATAAAAAAGCTGAGAAGAAAATCTTCTCAGCTTTTATTTTTTATCATATAGCTTATATTATTTAGCCTCTGCACAAAATATTCTGTACTGTACTGCAACAGCAGATTTAAAGTATTCTCTGATCTTAGAAAGGTCTGAAGAAGCACTTTGTTTCGTGAAATAACTTCCTGCTAAAATCTTATAATTAGGTCTCAAAGACGCATCGGTTTCCACCTTTAGATTAGGAAATCTTTTTCTGAAATACGACTTGATCTCATTCGCTTCATCGTTACTTTTCACAGTTGTAATCTGAATTTTGTACCCTAAAATTCTTGGGTTTTTTCTACAGATTTCCGCATTGGTCAATTCCCTATTCGGAACATATATTTTTGTAGGTCTGGTGTAAGTTTCGTCACTACTATCCCGGGGTGTTGTAGTGGTTACAACTCTTGAACATTTGTCTTCGAGACTCTCTAAAGCATCTTTTACCTTAGGATCCATTGACATTACTAGTTCGGTTCCGGACAATGTATCCTTCTTTACAACCTGCTGGGCTTCAATCTCATAAAATCCAAAAAAGGATAGTACCGACAATATTTTGATTAAATTTTTCATTTAAACTTGTTTGCGCAAATTTATACAAATTAAAAAATTATACCAAACTGAGTTATTTAGAATCAATACAAATTAAACGTAAATGATATTTTCCCCTTTCTATATGCCGTTAAATTCCTGTTAAAAATATTATTTTTGCGGGATTGATTGAATGTTCAATATTTTACTAACATAAGATAATTTAAATGATTAGTTGGAGAAAGCATTATAAACAAACGTTGATCGCAATAGGCTTATTGCTATCAACCAGTGCTTCATTTTACGGGCAAGACGGCGATCCTAAAAACGGTGAGAAACTTTTCAAAGCGAATTGTACTGCATGTCACGCTCTGGATAAACAAGTGATAGGACCTCCTTTGAAAGGAGTTGTAGAACGAGTAAAGACAGAGGGTGGTGTAGACAGAGATTGGCTTCACAAGTGGATCAAGGATAACAAAGCTCTGAGAGCTTCTGGAGACAAATACGCCAATGAGATTTTTGAAAAATATAATAAAACTGAGATGCTTCAGTTTCCTAATCTTACAGAGAAGGATATCGATGACATCTTAGCTTTTACAACTAATCCTCCGGCTCCGGAAGAGAAAAAACCGGAAGCGGGAGCAGCCACTGCAACAGATGCTACCGCAACTGCAGCAACCGACAAAACAACAACAAACGTTGTTATCATTTCACTTTTAGCAATTGCAGCCTTACTGGTATGGATCTTACTTAAACTAAGACAATTAGTTAAATTAGGACAGTCAGAAGACTTAGCAGGGCTTAATGAAACGAGAGTTCGTTCATTCAGTGAAATCTATAAAAAATACCATTATATAGGTAAAGGAGCTTTGGTTATTTTAGCGATCCTTGCAACCTATGGAATCTGGAACTGGTTAATGTGGATCGGTGTTTACAAAGGATACAAGCCTGAACAACCTATCTACTTCTCTCACAAAATTCACGCTGGAGAACAAAAAATTGACTGTCAGCTATGTCACTCAAGTGCTAAATATGGTAAAGTTTCTGAAATTCCTTCTATGAACGTTTGTATGAACTGTCACAGAACAATTTCCGAATACAATGCAGATCACTATATGGAGCCAGGAAAAGACAAAGCGTTCTATGACGGTGAAATCCAAAAGATTTATCAGCATACAGGTTGGGATCCTGCAAAACAACAGTATACAGGAAAAACTGAACCAGTAGAATGGACAAGAATCCACAACATGCCGGATTTCGTGTACTTCAATCACTCTCAGCACGTTGTAGCGGGTGAGCAGGCAATCATCAATTCTTTCAACAAAAAGAATCCGAATAACAAAATCGATGTTGTTTGTAAAGCTTGTCACGGAAAAATAGACACAATGAATGTTGTTCAGATGGCTAATGACTTCACTATGGGATGGTGTATCGAGTGTCACAGAACTACTGAGGTTGATATGAACAACGGTTATAATAAAGAATACTTCAAGAATCTACATGACAAGTTGAAAAAACAATACCCTAAAGATGGTGGTAAGATTACTGTAGATGCAATTGGAGGTCTTGAGTGTGGTAAATGTCATTATTAATAACTAAAAATTAGAAGTATAAATGGCTTCAAACAAAATACAATTTAGAAGTATTCATGAACTTAAAGACCCGGCTTTAAATAATAAGCTGGCTCAAAAAGAGTTTCAGGAAGAAATTCCGGTAGAAGATTTCCTTGGAGATGCTGAACAGAACGGATCAAGTACTTCAAGAAGAGATTTCTTAAAATTATTAGGATTTTCTACTGCAGCAGTAACACTTGCTGCTTGTGAAGCTCCGGTAATTAAAACGATTCCTTACGTGGTAAAACCTCATGATATCATTCCTGGGGTTC
The DNA here is from genome assembly GCF_046591535.1 of Chryseobacterium proteolyticum. NCBI lineage: Bacteria > Pseudomonadati > Bacteroidota > Flavobacteriia > Flavobacteriales > Weeksellaceae > Chryseobacterium > Chryseobacterium proteolyticum. Next base: position 461,412 of record NZ_JBJLWK010000003.1, on the reverse strand, counting down.
CTAACTACTACGCTTCAACATATTTTGATGGTTTCGATTTCGCTAGTGTTTTAGTAAAGACACGTGAAGGAAGACCTATTAAAATTGATCCAAACCCGGCTGCAGGAGAATTAGGTAAAACGAATGCAAGAGCTCAGGCAAGTGTACTTTCTCTTTATGATAATGATAAAGTAAAACAACCTAAGCTTGACGGTAAAGACGAAACTTTCGATAAAGTAGATGATTTTGTTCTTAAAGGTTTGGCGGAAGCACAGTCAGCAGGCAAAAAGATTGTTCTTTTATCTCAGTCTTTTGCTTCACCAACTTTCAAAAAGTTGTTCGCTGAATTCAAAGCTAAATATCCTACAGCAGAACTTGTAACTTATGATGCTTTCCCTTACTCCGCAGCATTAGATGCAGCACAGGAAGTATTCGGACAAAGAGCATTACCGGTTTACGATCTTAAAGGTTCTGAATTAGTAGTTTCTTTCCAGGCTGATTTCTTAGGAGATTACAATGCCTCAAGTTTAGAAACTTCTTATGCAGAAGCAAGAAAACCGGGAGCAAACATGTTGAGACACATTCAGGTGGAATCCAACATGTCTCTTACAGGTGCAAATGCTGACTCAAGATACAGACTAAAGCCTAGTGCAGTAAATAAAACATTAGTTGAAGTTTACAATGCAATCGTAGGTGGAGGTGCTGCTTCTGATAAAATTGCTGCTGAGATCGTAAAAGAGCTTCAGGCAAAAGGAAGCAAAGCTGTCGTATTTGCGGACGGATCTAAAGGTGCACAGGTTTTAGCACACTTAATTAACCAAAAATTAGGTTCGGTTGCCTTCACCGGTAAAGCGAACTTCTTAAAAGAATTTGATAAAGCAAGATACCAGGAATTCTTAGGATGGGTAAATGCAGGACAGGTTGGAGTATTGATTACAAACAATGTAGATCCTATCTATTCTCATCCAAAAGGAGAAGATTTCAAAAAATCTTTAACAAAAGTTCCTTACGTAATTGCTGTTGCAGATAAGAAAAATGAAATGTATAAAGCAGCGAAAGCTGTTATTCCGGTAGCCAACTGGTTAGAGTCTTGGGGAGATATGGAGCCTCAGACAGGAGTTTATACATTAATGCAGCCTACTATCCAGAAAATTTACAAATCAAGACAGATTGAAGAATCATTATTGGTTTGGAAAAATGGTAAGAACAATGCTGCCAATAACTACTATGATTACTTAAAAGCTAGTGCTTCTTCTATATTAGGAGGTACCTCTTTCAACAAAGCTTTGTATAACGGTATCGTTCCTTCCAGTAATGCAACGACATTATCTTATGCAGGAGGAAATGCTGCTCAGGCACTTGCTGAATTAGGTAACTTTAAAGCTTCCGATCTTGAATTAGTACTTTATACTAAGACTTCTATCGGAGATGGTACTCAGGCTAACAACCCTTGGCTGCAAGAATTACCGGATCCGTTAACAAGAATGTCTTGGGATAACTACTTAACTATTTCTCCTAAAGATGCAGACAGATTAGGTATAAAAAATGATCTGAATGCCAGAATGCAGTTGGATGGTTCTATTGTAAACCTTACGGTAAACGGAGTTGTAATAAAAGATGTTCCTGTATTCATTCAACCAGGTCAGGCAGACGGATCAGTAGGTTTAGCACTTGGATATGGTAAAAAGAATTCCGGAGCAACGGCTGATACAGGAGTAAATGCTTATCCTTTATTTGACGGTTCTAATTTAGTTGTTTCTAATGCTAAAATAGAAAAAACAGGTGAAGAGCATGAGTTTGCGGGTATCCAGCTTCAGAACACCCTAATGGGTCGTTATGAAATCGCTAAAGAAGTTCCTTTAACAGAATATCTGAATGTCGCTTTTGATGACGAGCACAAAGGATGGAACAAGCCTTTGGAATACCACACGATCAGTGGAGCTCTTCCAGCAAGAAAAATAGACCTTTGGGACGCTTTCGATGACACTGATGGTCCTCACTTCAACTTATCTATTGACTTAAACTCTTGTACTGGTTGTGGAGCATGTATCATTGCCTGCCAGGCAGAAAACAACGTTCCTGTTGTAGGTAAAGAAGAGATCAGAATGTCCAGAGATATGTACTGGTTAAGAATCGATCGTTACTATTCTGCTAAAGAAAAGATCGAAACTAAAGAAGGTATTGAAAGAGGATTAAATGTTCCTAATCTATATGACATCTTAATCGAACCGAATGAAAGTCCGGATGTGATTTTCCAACCGGTAATGTGTCAGCACTGTAACCACGCTCCATGTGAAACAGTATGTCCGGTAGCGGCTACTTCTCATGGTAAGCAAGGTCAAAACCACATGGCTTACAACAGATGTATTGGTACAAGATATTGTGCAAACAACTGTCCATATAAAGTAAGACGTTTCAACTGGTTTACATATAACCTGAACGATCGTTTCGATTTCAATATGAATAACGATCTTGGAAGAATGGTACTAAACCCTGACGTTGTGGTAAGAACAAGAGGGGTTATGGAGAAATGTTCAATGTGTATCCAGCAGACTCAGGCTACAATCTTAACTGCAAAAAGAGAGAACAGAAAAGTAACAGACAGCGAGTTTAAAAATTCTTGTGCTTGTGCTGCTGCTTGTTCTACCGGAGCAATGACGTTTGGAGACATGAACGATAAAGAATCTGAAGTAAGAGAATTATACTCAAGCAACAGAAGATATTATTTACTGGAAGAGATCGGAACCAAGCCAAATGTGTTCTATCACACTAAAGTAAGAAACAGAGTAGAAAAATAAAGTTTAAATAATAAATAGGTAAAAAATGTCAGGACATTACGAAGCTCCGATAAGGGAACCTCTAATTATTGGTCACAAAACTTATCACGATATCACAGAAGATATTGCACGACCTATCGAAGAAAGAGCAGGTAAATTATGGTGGATATCACTATATGCAGCCCTAGTTCTATTCATCTATGGATTCGGGTGTATCGCTTATACTATCGGAACAGGTATTGGAGCATGGGGGCTTAACAGAACTATTAACTGGGGTTGGGATATCACCAACTTCGTATGGTGGGTAGGTATTGGTCACGCCGGAACCCTAATCTCAGCGGTATTATTATTATTTAGACAGCGTTGGAGAATGTCTGTAAACCGTTCAGCTGAAGCGATGACGATCTTCGCTGTTGTACAGGCAGCTATCTTCCCTGTAATTCACATGGGTAGAGTTTGGGTAGGATATTGGGTATTCCCTCTTCCAAACCAATTCGGTTCTCTTTGGGGGAACTTTAACTCTCCTCTACTTTGGGACGTATTTGCGATCTCTACGTATTTCTCAGTATCTACAGTTTTCTGGTTCATGGGACTGATCCCTGACTTTGCAATGATCAGAGATAGAGCTAAAACTCCTTGGACTAGAAAAATCTATACATTCCTAGCATTCGGTTGGGGTGGTAAAGCAAAACACTGGCAAAGATTTGAAGAATTATCTTTGGTTTTAGCAGGTTTGGCAACTCCACTTGTATTCTCAGTACACACTACCGTATCCTTTGACTTCGCAACTTCAGTTATTAAAGGATGGCACTCTACGATCTATCCTCCGTACTTCGTTGCCGGTGCGATTTTCTCAGGATTTGCAATGGTACAAACACTATTGTTAATTGCCAGAAAAGTTTGTCACCTTGAAGATTACATCACTATGTATCACATTGAAATTATGAACATCGTAATTGTGGTAACAGGTGGTATGGTAACTGTAGCTTACGCAACTGAATATTTCATAGGATGGTACTCAGGATCAAGATTTGAAGATTTTACGTATCTTTCTCCAGGTGCAGCAACAGGTCCTTATTGGTGGGCTTTCTGGTCACTAATTATCTGTAACCTTGTTATTCCGGCTTCTTTCTGGTTCAAAAGAGCAAGAACGAACATTATCTGGACTTTCATTGTAGCACTAATTATCAACATCGGTATGTGGTTTGAGCGTTTCGATATCATCGTAATCAACCTTTCAAGAGATTACTTGCCAGGTTCATGGACGATGTTTAAACCAACCATTATTGACGTAGGTGTATATTTAGGAACAATCGGATTCTTCTCTGTACTATTCTTATTATACGCAAGAACATTCCCTGTAATTGCACAGGCTGAATTAAAATCGATTTTGAAAATCTCAGGTGAAACTTATAAAGCAAAAGAAGGAGATGAGCACCACTAAAATTGTATACGGACTTTATGCTGATGACGACGATTTAATGAACGGCGTTAAAGCATTCAACGATAAAGGAATAAAAATCAACGAGGTTTATACTCCATTTCCGGTTCACGGACTAGATAAAGCTTTAGGTCTGAAGAAGACAAGAATTTCTGATGCTGCTTTTATCTATGCTTGTTATGGTGTTACGATCGGTGCAACTGTAACCTGGTATGTAATGAATCATGACTGGCCTCAGAATATCGGTGGTAAACCAGCTTTTGACTGGGGACACAACATGCCGGCATTCGTAGTTCCGATGTTTGAATTAATGGTATTCTGTGCTGCTCACATGATGTCACTTACTTTCTTGGTAAGAAACAAGATGTATCCTGGAGCTCCGGCACAAAATCCGGATCCGAGAACTACAGATGACAAATTCATGATGGAATTTGTAACTGAAGATGTAGAATCTGTAAAACAGCTACTTATTGAGACTGGAGTTGAAGAAATAACTGTTAAAGACGCTTAAAATGAAAAAGAATGTATTAAGAATTACTGCAATCTTAGGTTTAACAACAGTTTTACTTAATTCTTGCGGACCGAAAGAAAATGCACCTCTGGTATATTTCCCGGATATGTATTTCCCGGTAGCATATGATCCATTGATGAAGGCTAAAGATGCTTATTCAGATCATGACAATGAAATTCCAGCGTTTGTTAAAAATAGCTATGCAACAGGACTTGCTCCAGTAGAAGGGAGTGTTGCTCAAAATAAAGACGGAATTTTTGAAGAAGGATTACTTCCTAAAAATGCAGATGAATATAATGCAGGATATGATGCATCAAAAAAGTTGACGACTTCTCCTCTAAATCCAGCTAATGCAGCTAAAGATATAGAAAGAGGAAAAATGTTGTTCGACCATACTTGTGCGGCATGTCACGGAACAGGAGGTGATGGACAAGGACCAATCGTACAAAGCGGTGCTTTCTCAGGTGTACCTAACTATGCTGATAGAGAAATTACTGTTGGATCTGTTCATTATGTATTAACAAACGGTAGAAATGCGATGGGGTCTTATGCAGGACAATTGAATGCAGGAGACAGATGGAGAGTAGCAATGTATGTGATGAGTGCTTTCAAAAAAGGAGCAGCAGCACCTGCGGCAGCTACAGCTACAGCAGCGGCACCAGCAACTGAAACGACTACCGAAACTAAAAAATAAGAAAAGAAATGTATACTTTTTCACCAAAATTAAAATCAATTTCTATAATACTGCTTGTTGTAGGTTTAGTTCTATTTGGTATTGGTTTTTTCTTGAATAAAGGAATCAGCACAGAGAAAATTGAACAGATGATGGAAGCTGTTCATGCTTCAGGTCACAATGCTCCTACACATTCAAGTGAAATGGTAGGACCTCAGGACCACGCTGCCCATTTGGAACACGCAGAATTGCAGGTTCACAACCAGCCGTTGGCATCACTACACTTTGTAGCTGTATTTTTCTTCGGAGTAAGTTGTGCAGTATTATTTTTCTACTGTATTCAGCATGCAGCTCACGCAGGTTGGCCAATTATCATTACAAGAGTAATGGAAGCTATTGCTTCTTATATTCCATACGGGGGAGCTATTTTGATCATCCTTATGCTATTAAACATTTCTCACAATGGTCACCTTTTCCATTGGATGGATCCGGAGTTAACAAACCCTGATTCTCCGCACTTTGATGTGATCTTATTCGAGAAAAAAAGATTCTTAAATATCCCTTTCTATGCGTTCAGAACGTTCTTGTATGTAATCGGAGCATCATTCTTCGCATGGAAATTAAAAGCTGTTTCAAAGAAAGTAGATGAAACTAAATCAAGAATCGACTACCAAATGCTTTACAGATGGGCAGTAGGATATATTGTATTCTTTGGATTCTGTTCAGCTGCATGGGCTTGGGATTGGTTGATGTCTATTGACCCTCACTGGTATTCTACAATGTATATCTGGTATTCTATGGTTAGCTGCCTGTCTAGTGGTATTGCAGTAATCATCCTAATCAGTGTATACCTTAAGAAGAACGGTTTCTTACCACAGTTCAATGATAACCACTTACACGATCTTGGAGTATTCCTTTTCGCAACAAGTATGCTTTGGACATATACATGGTTTGCACAGTTCATGCTTTACTGGTATGCCAACGTACCGGAAGAGGTTAATTACTTCTTTGGAAGATTCCAACACTACTCACCTACTTTCCTTCCAATGTTGATCATTAACTTCTTATTACCTTTATTGGTATTAGTAAGCAGCAGTATCAAGAGAAACTATAAAGTAGTTACTACAATGGCAGTAGTTGTAATCCTTGGACACATTCTAGATTACTTCAATATGGTAATGCCGGGAACAGTAGGACCATACTGGAATACTCCTGAAGTATTCATCCTGATCTTAGGATCTATCCTATTCATTGTTGGGTTATTTATGTTTACTGTAATGACTGCATTATCTAAACTTAAATTGATTCCTACAGGAAACCCATTCTTACATGAATCTGAAATTTATGAGTATCCTTTCTAAGGACTTGTAACAAAATAAAAACTATAAAAGACTGATTATTAAATAATCAGTCTTTTTTTATGATTATAATTGATGTATCAGGCAACTATTTTCAAAATCCGGTGTCTTTATATATGAATACAAACCATTAAACAGCTTTTATTATGAAGGAAAATTATGTATTACAGATCATATTCCTGCTCATCTTTAGTTTCATGCATTCACAGACGATAACTTTTGTTTCTGAAAAGGACAATAGACCCTTGCCAAAAGTATCTGTCTTTGGAAAAGATGGAAGCATCCTAGCCTATTCAGATATTGATGGTAAAATAGACAAAAAAGCATTGGATCCCTCTCAGGAAAAATTTCAATTGGTTTACGACAATTTTTCCGTAGCAACACTATCCTACACAGAAATTGACCACGACATTATAAAACTCAATGATCGGATAAAGGAAATTGAGACAGTCGTGATCAAAAATAATAAACCGGCTAAATACATTTTCATCAAAGGAAATTTCAACTCTTATGTTACGGTTAATAATAAGCTTAATGCATATGCGGATGGAATAATTACCTATATTTTTGACAATAAAAGTAAAAAGCTGAAAAGTACAAATGTTCAGCAGTACAGAATCTATCGTCTGGAAGATCCTAAAAATGAAAAAAAAACAAACTTCATCATGGGATTATGGGAACTCGCTGAATCTTCCTAAGCTTAAGCACTTGGGAAATCCAGAAGATTATAAAACAAAAATTACTGAAATAAAAGAATTAAAAGGAGACAGGAAAGACCAGATCGAAATTTCCGGCGGTGTTTTACAGGAGAAAGAATTCGCATTTCTTGGATTCCGGTTTTATGATATCAGGACAATCCTTAATCTCACATTTGAAAAGGGATCATCAAAAGGTTTAAGAGATTTTCTAGAATACAATGAGCGCACCTTTGTTAAATTAAAACATAAAAGTGAGCCAGATTACAATCAAATCATAGTGTATTCTAATTTCTATCCAACCGAATTCAGCTTCGAAAATGATAACGATACCAATAAAGTAAGATTTGATAAAGATAACAGCAATTACAAAATATCTTTTTGGCAGGACGCCTCATTTCCAAATATGCAAAGCATTTTCAGCTCATTCTTTAAAGGAGATCTAAAAGAACAGCCTAACAAATACAACCCATAGAACAGGATGATTTGATACTAAAATCAGCTAAAATGAAGAAGAAATAAAAAATAAAAATTTCTATTCATAAAGGTTTTACTAAATTTGTATCAAACTCAATTAAAATGAAAAAGTTTTCTCTTCTACTTATTTTTAGTTTATTGCTTTTTACAGCATGCAAGAAAGATCATGTAGATGCTACGAGTACAAAAACTTTACAGTCAAGTATCAATGACATGGCTTCAAGTCTGTCTACCATTAAACAAATCAAGTTTAATGAGGCGCTTTATATCCTTAAAACCTTTGGTGTAGATGCTGATGGTGACATCAATGAGGTAAAAGCTCTTGGTAAGTTGATCGACGGAAAAAAAAGTTCCTGAAATTATGGCAATGGCAGATGAAGTTGCTCAAAAAAATAATATCGAATGGGCAAGTACCGCTCCTCCGTCATTAGGAGAAATGAATATCTTCGGTGACGAAAAAGCAAAAGAGACAGATCCCAATGATGTAAAAGCAAATTCATTAAGTATTATAACGAGACCATCAGCTGACGATGGAAACGGAGCCACTGCTATACAAATTATCCCAAAGCTTGTGGATAACGCCGGTAATCCTGTTACTTTTACAGGAGCTGGATTAGAAACAACCCTGGAAGTTTTCAGTAATGGAGTAAAGCTCTCTACCGCTAAAAATCTAATGACTGATAACAACTTTAAAGGTTTCAATTTAAAGTTTTCATCTCTTCTCGCTTCAAAAGTTGTGGACAATAAAATAGATATCACGGTGTCTGTTAAGACAACTGCAAAAACATTCAAAATGTCTAAAATAGGACTTGAAGTTAACCCTTCAGCTTTGAAAGTTCCGGCTCCTCCTAAAACAGATTCTACAGTAGTAAATCAGGATCCTAATGCTGTAATTGATCCAAATAATCCTACAGGAACAGCACCTGTTTCTACAGATCCGTCTGCATCAACATCTCCGGCAACTCCTAAACAACCTGCTGCAGATCCAAAAAATACAGTAAGTAAATTCTTAAATAATGTAAGTTCACAAAACCTTAAAGCTGCTTTTGATGCTTCAAACAATCCAAGTTGGGGAAGCTATGAATCATTTTCAAATCCTACTTCCGGATTTGGATCTGTAAAAAATGTAAGTGTAAAAAACATTACAACCAATGCTACAAACGCAAACAGCTCTAGTGTGAATGCAACTTATGATGTTACCGATAAGAATGGAAAAACCACTTCTCTAAAAGTAACTTTCGGACTTAAAAATGTAAATGGTGACTGGAAAATTTCCAGCTACAAAATAAACCCATAAATGGCCTCAAAGGAATTAATTAAGCAACTGGAAAATACTATTGAAAATGTTCCTGACTTTCCTATTCCGGGAATACAGTTTAAAGACATTTCACCAATTTTTCTAAATCCAAAGTTATATGAAGACGTTATTGAAGATCTTGTGAAATTCAGTAAAGGAAAAATAGATGCTGTTTGTGGAATTGAAAGCCGTGGTTATCTTTTCGGGATTGCTATTGCTGTAGCCCTTGAAGTTCCATTTATCCTGATCAGGAAAAAAGGAAAGCTACCCCCTCCTATTGTTTCTGAAAAATATAATCTGGAATATGGAAGTGCAGAAATTGAAACACGTGAAGGTCAGATCAAAAAAGGACAGCGAGTCCTCATCCATGATGATTTGCTTGCAACAGGTGGTACAACAGAAGCAGCAGCAAAATTGGTAGAGAAACAAGGTGCAACAGTAGCCCAGTTCAGCTTTTTATCTGTTTTGAAAGATTTAAAAGGCGATGAAAAACTACGTAAATTCAATGCGGAAATCTATCATATATTAGAATACTAAAATATCATACTGTCAGAATCAAAAACCTGTAATGGAAAACCTGAGAGCACATTTCGAAGAAATAATTGATTTGACTGATGATGAATTTGCTTACATTCTTTCTCACTTTACAATAAAAAAATTAAAAAAACATCAGTTCCTCATTCAAAAAGACGATTCTGTTAATCACACATATTGGGTGAAAAAAGGATTATTGAAAGCTTCCTATACTGATGAAAAAGAAAAGGAACACATTATACAGTTTGCGATGGAAAATTGGTGGATCACAGATTATCAAGCTTATTTCACACATACAAAAGCCATATTTAACGTAGACTGCCTCGAAAATACAGAGCTCCTTTGTTTATCTTATGAAAACCGGGAAAAACTGTGTAAAGAAATGCAAAAAGTAGAGCATTTTTTCAGAAAAAAAGCCAACAGTGGATTTGTTGCTCTTCAAAAACGAATGATTTCGCTTTTATCCGATAATATAAAGGAGCGTTATGAAGTTCTCCTTGCACAATACCCTAATCTTTTTCAAAGGGTTTCGAAAACAATAATTGCCTCTTACATTGGAGTTTCAAGAGAATCCCTAAGTCGTCTGGGTTCTAAATAGTGAGATTCGTCACAAAATATTTGTGAGAATCATCCTTTTACATTTCACCATATACATCCATTTTTGTACTAAAGTTTACTAAAAAATAGATGTTATTATGTACAAATTAAAAAAAAATAGTTTTCTTATGTTTGTTTATAACAAACGTGGTGGCTTATAGTCAGGAAACAACCAGCAAAGTTCAGATGAGTATCTTTGCCGAAAATCCACAACAATGGACCGGAATTGCCATTTCCAAAACTAATCGTGTTTTTGTCAATTTCCCAAGATGGTCTCCAGAAACACCAGTTTCTGTTGCAGAAATTGTTGACGGAAAGACTATCCCTTTTCCTGACCCACACTGGAACAATTGGACAGAAAATACATCAAACAATAATCAGTTTATTTGTGTTCAAAGTATGTATGTAGATAGTAAAGACTTACTTTGGGTTTTGGATACAGGCTACGAGCTTTTGACCGATACAACAAAAGGCGCCCGCCTATTTTGCTTTGATCTTAAAAATAATACCCTCATCCACAATTACTTTTTACCTGCCGAGAAAATAACAAGCAAAGCTTACTTAAATGATTTTAGAATAGACCATAAAAATCACATTGCTTATTTTACAGATTCACAGGTCGGTGGTATTGTCATGTTCGATTTAAACACCACCGAAGTACGAAGAGTTCTTGTCAATCATTACTCTACCTTAACCGAAGTAGATAAGATTATAATAGAAGGTTACGAAAGGAAACACCCGGTGCATTCGGACGGAATAGAACTTGATGCACCGAGCGGATATTTATATTTTTGCTCATTGATGGGTAAAAATGTCTACAGGATACCGGTTGCATATTTATTAGATAAAAATATTTCTGATACCGAATTGGGAACAAAGGTGGAAAAGTATGCGCAAACCGGAGCTAATGATGGGATTATATTCAACAAGAAAGGAGAACTTTTTCTAAGTAGTTTAGAGAAAAATGCAATCAGTAAAATAAATAAACAAGGTGTTTTTACCGAAATAATAAAAGATGATGCTATAAAATGGCCTGATTCATTTGCTTTTGACACCCAAGGGAATCTCTACTTTACAACTTCTCAAATACACTTACCTAAAGAAAAAAGAAGCAGTTACAAAATATTTAAATTGAAGTTTTAAAAACAAAGCCCAGAATCTTTTGACATTTAAGGCCACAAAAACTAATATTCATAATTTATATTTTGTAAATCATTCAGAAACAATTAAATTTGCAATTCAATTTTTAAGAATTTATGGCAAAACTTGCAAAGAATGCTCAGAAAGAGCAAGAAGGTAAAGAAACAGTGGAATTTTTTAAAGATCTTGACAGAGAGGCTTTAAATACAGAAAGATTCCTTGAAAAGTACTCAAAACCATTAGGTATTGTTTTTGGGGCTTTGATTTTAGGAGTTTTAGGATTTTTCGCCTATAAGCAATTTGTTGTTGCTCCTCAAAATGCCGAAGCAGTAAAGACATTCCTTGCCGCTCAGAAAAACCTTACCGAAGGTAAAGATAAAGAAGCTTTAGGAGGTAAATCTGCTGCTAATCCAGGTTTTATTGGAACTTATAATGATTTTTCTTCTACAGATATCGGTAAGCTTGCAGGATATAATGCCGGTTTGTTAAAATTCAAAGAAGGAAAATTTCAGGAAGCATATGATCTTTTGGATCAGTTTTCTTCAGATAATAAAACATTGATGGCTATGAAGTATGGTGCCATGGCTGATGCTAAATCCGGTCTTAATAAAAATGATGAAGCTTTAGCATTATTAGACAAGGCAGCAACAGCATCTTCAGATCCTTATACTTCTTACTACTTTACAAGAAAAGCAGGTATTGTTGCATTAGGATTAAAGAAAAATGCAGATGCAAAAAAATACTTCTCAACTATTGACGAGAAATATCAGGACTACGATAACGGAATGTCTGATTCTTATATTGAAATGACTAAATATTATTAAAAATGGCAACAGTTAATCTTTCCGATTACAAGCCACTTCATATAACCAATGCCGAAGATTTTTCTATCGGCATTGTTTTTTCTGAGTGGAATGACTTTGTAACTTACAATCTTCGTGATGCAGCTTTAGAAATCCTTGAAAAAGAAGGAGTAAAAACAGAAAATATAAAGTTGTTTTCGGTGCCGGGAGCCTTCGAGTTAAATTATGCAAGTATGCAGCTTTGCAAAGAAAGAAAATTCGATGCTGTGATTGCAATAGGATGTATTATCCGTGGAGAAACTCCACACTTCGACTTTGTATCTTCTGCGGTAGCTCAGGGAATTAAAGATTGTAATATTTTAACAGATACCCCAACCATCTTTTGTGTTCTTACCGATGACACCAAAGAGCAATCGATTGCGCGAAGCGGTGGAGATTTGGGAAATAAGGGCGTAGAAGCAGCCGTTACAGCCTTAAGAATGATAGATTTCAAAAAGAATTTATCAGATAAAAAAGGGAACATTGGCTTTGGCCATTCTTAGCATATCTCTTTTTCTTAGAGAATATAAAGGGACGTCAAATGATAGTCCCTTTTTCTGTGCCTAGGTTTAGGAACCAATTTGAGGCTACAGCTTATAGAGAATTTAACTTAAGAATAATTTAATTTATTATAAAAAATACAACAAACTACCTGTTTTTATTTTTTCTCTTGAAAAACTGTGCATAAAAACTATCTTTGTAAAAGTTAACATATATCTAATCTGAATGTATTCGCAAAAAATAAAACCATTTTTATACTTAGGATTCTTTTATCTTATCGTATCACTGATCATTAGGATAGTGTTTTTTTTCCATCCAATAACTACAGCAAGCTTTGGTTTTTTTGAAGTCCTTAAAGTTTTAGTAGTTGGTGTGGCTAATGATGTTTTTGTGTTTATACTGGCTAGTACATTTCTGGCGCTTTACTTTTTATTCCTTTCAGATTCAAAATACAAAAAACCTTACGGACAAATCATATTGGGAGCTTTAGTGCTCCTTTTTTTCTACATACTTCTTATTCCTAATAATATTTTCAAACAATATGGCGGTTCTATAGCAGAAATTGCACTTGCTTTTATTGGAGTAAAGATCCTTTGCTTTGCATTAATGCTTTTTTTACCTTCCAAAAGGATTAAAATCAGAAATATCCTCTATTTTATCACATTATTTATATTTGTACTGCTCATCATATTTAATGCAGTAAGTGAATATTTCTTTTATAATGAATTTGGATTACGATACAATTTTATTGCGGTAGATTATCTCATATATACTAATGAAGTGATCGGAAATATAATGGAAAGCTACCCTGTCCTTCCTCTCTTTCTGATTATTTTTGCACTTACATCTGCAGTTACATGGTTTATCTTTAAAAAGACCAAAGATGAACTTAAGGAGCTTCCTGACTTCAAGCAAAAACTGGTTTTATTAGCGTCTTTCATAATACTTGCCGGAATCAGCTTATTCTCTCTTACATTCACAACCCAAATCAAATCCTCAAATGTATTTGCAGAAGAAATCGAAGCCAATGGTTTCCCGAAATTTTACTGGGCATTTACCCATAATGAATTAGATTACTTTCAGTTTTATCCGCAGATAGATCAAAAAACAGCAGAACATAATTTTTTAAGCCAATACCCTGAACCGGCCCTTACAAGAAATATTACATCCGACCAACCGGAACTTAAAAAGAACGTGGTTCTTATATCCATCGAAAGCTTATCTGCAGATTTTATGCAGCATTATGGAAATGATCAGAAAATAACTCCTTTCCTGGATAGTCTGGCTGACCGATCCATGATGTTTACCAATTTGTATGCAACAGGAAACAGAACAGTTCGGGGCCTCGAAGCCTTAACCCTTTGTATCCCGCCAACAGCCGGAGAAAGCATCATAAAAAGAGAAAATAATAAAAACAAATTTACAACAGGAAATATCTTTAAATCAAAAGGATATGATGTAAAATTCCTGTATGGAGGCTACAGCTATTTTGATAATATGCAGGATTTCTTTGCCGGAAATGGATACGGAATTGTTGACAGAAATAATTTCAAGCCGGAAGAAATAACCTTTGCCAACGTTTGGGGAGTCGCTGATGAAGATATGGCGAAAAAAGCCATTCAGGTAATGAATGCAGAGTCAAAATCCGGAAAACCATTTTTTAACCATTGGATGACTGTTTCCAATCACAGACCTTTCACTTATCCGGGCGGAAGAATAGATATCCCCGGAGATGCAAAATCAAGAGAAGGAGGTGTAAAATATACAGATTACTCCCTTCGCAAGTTTTTCGAGATGGCAAAAAAACAAGATTGGTACAAAAACACCGTTTTCGTTATTGTAGCTGACCACTGTGCTTCAAGTGCAGGAAGTACGGAATTACCTATGGACAAATACAGAATTCCCGCAATGGTTTTTTCAGAAGATTTTATCCAGCCTGTAAAATTTGATAAGCTTATGTCACAAATAGATCTTATGCCAACTGTTTTGGGATTACTCAACTTCAGCTATCAATCGAAGTTCCTGGGTCAGGATGTTCTCAAAAAAGAATTTCAGCCTAAAGCATATATTGCCACTTATCAGGATCTGGGGTTTGTAAAAGACGGATATTTAACGGTAATTTCTCCTGTTAAAAAGATAAAGCAATATTCCCTTTCCCAAAAGAAGGATAAACTTACTCCGGAATTTAGCATTTATTATGATGAAAATCCTTTAAAAAAGCCGGATCAAAAAATTGTTGACGATGCAATTTCCGCCTATCAGTCGACTTCATATTGGCTAAAAACAAACCAGCTTAATCGCTAATGTATTGCAGATATCAATATAGTAAATACATAAGAGGATTTTATAGTCCTCTTATTTTATTTTCAGCATTAAATCTTTAAATTTACATACACAAAAAAATTACTATGAAATGGACAGACGATAGAGGAGGGAACGTTGAAGACCGCCGAGGTTCCGGAGGGAGCGGTGGTATGATCGTTGGAGGAGGATTAGGAACATTAATTATTGCAGCCATTGTTTTCTTCTTAGGCGGGGATCCTTCCAGCATATTAAGTTCAGGGAGCAACATGTCATCACCTACCCAAACAGAGCAAAGGGAACTAAATGCCAATGAAAAGAAAATTGGAGAAATGGTAGATATGATGAGTGGCTGGAATAACCTTACATGGAATCAGATCTTCAAGGAAAATGGAATGACCTATACACCTCCGAAAATTGTTCTTTTCGAAGAAACAACACAATCAGGTTGTGGTACGGCTCAAGCAGCAATGGGACCATTCTATTGCCCCGCAGATCAAAAAGTATATATGGATATGAGCTTCTTTAACGAGTTGCAACAAAGGTTCGGTGCGAAAGTAACAGAATTTACTATAGCCTATGTACTTGCCCATGAAGTCGGGCACCACGTACAGACTTTGTTAGGAACCACACAAAAAGTAGATGCACTGAGAAGAAGTGGAAGATATTCGGAAGCGGATATGAACAGAGTATCAGTCGCTACTGAATTGCAGGCCGATTTTTACGCAGGAGTCTGGGCGAAAAACATAGATCAGGAAAGGCATATTCTGGAACCGGGAGATATCGATTCTGCGATAGAAGCTGCTCAGGCTGTAGGTGACGACAATATTCAAAAAAGGTCCCAGGGATATGTTAATCAGGAAAGTTTTACTCATGGATCATCTGCCCAACGTAAGGAATGGTTTATGAAAGGTTATAATACCGGGGATATCAGACAAGGAGATACATTTAATCAACTTTTAAAGTAACAACTATACTCTAAAAAACAGCCTGAAGAAAATTCTTCAGGCTGTTTTTTTATTGCAGTTCGATTGGATTACTATTTTTCTTTGCGTCGTCCTTAACTCTCTCCTCCATTCTTTTTCGGAAATCGGCAGGATTTCCACCTCCATTCCCTCTAGGTCCGGATATTCCACCTCCCCCAATTCTGGTTTGGGCAAAACCTCCACCGCCCTGTGTCATGAACGATGCCGGATCTGCATAGAACTTTTTCTGCTGTTTGATATAATCTGTCCTTTTAACCTTAATGGTATTTCCAAACTGATTCATCGTAGGGAAAGCAGCGATTTTATAATTCTTCATCAAATCAAAAGAGTAATCACCAAGATTATCTTCTACTTTTATAATAAGGCCTGGAAGGCCGCTGAATTTATAAGGCCCATCCTGATATGGAAGATCTGTAGTAAACCAGGCTGTCCATTTTCTTCCCCCAAAATCGGTCTCTGCCTTTTGAACCTTATAGTCTCCTATTTTTGTGGTCTCAGATAATATTTTCCAGTTTAACGGCCTATCCTCTTCATATGAATACATATCACGGCCTAACCGGTCTTTAAAATATATCTTTTGATTCTTTTTATCTTTCTCAATTGTATAGTTGATATTACTCCGTAAGCTTTCCATTTGATCTCTGTTAAAGCCCCTCGCTCCACCACTTTGGAAAGTATTTTGTATAATCGAATCTCTTTTTATCCTGTTTTCTGAATAAAAAACAGATTTATCCTGTGAGATATCCAAATAAGCATTCTCTGTTTTTACATCATTTTTATTTGTAGCATCAGATTTCATAGTTACCTGATATACAAAACGGTTCACCTGTGCAAAGGTTATTTGCATACATAGTATTAAAACTATGATTCCTATTTTTTTCATTTATTTTATATTTTTATTGTAATTCGATCGGATTTTGGCTTCCTGTATTAAAGGATGTATTTCCAGAGCCGAAACTTTGTGCAGGAAGGTCACTGTTCCCCCCATTCATTCCCGTTCCTCCACGACGCATTCCTCCTCCTCTCATTCCGTCTCTTCCACCACCATTCATTCCTCCCTGATGTCTCCCTGCCTCAAAACCTTGCATACCACCGCTATTTCCTCCGTTTATACTTCTTTTGTTTTTACTAAGCTCCAATTCCAACGCCGCTTTATCTCCATGGAAATTGACCCTTGAACTTTTTCTCGCATCAGAATCCATAGGCTCTTCAAAAGAGTTCTTTACAACAACTTTTTTTTATGAGATCAAATTTATAATCTCCTTTATCATCTTCAAGCTTTACAATCAATCCTGGTAACCCCGAAAATTTGTAAGGTCCATCAGAAACATTGATGTCTTTCGCAAACCACGCTGTCCAGGTTCTTCCAGCAAAGCTGGCAGTTGCCTTTTGTGACGAATAGCCATTCTGTTTTTCGACATCATTTGTTATATTCCATTGTATAGGTCTGTCTTCCTGATAATAAATCTGCTTCCCTCCTACTCTGTCATAATAATATACTTTTTGATCCGGAATATCTTTAAGAATATAATAATCAAAAAAAGACTGTTCCCCGGATTTTCCTATTCCTAATTTTGAAAAATCTTTACCCTCTTTTTTATTACTTATCCTTTCATCCCGTTTAAAGTTTGACACAAGAGAGTCCCTTTCTAATTTATGTTCACTTATGAATAACGATTGACTGCCTTTGATATCGAGGAAAGTCCTTTCAGTCTTCAGCCCTACCAGATTAATTGAATCCGGATTTACAGCTGTTTCATAAATATAACGTGTCGTTTGTCCATAAGACATAGACAATAGAAACAACACAAAAAAGACCGGTAATTTATTTTTCATAATAGTTCTTTATAGATAAAAAATACTGTCTAAAGTTAAATCGAACCAGAATCACTAATTTTGCCGCAGAAAATTTATCCATTTTTAATAGCAGTGATCATATGTATAATGATCCTCTTGTGATTAGAATTATTAAAATAGATATCTTCAATTTGAGATTGCGGAAATTAGTTCGTATTTTTGCAAGATTAAATCATTCTAAATAAATACAATGATAACAGTATCAGATCAAGCGAAGTTAAAAGCCATCCAACTAATGACGGAAGAAGGCTTTGACCCTGCTGAAGATTATATAAGAGTGGGGGTGAAAAGTGGAGGATGTTCTGGTTTGGAATATGTTTTAAAGTTTGATAACGAAAAAACAGAAACAGATCAGATTATTGAAAATAACGATGTTAAGATTGTTGTGGACAAAAAATCTATCCTCTATTTAGCGGGTACAATTCTTGAATATTCAGGAGGTTTGAATGGAAAAGGATTTGTTTTTAACAATCCGAATGCATCCAGAACATGTGGTTGTGGAGAAAGTTTTTCTCTATAGAGAAAAGACATTAGATGCTGGATATCAGATAAAAGACCTGTTCTTCAATCTGAAATCTAACATCTGAAATCTAAAAAAAAAATAATGAGTAAATATACAGAAGACGATTTACGCGTCGATTTAGAAAATAAAAAATATGAATTCGGTTGGGAAACTAAGATCGATTATGAAGATTTCCCAATTGGTTTAGATGAGAATATCATCCGTGCCATTTCTGCTAAAAAAGAAGAACCGGAATGGATGACAGAATGGCGTTTGGAATCTTTCAGAATATGGCTTAAAATGGTAGAACCTACCTGGGCAAATATTAAGTATGAGAAACCAGATTTCCAAGCTATCCGTTATTATGCTGCTCCAAAGAAAAATCCTGAGCTAGCAAGCTTAGATGAGGTGGATCCTGAGCTTCTCAAAACATTTGAAAAGCTAGGTATCAATATCGAAGAGCAAAAAAGACTTTCGGGAGTTGCGGTAGATATCGTCATCGATTCTATTTCTGTAAAAACAACTTTTCAGGAAACCCTGGCAGAAAAAGGAATTATTTTCTGCTCTATTTCCGAAGCGATAAAAAATCACCCAGACCTTGTGAAAAAATATCTTGGAAAAGTAGTTCCAAGAGGAGATAATTTTTATTCTGCATTAAACTCCGCGGTTTTTTCTGACGGAAGTTTCTGCTATATTCCAAAAGGTGTAAGATGCCCGATGGAGCTTTCTACTTACTTCCGTATCAATCAGGCTGGAACAGGACAGTTCGAAAGAACCCTTGTTATTGCGGATGAAGGAAGTTATGTTTCTTATCTTGAAGGATGTACAGCTCCTTCCAGAGATGAAAATCAGCTCCATGCAGCTGTTGTGGAATTAATAGCAATGGACAATGCAGAAATTAAATATTCAACTGTTCAGAACTGGTATCCGGGTAACGAAGAAGGCAAAGGAGGTGTATTCAATTTTGTGACTAAAAGAGGACTTTGCGAAAAAAATGCAAAAATCTCATGGACGCAGGTTGAAACCGGGTCTGCAGTAACATGGAAGTATCCTTCTTGTATTTTAAAAGGAGATGGCTCAATAGGTGAGTTTTACTCCATTGCGGTAACCAATAATCACCAGTATGCTGATACAGGAACTAAAATGATCCACATCGGAAAAAATACGAAATCAACGATTATTTCCAAAGGTATTTCAGCAGGAAAATCTCAGAACTCATATAGAGGGCAGGTAAAAGTAATGCCTTCTGCAAAAGGAGCAAGAAACTTTTCACAGTGTGATTCATTACTGATGGGTAATGAGTGCGGTGCGCATACTTTCCCATATATTGAGATCAAAGACCCGACTGCACAGCTGGAACATGAAGCTACTACTTCAAAAATTGGGGAAGATCAGATCTTCTATTGCAATCAGAGAGGGATTGATACAGAAAGGGCTATTGCTTTGATTGTAAATGGGTTCAGTAAGGAAGTTTTAAATAAACTTCCAATGGAGTTTGCCATTGAAGCCCAGAAATTATTAGAGATATCATTAGAAGGTTCGGTAGGGTAATTATGAAGGAAACTACGGAAAGATTGATTTTAAGAAAACCTGAAAAAGACGATTTTGAAAGATTTTTTGAAATTAATAATGATCCGCAGACTAATTTATATAATCCCAATGGACCAATGAGCCTTGAAAAGGCTACAAGTACATTTAATAGGATGCTGGAACACTGGGAACAAAATAATTTTGGAGCCTGGGCTGTTTCAGAAAAAGAAAATCCGGAAAAAATCATTGGTTTTGGAGGGTTAAGCTATAAAATGTATGGTGAGACAGAAAAATTAAATCTGGGATATCGCTTTGCTCCCGAAGCTTGGGGAAAAGGATATGCAACAGAATTTTCAAAAAAGACAATAGACTTCGGTTTTAGTGATTTAAATGAAAAGGAAATTTTTGGTGTTGTGCGTCCTAACAATATAGCTTCCATCAAAGTATTGGAGAAAGCAGGAATGGAGCAGACAGGAAAACTTAATGATGTCCCGGATCAGCCGGAAAGTTTAGTATATAGAATTCAAAAATAATTTGTTTAAGCAAATAAAATGTTAGAAATAAAAAACTTACACGCCAGAATTGAAGATGGCGCACAAATTTTAAAAGGTATCAATCTTGAAATAAAACCAGGTGAAGTCCATGCTATTATGGGGCCTAACGGAGCAGGAAAATCTACCCTTTCTTCTATTATCGCAGGAAAAGAAGATTATGAGGTTACAGAAGGTGAAATTATTTTTGAGGGCGAAAACATCAATGAGGATGCTCCTGAAGAAAGAGCGCACAAAGGAATATTCCTTTCTTTTCAGTATCCGGTAGAAATTCCTGGAGTTTCTGTTACTAACTTTATTAAAGCTGCTTTAAACGAAAACAGAAAAGCAAACGGACTCGAAGAAATGCCGGCAAAAGAAATGCTTGCTATGATTCGTGAAAAATCTGAAAAACTTGGAATTAAAAAAGATTTCCTTTCAAGATCATTAAACGAAGGGTTTTCGGGAGGTGAAAAGAAGAGAAATGAGATCTTTCAGATGATGATGCTTAATCCAAAATTAGCTATTCTTGATGAGACAGATTCAGGATTGGATATTGATGCTTTAAGAATCGTTGCAGATGGAGTAAATTACTTTAAAAACGAAGGAAATGCAGTTCTTTTGATTACCCACTATCAAAGATTGCTTAATTATATCCAACCGGACTTTGTTCATGTACTGGCTAACGGTAAAATTATAAAGACTGGTGACAAATCTCTTGCTTTAGAATTGGAAGCAAAAGGTTACGATTGGCTTCTTAACTAATTAGATAAGAAGAAATATTTTTAGTACCGATTTTATCAATCATTACTAAAAGTCAAGCGGAAAAACCGCAATGGTAATACAATTTTTAAATACATAAAAAAGGTGTGATGGCCGAAATTTCAGTAATGGCTTTATACGATCAAATTATTGACAACCACGATGAGTTTTTGGAAAGTCTTCGTCACAGATTTCTGGATGAAGATAGAAAGTCAGCTCTTCGGGCGTTCGAAAGTATTGGTTTTCCAACCAAAAAAGACGAAGAATATAAATATACCAACCTAAAAGAGATCACGGAAAAAAACTATAATTTTTTCCCTAAAGAAGGTCACAATATTACTAAAGAACAATTGGAGCAATTGCATCTTGGTGAAGAAAATTTTGACTGGATTGTTTTTGTGAATGGTAAACTTCATAAAGAATTATCAAAAGTTTCTATTGAGAATGTAGAGTTTTTGTCCTTCAACTATGCTTTGAATGATGAAAAGCATAAAGAAGTATTTGATAAATACTTTAATACAATTGCTGCAGAAAAATCAGCTTTCACGGACCTGAATCTTGCTTATTGCAAATACGGGTTCTTCCTGAAAGTTCCTAAAAATGTAGTTATTGAAAAACCTATCCACGTTTTCTATCTTTCACAAAATCAAGAGGAAAACACCTTCTACAACACAAGAAACCTGCTTATCGTAGAAGACGGAGCAAAAGTGGAAATTATTGAAAGTCACCATAATTTTGATGATACTTTTGTATTAACAAATTCAGTAACTGAAATTTTCACTTATCCCAATGCAAAAGCAGACTGGCATAAGCTTCAGAATGATAATGACACTTCTTATCTGATTGACAACACTTTTGCAAAACAGGAAAAAGATAGTTTAACAACTGTAAACACGTTTTCTTTTGGAGGAAAACTGGTAAGAAACAATCTCGATTTCATTCATAACGGACAGAATATCAATTCATTTATGAACGGGATTACGATTATCGGAAAAGATCAGTTGGTGGATCACCATACTGCAGTTCACCATAATCAGCCGAATTGTGAAAGTTATCAAAACTATAAAGGGATATTTAAAGATAAGGCACATGGTGTATTCAACGGAAAAGTTTTCGTTGATAAAATAGCTCAAAAAACCAATGCTTATCAGCAAAATAATAATGTTTTGCTAAGCGAGGGAGCAAGTATTGATACAAAGCCTCAATTGGAAATC
The DNA here is from genome assembly GCF_046591535.1 of Chryseobacterium proteolyticum. Taxonomy (NCBI): domain Bacteria; kingdom Pseudomonadati; phylum Bacteroidota; class Flavobacteriia; order Flavobacteriales; family Weeksellaceae; genus Chryseobacterium; species Chryseobacterium proteolyticum. The sequence goes on along the minus strand of NZ_JBJLWK010000003.1, from coordinate 438,908 downwards.
TTTGCAGATGATGTAAAGTGTTCACATGGTTGTACTGTAGGTCAGCTGAATGACGACGCATTATTCTATCTGAGAGCAAGAGGAATCTCTAAAAAAGAAGCTCAGGCATTATTATTATATGCATTTGCCAATGATGCCATGCAAAACATTGATATTGAACCTTTAAAAGAAAAAATTTCCAGATTATTGGCTGAGAAATTAGAAGTAGACATTGAATTCTAAGAAAATAAATTGATACCAAAAAAGCACTTCGTATGAAGTGCTTTTTTTATTATGATATATAGTTTCTCTATTTCTTGATCCACCATTGATTATCTTTCCTGTCCGATCTCTTCACCCCGTTATTCACAGTATAGGCAATACCAATTCCTAAAGTCTGTTTAAGCTGTGTCTTTTGGATTTGATTATGGTCATAGAGTACATCCACCGTAATATTGGAAGAAATATATTTGTTGATTTTTAAATTGACAACTGCTCCATAAGCGAGAACAAGTCTATCCGGATGATCTAGGTAATTTGAAAATACCGATGCAGTATTAGTCAGATTAATATTCTCCATAAGTTTAATTTTGTAGACAGCATTCCCTAAAAAACCAAATTGCAGAAGAGAACTGTCGCCATCTGCTTTTAAGCCATAATTTCCCGCTTTCTGGAGGTCAGGATCCAGAACAAACGTCCATCTTGCATTGACCGGGCGCAATGTTACCGTCAGATTATCATCTGGCCTGTAAGTAACCCCCAAACCCATGTTAAAGTATCCCGGAGCCATGAAATTAGAGATTTTCTTTGCTTCCGGGTTATTCCCGTCTTCATATCCTGCTGAAAATTGAGACTGTAAGCTTGCCCCGGAAGAAATATACCAGCTTTTAGAAAACTGTCTTCCATAGTTGGTAGAAATATTGAGAACATCCTGTGTCTTTCTTGTTCCTACTCCTTTTGTATTATTCTGTCCATAACCCATGATAATAATGTTTTCCCATAGGTCCTTATCTTTTTCATAAGTAAGATTATAATCGATACCTGCAAGCCAGCCAACATTGTTGGCTCCTCCACCAACCCAATTTGAAAAAGCGGCCTGATTGAACATTAATGTATTTTTACCTAAAACCGACCAATGTTTAACAGTGTCTACAACGATTGAATCTTTTTTTTATGTCCTGAGCATTTACAAAAAACTGCATTGAAATACCGACAAGCAATAAAAACTTCTTCATATAATAAAAAATTTTTCAATTACAAAAGTATAAAATATAATTTGTGTGAACCCATAATTTATAAAGCAGGTAGCCTGTTTTGTTCACAAATTATCCTTTAACATACGAAAACCGAGCCACTTTCAGGCAATCAAATCTTTTATATTTCTTTAAAATTTAAATCTTGATAAAAATCATTACCTTTTGTCGTAAAAAAAACTTCGTATCTGGAAATCATCGCCAAAATTTCCGAAATTTATTATTGGCTTTTGATTTGACATTATCTCTTCATGTTTAAAAACGCAATTTCCAGAAAAGCTATCATAAATCCACTGCTGATGCTTTCAGCAATGTGGCTGGGGTACTTTTTACAGACACAGGGCTTTTTTCAAAGCTGTTTTGGAGCTATTATACCTCTGCTACCTGAAGGCTTGCTTGGAATAATTACGTCTCCCCTTCTGCATGGAAATATGGATCATATCATTAGCAATTCAATTCCGATCGCCGTATTGATGTTTCTTCTATATCAGTTTTACCCGTTAGTGGCTAATAAAGTATTTGTCATAGGCTGGCTTGCAACAGGTTTGCTGTTATGGTTACTTCCGCCCATAGATATTCTTACAGGAGAATATATGTACACATGTACAATTGGAGCGAGCGGTATTGTTTATGTTCTAGCTTTTTTCCTCTTTTTCAGCGGGGTCTTCAAATGGAATATGAAGCTTCTCACCATTTCTTTACTGGTCGTACTTTATTATGGCAGTTTAGTTTGGGGAATGTTTCCGGAGGAACTATTTTACAATCTTCAGGAACCGAGTAAAATATCATGGCAAGCCCATCTATCGGGAGCTGTTGTAGGAAGTATTATTGCATTTGCATTTAAAAACATTGGCGAAAAAAAGAAAAGATATATCTGGGAATTCCCCAATTATTATAGCGAAAAAGATGACAAACTTTGGCAGGAATATAAAGAAAATCACCCTGAAGACTTTTTAGAACTGCCGTATAAAAAAAAGAGATGATATCTGGGATCATTTGGATGAATTAAGAAAAAAATAAAACTTAATTCGTTACATTTGGATAAAAAGCACACATGATATCCGAAGAACATCTTTATTCAATCGCATTACGCGAATGTAACCTCATTGGTGACATTAATCTTTCTAAACTCACAAAAGCATTCGGGAGCGCTAAAAATGCCTGGGAACAAGCCAAAAAAGAATATAAAAAGCTGGATGGATTTGGTCACAAAATCGTATCAGATATTGGCAATTTGTCTCATTTACACTTCGCAGAAAAAGAATTAAAATTTTGCGAGCGTAATGGTATTCAGATCAGGTTAAAACATCTGAAAGAACTTCCTTATTTACTCCATGAATGTGAAGACGCTCCTGCTATTTTATACCAAAAAGGAACCTACAATGAAAACTTACAACCATTAAGTATTGTGGGTACACGTACTATCACATCATATGGAAAACAATTTATAAGTGACTTTTTTCATGAAGCCCAATCCTGCAATTTTGTTTCGGTCAGTGGCCTGGCTTTGGGAGCAGATAAGGAAGTCCATGAGCAATCCCTGCATCATAAAATCCCTACGATTGGTGTTCTAGCCCATGGCTTCCATACTTTATATCCGTCAAAAAATAAGAAACTGGCTGACAGAATAATTAATGAAGGAGGGGCTCTTTTTACAGAATTTAATTCTTCCAGGAAACCCGACAGAGAAAATTTCATTCAGAGAAATAGGATTATTGCGGGTTTGTCTCCTGCTACAATTGTGGTAGAAACCGCTTTTGGGGGAGGATCTGTAAGTACAGCAACTTTTGCAAACGGCTACAACAGGGATGTTTTTGCTCTCCCGGGAAAAGTCACGGATCAACATAGCCAAGGTTGCAATCAGCTCATTTCTCAAAATAAAGCAGCAATAATTTCTACAATAAAAGACCTTATTTATACCCTTGGTTTTAACAAGCCGAAGGAAAAAATGGAAGAACTTTTTCCTTATTCTTCCACAAGCATACAACTAACTGATAATCAAAATATAATCTATAAATTTATTCTAAAGAATCCACAAATAAATTTAGATGATCTAGCCCAGCAAATTACGCTTCCGACACACAAAATTTTGCCCATAATTTTGGAATTAGAGCTTTTAGGGAAAGTGAAATCACTTTCCGGGAGACAATTTGTGGCAATTTGAAATTTAACTATTTCTTAATATTGCATTATTTCACAAATAACATTTAATTTTTAATAAAATTTAACTACTAATTATTAATTTAATAATATTTTCCCTCATAATTATTAAATTTTCAATAATCATCAATTAAGGTGTTGTGAATCTTGAAAAAAAAAATTAAATTTGTTGGCAATAATATTCAACCTTAATATATGGAACAATATAATATTGACCAGAAAATCCAGGAGTTTATTGCAAAAATTGAGGCAAAAAACCCTAACGAGCCAGAATTTTTACAAGCCGTAAAAGAAGTTGCAGTTACTGTTATCCCATTTATCGCTACAAAGAAGGAATATACAGGAATGAAGCTTCTAGAAAGAATGGCTGAAGCTGAAAGAATTATTATTTTCAGAGTTCCATGGGTTGATGACAAAGGAGAGATCCAGGTAAACAGAGGTTTCAGAATTCAGATGAACTCTGCAATCGGACCATACAAAGGAGGAATTCGTTTCCATCCGACAGTAAATTTATCTGTTCTTAAGTTTTTAGCTTTTGAACAAGTTTTCAAAAACTCATTAACTACTCTTCCAATGGGAGGTGGTAAAGGAGGTTCTGACTTTGATCCACAAGGAAAATCAGATATGGAAGTAATGCGTTTCTGCCAGGCTTTCATGACTGAATTATGCAAGCATATTGGTCCTGAAACTGACGTTCCAGCCGGAGATATTGGGGTAGGATCAAGAGAAATCGGATACCTTTTCGGACAATATAAGAAGATCAGAAATGAATTTACCGGTGTTCTTACTGGTAAAGGACTTGCTTATGGAGGTTCATTGATTCGTCCTGAAGCTACGGGATATGGTGTTGTGTATTTTGCTGAGCAAATGCTGAAAACCATTGGCCAAACTTTTAAAGACAAAATAGTTTCTGTTTCAGGTTTTGGTAATGTAGCGTGGGGAGTAATTAAAAAAGTATCTGAATTAGGAGGAAAAGTGGTTACCATTTCAGGTCCTGACGGATACATTTATGATAAAGACGGTATTGAAGGAGATAAAATCGATTACTTATTGGAATTGAGAGCTTCCGGGAATAACAGAGCTGAGGATTATGCTAAAAAATATCCATCTGCTGTATTCCATGCAGGGAAACGTCCTTGGGAAGTGAAGTGTGATGTGGCAATTCCTTCTGCAACCCAAAACGAATTGGATTTCGAAGATGCTAAAATATTGGTTGAAAACGGAGTTTTATGTGTAACTGAAGCTGCTAATATGCCTTCAACATTAGAAGCCATCAACTATTTCTTAGACAGCAAAGTATTATTCTCTCCTGGAAAAGCATCTAACGCCGGTGGTGTAGCTACTTCAGGATTAGAAATGACTCAAAACTCAATTCGTTTGAACTGGACTTCTGAAGAAGTAGATGCAAGATTAAAGGAAATCATGATTGGAATCCATAAAGCTTGTAGAGACTACGGAAAAGAGGAAGACGGCTATGTAAACTATGTAAAAGGGGCAAATATTGCCGGCTTTGTGAAGGTTGCAGAAGCAATGTTAGCTCAAGGAGTTGTGTAAGATAAAAATATAAAGGTTGGGAATCTTCCCGGCCTTTTTTCTTATAGCCTGTTCCCGGGGATAATGGGAAAAAAGTAAAAAGTGAAAGGAGAAAGCATTGATATATTCAATGCTTTTTTTATGTAAAAAACATACAAGATAAGTGCATCTCCCATCATCATTTGGCAGGAAATAATATGCTTCCAGACATTTTATGCTCAAAAAAAATCCTGAAATACATAATTTCAGGATCTTCATTTCAACTTTTTAACAATTTATTTCGACTTTTTCTTCTTAGTCTTCTTCTCTTCTTTAGTCGCTTCAGAAGGTTTTGTTGCCTCAACAGCAGTTTCAGTACTAACACTTGTTGTTCCATCAGTCATTTTAGTTGGGTTGGCCGAAGTATCAACAGTAGTGGTTGTACCTGTACTTAATGTTTGATTCGGTGTAGTCGTATTGGAATTAGACTGCATCGTTTGTGGAGTTGTCTGGGTTGTAGTCTGATTAGGATCAACCTTCTTCTGTGTCTCAGTCTGAGCTGATACAGCAATCATTCCTACTAAAGAAAATGCTGCTGTGAAAATTAACTTTTTCATATTCTAATATTTTAAATGGGTGTTTAGTATTTCTAGAACGCCATTTATTTTATTAAATTATATGTAAAGGTCTTATTTAACGTACTTTATATTATTTTAAGATGAATTTTGATTATAGGTTATTTTCCTAAATTTTTCATAATCCTCTCCACAAATTCAAACGCAGCCGGACAAATAACAGTATTTTTTACCATTAACGAATTAATCTGATAAATCTTCTTTCTATCCGTATGAGGATATTCCCTACAGGCTTTAGGTCTCACTTCATATATCGAGCACGTATTATCATCATTCAGAAAAAAGCAGGGTAAGTTTTGTAGTACCTTATCATTATCCTCATCTATCCTCAGGAATTTTGATTCAAAATCTGCAGGCTTCATTCGAAGATGCTTAGCAATGCGCTCAATATCCTTCTCTGTATATAAAGGCCCGGTAGTTTTACAGCAATTTGCACATTGAAGACAATCCACTTTCTCAAATACTTCTTCATGGGTTTCCTGAACAACATAATCAAGATTTTTGGGCGGCTTTTTCTTTAATCCGTCCAAAAATTTCTTATGCTCCTTTTGCTTTTGTAAAGCTTGTTTTCTGTATAATTCTATATCCATTAGTCCTTTTCGCTAAAAACAGGAAGATCTGCTTTTTTGTGTTCATTAATCTTATCCAGATCCAGAATTGTCGACTGATTATCTTTATTCGGATAATACATTGGGACAAACTTGGCTCCATAAATAATTTCCCCCGTCACATAAGACGACCTTTGAACCACAGTATTGGAAAATACCTCATCAAAAGCGCGAACCTGAACAATCAGTTCAATATCTGTATTTTTAAAATCTTCCTCAGAAAAGCCATAAAACGGTGAGTTTTCATCAATCTTATGAACAACAGTCCAGTTAAGTGCCAATGTATTAATTTTACCCAGCTGAGTTTCCAACCGGTAAAAATTACTTTTAGGAACTCCATCTTCAATAACTTCAATAGCTACCGAAACAATAACCTCTGCATCTGTAAGCGCATTATTTTTATAAGGCGCTAGCCTAAACATTAAAGCAGATGTATCTCTAAAAGGAGCAATCACTGCAATATCAGAAAACCTTAAGTAAGCTCTGGGCCGTGAAAATCTTCCATAAAAAAGTCCTGTTGCAATAGCAAAGGTAAGCAATCCTAAAAAAGCTTCAAAAGTAGCCACCAGACTCGCCAGAAAACCAACCGGTGCAATTCTTCCATATCCTACTGTCGTAAATGTTTGCGAACTGAAAAAAAAACACATCAATAAATTCATTGAGGGGATTACTTTTATCAATTCCTGTAAGATGCTGTACTCCGATCAGATAATAAACCAATGCAAAAATAAGATTGACCACCACATAAGAAATTACCAGATACGAAAGAAAACGAAATGTGGATAAATTAAGCATCGTATGATACCAACTTAGCCGATTAAAAACATTGACTCCTGTTCGCTGAACATTCGGAAAACCATCCTTATTGATAAATCTTCCTGAGGCATTGTTGCCAAAACCACTGTTCTCCGTATTTGTCTGACGGATTTTTTTTTCTGAATCCCCGGGTCATTCCCACACTTTTTTTTAATTTAATATTATTAATCTTCGGGCAATCACACTAGCGAATGCGAGTTTCCTTTCTACTTTTTTGATTTTTTAAAGAGCAAAGTTAAGCATAGAATAACTCATTTTTTTAACATTTTTAATAAAAAACAGGAACTCTACAGTTCCTGTCTATATTATATATTATTTTTAGATCGATCTATATTTTTTGGGCCGGTGATTCAAGAACAGTTACACTTACATTACTCACCGACTTTACAATACCCGATTCTCCATGTATGCTTGAAATAAAGTTAGGAAAATCTTCCACGGGAAAAGCCCAGTAGTAATGTCCGTTTGCAGGGTTGGGAAAATTGGCTAGCAAAGTTCCGGTTAACTTCATTGGCACAGAATACTCCACCGAAGATCCTTTCAACTTTGTCAGAACAGAAATTATTTTTTTGGAATGAGCTGGTACAATAGCTTTATATGTACTTGTTTCTGTAATTTCTTCCGAGCTCTCGGTTCCATCTGTAGTATCGCCTCCCACAACAACTTTTGTACTGGCAGATGCTTTGGCAACTAACGGAACATCTATGGATACCGAAGCTCCTACTTCAAATGATCCTGAAACCGTACGTTTCCATGAGGTTGAATACCCTTTTTTATAAGAATAGGTAACTGTAATCTCACTTTCCCGGTCACCATTATTAATAGCTTCAGTCGTATACGAATCATCAGGTAGATCTACTCCGTCTGTCTTTATTTTTACATCAGGGGTTCCTAAAACAATAGATACATCCGGACTTGCTGCTGTATTTCGCATATCGCCATCAACGGATAGATCCGGATTAAAAATAATTCCGTCAGGAACTTGTCCTGAATAAGCGAAAATATTTTTGAGCCTTGTTTTTTCACCTGAAAAATTGATATCATATCCCATATCCTTCAAGTGATTTGCTTTAAAGGGTATCTTGCTTTTTTCATCAGATATACCACGTATCACATTCGTGTTGCCCGGCAACTTAAATTCATCTACAATCTTCCAGCCCTTCTGAAGCATTTCTGCCTCAGTCATTGAAGTTCTTTTTAAATCAGTATAACTTGTGTTTTCTGTATCATCACCAATAGAACTGACTTCATCCCTTGAACAAGAAACAGAAATCCCCAATAACATAATTACTAAAACAGAATTGATTTTTTTACTCATCTTTATTATTTTTTAGTGTTTAATTATTAAATTTACAAAAACCGCTCTGTTTAGTAGCTTATTTTTGCGAATTAAATAATTTTAACACTTATAAATATTTTATTAATTGCAGTTGTGACTGATAACTAGCAGGTACTGAGATTGATCAATTTTCAAGTCCCTTTTTTACCTGATTTACACTAAATTTGAATTATGAAAAAGTTGGAATCAAGAGAAGATATAGAACACCTTGTTAATTCATTTTATGGAAAGGTAGTTAAAGACGAAACCATTGGGTTCTTTTTTAATGACATTGCAAAGGTAAACTGGGATAACCACCTTCCTAAAATGTATTCTTTCTGGGAAACGATTCTTTTTGGCCAGATGAGCTATAAAGGAAATCCAATGGCCGTTCACTTTCCCATCAACGAACTTCATGCAATGGAAAAAAAAACACTTCGATCAGTGGCTCTTCCTTTGGAAAAGCACAATAGAAGAGCTTTTCATCGGTGAAAGTGCGGACATGGCCATCTACAAATCTGAAAACATCGCAAAACTTATGTCCTATAAAATGGAGATGGCGAGAAAATTAAATTAAGGAACGATTACAGTAAAAATGTAGGCCGCCAGGTTTACCAATAAAACAGTTCCGTATAAAACATTGGTTTTCCCTCTGCTTAATGAGAGCATAACGATAAATACCGATAAAGAAAGCAAAATAATGTCCTTTCTATCCAGTCCTAATACAAAAGGTATGTCATACATGATACAAACAATAGACACAGCAGGAATAGTTAATCCAATACTTGCCAGCGCAGAACCTAATGCGAGATTAACGCTTGATTGTATCTGATTATTCCTGGCTGCCCTGATCGCTGCAACTCCTTCCGGAAGCAAAACCACAGCTGCAATAATCACTCCAACCAAAGATTTTGGCGCTCCAACACTCTGAACCATATTTTCGATGGTCGCAGAAAGCCCTTTCGCCATTAAGACAACAATAATCAGACAGATAACAAGAAATATAAAACTGATAAGAGTCGCTATTTTTGAAGGGATGTAATGTGAATCCGGGTCATCTGATGTAATAATGAAATAGTTCCTGTGTCTCACTGTCTGAACCATAAGAAATACACCATAAATAACAAGACAGGCAATTGAAACAAAGATCAGTTGGGCCATATTGTAAAAAGGTCCGTTTACACTTGAAGTAAAGTTGGGAAGAATAAGAGTAAGCGCCAATATAGACACAATACTTACCAGATAGGTTGTAGCAGAAGTTCTCGCAAAAAATTGCTCATAATACTTTACTCCACCTACCAAAATACATATCCCCAATATTCCGTTCAGAATAATCATTACAGCCGCAAAAACAGTATCCCTTGCCAGCGTTACCGCCTGATCTCCTCCTGCTATCATTAAAGAAATAATTAACGCCACTTCAATAATGGTAATACAAAGAGCAAGAATAATTGTCCCGAATGGCTCTCCTACTTTATGGGCTACCACTTCCGCATGATGAACAGCCGAAAGCACACTTCCTGTAAGTAAAATTCCTGCTATTATTTCAAAGATGACACCGTTTGCCATCAGACCAGAAAAGTAATATCCCACGGCTAAAACCGGGAAAATAAAGGTATAATGTAAAAGTTCTTTTAATTTCATAAGTGTTTACAAAATACAAAAAATCAATGAAGATTAAAATATTAAGAGAAAAGATTAATGATATTTTAATGACACCAAAGATTGAAATCCTGATAATCAGTAAGCATATGCAATAAAAGCCCGATGCCAACAATTCTTATATTTCCTTTAAAAAAAAAGCAGCAAAAAGTACACCGCAATTGCATAGTAAGAATGTAAAAAATGGAATCCTATACTGTTTCTGTCAGGATCAAATATGGGATTAGCAAACAGATGGTCCAGATCAACTAACATGGTAGCTAAGAGTATCAGGTAAGTTCTTTTCCAGTGATCCCTATAAAATATAAATGCTATCAAAACAGGAAATACCAGGTGTAAAAAATAATGTGTTCCTGTTTTCCAAAATAAACAATCCATTAGATCCTTCCTTTTAAATAATCCTGTCGTAGCTCCTCATTCAGTTTTTCAATAGCATACCTCAGGCAGGTCCTGGGCATTTCCTTATAGTACTTATTGAGATAGGCAACTAATTCACCTTCATTTTTATTTCCCATCTCTCTTAATAACCAGCCATTTGCTTTATGCATAAGATCATGCGTATGGCTCAGATTCGTCGTTACAAATTCCTTTGTCAGATGAAAAAAGCCTTTTTTAATGTAATGCATTGTTCCAACTACGGCTATTCTTTTATGCCACATTTCATCAGAATGAGAAAGATCCCTTAATAGGTGTTCTTGTTGATTTTCAAAAGCATATCTCCCTAATATTTTATAGCAACTTGAATCCACCAAGTCCCAATTATTAATGTATGGCAAATGATTAAGATAAAAATCTACAATTTCTTTTTTCTCCTCTGCCACCTTTGTTTTTTCAAATTTACTGATCAGCATAAATAATGCAGTCAACCGATATTCGTGAAAACCGGATGCAAGCAAAACACTGAGCTCTTTCAAAGAGATTTTGGAATAGTATTCTTTCGCTACAATTCTCTGGTCAGGAACTTTTACACCTAAAAAAATATCTCCTTCACCATATTCCCCCTTTCCTGTTTTAAAAAATTTCGGGAAGAATTCCGCTTTTTCGGGAATTGATAAAACAGCTAGAGCTTCCTGTATTTCTTTTACTACGTTACTCATAACAATCAATCAATTAAACATCTTTATCTAAAGCAATGCTTCCCTGTTCCAATTCTTCTTTTGCAATCTTTTTAGGATTAGCAACCTTAGCAATGGTAAGTCCCTGTACTACAATAGAAAATACTACCACACAATAAGTAATACTTAAAATAATATTGCTATACTCACTTTTAGGAATAGACATTGCCAGCGCAATAGAAACTCCGCCACGAATTCCACCCCAAAACAGCACTTTTATCGTTTGGGGACTAAACCTTGTTCGGAAAGACATAAATTTTGTAGGTCCCCATATTGAAATAAATCTTGCTACCAACACAACAATAATTGCAATAATCCCTGGAATAATAAAGTGATTCAGATCTTTGATCATGAGCAGTTCAAAACCTATAAATAAGAAAAGTACAGCGTTCAATATTTCATCAATTAATTCCCAGAATTTGATAAGATAATCCTGAGTAATTGATTTCATTTTGAATCTTACGTTAAAATTCCCCATAAATAATCCGGCAGCAACCATGGTGAGAGGGCCTGAAATATGCATCTGCCTTGCGATGAGGTATCCGCCCATAACCACAGAAAGGGTAACCAAAACTGAAATAATATAATCATCAACCTCACGCATTAACCTTGAAGTAATCCAACCTAACAAAACACCCAATAACAATCCCCCTCCAGCTTCTTTAAGCAGTAACAGTCCAATACTTTCCACTCCTAAATCTACTTCTTTCCCGACAGCTAACTGCAGTACTACGGTAAAAACAACAACCGCCATACCGTCATTGAAAAGAGATTCTCCAGCAACCTTAGTCTCTAAAGATTTAGAAACATTTGCCTGCTTCAAGACACTCAGAACAGCCACGGGATCAGTAGGAGATATCAGAGCCCCGAAAACAAGACAATAGATAAAAGGAAGTTTGATGCCCACTAAAGGCAACAGGTAAAACATTCCGAATCCTACGATAAAAGTAGAAATGACAACCCCTGCCGTGGAGAAAATAAGAACGGGCCTGAATTGTTCTTTAAGGTCATTAATATTAATATGAATTCCTCCTGCAAATAATAGAAAATTAAGCATTGCGCCCATTAACACTTCAGTGAAGTCTATACTGTTCATCAATTTATGAAGATGCCCAAAAGTTCTTGGCAATACAGTTTCACCAAATAAAACCAGGAAAATTGAAACCACAATGGCAATTACCATGATCCCGATAGTACTGGGAAGTTTGAGAAATCTGTAATTAAGATATGCGAATATGGATGCTAAAACTATTAACGCTGAAAATGAATAATATAATTCCACTAAGTTATTTTTTAATTAAAAGTCCAAGTAAAGGACTTTGATATATATTTTGTTATTTTCTTTTTCCCATAAGTCAATAATGCCTTCTTTTACTGTTTTTGAACTTTTTGTATAGCCTTCTCCGATATTGAGAATATTCAGGAAAATATATTCGTCCCCCACAGAATTGACCTGATAGGCAGTCTTTTCGGTTTTCCCATCTCCCGAATTTTTGATTGCGTCGGCAAGTAATCGAAGCTGTGCGAGATGATGAGTAAAATTACTTACATCTTTTTTAGAATCATAAGCACGCAGCAAAATCAGCAGTACGTCCATATTCGTTGGATCCTTACCATATAAAACCTTACCCAATCTTATGCAATCATCGAAATTATTATTTTTAAATGCTTCAGCAAGACTTTTAAAATCATTATCTGAAGTATTTAATTTATTTGATTCGAAATTTCTACCGTAGTACAAATACTGAGCTTCTATACTATCCAGTGACTTTGGAATCCCTTTGTACTTGAAAATCAGTTTATCATAATTATAAAGTGATTCGGGATTTTTAAGGTTTTTCTCTATACTTTTAAAATCAATTTTCGATTTTTGACCGAAGCCTAAAACCGAAATATTCAGCAGCAAAAGGAAAATGTAATATTTCATTAATTGTTGTTTTCATCTTCCTCGTCGTTATCGAAATACTCAAACAGGAAGTCATTATATGGAAATCTTGAAATATGGATTTTCATGACTTCATCATAGATCAATTTCTTCATCTCCGGAAAATTCTCTTTTGTCAAAGCCGAAATAAATACCGTTGGATATTTAGATTTTGCCATCCAGGTCTTTTTCCATTCTTCAAGGGAAACATTCTTTCTTGTTGAAGGTGTCAGATCATCTTCATCCTTCTTCTCATAGCTAAAATCATCAATCTTATTGAAAACCATAATCATAGGCTTCTGATGAGCATTAATTTCCATCAAAACATGATTAACGGATTCTATATGATCTTCAAAACTTTCATGAGAAATATCTACGACATGGATCAGCAAATCTGCTTCCCGCACCTCATCCAAAGTTGATTTAAAGGATTCAACCAACTGGGTCGGTAATTTTCTGATAAATCCTACAGTATCGGTAAGTAAAAACGGAAGATTCCCGATAACCACTTTTCTGACAGTGGTATCTAATGTTGCAAATAGTTTATTTTCTGCAAAAACTTCAGATTTTGAAAGTGAATTCATCAGAGTAGATTTACCTACATTCGTATACCCTACCAACGCAGCCCGAACAACCTTCCCGCGATTATTACGCTGAGTAGCCATCTGCCTGTCTATCGTCTTTAGCTTATCTTTCAGTAAAGTGATTCTGTCACGGATAATACGACGGTCAGTTTCAATTTCAGTTTCACCCGGACCTCTCATTCCGATCCCTCCTTTCTGACGTTCCAAGTGGGTCCACATCCTCGTTAATCGAGGTAAGAGATATTGGTATTGTGCCAGTTCCACCTGGGTTCTAGCGTAAGAAGTTTGTGCTCGTTGTGCAAAAATATCGAGAATAAGATTGGTTCGGTCAAGAATCTTCACCTCCATTTCTCTTTCCAGGTTTTTAAGCTGGGATGGAGAGAGTTCATCATCGAAAATTACTGTTCCTATCTCGTTTTCTTTTACATATTCTTTTATTTCAAGTGCCTTTCCACTTCCAATGAAGGTTTTGGAGTCCGGCTGAGTTAATTTTTGAGTGAAGCGCTTTTGTACCGTTGCTCCTGCTGTGAAAGCTAAAAATTCTAATTCATCCATATACTCTATCAGCTTTTCTTCATCCTGATTTTGAGTAATAACACCTACTAAAACAGCTTTCTCGTAATTATGTTCTTTCTTTTCTAGCATTAAGTTCTATCTATGTTTGTGAGTTTTACAAGATACCCTTTTTAGGGATAAAAAGCAAAACGATTTTTAAGACAATCTAAAATTTTAATGTTAATTTAAGCTTTAAATACTATTAATTTGCGGAAAAATAATAATCAACAAATGCTTTTTTATTACTTTCAAACATTAAACCTTACAAATCCATTAAAACAAAAATAGTACCTGAATGACCGTTTAGAGTATCATTCTGATCATAAAACGATTTTTCATTATATTGAGTCTTCAATTTCAGCTTTAAAACAATATTGTATGGCCAGCCAATCAGAAAAAGATTTTACAAAAAAAACAATGAAATTGAGCATCCTGGACCAATCTCCTGTTGTAATGGGAGAGCATACACAGGATACCCTTCATAACAGCATTGAACTGGCCCAATGGGCAGAGCATCTTGGTTATGAAAGCATTTTATTCTCCGAACATCATGGAGTTCCTGGTTACGCAAGCTCAAGCCCCGAAATATTAGCCGCCGTTATTTTAGGCAAAACACAAAAAATAAAAGTTGGAACAGCCGGCATCATGCTCAGAAATTATTCTGCATATAAAATTTCTGAGATCACAAAATTACTAGCTTCAATTTTTCCCGGACGTTTTGTACTGGGATTAGGAAAAGCACCGGGTGGTCTTAAAATATCTTCACTGGCCCTGAACGGCGATAAACTTCCAACAATAAGTAATATCAGCGAAAAACTCCGAGATATCGCAGCCTATATTTCAGATGATACAAGTATTACGCAAGAGCGTTATGGTGATCTGATTGCTCAGCCTCAAAACCTTCAACATATGCCAGAAGTATGGTGGCTGGGCTCAGGGAATAATTCGGCAAAGGAAGCTGCAAAAAACGGATTAGGATATTCCTTCTCTCATTTTTTGATGGACAACAAGCAAAATGAAAGCACGGAAATCTATAGAAATGAATTTAAGCGTGGTAATCTGAGCGAAACACCTCATTTACAAATTGCCGTTTCAGTTTCAGTCGCTGAAAATTACGACACCGCAAAAAGAAATGCCTTATCCATGGCTTACCAGTTTCTTGAAGCACGCAGAGGCCTAGCTCCCTCCCCATTATTACATCCGGATGATATAGAAGAAAAAATGTTAAGTCCTACAGAAAATGATGATTTGAAAAAAATTCTGAAGAATATAATTATTGCCACTCCTGACACAATTCATAAATATCTCTTTGAAATTACAACATTTTACCAAACCAATAATCTGATTATACTAAGCAATATTTACGATAAAGAATCCCGTTTCAAAAATTTTGAATGGATTAGCAATTGTGATGTATAAAGCCACCACCGTTCACCACTTTGTGATTATTATTTCAAATCACCCATTTTAATATTAAAATAAACATAAAACATTAAAAACCAAAATAATTTTAATAACTTTATAATGAGATTTTTGTTTTATTTACATTGATCTATAAAAACTAATTAACATCCGGAGAATCATGATTGCCAATATTAAATGTATGATTATTGATGATGATGAACTGGACAGGCTGGTTCTTCAACACCATATCAATCAGTATGATAATATAGAAATTGTTGCATCTTTTGATTCAGCAGAAAAAGCAATTCCATACCTTGATCTACCAGTAGACGTCCTGTTTATTGAAACCAAACTCCCCGGAATGAACGGAATTGAATTCTGTAAATTAGCCTATAAAATCCCTATTTGTATTTTCATGAGTTCCCACTGTGAGTTTGCTGCCGAGGCTTTCGAACTGGACATACTCGACTTTATTAAAAAACCTTTAAAAACGGATCGTATTCATCATTCGTTACAAAAACTTTTGGATTTTCTTGAAATGAAGGAAAAGAGTGAATGTCTTGATATTTTACTTGGTGAAAATACGATTAAAATCAAAGAAGGGAGTACAATTCTACAAATCAAAATAACAGACATTCTTTATCTGGAGGCATTAAAAGATTACACCAGAATTGTAACTTCTGAAAAAAAACACTGTATTCTTGATTCCCTTGGAAATCTTCTTCATCAAAACCACTTCGATTCTTTTGTAAGAATACACCGCAGCTATGCCGTTCCAAAATATCTTATCCGAAGTAAAACTTCTCACGAAGTAGAGCTTACCCATAAGATTAAGCTTCCCATAGGAAGAAGTTATAAAGACAATCTGGCATTTTTCAACATGCCCAATTAAAGAATTCCTCTAATTTCTTTTCCGGATTGTCATTTGTCGATTTTTCGTGTCGTTTATCTATTTTCCCAATATCTGCATCCGGGATGTGGTAATTTAGTCTTCCGAAATTCATTAACCCGAATTTATAAACTACTAACCAAAAAAAAACTCACATGAAAAGAACATTAATTTCCGGCTTCCTTTTTATATTGTTTATTGTAACCGGACAGCTTAAAGCTCAATCAGCTGTTTTAACTACAGGAACAACTGTCTCAGGAGGTAATGGCTCTATTTCTTATAGTGTCGGCCAGGTCACTTATCTCTCTAAGGGAAGCGGATTCCAGGTTATGGAAGGAGTACAGCAAGCTTTTGAAATTACGACCCTTGGCACCCATGAAACGTCATCTGCAGAGGACGGTATTTTACTCTATCCTAATCCCTTTAGAGATTATCTATATCTGGATTTTACAGTAAACAGCTATAAGAACTCAGATTATCAATTATTCGATGCACAAGGTAAGTTGATCAGGAGTGAAAAAATTATGCAGACAAAATCTGAATTTAATTTTTCTTCTCTTCCATCTGCCATGTACATTATAAGAATTAATCAGGATGGTAAAAACATTAAAACATTCAAAATCATAAAAAAAATAACTACCATGAAAAAAAAATCTACTCGTACTAGGGCTTATACTGGGCTGTTTTTTAGCCTTTGGACAAGTACCTGAAAAAATGAGCTATCAGGCCGTTATCCGAAATCTTTCGGGACAACTGATCATCAATCAGAGTATTGCAGTAAAAGTAAGTGTTCTTCAAGGCTCAGCCGCAGGCCCAGTGGTATACTCAGAAAGGTTGACCGGAAATACCAATGCCAATGGTTTAATCAGCCTTGAAATAGGTACAGGAACTGTTCTTACTGGGACATTTGCCACGATTAACTGGACCACTGGAAATTATTATTTGAAAACAGAAACAGATCCGTCAGGTGGAACCAGCTATACGATATCAGGCACCAGCCAACTTCTCAGCGTTCCTTATGCAATGTACGCAAAATCTGCTGGAGGCGGTGGCGGAAGCTTTACCCTTCCATATTCAGCTAACGTAAATAACACAGCCAGTCTTTTTGCTTTAACCAATGATGGTGATGGAGCAGCCATTGAAGGCACCAACAATACAACAACTTCAAGTATCGCTTCAATAAGGGGTGTTGTAACCAGTACTTCTGCCGGTGGATTTTCTTCGGGAGTCCGGGGAATCAATAATGGCACAGGAGGATTAGGAGTGGGGGTCTGGGGCAGTCAGAACGGAAGCGGATGGGGAGTATATGGAGTTACCCCTAATGGACTGGGTGTTTATGGAAATGCATCGGGAAATGGATACGGTGTATATGCAAACAGCAACGCAGGAACAGGACTTGCCGCAATAAGTACAAACGGAGTTGCTGCTAATATTTCAATAACTAATAATTCCAATGCCAACAGCGCAATTATTGCCTCAACCGCGGGTAACGGAACGGTGGTCAATATTTCTACGACAGGAACCGGTGCGGGATTGAGAAGTACTTCAGGAGCTGGTTTTGCCCTACATGGAATTACAAGCCAAGTATCCTCTGCAGGTGTTGTAGGTGATAACAACGGCAACGGAGAAGCCGTGGTCGGAAGAACAACAAGTGATATAGCCGGTGCTGTAGTCGGAAGAAATGATGGTGGAGGATATGGCGTGAGGGGGTTTATTGCAACAAATAGTACCGGAACAGCGATAGGTGTTTTAGGCCAGGTTGGGCTCAACAACAGTAAAGGTAGAGCTGGCCGATTCGAAAATTTCAATCAAACCAATGAAAATAATACGCTTGAAATCGAAACCAACGGAAATGGAAATATTCCTGATAACACACAAGGAAATGCTTCTTCATTCCTCGTTAATAATACCAATAGTGTCGCCGCTGCCGTAAGAGGTGAAGTAAAAACCATATTCGGCAATTTTGGAGCTGCCGGTGTTTTTGGAATATCCTCAGGGACCGGAGGTTTCGCAGGCTTATTCCATGCTTCTAATACGGCCGGAAACGGTCCCGCCTTGGTGGCAATCACCGATGGAAATGGAAATGCAATCACTGCCAATGCCGGCAAAAACGGTAATGGTGTGGAAACAAATATTGATGGAAACGGAAATGCTTTATACGCATGGGTTCCATCTTTTGCAACTGGGCGTGCCGGTAGATTTGAAATTTTCAATGAAGACAATGATACCGAAGTAATCTCTGTGAAAACTGTTGGTAATGGTACTGCAGGAAACTTCAAGGTGGATCGCACAACCGGTACCTCACCGGCAGTAAAAGGTGAAGTGAATTCCATTTTTGCTAATTTCGGTACTGCAGGTATTTTTGGTCTTTCATCAGGAACCGGTGGCTATGGAGGCTTATTTTATTCATCAAATGCCAGTGGAAATGGGCCGGCTGTATTAGCCCTTACGGAAGGGAATGGAAACGGGATTACCGCCAATGCGGGTGGTAGCGGCGATGGTATAGAAGCATCATGCGACGGAACAGGTAATGCGATCTCAGGTTTTATTCCCAATTTTGGAACAGGTAAGGCCGGTAGATTTGCTAATTTTAATAATGCCAACGGACAACCTGTTGTACACATAACCACTACTGGTACCGGCTCCACACTTCTTGTCAATCATCAGGGCCCATCTGGTAATATTTCTGTCTATCAAAGTGCATCAGTTAATGTTGCCCGGATCAATAAAGCAGGAAGAGGCTTTTTTAATGGCGGAACACAAAACAGCGGTGCGGACGTTGCAGAAGCATTTGATGTGGAAGGAAATGTTTCTGAATATGAGCCCGGCGACATTTTAGTGATTTCAACAGACTCTGACAGAACGATAGAAAAGTCCTCAAAGCCCTACTCTACACTTGTAGCAGGAGTTTATGCAACCAAACCCGGGGTTTTATTGACTGAAGAAAATATCGATGCAGATCTGTCCGGAAAAGTTCCCATGGGAGTTATCGGAGTGATCCCAACAAAGATTTGTCTTGAAGGAGGAAAAATTAAAAGAGGAGACCTTTTAGTAACCTCTTCAAAACCAGGAGTTGCCATGAAAGCAAATCTCAAAAAAGTCAGAATTGGACAGGTAATCGGAAAAGCTCTCCAGGATTACAATCAGAATGAAACGGCAAAAATTAAAGTACTAGTAAACATTAAATAAAAAATTATGAAATCATTATATACCATCGCATTACTATTATCAGGACTAAGTATGTATGCCCAGGAAAATAAAACTTCTGAGCCGCAGGATCAGGCCGTTATTTTAAAAAATGCAAAGGAACAGGAAGCTAAGCTCATTAAAGATTATGAGCAGTATAATAAAAACAATCCTCCACACAGCGGGCTGGTATCAGATTATGGACTTGAAGTTAAAAAACAAAATCTAAAACCTAAAAACACATCGGACAATTCAGGAAAATTACTTCCCAATACAGCTAGTTTTGATGAGGTCTTAGCAACAATTCCTAATCGGCGTTCACGTAAAGCAAGTCAACCTATTAATAAGAAAATAACCGTTACGGGACTTTCTAATACGGCAACACTTGAAGAAATAAAAAAAAACTATTCCTAGAAACTAATAACCGAAATAAGTCCGCTACTTAGCGGACTTATTTTATCTGTACATTTTTCAAAAAAAATTACTGTTAATCCCAATCTGAGGCAACAAACTTCATCACTATCCCTTTATCATCATACAAAGAAAGAAAATGACCCTCCACTGAATACCGCGTAATCCTTTCAAAGCTATTAACAAACGCTCGCTCAAGTTTCATATTCTGACAAGCCATCATTGTACTTCCAACTCCGGAAATCTTCATTTTCCCATTTTTTCTGAACTCTCCGGTAAAAAACATTTTATTACACCCCATGAATGCCCCTCCACGAATCTTTTCTCCTTCCATTGCTCCTGTAAGATTAATTCCCGCGCGGCTTTTAACCATTTCTTCTTTATCAAATTTCCCAAAAGATATAAGCATCCATTCTCTTTGAACTGATGGGTTTTTACCCGGAACTGATGAACAATTAATCATCATTCCTAAAACCAAAACTCCTAATAGACTTATAAATATTTTTTTCATGCAGCCTATCCTTCCATTTTCATACCAATCACGGCCGGAATATCGTAAAAATTAGTAAATTAGCGACACAAAATTATTTTATAAAATGAAAAGACTATTTCTACTATTCACTTTTTTATTGGGCTTTGCCCAGATGAGAGCGGATGAAGGTATGTGGCTGCTAATGCTCATTAAAAGATTAAATGGTGTTGATATGCAAAAAGAAGGTTTGCATTTAACTCCAGAAGAAATTTATTCCGTAAACAATTCTAGTTTAAAAGATGCTATTGTAAGTTTTGGAGGCTTCTGTACCGGTGAAATTGTTTCTGATAAAGGACTGATTTTCACAAACCACCACTGTGGTTATGGTGCTGTTGCAGCAGCTTCTACTCCGGAAAAAGATTATCTGAAGAATGGATTCTGGGCCATGAAGCAAAAAGACGAATTCAACGCTAAAGACCTATATGTTAGATTCTTAGTAAGAATGGATGATGCTTCACAAAGAATCAATGCTAAGCTAAACAACAAAATGACCGGTGAAGAAAGAAAAGCTGTAATTGATGCTGAAACTAAAGCTATTCAGGCTGAGAATTCTGAAAACGGGAAGTATACAGTAGTAGTAAAAGATTTCTTCAATGGAAACGAGTTTTATTATTTCGTTTATCAGGATTATAAAGATATAAGATTGGTAGGTGCACCTCCTTCATCATTGGGTAAATTTGGAGGTGATACTGATAACTGGGAATGGCCTAGACACACAGCAGATTTTACGGTTTTCAGAGTGTATGCTGATGCTGCGGGAAACCCTGCAGAGTACTCTCCAAGCAATACACCTTTAAAACCTAAACACTTTTTACCTGTTTCTCTTAAAGGGATTAAACCTGGAGACTTTTCTATGATTCTTGGTTACCCAGGCAGAACAAACCGTTATTTAACTTCTTACGGTATACAGCAGATGGTAAACAAAGATTATCCAGCTTGGGTAGAAGCTTCTAAATTAGCAATGGATGTGATGAAGAAGTACATGGATAAAGACAAGGCGACTCAGCTTAATTATGCTTCTCAATATGCATCAGTAGCAAATTACTGGAAAAACAGACAAGGAACTATCGATGCTGTTATCAAAAACGGGACAATTACCGATAAGCAGAAAACTGAAGCTAATTTCAAGCAATGGGCTTTACAACCGGCAAATATAGAATATGACGGAGTTTTAGATGATATCTCAATCTATTATAAACAAGTTTCTAATAGAAATGTTGAAAGAAATTATGCCACCCAGCTCTATAGAAATGCTAAATACATCAGCCTTGCTTCTCAAGTAGGCCCTGTACTTAAGTCATATGCTGAACAAGATATGGCAGGAAGATTAGCAATGAAACCAAAAGTAGAAGCTGCGGTAAAAGCTGCTTATGAAAACTTTAATACTAAGTTAGAAGGAGAAATGCTTAATTCAATGGTTGGTCTTTATCAGTCAAGAGTAGATAAAGATGTAGCATCTCCAACTATTATGGCATTAGATTCTAAAAATCTTTCAAACGTTGCTTATTCATCTATTTTTGCTAATAAAACCTCTGTAACAAACTTTATTTTAAATCCGGATCGTTTAAAGCTAGACGCTGATCCACTTTTAAAAATAGCTAACGGAGTTACTACAGATCAAAGATTATCTTCTGAAAAATTCTCTAAGATTGATGATAATTTTGCTAAAAACAACCGTATATTCTTAGCAGGTTTAATGAAATCCATGCCTGAAAAAAAGTTCTATCCGGACGCTAACTTTACTATGAGATTAACTTACGGAACTGTTGACAAATTACCTATCAGAACAGACAGAAACTACTTTGGTGTTACAGATAACTATTATACTGACATGACCGGTTTGGTAGGAAAATATAAAAAAGGAGATGAAGAATTTGATCTTCCTCAAAGAGTAATCGATCTTTACAACATGAAGGACTTCGGTCAATATGCTGATGCTGCCGGTTTTATGCCTGTTAATTTCCTTTCTAATAATGATATTACAGGCGGAAACTCCGGGTCTCCGGTAATCGATGGTGACGGTAATCTTATAGGGATCGCATTTGATGGAAACAGTGAAGCTTTAAGTGGTGATATTGTTTTTGAACAGGAATGGCAAAAAACAATCAACGTTGACGTACGTTTTGTTCTTTGGACTATCGATAAGTATGCTGGCGCAAGAAGGTTAATTGACGAGTTGAAGCTGGTTAGAAGTGAAAACACTCCAGCTGATACTAAAACCCGTCCTGCAAAAACTGAACATGTAAAATCTACCAAAAAGAATAAATAATCTTTTTTTTAAATTTTAAAAGCCGTGAGATTTTCTCACGGCTTTTTTTATACCATTTACTGAAATAAATAAGTGATTGAGTTCCCTCTACACACCATAAAATTTTGTGATTTTTACGCCGTTTTATAGAATAAAGACAATACGAGATCGTTACAAATAAGATGAGAGAGTTAAATTTTCAGCAATAATATGCATTGCTAAAAAAAGATTATTTAAGAAAAATAAAAACAGTTAATTTATTTTAAAATAAAAATTTTATTAAAAAATAGCAAAATGTAAATATTTATTTACTATTTTTGATTTCATTACGCAGTGATATAAGGTTTTTATAACAGAAAATTTTATTATTATTACACAATGAAAAGAATTAGTCTATTTTTTTAAGCTAAATTTAAGTTTTAAGACTTATCTTTAAGTTGTTAAAAAAAATATATTGTTATGAACTTAAAATTAATTTTATCCGGGATCGCATTGCTGACCCTTTTGGTAGCATGTGATGACAGAAGTAATGAAGACGCTCCCGCTTTACAATCGGAAGGCACAAAAGCAGATTTAAAAGCGGCAAAAAATGTAAAAATCGTTAGCGATACCGTAACAAAACCAGTAGAAAAACCAAATGAGCCAGATTCAAAAGATGGAACAAACAACAGTACCGCAGACACAATCGACCCGACAAAGCCGGATAGGCCTAAGTAAGCTGATTATTCAGATTACGATGTCTGCATTCGTGTTGATTTCGGCGATCTTACCTTTTCTGAATAATATTGTGGGTTATTTTATTGATGTTAATGTCCAGCTGGCAAATAATGCCGGCGAAAGGCGTTTGGATTTAGATTCAGCAATCTATTTTCTATCAATCCCATCGTGCATAATCCTCCTTGCATTAGGAGGATTATTCAAAGCTCATAGATATACCTTCTATGTGGTTTTTGTTTCCGGATATTTTCACTTAGCGACCTATATTAAGTTTATATTTTTCAATAAGAATATAATTTCCGGATATGCTGATATAGCGATTATCGCCATTATTGCTATAATTGTTTATCTTATCTATCGATTAGACAACTACTATAGAGAAATAAATGTTATTGATAAATTTAACAATAGTACCTTAGAAAGGTTTTCTTCCATATTATACAAACGTAACGATATCACAAAAAATGAGTAATCACAGAGAAAGTTTAAAAATTCTTGTTGCTCTTAGTGATAAACTTTGGGAGGATTACATTGCGGAAATTTTGTCCGAAGAGCAATATCTTGAAAAAATGAGATTGGTAAAAAAAGAGATCAATAATGGATTTATTGGTACCATGCAGGATTTGGAAGTCTTTACTAACGAACTCGGCTACCTCATTCTTAATACCCGAACTAAAACATTATTATCAGGATCTGAAAAAATCATCGTAAACAAGAACTAGATTACTTTGATCTTGATTCTTTTTCCTCAACCTGAGCTAAAATTCTTTCCAAATATTTGCTTTGCTTAGCGATAGAAGCTTCCAGTTTCTTTTCCATTTTTGATATCTGATTCTGGATGAACAGCAAGCTTTTATCCTGTGTGTTGTATTGGGCATAAATATTAGCTAATAGGTCACCTATATCTTCATTAAAATCTTTACTCTTCAACATATGATCAGGTTGTAATTCTTGTTCTTCAACCTCATATACTTTCTCTGAACCACTTAAATCCAATACCCCCTCTCCTTTTATAAGCCAATGTAAGTGAGCATTCAGCTCCGGATACACCTCTAAAACTTTAACAACCTTATCAATACCAAGGTCACTTTTTAGTCCTGCCCCTTTGAAATTAGAAGCGGACATCCCTGTTTCCCTGTAAAAAGACTCCTTTTTAATGCTCTTTTCCTCCAAATAAAATAGGATTCTTTCTTTTATGGTTGTTATTTTGTCCATTTTTATTTTATTTTGGTCTAAATTTTGACTATATTTGTGCAAAGATATAAAACAAAATTAAAATAAAATTCTAAAAACATGAAAAATTTCGTTGAACCATCACATGCTTACTACAAACATTTTGAAGCATCTGAATCTTTCCGTCAATTTAAACCTTCTTCCATAACAAAAACTAAAACCATGAACAACAAACACAATATTCGTCGAAACTCAGCGAATGAGTTATATAATGTTTATTCAGTTGCTCAGGATTTACACGACTATAAGGAGGAATACCAGTTTACAGAAGGGATTAATGATATGATTAATTTTGAAGACTGTTTGTGGCTATTTGATCTTATCCTGGAAGAGCAGCCTCATTCCGATTCCGAAACTCAAGTATGGACTTTAAAAAGAGTTCTTCCCCATTCTTTTACACTTACATGCAAAAATAAAGCAGGTCAAAAATTAGCCGAGATTAAGAATATTGAGGCAAGTTTTTATTTTGATGATCTTATTGTAATAAAAAAAGATAAATTATTCTGTTTACCGGTTGAAGAGAACATTTACTAAACATACAGATATTGCATATCAGTATGATGCATTTACAATATAAAAAAATGATGAAGGCTTTTACCCCATATAAGTCCACATCAAACATTCCAAAACTCCCGATCCAAACTTCTGTATTGTATGGCTTCAGAAATATGATGTGAGTAAATATTCTCAGATTCATCAAGATCTGCAATTGTCCGTGCAACCTTCAGAATTCTATCATACGCTCTTGCGGACAAACCCAGCTTGTCCATCGCTTGTTTTATCAGAGCAAATGAAACCTCATCTAAAGCACAAAATTGCTCAATTTGTCGCGAGCCCATTTGCGCATTGTAACTAATTTCTAAATCTTGATATCTGGCCTGTTGGATTTCTCTGGCTTTCAGTACCCTTGCTCTGATCGTTTCACTTTTTTCACCCTTTCTCTTTTCAGTTAATTGCTCAAATTCAACTTTTTGGATTTCTATGTGGATATCAATACGATCTAAAAGAGGGCCTGATAATTTATTCATATAACGCTGCATTTCCGCAAGGGATGAAGTATTATTAGGATCATCAGGGAAATATCCACTAGGACTTGGATTCATCGATGCAATAAGCATAAAGCTCGAGGGATAGTTTACAGTAAACTTTGCCCTTGAAATGGTAACCTCACGATCTTCTAAGGGCTGTCGCATCACTTCAAGCACTGTTCTTTTGAACTCAGGCATTTCATCAAGGAATAAAACACCATTATGTGCGAGGGATATCTCTCCTGGCTGTGGATAGCTTCCCCCACCGACCAAGGCTACATCCGATATCGTATGATGAGGTGATCTGAAAGGACGAATGGTCATTAAAGAAGTTTCAGCACCTATTTTCCCGGCAACAGAATGTATTTTTGTCGTTTCCAAAGCCTCCTTTAAGGTTAGTGGTGGTAAAATACTGGGAACTCTTTTTGCCAGCATCGTCTTTCCGCTTCCGGGTGGACCTATCAAAATTATATTATGCCCTCCCGCTGCGGCAACCTCCATTGCCCTCTTTGCCGTTTCCTGCCCTTTTACTTCTGAAAAATCAAAAGGAAACTGATTTACTTTTTCCTGGAATTCTTTTTTTATATCCAAAACAACCTTTTCAATGGGTATTCCTTCATTAAAAAAATCAATCACCTCTTTGATATTACTGACTCCGTAAACATCAATTCCTTCCACCACAGCAGCTTCTCTGGTATTTTGCATGGGTAAAATAATCCCCTTAAAACCCTCCTCCTTCGCCTGGATTGCAATGGGTAAAATTCCTTTAATCGGTTGTAAGCTCCCATCCAATGAAAGTTCTCCCATAATGATATAGTTGTGGATATTTTCAGCAAGAATTTGGTCTGATGCAGCTAAAATCCCTATCGCAATACTTAAGTCATATGCGGAACCTTCTTTCCGAAGATCTGCGGGAGCCATATTAATTGTAATTTTTTTACCGGGAATTTTGAAACCGACATTTCTTAATGCTGCAGAAATCCTATAGCTGCTTTCTTTGATTGCATTGTCGGGGAGACCAACTAAATGATAGCCAACGCCACCTGTATCAATATTAACTTCAATAGTAATCGTTTGTGCCGCAACTCCATGAATTGCGCTTCCATAAATTTTGATCAGCATAAAGTGTGTTTTAATGTAAATATATCATTTTTTATAAATGAATGAAATATTCATCATTAAAAACGCTGACAAGAATTTATGTATTTCCTTTGTCGTTTTCAACCGCCTTTCGTAACATCAACCCATTTTTTGAAACCCGATAAAACCTCTAATTCAGAAATAGAAAGTTTTATAGCTGAGTTAGCACTTCCACAAGCCGGATACACAAACTCAAACTCTTTAAGCGAAATGTCTAAAAAAACCGACACTTGCAAATGACACCAAATGGACAAACACCACCAACAGGATGTCCTACCAAAGGTTCCACATCTTCAAAAGCAAGCATCTTTGCCTTTAATCCAAATTCATCTTTAAACTTTCTATTATCGATCTTCCGGTACCCTGCGGCTACAATTAAAATAACATCGTTATTCTCATCGTACAATGAAATAGATTTTGCTATTTTATTTCCACTAATGTTCAATGCTGCTGCAGCCAGCTCCACCGTGGCACAGGAGGTATCAAATATCATCACTTCGGAATCCTTATTCCATTTTTTCAAGTGAAGTTTTGCTTTTTCTATTCCCATTGTATGATCAAACAAATGCTAATTACATCTGTTAAATATAATTCATTTCTTACAAAAAAGAAGGACTCATTACGCTATATTGGTTCTGTTTCCGGATAAAAAAACCGGTGCAGAATAAATTCTGCACCGACTCCACAATTATTGAAAAAACTAACATGAGTTATAAAGGGGCACTCATATTTTACTTTTTAATGAACTTATTTTTGTACATTTTATCTTTAGAATCTTTGGAAACAATAATATAATTGCCTGTAGCAAGACCGCTTACATCGATAGGCTGATTATAGGTATGGTTCTTTTTTTGTAAAACAAGTCTTCCTGATGCATCAATTATAGAAACTTCTTTATAAACTTTATCCGAATCTTTTCCAATAAAGATAAGCTGAGTCGCAGGATTTGGATAAATACTCATTTCATTCCCTTTTTTAGGATCAACTTCTCCGGTTCCAAGATTACAAAAGTTCCAGTTTCCAAAGTTTAGCTTTACAAAAGATTGTAATCCCAGGAATTCACATTGATCAGGACAATAAGCCGTACATGCATAGAAGCCATACTCACCTGATTCTGTCGCTACATAAGTATCTCCGGTAGCTCCAGAAATGATGCACCCATCTCCTGAAACCGGTGGTATATTGCTCGGTGCACATTTGTACCATGTATGAACTCCATACACAACCGGAAAAATATCATCAAATTGTACCGATGCGCCATTACATACATTATATTCTCCCGGACCTATATTCTCGTAAGTTCCCGGTGTGAGTGTCGTCATCATAGCCGGAAGTGCATAGGCATATCCATCAGCCATAATTTCTGCGCTTTGTGCTGTACAATCATTAAGGGTAGCTTCTACTTTAAAATAATAAAGCATATCACTTGAACCATTAATCGTCAGAGTCTGGGAGGTAGCCCCAGAAATAGGAACCCAAGGATTAGTATTGGGGGACTGCCATGTCCACGCCTGTTTGTACCATTGATAACTACCATAAGTTTGTGTTGAAAGTACTTCTGATTCCGTGTTGCAAAACACGACTTTATTGGGAAATTGAGCTCCTAATCTAGGACTGGTAATGGTAGGTGTGAATGAACACTGCGCACTTACTTTTAAGAGATTTAAAAGTAAAAACAGTGATAAAAAAATTAGTTTTGTTTTCATAGATATTAATTTAATTTTGGTTGTTATTTTTCGGTCCTCACAAATCAATCAAGTAATACTCTTATTCCGAATTTGACATTAAAATTCAATGGCTTCTCTTTATAGATTGTATTCAAAGCACCATCGTTTTTAAAATGATAGCCTATACCGGGCTCTGCATATATGCCTATTTTGTCAACAAGTTTTAGCTGCAGCCCTAAAGCTGTATTTAATGAAACCTGTACCGGCTGGTTTCCAAGCTTTTCTTTTGTTTCGCTATTCACTTCATTATCAACAATATATTGTGTCTTGAAGCTTCCTCCAACGGATTTTTCAGCAAGCGCTCCTGCGGTAACATAACCCGTAAAATTCCCTTTCTGGATAACGTTGTAGTTAACCTGAACAGGAATGCCCAAATAATGTATTGTCTGTTCACTTTTTACAAAGTTTGACTGGCTTCCGGAATGAAGTTCAGAAGATAGTTTAGTATAGTTTAAACCAGTCCCTACACCCCACTTTTTACCCAGATTATAATAAAGAGAAACGCCAAGATTCAGAGGAACTTTATGCCTTACCGTTGCTTCTACATTTTGACTCTGGTTAGCCACAAGAACTTTTACAAATGGATCTTCAGAAAAAGCAGATGCACTCCATACCTGATCAAGAGTTAACGGACCACCGCTGATTGTAGCATATCCAGGAAATTGCTGTGAGTTAGATGAGGCTTTACCTGTCAGTAAACTTAGCATCCATGACTTTTTGGTCTTCTGTTTTTTTTTCTTTTAATGTATTTGCCAATGATTTGCCCTGAACACCTAAGCCTGTTTCAGAAATAAGTTTGTTAATCTCCTCTTCTCTATTAATAGGTAAAAGATTCTTCATTTCACGAATCCCAGGAATCTGATTTTGAATTACAGGAGCATATTGTGTGTGCAGGCCAGCCAACAAATCCGTTTCTTCCTTTACTAATCTATACTGGACATTTCTTACACCTCTCCTATTCCCATATGCATATACATTCGTTGAAAAAATGTCCTGATCCGGGGTACGATCTTTCTTCTGCCCAAATTCCTTTAGAACATCGAACTCTTCTTTTTCGTTAAATGAGGAAATGCGATTATCTGGCGTCTGAAAATTACTTTCAGCAGAACCCTTATCTTCTGACTTGGCAATTTTGGGTTTAACATTATGGTTTACCTCCCATAGTTGTTTACCCACAATAAAAAATAATGCAATTGCAGCGGCTATACCGGCAATACGATAAATGAATGCCCCTCTTTTTTTATTTGAATCTGAGTCTTCACTATCGATCGCTTTATTTGCTTCAGTAAAAAGCCCAACAATATTTTTATCCTCATTTTTATCGAATAATTCATCTTTGATGTTATCCCATAATCCATCCGGAACATCACCTTCGTGATCTTCCATCTTCCTGCGCAGATCGTTTAACCATTGATTACTCATATTGCGCTTTTATTAACATTTTATATTCTTTAACTTTCTGAATAAGCATAGCTTTAGCTCTGTGAAATTGCGAAGCCGAAGAATTCTCTGCTATCCCCAACAATTCCGCAATCTGTTTATGGCTTTTATTTTCAAATACATAGAGATTAAAAACAGTCCTATAGCCTTCCGGAAGTGAACGGATTATTTCCATCATAGCCTCTTGTGGCATCTCTTCTATTTCCGGTTCCTCATCGTCCGTTATATCCGGAATATCAGAATCGTTCATCGTTACTTTAAAATCTGAATGTTGTCTGATATGTTTTAGTGATTCATTGACCACAATACGGGTAATCCAGGCTTTAAGGGATCCGCTTCCCCGATACTCAAATGAATCTATTGAGCGGAACATTTTGATAAAACTATTCTGTAGTACGTCACAGACGTCATCCTTATCAATGATATAACGAGAGCACACATAAGAAAGATTCCCGGAATATGCTCCGAAAAGCTCCTTCCATGCAGCTTCTTCTTTTAAGAGAAGACGATTAACTAAAATCTGCTCCTTATTTGCCTCCATTGATTATGTTTCCCTGACGCCTCGTTTTAATGATTGATAAATCTTGATGCAAAAATAGGTTGCAACATTGCAAAGCGCAACCTATTTTAATTTTGCATCTAACTATTACTTAATTTTTTATACAATATGGAAAATCATATTTAATCATTTCATACGGTGTCAGCACTGTTCCGTCTACCGTAATTTTTTCTGCGACCAAACCAAATTTCATTGCATAGTTCTGGCCAACATAAAATCCTTTTTCTTTCGCTGTAAATGTCACAATTGTTTTTTTCACCGCTCCATCCATTGGAATATTGAGCTCTAAAGTCTTAGGAGTAAAAGTTAATTCCACTGCATTATAACTTGCATTTACCACAGCTGTATAATTAAGGTTATATTTTATTTTTCCTATTGCCGTAAGAGCAGCTTCAGTTTTTGCAGGGTCTTTTACTACGGCTTTCACAATTTCTTTTACGGGAAGGTCTGCGAACTTTATGGT
Source organism: Chryseobacterium proteolyticum (assembly GCF_046591535.1). NCBI lineage: Bacteria > Pseudomonadati > Bacteroidota > Flavobacteriia > Flavobacteriales > Weeksellaceae > Chryseobacterium > Chryseobacterium proteolyticum. Next base: position 407,810 of record NZ_JBJLWK010000003.1, on the reverse strand, counting down.
GTCTTTCTTCACAGCAAAACTTACTACCGCCTCAGCTTTATTGTTTCCCTGACTTGTTATTAGCCTTCCTTTATAATTTCCAATAACATCTTGTAATTTTACTGGTGGAATATCTGGTCCGTCATTGTTACATGAAATTAAGCTAAGTCCCATAAAACCAATCAACACAGCCATAAAAGCTTTAAGTACTATAAATTTCTTCATTTTTTAAATTTGTTGCATTAAACACTATTTTATTTATTTTGAGTACTCACTTATATAAACCCTCTTTTCTTAAAATCTTGCACAACTTTTAAAATAAAAATGAAAACGCAAAAGTAAGCAACTGATTATCAGTTAAAAAAAAATCACAATATCAATACTTTAATAATAAACCAGTAAATTCAGGCTTCGAAATAATTACCCCTTTGCATATCTAAAATATCCTGCAATGCTTTTTAAAAAACCAATAAAATCCATACATTAGATTATCATAAAAAAATAATATGAAAGCCATTATAATCAATGAATTTGGAACGGCCGACCAACTTAAAATCGCAGAGATAGAAAAGCCGGTAATTACTTCTGATCAGGTTTTAATAAAAGTAAAAGCAATAGGAATTAACCCTGTAGAAACAAAAATCAGAGCAGGCTCACATATTTCATCGAAAACGCTTAAGTTTCCTGCCATTTTAGGAAAAGATTTCAGTGGGATTGTTGAGGAAGTGGGAAAGAATGTTCAGAACGTTGAGGTCGGAGATGCTGTTTTTGGATTAGCTACTCAAACTTATGCCGAATATATTGCCGTCAGTCCGGAAGTATTCGTAAAAAAGCCTGAAAATATCACTTTTGAAGAAGCAGCAGCTGCTCCTTTAGCTGGTCTCACCGCTTATCAGGCTATTCATGATCATTTAAAAGTTCAGTCTGGCGAACACATTCTGGTTCAGTCCGCAGCGGGAGGAGTTGGTCATTTTGCCGTTCAATTGGCTAAAATAGCCGGTGCTTCAGTGAGTGGTACAGCCTCCGGTAAAAATATTAAGTTCATTAAAGAGCTTGGTGTGGATCAGCCTATTGACTATAAAAATCAAAGATTTGAGGAAATCTTATCCGATCTTGATGCTGCCCTTGATACTATGGGTGGAGAAGTATTGTACGGATCAATCAATTGTGTAAAGCCCGGAGGAAAAGTCGTTTGTTTACCTTCCTATACTAAAGATGATCCTAAAGCAATTGAACTGGCACAAAAACGCAATATCAATCTGATGTGGACCATGCTTACTTTTAAAAGGGAAAGCCTGATAAAACTATCAGAACTGATCGAAAAAGGATTATTAAAGATTTTTGTTGGAGAAATCTTGCCAATGAACGAAATAGCAGAGGCGCACAGAGAAATTGAGACCCATCGTACAAAAGGAAAGATTGTAGTTAGAATATAGTTTTTATTATTTTAATATATTTGTTAAAAACATCATCTGAATGAACCTTGAACAGGTTAGTTTACATCTTGAGGCATATAAGGAACATGATCAGATATTAGATGCGGCCAATTATCTGATCCGCACTTTTAACCTGGAGCATGAGAACTTTGCCGGCTTTGGATTCCGGGAGGAACTCTCCCCTAATTCCATGTTATTGACTGCTGAAGGACAATTGGGTCACCCTCAAAAGGTAATGATCCCCAGAAACATATTCGATTTTGATTTGAGTCTTGTTCTGAATATGCTGGCTCATGAAATGCTTCATGTAAGGCAGAAAGCTCCTGGTCAATTTATTGAAGATAAAAATGAAAGGGAATTTCAGGCATATTCGGAAATGCTTTTTCATCAGATTTTTCCACAAATTCCTGAAGTTTCGGATTTTCATAAAAAGTTTTTTGGAAATAAAGCTTTGGAATACTACAGAAGAATGGGAGAAAATTCTCAATTACAGCAAAAATATGCAGGGCAGAAATTAGAAGTTGAACAATTAATAAACCAAATATCATGATAATAAAACCAGATATCTCCTGGGCAGATTTTGAGAAAATAGATATCCGATGCGGAACTATTATTTCCGTTAATGATTTTGAAAAGGCAAGGAATCCTTCCTACCAGTTGGAAATTGATTTTGGCCCGCTCGGTATTAAAAAATCTTCAGCTCAGATCACAGCATTATATCAAAAAGAAGACCTAATTGGAAAACAAATTTTAGCTGTTGTGAACTTTCCGAAAAAACAAATTGCCAACTTTTTTAGTGAATGCCTTGTTTTAGGATTGTATGGTGAGAACAAAAGTGATGTTACTCTTTTAGCACCTTCGCTACCTGTAAAAAATGGAATGCAGGTGGGATAAAATATAAAATACTTATGATACAACACATTCCTTTAGAAAAGATCTTATTCCTTGATATTGAAACAATTCCGAATGCAGGATCATGGGACGACTTATCCGAAACAGACCAGAAGCTTTGGGATAAAAAAACCAGATTTCAACGGAAAGATGATATTTCTGCCGAAGAATTTTATTCTGAAAGAGCAGGAATAATGGCAGAATTTGGGAAAATCATCTGCATTACCATAGGAATGGTAGAAAAGAATGACACTTTAAAGATAAAAAGCTTTGCTCATCATGATGAAAAAAAGCTCCTTACAGAGTTCGGAGAAATATTCAACAGTCCAAGGCTACGGGATGTAATTTTATGTGCACACAATGGAAAAGAGTTTGATTTTCCCTGGATTGCACGCCGTTTTCTGATCAATGGAATGCAACCTCCGGTTCCTTTTCAGATGTTCGGAAAAAAACCTTGGGAAATTCCTCATATCGATACGATGGACCTTTGGAAGTTCGGAGATTATAAAACGTTTATTTCCCTTGAATTGCTAGCGCATGTTTTTGGAATTCCAACGCCCAAAGATGATATAGATGGCTCAATGGTTTCATCAATCTACTACATAGAGAAAGACTTGCAAAGAATAGTTGACTATTGTGAAAAAGATGTCTTAACTTTGGCAAATGTTTTTCGCCGCATGCGGCAGGAAGATTTGTTGAAAAGAAATATCAATCAAGATTAAAAAATGAAATTTACAGACGATCAAATTGCTGATATAGGAGAAGAAATTATAAGAGTACTTAAGTCCGTATACGATCCTGAAATCCCTGTGGATATTTATGAATTGGGACTTGTGTATGATGTACAGATTTCTGAGGATGGCGATGTTAAGATCATCATGACTCTTACAACTCCAAACTGCCCGGTTGCAGAAACATTACCGCAAGAGGTAAAGGATAAGGTTCAAAGTGTAGAAGGAGTAAACAGTGTTGATTTAGAACTTACTTTTGAGCCAAGCTGGAATAAAGATATGATGAGTGAGGAAGCCAAATTCGAACTAGGAATGCTCTAAAAATCAGAATAGAAAATAAAAAAACCGCAGGAATAATTCCTGCGGTTTTATTTTTCAGTCTCTGTTGCTATTTTTTTTCCTTCTCTTCTGCTCCATTCGCTCCACGAACCTACATAAAGATCAGGGATTGGTAAGCCGGCATAGTCCAAAGCTAATATAGTATGACATGCCGTTACTCCTGAACCACAGTGAATGATCAGGTTTTGAGATTTGTCCTTTAATAATTTTGAATATTTTTCTTTTAAGACTTCTGGTTTAAGGAAATTCCCGTTTTCATCAAGATTTTCTGAAAAAGGAATATTAATCGCTCCGGGAATATGCCCCGCTATCAAATCAATCGATTCAGACTCTCCTTTATAACGGTAAGCATCCCGTACATCAATTACTGTCGAAGAGTTGTTTATTAATTCATTTTCAACATCTTCCAGGCTTGATGTTGGCAGAAGCCATCTTTGATTTTGCATAGGTGCAGTTTTTTCATAAACCTCCTCTCCTGATGCACATTCCACACCTTCTCTTTCAGCCGCCTGAAACCCACCATCTAAAACCTGAACCTCTTTAAGTCCAAAAGAACGTAACATCCACCATGCTCTTGCAGCCGCATTGGTACCATTTTTATCATCGTAGATAACCACATGGCTATCTTCAGAAATCCCCAGGGCTGCCAATGTTCTACCAAATTCTTCAATCCCGGGTAAAGGATGCCTTCCTCCAAAAGCTGCATCTTCTCCGATTTCAGCAAGATCTGTATCTAGATTGATGAATCGCGCTCCCTTAATATGCTTTTCCAAATAACTCTGGTATATATCTTTACCTACTCGTGCATCAAGGATGATTAGATTTTGAGTTTCTAAATTTCTTAATTGTGAAGCTGAAATAATCGGGGACATACAATTCTTTTGTTAATTAGGTTCTGGCTAAAGCCGAATGATATAATAATTCAAATACGGGCTAAGACCCGCCTACTGATTGATTTTATATTTTAAAAATGAAAAATATCTTTTGCTTTATTATATGAGCTCTCGAAGTTTAAAAGATTAAGATTATGGTCTATCTTCTCTACACTCATAAAGTTAATTACCTGCTCGGTAGGCATATTACCTACCAGATCATCTTCCGCCATAGGACATCCTCCAATTCCTTTAATAGCACTATCAAACCTTCTGCACCCCTGGTCATAAGCCGCCTTTAATTTGGAATAAGAATCTTCATATCGGTTATGAAAATGTCCTCCAAAATTAATTTCAGGATGTTTTGCGGGTATTTTTTCGAATAAAAGGGCAATTTTTTCGGGAGTTGCAACGCCTGTTGTATCGGACAACAAAATATTTTCAATTCCGATCTCCGAAAATCTTTGAGCCCAAAACTCTACATCTTCCAACTTCCACATTTCTCCGTATGGATTTCCGAAAGCCATGGAAAAGTAAATATTCAGTTCCTTATTCTCTGATTTTACAAGCTCCTGCATTTTAATGATCTCATTAAAAGCTTCTTCCTGATTTTTGTTAGTATTCCTGTGTTGAAAAGTTTCAGATATTGAAAAAGGAAACCCCAGAATATCTACAGCCTGATGCTTTAGTGCTTTTTCAGCTCCTCTGTAATTTCCTATAATGGCAGAAATCTTCGTATTTGATAAAGATTTGTCTATATTTTCAGCAACCTCATCAGAGTCAGCCATTTGCGGGATAGCTTTTGGAGAGACAAAACTTAGGCTATCCAACACATCAAATCCCACTTCCATCAGAGAGTTGATGTAATCAATTTTTTTATTTGTGGGAATAAATTCCCCCCAGCCTTGCATGGCATCCCTAGGACATTCGGTAAGAAACATTTTCACTTTAGATTTTCTCAAATATAATAAAACTTAACAAGTTTATCTACGATCAATACAAAGCTAACATAATTTTGATTTTCAATTATTTATATATGATTCAAAATTTCAATAACTGATATTCAGCCGCAAATAATGTATTCTGAGCATCAAATTTGCTAACTTTGTTAAAATTTATACCGGATAATGAGTACTATAGAATTCAACCAATTATGGAGAGAGAAGTTATTGAATCGTTTTCTTAACTATGTAAAAATATATTCAACAAGTGATGCAGAGAGTGAAGCAACTCCTTCTACTCCGCAGCAATGGGACATCGCTAATTATATTGTTGAGGAATTAAAAACAATCGGTCTGGAGAATGTTTCTATTGATGACAATGGTTATATTATGGGTTATGTTCCATCTAATCTTGAGAATAATGACCAACCTACCATTGGATTTATTTCACATTATGATACTTCACCCGACTTCAGTGGTGAAAATGTAAATCCTCAGGTTTGGGATAACTATGATGGTGGAGACCTCCTTCTTAATAAGGCAACCGGATTCACTCTTTCCTCTTCAAAATTTGAAAGTTTAAAAAAAATATATTGGGCAAACTTTGATCACAACAGATGGGAATACCCTTCTCGGAGCTGATGACAAAGCCGGATGTGCAGAAATTGTTACGGCTGCTGAATATCTTATCGCTCACCCTGAGATCAAACACGGAAGAATTGCGATTGGTTTTACACCTGATGAAGAGATCGGAAGAGGTGCTCATAAGTTTGATGTAGCAAAATTCGGAGCAGAATGGGCTTATACAATGGACGGAGGTGAAGTTGGGGAGTTAGAATATGAAAATTTTAACGCTGCCGGAGCTGTTGTAAAAATCCATGGATTAAGCGTACACCCTGGTTATGCATATGGAAAAATGATCAATGCGAGTCTTTTAGCTGCTGAGTTTGCACAATCTCTTCCAGCGAACGAAACACCATCTACAACTAAAGGATTTGACGGGTTTTATCACCTGATGGATATTACTGCTGATATTTCTGAAGCCAAGCTTCAATATATAATCCGTGATCATGATGATGAAAAATTTGAAGCACGAAAAAAATTCATTGAGCAAAAAGTTGCAGCATTTAATGAAAAACACGGTGAAGGGACTGCAGAAATTGAGATTAAGGAACAGTATCGTAACATGAAACAGCAGTTCGAAGGAAAAATGCATATCATTGATCTTGCAGCCAAAGCAATGAGGGAAGCTGATATTGAGCCTAAGATAAAAGCGATCAGAGGAGGTACAGATGGGGCACAATTATCTTATATGGGACTTCCTTGTCCAAATATCTTCGCTGGTGGAATCAATTTTCATGGCCGTTATGAATATGTTGCATTAGAAAGCATGGAAAAAGCTACTGAAGTTATAATCAATATTGTAAAGAAGTAATAAAGCATTTGATTTAAATATTAAATAATAAGCCTCTGTTGGAACGGAGGCTTTTTCTTTTTCACACAATCATCTCATTAACAAATTATTATATGCATAACGGTTTTTTTATTTTCTACTTCTCTTCATAGTGATTAAATAAAATTAATCTGTAACTTGGAAGAACTAAAAATCTTTCGCTTATGAAAAACAACTTTAACAATTTCAGAACTTATAGAAGATTTTTTAACCTTATAATTCTTTCTATATTCACAGCAGTAATTCTAACTTCCTGTTCACAGGACAATTTGAACGAGGACCCGGTAGCACCTCAAACAGAATCCGGTAGCTTCAAAACTCTGGGAAATCTTACTTTACAGAAAAATGTCATTATTCTTGATGATGAATCCGTATCAGCAATTTCCAAACTGAATAATCAGAATATTACCTTTAATAAAGCAACCGATCAAACTGATGACATTCAGGCCGGGAGTGTTTTGGTTGGAACAAAAATAGAAGGAGATCAGGTAAAGACGATCCTTTCTAAAGTACAATCTGTAACTAAAACAAATAATCAGTATTTTGTGCAGACATCAAGCGCTAAACTTGAAGAATTTATATATAGTGGAACGTTGAGTGGAATTTACGACCCCTCAGGCAAAGCTCCCCTCAGTGTTAATGGGAGGATGGTAAATTATGTTCCGGTTGAAGGCTTTATTTCCCAGGAATTAAACAATAAAATCATCAATATAGAAGCTAAAAGTCTAAGTGATCAGAAACTGGTTACTTTTAATCGTTTCAACTTTAACAGGACTTTTCCTATTAATCAACAAGTTGGTCCGGTAGGATTAGCTTCAAGCGTAAATGTAAAAGGCGGTGTAACTCCTAAAATTGATTACAATATTACATTTTCATGGGGACATCTGACCAACTTTTCTGTAAACTTTATCATGGATGATATTGTTTTACAGTCCACTGCGGATATTCAAGCATCAGTAGGTTACACGGTAAGTACTACAGATTTTGTAAGCATTCCAATTGTACCTATCGTATTAGGTCCGACCGGGCTTGTACTGAGTCCTACAATATCTGCAGGTCCTTTTCTTGGAATCGGGGCGACCGGCAAAGCAAAAGTAAACCTTCTTGATGTAGGAGGGACAGCCAATTTCCTGGTTTCAAAAAACCCGGCTCTAAACATCAGCTTGGAAAAAAGATCTGATTTCAGCATCACTTCTCTGGAAGGCACGTTATCTGCGGAAATAGGTCTGGAAGCAAAAGGCGCTGTTGGCTTACAATTTCTAACAGTACCTATTGCCAATTCAGGACTAAGGGGCAGAGCCTCAACTATTGCTGCCTTAGGTGTACAGCTTATACCACAAAGGAAGGGTATTATTGACCTAAAGGCAAAAATCCAGGCAGACATGTTTTATGGATTTGGAGTCTTCCCACTAAGATATGAAGGAACCATTCCCCTTTTCCAAAGAGAATATCCTCTATATCACAAAGAGATCGAATTTTAATATATTATCACTTAAATAAAAGAGAAGCCACGACAATTGTTGTGGTTTCTTGCTTTTGGAGCATAACAACATCATTTAGCCTGTAAGTATTTTATTTATAAATAATTATATTTTAAAGTGAAGGTGTTTTTTTTTAATATATTTATTACTACAAAAAATCAAATTACATTATGAAAAAACTATTTAGAAAAAATTTGCTAACAATTCTGGGTAGCGGAGGAAATGGCTGCCACAGCAGCGGAGACTCCGCATATTGTTGGACAGATTGTGAATGCACTTATGGTAAGGCATGTGAAATGCAGGACGATGGTAACCCGGGAACCTGTGTAAGTATCGGCAGCCCCGGTAGTGGTGGAAATCCCGGAAGCGGCTGTCCCCAAGGGATGATTTGTGAAGAAGAACCATTTTAATAATATCAATCGGAAAATTACTTTTCCGATTTTTTTTGCCTACTTATCAAATAAAATCATTGAGGGGAAACTAATTTACATAAAGTCCTTTATCAAAACACGAGTGCTCTTCTTCTTAGAAAACTCATCCTGCACTCACTAGCGACAGCTGGTTTGCGCCTGGTTAGTCCTATTTATTACCATAAATCTTTATTCCTTTAAGTAGAAACAAGCATATAATTCAATTATTCGTAATGGAACTAAAACCGAAATAAGTTTCAACTAAAAAAGACTCCCACAACCCATAATAGTTACTTTCACAAAACCAACTAAAAAAACATGATATAAATCATGTTTTTGATAAAAATTAGATGTTTTATAAACAATAAAAGCTTTTGCAGTTTATTTTTTTGATTAATTACACCGAAACAATAAATACAAAACGCTTTATATCAATAAAATAGATAATTTTTTACAGTCATTTAGCTTAAATATATTTTATATTTTCGCGCTGAAAAAAAATTTTTATAAAAAAAAGGAGATAGATTTATTAGTTCCCACGATTGCACCAAATTGCTTATTCTTTTTAGCATCGTTAATTAGCACTAAAATAAATTAAGTAGCTCATTTTTAATGCAAAATATGTATTTGCGGTAAAAATCCGACATAAAAAAAAATCCTTCTCCTGTGATTTAATAATATAAAAGAAAAAGAAGGAGACAATTCATCTTAATAATATTATATAACCAATTAAAAACACAAGCAATGACTAAATTAAAAAACCTACTATTGTTGGTGACAACAATCTTTTTATCCAGCATAACTTATGCTCAGGTCGGGGTAAATACCACCTCCCCACAAGGAATTCTGCATTTACAAAACATACCAAACAAACAAATGGGTTTGGTAATGCCCCGCGTGGACTCTACCGATGTTGCAGTAAGCAACAGCAATACAACTCCAGTAGAAGCTACTGTTGTTTATGATAATAACAAACGATGCCTTAGGTTGAAAACAACAGATGATTCCCAAGGGTGGAGTTCTTGTCTTATAGATGAAACAGAAGTAGAAAACTTAATCCAAACAGAAATAACCTATAATGGTAATAAGCCAGCCAGAGCTAATAAGGTAGCTGCTGCTGACCTCTATGCAGCAACATACATAGACCCTTATAAAAACAATTATGTTTATGGTATGGGACTTCAATCTTCCAATCAGCTAGGAGCTTTAACAGCTGGATCAAAATACCCGTCTCTTATTTTAGGCCGCTCTTGTAAGGAGCTTACTATGGGGCGATATAATGGAATGGCTATTACTACAAGTGGCGAGCTCTGGGTATGGGGACAAAATAGCTATGGAAAGAACGGAACCGGAAATACCACTACTGTAGCTTCCCCACGACAAGTTGCGCTTCCCGGAGGTGTTAAAGCTAAAAAAGCAAGAACCGGACAATACAATTCTCTTGTTTTAGGGGAGGATAATCAACTCTATGTAACAGGATATAATGGGTATGGTGTTTTGGGTGACGGAACAACAACCGGCCAAGCCGATACCTTTACAAAAATTAATTTCTTTAACGGGATGGAAGTTATAGATATGGATGTATTTATCTATGGAGCTATCGCAGTTACCAGTGATGGAAATGTTTACACATGGGGACTTAATAGTACAACGTACAGAAGAATAGGGCTTCCAACTAATGTAGGAACCGCTACTACCCCTACTCTTCTTAATTCCCAATTTACATTGAATTCAGGAGAAAAAGTAGTGAAAGTACAAGTTGATGATTACTCCAATTATGGAGGTGGATTTATCACTGATCAGGGAAGGTTCTTTGCTTTTGGTTATATGTTATATTTTGGAGGAGGAAGCGTATATTCGGGACCTACAAATTTAACTCCTAACCTTCAATCCGGAGAACGTTTTACAGAGTTCTCAATGAATAATGGTGTCGCTTTTATCACCAACCAGAATAATATCTATGGTGTTGGACTCAATACCAACGGTCGTTTTGGGACTGGAAATACAAATACCTTAAACACCGTTACAAGCATTACCCCAGCTCACCTTAATGGTTTTGAATATAGCGGAGTTAGTCTGGGATACAACAATATGTATCTTCCTGCTTCCAATAAAAGAAATGTACTATACGGAGCAGGACAAGGCGCTTACAGACAATTAGGAAGACTGAACGAGTCTGGATCAAATATTTTGGTTCCTGTGTATGAAGATAAGTAAGTTGATTACGATACTCATTTAACTGATATTAGTTATTAAAAGGCTGCCTTAAACTAAGGCAGTCTTTTTTATACACAAAGAATAGCTTTTGTTATTGCCTGGCATCTTTAGATAATGGCACAATCAGGATACTTTATCAATGATTACATGAAATACCTATTAACGAAGATGAGCTCAACTCGATACAAAAGCTTCCTTTTATCAAAACACCCATGCTCTTCATCAAATAAAATTTCATTTTCACGCTCACTGCTGTTGTTTTGCACCAGATTTAATACTATTTATTATTATGAAACAACGTTTTTTAGCAGTAAGCTCTTTATTGCTTTGTATTACCTGCTCAGTAGAAGCCAACGCACAACAAACAACAATCGTTCATATTGGAGTTAAAGCCGGTACAAATTTCACTAAAACATCTTCTGCCTCTTCTGACCTGAGCGGAAAATATGGAATGGGATATCAGGCGGGACTTATGGCAAGAGTAGACTTTAACCGGATATACCTTCAGGGAGAAGCTATATTCAACAAAAGAAAAACATCATATGACTTAAAAGATGGAAGTTCTTCGCAATTGAAATGGAATTCAATCGATATCCCTGTTGTAGCAGGTTATAAGATCGTAAGTTCCAAAGATTTTAATGTCCGAGCTTTTGCCGGAGGAGTTTACAGTTATGGATTTAATGATAATATTTCTACCTCAAAAGCACTGCGCGAAGGTTTAAAAAAAATTCTATAAATCCAATATTGGTATTACCGGTGGAATTGGTGTGGATTATAAAAACTTCACCGTTGATCTGAGGTACGAAACAGGACTCACCAGCATCAGCAAAGAATTTAAATCCAAACCTCACAGCTTCTCGCTTGGAATCGGATACTTCCTGTTCTAAAAACTTAAATTATCTTTACCATTAGAAACTGCATTTCCTGCAGTTTCTAATTTTTTACCCTATTAAAATATGCTTAAATCTTTTATCGTAAGAAAACATCTATTTGTTATTGGTTTCTGGCTGATTTTCGGGATAACCATGTGGATTAATTTCCAGGCAGATTCCGGCAGATACAATTCACTTATCCAGACGTTAGCCATTGTAATAAGCTCCTTTATTTTCACTCAGTTTTTAACAAAAAAATTACTCCCGCAAGCCTTAAAAGAGAGGAAAATGAAAAAATTCCTACTCCAGGCAACGATTATGATTCTTTTACTGAGCTTTATTTACTCTTTTGTTTTTGCTTATATAGAAGTAGATTCCAGAACACCCCTATCTCCTGGTTTTAAAAGTCACCTCCCTATTTTATGGAAAGGATTTTATTTAGCTCTTCCTGCATCCTTTCTTATTAATGGAACAGCGTGCGGAATAACATTTTATCAGGAACACGGAAAAATTGAAAGGGATCACATTCTTTTGCAACAAGCCCATCTGGAAAATCAGCTTAAGCTATTACAGGACCAGATAAATCCCCATTTGGTTTTCAATATTCTCAATCATATTCATATCCTGATGAAAACCAATACTGAGCTTGCTTCATTTTTATTGCTAAAGTTTTCAGATATACTGAGGTATCAGCTTTATCACTGTAATCAGAATCAGGTCCTGCTTAAAAAAGATGTTGAATACCTACAAAATCTTGTAGAAGTTGAAAAATTGCGTTGGGGAAATGAACTGGATGTAAAAGCAACCTGGGAACTTTCCACCGATAAAGCGACTATTGCTCCCCTTCTTCTCGTTCCTTTTATTGAAAATGCCTTTAAATATGTTTGCCGCTTGCCGGGGCATAAAGGTTATATCTTAATTTCATGTAAGGAAGAAGATAACCAACTTTCTTTTTATGTGGAAAATTCCTACTCCAGTATAACTGTGCATAAAAGTAAAGATGGTGCTCATGGAATAGGGCTTAATAATGTACAGAAAAGACTTGACCTTCAGTACCCGGATTCATACTCTCTCAATGTGGAGTCTGATAATCATGTTTACAAAATTTCTTTAATCCTAAATCTCTCTCAGGAAAATGACAAACAATAATATTCCCAAAATGAAATGTCTGATTATAGATGACGAACCCTTGGCAAGATTCTATCTAAAAGACATGGCGGATCAAATTGATTTTTTGGAAGTTGTGGATACCTGTGCTACCGCATTAGAGGCTAATAACAAAATACAAGAGAATCAAATTGACCTCATCTTTCTGGATATTAATATGCCTTATCTTACAGGCCTTGATTTTTTGGAACAACTGGAGAATCCGCCCTTATGTATTTTCACAACTGCTTACTCAGAATATGCCTTAGAGGGCTACAGACTACAGATTGTAGATTACCTTTTAAAACCTATAGCATTTAATCGTTTTTACCAGGCAGTAAATAAGGCACAGCAGCAATTCATTTTATTTGAAAGATCCAAAAGAAATATTTCTCTGGATGATCCTTACTTATATGTACGTCAATCCGACACCTTTATAAAGGTTTCCTGGGTAGATATTTTATATATTGAAAGCATGCAGAACTACACCAAACTGCATTTTAAAGATAAAACACTTGTCATTCATCAGACAATGAAAGCTATCGAGGAGTCCTTATCCCCTGAGCATTTTTTTAGAATCCATAAATCATTTCTCATCAATATCACTCATATTGAAATGATTGCAGGAGGCAGGCTTTATATTAATAAAACAGAGCTTCCTATTTCGAGAACCCGTAAAGAAGAATTGCTTAACCAGGTCGTCTATAAGAAGCTCATAAGTAAATAAATTAAGGGAGATTCCAGCGAAGAGAAACAGCCATATAAAAGGTGGAAGCAAAACGAGGATCTTCCATCTTTTTTGATTTAAATATGCTTTTGATCTTACGGTCATTTTCACTAAAGCTCCTCAGGAGAGCAGTTCCTCCAGTAAGACGTAGACTTACATTTTTGCTGATCTGTAATTCAGGCCGTATCCCTGCTGTGATTTGCTGATAGCCAAGCAACGTGGATTTTCCTCCTTTATTCCTTTCTACCGTCATCCCGTTTAATCCAACGACTGCCTTGATAGCAAATTTATCTGAAAACTGATAGCCCGCCTCCATTCCTTCAGGAAAGTTGATGTTGAATTTGATTTTATTTCCCGTTTTCCAATCGAAATAGATCCAGGGCATAATCATGGGTACTCCAAATGCAGTAGTAAGCACAGGGCCTGCTCCAAGCGCAAGATTAGGAGTAAAGTTTTTTATAAACAATAAACCTCCCTGGCCTAAAACATCATCAAAGTTTACATTTTCAAGGTCGGTATAAACGCCGGCTGAAGCGGTAACCATCATGCTCCATTTTCCACCCAAAGGTCTTATATGCTGTAATCCAACCTGCGCATTCAGCATCTGATCAGGAAATAAATGAGTTTCATAGTTCTTATGGGACAGTTTAGCATAAGATCCGTTAACAAGTAATGACCATGATTTTATTTTTCCTTCACTTATTTTTTTCATGGAAAGAGGAATGCTGAAGCTTATATCCATTCTCTTAAAATCACTTTTGGAATCCGTTTTCATACTATCCTCAGGGCGGATGTAACTTGAATAAGGAATATATTCCGTTTTTAATTCTCCGGATAACCCGGATTGTGCGTTGAGCAGACAACTTAAATGAGTAAAACCATAAAAGGCAATCAAAAGACCCTTCTTCATAATGTAAAATTTTCACAAAGAGAGGGTATTCAAAAAGCGAAACAAAAAATACTTGATTAAGTGTGTACATCTTGTGATGACCTGAAATAACTGCATGACCAATAGATGCCATACGCTTGTTCCTGTCCTTATTTATGATCTCATACGGCTTAGTCTCAGCGCAGCAATACAATAAAAAAGCCACAGTACTAGTACTGTGGCTTCTAACAATATTGAAAATTAAGTATTACTTTATTCTCCCTGCTGGTTTCCCAAAAAAGCATCCCAGCCTTGCGCCGTAAGCGGTATCAGCTGGTTGGAACCTCTGGCCACCATAAAATTCCCGTCCTCCTTATCTACAGCATGTCCTATAATCGTAAAATCAGGGTGGTTTTTTATTTTATCAAAATCTGCCGGTGCGATTGTAAATAATAATTCGTAATCTTCACCTCCACTTAATGCTGTTACAACAGGATTCAAATTCATTTCATCAGCAGTTGAGATCGTAAGGCTATCCATAGGGATCTTCTCTTCATATAGCCTGAATCCGACTTTTGACTGGTCAGAAAGGTGCAGTATTTCAGAAGCAAGCCCATCAGAAATATCGATCATAGAAGTTGGTTTTATATCCAGCTCTTTAAGGATCGTTTTAACATCCGTTCTTGCCTCTGGCTTTAATTGTCTTTCCAGAATATAATCGTATCCTTCCATTTCCGGCTGCATATTCGGATTTGCCAGGAAAACGGCATGCTCTCTTTCTAAAATCTGTAACCCCATATAGGCTCCTCCAAGATCTCCGCTTACGACCAATAAATCGTTCGGCTTCGCACCACTTCTTTTAACCAGATTCTCTTCATCTTCAATTCCTATCGCGGTAATACTCATTACCAACCCTGTATTAGAACTGGTGGTGTCTCCTCCTATTAAATCTACTTTGTATCTCGCGCAAGCAGCCTGGATACCGGAATAGATTTCCTCTAAAGCTTCTACCGGAAACCGGTTGGAAACGGCAAGAGAAACTAAAATCTGTGTAGGAGTAGCATTCATCGCCGCTACATCACTTAAATTGACAACGACAGCTTTGTATCCTAAATGCTTTAATGGAACATACCCCAGATTAAAGTGAACTCCTTCTGCCAATACATCAGTTGTAAGGACCACTTTCTTTCCGCCCGGATTGATAACTGCTGCATCATCTCCAACTCCAAGCTCCGAAGATTCATTGGACAATGGAAAATGTTCCGTTAAGTGTTTGATCAATCCAAATTCTCCTAATTTGGAAATGGGTGTTAGTTCCTGAGATTTATCTTCAAACATATCTTTTTATTTATAAATGATGACAGATAATTGATAAATGATGTTCGATATTCTTTTATCTATGATCATTTATCAATTATCATTTATTTGTTAAACTCTGAAGGATCAATGTTATGAGGATGGAAAGGAAACTTTTTAAAATCCTCTCTGGTTAAAACTTCAGTGTCTGGTGTTTTATATTTATTCATTGCTTCAATAACATCATCCGGAGGAGTGGTCATTTTTCTCAGCATCATATCAATCCATACCCCTGTAGCTTCAGACGTTGCACAATGCACACCATCCGGAGTATAGAATTTGTGTATAAAACGGTAGATGGAAGAATCTTCCGAGCAACCGCCTATTTCCACACTCACGATCACCGTCTGATCAGCATAGATTTCTTTAAAAAAAGAATATCTTTCATGAAGCATAACAGGTCCTATCCCCCATCGACTCAACTGGGTAACTCCCATTTTTTCTTTTGTCATAAAAGCCATCCTGGCTTGTGCACAATACTGCACATAAGATGAATTTGCTAAGTGTTTGTTGGCGTCAAGATCGCTCCAACGCACTTCGAAGGTATGGTAGAATGTCATTTGAAATTGTATTTAGAATAATAAAATTATAATCTTCAAAAATACTCAAATAAGATGGTTTATAAAAATTGTACTTTTGGAAAAATAATCTTCACCATAAGATTACAGGTACATGAAACAAATTATTATTATCGGAGGAGGTGCAGCGGGGTTTTTCTGTGCATCCAACCTTGACGAAACCAAATATAAAATTATTATTCTCGAACAAAACTCGGATGTCCTCCAGAAAGTAAAAATCTCAGGAGGAGGTCGTTGTAATGTAAGTCACGCTTGTTTTGACCCCAAAGAATTGATTCAGTTTTACCCTCGTGGGAACAAAGAACTTTTAAGTGTTTTTACCAAATTTCAGCCCGGAGACACCATGGAATGGTTTGAACAACGAAACATTTCGTTGAAAATAGAAAATGACAATAGAATCTTCCCTGAAAGCAATTCTTCACAAACAATTATCAATACTTTTCTCAACGAAGTCCAAAAGAAAAATATAGATGTAAAAACAAAATCTGTTGTAAAAGAAATTGTAAAGGATGGTGAAAGATACATTGTAAAGACCAGTTCGGAAGACCTTGTAGCGGATTACATCATTTATGCTACAGGAAGCTCTCCAAAATCTCTGAAAATTGTAGAAAGTTTAGGACACAGAATCATTAGCCTTGTTCCCTCACTTTTTACTTTCAACATTAAAAATGATCTTCTGAAAGACCTTGCAGGAACCAGCTTTGAAAATGCAGAAGTTTCAATACCAAAGTTGAAAACAGCGGAAAGTGGGCCGCTCCTGATAACACATTGGGGATTATCCGGACCTGCCATACTGAAAATTTCGGCCTGGGAGGCGATCAATCTGGCAAAGGTGAAATATAACTTTGAAATTGAAGTAAATTTCATTTCAAAAACACTAGATGAAGCAGAGGAGATATTTCAAAACTTCAGACACAGCAATCCTAAAAAGACCATAGGTCAGTCAAAAATATTTGAAGTTACCAACAGATTCTGGCAGAAAATTCTTGACACTTTAAAAATAGATCTCAACAAACAGGTAGCTCATATTTCCGGAAAGGAAATGCAGGCGATCCTAATCAGTCTCTGCTCTAAAAAACTTCAGGTTACAGGCAAATCAACCTTTAAAGATGAATTTGTAACTGCCGGAGGAGTGGATTTAAAAGAAATCAACTTTAAAAATATGTCTTCAAAGATCCTTCCTCGGTTTTATATTGCCGGTGAAGTATTAAATATTGATGCAGTAACGGGTGGGTTCAATTTTCAGGCATGCTGGAGTGAAGCATGGTTGATTGCACAGGATCTGAACATGAAATGATTATCTAGTCAATTATAACAAGGATGTAATTGCAGTGTTTTTAATTCAAAAGAAATATCAGAATATTCTTAAAATCCTTTTAATGATAGGATTCGGTTATTTCTTTTGGCTTATGCTTCAAATTACCCTGGAATATATTCCTATAAGCCCTGAAGTAAGCTTTTTACAGATCAAACAGACGGAGGTAAGTCATAGACCTGAATATCTTTACCTCTTCTACACTCATGTTTATACCAGTATATTTGTACTGTTACTGGGCTTTTTAGCGATTCTGAGAAAAGATTTCGGTTTGAAAAGCCTACACAAAAATATAGGAAAGAGCTATATTTTTGTGGTATTATGCCTCTCTGCTCCCTCGGGAGTTTATATGGGTATATTTGCCAATGGAGGATTCCTTTCAAAATTTTCTTTTATTATTCTGGGAATCCTGTGGTGGATTACGACCTTCAAAGCCTTTAAGCTGGCAAAACAAAAAAAAATTCCTCCTCCATAAGCAATGGATGTGGAGAAGTTTTGCATTGACACTATCTGCTATTACTTTAAGAATGTGGAAAGTTATTATTGTATATTTATTTCATCCAAATCCGATGGATGTATATCAGATCATTGCCTGGCTTGGTTGGATTCCTAATATCCTTTTAATTGAGTTTTTAATCACAAAAAAAATACTATGAAAATTTTAAATTACACTCTAGTATCTCTGTTAGCAGTCGCGTTATCAAGTTGTAAAAAAGAAGCTAAAAGTGCAGGCCCTGCAATGGCAAAAAAAGGCTCTGTTGTAATTCAGGAAATCCATAAAGAATACTATGGAATCTACACGGGTGATTTCGGCGGAAAGGAAAAAGTGATTGACGAATATGACGGTAATGAATATGAAGATAATATATTTAAAAAAAATATCTGTAAAAATAAACAAGATTACCAAAGACAGTGTATATGGACAAAGCATTGTAAATGGCAATCAGCGACCATTCCGTGGCATTTTTAATGAAGAAACAAAGTCTTTTGTACTGGATGAACCCGGAAATGATAAAACCGACGGAAGATTTGAAATAAAGCTCAATAACGATAGCTTAACAGGTAAATGGACAGCCTTCAATAAAACAGCAGTAAAGTCCCCTTCAAAGACGTTAAAGCTTATAAAAAAAAGATTTTGTGTATAACCCTAACTTTATGCTGGACGAAAACTCTGACCTGGTAGATTGGTCGAATCCTAAAGATTTTATTGAAAAGTATACTGATGAAGAGACGGGAAAAACAGAAAGCTATACAACCTCGAAAAACAGGGTCGCTTCTGAGGCTATTTTTAAAATCAATGCTTCCAAACAGAAGTTAACAGAAAAAGATCTTAAAAACCTGAGAAAACTTGATATGGAAATCATCAAAAACTCTGTCTTTGCAAGACATGGATACTCATTTAAAAAAGAAACCTACAGAAACTTCTTTGAACATACAGACTGGTATATTCCCGTTTCGAATAATGTAGATCATGATCTATCTCCAGTAGAAAAGGAAAATGTTGCTTTATTAAACCGTTTCATCAAATATGCCGAGGATAAATACGACAGATTTGGCCGTTAAAAATAAAAGATGATAAAAAAATATCTTAGCCTTTTTGCTTTAATTTTCTGCATGGTCTTTCTTTCTGCACAAAAAGACTCTGCTTCCACTCAGAAAAACCATTCGGTTATTTCTCCCGACGAACTTGCCGGATACAAAAACCCTGAATTTCCTGGTGGTCATCAGGCATTTGTAAGAAAGATTCAAAGCAATTTCCAAACGTCATTATTAACCAGGCTCAATACCAGTACAGCAAAAGCGGTAGCTACATTTATAGTAGAAAAAGATGGCAGCATGAGCCAGATACAAATAGAATCCTACGAAAATGAAATCATAAAAAAAAGAATTCCTGAAGGCTCTTCACAGTGTACATACAAAATGGATTCCCGGAGAAAAAAAATGGAGAAAAGATCAAAATGAAAATGAAACAGCCTCTAATTTTCTGGCTGGAATGATTTATTTTCAGCTACTTTTATGATAAGATAGAGAAATAAACATCCTATCGCATAACATGCGATATCTACCCATGAAAATGAATTTCCTATAACAATATACATCAGGCTTCCTTTTTGGAAGCCTGCTTTTTCTGCAACATTAAAATACTGAGCAAATTCAATGATACATGAGAATATAAAAATTCCTGTAATAAGTTTTGTATTATCAATTGTAATGAAGCTTTTGACAAAAGTATAAAGAAGGATTACAACAATAACATCTCCCAAATAGGCCCTGACAAAGAAAACATTTTTTAATGCAGTAGCAATTATGACTTCTGTCAGAAATAGTAGAATCGTCAGAATAAGGTATTTGATATTAAATTGTAGTTTCATTTTCCTGGTTTAACCAAAGTCATTATACTGGATATAATAAAGCGGGCATGTGCCCGCTTTATTCATTTTTTATTACAAATAGGAGATTATTTTTTTACTTTTACGGTACATCCTATTGCAACCGTTTTTGTCATTTTAACAGGCTCTCCCTTTAGTAAAGCATTGACTGCATCTTGTGCGTAATACTCTGAAACATCATTGGGATTGTCGTAATTGTTATCGATCGCTCCTATATATTTAACTATATTCTTTCCATTTTCTTTTTGTAAAATAAAAACATGCGGCGTTTTAGTTGCCCCATACTGAGGATAAATTTTTTGTCCCTCATCCACTAAATAAGGAAATGTAAAGCCTTTTTGTTTAGCCCTTTCAATCATTTGCTGATATCCGTCTTCCGGTTGTACATTCGGATCATTCGGGTTAATGGCAATTACGGGATAACCTTGTTCTTTGTATTTTTTATCCAGCGCAATAATCCTGTCTTCGTATTTCTTAGCATACGGGCAATGGTTACAGGTGAAAATAATAATAAATCCTTTAGCACTTTTATAATCACTAAGGGAAACTATTTTGCCATCAATATTTTTCAGTTTAAAATCTGTTGCCTCATCTCCTATTTCGTATCCTTTTTCAGATCTTATAAAACTATATTTCTCTTTTACTGTGTTCTCATTATTCTTTGCGGTAAAACTCAATAAGCCGAAACCAATAATAAAAGATGTTATGATAATTTTTATGTTCTTCATAGTATTATAAATATTTAAAGTAAATTTTTATTAATAACAGACTCAAGTTCAGTTTTGCTCATTTCTCCATCATTAAAAAAGATCTTTTCGCCTCCTTTATAAAACAAAGTTACGGGAATATTTCCATCCCAGTTTTTTTCGAACCGGGGAATCCATGTATTCATTCTTTTGATATCATCCAATAAAATAACTTCAGCAGTAAGCTTTTTATTTGTGATAAACTTTAGCACTTTTTCTTTATCCGCTAATCTGTCGAGTGAAACTAAAATCATTTTAAATTTCTGATTGTCTTTATTCTTGTTATTTACTTCCATAAAATCAGCAAGTTCTTTTACACATGGAGCACAAGTCGTTGACCAAAAGTTCAGGACAAGGAACTTATCGGTTTCCTGCTGAATACGTTTTTCAAGCTCTTCATATTTCACAGAAGAAATTTCAGTCTGCTGTGCCTTTGAAATGGTAACTCCTAATGATAGGAATAAAATTTTTAAGAAATGCTCCATATTCAAAATTAATAAAAAGTTTCATTGATTAATGATTTTCAACTAATTAATATACCTGAATTCAGGTATTTTTCATGAATTCCATTCACCAATTATGGATATATCAGAATTAAAAATGTAATTTAGTTTAGTCAAATTAAAAGTTTTTATTATGAAAAAATCAAACACTAAATCAAAAAAACTAACTAAAAAAGAGTTGAAAGAAATTAACGGTGGAAGAGTTGTCTGCCCAAGGGTAATCAGCTGCATTGACCGTCATACAGGGCAGGAACGCTATGGTGTGCCAGGAGTTCAGGATGATTATTGCTGCTAATTGGTTGTACTAATAGCTAATCAAATAATAACAAATCTACGATGACACCATTATCTGGTGTCATTTTTCACACAAAACAATGTGCTTTTAAACAAATTAAATATTATAATTATGAAAAAATCAAACATCAGAATCACAAAATTAACTAAAAAAGAGTTGAAGAAAGTTAACGGAGGTGTGGGACATGATTGCCCTGTTGTATTTAGCTGTTTTGACAGAAATACAGGGGAAGAATTAATAGGAGTTCCCGGAATACAAGATGGGTATTGTTGCTAATTCAAATTAGCTACAGCATAAAAAAGAAAGCCATATGGCTTTCTTTTTTCTTATTAAATTAACCCCCAATCATCTTTTTTATTGCATTAAGCTTCATTAAAGCTTCTATTGGGGTTAGCGTATTGATATCTATTTTAGTAAGTTCTTCTCTGATATTTTCCAAAACAGGGTCGTCTAGCTGAAAAAATGATAACTGCATATTTTCATCTGTCACTCTTTTAATACTTTCCGATGAAGTTCCCTGAGTTCGGCTTGCTTCCAGGGTTTTTAGAATCTCATTAGCCCTGTTAACCACTTTCGCCGGCATTCCGGCCAGTTTTGCCACATGAATACCGAAGCTATGCTCACTTCCACCCGGAACCAGCTTTCTCAGAAAGATAATATTCCCTTTATTTTCCTGTATGGAAACATGGAAATTTTTCACCCTTTCAAAATTAACTGTCATCTCATTCAGCTCATGGTAGTGGGTTGCAAATAATGTCTTAGCCTGACTTGGATGCTGGTGCAGATATTCCGCGATAGCCCAAGCAATTGAAACCCCATCATAGGTTGATGTACCACGACCGATTTCATCCAGCAGGATCAAACTCCGTTCTGAAATATTATTAAGAATGTTAGCCGCTTCATTCATCTCAACCATAAAAGTAGATTCCCCGGCAGAAATATTGTCTGTCGCTCCTACTCTGGTAAATATCTTATCTAAAACCCCTATTTCAGCATGTTTTGCCGGCACAAAACTTCCTATTTGCGCCAGAAGACAGACGATCGCCGTCTGACGAAGAATTGCAGATTTACCCGCCATGTTTGGGCCGGTAACCATAATGATCTGTTGGGAATCCTTGTCTAAAAAGATATCATTAGGAATATATTTTTCTCCCAAAGGAAGAGCATTTTCAATAATTGGGTGTCTTGCCTCCTTCAGATCAACAATGTAGCCATCATTCAAAATAGGCTTTGTATAGCTTTCTGAAACAGCAAGCTCCGATAATCCTACCGCTACATCGAGCTGCGCAATGATATTCGAATTTTCCTGAATCTGGTCCATATAAACCATTGTTTCAGAGCACACATTCCTGTATAACTCATTCTCTAAAACACTAATCTTTTCTTCAGCTCCAAGAATCTGACTTTCATATTCTTTTAATTCTTCAGTAATGTAACGCTCTGCATTAACGAGTGTTTGCTTTCTCAACCAATCCCCTGGAACTTTATCTTTATGAGTGTTCCGGACCTCTATAAAATATCCGAAAACATTATTAAAATCTATTTTAAGGCTTGAGATCCCAGTTCTTTCTATTTCCCGTTGACACATTTCATCGAGAAAGCCCCGCCCTTTGCTTTGAAGGTTTCTAAGCCTGTCGAGTTCTTCCGAAATCCCCTCTTTAATTACTTTCCCTTTTGAAATATTTACAGGAAGTTCTTCATTGAGTCTATCCTGTAAAGACTGAATTAGTTCTCCAAGATCATAAAGCGGTTCAATCCATGCCAGCACATCAGCAAACGGATGAAGTAAGTCCTTAATTGTATGGATATTAACTAAGCTCTGACGAAGATAACCTATTTCTTTCGGGGAAATTTTTTCTGCTGCTAACTTTCCCATCAAACGATCGAGGTCGGAAATAGATTTCAGCAATTGAGAGATCTCATATTTTAATCCATCGTTCTCATTTAAGAAGTCAATAAGGGATAACCTCCTTTGAATTTCATTAACAGATTTGAGCGGAAGAATAATCCTTCTTCTTAAGAGCCTGCCTCCCATTGGGGTTGAAGTCCTATCAATAATATCTAACAAAGACTTTCCTTGTGGGTTGCTTGGATATACAATCTCTAGATTTCTTAAGGTGAAATTATCCATCATCAGGAAATCATCTTGTGGGATCACCTTGATTTTAGTGATGTGGGCAAGTAAGTTATGATGGGTATCTTCTACAAGGTACGCAAATATAGCTCCTGCCGCTGTAATTGCCAGGGACAGATTTTCTATACCAAACCCCTTTAATGAATTGGTTTTGAACTGCCCCGTTAATTTCTCATATGCAAAATTGTATTGAAAAGCCCAATCTTCCAGTTTGAAAGCACTTTTATTTTTCAACTGTTCAGGGATCTGAACACTTCTCTGATAGATAATTTCGCTGGGATCGAAAGTGCTTACGATATGCAAAAGCTTTTCGAGAGTTCCCTCACTTACCAAAAATTCTCCGGTAGAGATATCAACCAGTGCGATTCCAAACTTTTCCTTTTCTTTATGGATCGAAAGCAAGAAATTGTTCTTCTTGGAACTAAGTACCTGATCATTAAAAGTAACTCCCGGGGTTACCAGTTCTGTCACCCCTCTTTTTACAATACCTTTTACCATTTTAGGATCTTCCAGCTGATCGCAGATAGCCACTCTAAGTCCTGCACGAACTAGCTTAGGCAGATAAGAATCTACTGAGTGGTGTGGAAATCCTGCCAGTTCAATATGACCTTCTCCGTTCGCTCTTTTGGTAAGCACAATTCCAAGCACCTGAGAAGCACGGATTGCATCCTGTCCAAAAGTCTCATAAAAATCTCCCACTCTGAATAATAAAAGAGCATCCGGGTATTTTCCCTTGATGGTATTATACTGAGCCATTAATGGAGTCTCCTTCTTCGTTTTTGCCATAATAAAAAATGAAGGTCAAATTTAAAAAATAAATTCAGGGTTAAAAAATTGTTTCTCTATTAATCTACGAGCTCCTCTTTTGTTTTGATTAATTTTTTATCGTACTTTTCGATAAAATTAAGTAATGGATTTTCCAATATTAGAAACAGACAGATTAATTTTACGACAACTTACCCGGAATGATGCTAAAGATTTATTTGAATATTTTTCTTTGGATATTGTGATGGAATATTATGATCTGGCAACTTTTACAGAATTGGAAGAGGCCGAAAAACTAATTGACACATTTAATAACGATTTCGAAAATAATAAGGGATTTAGATGGGCTATTGAGCTGAAAGGCGAAAATAAGGTTATAGGAACCTGTGGCTATCACAATTGGTTTCACGAACATTTTAAGGCGGAAATAGGATATGAACTGAATCCTGAATATTGGCAAAAAGCTTATATGAAAGAAGCGGTACAACCTATTTTATCTTTCGGATTCGAAAAAATGAATCTTCACCGAATAGAAGCTTTTATAGATCCTGCTAATATCTCTTCTGAAAAACTTTTGTTTTCAGCTGGTTTTCAAAAAGAAGGGACCATGCGCGATTTCTTTTTTGAAAAGGGTAAGTTTGTAGATGCTACTATTTTTGGCCTTTTAAAAGACAGAAAATAAAAGAGTATTCTACCGGCCTTTTCTCAGATGTCTTTCTAATGCTTCAGTACTTTTTTCATATGCCCATTTCTGTTTATAGTTTACCCATTTTGCTTTAAAAACTTTTCTCAAAAGCTTATCGGTATACCTCATGATAAATACATGATAAAGCATACTGGCAAAAACTTTAGGCTTGTTGGGGAGTGCGCGTAGCGATAACGAAAACCCGGGCTCAAGATACCTGTTGAAATGCCAGAATGCTCCCGGAATAAAGAGTGCATCTCCATGCTCCATGAAGATTTCATATCCTTTTGCATATTTCAAGGCTGGAAACTTTTCATAATCAGGATTTTCATAATCTACATCATAAACAGTATGAACCGATAATGGTACTTTATACAGAAAAGCAGATTGCTCCTGATCAAAAAGCAGTATCCTTTTTTTTCCTTCAAAATGAATGTGCATAAAATCTCCTAAATCCACATCATAATGCATTAAAACATGAGCCTCACTTCCTCCAAAAAATAAGGTTGGAAGTCTTTTAAAAAACTTCATTCCAAGATCAGGATAAGTAAAGTTCTTTAATAGTTCCGGAAGCCTGTCGGTAATGATATAGAAAAAAATACGAAGGTCTGAAGGTTTACTTTTAATCGTATCGATATAATCCTTCATTTTCATATGGGTAACAGGAGCATCTGAGCTTTTAGAAGCATTAGCAGGTTTGTTATCATATAACGGAACTTCCTGCTCCCCTGCTTTTTCACGAATGTAAGCAAGGTTCCACAAATCAAATGCATCCCAATGTCTTGCAAAATTTTTGATCAGAACGGGCTTCTTTTTTTTTGAAATAATTTTTCTGAAAATCTTCTTTACTGATATCGTTGACAACATCTACTTTTTCTAGAATCATCCATAATTGATTTAATGCGAAATAAAAGTAATGTTTTTTTGAAATTTATAAAAACTTTACCTTTCACATTTTCTTATTCTTTGAATATTATCAATTAAAAATCAGGAAAAAAGATATACCAACACGGAAATAATTCCTCCAAAAAAAAATAAGAGCACATCCACCCGGCCCGTTCTGAAATTTCTTTCTGCTGTATTTATTTACATAATGTCCGCTTACCCAGGTGCCATCTCTTTTATAGTGCCCTTTTCTGTAATATCCCATTTTTAGTTTTTTTACAAAGAAAATAAGCTCGAAGAAGACCTCATTACGGGTTTCCGTAAAGAAAGTATAAAATGAAAAAAATTATCTTTGTAAGATCAACCTAATTTATGAGAGTTTATAATACAAAACATTTCCTGAAAATACTTTTCAGCCTACATAAAAGCGATACCCTAAAGATCCTATTTCCAACAATGCTATTGGTGGGAGTATATTCTTACGGAATCGAATATCTTGAGGTGGAGTATCTACATCTCACGTCAAAATCTGCGGTAAGCAATGTAGGTATGATCCATTCATTATTAGGGTTTGTGCTTTCTTTACTATTGGTATTCCGGACGAATACGGCTTATGACAGATGGTGGGAAGGAAGAAAGTTATGGGGAAAACTGGTGAATGATACCCGGAATATTGCCATAAAGCTCAATTTAATCCTTGACAATGACAGACATAGTGCAGAACAGGTGGCAAGATACTTGAAGTTCTTTCCTCATTTTCTCGCCAAACACCTTTCTAAGGAATCTACAAGACTTGCATTGGATGAAGATTATTCTGAGATCGAAAAATCCCTTAAGCACCATGGCCCCAGTGAAATTGTAATATTACTCAGCCATAAATTAAATCAGCTAAAAAAGGAAGGTAAAATTACAGATGTAGAAATGGTATATCTGGACACTCAGCTTTCAGGGTTTCTGGATATTTGCGGAGGTTGCGAAAGAATCAAAAATACACCTATTCCTTATTCTTATTCATCTTTTGTAAAGAAATTCATCATCTTATATGTATTGGCTTTGCCTGTAGCATATGTTATCAGCATTGGTTTATTTATGATTCCTTTGACTGTATTCGTCTATTATGTCTTAATGAGTCTGGAACTTATTGCCGAAGAAATTGAGGACCCTTTCAATAATGATGAAAATGATATTCCGATGGAAACCATTGCTCAGAATATTGAAAAAAATGTCCATCAGATCATGGGATTAAAAAATAAAATCAACCTTTAGAGGTTGATTTCTTTTAGTTCGCCATCTTGCTTGATTTCTACAAATTTACTTTCGCGATTTGCCGACGAATAGTTATAGAAAAAAGTCTGGTATATAGGAGTTGAATAAAGGTATCCTCCGTAAGCATTATAAGCATCCGACTGTCCTGTTTGCTGCTGATAACTTGCCGTTGCAGTAAAATTCACAATCGTCTCGAGATAATAATTACCCGGTTTTAATTTTTCAAATTTAAATCTGCCATGATCATCAGTCAGAGCTTCTATTCTGTATTTAAAAGCTTCATCAGACATGTAAACGGTTGTTTTCTTATTCTCATACTTTTTCCTCATCTTATAAAACTCTTCAAAATAAGGGGTTACAGGAAAAAGCATAACAACGGTTCCTTTTGGTGCATAATGTTTTTCCCCCAGTAAAGGTTTGATTCCCCAGTTGTTTTTTTGTTTGGTAGACGCCACTCCTTCAATGGTAGAATTTCCAAAACCGATCATGTTTTGAGCCAGTTTTTTATCAAAGAAGGCCTGTGGATAATATGTATTCTGAGCTTTTGATAGTATAAAAGCAGAGGTTAGCATCCCGAATACAAGTAAATTTTTCATGTCATATTTTTTAATCAAATATAACTATTTTACTATTTTTGAAATAAAAAAATCTATGAAATACATTTTTCTTTTATTATTTTCTGCATCTTCTTTGGCAATAGCACAAAAACCATGTGGATTTAAAGACGGACTACAGGAAGGAACCTGTAAACAGTTTTTTGAAAACGGGCAGGTCAAAGAAATCGCTGAATGGAAAAAGGGAAAACTGGATGGTGATGCAATCTTTTACTATGAAAATGGAAAAGTTCAGGCAAAAGGAGAATACAAAAAGGATTACAAAATAAAAGAATGGGCATACTACGATAAAAATGGTATCCTGACTTCTAAAGAGGTTTTCAGAAACGGAGAAAAAAAATGTCTATGACAATGCTTCTACCGGTACGTTTTATTCACCTTCCGGCACCATCACCGAAATTTCAAATTATAAGTTCGGAAAGCTGAATGGTGAAAGCAAGGTTTTTTACGAGAACGGAAAATCGGTGAAACAAATTGGCTACTACGAAAACGGGATAGCAACAGGAAAATGGAAAATGCTTTATCCATCAGGAAAAGTTCAGCGTGAAACAGAGTTCGCCAACGATAAATGGAATGGAACACGTGTTCATTACCGTGAAGACGGAAGCATTGAAAAAACAGAAATATATAAAGACGGAAAATTAATCTCTACAAAATAATATAATTGGTACATAAATTAAAACTGGAAGAACTCAACAGAATAGATGTTGAAACATTTAAAAAGGTTGAGAAAATTCCTTTGATCGTCATTTTGGATAATGTAAGAAGTATGCACAATGTAGGAGCCACGTTCCGAACAGCCGATGCTTTTTTGATTGAAAAAATAATTCTTTGTGGTATTACTCCGCAACCACCCCACCGTGAAATTCACAAAGCAGCTTTAGGAGCTACAGAAAGTGTAGACTGGGCATATGAAAATGATATCAACACAGCAATCCGGGATTTAAAAAGTCAGGGGTTTGAAATTATTGGCATAGAGCAAACCAGCAATAGTACCATAATCACAGATTTTACTATTGATAAGACTAAAAAATATGCCTTGATACTGGGTAATGAGGTAGAAGGAATAAGTGATGGAGCTTTGGAAAACATTGATGTATTCCTGGAAATTCCTCAACTAGGAACAAAACATTCATTGAATGTAAGTGTATGCGGAGGGCTCGTTATGTGGGAGTTTACAAAGGCTTTAAAATAAAAAACTGCATGTGTCCAATAGACAGTGCAGTTTGAAATAAATCTAATAAAAAGTAAAAATGAAAGGCGACAAAGATACTTTATTTTTATTTACAAACAAATTTTTGGCCCGGATTTTTCATTTTCACGAAAAAAAAAAACGAATATTACAAAACAGTTTCGTTTAATTTTTTATAAATTAGCACAATGTTTATCAAGGACTATATCTCAAAGGATTTCCCATGTTTTAGCCTGACTGACTCAATAGAATCAGCAAGAAGTACATTAGAAGACTTTGGATATACTCATGTTTTCATTAAAAAATCCCATCACTTTTACGGAGCTATTGCCAGAGAATTTCTTTATGACGCTGAAGGAACATTAAAAGATCTGGAGCACCAGGTTGAACGATTTGCTATTCTTGAGGATAACAATATCATGGACAGCATTCGTTTATTTTATACCTTCAATTCGAATGTAATTCCGGTCATCAATAAAACAGAAAAATATTTAGGATATATCATGTGTGAAGATGTCTTTCAGGATTTATCACGCTATCCTTTGTTTTCTGAATCAGGAGCTATACTTACTGTAGAAGCTCCCGCAAGAAAATATTCCATGACAGAAATTGCCAATATTGTGGAAAGCAACAATTCTAAATTCTACGGTGGATTTATCAGTTTTATGTCGGAAGAAGTGGTTCGTGTAACCATAAAGATCAGCAATGAAAATCTTGCATCTATTGATGCCACGTTCGACCGGTATGATTATAGAATTGTTGAAAAATTCTACTCTGATGAAAAAACAGACCTGTTTAAAGACAGATTTGGCTTTTTCCAAAAATTTATAGAAATATAACATGAAGGCAGCTATATATTCTCAAAAAAAAGATCTTGATACTTTTTTATATTTAAGCAAATTCGTTTCAGAGCTTGAGAGCAGGGGCGTAAAATCTGTTTTATACGATGAAATGGCTGAAGCCCTTCAGTTTTCAAAAATTTTCGAAACCTTTAATAATAAACAGGATCTTGTAGAGAAAGAAGTTGATCTTTTTTTCACATTCGGAGGAGACGGAACGATAGTCAACTCTTTAACCTTTATTGAAGATCTTGAAATTCCTATTGTCGGAGTAAATACAGGAAGGTTGGGTTTTTTAGCCAGCTTTACCAAGGAAGAAGCATTCAAAGAACTTGACGCAATTCTGAAAGGAGATGTAAAAACCAGCCGACGCTCTGTGATCGAAGTGGTTTCCCCAAGATCTGAAGAATTTTTTCCATACGCTTTGAATGACGTCACCGTTTCAAGAAAAGAAACAACGTCCATGATCACCGTAGATTCATTTATCAATGATGAATTTCTGAATGTATTCTGGGGAGATGGTGTTATTGTCTCCACTCCTACAGGTTCTACAGCCTACTCATTGAGTTGTGGAGGGCCTATTATTTCTCCTAATAACGAAAACTTTGTCATAACTCCTATTGCGCCACATAATCTGAATGTAAGGCCATTGGTAGTGAATGACCGTGTTGAGATAAAATTCAAGGTAGAAAGCAGGGTATCCCAATATTCTCTTTCACTTGATTCAAGACTAATACATATAGAGACTGATCAGGAAGTCATTATAAAAAAGGCTGATTTCCAGATTCTTTTGGTTCAGCCTAATAATTTAAGTTTCTATGAAACAATCCGCCAGAAACTACTTTGGGGGCGGGACAAAAGAAATTAGCATTTAAGCAAATTTTATTACCTTTACAACAACTTTACAAACACCTAATAATTTATTTAAAAAGTAAAACATGAGCAGAATTTTTCCGGCAGGAGTTGCCACAGGTCAATTGGTTACTGATATTTTTCAGTATGCTAAAGAAAATAAATTTGCGTTACCAGCTGTAAACGTTATCGGTTCCAGCAACGTAAATGCTGTTATGGAAACTGCAGCAAAACTAAACTCTCCTGTTATTATTCAGTTTTCAAATGGTGGAGCTGCGTTCAACGCAGGAAAAGGATTAAGCAACGACGGACAAAAGTCTGCTATTTTAGGAGCTATTGCCGGTGCTAGACATATTCACACTTTGGCAGAAGCTTATGGAGCTACTGTAATCTTACATACAGACCACTGCGCAAAAAAACTATTGCCTTGGATTGACGGTTTAATGGATGCTAATGAAGAGTATTTCAGACTAACAGGAAAATCTCTTTATTCTTCCCATATGCTGGACCTTTCTGAGGAGCCTTTAGAAGAAAACATTGAAATTTCTGCTAAATATTTCGAAAGAATGGCAAAAATGCAGATGACTCTGGAAGTTGAAATCGGTGTTACAGGAGGAGAAGAAGATGGTGTTGATAACTCTGATGTAGATAATGCAAAATTATATACGCAACCGGAAGATGTAGCTTACACATACGAAAAACTAAAGGCTGTTTCTGATAACTTTACTATTGCTGCGGCATTCGGTAACGTACATGGAGTTTACAAGCCTGGAAACGTTGTTCTTACACCAAAAATTCTGGATAATTCTCAAAAATTTGTTCAGGAAAAATTCGGAACCGCTGCAAAACCGGTCAACTTTGTATTCCACGGAGGTTCTGGTTCTACTTTAGAAGAAATCAGAGAAGCAATTGATTACGGTGTGATCAAAATGAATATTGACACGGATCTTCAGTTCGCTTATACAGAAGGTGTTAGAGATTACATGGTTAACAATATCGATTATTTAAGATCTCAAATCGGAAACCCTGAGGGAGAAGAAAAACCTAACAAAAAATTCTATGACCCAAGAGTTTGGGTAAGAAAAGGTGAAGAAACGTTCTCTACAAGATTGGTTAAAGCTTTTGAAGATTTAAATAACGTAAATACTTTAAAATAAGAACTGTACATTTGTATTAGTGTAAAACGTATTCATACATTTGCACTAATACATTTTACATTTATACATTAATACAAACAAAAATGGCATTCGACTGGTTTAAAAGAAAAGCAAAAAACATTACCACTTCTACTGATGAAAAAAAGGATGTTCCTAAGGGCCTTTGGCACCAAACTCCATCAGGAAAAATAGTGGAACACGAAGAGCTAAGGAAAAACAATTATGTTTCTCCTGAAGATGGATTTCATGTAAGAATAGGAAGTGCAGAATTTTTTGATATCCTTTTTGATGAAGGTAAATTCACTGAACTAGATGCTAATGTTGAAAGTATAGACATCCTAAACTTCAAAGATACAAAGCCGTATGTTGATCGTCTGAAAGAAGTAAAAGCAAAAACAAAACTTACAGACTCTATCAGAAATGCTGTAGGAACAGTGAAAGGTACTGAAATGGTGGTTTCTTGTATGGACTTTGCTTTCATCGGAGGATCTCTGGGATCTGTAATGGGAGAAAAGATAAGAAGAGCTGTAGATTATTGTATCGCGCATAAACTTCCTTATATGATCATTTGTCAGTCCGGAGGAGCAAGAATGCAGGAAGCAACTTATTCTTTGATGCAGTTGGCAAAAGTACAGGCTAAATTAGCACAGCTTTCAGAAGCGGGCTTACTGTATATTGCTTATTTATGTGATCCTACTTTTGGAGGAATTACTGCATCTTTCGCAATGACAGCAGATATCATTATGGCTGAACCTGGAGCTCTGATCGGTTTTGCTGGACCAAGGGTAATTCGCGAAACAATCGGTAGAGATTTACCGGAAGGCTTCCAGACATCTGAATTCCTTCAGGAAAAAGGATTTGTAGACTTTATTGTGAAGAGAACAGAAGTTAAAGATGTGGTCTCTAAAACAGTAAATTTATTAGCAACACATGCTTAAAAATTTGTAACAAATACGATATAATCTCTCTCTGATTAGGGAGAGATTTTTATTTATGAGAACCTTCAGAATATTTTTCAATACCATTCGGGCCATGAGTTTTAAAAAGATTCTACGTCTTTTATCTCTTGTTCTGCCACATCCTTTATTTTCCATATTGAGTTTTTATGCGACTGTTAAAGCCTTCACCATTGCACAGGCTCGTTTTCCTGAAACAGCTTCAAATAATGGAATTGGCAATGCCTTCAGACATGCATTATGGTGTTGTTTTATCTTGATGTATTGTTCCAAGATCTCCTCACCTCAAAAAGCTCTTGATTTCTGCAAAAAAGTAACAGATTTACACGAAGAATTATTTCCAAATAAACCTTTGGAAACCAAGATGGACCTTCATAATAATAAGATCGGAATGGATTATTTTATGGAAATTCTTCCTGGTATTCACCGGCAGTTTTTTGAAAAAAGTTTTTTTATAGATGCTTTGGTTAAAAAGATGGACGACGCAAAAGTCCTTAAAAACCTCGATGACCATTTTGAGGGTCATCTTGTATATCTTGAAGAATAAGCCGGTTTAACTAAAAAAACATTGGCCCCTTTGTGTCCTTTGTAGTTTAAAGTATTTTTGATAAGTTTAAACAATTAATTCAATCAAATGGTTTTAAGCAGAATTTGGTCCGCTTTTATTATCGTTGCTATCGCCATTGCAGGCATAAAATATATCTCTTCAAGTCATTATAATACCATTTTCAATGATATGGTCGTAGGAAAAGGAGGAGATACAGTACAGATCGCATCGCAAAAAATGAATACGCTTTCTCCCATTATCAGGGACAGTCTCATGAAGAAACCTGATTTTGCAGAAGACAGGATTCATTATAAAACAGACTCATTACAACAAAACGTAAAGGTATATCGTGTTCAGGAAGCCGACGGGGTCATTGGGACGGCAGAAACTGCAGTTAAAATATGCATTGGGCTAATAGGCATCATGACTCTTTTTATGGGTTTTATGAGTATTGCGGAAAAAGCAGGTGGAATCAATTTGCTCAGTCGGCTTATTCAGCCTTTCTTTTCAAAACTTTTCCCGGAAATTCCTAAAAATCATCCTGCTTTCGGCCATATGCTAATGAATTTCAGTGCGAACCTGCTGGGACTTGACAACGCAGCCACTCCTTTTGGACTTAAGGCCATGGAAAGCTTACAGACCTTAAACCCCAATAAAGACACCGCCAGTAATTCCCAGATCATGTTTCTGTGTCTTCATGCTGGTGGAATGACGCTGATCCCGGTTTCTATCATTGCTATAAGAGCCTCCATGGGCTCAAAGACGCCAACGGATATCTTTCTTCCATGTATGATTGCTACTTTTACCGCAACACTGGCAGCAATGATCATCGTTTCTCTTTACCAGAAGATCAATCTGCTTCGTCCAATCGTAATTGCATATGTCGGTGGAATTTCAGCAATTATAGGTTTTTTGGTTTTATACCTTGTCCGGTTGAGTAAAGATGAGCTGGATACATTCAGCAAGGTTCTAAGTAACGGCCTTATTTTGTTTATTTTCTTAGCGATCGTGCTTGGAGCAGTTTATAAAAAGATCAATGTATTTGACGCCTTTATTGATGGCGCAAAAGAAGGATTTACAACTTGTGTTAAGATTATCCCCTATTTAGTTGGAATGTTGATCGCTATTTCTCTTCTCAGGACCTCAGGGGTTTTTGATGTGATCATAGATGGAATGAAATGGGTTGCCAATGCAGCCAGTTTAGATGCAAGATTTGTGGACGGATTACCCACAGCTTTAATAAAACCTCTTTCAGGGTCGGGAGCACGCGGAATGATGGTTGACACCATGTCCACATTCGGAGCAGATAGTTTTCAGGGAAAATTAGCAGCGGTTCTGCAAGGAAGCTCAGATACGACGTTTTATGTAATTGCTGTCTATTTCGGGGCCGTAGCGGTTAAAAACACAAGATATGCGGTAATTGCAATGCTTCTGGCCGATTTAGTAGGTGTTATCACGTCAATTGCGCTGGCTTATTTATTTTTTGCGTAGTATATCATTTTTAACCATTCAATAACCAAATAAACAAGCAACCAGAATATGATTACAGATAAAGAATTTACATTACGCCTGATCCGTCAACTGACACAGGCCCTGGAAAAACTTATTTTAGACAAGCCTGAAGAAAGTTTGATGCAGAAAGAATTGGATTTTGATTCTCTGATGAAGGATATTTTTAAAATAGATTTTACGGCAATCTCTTCTAAGACAAAGGAGGAAATCATAGAAATCGTGAATGAAAGACAGGAAAAGGATCATAAAGACTATTATGAAATGCTTGGAAACCTTTTTTATTTTAAAGGAAAGGAAACAGAAAACCACGATTTTCAGGATAAAGCAAAAACATTTTATGAACTGTATCTTCAGACAAGTGGAATCTTTGCCCTTCCCATAATCAACAGAATCAATGAAATAAAAAAAGCACTTGAATAAAGTGCTTTTGTATTTTTAGAATGTAATCTTATAGGTCCCGGTGGATGATGTACTGGCCTTTTCAGCTTTTACATATTTTTTAACCCACGCTACAGAGGTTGAAGATACACAAGGATCCGATATTCCCCCTACTCTTCTTGCAGAGACTACATTTCCGGCTTTATCAACGGTGTAAGCAACTGTAACGGATCCACTGGCTGTACAGTTGTGTTGTGGTTGTGCTCCTCCTCTGCCCATTGTTCCGGGGATGTAGCCAATCAATTTTCTGTCGATTCCTACTTTACTGTCTCCATTTCCATCTCCCCCTAAAGGATCTCCTGCATTTCCTATACCTGTTCCCGTCCCTTGACTGCCCGCTTTTGTTCCTCTTCCTTTTATCAGATTACCGATTGCCGCATTCCCTTTTCCATCTCCATTTCCGGTTTTAGAATTTGCTGTGGCTCCGGAAGTCTTTTTAGTGTTTTTCGAAGCGGATGAACTTGTCGTTTCTTTTTTATTCGATTTTGATTCTTCTTTTTTCGGAACGCTCGCTTTTTTACTATTTCCGGTGATTACTTTATCTTTGGGTTCAGATTTCTTAGTTTCCGTCTTGGGTTCAGGTTTTACTACGGTTTTAGTTTCAGGAACAACGGCTTCTACAGGTTCGGGAGTAACTTCTTCCGATTTTGCAGCTAAACTTCCTTCCTGTTCTGCCGGTTCTTCGATACCATTTCCATTCCGGTTATCTCCAAAGTTTACCAACATAGTGGTTACAACCTCAGGCTCCTTATTCTGTTCCGGCTTTAATTTATATAGAAAAACAAAAAGCAGGATTGCAGACCATACCAGGATAGAAAGTATTCCACTTTTTATCCGGTCCCGGGTTTCCTCATTTTTGTTTACAGTATAACTTTTCATTTTTCACTAATTACCAGGATCTTAAGTTCCGGTTATTTATCTTTAACAGTTGCAAGAGCAATATTGAATTTATGCTTCTCCGCAATTTCCATGGCAAAAACAACATCTTTATGCAACGTGTTTTCGTCTGCCCGAATCGTAAAAGATTTATTCGTTTGATTGGTTAAATTATTGACAATAGTTTGTTCAAGCTGTTCCCTTGCTACAGGCTTATCGTCAATATAATAAGTTCCCTCAGGCTTAATGGTTACTGTAAGGGGATTCGGTATATTATCATCAGCAGTGCTTGTCTTTGGCAAGTTTACGTCAATAGCGCTTTGATTAGCCGCTGAAGATGTTATCATAAAGAAGATCAGCATGAGCAAGATGACATCAGTCATCGCCGCCAAACTAAACTCCGGATTTGCTTTATTTCTTCTTTGAATTTTCATCTGTTTATTCTAAATTTTTATGGGTCAGATGGAATCGCTCTTAATAAGTCTATACAATGAATGTTTTTCACAGCGATTTCATAAGAAAGATTTATAAAGGTTTGTTGATAAGATCTAAAAATTCACCAGACATGTTCTGAGCTCTCAAAACAAATTTATCAATCCTTGTTAAAAGGATATTGTAAAAAAAAGTTAGCAGGAATCGCTACCGCCAAACCAACAGCCGTTTGTCCCAAAGCAGTATAAATACCTTCTGACAGTGTTTTCGGAGAGAAAGACCCCGTTGCATGTGACAAATTAAAGAACGCTAATATCATTCCGATAACCGTCCCCAAAAGTCCCAGCATCGGAGCAATACTTGGCACCACTGCTAATAGATTTAGGTTCTTTTCCATGTTGGCTACTTCAACCTGAGCCTGGGATTCCATAGCACTTACAATATCTGAAACAGGCCTTCCCAATCTGGAAATCCCCTTTTCCAATATTCTGCCTTCCGGTGAGTTTTGTCTTTTGCAATAATCTACCGCTGATTCAATTTTACCTTCTTTAATAAAGTCTTCAATATTATTCATAAAATTGGAATCTGTTTTTGAGGACAATCTTTTAATAAAGAAAAACCGTTCAAAAAACAGATATACTGAAAACACACCAAGCAGTAATACGGTCACCATCACTATTTTAGCGAAGGCTCCTCCATGGAACATGATATTCCAAAATGAAAATTCTAAATTGTCTGTGGCAACTGCGGGTGTTGCAATTTGTGCAAATAAGATCTGAGTAAGTTCCGTTAACAGCATTAATGTGAATATTTTATAATGAATTTAAACGACAAAAGTAATGGAATATTATTAATTCATGTCTTAAAAAATGCTTAAAAACAACTTAAATTTTCCATTGCCACATAAACAGCAAATTTCTTTCCAAAAAGAATTTTGAAAAGAAATTGAATATAAAATTATTGAGGAAGATAAATTTTTTAATCTTCGTCTACCTCAATATTATCCTGTTTTAGTTCACATTTAAGTCTAAAAGCAATCGGAGTATCTGATCCTGTGTAAAAATCATCAATCGTTCCCTTCCAGATCAGATCCAATTCGCCTTCTTCATTTTTTTCAAATACCAGCTCATTATCGTAGATAAAAGCATCTTCATCGTCGAACAAATCCACCTCTGTAAAGGTTTCATCTTCAGAATCATTGATGTTTATCGTTTTTCCTTCAAGGTCCGCAGAATCAATAGGAAAGTCGAAAACTTCTAGTGAGAGTTGTGGAAAATTGTATTGTAAAGAATCATCTTCTACATGATCCAAGCCATCATCCGTTATGATTTCAACTTCAAGGAAATGTTGTTGATTACTATAAATAGCCTTGCAATAAGTACTTCTTATATTGTATTTTAACGTTTCGTCCGGATGGTAAATTTTTAAAATCCCTTTCATTATTTCTTAAAAAAGAGCTGTAATAATATGATTGTTAAATGTTTTAAGCAAAGATAAAAAATAGATTGAATTTGAAAAATATTTTGAAAATTATTTTTTCCAAAATCATGATCCTATCTTTTTCTGATCCTCCAATAATACTTACTTTTGTTACATAAAGATTCTGAAATGAAAAATTTTTTATCAAAAAGTATTTTAAGCTTAGGATTGGTGATAAGCCTGGCAGCGTGTAAAAAGTCTGACTCCCCTTTAACGAAAGTAACTCCAACGAATTTAGACTCCATTGCTTCTAACTATTATGAACAATATCTGAAGCTGTATCCTCTTGATGCTACTTCTCAAGGAGACACAAGGTATAATGATCAATTACCTATTAATATTGATAAAGATTTTATTTCAGGAGAAATTGCTTTTTATAATTCTATTCAGAACCAATTAGATAAAGTAGATTATAAAAATCTCTCTGATGATGATAAAGTAGTTTATGATGTACTGGATTATACCTTAAAAGACAAAATAGACGCCTATGCGTATCATCCGGAATACATTCCATTTAGCCAGTTTACAGGACTTCCTCTGAACTTTCCCCTGTTTGGCAGTGGAGAAGGAAGCCAGCCTTTTAAAACAGAAAAAGACTATGCGGACTGGTTGCAGAGAATGAATAAATTTCCGGTGTGGATGGACACTGCAATAGAAAATTTTAAAGAAGGAATTAGCAATAAAATAGTTTTGCCTAAAAAGCTCATTGTAAAGATGATTCCCCAGATGAAAGCTGAAGAAATAATTACTCCGGACTTTGAAAAAAATATATTTTACGGTCCTATCAAAAAATTCCCTAAGAATTTCACCCAGGCACAAAAAGAAAAGTTCACCACACTTTACAAGGATGCTATTCTCAAAAAAATCATTCCTGCCTACACAAAAATGGGTAACTTTTTAGAAAAGGAATACTTGCCTAAAGGCAGAGATACAGATGGTTACAACAGCTTACCAAAAGGAAACGAAATTTACCAGTATTATGTAAAAAGCTGGACAACAACCAACAAGTCTCCTGAAGAAATTAATAAAATCGGTATTCAGCAGGTGGCCATGCTTCGTTCAGAAATGGAGAAGGTAAAACAGCAGGTTGGATTCACAGGAAGTCTGGAAGAGTTTATAACATTTGTAAAGACAGACCCTAAGGCAATGCCTTACAAAACTTCAAAAGAAGTTCTGGCTGGTTTTAACGGAATCTTAGCCAAAATAACTCCGAAACTGAAAACCATGTTTAATGTAACTCCGAAAACAAAATTTGAGATCAGACAGACGGAAAAGTTTAGAGAGGCCACCGCAAGCGCTGAGTATACTCCTGGCACCCCTGACGGTAAGAGACCGGGTATCTTTTATGTTCCCCTTCCGGATCCGGAAAAATTCAATGTAACTTCCGGAATGGAATCCCTTTTCTTGCATGAAGCGATACCGGGACATCATTATCAGGTTTCTCTTCAGCAGGAAAACACAAAGCTTCCTAAGTTTATGAGATTCGGGTGGTTCGGAGCTTATGGAGAAGGCTGGGCGCATTATTGTGAAACATTAGGTCCTGAGTTTGGATTGTATACAGATCCTTATCAGAAAATGGGATATTTAAGCGACCAGATGCTGAGAGCTGTAAGATTGGTTGTTGATACAGGGCTTCATACAGGAAAAATGACCAGAGAGGAAGCAATTAAATACTTTCTAAGCAATATCTCTTATAATGAAGCAGGAGCCACTGCAGAAGTGGAAAGATATATGGCAATGCCGGGACAGGCGCTGGGATATAAAATCGGTTCTTTAAGAATACGTGAGTTGAGAGATCAGTATCAGAAACAGCTAGGAAAGAAATTTAATCTGGCCAATTTCCATGATGAAGTTCTAAGCCAGGGTTGTCTTCCACTCGATGTTTTGAACAGAAAAATGGAACTTTGGGCGAAGAAGCAAAAGTAATCTTTTAAAGAAATAAAAAATTAATATTTTTGGTGGAGCAGTTTATT
The DNA here is from genome assembly GCF_046591535.1 of Chryseobacterium proteolyticum. NCBI lineage: Bacteria > Pseudomonadati > Bacteroidota > Flavobacteriia > Flavobacteriales > Weeksellaceae > Chryseobacterium > Chryseobacterium proteolyticum. Next base: position 367,662 of record NZ_JBJLWK010000003.1, on the reverse strand, counting down.
AAAATTGCTCCTTTTTTTAAGTTTAATGGTAATTAATTTTTTGCAAAGAAGCTTTATGATTACTTCTTTCAAAGACACAATCAATAACAGACAAAACTATAAACATGACAATTGAATCTTTACAATCTCTCTTTGCCAGAGATTTAAATAAACTAAAAGCAGAAATTGAAGCTTACCATAATGAAGCATCTATTTGGAAAACAGATAAAAACATTGCTAATTCTGCAGGAACCCTATCTCTTCATCTGGTCGGAAACCTGAGCCATTTCGTAGGCGCTATCCTTGGAAATACCGGATATATAAGAAACCGTGAACTTGAATTTTCTTTAAAAGATATTCCAAGAGCAGAGTTACTTCGACAAATTGAAAATACTCTTGAAGTTGTAAACTCCTCTTTAAATAACCTTACAGATGCTGACCTAGAAAACGAATATCCTTTTGAACCATTGGGATACAAAATGACAACCGGATATTTTCTGATTCATCTTATGGGACATTTAAGCTACCATTTGGGACAGATCAATTATCACAGAAGATTACTGGACAGCTGATTATTTTTCAAACATCATCTTGGTAATGAAATCTTTATCTCCTTTTCCCCGTGCCGGAGAATATTCTCTTCCATAGAAAATGATCTGGAGATGAAGTTTATTCCATACATCCTCCTTCCAGATATTTTTGGCATCCTTTTCTGTTTCCACAACATTTTTCCCTGAAGTAAGCTTCCATTGGGTCATTAATCTGTGGATATGCGTGTCAACAGGAAATGCAGGAAATCCGAATCCCTGGCTCATGACCACTGAAGCTGTTTTGTGTCCTACGCCTGGTAAAGCCTCAAGCTCCTCATAAGTTTGCGGCACTATACCATTATGCCTTTCAAGCAATAATTCCGCCATCCTTTTCAGGTTTTTGGCTTTAGTATTTGACAGCCCGATCTCTTTGATAAGCTCTTTGATCTCGGAAACTTCAAGCTTCGCCATTTTTTCCGGTGTTCCTGCTACTTTAAAAAGTTGTGGTGTTACTTCATTCACCTTTTTATCCGTCGTTTGTGCTGAGAGTGCGACGGCGACCATCAATGTATAAGCATCGGTGTGCGCAAGCGGAACAGGAACTTCAGGATATAATTTTTCTAATTCAAGCTGAACAAGCTCAGCTCTTTGCTTTTTTGTCATGTAACCACTAAATTTGAACAAAAATAAACAATATGTTGAAAGTAGGCGACAAATTACCCGAATTTGAAGGGACCAATCAAGATGGAGAAACAATAAATTCATCTAAACTCATTGGAAAAAAACTAATTATCTTCTTTTATCCGCAAGCCAACACTCCAACTTGTACTGTGGAAGCATGTAATCTGAGTGATAATTATTCGCAGCTAAAAAAAGCAGGATTTCAACTTTTAGGTATCAGTGGAGATTCTGTAAAAAAACAGAAAAACTTTCATAGTAAATTTGCTTTTCCTTATGATCTGATTGCAGATGAAAATCGTGATGTTATCGAAAAATTTGGTGTTTGGCAGGAGAAAAAGACTTTTGGCAAAACGTATATGGGAATCGTGAGAACTACTTTTATCTTTGATGAAAAAGGCATCTGCACAAGAGTTATTGATAAAGTAACCTCGAAGACTGCAGCAGAACAAATTTTAGAAGGATAAAATTATATAATAAAACAAACCTTTAAACAAAGTCCATACTAGGAAGGCTGTTTAAAGGTTTGTACTATTTATTTTAAAGAAATTTTATTCGGTTTCGTAGTATCTCAATTCTTCATTATCCCCTGGAAGACTTACGTATTTTTGAAATTTCAATCCCAGCTTTTCAATTAGCTTTTGAGAAGAAAAATTATCTTTAGAAGTAATGGCAGATATTTTCTTTAACCCGAAGTCATCCATACCGATAGATTTAACTTTTAAGGCAGCTTCATAAGCATATCCTTTGCCTTCGAATTCATCCAACAAAGAAAATCCTATATCTAATATTTCCAGTCCTTCCCGTTCGAAAATTCCTACTGCACCCACCTTATTATTCCCTTCTTTAGTTATAACAAGATAATTTCCAAATCCTAACCGTTCCAATTGAGGGAGAAACCTGTTTTTGATATAGGCTTCGGCATCGGAGACATTCTTAAGATGACGGTCACCAATAAACTGTATAAACTTTGGTCTGTTGTAAAGATCAAATATAAACTCACGGTCATCCACGGTTATCGGACGAAGGATAAGTCTTTCTGTTTCGTAGAAATTACCTTCTTTTGGGTGATTTTTTAGACTCATCTTTAGATTCTTCTTTTTTTTTCGATTTTTAAAAGCCTTGGATTATTGGCACATTTCTTATTATAGAGTTCTATATAAGTCCCATTATCTTTTACCTGAGTAACTGCTCCTGAAGCTTTATTTACAGTTAATGTAAAATGGGTTTTCTGATAAGGACATTCCTTTGATGTTAATTTTCCTAAATCCAGGTAATAGTTAGATTGATCTTCATAATAATTTCCTGCTACATCCTTAAATTCTTCATCGATCATATAACCATCCACAGTAGCTAAAATGGCTGCTTCCTGAACATTATCTATCTTTCCGACAAACTTTTTTAAGGCATCAAGATCCGTAACGTAATTAATTTTTCCACCGGAGGAATAAACGATGTAATAAAAGCTATCTTCATCCGGAAATAAATCAAATCCTGATGTCTGAGGAATAAAGTCTTTTTTAGTTCCTGAAACTTTTAATTCCTGATCTTTTCCATAGGTATTGTAATTCAACACCCAAAAGTCAATTTTATCGTTAGGCTCTATTCCCTGCAAAACATTAGGAATGCTCGAAAATTTTATTTTTGCCTGTGAATAAGCTGATATTCCTAAAAGAATAAAAGCAATTACCATACATCTTGAAATTAATTTTCTCATAGTTCCGAGATTAATAATGGAGAATTACTACATAAATTTTTCCCCTTTTTTAAAGTTTTTCAGATCCAGAACATAATCTTTTATAAGCTGATCGTTATCTCTGGGACAAATAAGCAAAGCCTTATCCGTATCTACAATGATGTAGTTTTCTAATCCATCTATAACTACCGCCTTATTGTTACTTTTTACACGAACGATATTTCCTTTGGAATTATATGCCAAAAGATATTTTAGTTTTACTGTATTTTCGTTCTCATCTTTTTCAGCATTTTCATAAACCGAGGTCCATGTTCCTAAGTCACTCCAACCCAGATCGGAAGGTATTACATAAACATTTTTTGCCTTTTCCATAATCCCGTTGTCAATGGATATTTTCTGTACCTTAGGATAAATAAGTTCTATACAATTGTCCTCTGCTTCACCATTATATTCACATGCCATAAAATGCTGGGTCATTTCCGGAAGGTAAGTTTCAAAAGCACGATGGATACTTTTCACATTCCAGATGAAAATTCCGGCATTCCAAAGGAAATCCCCACTCTCTAGGAAACTTTGGGCTATCTCAAGTATTGGCTTTTCAGTAAATGTTTTAACTTTAAAATAGTCTGCTCCCTTTTTGTCTACAAACTGAATGTAACCATATCCGGTATCCGGTCTGGTTGGTGTAATCCCCAATGTCACCAGATAATCATTTTTAGAAGCCAGATCAAAGGCCAACTCAACCTTCTCCAGGAAAACATTTTCCTTCAATATCAAGTGATCTGCCGGTAGAACTATTATTGTAGCATCAGGGTTAATTTCAGCTATTTTATTGGCCATATACAAATTACAGGCAGCAGTATTCTTCATCAGAGGTTCTCCAACAATATTTTTTTCCGGAATTTCAGGGAGCTGCTGATGGGAAAGATTCACATATTCCTTATTGGTAATAACAAATATATTCTCATCAGGAATAACCTTACTGATCCTGTCATACGTCTGTTGAATCATGGTACGTCCAACACCTAAAATATCCTGAAATTGTTTTGGAAACTTCTGCGTACTCATAGGCCAGAATCTACTACCAATTCCACCTGCCATGATAACACAGTATTTATCTGATTTTGACATGCTTAACTACATTTTTCTACCCTTGCCAGAGGTTTGAAAGAATACTTCCTTCCAGTAGCCAGGTTCTTACAAAGATAGTTTTTTTTTAATCAGACCTTCTAAAAAATACTTTTCGTTTCTATAGATGAAGTAATCTCCTTTCTGCAACTCTTCTATAAACTGAAGCTTATCATCTTGTTTTTCAATATGGAAATACTTGACCAGATCCGGACTGGCCATAAAGTTAGCCTTTGGAGATCTTGAAAATTTTACAATAATTGGCTGAAGAGCATCTTCATATACCTCAACACTTTCAAGAAGCATTCGTCTGAAAGTATCTTTCCACTCATTACCATGTGGAGAAATTCTTCTGCCATATTTTTCAAAAGCAATGAGATGGGCCAGCTCATGAGTCAGAACAAAGAAAAACAGTTGAGGCGCTAATGTAGAATTGATTGTAATTTCATGGGAATTATCCGGGAGCTTTCTGTAATCTCCCAGTTTTGAATTCCTGTTTCTTGTAATCTTTATATGAATATAGTAATCTGAGAACCAGATTTTTAAATACTGAAGCGTGTTCTGTGGTAAATATTTTTCTAGTGACTGGATAGACATTTTACAAACTTAGTGGAATTCCTGCATAGAAATTCAACAATTTAAGACTAAAAAGATAATTATACTTAGCCTGCGCCACCGAACCCGCTGCATTAGCGTAATTATTTCTTGCCACGTTTAGGTCAAAAATGGTAGTCCGCCCTGCAGCATAACTTTTATCTGCAAAATCCAATGACAATTTTGTACTTTTTGCAGCTTCTATAGCAGCAATATAAGCTTCATAATTAGCTTCTACGTCGAACTGGGCTTTCTGTACATTTTGTCTTACCGTCTGTTTTTGTTGTTCTAACGTATTCTTTGCCGCACTTTCATTAATTCTTGACTGCTCTACCTGAAGTTTTGTAATTCCCTTGTTGAAAATAGGAACGCTAATAGATAAGCCTGCCTGTTGACCGAAATTATCTTTATATTGCTGGAATAGGTTTCGTTCCGCGATATAAATCAATTCATTTCCTGTATTATTGGTATTAAGCAGGTTATTGTAAAAACTTCCGATCCCGGCACTCGCTGTTACCGTAGGCCAATATGCTGTTTTAGATACTTCAGTTTGAGCTTCCGCAGATCTGATTCTGCTTTCCGCTGCTTTTATTTGCGGTTGATTTTCGTACGCTGTGTTCAAAACCTCATCCACAGATTTTAATTGTGGGGCCAGATCATCTGAGACAACTACATCTTCAACATCAAAATCTTTGTAGTCCTGCAATTGTAAAAGTTGGGCAAGCGCAAATAGACTTCTTCCGGTGTCAATCTCAGCTGTTTTGAGATTTTGTTTTTCTCTTGCCAATGCAGATTGAGCTTCTGCAAGTACTGTTTCAGCAGTGGTTCCTACCTGGGTAGTGATTTTTGCCCTGTCATATTGTTTTTGAGCATTGTCAACAGCACTTTGTGAAATTTTAATAATTTCTTTTTTAAGTAATGTTGTTAAATATTGCTGTGCGATCTGCAATGAAATATCATTCTTTATGGTTTCGATATCATATTGACTTGCTTCTACATCAAACTGCGTTTTTCTGACAGTTTTTTCTAGTCTTCCATTATTATAAACCAGGATATCAGCTCCCAGACTGGCATTATTACTGAATCTGTCATTTCTAAGACTTCCTGTTCCGAATGACGTCTGTCCAAAACTGACTGTATTTCCTATACTTGCTGATAAAGAAGGTAAATACCCTTTTTTAGCAATTTTAAGATTAGAATCCTGGACTTGTTTAGAGTATTCATTTTGGATAACCTGAAGGTTATGCTTCACAGCATAATCCACACATTCTCTTAAGGACCATTTTTTCTGAGCATTCATACCCAGGAAAGTTAATCCGAAAACGATAGTCCAAACTTTTTTCATATTAAGATTTTACCATATTAGACGTACCAAATATAAAAAAGTTACACATTTAAAAATTATTGTTTCATTTTAATAAAACTTTTGAGAATTTTGCATCATGACAACCAAAGAATATCAGGAAGCCGTTGACTGGCTTTTCGTGCAGGCACCCAACTATCAGATTGACGGAGAGAAGGCTTATAAGCCAGGACTTGACAATATAACGAGGCTATGTACATTTTTTGACAATCCACAGGAAAAAATAAAATGTATTCACATCGGAGGTACCAATGGTAAAGGTTCAACCAGCAATATGCTTGCCTCTGTTCTTCAGGAAGCCGGCTACAAAGTTGGAATATACAATTCTCCACACCTTATTGATTTCACAGAGCGTATCAAAGTAAACGGGAAAAACTGTAACAAAGAATTCGTTTTTGATTTCATCACAAAATTAAAAACATTACCCAACGATATTTTGCCTTCGTTTTTTGAATTTACCACCATAATGGCTTTCGAATATTTTTATCAACAGCAGGTAGATTTTGCAATTATCGAGGTAGGTTTGGGAGGAAGACTGGACTCAACCAATATTATAAGGCCTTTGGTATCTGCTATTACTAATGTACAGCTGGATCATCAGAATATCCTGGGAAATACTATAGAAGAAATAGCCCGGGAAAAAGCAGGCATTATCAAAAACGGAATCCCTATTATATCCGGTGATGAAAATGAAGTTGTAAAAAATATCATCCGTACTAAAGCGGATCAAAATAATGCAACATTTGTCGATGCAACCACATTGTCATCGGGTTTCGCTTCAGATCTGAAGGGAAACTATCAACAGAAAAACATCAGGGTGGTTTTAGCGTTAACTGATGAGTTGTTAAAACTGAATGTTGAAATTTCTGAGAAAAACATTACAGACGGATTATTGCATGTTCATGAGAATACCGGATTTATTGGCAGGTGGTTTGAATTTTCAAAAACCCCGTTTACTATTTGTGACACAGCGCACAACCAAGCTGGTCTGGAACAGGTCTTCTCGCAGCTTAATTCCATTGACTGTAAAAAGCATGTGATTTTAGGTTTTGTCAATGATAAAAAAATAGATGAAGTGATGAGTTTATTACCTGAAAATTCTAGATTCTATTTTGCAAAACCATCGATTCACAGAGGACGTCATCCGAAAGATTATGAAGATTTGCTTATAAATGCAAAAATAATTTATAAAATTTTTGATTCTGTACAGGAAGCGTATTTATCTGCAAAACAAGAATGTACAAATGACGAAATGATTTTTATTGGCGGAAGCAACTTTGTAGTAGGAGAATTTTTAGAAAAAAATTTGGAGATTTCCAGATAAGTCGTATATTTGCACCACTCTAAACGAGAAAACAAGTATAGAGGGTTCTTAGCTCAGTTGGTTCAGAGCATCTGGTTTACACCCAGAGGGTCGGGGGTTCGAATCCCTCAGGACCCACAGAAGATCTCTCAAGAAATTGGGAGATCTTTCTTTTTTGATCTTACCTTAATTCCTTAAATTTTCAAGTCTTTTCAATTCAATTCATTAAATTTGATCAACACAACACATGTCTGATAGGTTAAAATGTTTTTGCTATGGATGTTATATTATCAAAAAAAGAAATATTAAGACGATTAAATACTCTGAGAATAAACCCTTTAGGGCTCCCCTCAAGAAAGTATGGAGTTTCAATAAAGTATTTTTCAAATGATGAAGAAACGCCGGATAAAAGGGTTGATTATGAAATTACTACTGAATTAAACCTCGAATACGGGAAAGGTTTTCTAACGATTGATAAAAAAAAACATCTACTTTAATCAGCATCAAGCCGATAACATTAGCGAGCTATTAGCCGAATCCATTTCGAAATCCCTATATCCTGTCCAGACCCAAATCAATGAAAAAGGAACGGGCACTAATGAAATTACAAATTTTGATGAAATTAAAACCCGATGGTCCCACGAGAAGTTAAAATTATCTGAAAAGTATTCGGGACACCCATTGGAGAAATTCTTATCCGCTGTTGACCATAAAATGGAAAATAAGAAAGAAATAGAGAACGGCCTGCATTATGACTGGTTCTGGAATCTCTTTTTTCATCCTAAATTCATTGATTATGGAGACACCAGAAAAACATCAACAGCATTATTTCTGGCTGTAATTCCTTATCAGAATCCCTTAAGATTCCCCGGAATTCAGACCATTCAAAAGATTCCGACAGATTATCATTCTTTTATTATTGAATTCAAAAGTGAAGAAATACCTGCGGACTTATATTTTATTCCTGCAAATGCTTTTAATCAAGATGCATATTGGATGTCTCTTAAGGTCACCTTTGATTTGGATGTATACCATCATTTTCCAATGCATACCAGGGCGTACTTTGAAGTTTTCACCAGGGATTATTCAGGGGAAAAAAAATTAATTAAAAGAATCAGCTACAATCAGTTTCAGCTCCATAACGGAGAGTATTCTGACAAGAAACTAAGTAAGGATAGCCCTTTTATTACCGGCGGACTTGTGGTTTCAGAGCCTAACAAATGGGGATTTTATAAGAACATATATGAAAATGACTGGTAAAAATCCATTTGTATAAAAAACACTAATTTTACAAACCACACAAATTACATTAATATGTCTTTAAAAGAGAAAGTAGTACAGGGAGCCTTGTGCCAATGTCAGTTTGGTACTACTCCCGATACATTAAAGGTACTTACACAGCAAAAATTCTTCATCAATGACCTTAATGGCAGCTCTAAACTGGCTGCAACACATAAAGATATAGGATCTACTTTTGAAAAAAACAGCTTTGGTTCATGCAAAAAAAAGCTCAATACACCCTGTGTAGCTGTTGTTACTGAATGGAGTGGTTATTATGAAAAAGAAAAATACTCTCCACCTGATGGCTATGTTTTACTGGAAGACAGCAAAGCAACATGTCCTATCGGTGGTAAAGACTGCATCAGCATCATTAAAACCGGACAAATTGGAGAACCTTCCAAAAGCAATATAAAAAAGGCAGATGAAGAGCTTCAGTCACATGTAAATCCTGTTATCAATATATCACAGCATGATACGCAGGAGTTTTATAAATTTGGATTTTAAGTATGGGTACAGCTGGGATTAAAAAAGCTCTGATCAAGGAGCCCAAAGAAAACGTCAGGAAGTATGGTTCCGGATCCATTGTGGAACTAAGCCCTGCCAGAAACTCATTTACTGCTTATCTGGATAAAACCTGCCTGGGAAAAGGAACCCGAAATCCGGAATCTACAATGAAGGAAGTGAAGTGGTTCCTTATAAGAGAGCATATCTGGACATCATTTAAACAACTTTACCCAAACCTTGGGCCGAATGACTTTTTTACAACAATAAAAGCCCAAAACGAAGAAAACAAGGATTACAAAATATTTGAAGGAAACAACAAAGTATTCACTACCGGTGACATTCAGTCAAGTGCAAAAAGTATTGGAGTCATTTATCTGTTAATCCCTTATAGTAATTTCCCTGAAACAGATGGTACAGAAGCCATGAGAGTGGTTGTTATTGATAAACCACAGGTCTTATACTGTCATTTTAAATTTCCTAAAGGAGGGTATATTCCTTTGACAAATAACGAAAAAAAAAGCGTTGTATGGGCAAACAGTAGATGTAGAAGTTTATACGCATATGCTTCCCGACTGGAACAACAGCCTTTCAAAGTTCATTTTTGATGTTGAGCTTATTAACAAAGGTAAGGTCGTTTCCAAACAGCAAAGAATTGAAATTACCAATCCGGGACCATTCGTTTACAACACGGTAAAATCTTTAAAGTTTCAGTTGAATACCGAATGGCAAAAAAATCACAATAAAGAAAAGAAGGATGAAAAGTTCTTTCTAAGGTTAAAAGGTTATGTAGGATTCACAGGACCTGTTCTTCTACCGAAAGGTTTTCTTACCCAGGAAGGTGAATATGATTCTGAAAAAGACACTTCAAACTGGGGAAGAATGGAAAAAGGAAAATGGATCTTTAACACTTCTCCCGACTTACTGGTTCCTTATAATGATATGAGTGCCCTTTTCGGTGAATTTGAAAAACAAAAAAATAATCAGATTCAATATATAGGAGACATTGAATATCTTAAAAAAGAATATGATCCCTGCGGATACAGCAAAATAACGATAGCCGATGAGGATGATAAAAAACGATCTCCCTATGTTATATTTGATGAAGATGCCAAAGACAGGATAGACAATACACGAAATACTTTTGACCTTGTAACAGGAGATAAAACAAAGAAAAAAATAAGCATAACCCTGGATAATCTTCAGAATAAAAATGTTTTATGTACGGGAGTTTTACTTCCTAAAGACCAAAAACATAATATCCCGCAACATGTTTTTTTGTTAGATACTGTTCTGGTTCCCCATTACGCAAATAAAGCACTATCCGTAAAAAATGATCCCACACAAGCAAATGATACTGATGCTTACGCTGATGAAACGAAAGCCCCGTCAGGAAATGTAGCAGACGTACAGGGATGGAAAGAGAATGATGATTACAGCTTTATTGGAGAAAATAAACTCCAACTGAACCTTTCCTACATTTACAACAAAACTACAGCTATCGGAGATAAAGAATTCAATGATATTCCTGTGGTAGAATCCTGGCTGGTCAATTACTTCTGGCTATCAAAAGAAAAAATACAAACGTATTTTGTTCCTGTTTCTACTTGTCGTTATCCTAATCAACTTGTTAAAATCAGGATATTCCCGGATGTAGAATGGTCACTAAACTTCCTTTACAATACCTCCGACCCTGTTTGGTACGGTAATTCTGAGCCAACCTATAATATCTATGGTACTGAAAGTAAAGCAACAAGAGACACCATCTCAGTAGGAGATCTTAAAACAAAAGGGGATGTTGTTGCCCTGGCCGACTTAAGAAGAGAAGAGAGAAACGAAAACAAGAATATCAAAGACGGACAAAAAAAAAATTGCCACTTCTGCTAACCGTTACATGGGAGATATGAAAGGGAATTTTGGACTTTCCGCCAAGGTCTCATATAATGGTGGTGTCTCCCATGAACTCAGTTGGAAATTTGCCGAAAAGTACCGTAAAATGCTGGGCATTTTAAAATCGGTTTATGATACGGTAGATGATATTGCAGGAGCAAAAGAGGCCAGAAAGGGAGCAGAATCCCTTCCTCCTTCACTGGCAGGAAGAAGGAGCATGATGAGCCTTTCACTCCTCCCTCCTGCCCCATCAGCAGGGATTAGCTGGAAATTTGCAAAAACAGGGGATTTTGTTGGCCTTGAACTTGCCGGAAAGGTAAAATGTTCTCCCCTCATTGGTGGAGAGCTTAAAATTGATTTATTGGCCTTAGCTGATAAAATTCCTGTTTATGGAAAGTTTATTACTTTCCTGGACCTAACGACCTGGCTCATTGAAAAAATATCAATGAATGCCTTAAGCATTACCTATCGTATTGATTTGATATTTTATGCAAATCTGGCAATCGAGGAAGCCTATGTAAAATGGAATGATGCAAAAGAAGGCAATAAATTTGATACCGATTTAACCCTTTCCGGAACACTCGGAGGAAAACTTGAACTTGAACTGGGCCTTACTATGAGCGCCAAGCAGATTAATAAGTTTCCTGAGGTAGAGCTTCAGGCCGGGGTAAGAGCAGACTGTTCATTCAAAATTACAGCAAGCCCTAATTTCGATTGGGATAATAAATTTGACTTTACAACCAAGTTCTCAGGACTTATGGTTACTGTTTATTACAAATTTTCCATGAAGAGGAACTCCAAAAATAAAGCTCCGGAAACACTTGATCCTTTTAAACTGATCCCAAGCTACTCCGGAAATCCAGTCAGCATGACATTTGGAGCCGGAGAAGAACATAAATATTAACACAATGAACAAAAAGATATTATTTGGCTTATTGCTGTTCAACATGATAAGCTGTCAAAAAAAAGATACAGCGTCTCATACATCTCCATCAAACAAAAGTAATTACGAAAAAAAAAACAACACAAAATATGGCTTCTCAACCTTTATATGCATTAAGCCTTGATGCAGCTGGCGATTTTCAGGTTTACATTAATGATATCCTGGTTGCCTATTATTACAAAAACGGCGGAACATCGTTGACCTTGCCTATTAATCGTGAAATTTTAGGTCCGGGAAAACAAACCGTTAAAGTTATTTTGAAGTCGGATAAAGAACTGGATGAAAACGAGCTTAAATATTATAAATTCAGAATTTTAAAGTATGCTTCATTTGATTCCCCTGACTATGAGGTAATAGTAGATTGTAAGTTTAATGCAGAAACCAATAAGCCCACAAAAGAGATTACTCAATCCTGGGATTTTACTTCTGATGTTCCCTATCAGGTATCAGGATGGTCCCACTCCGCTGTTCTGTTGAATGAAGATAAAGATGCTCTTCTGAAAGAGGTCTTAGAGACTTATAATCATTTCAGGGAAATTCTGCAGAAAAAAGATATTGGTAGTTTTCTCACAAAAACAAAAGTCCGAGATGCCGAAATTGACAAGGCCTTATACCTTTCTTCTGCTGAGAGCAAAAAGGACCAGGCAGAAACATCGGAAACGATTCAGAATATCGTTGAAGTTTTACCGATAGACAATTATAAAATGGTTTTTTATGGCAATGGAAGAATGGTTGCTTTAATCAGGACTGATGAAAAAAATAAAGATGAATCAGCTTTGCAGGCAAAACTTAAAGACAAAAGTACAGAAATCTATGAATTGGTACTTCATCGTCCAAAAAAAGGCGCTCCTCTAGAAGTAATAAGATAATTAATTTTCAATCGTAGCATTGGCATTTTGTCAATGCTTCATTTTTACCTGAAATGATTCTAATAAAGAAAATCTTTCAGATATCCGCTACATTCAGTAGTAATCCCAGCTTATAAAAATCAAGGTATTTAAGGTTGGTATTTCCCTTTAAAAGCTTACGCTCTATCCTTAGCCTGCTAACCCTAAAGAAAATGGTAAATAAGCTTTTTAAACCAAGCCTTTTTATAGCCTTGTACGCTTTTACCAGTTTAATTTCGGAAAGTTTTGCTCTGAGTTGTTTGTCTTGAAGCATTTGAGATAAACTACCTACCGATTCTTTTACTTTTTCAAGGTAGAGTTGATTATCTTCTACATCATTGTTGAATACAGGATTCTGTACATGGTTAATTTTTATATGACTGGATTTTAAGTCCATTGCAAATAACAGATCTTCGTACCCATATCTTTGAAATTCGGGATTAAACGGAACTTTCTTGAGGATATTCCGATCAATGATAAAATTATTTGTTTGGAAGCTCAAGTAAGGATTTTCCACACGAAGCGAAACCGGTAAATTCTCACGCTCTACGGCAAATTTCCATCTTAAATAATGGTTTTGATCAACCGGTGATTCTGAGACAACTCGCCCTCCATAGATCACCTTTGTATCCGGATTCTCTTTTATAAATTGTATGTAATTTTCTAGAAAACGGTCACTTGTTATTTTACCGTCACAATCAAGAAAAAGTAAATAATCTCCCTTTGAATAGGAAAGAAACAGATTGCGGATTTTTGATCTCCCAATGTTTTTATCCAGATAGATCAATTTTTCTACTTTACCTTCTAGGACTTTATTAATTTGTTTAAATTGTTCTTCAGACCGATCATCGATTAATATGATTTCTGCATTAAAAGCCTTTGCTGTAATTTCTTTTTCCAAATCAGAAACTAATTCCCGGACATCAAAATTATAGACAGGAATGCAGATTGTAATTTTCATTTCATCAGATTTTTTCAATGATTTTCTGAATATTAAGTTCTTCCAGACATGCCCAATCTCCTCTGAAACATTCCTTATCTCCAAATACTGAACAAGGCCTGCATGTTAAATCTTTAATTTGCACCACATCATCTTCACTCTGTCCAAACCCTAAAAAACCGGCATAAGGATGTGTAGATCCCCAGATAGAAACGCATCTTGTTCCCACAAGGCTGGCAAGGTGCATATTGGCAGAATCCATTGAGATCATCAGTTTAAGTTCTGCAATTGTATCCAGCTCCTGTTTAAGGTTTAATTTCCCGGAAAGACTTTGGGTATTCGGAATTTCACTTTCCCATCTTTCCAGGGTTTCTGTTTCATTTTTCCCGCCTCCGAAGAAATATATTTTATCCTTTTGGGCTAAAATTTTAACGAGTTCATAGGATTTATCCAAGGGAAGCATTTTTCCTTTATGCTGTGCAAAAGGAGCAAACCCGATCCCGGACTTTTGCTGTGTTGATGGCCTTAATTTATTGGATAAGTTCACTTTAAACCCCATTTCCCGGAATACGTCTGCATATCGCTCGACGGTTTTTTTCAGTTGTACTTTATCCAGATTCCAGACATCGGTAAGAATTTCCTTTTCTTCTTTTCCTTTATTGATCTTGAATACTTTGTATCCCTTTCTCCTGTAGATTTTATCCAGAACCTTCGTCCTGATTACATCATGCAAATTAGCTATGAAATCCGGATGAAATTCTCTGATTAACTCATTGGCCAATCTGTTCAATCCAAAAAAACCCTTATAATCATCCAGGTTAATTCCTTTAAAAATAATGTTGGGAATATCTGAAAACAAGCTTTCAAAATTTTTTCTGGAAACCATTACGATTTCTACATCAGGGTTTTGTTCAAGGAATTCACGAAAAACGGGCGCTGTCATCGCAACGTCGCCAAAAGCGGAAAAACGATATGCTAAAATTCTTGTCACAACTACGACTTCAGTTGATAGGCAACTGCATAAAATTTAATCTGTTTAGTCATTGCCATTAGTCCGTTGGCTCTGGAAGGAGAAAGAAACTCCTGAAGTCCGATCTCTGAAATAAACTGGAAATCCGAATCCAGAATTTCCTGTGTAGAATGCCCGCTGTAAATACTAACCAGAAGAGAAACAATTCCTTTTGGTAAAATACCATCAGAATCAGCATCAAAATAAAGTTTGCCATCTTTAAATTCAGCATCAATCCATACTTTACTCTGGCATCCTTTAATAAGATTAGCATCTGTTTTCTTGTCTTCTGAAAGCCCTTTCAATTCTTTACCAAGGTCAATAATATATTCATACTTCTGCTCCCAATCGTCAAGAAATGCAAATTCGTCTATTATTTCCTGCTGTTTTTCTTTAATGGTCATCTTTTAACAATTCTTTATGCAAAGATACCATTTTTGTAAAGATAATTTATTGAGATGCCTTTCTAAAAACTTCCAGAAGTTTTAGTTCTTCATTTTCCCAACAAAGCAATTCCGAGGCTTTTTTCAATTCATCCTGATAACCCTTTCTTCCCTTATTTAAAATTCTGAAAACAGCATCTGCAATATTTTCCGGCTGATGGTCCTTAATGATCTCACCAACATCAAACTGCATTCTTATATTACGCATTTCAGGGAGATCAGCCATAATTAATGGAACCCTTGCCTGAATACAGTCCAAGACTTTATTCGGAAGGGAGTATAAGTAGCTGTCCCCGCCGTTTTCCTCGATACTCATCCCCACATCTGCGGTAAGAGTAATTTTTCTTAGATCTTCAGGCACCAGCTTGCCCAAAAACTCAACTTTATGCTGTAGATTCTCACGAGCTACCAGCTCTTCATATTCCTTCTTTTTGGGACCATCTCCTGCAATCTTGAAAACAACATCATCAATATGATGCATAGCCAGAATTGCTTTATCGATTCCCCTAAAAGGATTTATTGCACCCTGGTATAAAAATACTTTAGGCTTATTATCGGGAATATCTATTGGAAAGTTTATTTTTTTGGGTGCATTTTGTACCACTGTAGCCTCTACATGATATTTTTCTTTAAACCATTTTGCATAACTTCCGCTGGCTGTTATCATGAATTTTAAGTTAGGAAGTACTTTTTTTTTCCAGGTAACGCCATATTTTTTGTGACATTTTGCCCTGAATGGCTGGCATTTCGGAAAAAATTTCATGACTGTCAAAAATTAAAGGGATTTTTAATTTTTTTGCGATAAGATAATTGGGAAGAAGAGCGTCAATATCATTAGCATGAAGAATGGTATTCTTATCAGCTTTCCTTTTCAGTTCTTTGTACAATTTCCAGTTAAATTCAAAATAAGCCGTCTTTAAACTTTTAGAAACCAGCATAATCCTTGAGAAAGGATAAGGTCTCGTGATTTTCTCAGCTCCACCCCAGTCGTTTCCGATCAGTTCCAGGGAGTATCCGTTTTCATACAAGGTGTGACAGACCTTTTCTATTCGCTGATCCGTATACAGATTACTAAAAGCAGATGTAATTATTTTTTTTTTTCATTAACTTTTCTTTCCGGCCATTAAATGGTAAATCTGTATAATACAGATCAATCCGTTGGGTATAATAACCGGCCAGAGCATTCCGTTAAAGATACCATAAATGACAAAACAAATACAGCCGATCATATTTACGATTCTAATTTTTCTTACATCTTTCAATATAAAGCTCAACACAAGAAAAAGTGAAGCAGAATATCCAATATAAGCAGCAATTTCGGGGTTCATAAGAAAAATTTAAGGGACACAAACTTAGTCATTTTCAATAAGATAATAAAACTTTTTTCTGCCATAAAGTCATTAATTGATTTTTGGTAAAATATTTGTAATTTAGAATAATGAATAAAAGATAATTCTATCTTTATTCTAATTGAGATATATTATGGATTATAAGTTTTCACAAGGTTTGAGCCAAGTGTTCAAACAGAGCAAAAATGAAGCTAAAAGGCTGAAAAGTGAATTTCTTAATACAGAACATCTACTTTTAGGTATTATAAAAACAGAAAACTCTGCAAAAGAAATCCTTCAAAACCTTAATGCCGATTTAACACAAATCAGAAGAAAAATTGAAACTCTAAATACAGCAAGTCTTAATCCTATTTCTGAGGAGGTAACCAATATTTCTTTCACGAAAATGGCAGATCATGCCGTTAAACGTGCAGAGTTAGAATGCCGACAATACAAAAGTAATGAAATTAATACCGTTCATTTACTTTTAGGTATTCTTTATAAATATGAAGATCCCACCTCAAATATATTAGGCGCTTACGATATCGACTATGAAGGCGTTTCAAGAGAGTACCAGACAATGCTTAAAAATTCCGGACAATCACCTCAGATGAGTGCTTATGATGATGATGATGAAAGAGAAGAATTTGAGCAGATGAGAAAACCGGCAGGAAATTTAGGCGCTGCAAAGAGCAAAACTCCTACGCTGGATAATTTTGGTAGAGACCTTACATCTTTAGCAAGGGATGGGAAATTGGATCCTGTAATCGGACGTGAGAAAGAAATCGAGAGGGTTTCTCAGATTCTTTCCCGCAGAAAGAAAAACAATCCGCTTCTTATCGGAGAGCCCGGAGTGGGTAAATCTGCTATTGCAGAAGGATTAGCTTTAAGAATCCAGCAAAAAAAGGTTTCCAGAGTTCTTTTTGGTAAAAGAGTGATCACACTGGATCTTGCAAGTTTAGTTGCAGGAACGAAATACCGTGGTCAGTTCGAGGAAAGAATGAAGGCGATCATGACGGAATTGGAAAAGAACAGGGATGTTATCCTATTCATTGACGAGCTTCATACTATTGTAGGTGCAGGAAGTTCTACTGGAAGTCTGGATGCCTCCAATATGTTTAAGCCGGCTCTTGCAAGAGGAGAAATTCAATGCATCGGAGCTACTACCTTGGATGAATACCGTCAGTATATTGAAAAAGACGGAGCATTAGAGAGAAGATTCCAGAAAGTAATGGTAGAGCCTACCTCTATTGATGAAACCATTCAGATTTTAAATCAGATCAAAGATAAGTATGAAGAGCATCATAATGTGATTTATACACCAGAAGCCATATTGGCTTGTGTGAATCTTACATCAAGATATATTACAGATCGTTTCCTTCCGGATAAAGCGATTGATGCAATGGACGAAGCAGGTTCCCGTGTTTATATCAAAAACATGAAAGTTCCCACCGAAATCATTGAATTCGAAAAGAAAATTGAAGACATCAAAGAAATGAAGCAGAAAGCTGTAAAAGCTCAGGATTATCTTGAGGCCAGAAAGCTTAAAGATGAGGAGGAAAGACTTCAAATGGAGCTTAATGCCGCACAAGATCAGTGGGATAAGGATGTAAAAGAGAAAAAAGAAACGGTTACAGAAGAAAACGTTGCAGAGGTAGTTTCCATGATGAGTGGTGTTCCTGTAACCAAAGTTGGTAAAAATGAGCTTGATAAATTAGCTCAGATGGACAACAACCTGAACGGAAAAGTTATCGGACAGGAAGATGCTGTAAGAAAAGTAGTTAAAGCTATTCAACGAAACAGAGCGGGTCTTAAAGATCCAAACCGTCCGATCGGAACATTTATCTTCTTAGGAACAACCGGTGTTGGTAAGACTGAGCTTGCTAAGGTAATGGCAAGAGAACTTTTCGATTCAGATGAAGCATTGATCCGAATTGATATGAGTGAATATATGGAAAAATTCGCCGTATCAAGATTGGTAGGTGCGCCTCCGGGATATGTTGGATATGAGGAAGGAGGTCAGCTTACTGAAGCCGTGAGAAGAAAACCTTATGCAGTAGTTCTACTTGATGAGATTGAAAAAGCTCACCCTGATGTATTCAATATCTTATTACAGATTCTGGATGAAGGGCACGTTACAGATAGTTTAGGTAGAAAAATTGATTTCAGAAACACGATCATTATTCTTACTTCAAACATCGGAACAAGAGACCTTAAAGACTTTGGAGATGGTGTAGGATTCGGAACTTCTGCTAAAAAGTCAAATACAGACAACAGAGCAAGAAGCACAATTGAAAATGCCCTTAAGAAAGCATTTGCTCCTGAATTCCTGAACAGAATTGATGACATTGTGATCTTTAACTCTCTTGAACAGACTGATATCAAGAAAATCATTGATCTTGAATTAAATAAGCTTTACACCAGACTTGATAAATTAGGATATAAAGTTGATTTAACTGAAGCAGCTAAAGATTTTATTTCTGAAAAAGGATGGGATAAAGATTTTGGTGCAAGACCATTGAAAAGAGCAATTCAGAAATACATTGAGGATTTATTGGCAGAAATGCTGGTAAACAAGCAATTAAATGAAGGAGAAACAATTGTTCTCGATGTAAATGAAGCTAAAGACGGATTAACCGGCAAGGCTCAAAAGACAAAAAAAGACGACTGAAAAGTCTTCTCAATAAATAAATAATTTTGTTAAAATAAAAAGCACGGAAGTATTTTCCGTGCTTTTTTATTATTTTAAATTTTATTAGCTGTCATTCAATAATATCTGAAAGCTTTTTATCCTTCATTTTAAAAAGATGCTTTAAAGAAATAAAATGGGTAAAGCCGGAAAGAGGAACTCCAAATAGTGGAATCATGATTAACGGTAACTGAATAATCGGAACCATTTCATTATTTCCTGTAATGGTAAGAAAAACCCCCGTTCCTACAGCAATAATAAAATCTAGCGAGCCAATAATATTGAAAATATAATAGCTTAGCTTCGTACGTCCGAAAACAAAAACGGCGGCAGCAAGGATTCCTGAAATAATATCTCCATAAGCCGCATTATTAATAAACGCTTCTGACAGTCTTCCAGTATATGAAATAAAAATCCAGCCGGCAAAAATTCTCCAAACATGAAAAAGAGCAATCCCCTTTAAAGGAATAGAGTCGGAGAAAGTTCTAAAAGAAGGTTTGGACTGATAAATAATAATCAAGACCAAAAGTATTGAAGCAATTAAGACGCCAAAAAGCAGGCGCGGAATAAGGCTGAAAATATTAAAAAAAACCTAATAAAAAAACTTCCTGCTCCCAAAAAGATCAGAATAAGCGCGATACGCTTTTCCAAGCCCGTCTGTTGAATGTTTTCTGTTTGCATAATGTATCATTTATTATGCAAATTTCAGCTTCATACTTTATAAAAAAATTACCAATTGGCAATTTTTTATATTATTTTCTCAACCGGCTTAAAGAAGTATTTGTAATTCCAAGATAAGATGCAATAAATTTTAAAGGAACATTCCGGAAAATATCTGGCGATTCTAATAATAAATTTTCATATCTCCTTTCGGATTTTTCTTTAATCATGGAAACGGTACGTTGTTTAAGCTCCGTAAATCCTTTCACCAAAATAGCTCTTCCAAATTCTCTAAACTCTGGTAAGGTATGAAAAAGTCGTTGGCATTTTTCGTATTTTCCAATCCAGACAATACATCTTGTAATTGTTTCAATATTTTCATTTGACGGTTTTCTTTGAAAATAAGATTCTACTTCAAAAACCATTTCATTAGGCTTGAATATATTCGTTGTTACCTCATTTCCATCAATATCCAACACATATGAACGCATGTAGCCTGTCTCGAGAAAAATATAATCAGAATTAATGCTTCCTTCTCTTAAGGTAAGCTGATGTTTCGGTAAAATTACAGGTTCAAAATTGTCGGCAATAAGATTGGCAGTAAAATCTGATACAGGATAAGTATTTTTAATGAAACTTATCAAACCATTAGTTGAAAAATTTTCGACCTTCATTCCTGTAATATTTTAACAATCCATTTTTTGATATTGATTAAAACACCGCAATAAAACTACAATCCTACAACGAATCCAATGTTCGGAACCAATCCACTTGAAAAAACACTTGAATTCTCTTTCCATAAAACATTGTACATCAATCCTAGCTGCATAAAGGAATTCCCTCCTATTCTTTGCATATATCCTCCTCCCAGATATAGTGCCGTTTCTTCCCGGTTATCTTTATAATCATAAAATTTATCATGATAATTTATAAAATAATGTTGAAGATTCGCCCCTACATAAAAGGATCTTGCGAAATAGTAATTCACAAAAGGACCAACCCCGAACATCGTTGATCTATAATAGTCTGATGTCTGCCAGGAAACACTTCCCAATACTCCCGCTTCAAGATCATCGGTTAACCGGTATCCTACCCTCGGAGCTGCCTGAAGAGAAAATGCGCTGTTGCTTCCAAAACCTAAACCGATCCCGCCTCCGAAAGTCCATCTGTTGTTTTCAGTCATTGAGGGAGCTCCCACTGTGACCTGGGAAAATATTGATATTGAGCACATCAGCATCAATGGAATAATTATTTTTTTCATACTCTGATATTTAATTATTAATAAAGATAATATGCAATTGCTTTCCTGCGAACTCATAATCCTTTAAAATTCCGGGATTTTATATTACCATCGTTTTTATCAATGCTTAAAATTATGGTTTTTTTGCGAATCTTTTTAGTTGTATTTTTGCCGGATCAAACTAAGAACTCCCGTTAAGAGTTTCGTAAAATTGAAATATAATGAAAATAGTAGTAGGCCTCTCCGGAGGTGTAGATTCTAGCGTTACAGCCTATTTGCTGCAACAGCAAGGGCATGAAGTAGTGGCTTTGTTTATGAGGAACTGGAATGATGCTTCCGTAACATTAGAAGATGAATGTCCCTGGATAGAGGACAGTAATGACGCGTTAATGGTAGCTCAGAAGCTTGGAATACCATTCCAGGTTATTGATATGAGTGATCTTTATAAGGAACGTATCGTCGATTACATGTTTGCAGAATATGAAAAAGGGAGAACCCCGAATCCTGACGTACTATGCAACAGAGAGGTTAAATTTGATGTTTTTATGAAAACAGCAATGTCTTTGGGCGCGGATAAAGTTGCGACAGGACATTATGCCAGGGTAACCTCAACTTTTGATGAAAACGGAAAGGAAATTTTTCATTTACTGGCAGGTAAAGATAACAACAAGGACCAATCCTATTTCCTTTGTCAGCTGAGTCAGGATCAATTATCTAAGGCTTTGTTTCCTATTGGTGAACTTACAAAACCCGAAGTTAGGGAAATCGCAAAAGAAATCGGGCTGGTAACAGCGGATAAAAAGGACTCTCAGGGACTATGTTTTATAGGAAAAGTAAGTCTTCCTCAGTTTTTACAGCAGCAACTCAAGCCAAAAGAAGGTGAAATTGTAGAAATTTTCAGCGATTCTCCTTTATTTTCGAACGAAAAGCCTTCATTTTCCTCAAAGGAAGAAGAACTTCAATATTTATCACAAAAGATCAGTTATAAAAAATCCGACGGAAAAGTAATCGGAAAGCACCAGGGTGCTCAATTTTTCACGATCGGCCAAAGTAAGGGGCTTGGTATAGGCGGACATAAAGAAAGCTGTTTTATCGTGTCCAGAGACATCGAAAACAATATTATTTTCGTAGGAGAAGGTCATAGCTTCCCAGGACTGCATAAAAAAGCTTTAAAAATAAATAATCCTGAACTTCATTGGGTGAGAGAGGACCTAAGACTTTCCAATGGTGAATCCATGGAAGTAATGGCCAGGTTCCGATACAGACAGCCTCTTCAAAAGGCTACGCTATACCAGTTTGAAGATGCTTTTTATATAGAATTTGAAAATCCGCAGTCTGCAATTGCTGAAGGACAGTTTGCATCATGGTATATGGAGGATGAATTGATAGGAAGCGGAGTTATTGCATAATATAAAATTTTCAGTATACTCACCAAAAATTAAGACTAAATAATATATAATAAACCCGGAGCACTTTGTTTCGGGTTTATCTTTTGTTTGAGGAAATGAGTATTCAGAAAATTGTTTAATTGATTTAATATAATCCATTATAAATCATTGCCTTTATTTAAAATTAACGTTGTATTTTAAGGATAAAAAATATCAACGAAGAACTTAAGAATCCAGAATAAAAATTCCATGAATTGCATTTTATAAGTACATGTATTAGTTTTTAATATAAGAGCTTATTGCTCTATTCAAAATTCTTCAAAGAAGAAATTTCAACCTGCCTCAAATAGCTTTCCAATTAGTGGCGAAGTATGTGCTCTTATTATCAAACAACTTGAAGACACTAATTCTAACCTAATAGATTACAAATAGTTAATATTGATAACTGAATACCAAAATCTTTATTTTAGCCTACCAGCCACTCTTTAAAATCTTTCACACGGTCCCGGCTTACCGTAATTTCCTCTCCCGGCTGGAATTCCAGATCAACCTTATAATTTGGAGAAGTATGAATATTTCTGATATAATCAGAGTTAACGATAAATTGCCTGTTCACACGGAAGAATTTTTTCTCATCCAATGTCTCTTCCAGTTCATCGAGTGTAAAATCTGAAGGGTATGTTCTTTCCCGTGTCTGGAGGTAAACAATCTTATTTTCACTGAAAAAACAACTTACCTCGCTGGTCTGAATAATTTTCAGGTTATATCCTATTTTCACCAAAATTCTGGAAAGGGTGGATTTGTCCTTTTTTATCAGCTGTTTAATTTCTTCAGAACTAACCGGGTTACCGGAAGGAAGAAAAGATTTAAATTTATCTACAGCTCCTGCCAGGTCTTCTTCCAGAATTGGTTTTAATAAGTAATCAATACTGTTCAGTTTAAAGGCTTTGAGAGTATATTGATCAAAAGCCGTCGTATAGATGATAAATCCTTTTGATGGAACTTTTTCAAAAATATCAAAAGACAATCCATCTCCTAAAACAATGTCTGAAAAGATCAGTTGCGGATGTTCATTTTCAGAAAACCAAGAAACACCTTCTTCTACCGATTCTATTTTTGCAATTACCTGTATATCAGGAAATATACTCAACATCCGCTCTAATTTTCTTGAAGCTGGTTTTTCATCTTCAATGATGACAGTTTTGATCATAAATAACGGTTTTAGTTTTTCAAATTACAGCATTAAAAGTAGATAAAAGAATCCGGTTTTGAACTATATTTTCGGCTTACCCTTATGAAGTTGCTTGTCTAAGATTCTTTGTTCCCATTCGGAGTCAAAAATAAATAGCCTGACTGCTTTCATAGCTAATATTATTCCCCAAATAAGCAAAAGGATCGATCCATGAAAAGGAGAAAAATCAATTGTTCCGTGCTCAAAATAATCATTGAAAAACAAAATCCCTGCGATAACGCAATACCATGCAAGGCTTTTATAAAAACTCTTCAATCTTTTGACGCGTTCGTAGGCCTGGCTATATTCCATTGTATTTTTATTAAAGTACTTTTCCATGATTTCTTTTGTCTGTTTCCATTAATCCTTTTATTTTTCTCTCCTCCCATTCTTTCCCTATTCCAAAGACGTTTATGGCATGAACAATAATACCTATTCCCCATCCAAGCATCGGCCAATAGAACCACAAGTGGTCAGGTGATGTTAAAAGGTTTAAAACAAATAAAAATGGGATTACTAAACAATAGGAAGTCAGATTCCCATAGAATGCCTTTAATTCTTTTACCCGTCTTACTGCTTTTTTATAAGTCAGATTTTCCTTATCGAATGATAATGTTTCCATACTATTGAATTTTGATTATTTATTTTCTTGAATCAAATGTATCACGAAAACCACCTTCAAATCAACTATATCTTACTGAGTCGTCGAATATCCCTTCTGAGTAGCAAAAATCCCGACTCAATTGAAATCGGGATTTTTTTTATCTGGATTACTTATCAGTCTTTTCCTTAACTAAAGTCTTCCAAGCAGCAAACTTTATTTTATTCAGCATTTTATCATTCCGTATTTTTATTATTAATAAATAAATGGAATAAGCTTTTTTGTTGCTTTCCTGTATTGTATATAATCATCACCAAACTGTCCAATGAGCACCTGTTCCTCTATTTTAATCCTGTAACTAAATGCTATACATGGAGGAATAAACGCCAGGGCAAAGGAAATCCAGTTATTTAGATATAAGCCTAGTCCCAGGAAAGTTAACAATGCAAAAGTATAGGAGGGATGTCTCACATAATGATAAAGCCCGTCTTTTTTAATTTTATGATCTTCCCGTATTGTCACATCTACAGTAAAATATTTACCTAAAGACCTGATGATAAGATACCGGCATACAATTCCAATGATAATGAGGGCCTGGCCGGTATATACAATCCAGACTGAATCTGTAATCACAAAATCAGATATATGAGACACCATAACAGCACTTCCGATTGAAAAGATGATAACTATCCAAAGAATACTGAGAGTGGATTGATCTTTTTTCTGATCCTTATCTGCTGATTTCAATTTTTGTTTATAGATGATTTCACTAAGAAACCAGACTGCCATAGAAGCGTAAAATAAGATTTGTAGATTCATTTGTTATTGTTTTTATTCTTAAAAGTAGCAAAATGACGATTCGCTTTTAGCGATTTTACAATTTTTTATCCTTGTTCATCAGCTCCCTGATCTTCTTCTCTTCCCATTTTTTAGCAAAGTCCATTCTTGGCAGAAAAACAGAAAGTGCATGAGCGATAAGTCCTACTCCCCAGAATATCGCTGTAAAGAAGTTTTTAAACTGGAAATAGCTTTCTCCCGGGTCCAGGTTGGAATAATTGAAATAAGCAATTATAATATTTACACCAATGTAAGAGAATAAATGAGCATAAAATCCTCTTAGTCTCTCTACCTGTTTTTTAGCCTGCTGATACCGAATATCATTTTCATCAAACGTTTCCATTGTTTTTGTTTTTTTGTTTATCCATAATTTCCTGAATTTTCTTTTCCTGCCAGGATTCTCCAATGCCGAATACCTGGAAGGCATGAGAGGCAACACCAAATCCCCAACCCAGGAGTGGCCACCAAAACCAATGATAACGGCTCTGAGTATAAAGATTGATAAAGATTAAAAAGGAAATAACAAGGCAGTATGAAATAAGATTGGCATAGAATCCTTTGATCTCTTTTACTCTTTTCTGAGCTTTTTTATAGGCCTTATCTTCATCTTCAGGTTTAATACTGACAACGTTCGGTTTATCTGATAGAACCGGAAGTTTCACTTTAAAATAATCATCCGATTTCTCAATAAAAACATTTCTTTTGGTCAGCAGTGAGTACCTTTGTACAATATTGGCAAGTCCAATTCCGGCACTTTCTTTAATCTGTTCCCGAACCTGCAGATTATTTTCAATACAAAGTGTATCATTCTCCGAAAAAACTTTTATGATCAATGGTTTTGAAGAGGTTGCAAAATTATGCTTGATACAGTTTTCAAGAAGCAATTGAAGAGAAAGCGGAACGACATACCTCCTGTAATCTTCTTTCCGGACATCAAAAATAAAATCTACACTGTCCTCAAACCTTGTTTTCAGCAATTCGCAGTATGTTTTTGCAAATTCTATTTCATCTTCCACAGTAACAAGTTCCTTATCTTTTTGCTCCAGTACATAGCGGTAAATCTTTGACATAGAAGCTGTAAACTTTTGTGCCTGTTTTGGATTTTCATCAATCAGGGCACTTAGTACATTTAATGAATTAAAAAGAAAATGAGGATCGAGCTGATTTTTAAGGGTTTCAAACTGTGCATTGGCAGATTTTGCAATCAATTTCTGTTCTACCACTTCTTTTTTAGAAGTTTTTTTGAGCTCTTCCATGAAACCCCTGGCATGAAGAAAAGCTGAGATAAGAAGAGCAATATTCACCATGAACCAGTTGATGAAATTATATTTCCCAGAAAAGAACTCTTCTGACGTTGCATCTTTCTGGAAAAGAACAAAATTGATGTAATTGCAAATATAGACGAGAATAATATTGGCTATAAGGATCGAAATAACGCTTATAACGGCTCTTTTGGTGGTAGCTTCAGAC
Source organism: Chryseobacterium proteolyticum (assembly GCF_046591535.1). NCBI lineage: Bacteria > Pseudomonadati > Bacteroidota > Flavobacteriia > Flavobacteriales > Weeksellaceae > Chryseobacterium > Chryseobacterium proteolyticum. The sequence goes on along the minus strand of NZ_JBJLWK010000003.1, from coordinate 341,053 downwards.
CATGGAACCTTTTTATTTAAATAATCATTAAGCATGCCGTTTCCCATCCCCAGCACAAAAGAATAAAGACCAGAAATAAGAAAGGAAAGCATTAGATTGTCAATGGTCTTCTCCTTTGTAAAAAACAGGAAGAAGAATAATGCCGTTGCTATGGTTACCCAAAGCAGAACAATAAGGTTTTTGCGTTTCATGAGTTTATTTCTTGGTTCAAAATTAGCGGATAATAAATGTACCAAAAATTATTTTTCACTGAACCGTCAATTTCCTTTACTGAAAGGCAAAAATAAAGTCTTCCTGAATCGGGAAGACTTTATTTTCTTTTTATAGGCTGTTATTTTACGGGCTGGCTTATAAAATATTCTGCCTCTCCTCTTCCCCAGTTAGGATCCATGGAAGATTTTGGCTTATAGGCATTGTACTGCTCCAATGATTTCTTGAACATTTCGAGGCCTTTTGTTTTACTTCCTCCGTATTGTTCCGGAGTGAAATAAGTATCTTCCGCTTTTATCAGAGCTATTCTGGGATTGCCCGGATCTAGCTTTTCAGCGATTTGAAGTTCTTCAGCTGCCTTCATTCCGTCTGTCATATACCTTTGCTGGGGATTGACCATCATTCTTAAAGAATAAGCCATTTTTCTTAATAAATGAATCTCAGCATTATCGGCGCCCGCAAGATTCTGTGCGTTCGCAAGATGCTTTTCTGCCTGGTTGGCCACCTCATCCAGATCCTGGGTTTTTCCTTCTCTCATCATTACCCTACCCTTCTGGATATAAGAAAAAGCAGCATAATAGCTTGGTAGCCATTTCCCGCTTTCCTTACTTTCTATCCTTTGGAAATCATTCGCTAATGCCTGGAAATCTTCTGGTGTTTTGCAGGTTTCGATCTTTGCGATCTTTTCAGACATTATTTTTTCGTAATCAGACTGAGCAAAAGCAGTTAGGCTCATGCAAACTAAAGCAAAACTTAATAAATACTTTTTCATTGTTTCTTAATTTTTTAGGGTTCGTTTTATGTACCGAAAGGTATGTATTTCATCAGTAGGATGATCCCTTTCGTTATTTATTATAAGTTATTATTGATGGCATCCTGTGTTTTGTCTACTCCAAAGCTTATAAATGCCCCTACAAAAACAAAGGTATTAATTGGTGGGACAATAGCTGAACTTCTGGATCCGTCCTGTGAAAAATTGTATCCATACATATTCTTGGTTCCGAGCACATTGGAAATACTTAATACAAAAACAGTAAATGCTTTAGCATCTTTTTTACCCAGATTCGGAAGATAATTAAAACTTAAATTTAAAGCATTATAATCTTTCAACCTTCCCTCATTTCTGGTAAAATTAACCACATTTCCATTGATATCTTTTGTGGCAATATCATAATAAGGGCGTCCTTTGGCATAGGTGTAAGAAAGATTGACCCCTAATTTCCACTCCGGAATGAATCTTTTACCCACTACTGAAAGGGTATGTTCTGATGCAAAGTTGGGCTTTAAGCTTACCGGATAATTCATAAAATCCCTTTTCGAGTCCAGAAAAGAATAGCTGATCCAGTAGTCAATATTTTCAAATGTTTTTTTATCCCTCCAGAAGAGCTCTAACCCTTTTGCATATCCGAATCCTTCATTATTAATCGCAGTCTGGACCGGTTGATTCTGATTCTCAATATTGGCAATGTTTCTCACTTTTATAAGCTGGTCATATTTTTTATAAAAAGCTTCAAACCTTAAACTTCTGCCTTCTGATGCTCTTTGAACCTGTAGAATATAATGTTGCGATTTTTGAAAATCAAGATGTGCAGGTCCGTTAATGTATTTACTTTCAGGATTCTGGTAAAAAAGGCCATAAGCAAATGAGGTGGTCCAGTTCTTTGCCAGGCGATAAGCTAAGGCAAAACGCGGAGCAATATTACTTTTATTTAGAAAAGAAGAATTTTCTGCCCTTATTCCTATTTTAGCTGAAAACTCATTACTGAATCCCAGATCTGTTTCTGCAAATACAGAAGAAATAAGATCCTGATAATGTTTATTGACTTCTTCAAATTTCAGCTTTTCGTCAGTATTATTCAATTCAAATCCACCCCGAACAGCGCTTATTTTATTAATTTTTCTTTCCAGAACTGCTTTAAAATTAATATAATTACCATCTGTCAATAGCTGCGTTTTATCAGTTTCTATAGTATTGGTCTCTCCAGAAAAATTGAGGTCGGACCTGTTATAAGAATAAGAAGCGCCGGTATTCAGAAGATATTTTCCAAATTTTTGTTTAAAAGACAGGTTATGGTAGGTATTTTTTCCATTTATTCTTACCAATGCATAATCAGATCCCGGTTCAAGACTTTCTGTTCTTACCCCCATTTTATTCGTGTCATACATTCCGTAATACTTTAAAAATCCGCCTGATTTTGTTTTTATCCTGAAATTTGCATCTCCGTTAAATCCCTGGGGAGCATCTATAAAATCTGTATTGAAATTCAGAACTTTTTGCATCAGGCTCAAAAGAGAATATCCCAGAGTAGCACCATAAGAATGATTCTTATCTCCACTCAGTTTTTGGAAACCTGCATTCAGGAAGATGGGTGAAATCCCGAAATCATAAGAGCTCTGATCTGGAAGATCTACACTTTCCAACATTAAAGCTCCGGAAAGAGCCTGTCCGTACAAAGCTGAATATCCCCCACTTGAAAACACATTCCCTTTAAAAAGAGACGTATTGAAACGATCTCTTCCTGCAATACCTGGTACCGAACTAGAGAAATAGTTATTGATAAGGCTTCCATCCATAAAAATCCTGGATTCCGTTCCGGTACCTCCCCTGATAAATAAACCCTCGGATTCCCCTACTTTTTGCACTCCCGGAAGGTAGGTTAATGCAGAGGAGATCTGGCCATCCGCTCCTGCCGTTGTGTAGATATCAATTGGTGTCAATAATGCTGTTGCTCTTTTCCTATCACTTGCTTCTATCGCTCCTGCTGAGATTACTACTGCATCGATTTCATTGATCTGCTCTTTCAGTTCTGCATCCACAGAGATATCCTGATTCTCAATAACAATCTGTTTTTCAATATCATTATATTTCGGATGGGTAAAAGAAAGTGTATGATTTCCTTTTTCTGATGTTTCAAAAGAAAATTTTCCGTTAGAATCTGTAGTTGCCCCATCATAAGTCCCTTTTAGGGTCACATTTATTTCACCAATCCCTTTATTTCTAAACGTTACCCTTCCTGTAATTTTTACCTGGGCATAGCTCAGACAAAATGATAAAAGGGTGATGAGAAATAATAATCTTTGCTGTCGGGTTTTCATTGTTGTTAATTTTCGGATCAAAAATAGGACAGAAAATACCTTTCAGTGAAAAAAAATATGACTGAAAGGTATAGATTGTATACTGAGTGGGAAATTAGTGTATCGGAATGCAAAAATCAACATGCATCTTTCCTTCCGGATGCTCCCTGAAATTCGAATGATACACTTCGAATGGGTAAGATTTCCTAAAAGTATAATGGTTTTCATTCATCCACATAAAAAGGGATACCCAGCATTGTTCAAAATCATCTAATGTAAACTCTCCGCTGCCTACAATGAACCTTCCCGCTTCAATGGTTTCCGGGAAAACTTCTCCATCCTGTTCTTTTAGCTTATCATCCAATAGCATTCCTGCGTGGATCCTTACCTTATCCGGAGGTGTCACTTTAAAACTATCATGATATACCGATATCATTTTTACATCATCTCTAGGAAACAGATGTTTTCGCCTGGCCCATTCTATAAGAATGTCATAAGAAGGTTCAACGTTTTTGATCCCAATGCTCATGACTGAAGCCAGGTGCATTTCTTTAAGGGTGGTTACTTTAATTTCTATATTCATTTTTCTCCAGTTTAGCAGGTTTTCTACATTGCTAATGTACTGGTGAAAAATTGTATCAATTTGTCCGTTCTTGCTCTCTATAGGTAAAATCTTGTGAAAATTTTCCGGGACTGACCTTCGAAATTCGGATGGTGATTTTCCGTAATATTTCCTGAATGTTTTATAGAAAGCCGAATGGTTAGAAAAGCCAAGATCCATATAAATATCCTTAATGCCCAATTCCCTTTTTACCGCAAGATACAATGCGCTTTTTTCTGTTTTTTTTTCTGATGACATAGCTTTGAAGCGTCTCCCCTGTAATAAGCTTAAAAACCCTGTGAAAATGAAAAGGAGAATACGCTCCCAGTTCTGCTACTTTTTCAAGACTGAGTTCAGAATCAAGGTGATCTTCTATATACCGGATGATCTTTACGATCCTTTTTTTATACGCTTCCAATGGTTGTTTTCTACAAAAATACCGAGATTATACACATGAGACTTGTCTTTTATTGCGGGATTTCCGAAAACAGACCGGAATCATAAAGTGTTTTAAAAAATTATGTCTAAATTTAGGTAATTATAAAAAATCACTTAAAATCATTTCAAAATGAAGCTACAAAAATTTGTATTATTAACAGGACTGGCTTTATTTGCTGTTTCTTGTGGAACAACAAATACCTATATGGTTAACGCAAAAAGCGGAACACAGACAGGAGGTACAGCCAAGTTTACGCAGAAAGGTGATGAAGTTATCATGAAACTTGATGTAACGAATTTAACACCGGGAATCCACGCTGTACACATCCATGAAAAAGGAGATTGTTCAGCTGCTGACGGAACTTCTACAGGCGGACACTGGAATCCTGCGAAAGATGATCATGGAAAGTGGGGAGCTGAACACTTCCATATGGGAGACATTGGTAACCTTGTAGCGGATCAGAGCGGAACAGCAACACTTACGTTTAAAACCAACAAATGGTGTTTAGGATGTACTGATGAATCCAAGAATATTATTGGAAAAGGTCTGATCATCCATGCAGACAAGGATGATTTCCATACCCAACCAACCGGAAATGCCGGTGGACGTGTAGGATGTGTGGAGATCAAGTAAGATGTAAAGCTTGATTATTACAACACAAATAAGCCGTACGGCTTATTAAATACAAACGGAAACCATTAGATTTCCGTTTGTATTTTTACCAATTTATTTATGGAAATTCATTGAAAGGTTTATAAAAAATAACCAGGCTCTGAGAGCCTGGTTATTTTTTATGATTTTACATTCATATCTGCAATAATGTTCATTGCTTCCTGAAGGTAGGTATCTTTTTTAAGATTTTTGATCCACATTTCAGATTTCTTCTTAAATGCTTCATCTTTTTTCTCTCTTTCGATCTCGTTTGGATACATGGTGAATTGTAACCCGTTTACAAATTTAGTGAGTGCTTTGAATTTTTCAATCTGAGCTTTTCTCTGCTTCATGACTTCATTAAACTTCGTAATATTAAGGGTAATAGTTTCCTCTTTATCCAGCTTCTCTCTCCATTGAGCAGATTCCAATAACAACTGATAGTTTGAGTTTTTAGCCATTCTATCGTTACTAGCCTTCTCTAATGCTTTGATATCAAAATAATTTAACTTTTGGAATTGCGTTCCAGGAATTTTGTCCCAAGCCAGCGCAAAATCATCATATCTTTCTCCAATTTCAGCATAAGTAAAGAAGTCCTTCATCTGGATATCGGATACAATTCCTTTTCTTTGAGTAGATTCTCCCGTAATTCTGTAAAATTTCTGAATCGTTAATTTCAGTGATCCGAAATCATCTTCAGTATTTAAGAATCTGTTTAGGTCTACGAATGTCTGAACTGTTCCTTTACCAAAAGATTGAGGAGAACCAATAATCATTGCTCTTCCGTAATCCTGCATTACTCCGGCCAAAATTTCTGAAGCCGAGGCAGAAAGCTCATTTTGCATAATCACCAAAGGTCCTGTCCAGATCGGAGTTTCATTCTTGTTTTTTAACGTCTGAATTTTACCGTTCCCATCTTTTACCTGAACGTAAGGCCCTGCATTCATAAATAATCCCATGATATCACCAACTTCCGTTAATGAACCTCCTCCATTATTTCTCAGGTCTAAAACAATTCCTTCAATGTTCTGAGCCTTTAGTTTAACGATTTCATTTTTAATATCATCTGAAGCGTTTCTTCCCTTCGCATCTTCGAAATCAGCATTGAAGCTCGGCAGATTGATAAAACCATATTTTTTTCCATTAGGAGCATTAACCACAATACTTCTTGCGAATGTATCTTCAATCGCTACTTCCTCACGGATCATCGTAACTTCTTTAATGGTTCCGTCTTTTTTCTGTACTGTAAGAGTTACTGGAGTTCCTTTTTCCCCTCTGATCAGTCTTACCGCTTCGTCAGAAAGCATTCCCACTACATTTACGGCATCTTCTTTTGGCTTGGATTTTACTTTCAGGATCTTATCTCCTTCTGAAAGCTGCTTGGATTTCCAGGCCGGAGCTCCTATGGTTAAAGCCCCCAGATAAAGATTCCCTTTTTTCTCCTGGATAATCGCCCCAATACCAATCACTTTTCCTGCAAACTGAGTATCGAAGTCTTCTTTGTCTTTTGGAGAATAATAGTTGGTATGCGGATCAAAAACTTCAGTATAAGCATTCATGTATACTGTAAACCAATCCATTTTCTTTCTTTTCTTGAACCTTGTAAAAGTTTCTTTTACAAGATCTTTAACTTCATCTGTTGCTTTTATCCTTTTCTGGTCAGGAGTAAGGATCTGAAGCTTGATGGTATCTTTCAGATTATATTTTTGTACAGAATCTTTTTTCTCTTTCTGAGCCTGCTCCTTACTGTTCATCGACTCAATTTCCTGAAGGATATTGTATTTGATGAATTTTCTCCATTCGTTATACTGCTCCTGCTTATTCGCGGGTACCTTTTTAAGTTTTGGTTCCAGTGTAAGGGTTTCATCTTCTTCAAGATTAATCGGCTTGCTGAAAATGTCCTGGGTAATCTGGTCAATTTCATCCACTCTTTGGTATAATCTGTCGATAGTTAATTTATAGAAAGTAAGGTCTCCAAGGTTCAGATAATCATCCAGCTTTGTTTCGTGTTTACTGAATTCATCCATATCCGACTGAAGAAAATATCTTTTTGCAGGATCTACCAATTCAAAATAATGCTTATAAACATCTTTTGAGTAGGCATCATTAATAGGTTTTGGGCTGTAGTGCAAATAAGAAAGTGTATTTTTCACGCTCACCATTATCGTCTGCATCTTTTCATCGTCATTCTTAGGCGAGTTGAAACAAAACATTAGACTTGTCAATGGAATTAGGAGTAAAAATTTATTAAGTTTAAAATTTTTCCACATAAATCTTTAATGTATTTTATTAATTTTTTTCTAAAATATATAAATTAGTAGTAACATTTAAATTACTGTTACAAACTATCAAATTTAATACCTTATTTACAAATATCGGATAGTTTTAAGTATTTTTGTTAAAATAAAATTTTTTTATGGAAAGACCTCTTATTCTGGTTACTAATGATGATGGAATTACAGCACCTGGTATCAGAAATCTAGTCAATTTTATGAATGAAATAGGCGAAGTAATCGTAGTAGCTCCCAATTCTCCACAAAGTGGTAAAGGACATGCAATTACGATCAATTCTACCTTAAGTTATGAAGAAGTAAACCTTGATGGCCCGCAGCAGGATTTTTCCTGTAGTGGCACCCCTGTTGACTGTGTAAAAATGGCCCTTGACAAAATATTGAAAAGAAGACCTGATATCGTGGTTTCCGGCATCAATCATGGGGCTAATTCATCAATTAATGTTATTTATTCAGGGACCATGTCTGCTGCCGTAGAAGCAGGTGTAGAAGGAATTCCTGCTATCGGATTTTCGCTGCTCGACTTTAGCTGGGAAGCAGACTTTACGCAGGCTAAAGAGTTCATTCAGAATATTGTAAGAAGAACCTTGGAAAACCCAATGCCACGAGGGATCGTTCTGAATGTAAACATTCCAAAACTTCCGGCTCAAGAAATAAAAGGGATTAAAGTATGTAAACAGGCACATGCGAAATGGGAAGAAAGCTTTGACGAAAGGGTCAATCCGCACGGAAAAAAATACTATTGGCTGACAGGATATTTCAACAATATGGACGAGTCTGAGGATGCTGACGAAACAGCTTTGGCTAACGGATATATTTCCATTGTTCCCGTAAAGTTTGATTTAACAGCCTACGAATATATGAAAACCCTGGAAGAGGTAATGAATTTTGACTAATGTACGGTAAGCTAGACAATCCTGTTTATCATTCACTTAATGAATACCATAAAAAGTTTTGCTTAAACTTTGGAAATTCTAAATTTTACAATCCTGAGATTGCTGCTTTTGGGGGCGCATCAGACATAGGAAAAGAAGAAGATATTGCAGAATATGCAAAAATCTGTGATGATTTTCTTGTTTTTGGCGCTAAACCCACAGTTAACTTTGCAACTGCATTATCTCAGCTTGTCTGTGATCAGTATGTTTTGGAAAATAAAATAGAAATCGACTTTACAGAAGATATTGTCCTTATTACAGAGGAAAATCAGAAGGAACTTAACGATTTTATCCTGAAATTTTATCCTTATTATTTTAAAAAGAGAACACCGGAACTTGGCCGCTATTTTGGAATTTTTAAAGATGAAAAACTGGTTGCCGTAACGGGTGAAAGAATGCAGATGGACGATATGACTGAAGTAAGTGCCGTGATTACCGATACGGATTACCTGGGAAAAGGCTATGCAAAACAACTTGTTGCTTTTGTTTCAGGAAAAATATTTGATGATAACAAAACCCCGTTTCTCCATGTAGCGGAAAGCAACATGGGAGCCAAAAAGCTTTACGATAAGCTAGGATTCGGTCACAGGGGAAAGATCAATTTATGGGGTGTTAAACGATAGTTTTTCACCCCTTTTTATTTCTTGCTGATTTTGTTTAATCAAAGTGTATATAACAAGTCAGATTCTCAAAAAAGTACTTTATCCTCTTTTCTCAGTTCTTCAAGGTATTCTTTTTTTCCATCACGGTAGAAAAGATTCATGGTTTCAAAAGGGATTAATTTCAGGTCTTTATTAACGATGTGCACGCAGGATTTTTTAACCGCACGAACATCAAAATCATGGGCATCCATAAAGTTCATAATAATGATCCTAAAGAGATTATCATAATCAAGATCAGGAGCTGAAACTTCAGGAAGACAGCAGAGTAACTGGTTCACTTTAGGTTTTACTTTATCTACGGAAATTCCTGTACTGAAAATATCCAAAAGCTGCATATGAAGCCCGGCATCCTGTTCATAGACAATCGTGTTTCTGGATTCATTATTCAGTAAATCAGCCGGATTGATATATCGGGTTAAAGGAATAATTTCACCCTCCAGCTTTAAAATATATCCCATTGCCAAGGCATCCGGATTACAGGGAACCGGAATGATATCATCTGAATTAAGCAACGGAAACTGATTCAGGATCTCTTGTCTTACTTCTGTTAACGTAATTTTTTCATAAGCAGAGTCTTCTCTGTTCCTCCCTGCTATCTCAACGGGCTGAAATGTAATTCCCCGCACACATTTCTGTTTTAAGGCAAAATCAATGATCTTTCCTATTTCATCAATATTTTTGTCCTTTTGGAGTACGATAACTAATGTCGTGGAAAGATTTAATTCATTCAGCTTTTCAAGAGCCTTCATTCTGACATCAGTAAGATCTTTCCCTCTGAAATCCATTAAAACCTCCGGTTTAAAGGAATCAAACTGAAGATAAACCTCAAACTCGGGAGCATATGTCGCTAATTTTTCAGCAAAACCAGGATCATTCGCTATCCTTACTCCATTGGTATTTAACATTAAATGCTTGATCGGCTTTGTCTTTGCAATATCCATGATCTTAAAAAACTCAGGATGAATGGTTGGCTCTCCTCCACTGATCTGTACAACATCCGGCTCTCCTTCATTTTTTACAATGATATCAAACATCGCTTCGATTTCTTCCAGGCTCCGGTGGCTTCCGTAATGGGGTGATGACATTGCGTAGCATGTGGGGCAAGTAAGATTACAACGGTCTGTAACTTCTACGATAGAAAGACAGCTGTGCTGTTCATGATCCACACAGAGTCCGCAGTCATAAGGACAACCATATTCTACATCCGTACCAAAATGCAAAGGCATCTCCGAAGCTTTATTATAGTTTCGGATGTTTTTATAGTACTGAACATCCGAGGCAATTTTTGTTTTGAAAAACCCGTGATCAGGACACCGTTTAGTCATGAAAACGGCTTCATCCTCTATAATAACCTTAGCTCCCACTCTTTTAAGGCATTCGGGGCAAAGGCTTATCGTATAATCGTAATAGGTATAATTTCTTACCGGCATAATGTAATTTTAAAGTCCTCCACCACAAATATATCCGCTGATCAGTCCACAGATCAACAAACAGATAACCATGGTCTGTATGAATTGTTTTTTCGAAAATTTCCTTCCATCTTTTAATTCATAAATGATTTTTACAAATAAAGTGGCAATAAAAGAAACAAATAAGGCTCCAAAAATAATGATCGCAATGACCATTATAAAGACACCGGCATAATTGCCCCCTTCCAAAAAAGTTAATGGTATCATTTTCAAATATTTTGATGTGAATTTACACTTTTTGTCTGCTTGATTTTAAAAATGTAATAAATAATTACAAGTATGCACACAATCTGAATTGTTCCCAGGTTTCCAACCAGCTCAACCCTCGGCTTAATAAAATCCAGGAAAAATCTGAATGTGAAATAATTCAGCATAAAAAGCTGGAAAATATATCCGGAAGGATATTCCCCAGTACTTTGCTTAATCCTTAAAACAACCCAGAGGCTGATTAAGAAAGCGATCTCGTAAAGCGCTACGGGATGTCGCAAATACCCATCCCCCAGATGCATTCCAAAAACAGAACCTGTAGGAAGACCATATGTTTCTTCATAGATTCCGGTAAGAAAACATCCTATCCTACCAATGATGATGGCAAGTAATAGAGGATACACAATCAGATCTCCCGTACTTTCCTTATGCCCCACAATTTTCTTAGCGAGCTCCACTCCTATCAATCCAAAGGCAAGTCCTCCGACAATCGTATTATTCGACCATATATTTTTAAAGCTGAAGTCATTAAAAAGCTTGTAAGGATTTTCAAGATTCCCGATCAATTTTGACCCGATCAAAGCTCCTGCAGTAGCACCGATGAGAATCGCCGCTGAAACATTGAAGGATAACTTTTCCGGGGATTTTCTTTTTAGGTAAAAGTAATAACGCATTCCCATGAACATTCCCAACGCTTCAAAAAGAGGATGCGCCAGCATTGTTTTACCAAAGATTTGAAAAGTAACAGGAAAATCCATGCTTTCAAAAATACTATATTTAATATTATTTGCTAATTTTAATATTCTAAATAATCACAATGCGTATAGAATATGACATAAAGTTAGGGTTCAAGGATGTAATGTTCCGCCCGAAAAGATCTACTTTAAAATCAAGGTCCGAGGTTGATTTGGAAAGGGAATTCACATTTCGCCATACAAAAAAAAAAGTGGAAAGGAACACCTATCATTGCAGCAAATATGGACACTGTAGGTACTTTTGAAATGGCTGTTGAATTGGCAAAAGATAAAATTATTACGGCTGTGCATAAACATTATTCCATACAGGAATGGGATGAATTCCTGCATAACCAGCCGGAAAGTATTCATCAATATATAGCTCTGAGTACCGGAACAGGTAAGAATGACGAGGAGAAACTAAAACAAATCCTCGAAAGGCACCCAAAAATCGAGTTTCTATGCATCGATGTAGCCAATGGTTACTCTGAACATTTCGTAAGCTTTGTAAAGCAGGCAAGGGCCAATTTCCCGGATAAAATCATCATGGCCGGTAATGTGGTTACGGGTGAAATGGTTGAAGAACTTCTTTTAGTAGGTGCAGATATCATTAAAGTGGGAATCGGACCTGGTTCGGTATGTACTACCCGTGTAAAAACAGGAGTAGGATATCCTCAGCTTTCAGCGATTATTGAGTGTTCTGATGCAGCTCATGGATTAGGCGGCCATATTATTGCAGATGGAGGATGTAAAGTACCGGGAGATGTTGCCAAAGCATTTGGTGGCGGTGCGGATTTCGTTATGTTGGGAGGTATGTTTGCCGGTCACGATGAAAGTGGTGGTGAGATGATTGAAGAAAATGGAAAGAAATACCGGCTTTTTTACGGGATGAGCTCAAAAACAGCAATGGATAAGCATTCCGGTGGTGTTGCTGAATACCGGGCTTCAGAAGGTAAGACGGTAAAAGTAGCTTATAAGGGACCCGTTTCAGATACGGTAAAAGATATTTTAGGGGGTGTTCGCTCCACATGTACTTATGTGGGTGCTTCCAAACTTAAAGAACTTTCCAAAAGAACCACTTTCATTAGGGTTCAGGAACAGGAAAATCAGATATTTAAAGATTAAAACAAAAAAGCCGGATCGTTGATCCGGCTTTATATTTCTAATTAAGTTTTTTCTATGTCAGCATTCCTCCGTCAACATGTAAGGTTTGTCCTGTGATATAAGTTGACATTTCGCTTCCCAAAAATACACATGCATTAGCAACATCCTGAGGTTGTCCTCCTCTTTTCATTGGAATTCCGTCTCTCCATGCTTTCAGGGTTTTCTCATCTAACGAAGCCGTCATTTCAGTTTCGATAAATCCGGGAGCAATAGCATTGCAACGGATATTTCTTGAACCTAATTCCAAAGCAATAGACTTTGTAAAGCCAATCACTCCTGCCTTTGAAGCAGCATAATTGGATTGTCCTCCGTTTCCTTTCACTCCTACTACCGAAGTCATATTGATAATAGATCCTGCTTTTGCTTTCATCATAGGCTTAATAACCGCCTTTGTAAGGTTGAATACAGAATCAAGGTTTACTTTGATAATGGTATCCCAATCGTCTTTAGACATTCTCAGCAATAAATTATCTCTGGTGATCCCAGCATTGTTGACCAAAATATCGATGTTACCAAAATCAGCCATTACATCGTCCACTAATTTTTGAGCAGCATCATAATCCGATGCGTCTGATTGATACCCTTTGATCTGAGTTACAGAACTTAAAGTTGCTTCCAATTCTTTTGCTTTGTCTACAGAACCGGCATAAGTAAATGCTACTTTTGCTCCGTGTTGAGCAAAAACTTCAGCAATTCCTTTTCCGATCCCTCTTGTAGCTCCCGTAATTAGCGCTACCTTTCCTTCTAATAGTTTCATATCTATGACAATTATTTTCTTTCTGTTTTCTAACCTGTTGATTGACGGCTAATTTAAGATATTTATTTTTGTAAATAAACAGCCGCAAAGATATTATAATTTGTTATTCAACGCATTATTAATTGCAAATTACTTCAATATTTCCCGTTCTTTTTGGTTAGTATGCAATTAATCCCAAGCAGTTTTATCCTCTGAATGAGTAAAATACAAATATTCGGAATTCTTTCCTTTGATAAGTTTTAATCCTTTTCTATCAGAAGAATAGCTATCATATACAACCTCTTTAAGAGGTTCATTCTTATGATTGGTAACACCGAATTTACCATTCTTTTTTACAACCATCTCTTTGGCAGAAAGAAAAGTGACCATATCGTCGTAGATGGCAGGAATTACCTCTTTTCCGGTTTCATCAAGCATTCCGTATTTATCTTCTTTATTTTTGTAGATCAATCCAGGTAAAATTTCAAAAGGTTTTATGGAAACAACATCTGTTAATTCTTTATACTGCTTGTCTTTGGGTGAAAATCTATAAAATTTATTATCTTTCTTAACAATCAGATAATTGGCAAATATTTTTTCTATATCATACCCCTCCTCCAAAACATTTTTTAAATTTTTATCCAAAAGTGTTTCGGTATTGTTTTTCCGGAGATACATAAAATGTTCTCCCGCAATTTTCAAGGCATCCACATCATCATACTCTTGTGGCAGTACGATTTCACCATTAGTCATAATTACCGCAACTTTAGGATTTTTATGTTCAGGAACAGTCCTGAATAAACCTCCGAATAAATGATTCACATATTCAAAATCCGTTGCGTATACTTTTTTCTCTTTTTTAGAAAAGATGCTTACTTTATCATCCTTTTTAAGGTAAATGTATTCAGTTCCTACAAAAGCCTGGTCATAAATTTCTTCCGCAAGAACATTTTCCTGGGCATCTATAATTCCATATTTATCTTTGGGGATATTTTTGGTCACCATAAAAGGGTAAGAAACAATTCCATCAATATAATGATCCGAAATAGAGCTGATTGTCTTACCATTCTCATCAATCACCTCTCCTTTTCTGAATCCTGTAATGACATAAACCCTTCCTTTGTAAAAATGCAGATTTTCATCAAATTCCCTGTCAGAAACCAGGCGACCATCGAAATCATAAATCTTCCATACCTTTCCTCTTTTTACAAAAAGTCTCTTTTCGTTGGCAAACTCAATTTTATCAGAAAAAGGGATGATCTGTTTTCCGTTGTAATCATAAAGACAGTCCTTTCCGCCTTTAGAATAAATAAGCCTTTCTTTGTTCTCCCAAGTTCTGAATTTAAAATTATCCAGGGGGATCAGCTGGTTTCCTTTGGTATCAATTAAAGCCATTTTTCCATTGGAAGAACCTTCTTTAACCTTTAATATAAACCTTTCCCTGGCTAACCTGGAGATCTCATTTTTATATGGGAAAGCGGCTGTAACAGTTCCAAGGGAATCTATAATGCCTGATTTTCCTGCTTCAGAAATTATTCCATAGCCTTTTGAGTAAAGGCGTACTTCTTTACCCAATTGTTTTGATAATAAGATCTGTTTATATTGATCGGTTTGCTGCGCGATACAAGCCGATGAAAGTAGTATAAAAAATAGCTTTTTCAATTAAATAGAATTATTCACGATAAGAACAATTTCTCCTTTTAAAGTTTTACTTTTGGAAAATTCAATTAATTCATTGATAGTTCCTCTTTTAGTCTCTTCAAATTTCTTGGAGATCTCCCGGCTCAGGCTTACTTTTGTATGTTCACCGAAGAAATCTTTGATCTGTTCCAGTGTTGTGTTTATTTTATGAGGACTCTCATATAAAACGATTGTCTTTTTCTCTTCAGCAAGTTGCTTCAGCTTCGTTTGTCTGCCCTTTTTCTGGGGAAGAAAACCGGCAAATAAAAATTCATTATTCGGGAGTCCTGATACCACAAGAGCAGGAACAAACGCTGTAGCACCAGGTAGACAGATCATTTCAATATGATGATCAGCTCCTGCTTTTCCCAGTAAATATCCGGGATCAGAAATTCCGGGTGTACCGGCATCAGTAATTATGGCTACATTCTGGCCACTTTTAAGGTCTGCAATTACCTTTTCTGTTGCCTGATGTTCATTATGCAGGTGATAAGATTTTAAAGGTTTAGAAATCTCAAAATGTTTTAAAAGAACACCGGATGTTCTTGTATCTTCACATAAAATGTAATCCACTTCTTTCAGTACATTTACTGCTCTGAAGGTCATATCTTCCAAATTTCCTACAGGCGTAGGAACAAAATATAGGGTTCCGCTCAAAATTAGAATTATAAAAATTTATTTTCCACCAGTACCCATAACCTCTGGGCATATTCATCTACTTTTCTCCAGTTTTTGGAGTAATACAAATCACTTAAATACTCTTTTGCTTCTTCCAGTGTTCTGAAGCTGTTCAATTCGGAAATTACCTCATTAAGCTCGGACTGGCTTCCGTCAAAAAGCACTTTTGAAAATGCAATTCTGTCATTGAGATCCAATTTGAATTCAGGCTTTGACTTCTCAGCCTCCATAAAATTCGTTGGAATATTCGTTTTAAGCAAACTTCCACTGTCTTCTTTGATGTTTGTTTCAGTCTTTTCCTTCGAAATTTCCCTCTCTAACGGGTCATCATCAAACAGTGATTGAATGGATTTAAGTCCCTTGATATTAGCAAGCTTGATTTTCTTCTCCTGATTATAGGCATCCAGATTTTCAAAACTTTCGTCAGAAGGATGTCTTTCCTTTTCAGATTCATGCTGCCCATGATCTATATCAACGATTTTTCTCTTGTTATTTTCCTCTGAAGCTGTTTGTTCTTCCCTCTTTTCTTCGGTCTGAGCATCGCTTTTAATCTCTGTAACAATATTTTCAACATTAGACGTTTCCATTGCCATTTCTCCCTGCTCTATTGAAATATTAGAAGAAATAAACTGTGAATCAACCTCTTCTATTAGAATTTCATCATCTTCCAAAACCTCTGTATCAAAAATACTAGGGATTTTTTCATTCACCTCAGAAAAATTGCTGGTATCATTTATGAAAGCTTTTGCCCTGTCTGTAGCTTCATCGTTTTCTATGCTATTCTGAATATTTTCTTCTTCATCAAAGGAGTTATTACTAGATTCCTGATAATCAGAAGGCTCATTTTCAAATTCATTAATCTCATTCAGCTGGTTGGTAAAAATTACTTCTTCCTCTATCGGATCATCAAACGATTCTTCCGCTTTAAGATCAGCAGCTTTTTCTTCAGCAAAATGCACCATATTTTCATGGTATTCATTTTCAACTATTTCTGTCAATTGATTATTGAATATTTCCTCCTGCTCAGTCCCGTTTTCATCCGCCTGTTCATCATCATCATATTCCATCCCTTCATTTTCATCAATTTCATTCAGCTCGTTATTGAAAATCGCTTCCTCTTCCGTCACTTCGTGATTTGAATCCTGATTTTCAAATTCTTTCTGCACAGAAGAAGTATGGTTTGGACTTTCCGAACTCTGTAATGAAGTATGGGGGATAAAATATTCAATATTTTTCTCTACCATTCTTAAAAAAGAAATCCTATTAGCAAGTTCATCCACAAGATCCTGCTTGGAAAGTAATTCATCCACGTTATTTATTTTTTCCAGTATATCGATGATATTCTTGGATTCGAAAAAAATTTTTTCCTTTAAATCTTGGATATTCTGCATATAAGATTCTTGTTAAAAATTGCGTACTTTTGATGTTAAAATATTACGGCTAATTTAACAAATGTTTTTAGAAAATACAATTAATCACTCCAAACAAAGCGGTTGGATGGAAGTTATTTGTGGCTCAATGTTTTCCGGAAAAACCGAAGAGTTGATCAGAAGGCTGAGAAGAGCAGAAATGGCAGGGCAAAATGTGGAAATTTTTAAACCGAAAACGGATACGAGATATTCTGAAGAAGATGTGGTCTCACATAATAAGAATAAAATTCGGAGTACAGCAGTAGAAAACCCAAACGAAATTCTCTTATTGGGTTCTAATTGTGATGTGGTGGGAATTGATGAAGCACAATTTTTTGATGAAAGCATTGTTGAAATTGCCAATGAATTGGCAAATAGCGGTATAAGAGTTGTTATTGCAGGATTGGATATGGACTTTTTAGGACGTCCGTTTGGGCCGATGCCTAATCTTATGGCAACTGCGGAATATGTAACCAAAGTTCATGCTATTTGCAAAAGAACAGGAAATCTTGCCAATTACTCGATGAGAACATCTCAGGGAGATAATCTGGTAGAGCTCGGAGAAACGGAAAGTTACGAAGCGGTAAGCAGAAGAGTCTTTATTGATGAAGTCCTGTTAAAAAAGAAGAAATAATTAAAATATATATTGGCGGAAACGCTGAAAATACAAAGTTGTAAAGTCATTAAACTGTTGAATTGTAAAATTGGTTTTTCTTGTAGTTTTATAAACCTACCGGACCCTTTTTACAATTTTTGCATTCTTTGATTTTGTAATTTTACACTTTTGCAGTTTCCTCACAAAGAGAAGAAAGAGCACCAATGAACTATACAGCAAACCAAATAGCACATATCACCAATTCAAAAGTAATCGGAGATGGTAATGCCATCATCAAAAATATTGCTTTTGACAGCAGAATCATCTATTCCATTAAAAACACTGCATTTATAGCTATTAATACCAAAAAAAATTCTGGTGAAAAATTCATTGAATCGGCGATCGACAGAGGTATAAAAATTATTATTTCCGAACATCAGTATCCTCAGTTTGAAAATATAACGTGGATCATCGTCAGCAATTCTGTTGACTTTCTTCAAAAGCTGGCCAAATATCATTTTGAACATTCTCATCTGAAATCCATCGGAATTACCGGAAGTAACGGGAAAACTATTTTAAAAGAATGGTTATATCAGTGTCTTTGGAATGAGTTCTCCACTGTAAAAAGCCCTAAAAGCTTCAATTCACAGATCGGTCTTCCCCTTTCTTTACTTCAGATCAACAATTCCTATGAGCTTGGGATCTTTGAGGTTGGAATTTCCAAACCTCATGAAATGGAAAAACTGGAGGATATTTTCAGCCCTGAAATTGGACTTCTTACTCATATTGGAACCGCTCACGCTGCAAATTTCGATTCCGAAGAGGCCTTAATTAATGAAAAGATCAAACTTTTTAAAGATTCCGGTGTTATCATTTACAATGGTGACAATTCCCTTGTTGATCAGAAAATAAAAACATTATACGCTTCTAAAAAATTGATTTCCTATGGCTTTAGAGATAATAATCAGGTATTTATTAAAAGTAATATTTCAAGAGAAGAAAATATAATTGTACAGTACTTTAATGAAGAAATAAGTTTTCCTGTACACCAAAGGGATGAAGCCACTTTAACCAATGCCATGGCTCTTATTGCCGTTTTAAAGGAGTTGAATATCGACAATAATAAAATTGTCGAAAAGATCAATGCCTTAAAGACTATTGAAATGAGGCTTGAAGCTATTGAGGGAAATAAAAATAACATCATTATTAACGATTCCTTTAATCTTGATCTTGATTCCCTGAAAACTGCACTGCAGTTCCTGAACGAATATAATAAGCCGAAAAAATCTCTGGTTTTAACAGATATTGTAGGAGTAAATTCGAATTCACAGGAATTGTATGAGGAAGTTTCTGAACTTGTCAATGAACAGAATTTTGACTCTCTGTTCCTTGTCGGAAATGAAATTACTGCATTCAGCCATCTTTTTAAATCTAAAACTTTTACTTTCATTAATACTCAGGAATTAATTGAAAGCAAACATCTTACAGATATTGAAAATCAGATTATCCTGTTAAAAGGTGCGAGAAAATTCGAGATAGAAAGGCTTAAAGATATCCTTGAGCTCAGAAAACATGATACTGTTCTTGAGATCAATTTAAATGCGATTCTTCACAATATTAATTATCACAAATCCCTGCTAAAACCTGAAACCAAAGTAATGGCAATGGTAAAAGCAAATGCGTACGGATTAGGAAGCTATGAAATATCGGAATTTCTGCAGCACCATCATATCGATTATCTTGGTGTAGCGTACACTGATGAAGGAGTAGAGCTCCGAAAAAAGGGAATTACAACTCCTATTGTAGTAATGAATGCAGCTCAGCATAGCTATGATGCTATCATACAATACAACCTGGAACCTGAAATTTACAGCTTCAGGGTGCTGGAACTATTTAATGATGCAGTTCAGAAATCAGGATACGATCAAAAATTCCCTATTCACATTAAACTGGAAACAGGTATGCATCGTCTTGGTTTTAAAGGTTTTGAACTGGATCAATTAAGTGAAAACTTAAAAAATATGAATGTCCGGGTTCAGAGTATCATGACACACCTTTCTTCTTCTGATATGCCGGATGAAAGAGAATTTACTTTAAACCAGTTCGATACTTTTGAAAAAAATTCCGGGTACCTGATCGAAAAGTTGGGATATCAGCCGATAAGACACATCCTGAATTCATCAGGAATAACAAACTATCCTGAATACCAGTATGATATGGTAAGAATTGGGATCGGAATGTTAGGTGAATCACCAAATAGTGAAATACAAAAACAGCTGCAATCAACGGTTAGTTTTAAAACAGTCATTTCTCAAATATCAAATGTAGAAAACGGAGAATCCATTGGCTACAGCAGAAGATATAAAACAGATCACCGTACAAAAATAGCTACTATACCTGTAGGATATGCGGATGGAATTCCAAGACTAATCGGAAATCAGATAGGTAATGTAGGAATACACAAAACATTAGCTCCTATCGTGGGAAGTATCTGTATGGATATGATGATGATCAATGTAGATCACATTCCTAATGTAGAAGAAGGTGATACAGTGACTATTTTTAATGCAAAGCCAAGTTTAAAAGAATTCGCAGATTACTGCAAAACCATCACTTACGAAGTATTAACCTCCATTTCGCCTCGGGTGAAACGGATTTATATAAAAGACTAATCCTATGAGAAAACTCCTGGTCCTCCTGTTCATATTCCAATTACTTTTGCTGCAATCGCAGGTAAGAAAAGGACTCGTGATTCCAAAAAATCCAAGGATAGGACTTTCACTTGCCGGCGGAGGAGCTAAAGGATTTTCTCATGTTGGAGTATTAAAGGTACTCGACTCCCTGGGAGTAAAAGTTGACTATGTTGCAGGAACCAGTATGGGAGCTATTGTTGGAGGACTATATGCTTCAGGATATTCCGGAAAAGAAATAGAAAAAATCGTTATGGATACCGATTTCTATTCTCTGATCATGGATCCTAAATCCAGAAAGGAAAGCACATTCTTTAATAAATCTGTTGACAAATATCTTCTTTCCATTCCCATTAAGCATGGTAAGATCAATCTCCCCTCTTCTATCAGTACCGGACAGAAAAATGTTTACCTGTTAAAGGAACTGTTTAAAAATGTTTCGAACATTGATGATTTCTCCAAATTACCAATTCCTTTTATGTGTGTTGCTACCAATCTGGAAAGTGGGAATATGCAGATTTTTGAAAAAGGTGATCTCGTAGAATCTATTATGGCAAGTTCCGCATTTCCGTCTTTAATGGATCCGGTAAAAGTTGGCGACAGTATTTACATAGACGGAGCTATGACTGTTAACTATCCATCAAAGCCATTAAAGGACAAAGGAATCGATATCGTTATTGGTGTGGACCTTAACCAGGACTTATCAAAAAGAGAAGATTTAAACAATATTATAGCCATTCTTAACCAGGTTATTGATATGAATATCCACAAGGATACAAAACGTCAGTACAAGTACACTGATATTAACATCAAACCGGACCTTAAAGGAATGTCCGCGACCAGCTATGATGAAAAGAAAAAAATCCTGGATAGCGGATATGTTGAAGGACTCAAATATGTTGATATACTGAATCAGTTACCCAAGCGTTCTTTTGACCGCCTCAGACAGCGCGTAAATCCAATTTATTCCAACGTATATAAGATTGACAGCATTTCTTTAATTGGAAGCAAAATTTACGGTAAAAACTATGCTCTGGGGAAAATGGGATTACACCTTCCCTCTATGGAAACTTACGGTAGCATTAACAAAAAAATAGACCGACTGGTAGCAACTAATAATTACAAGTTCATCAATTATGATATTGTATCGGAAAATAATGCCAATTATCTTAAATTGTATGTAACCGAAGACGATGCCAGACATTTTTTTTAAATTCGGATTACACTATGATGATGTCTTCAAAACAGGATTGCTTCTAAACTATTCTGCAAAAAGACTCTTATTCAGAAATTCAAATCTGTCGCTTGACGTTATTGTGGGTGACCAGCCGAGGTATTATCTCAATTATTTCATTGATAACGGATACATTCCGGGATTCGGAATCTACTCTTCGGGAATGAGCATTGATCTTAAAGACATCAATAATAATGTTGTTGACAGCTGGAAATGGTTAAGAAATGAAGCCTATATCCAATCCGTATGGAAAGATAAGTTTGCAATCGGCGGCGGGATCAGCCACGATTATTTCAGTGCTGACATGAATGGATCAAATGAAAGAGTAAGCCGTTTCCTTAATCCCTATGTATTTATAAAAAGCGATACTCAAAACGATAAGGATTTTCCTACAAAAGGAATTTATATAGCTGCTGAAGGAAAAGTGGTCGATCTGATGAAATCTGAACTTGAAAAAAGAATTGTTCAGGTAAAAGCTGATATCAGAATAAATATTCCTTTGGCAAAACAATTTACTTATCGTCTGAATTTATATGGAGGAATAACAATCGGTGAAAATCTTCCGGAATTCTATAAATATAAACTGGGAGGAATTTTTGAACAGAATGTAGTTAATTTCAGAAGTTTTGCAGGATTTTATTTTGCACAGCTAAGTACTAACAACGTTGTTTTAGTATCTAATGATCTTCAGTTTAAATTCAACAAAAATTATTTCATAAGTGGAAACTTCTCTTTTGCGAACCTTTCCAACGATATAACTTTTGAAAACGCAGCTAAACTTAACTACAGTTCCCTGGGAATAACAGCAGGATATAAATCTCCGTTCGGACAAATTAAAATTAATTTCAGTCACTCTCTAAAAAATAATCAAAAAGGCATATTCAGTGTAATACTAGGACACTGGTTTTAAAAAAATGATACAATTCTTTTACGAAAACTTACCGGAATCTGTGAACACAGATTATACAAAATGGCTGGAAGATATCATTCTTTCAGAAGGAAAAAAATTGGGTGAAATCAATTACATCTTTTGTGATGATGAATATTTACTTAAAATTAATCAGGATTATTTACAACATGATTACTATACAGACATCATCACTTTTGATTATGTTAAAGGCAAAACAATAAGCGCAGAGATTTTCGTATCTTTGCAGCGCATTTCAGATAATGCTTCTACCCTATCAAAAAATTATGAAGAAGAATTAAGAAGGGTTTTAGGACATGGCATCCTTCATCTTTGCGGATATAAGGACAAGACCGAAGAAGAAGAAAAAGAAATGCGAAGTAAAGAAGATTTCTATTTAGCTAAATACATTGGATAATGTAGTTTGGCATTTGTAATCTTTACACCATGTTTTTTTTTAATTTATTTTTTTGAATGAAACGAAATAAACATGGCGAAAAACAATGAATACAGGCTTATTAAAGCAGTATTTTAAAATAATGTTTCACGTGAAACATTTAGTAAAAAGATTAAAATTTAAGCCTTAAAACAGGTATAAAAAATGATTTCAGAAATATATGACGTAATAGTAGTAGGTGCAGGCCATGCAGGTTGCGAAGCTGCAGCCGCAGCTGCAAACCTTGGATCAAAAACCCTACTCGTTACAATGAACATGCAGACCATTGGTCAAATGAGCTGTAACCCTGCTATGGGAGGAATAGCTAAAGGGCAGATCGTACGTGAGATTGATGCTATGGGAGGATATTCAGGAATTGTAGCTGACAAATCAGCCATACAATTTAAAATGCTGAACCTTTCAAAAGGTCCTGCGATGTGGTCACCCAGAACCCAGAACGATAGAATGCTTTTCGCTGAAGAATGGCGTTTAGCATTAGAAAATACACCCAATCTTGATTTCTTTCAGGATATGGTAAAGCAGCTTATTATCAAAAATAACCAGGTAGTTGGTGTGGTAACTTCTTTAGGAATTTCAATTAAAGCTAAATCTGTAGTCCTCACAAACGGTACTTTCCTTAATGGTTTGATCCACGTTGGCGATAAACAATTGGGAGGTGGAAGAATGGGAGAACCCAGAGCTTTTGGCATTACAGAACAATTGATATCTTTAGGTTTTGAAGCCGGAAGAATGAAAACCGGTACTCCACCGAGAGTAGATGGAAGAAGCCTTGATTATTCCAAAATGGAAGAGCAAAAAGGAGATGAAAAGCCACAAAAGTTCAGTTACTTAGATACTCCGAAGTTAACCAAACAATTAAGTTGTCATATCGTTTACACCAACGAAACCGTACACGATATTCTACGCGAAGGTTTTGACAGAAGCCCTATGTTTAATGGCACCATTCAGAGTTTAGGTCCAAGATACTGCCCTAGTATTGAAGATAAAATCAACCGATTTGCTGAACGTACAAGACACCAGTTATTTGTAGAGCCAGAAGGCTGGAGAACGGTAGAAATATATGTAAACGGCTTTAGTTCTTCCTTACCGGAAGATGTACAAATCAAAGCTATGAAACATATTCCAGGATTCGAAAACGTAAAGGTTTTCCGTCCGGGCTATGCCATTGAATACGACTATTTCCCCCCTACCCAGTTAAAGCATACCTTAGAAACAAAACTAATTGATAATTTATATTTTGCCGGACAAATTAATGGTACTACAGGATATGAAGAAGCGGCCGGCCAAGGTTTAATGGCAGGTATTAATGCCCATAATAAAGTACATGGTAAAGAAGAATTTATTCTTAACAGGGATGAAGCATATATAGGAGTTTTAATTGATGATCTTATTACCAAAGGTACAGAGGAACCTTACAGAATGTTTACCTCACGTGCCGAATACAGACTCCTGTTAAGACAGGATAATGCGGATATCAGATTAACTGAAAAAGCGTATCAACTAGGACTTGCAAAAGAAGAAAGATTAAGAAAAGTTGAGCAAAAAATAGCTAAAAGTGAGGAACTTGAAACATTCTTACGAGAAACTTCTTTAAAACCCGGAATCATCAATCCGATTCTAGAAAGTGAAGAAAGTAATCCTGTAGATCAAGCCTACAGAGCTTCTCAGTTTCTTACCAGACCTAATATTACATTAGAAAAGCTTGAAAATATTGATATTATTAAAGAAGTAGCCTCCCAATTTGACGATGAAGTAAGGGAACAGGCTGAAATTAATATCAAATACAAAGGATATATTGAAAAGGAGAAAGAAAATGTTGCAAAACTGAACCGTTTGGAAAACATTAAAATTCCAGAAGATTTTGATTATCTAAAACTCTCTAGTTTATCATCTGAGGCTAAACAAAAAATGAATAATGTAAGACCAAAAACAATTGCCCAAGCAGGAAGAATCAGTGGTGTATCCCCTGCTGATATCAACGTTTTACTGGTCTATTTAGGACGATAATTACATTATGTTTCACGTGAAACATAATTAAATTTAAAACAAAAATTAAGGTATTTACGAGCTTTATATAAACTCTGAATATCTTAATTTTTACTATAAAAGAATATTTTAATGAAAATTAAAGATCACTTTCTGACTCAGGAAATATTTGAAATTAAAGAAACAGAAACTAAAGGAGTTTTCAAAACCTCCCCTATTCCATCCAACATTTCAAAATACTACGAAAGCGAGGATTACATTTCACATCATCAGGATTCAGGAAGCCTAAAAGAAAAAGTATATAAATTCCTTCAGTCTTTCAATCTTCAGTATAAGAAAACAATTCTCATAGATCGTATTAAAAAGAATTCAAAAGTTCTGGATTATGGTTGTGGCGCCGGAGAATTTGTAAAATTTATAGAAAATGATTTTCAGACGTTTGGATATGAACCTAATCCAGATGCAAGAAAAGCTGCCCAGAGCAAAGTAACAAAAGCTAAGATAATAGATAACGTTACTTCCTTAGAAGATAATAGTCTTGATGCAATTACATTATGGCATGTTTTTGAACATATTGAAAATCAGTCAGAGATCCTGGAAATCTTTCATAATAAATTAAAAGAAAAAGGACTTCTGATCATTGCCGTACCCAACCCTACTTCGTATGATGCAAAACACTACAAAGAATATTGGGCTGCTTATGACGTTCCAAGACATATCTTTCATTTTTCAAAAAAAGGGATGGAAAATTTAATATCAAAAAATCCAGATTGGAAATTAAGAAAAATCAAACCACTTGTCCTGGATTCATATTACATCTCAATGCTCAGCGAAAAATATAAAAAATCACCACTTTTTTGGCTGAAAGCTATCATCTACGGAACGATTTCTAACGTAAATGCCCTTTTTTCGAACGAATTTTCAAGTTTGATATACATTATCGAAAAAAGATAGAAAATCGATTTTTGATATATTTCTGAAGGTCAATTTTTGACAAATTTGGCTCCAAAATAAAAAAGTGAAGAAATTAATAATTAAAAATTCAAGATAATTTGTAAAATTACCTTGAATAAAAGGTCTGATATTTTATCAGACCTTTTTTATTTATTTATGTTTACTATTCAAAATATAAAATGTAATAAGAATCGACAAAACTTAAATCAATAAATAATGTTTATCTCCAATTCTCATTTAACATTATTTCCAACTCTGCAATAGATCGTTAAATCAAAATGAAAAATATATTTCCAAATTTCTCTCCTACCCTATCGATTTAAAAATTACCTTTGGATTATTAAAAATCACCATCTTAATAAATCTATAGACAAATACCATCTCACTTTTAAACTTAGTATATTAATTAATAAAATCAACCATATTAGAAATAATAAAAAACATATTAATAACACCACTAATTCACTAGAGATATTTAAAAAATTACCAAAAAC
Organism: Chryseobacterium proteolyticum; assembly: GCF_046591535.1. Lineage (NCBI taxonomy): Bacteria > Pseudomonadati > Bacteroidota > Flavobacteriia > Flavobacteriales > Weeksellaceae > Chryseobacterium > Chryseobacterium proteolyticum. Next base: position 314,795 of record NZ_JBJLWK010000003.1, on the reverse strand, counting down.
AAACATTTAACACTATTTTTTTCATTTCAAAAAGGAAAAATTATGAATAAAATCAAAATTTCAGGTTAAAACTTGAAAAAAAATATAAATATTTTAAATTATATAAAATAAATTATTTAGTTAAATAATTTATTTAAAGAAAAAAAATAAACAAAATAACTTAATTAGTAATAAAAACACACTAAATATTAAAATATTTAAAACAAATGATAAAATATAAAAATAAAATAAACAGAAATAAAAATAATTAAGTAAAAAATATTAATAATTACATTTTGTTTATCAATTCTTATGTTTTACATAAAATAAATCATTGATATGTGAAAATAATTTATACATTCACAGAACCATTTTAAATATTAATCAATGAAAAATTTTAAACTCGTAATGATAGCAATAGGAATGCTATCCATTACAGCATGCGAAAAAAGAGACGAAGATTTAAACACGCAATCTTCAGAAAAACAGCAACTTCACTCATTGGGAGCAAAGCTGATTGATCAAACTACTTACAACAATTTCGCTAAAGTAAACATCAATGAGCTAACCTTAAGACTAAAGGGTAAGACCGAAAAAGCAGCAAAAAATGCACTTGCTTCAAGTTATTTAATTCCCGGTCTTCCCGCAATTGGAGACCAGGGAGCAGAAGGTTCTTGTGTTGCCTGGGCAACAGCTTACACCACAGCTAGTGGTCTGGAATCTAATTTCAAAGGAGTTACTGCCAAAAGAAGCCCCGAGTACGTTTATAATCAAATCAAGCTCGGATCTTGTGATGCTGGTGCTTATGTAAGTGATGGATTAAATCTGATTAAAAATCAGGGTGTTTGCAGTTGGGCGGAAATGCCTTATACAGATACAGGATGTTCTACTCAGCCAAATTCCTCACAGAAAAATGCCGCAAGCACTCACAAATTTACCACCTGGGCAACGGTTGATAAAACGGATATCAGTAATGTAAAAACACTTCTAAGCATGAATTTACCCATAGTTATCGCAGTAACAGTAGATTACAGCTTTGATCATTTAAGTTCATCTAACGGATGGATCTGGAAGTCACATTCAGGTAGCAGCAGAGGTGGCCACGCCATTGCGGTAATAGGATATGATGATGCTAAACAGGCATTTAAAGTCCAAAACCAATGGGGAACAAATTGGGGGAACAATGGATATTTCTGGATCGATTATTCATTCTTTGCCAAAACAACTAATGGTGCGATTAACGAATGTTACGTAGCATATGTTCAATAAATAATGATTTCAAAAAAAAATAACCTTCTCACATTGAGAGGGTTATTTTCTTTATATATAATAACAGTTTTTATTTATTGATCGCAGCAATACCAGGAAGTTCCAGTCCTTCAAGACTTTCAAGCATCGCTCCCCCACCGGTAGATACATAGCTCACTTTATTTCCGTAACCAAATTGCTTAACGAAAGCAACACTGTCACCTCCTCCTACTAAGGAAAAAGCTCCCAGCTTTGTTGCCTCAGCTATACTGTCTCCAAGTGCAATAGTTCCGGCAGCGAAATTTGACATTTCAAATACTCCTATAGGACCATTCCATAAAATAGTTCTTGAATTCAAGAGAACGTCATTAAACTGATCTCTTGATTTTGAACCTGCATCCAATCCCATCCATCCTTCAGGAATAGCATATATATCTACTTCCTTCCTATCAGCATCATTATTAAAACTTTCTGCAATGATCGTATCAGATGGCAGATAAACTTTCACATGATGTTCTTTTGCTTTAGCCAAAATTTCCAGTGCTAAAGGTAACTTGTCCTCTTCCACCAAGGAATTACCTATTTTACCTCCAAGAGCTTTAATAAATGTAAATGCCATTCCACCACCAATAATTAAATTATCAATGGCAGGTAGAATATTTTCTATAATGGTAATTTTAGTTGAAACCTTTGATCCTCCAAGTATCGCAGTTACAGGCCTTTCACCATTCTTTAAAACTTTATCAATAGCTGTAAGCTCATTAGCCATAAGTAAACCGAAAAATTTAGTTGAATCAAAAAACTTAGCGATTACAGCTGTAGAAGCATGTGCACGGTGTGCAGTACCAAATGCATCATTCACATAGGCATCTCCTAATTTAGAAAGCTGCTCAGCAAAGCCTTCATCTCCTTTCTCTTCTTCATTATGAAATCTAAGATTTTCCAATAATAAAATTTCACCAGGTTTAAGTTCGGAAGCAGCCTGCTCAGCTTTTGGTCCTACAGATTCTTCTACGAATTTTACCTCTTTTCCTAAAACATTGGATACTTCCTCAAGAATATGCTTCAATGAAAACTCGTCTTTCACCTCTCCTTTAGGTCTTCCAAGGTGAGTCATTAAAATCACAGATCCTCCATCATTAAGAATTTTATCAATAGTTGGTTTAACCGCAGCAATTCTTGTATTATCCGTAACTTTAAGCTGATCATCTTGCGGAACATTAAAATCCACCCTTACTAAAGCCTTTTTGTCTTTAAAATTGAAATCATTCACTGTTTTCATAAATATCTTAGAATTTTCGTTTCACAAATGTAAGATTTTAAACTTTTGAAAAAGATCGAATAAAAAAAAGTTTTCAAAAAACTTCTCACAAGCCCAACACTCACTAACCAACAATTTTTTTTTTTTGATAAAAGAAGAATGAGTATTGTTGTTGAGTGTTGTGAGTTTCGGGGATAACTTTACCCTAAAAAGTTGATAACACTAAATTTTTATGTAATTCATATTTAATTCACAATATAATTTCTTGTAAATCTGATTATTTAGAGGGTTACTAACAAAAATCGTTTAGTTGTTAACAATTTTAATTATTAATTACTCATTTATGGAAAAGCTAATGAATTCTTCCAAAAAAGATTTTTGAAATTTTCCGTTGGCTTTCCAAAGATTTTTCTCATTAGTAAATTTTAGTATTGGAAAAATATTTAGTTTATAAAAGTTTTCCACAGTTATTCACAATGCTTTTCACAATTAACCAATGATCAACTAACAATTGATATTTAATACTTAAATTTGTAAGGAAATAAATCTATATAAAGTTTAATATAACTACTATGAAAAGAAAAATTGCGATCGCAGCCGATCATGCAGGCTTTGAATATAAGGAGATTGTTAAAAACTATTTTTCAGAACGATTTGATATTCAGGATTTTGGAACGTTTTCCACAGACAGTGTGGATTATCCTGACTTTGTACACCCTGCAGCAACTTCCGTAGAAAATGGGGAAAACGAATTAGGAATTCTGATCTGTGGAAGTGGAAATGGTGTACAGATCACTGCTAACAAGCATCAGAAGATCCGTTGCGCTCTTTGTTGGATGCCGGAGATAGCTTCGTTGGCAAGACAGCATAATGATGCCAATATGATTTCAATGCCAGCGAGATTCATATCAAAAGAATTAGCAATAGAAATCGTTGAAAAATTTCTCTCTACTAATTTTGAAGGTGGCAGACACCAAACAAGAGTAGATAAGATAGCAGTTTGCTAAAAAGATATAAAGGCTTGTAAATCAAATTACAAGCCTTATTTGTTTTAAAATACTTATCTTTGTGACCATAAATAGAAACATATTCTATATTCTTCTCCAAGAACCTACACTATTCATATTAAATATATTTATAATAGGTTTTCTCCCCTCTTCTCCTTTTTTGTATTAAATTTATACGAACTAAAACCCCCGTTGTTGAAAGATTGGAAGGAAAATTGATGATGTGCAACATATGGATATTTGTAACCTTCTTAAATAAGAATGGATGAATGGATACATTATTTTTTGTAAAGACTACTATGAGTAAAAAGATGAAGTTCTTTACCGCCGTATTTTTTTTGAGTAATCTTTTATTGATTAAAGCTCAAACCAAAGATACTTTGAAGGAATTGAGGAGGCCAGATTGTACAGAATATGATAAAAAGATAGAACAGGCATATCATAAGTTAATAGAGGACTCAAAGACTATAGATTACTCAGGTTTAAAAGATTTGATTGTTGAAAATATCAATCCAAATAATTTTAAATATGATAACTTAAAAATTTATTTGAAGAAGGTACGAACGATCTGTGGAGCTGAGATTGACTTTTCAATGTGTTCTCCGAAGAAAAATCTTATGGATCCATTGTATAATGAAACTATCTTTTGGGACGAAGAAACGATAATCGGTATTAATGAAAAACTAAATAGAAATTTAATTTTTGCTGTTAAATATTATGGTTTTGGTAATTCAGAAGCTTTTGTTAGCAATGAAGAATATGGAAAAAGGTATACTACAAATAAATTAAGAGAATATATAACCCATCAAAAAAAAGGGATTTATCAAGAGAGAAGTTTTTATTATCTACCTTCAGGAAGAAATACTAAGATTGATATTGAGAATTCAGACTATTTGAGTTTACAATTTCGCAATTATGCAGCAGATATTATAGTAGTAAAATATGAAATCAATTATGCAGATTTCTTTAAGGCCTTCCAATATAAAAATAATGAGTGGGAAGAAATAGATAATAAAGAAGAATTTAAATTTTAAACTAATGAAAAAAAAGAAAATATATAAGTCAAAAAAATGACCATAAATTAATGGAGATCGGTAGATTGATCCTGAGATTTATGAATGAAAATTCGTCCAAGATCTATAATTATAAGCAGATCGCAGACGGAATAGATTACAAGAATCCGAGACAAAGGGAACTTGTGATCCAGGCTTTGCACAAGCTGCAGGCTTCTGAAAAAATAAAAGAGACTGATAAAGGAAAATACATTATCAATTTAAAAATCGCCGGAACACTTACCGGTGTGATTGATTTTAACCAATCCGGCAACGCCTACGTAAATGTGGAAGGAATGACAGATGATATCTTTATCCATTCAAAAAATGTGAAGGATGCTTTACAGGGGGATAAAGTACTGATTGTTACTTACACTTACAAAGGGAAAAAATTAGAAGGTTCTGTTCTTGAAGTCCTGGAAAGAACACGTACAGAATTTGTGGGGACCTTACAGGTGGTAAGCCATAAGGATTTCGGATTTGTAGTTTGTGATAAAAAGACGATCAATACAGATATATTTATACCGAAAGGAAAATTTGGAGGTGCTGAAGATGGTGACAAGGTTGTTGTGAAAATGACTGAATGGAAACCAGGAGATAAAAATCCGGAAGGGGAAATTATTAAGGTTTTAGGTTCTCCGGGAGAACATGAAACTGAGATCCACTCTATTCTTGCAGAATACGGCTTACCTTATGAATTTCCTGAAGAAGTAGAACAGGATGCGGATAAGATTAACAGACAGATTACAGATGATGAAGTAGCAAAACGTCGTGATATGCGTGGGATCTGTACTTTTACCATAGACCCTAAAGATGCAAAGGATTTTGATGATGCGTTATCCATCCAGAAACTAAAGAATGGGAATTGGGAAATCGGTGTCCACATTGCGGATGTTTCCCATTATGTAGTTCCCGGAACTATTTTAGATGACGAAGCTTATCAGAGAGCAACCTCTGTTTATCTGGTGGATCGTGTGGTTCCGATGCTTCCTGAAGTTTTAAGTAATGATGTATGTTCACTTCGTCCGAATGAAGATAAATATACATTCTCTGCGGTTTTCGAATTGAATGATAATGCTGAGATTCAGAAACAATGGTTTGGAAGAACAGTTATTCATTCCGACAGAAGATTTACCTATGAAGAAGCTCAGGAACGTATTGAAACACAGCAGGGAGATCTGGCTGAAGAGATTCTTGTCCTGGATAAACTGGCAAAAATTATGCGTGAAGGACGTATTAAAAACGGCGCAATTACTTTTGACAGAAGTGAAGTACGATTTAATCTTAATGAAAACAATGAGCCCATCGGCGTTTATTTTAAGATAAGCAAGGATTCAAATCACCTGATTGAAGAATTCATGCTTTTGGCCAATAAAAAAGTTTCTGAATTTGTTTCTTTAACGAATAAAGGAGGAATGACCAATAATACCTTTATATATAGGGTTCACGATGATCCGGATCCGGCAAAACTGGAAGCATTAAGAGATTTTGTTTCCACATTCGGATATCAGATGAATCTTGCCAATACGAAGAAAGTAGCTGAATCCCTGAATAAGCTATTGTACGATGTAAAAGGGAAAGGAGAAGAAAATATGATCGAAACGCTAGCTATGCGAAGTATGAGCAAGGCAGTCTACTCTACTGAACCTATTGGACATTACGGTTTAGGATTTGAGTACTATTCCCACTTTACCTCTCCGATCCGTCGTTATCCCGATTTACTTGCACATCGTTTACTCCAGCATTATCTGGATGGTGGAAAATCTCCGGACAGAGCTGAATTGGAAGAAAAAGCAAAACACTGCAGTGCCATGGAAAGACTGGCAGCAGATGCTGAAAGAGATTCTATTAAGTTTATGCAGGTGAAATTCATGGAGAAACATCTTGGAGAAAACTTCAAGGGAGTGATTTCCGGAGTTGCGGAATTCGGATTCTGGGTAGAAATTCCTGAAAATGGAGCTGAAGGACTTATTAAACTAAGGGATCTTGTAGATGATTCCTATGTGTATGATAAGACAACCCATGCTGTTTATGGTTCACGAACAGGTAAAAAATATCAGTTGGGAGATGAAGTTCACATCAAAGTAGTGAAAGCTAATCTGATTCAGAAACAACTGGATTTCAAGATTGTTGATTAATTAAATCATAAAGTCTAAATTTGTACAAAATGAGATGGATTTTTTTCCGTTTTAAAGCCATATTAAATGTTTGAACTTGTACTTTCTGCTGTCATATTAGGATTCATGTTAAGCCTGGTTTTCATAGGACCTATTTTTTTCCTTTTAATTGAAACCAGCTTCTCAAGAGGTCCCAGACATGCTTTGGCGCTTGATCTTGGAGTAATTACGGCAGATTTGCTTTGCATTGTGGCCGCCTATTATGCGAGTGCGGATCTTGTGAACCTGATTGATAAGCACCCTGGATTTTACAGGATTACATCCATTCTTATTTTTGTATATGGGGTTGTTATGCTGGTTACCAAAACCAAGATGCATATGCCCGGTGAAGAAAGAATCATTGGTCAAAATTATTTTAAGACTTTTATTAATGGTTTTTTCTTCAATCTTTTAAATGTAGGTGTTATTCTTTTCTGGTTGGTTACTGTTATTTCGGTAAGAAACCAGTACCCTGACATCAGTAATTTTATTCTTTATATAGGGATTGTAATAGGCACCTATTTATGCATTGATCTTGCTAAAATTTTCCTTGCCAAACAATTCCATGACAGGCTTACTCAAAAGCTGGCCAATAAGATCAGAAGAATCGTAGGTGGAATTCTTATTATTTTCAGTTTTTTCATCTTTTTACAGAGCTTTAAAAAATTTAATCAGTTTGATAAACGTCTGGAAGAAGCAGAGAAAAAAGAAGTCAAATATCAAAAATCAAAATGAAAAAAAATATCTTTCCAAAGTCCCTTAAAAAAGGAGATAAGATAGCTATTATTTCTCCTGCAGGAGCAGTTGATGAATCCCAGCTCGAAAAAGGAATTTCCATGATTAAAGCGAAAGGTTTTGAACCTGTTTTAGGAAAACATTTGTATACCAGATATTCTAACGGATACAACTATGCCGGAACAGAAAAGGAAAGATTGAAAGATATAAACTGGGCCTTCAATGACTCCGAAATTTCTGCGATCTGGGCCTCCAGGGGCGGATACGGGTGCCAGCATCTTATCCAGCGCATAAAACTTACACAGTTTTTAAAAGATCCAAAATGGTATATCGGATATTCAGACAATACAGTAATCCAAAGTTATTTACTGAAAAAAGGATTTGTATCTATTCATGGCCAGACAATTAAAACTTCCAGTTTCGGAGTTACAGAAGAAAGCTATGATTTAGTTTTTGATATTCTGAAAGGAAAAGCTCCAAAATATGGTTTACAGACCAATCAATTGAATAGAGAAGGCAATATTGAAGGCGAATTGATTGGGGGAAATTTAGCTCTGATCTATGCACTTTTAGGAACTCCCTACTCTTTTGATTTTAAAGGTAAAATATTATTTATTGAAGATATCGGAGAAAATTACTATGCCCTGGATCGAATGATCATGAGTTTGGAATTAGCCGGAGTTTTAAAAAAAAATCAAAGGACTTATTGTTGGTGGAATGACCAATATGGGTGATGAAAAGGAGAATAAAAATTATGAGGAAAGTTTCGATGAATTTGCCTATAAACTAATCTCAGAAAGAATTTCAAAATATAAATTTCCCGTTATTTTTGGTTTTCCAAACGGACATATCAAAGACAACAGACCATTGATTATCGGTGGAAATGTGAAAATGAAAGTTGGAAGTAAAGTTAAGATAGAATTTTAATCAGGCATTAATTTTCACTTTTTTAATCTTTTAAATGTAAAAAAGACAGATGGCATCTCACAATGATTTTGGAAAAATAGCAGAAGATTTTGCAGTAGAACATTTGCAGAGAAACGGATATAAAATTCTTGCCAGAAACTACCGGTTTCAAAGAGCCGAGATTGACATTATTTCGGAAATAAAAAATCTGATTGTAATTATTGAAGTAAAAGCACGTTCTACAGATGCTTTTATGCTGCCTCAGGAAGCTGTTACGAAAACAAAGATCAGATCTATTGTTAATGCTGCTGATCATTATCTCGAAGAGTTTAATCATGTGAAGGAAGTACGCTTCGATATTATTTCAGTTTTGCCGGATGAAAAAGGAAAATTGGTTCTTGAACATATTGAAGATGCATTTCAGGCATTTGACGCCAACTAAAATTTAATTCAAAATGTACCGTGATTCACTGATCGGGTTACTAAGAAATTGCTACAATAAGATATGAAAACAATATTAATAACCGGAGCAACTTCCGGGATTGGAAAGTCAACAGCAGAGCTTTTTGCAAAACAAGGAAACAGGGTTATTATCTGTGGAAGAAGAAATGAAGTACTGGAGTCTGTACAAAGCGAATTATCAGCTTTTACAGAAGTACTCAGCTTAAAATTTGACGTTAGAAACCTGGAAGAAGTACAAAATGCAATCAATTCTCTTCCTGAGGAATGGAAAAATATTGATGTTTTGGTTAATAATGCCGGAAATGCGCATGGTTTAGATCCTCTTTCGGCTGGAAAAACGGACGACTGGGATTCTATGATCGATGGAAATGTAAAAGGACTTTTATATGTTTCTAAAACGATTATTCCAGGAATGAAAGAAAGAAATTCCGGACATATCGTTAATATCAGCTCAGTAGCTGCCAGACAGACCTACGTCAATGGTGTTGTATACTGTGCGACCAAAAAGGCAGTTGATGTCGTTTCCGAAGGAATGCGTTTGGAGCTCACTGAATTCGGAATAAGAGTAACTAATATTCAGCCGGGAGCTGTAGAAACAGATTTCTCTTTGATACGATTCAAAGGGGATCATGAAAGAGCTTCTACCGTATATGCTGGTTATGAGCCTTTAAAGGCTGAAGATATAGCAGATGCTATTGCCTATTGTGTAAATGCTCCAAAACATGTGAATGTGTCAGATATGACAATCTATCCGAGTGCACAAAGTGAACCGAGAACAATCTACAGAAAATAGATTTAAAAGGATTAAATTTGCAGATATTATTTAAGTGTATTTAAACCTGCCGATAAGCTTACAAAAATGAAAATATTATATCTAGAAACCTCTTCTAAAAACTGCTCAGTTGCCATTTCAGATAATGATAAACTCCTGTGTGTATGTGAAGAAGTTTCTGAAAACTATAAACAATCCGAAAGCTTGCATACCTTTGTAGAGTGGGCATTGGAAGGGGCAGGAATTTCCATTAAAGAGATTGAAGCAATATCCTTGGGAAAAGGCCCCGGCTCTTATACTGGATTAAGGATTGGTGCAGCTTCTGCAAAAGGATTTTGTTATGGTTTAAAAATTCCTCTGATTGCGGTGAATTCTCTCGAAAGCATGAAAGAGCCCTTTTTAGGACAAAACTATGATGTAATCATACCCTTAGTTGACGCAAGGAGAATGGAGGTTTATACGGCAGCTTATGACGGTATTACGGGAAAAGAGATTTCTTCTACGGAAGCTAAAATTCTTGATGAACAATCTTTTAGTGAATGGTCGGATAATAAAATACTTTTTGTAGGAGACGGCGCTAAAAAGGCAAAAGAAATACTGCAGTTACCCAACGCAGAATATAATGAAGAGGTATACCCTTCCGCACAACACCTGATAAAGAAGACGCTTGAAAAAACAGAAAGTAAAGACTACGAAGATATTGCCTACTTTGAACCTTTTTATGTAAAAGATTTTCATGGAGTAAAGAAAAAGAAAAGCGAAGATTAAATCTTCGCTTTTTTATTTATTTTGGCCTTGGAGGCTGTGAATTCGGATTCTGCATTTGAAGATCCTGCTTATTCTGATCAGGATTCCCAAACCTTTTTGATTTTTTCTTTACAGGTGGCTGGCCGTTAAAGTCCTGTATTTTTTGAGGATCGTTATTATCCGGGCTGGTAGGAACATTATTCTGTGAAGCAGGTTGTACTGGTACATTATTCTGGTTCTGAGGTATCGTATTTCCTTTGTTGTCCGTTGCCTGGAACGCAAGATCACTCTTCAGATAGTTAAGCATTTCCTTAGCTTTAATACCTTCCGGTGTTTTGGCATAATTTAATGCAATCTGTTCCAATTGTAGAATCATTACTTCTTTACCACTGGACTTTCCGGTATTGAAAGCATTCAGTAAATACAATTTTGGGACTAATGCATCTTTTGGATACTTCTCAATAGTCTGGTCAATGACATTCTTACTATCACTGAATTTTTCTGCTTCATATAATGCGTATGCTCTTTTGTACTCATTTTCAACATCTTCAGAGGATTTTACAAATGAATTATTTTTAGGATTTCTTGCAAATTCCGCATACGAAGTATAAGGATAATCTGTCAACAGGATCTGTTTTGCCTTCTCTGATGCCTGTGGGTTTTTCTCATAATTCATTGCAAAAATTTCATACAACGCCTGCAATAGTACTTTTTCTTCCGGCTTTACATCAACCAGATCATACAGTGTTTTAGTAGCTAAAGGGGTGTTGGTAAAATAGTTCTGGTACATGATCCCTAATCCTAAAGAAGCCGTATCTCTATCCTTTTTCAGTTGTCCTAGTTTACCCGCATCCGTTGGAATCTGTTCAATATAGAAAGCAGGTTCAAAACGTCTCGGATCAGGAGCTGATGTTACTCCCAGAGCTTCATTCTTCATATCATCAATAGAAGACATTTTTTTAGAATAACGCCAGTTATCACTTAATGCCCTGTCACCCCAAACCTGTTTAAATGAGGAAGTACCCTTGCTTACAGTTCCCGTATTGCTAAAATAAAATCCTTTAGGAGCTGTTCCGAAATCTTCAAAAGAAGTTGAACTATTGGCGAAAATAGAGTTGGAATTATAATCTCCCGTGTCAAAACCTTTACTTCTTTCAGCACGTCTTCTTTCCAATTCTTCTTTTTCTTCCTTGGCTTTTAATTTGGCAATATGCTTGGCAAAAAATTCAGTTTTTTGAGCATCGGTCATTTTTGCTAATGAAAGAATACTGTCATTTTTTTTTGATCAGGTAATAGTTTCTTGAGATCTTTTTAATATTCTCGGACTGATCTTTTAAAAGAACTTTAGATGGTTCATAGGTCATAACGGCAAGCGCAGAGTCATAATATGCTCCGGCACCGATGTAATCATTTTTGTCCAGGTAATTTTTTCCTATCTCGTAATAAGCAAGACCGCGAACCTGCGGATCAGATACCTTTTCCGTCAAAGATTTTCTGAAAAACTGTTGCCCCTCTTCTTTTTTACCCGCCTTGTTGGCCATAAGTCCTAAAGCATAATAAAATTCATTCTTTCTAGACATGTAAGTTCCCTTGTTACTGATTTTCTCCAGATAATTCTTAGCACCATTATAATCCCCTTTTCCATTGAAGGTTTTTGCGATTTCAATCTGCGATTTAACTTCAAATTCAAAATCATTCGCATATTTATAAGCAGCTAAAAAACTTTCTCTGGCCTTTTCATTCTGGCCCAGTCCTTCCAGGATTTGTCCTCTTAAATATGAAATTCGGCTTTTTAATTTACTGTTATTGTTAAGTTCAAATGCTCTGTCAAGTTCTTTTACTGCCTCTTCTTTTTTACCTGCATCCAAAAGAGTTTCCGAATTATAAATGCTCAACAATTTATCATCATTTTTACTGATACCCTCTCCTTTCAGCTTAGTGAAAATCTCCTGAGCTTTATGATAATCTTTCATCTGGGCATAAGCCTGTCCCTGATAAACCTTAGCTAATGGTAATCTTTTGTCTTCTTTCATATGAGTGAAAACATAATTTAAGGCATCAAGGGCTTCTAAAGGTTTGTCCTGATAGATCCGGGATTGAACAAGGATCATATAGGCATCAAAAATCTGTTTATTCTTTTCTTCCCCATTTCTCACTACCGAATACTTATTGATAGCTTTTAAAGCCTTTGATTCTGCAATTTGAAGCGCGGTAGCTCCTTTTACCTCAGGCTGATTGGAATCATTTCCCGTTAGACCTGCAACAGCGGAATTAACTTTGTCTTTTACCATACCGGGAATATCCTGGAGACCAGGCTTACCCGGAGGCCCGCTTGCTCCCCTTCCGGAAGAATTAGAAGGCTTATTTACTTCGGCCATTTTCATAGAATTTTCTGCAAAGGCCGTTGATTGTCCAAGATCACTTCCCAAGGGCTGATTTTCATAGGTAAGTATAGGAATATAAGGAGCATAAAAGTTATCTTTATGTCCCTTATCTCTGGTCGTAAATTCACTGTTCAATGCATCTTTTGCATTAAATAAAGTGTTATAATATGTGGAAAAACCTTTTAAGAACTTTGATCGTTGCTCCGGTTTTTTTACCTTGGTGGCACAGGATACAACAAAACATGCTGCTAAAAGGAATAAAATATTCTTTTTCATTATTTCAATATAACTAGCTAATCTACTTTTTATTATCAAAAGTTTGATGATTTTGTAAAAATAATAAAATTTTATATTGGAAAAATTTATATTTCTTTCAATATTTTGTAAACCAGATGGGTTGGAAGCCCCATTATTGTATAAAAACTACCGGATAATTTTTTGATCTTTGCCATTCCCAGCCATTCCTGGATACCATAACTTCCTGCTTTATCAAAAGGTTTGTAATGGGTAATATAATAATCAATTTCCTCATTGGAAATTTCATCGAGTTCCACATCTGCAACATCCGTTTCTGTAAAAACCTGATCAACCGTCTGTATGGTAATTCCTGTATATACCTGATGCGTTTTTCCGGAAAGCAATCGCAGCATATGCTGAGCATCGGCTTCATCTTTCGGTTTTCCAAGAATTTGATTATTTAAGGCAACAACGGTATCTGCAGTGAGTAAAACTTCACCCGCCTCAAGTGGACGGAATGAGTTTGCCTTTAATTGAGAAAGATAGGCAGCCGCATTTTCAATAGCCATATCATCAGGAATGATTTCTTCACAATCTATTGTTACTACTTCAAAATCAAATCCAAGGCTGGAAAGCAATTCCTTTCTTCTGGGTGATTGTGATGCTAAAAGTAATTTCATATTAAGTATTTATACAGATTGTGTGTTGTCATCATGCCAGTTTCCCTGCACCTTCATTACCTGCTCGATGACGTCACGTACGGCTCCACTTCCACCCTGCTTTGTGGAAATATAATCAGCTATGCCTTTGATTTCGGGAACAGCATTTTCTGGACAGGCTGCGATGGCTGAACTTTCCATAATATGCAGGTCAGGAAGATCATCACCCATTGTCAGGATCTCTTCATTTTTAAGATTGTATTTCTTTTTAAAATCTTCAAAATCAGCCATTTTATCATGTGATTTGGCATAATAATCTTCTATACCCAGATAATTGATGCGATGTTTTACCATCTCATCATTTCCTCCGGTAATCACCCCTATTAAATAATTATTTTTTAAAGCTTTTACTACTGCATAGCCGTCCAGGACATTCATCACTCTGCTCATATTTCCACCCGGCATCAGATACACACTTCCATCGGTAAAAACACCGTCCACATCAAATACGAATGCTTTAATATCTTTTAATTTCTCTTTATAACCCATACATTTTTTTAATAGAATGATTCATTACTTTATATATTTCAAGGCTTTCATCCTTTAGCAATTGCTCATGAAGTTCCAATACCCTTACATCATTTCTTACAGCCGGACCCGTTTGCGCAAGCCTGGGTTCAATTTCATGAATTTTTTGAACGGTTTCATCAATTAACGGAAGAAAATAGTCGAACGGAATCTCCTGGGAATCCGATATTTCTTTGGCTTTAGAAAAAAGGTGATTCACAAAATTACAGGCGAAAACCGCTGTAAGATGGATATATTTTCTTTTGTCATGACTACTTTCCATTACATGATCAGATATTTTGGATGCCAGTTTAAAAAGAATCTCTTTATCTTTTTCGGTTTCTGTCTCTATGAAAAAAGGGATTTTCTTGTAGGTGAGATCTTTGGATTTAGAAAATGTCTGTAAAGGATAAAAACTTGCTTTCCTGTACTCCCCTGCTAAAAGCTCCTTAGGAAGCGAGCCTGAAGTATGAGCAACAAGTGAATCTTTTTTAGTGATCATTGCTGAAACATTCTGTACAGAGTTATCACTTACACAGATAATATATAAATCGGCATCTTCCAGCTTTTCCGTAGAATAAGGAATATGTAACTCCGCAGCTATTTTTTCCAAATCCTTTTCATTTCGTCCAAAAATCTGAGCTAACGGAATGTTATTCAGAACAAAGGCTTTTGCCAGATGGTATGCGACATTTCCGGAACCTATAATTACAATTTGCATATAACAAAGATAATATTTTATGAGTTTTGGACTGAAAATTGAACAAAGTATTTAACTTTTAGATATTTTTGTAATCCAAAACAGTGAAAGCATCTATGAAGATTAAGGACGCGGAAATTATTACGCTGATGCAAAATCCCCGAACTCAGGATAAAGGAGTTCGTGCCTTGATGGATGCTTATCAAAGTAGATTATATTGGCATATACGAAGAATTATTGTAGACGGAGATCTTGCTCAGGATACGTTGCAGGATACTTTTATAAAAGCCTATCAGAATTTTCACCAGTTCAAAAATGATAGCCAGCTGTATACTTGGTTGTACAGAATAGCTACCAACGAAGCATTACAGCAAGTTAATAAAATGAAAAAAATGCAGAAAACTGATGAAGATGCTGAGTATCATATGCAAAATCTTGTAGCGGATAATGCTGAAAAAGATGCCGATGAAATACAGGTTTTATTACAGAATGCTATACAGAGTCTGCCTGAAAAACAGAAACTCGTATTTATGATGCGGTATTATGATGATTTGCCTTACGAAGAGATATCAAAAATTGTTGATATGTCCGTAGGAACCTTAAAAACAAATTATCACTATGCCAAACAAAAGATAGAAGAATATATTAAAGAAAATTACGAGAATAATTTTTGATTAACATAATAAGATGAAAGAGTTCGATATAGAGAAATTAGAACGTAAAAACATTTACAAAGCTCCTGATGATATGTTTAATATGATCCAGGAAAGAGTGATGAATGACGTGAAGGCAAATAAAAAAGCACCCATATTTAAATTAAATTGGATGTATGCGGTTGCCGCGTCATTAGCTTTGATCTTTGGAAGTATTTTTGTTTTCAATTCCGATCAAAATAAAATAAAAGATTCTGGTATTTCTGAAGTAAGTTATGCAAAGAATGACCAGGCTCCAAAGAGTGAAAGCGAGCTTGCCTACGAAACTTTGAAATCTGATTTAATTTCTGTGGAAAGCACGGATCAAATAGTTCAAAACAAGAAAAGTGCAGAGATAGACGATTCTCAAGATACTGAAGCAGAAACAGTTTCAAAACCCCAGAACGGAGTCGCTGTTTCAAAGCAGACTGAAACTAAAATGAACGAATATCTGGATTCATTTTCTAATTCTGAGATTGCAGAACTAGCCAAGAATTCAACAGAAGACGTTTATTTAGATTTATATAATTAAAAGAAGAGATGAAAAAGATATTATTTACCCTTTTTATTATTTACGGCTTTTGTTTACATGCTCAAAGGACGGATTATGACTGGAAAAAGATGGACCCTAAACAGAGAAAGGAGATCATCAATAACCTTTCTCCGGAAGAGAGAAAAGATCTTTTGAAAAAATTCAGAGATAATATGATGCTGGACAATCTGAATGTAGATGAGAAAGATAAAGCAGAATTTACGGCTATTTATAATGAATACATAGATAATCAGAAACAGATAAAAAGCCAGTTTAACCCTGATTTTGATCCTGATAAAATGTCTGATGAAGAAGCCAAAGTCAAGCTACAGCAAAGCTTTGAGCTGGGACAAAAATTACTGGATAATAGAAAAAAATATGCTGAGAAAATGCAGCGGGTAGTTCCCTGTCAGAAAGTACTGAAATTGTTCCAATCGGAGTGGAGGATGAGAGATAAGATGAATGACAGAAAGCCTCACGATCATAACAATTCGGGAACGCCGAAACAAAACCCATAATAGTTTATTTTTTTTAATGTTGGACGACTCTTACGAATCTTTTTGTAAGAGTCGTTTGATTTTATGTTTGAAATGATATTTTGTGGGAAGCATTGTAAGAACAATTATCGTTACGGGAGACTACATTTTTTCAAAATAAGATTTAAAATAATATAGAGATTAATAACTTTTATGAATGTTTTTTGTTTGGTGTAGTTGGTTTAAAACTAATCTTTACTTTTGCAAAAAATATAAAAAAAGATGAAGAAATTACTTCAGACTGCAAGCCTTTTTATTGCAATCACCGTATTATCTCAGGGAAAAGAATACATCAAATTCAAAGGGAGTATTCCAAATTACGGAAAAGAAACTTATAAGACTTTAACGGTTATTGATCAAAGAGAAGACAAAAAAATAGGAATTCTTCCTTTTGGAAATCAAAAAGAAGAGAAGGAAGTTGTTTTCCTTACAAGCCCGGGAAATGATTTAGGAAACTGGTATAAAAAAGGAAATGATGAGGGAGGAAGTGCAGACCTGGTTCTGATTTTAAAAAAGCTTAAATTAAGTGTTGGAGAAACAATTGGAAAAAATACAAGTGGGAGCATTGATTTTTCAGCCCAGACTTTTTCAAAGGAAGGGGATCAATATCGTTTCCTATATAAAAAAGATACTGTAGTTACACTCAATAATAAGGAAATTGCAGAACTTTTAGTTAAGAATGTTCCTAATGTTTTTTTTGATTTATTCATGAGAACATACAGAAAGAGACCTTTTGGAAATGCTGTATCTATCAACGAGCTTTCTGATTATGAATCATTTGTCAGGAACAATTATGCAGTATATAAGAGCGATCAGTTAAAGGATGGGATTTATTTGGATCACGTTTCATTCTTTAACCAGACTCCCGAGCCCGGAAATTATCTACTTGAAAGGAATGAAAAAGGGGAGGTGACAAAAGCACTCAAAGAGGAAAATGGTAAAAAGAATAAGATCCCTGCCTACAAAATGTTTGCTTACGTGGAAAACGGAAAGGCTTATAAAAAGGGATTATCAGGCTTTCTGGATTTAAATAGAAATGAAAAAGGATTTTATGTGGTAAGCAACAGAGGATATCTTTTTCCTGCAGCTTCTAATAATACATTAGGAATGTTTGGTTTAATTGGAGGTGTTGCTGATGCAATTCAACAGGGAGCGGAACAAAAGAAAATGAAAAAAGGAGATAAGTTTGAAATCTATATTGATCCTTTAACCGGAGAATACGATTTTCCTTCGGAATTATAAATTAATTTCACTGATTAAAATTAACAGCAATGAATTGTCTTGCTTTTTTTTTATCTTTGCAAATTACAAGGTTCTTAAATGAAAAACATACGAAATTTTTGCATAATCGCTCATATTGACCACGGTAAAAGTACTTTGGCGGATCGTTTATTGGAATATACCAATACAGTTACCCAGAGGGAATTACAGTCTCAGACGCTGGATGATATGGATTTGGAGAAAGAACGTGGGATTACGATTAAATCTCACGCGATCCAGATGGATTATGAATATAAAGGGGAAAAATATATTTTAAATCTGATCGATACCCCGGGACACGTGGATTTCTCTTATGAGGTTTCCAGATCAATTGCTGCCTGCGAAGGAGCGCTTCTTATTGTAGATGCCGCTCAAAGTATTCAGGCACAGACTATTAGTAATCTTTATCTTGCATTGGAGAATGATCTGACGATCATTCCTATTCTTAATAAAATCGATTTACCTTCAGCCAATCCTGAAGAGGTGACTGATGAAATCATGAATTTAATTGGTTGCGAATATGAAGATGTATTAAGGGTTTCCGGGAAAACCGGTGAAGGGGTTCACCATCTGCTTGAGCAGATTGTGGAAAGAATTCCTGCTCCTGTAGGAGATCCTGATGCACCACTTCAGGCTTTGATCTTCGATTCCGTATACAATCCTTTCCGTGGTATAGAAGCCTATTTTAAAGTAGTAAATGGAAGTATTTCCAAAAATGAAAAAATAAAATTTTTTGCCACTGGAAAAGAATATGGAGCTGACGAAGTAGGGACTTTAAAGCTGAAGCAGGTTCCTAAAAAGACAATTGGATGTGGAGATGTAGGATATTTGGTTTCTGGAATTAAAGATGCCAGAGAAGTTAAAGTAGGAGATACCATCACTTCTTTCGATAAACCCGCTAGTGGACCGATTGAAGGATTTGAAGAAGTTAAACCGATGGTATTTGCAGGGATTTATCCTATTGATTCTGAGGATTTTGAGGAGCTTAGATTTTCATTAGAGAAATTAAGGCTTAACGACGCTTCTTTGGTTTTTGAACCGGAAAGTTCTGCTGCTCTGGGCTTTGGGTTCCGATGTGGTTTCTTAGGAATGCTGCATATGGAAATTGTTCAGGAGCGATTGGACAGGGAATTCAATATGAACGTTATCACTACGGTGCCGAACGTTTCTTATTTCGGATATACTAAAAAAGAACCGGATGTTCCTATTTTGATTAATAACCCGTCTGAAATGATGGATCCATCTACAATGGATAGAGTGGAAGAACCGTTTATTAAAGCTTCTATTATTACCAAATCTGATTTTGTAGGATCGGTAATGACTTTATGTATTGAGAAAAGAGGAGAGATCGTTAACCAAAGTTATTTAACTTCTGAAAGAGTAGAGCTGATATTCAATATGCCTTTGGCAGAAGTTGTATTCGATTTCTACGATAGACTGAAATCCATTTCTAAAGGATATGCATCATTTGATTATCATCCGATCGGATTCAGAGCTTCCAAGCTTGTAAAAATGGATATCCTGATCAATGGCGATATGGTAGATGCACTTTCTTCATTGATTCACGATAGTAATGCCTATCATATCGGTAAAAAGATGTGTGAAAAGCTTCGTGAACTGATCCCTAGACAGCAGTTTGATATTGCGGTTCAGGCGGCATTGGGAACGAAGGTTATCGCGAGGGAAACCATTAAAGCTCTAAGAAAAGATGTTACCGCGAAGTGTTACGGGGGAGATATTTCCAGAAAACGTAAGCTTTTGGAAAAACAGAAGGAAGGTAAGAAAAAGATGAAACAGATTGGTAGGGTAGAAGTACCGCAATCTGCATTTATGGCCGTATTAAAGCTAAACGATTAATATAAAAAAGACCGATATCATATCGGTCTTTTTATTTTTATAGATTTCTCTGCTTATCAATCAGGTTTCTCTGCACTACCAGCGCTCCTAATCCCAGAATAATTTCAACGATACCAAGCATGGTTATCAGTTTAGTACCGCATACAATACATTCAGGCTCAGGAAATGGTTTTTTGCCTATTACAATAATAATAACTCCGCCAATAATGACGATAATTACAATAAGTACTCTTAATAAATTTTTTGCATTCATGATAATGTTAGTTTGTTTTATGCCTACTTTTTAAGGTTTTCGGCCTGGACCTTTTTACTATATCAAATTTCTATAATAAAAGAAAGTGTAGGATCAGGTAAATCACTGAAAATGAGATGTGTTTTTTACTATTGTTAATGTTTGCTGATAAGTATGATCATAAATATATGTTTTCAACTCCACAACGAAGACATGGAGCGGGCAGGTCTACAACGTTAATTATTTAAACAATAATTTCAGCGTTCCGGAAACAAGTGCATCAGAAACCAATTAGCATAAAAAACCGCTTCAGAGGAAGCGGTTTTTTTATTTTCTATTTTTTACGGGTGAATTTTATTTCCATTGTTTTCATTTCCTTACCGGTTTTGGAGCCGGGACCATACATTTCCATGATTTGAGTGTTATCATCCACGAATGTAAAAACTTCCCTTACATCGCATTCTTTTCCAGGTCTTGCAATGTCAGGCATTTTACCTTTAAATTCAATTGATTTCTTTGATGCGTTCCAATCTCCTGTAGTATACATTATTCCTGTTCCCATATTATCCATCCATGTACTTACAAATTTTTTAGTCGCATTATCGTATCCAACAATGCTCCTTCCTTCAAAAGGCATTCCCCACATATTACCGGTGTGTACGCTCTCCTGATAACGTCCGCCAAAGATCATTTTATTGGTACACTCAGATGTACTTTTGATAGGTTTTCCTCCTTCTTCCATCCACATAGTCGTTTCTCCGGTCCACTTCCCATCTGATTTAGCAAGCATTTTGTGCATCTCTCCGGGAGTAGCATATTCAGTCCATGCCTTTACAGCAGTAGCAGAATCTACAGGTTTCCATGCTGCAGAATCAGATCCTGTGGATTCCTTACCCATATCGGGTTTTCCTTTTTCGCAAGCCGTCAATAGAAAAGCTGCGATTACAATGAACAGTAGATTTTTCATAAATGTTTAGTTTTAAGTTGGTTATAATTTTAAATTAAAGGTAAGAAATTTTATTTTGTTGGTTTTTGCCTTTTTAACGGTGGAGTTTTTAATTCAAAACATTAACTTTGTGTATTCACAACGCAAACTATATTATGCAGAATATTAAAGTAGCAGTAGATGCAGTTATATTTGGATACTTTGATAAGAAGGATCTTCAGGTTCTTTTGATAAAAAGAAAAATTGATCCTTTCAAAGGAGGATGGGCATTACCGGGCGGATTGGTTCTTGATGATGAAAATCTTGATGATGCTGTAAAAAGGGAACTGTATGAAGAGGCTGGCATAAAGCCCGATTTTCTGGAACAACTTTATACTTTTGGTAATGTGGGTAGGGATCCCAGGAACAGAGTCGTTTCTATAGCTTATTTAGGCTTGGTAAACCCTTCTTACTATGAACTATTTGCAGATTCCGATGCCGAAGACGCACAATGGTTCAGTGTTAATCAGCTTCCAAAGCTTGCTTTTGATCATAAAGGAATACTGGATATTGCGTTAAAAAGACTTCGTACGAAAATTCAATACCAGCCGATTGGTTTCAATCTTCTTAATGAGGAATTTCCGTTTTCTGATCTGGAAAACCTCTATAAAACAATCATTGGCCAGGAAATAGACCGTAGAAATTTCCGTAAAAAGATCATGAGCTATGGTCTTCTCAATGAAACCAACAACCTTAAAAAAGAGGGGAGCGGAAGACCGGGAAAACTATTTACTTTTAATCAGGAGAAATATAAGGAACTAGAGGAGCAGGGATTTTATTTTGAAATCAAATAGAAGTATAAACCATATATTTCTAAGTAAATACATAATAACAAATGATCATCATATCAAATGAAACGGGCTTTAGCCTGTTTTTTTTACAAGTTAACCCTAAATAAGTGTGGTAAACTAATTGATTCGATGGACTGTTTAAAATGAAAATGAACAGTAATAAATTAATATAATTGAAAATCAATAGTTTGCGCTCATTAGTGTAAAATTAACGCAAATAAATTTGGAGGGAAATAAAGTATTCTCTTACATTTGTGTAATAATAACGCAATCATGAAATATAATATGCAAAATATCATCCAAAAGTTTCAAAATAAAGAGGAGTTGGAATTCTTATTTTTCTGGGGTCATACAGCCAAAGATCAGATCACGAAGGCGTGTTTCAGTCAGTGGTATCCGACTGAACTTGAAGAAGGAGGAGTTATTTATAAAACGGCAGAGCATTATATGATGGCAGAAAAAGCAAGAATATTTAATGATAAGGATATCGAAGCTCTTATCATTGAAGCACAGGACCCAAAGGAGGCAAAGGGATTAGGAAGAAAGATTAAAAACTTTGATCATCATATCTGGGATGAGCATAAATATGAAATTGTAAAGAGAGGAAACTTTTTTAAATTTTCGCAAAACGCAGAGCTTAAAAAATTTCTGTTATCAACGGGTGATAAGCTTATTATTGAAGCAAGTCCTTATGATAAGATCTGGGGAATAGGGATGCTGGAATCAGATCCTGAAGCAAAAAATCCGCTTCATTGGAAAGGAGAGAATCTTTTAGGGTTCGCTTTAATGGAGGTCCGGGATGATCTAAAAGAATGATATGGTCCGGGGGATTTATTATCCGTTAAGGAACTAAGGTAAGATAGTAATCAGCAGTGAAAATATGCATTCGGGAAGGATGTTATGTTCATCAATGAAGAATACATTCTTTTAAACAAGATAAACTTATGTCCTGTTTAATTAGCGTAAAAACAACACAAATATTAACTCTTAAAAAAGTAAAGCTATGTTTGGTTTCAGACACATCAAATTCGATTCAATGACTTACGTTCTTCATTTTAAAAATGGGAAAACCGTAAGAGAAGGAAGAGGGCTATCATTCTTTTATTTTGCCCCAAACAGTTCTATTGTAGCAATTCCGATGGGAAGTAATGATCTGCCGTTTATTTTTAATGAAAATACGCTTGATTATCAGACGGTAAAAATCCAGGGACAGATCAGCTATAAAATTATTGATCCAAAAGCTTTATCCAATACATTGGATTTTACGGTTAACGAATCAGGAGTATATAAGAAAAATGATATTGAGAAGCTTAACCAGAGAATCATTAACCTGGCACAGACTTCTACTTCATCATTTATCCATGAAATGAGTTTAAAAGATGCCATCCGCTCCGCTAAGAAGATTGAGGAACATATTTTAGTGGGACTTAAGGCTTCAGAAACCATCCAAACGATGGGCATTGAAATATTGGGAGCCAGTATTCTGGCGGTTCAAACCACTCCGGAAATGGCCAGGGCATTAGAAACGGAAACCAGGGAGAAACTCCAGCAGCAGGCAGATGAAGCCATTTATGAGAGAAGAAACTTTGCCGTGGAGCAGGAAAGAAAGATCAAAGAATCTGAGCTGAATACAGAGATAGCAGTTGAGGAAAAACAAAAACAGATCGAAGAAAAAAGAATGGAAACAGAGATCCAGCAGGAGGAAAATAACAAGATCCTTAGAGAAATGAAGATTGCTGCTGATATTTCCGTTGAAAATCAAAGAAAACAGCTGATAGAGCAAAAGACAGAAAATGACAGAAAAGAAGCTGAAACCCAGGGCTATGTATTGGAAACCTCATTGAAACCATATAAAGAAATGGATTGGAGGGTTCTAAGTGCTTTGAGTGGAAACCAGGATGCAAGATCCAATATTGCACTGGCTTTTAGAGAGCTTGCTGAAAATGCAGGAAAAATAGGAAACTTAAACATAAGCCCGGATTTATTGGAAAATCTCTTAAAACAGCATTAAGCGATGAAAGGAATGAAAAGCATTTAAAATAAGCAATTGAAGTAAAGCCATGAAACCAGAATACGCAATTATTATTAAGAACAAAACGAGATTGGAAGCTTTGATTGAACGGTTCAATACAAAAGCACAGGCCCGGTTTTACATTGAAAGTTCAGGGGGTGATTTTCAAGAATATGTTACTGAACATGAAAAGTTCTATCAGTCATTTCTTGAAGTCCAGACAAAACTTTCCAAAGTAATTAAAAATAAAGTGGTAGAACGAGAATTTATACCCTCCTTTATTTTCTCTGAAAAGAATTTAATTGTGGTGGTTGGGCAGGATGGATTGGTAGTGAATGTAGCAAAATACTCTAAAAATATACCTATCGTAGCAATTAACCCTGACCAGGAAAGGTATGATGGAGTACTGCTTCCTTTTAATACAAAAACCTTTCTGGATGGCATTCATTCTGTTATAAACGAAAATTTTAGTTCAAAGAGAATGAAGTTTGCTGAAGCAGTATTGAATGACGGACAAAAGCTCCTGGCTGTAAATGATCTTTTCATTGGTGTTTCTTCCCATAGCTCAGCAAGGTATAAGGTGGCTATGAACGGAAAAGAAGAGATGCATTCTTCCAGTGGAATTATTGTTTCTACAAAGACAGGAAGTACCGGCTGGCTAAGCTCGATCTTTAATATGGCCTATGGAATTTTAGGATCTAAAGAACTGGAATATCCGGAACTCAATGAAGATGATCTATACTTTGCGGTGAGAGAACCTTTCAAAAGTAAAGCAACACAAACGGAAATTTGCAGTGGGCGCATAAAAAGAGGAAATAGGCTCGTGATAGAGTCATTAATGCCAAATAATGGTTTTATATTTAGTGATGGAATTGAACAGGATTTTTTGCAGTTCAATAGTGGTGCAACCGTAGAAATTAAGCTGTCTGATGAAGAGGCGGTTTTGGTGATATAACAAAATAAAGCATGAAAGGGATACAGTATTTAAAAGGAGACGCAACGGACCCTCAAAAAGATGGGAATAAAATTATTGCACATATCTGTAATGATATAGGTGGTTGGGGAAAAGGTTTTGTATTAGCTATCTCCAAAAAGTGGAAGTATCCTGAAAAGGAATATAGAAATTGGTTTAAATCTGACATAAATTTCAATCTTGGAGAGATCCAATTGGTTAAAGTTGAATCAGAAATATGGATCGCTAATATGATAGGTCAACATAAAGTTATTACTAATTCTCAGGGAGTGCCTCCAATACGATATAAAGCTGTAGAACAATGTTTAGAGAAGCTATCTATTGAGGCTTTGAGGTTAAAGGCAAGTATCCATATACCTAGGATAGGTTGTGGCCTGGCCGGTGGAAAATGGGAGGAAATCGAACCAATCATTGGAAGGACATTGGTGAAGTATAAGATTGAAATATATGTTTATGATTTTGAATAAGCATTAAGAATAAAAAGAACAATGGAAACAATAACACTTTACAGACCTGTAGGAGAAAAGGAAATGATATTAATTATTAAAAGTGATTATAAAAAATTTCCACCAAGACTGGAATGGCAACCTATTTTCTATCCGGTATTGAATGAAGATTACGCTTCAGAAATTGCTGAGAAATGGAACACAAGGGATGAAGCTGGGAATTATCTTGGATTTGTAACGAAATTTGAAGTTCTCCGGAATGAGGTTGATAAATACCCAGCTGAGAATGTAGGTGCTAAAAACCATAATGAATTGTGGGTACCAGCAGAAAATTTAGATGAATTTAATCAGGCTATAATTGGTGAAATTAAAGTAGTAAAAGTATTTATTGGAGTTGATTATGTCACCTCTGAGTATAAAGAAATAACCAACCTGATATTAGATATAAACAACAACAATGACAAATAAAGGAATGGCTAAAAATACATTGGAAATTTTAGCTAATAAATATTATATAAATACGAAGGGAAAGAAGATAGAATTAAGTAATGAAATTGAAATTTGTAAAAAAGAAACAGTATTATTTACTTCAGATGAATTATCAATATTGTCCGAAACTATAAAAGAAAAAAAACATTTTTGAAACACAAATTGAAACATGGAATTGTAGTTCTTTAAAAGCGATTTTGCAATTAGCCATAGAAGAAGATGAGGAAAAGCTAATGTGTCTCAATTTTGCATCTGCTAAAAACCCCGGCGGAGGATTCATTAGTGGAGCCGAAGCACAGGAAGAAAGCTTGGCAAGAAGTTCAGCGCTTTATATCAGTCAACTTGAAGCTGAAAACTTTTACAAAACTCATCGTGGAATGAAATCTTGTTTTTATACGGATAATATGATTTACAGCCCATATGTCCCAGTTTTTAGAAAAGATAAAGGAGAACTGTTAGAAAAGCCTATACTGTGCAATTTTATAACCTCTGCAGCTGTAAATGCAGGAGTTGTAAAAAGACAAGAACCAGAAAAGGCAGATCAAATTATAAATGCAATGGATGTAAGAATGGATAAGATGTTTGCTTTAGCACTTAATAAAGGAAATGAAACCTTGATTTTGGGGGCTTGGGGCTGCGGTGTTTTTAGGAATAATCCTAATGATATTGCTCAATTATTCAGAAAATACTTAGAAGGAAAATATAAGAATAGATTTAAAAGAATCATTTTTGCTGTTCTCACCAAGAATGAAGAGATGTTAAATTTATTCCAAAATTTAATAACCAAAAAACAATGAAGAAACTAACCATATTAAGCGGTGCAGGAATTAGTGCCGAAAGCGGAATAAAGACATTCAGAGACGGAGATGGTCTCTGGGAAAATCATAATGTAACAGATGTGGCTAGCCCTGAGGGCTGGAGGAGGGACAGAGCATTGGTTTTGGAGTTTTACAATCAGAGACGCCGCCAGCTTCACGAAGTAGAACCTAATGATGCCCACCGGCTGTTAGCAGAGCTTGAGAAGTATTTCGATGTACAAATCATTACTCAGAATATAGATGATCTTCATGAAAGGGCAGGATCAACCAACATCCTCCACATCCATGGAGAATTGTTTAAGTCATGTTCGAGTCATAACAAAGACCTGATCTATGAGCAAAAAGATGATATTAACGAGGGTGATAAAGCCGAAGACGGATCTCAGTTAAGACCATTTATCGTTTGGTTTGGAGAAGATGTGCCTTTATACAATGTAGCAAGAGAAAAGGTAAAAGAAGCAGATATTTTAATTGTTATCGGAACTTCCTTGCAGGTATATCCGGCAGCAGGTCTGATCCATGAAATTAAAGATGATTGTCTTTTGATCGTTATCAATCCCAATGAAACGGAGTTCGGATACGGTAAAAGAGCTGTAGTGATGAAAGAAAGTGCAACAAGAGGAATGAAATTATTGTTTGATAAGCTTGTAAATATGGCATAATGGAGAATGTGGTAAAATCTGGAATTTTCGGCGTTTGTGTTGGAGATGCGTTAGGGGTTCCTGTTGAATTTAAGAAAAGAGAAGATTTAAGGAAATCACCGGTTACCGGAATGAAAGCGTTCGGAACACATAATCAACCAGCAGGAACTTGGAGTGATGATAGCTCGTTAACGCTTTGTCTTGCAGAAGTGCTTGTGAAAGGATATAATTTAGAAAAAATAGGCCAAGGTTTTGTCAGATGGTATGAACATGGACATTGGACTCCACATGGAAGAGTTTTCGATGTAGGGATTGCAACAAGACAAGCAATTCATAAGATAGGTAGAGGGAACGTTCTTCAACTATGCGGAGGCAGCAGTGAAAAAGATAATGGAAACGGCTCCTTAATGAGGATTTTACCCCTATTGTTTTATATAAAAGGTTTTTCTTTGGAGCAGAGGTTTGAAATTATAAAAGAAGTTTCTTCCATTACCCATGCACATATTCGTTCAGTAATTTCATGTTTTATTTACTTAGAATTTTTATTGGAAATATTACACAGAAAAAATAAACTGGAGGCCTATCAAAATATGTGTATTGTAGTAAATCAATTCTTAGATAATAATCCAATTTGCTCTCAGGCTGAAATGAATCTGTTTGAAAGAATTTTAAATAATAATATTTCGAAATGTGCAGAAGATGAAATTAAAAGCGGAGGATATGTTCTACACAGTTTAGAAGCTTCTTTATGGTGTTTTATGAATTCAGAAAGTTATTCTGAAGCGGTATTGAAAGCGGTTAACTTAGGTGAAGATACCGATACTACAGGGGCTATAACAGGAGGAATTGCTGGAATTTATTATGGTTTTGAAAATATTCCTGAAGACTGGATTTCAGAATTGGTAAGGAAGGAAGATATTGAAAAAATATGTGAAAAGCTGGAGACAAAATATTTTAGTAAGTAATAGAGCAATGAATATTATAAGTGAATATTTTAAAGTATAATTGAAACAACAGGAATTCAAGTAAGATCTGATCATGAAGAATATTATTGCTAAATAAAAAACATAATCATGAACGAAATAGAAAATAAAAGAATAAGTAAATTTTTAAGCCTGATTCTCCGTCATCAGCCAGAAACAATTCATCTGCATTTAGATGAAAATGGTTGGGCGGATGTGGAAGAATTGATTACAAAATCGGCCCGCAAAAGAGTGCATTTTACGATGGAGGAATTAGATGAGGTCGTAGAAACAAATAACAAAAAAAAGGTTTGCTTTTAACGAAGATAAAACGAAAATACGAGCTAACCAGGGACACTCTATTAATATAGATCTGGCATTGATTCCTCAGCAGCCTCCGGAATATCTCTACCATGGAACTGCAGAAAGTAATATCAGATCCATTATGGAAAAAGGGATTGAAAAAAGAAGCAGGCAGCATGTTCATCTGAGTGCAGATAAAGATACTGCTACAAAAGTGGGAATGCGTCACGGAAAACCTGTAATTTTGACCATCCGGACAGGCAAAATGTCTGAAGAAGGAATTCAGTTCTATCTTTCAGACAATGGAGTCTGGCTGACGGATTTTGTTGACACGAAATATATTTCAAAGTAAAAATGAAGAGAAAGTTAGTAATAGGTGATATTCATGGAGGTTTTAAAGCGCTGATCCAGGTTCTTGACCGGGCTCAGGTAAAAAGTGATGATCAATTAATCTTTCTTGGAGATTATGTAGACGGCTGGAGTGAATCTTCCCAGATTATTGCCTTTCTGATTGAACTTTCAAAAAAGCAGGATTGTATTTTTATTAAAGGAAACCATGATGCCTGGTGTGAAGACTGGCTTTCTTTCAGAGAAACTCCTGAAGTATGGCTCAATAATGGAGGGAGAAAGACTATCGAAAGTTATGATGCCTATTCCGAAATAGAAATACAGCAACATTTGGAGTTTTTTCAGCATATGAAAAACTATGATGTAGACGATCAGAACCGTTTATTTATTCATGCCGGATATTCTTCAATGCACGGCCCGGAAAGAGAGGTCTATTCCAGTAATTACCGATGGGATCGGACGCTTTGGGAAACGGCTGTTTGTATGGATAAAAAGCTGAGCAAGAACTCTGAATTATATCCTAAAAGGCTGCTTTTGTATAACGAGATATTTATTGGGCATACCCCTACTATTGACCTGGGAAGCAAAGAACCTCTACACAAAGCCAATGTCTGGAATCTGGATACCGGGGCTGCTTATACAGGATCATTGTCCATTATGGATGCAGACACCAAAGAGTTCTGGCAGAGTGATCCTCTTCCTGCTTTATATCCTGATGAGACAGGGAGGAATGGGTAGCTGCTAATCGAGAAATCAATGATAATCAGAGACATTCTTACTTCTTTAAAAGAAACCCCCGGTCTTTATGATTAACCAAAAGATTCATCAATAATTTCAGTAATTTTATAATCTGAAATTTTATCTTCATGAAACTTAAATTTGTTCTATTATTACTTAGTTCTTCATTGTTTTTTTCACAGCAATCTTTCCAGACGCCTTTTGAAAAAGGAAATGGCAACCAGACCGTTACCTATGATGAGATGAATAACTATTACCAGGATCTGGCTAAAAAATTTAATACAATTCAATACCTTAAAAAAGGGGAAGATGATAACGGAAAGCCCATCTATCTTGTTATCTATAATCCGTTTCCGGAAAAAGATATTGAAAAACTGAGAAAAGAAAAAGCAATCCTTTTTGTTAATAATGGAATCCATCCGGGAGAACCGGACGGAATTGATGCAACCATGATGCTCATTCGGGATCTTGCCACAAAAAAAAATAAAGACTCCACAGAATTTTATCATAGCAGCTATTTCAGCATATAACGTAAGCGGAATGCTGAACAGAGGGTCTTACTCCAGAGCGAATCAAAACGGTCCGGAACAATACGGATTCAGAGGAAATGCCAGGAACTATGATCTGAATAGGGATTTTATTAAAGCCGATTCTAAAAATGCCAGAAGTTTCCAGGAAATATACCAGTGGCTGAAGCCGGATGTCTTTATCGATAACCATGTAAGCAACGGGGCAGATTACCAATATACGTTTACTTATATTTCAACTTTTAAAGAACGTCTGGGAAATGTACTGGGAAATTATTTTTACAATGATTATCAGGCAAAGAACCTGCAGGATTTAAAAAAACTGGGATATGAGAGCACTCCTTATGTGAATATTCACGGGGATGTCCCTGAAATCGGATTTGCTGCCTTTGAAGATTCACCACGATACTCAACGGGATATACTTCTTTATTCAACTCATTGGGCACAGTTCCGGAAACGCATATGCTCAAACCTTACGACAAAAGGGTTGATGCAACGTATAAGTATATGCTTGTTAACCTTCAGAATCTGGATAAAGAGTATAAAAAGATCAAAGACTATCGTATTGAAAACCTAAAGCAATATCAGCCAGGAAAACAATATGGTATCCGCTGGAAGATTGATTCTACAAAATTTTCCACGATGGATTTTAAAGGATATGAAGGAAAATATAAACCCAGTGAAGTATCCGGAAAACCAAGATTGTATTACGACAGGACAAGTCCTTTTACAAAAAATATAAAATTGTTTACGACGGCTGTTCCTACGGGTTACATTACAATTCCAAAATATTATGTCATTCCGCAGTCTCAGTACAGGGTTATTGAAGAATTCAAAAGGAATAAAATAGAAATGAAACCGATTCAAAAGGACAGTGCAATAGCGGTGGAATCCTATAAGATCAATGATTTTAAAACGGTTAAAAATCCATACGAAGGACATTATCTTCATTATGAAACAACGGTTGATAAATCCGATAAAAAAGTGAATTTCCTGAAAGGTGATTATATAGTTTCTACACAGCAGCCGGGAGTTAAATACATTATTGAAACCCTTGAGCCGGAAGCATTGGATTCCTTCTTTAACTGGAATTTCTTTGATGGTATTCTGGCACAAAAGGAATATTTTTCAGCATATATCTTTGAAGATACCGCGGCTGAACTATTAAAAAAAAGACCCTAAACTGAAAAAGGAGTTTGAGGATAAAAAATCATCAGATAAAAAATTTGCAGATGATGGTGCTGCTCAGCTAGACTGGGTTTATAAACATTCTCCTTATTTTGAAGAAAAGACATTCAGGCAATATCCTGTGTATAGGATTTTGTAAAAAGTAAAGGCGTTTCAGATGAAACGCCTTTTTTTTATTTTGGTAAGCCTCTTTTTAAAGCATAGTTGGCTCGTTCAACAGCTTTTTTCTCTTTCCAGTCCATATACCTTTTTTTTGAAATTGGACTTCATGATATCATCAAATTTACGCTGTACCGTAAGATTCCATAAAGAGTGTGCTTTTACTGCCCAGGATTTATCCCAAGCCCTTAAGGAAATAGAGAAACTTCCGTCCAGATACTTCATCCAGTGCCACCATCCTGTAGGCATAAACAAGGTGTCTCCATGTTCAAGGAAGCATTCAATACCTTCCACTCCGTCAAGCGCCGGGAATTTAGTGAAATCAGGATTCTCAATATCGTAATCTTCCAGAGCATACGTAGCATAAGGAATCTGATAAAGTCTTTCTTTCCATTTGTAATCAAAGAGCATGATATGTTTTCTGCCGTTGAAGTGCGTATGGAAGATATGCGCCATATCGATATCAAAATGAAGGAAAGTAACGGAACCTTTTCCTCCAAAGAACATATTCGGATATTTATCAAGGAACCCTCCCATTAATTCTTTGGGAGAAATATAATCTTCAAGAAGTTTTGGAGCAAATTTGATCGGGTCAAAAAGGAAGATTCTAAGATCTGTAGGCTCTTTCTGAATCAAATCGATATAATCTCCAAATTTCATTTTGGCTGCAGATGCATTGATGGGAGCAGACGGGTCAGCCTTTGAGCTGTCATATAAGGGGACTTCTACATCACCTACCGTTTCCTTCATATAATCCATTGTCCATTTTTGATATGCAGGCCATTTTTTTGCCATGTTTTTGATGACAACGGGCCTTCTCGGCTTTAGATATTTTTCGTAGAAATCTTCTTTACTGATATCGTCTACAACATCTATAGGCTTTAAAATAATTCCCATTCTGTAAATTTTATGTTACAAAATTATTAAATTAAATAAATATAATATTGTGTTTAAGTTTTTTTTTAATCTATGATTCAAATCACTATCATAAATATTTAGACCAGATAAAAATAATAAAAAGAAGTGTAATGCAATAGTATTTTATTTATAATGCGTAATAATTAAAGGACTCCACAAAATTTAGAATTCAATACAAATAGTCTTAGTATCCAACAAAAAATTATGGGTTCCGATTGAATCAAAACCTATAATTAAGAATTTTGTAAAATAAGAATATTTACTTAGGCAGGCCTCTGCGTAAGGCTATTTCCGCTCTTTTTATGGCTATTTTTTCCTTCCAGTCCATGTATTTCTTCTTGAAATTGACCTTCATAATATCATCGAATTTACGTTGTACCGTAAGATTCCAGATAGAGTGGGCCTTTACAGCCCAGGATTTATCCCATGCTCTTAAGGAAAGAGAGAAACTTCCGTCCAGATATTTCATCCAGTGCCACCATCCTGTGGGCATAAACAAGGTATCCCCATGTTCCAGAAAGCATTCTATACCTTCGATCCCATTCAGTGCGGGAAATTTGGTAAAATCAGGATTTGAAATGTCATAATCCTCCAATGCATAAGTGGTATAAGGGATCTTATATAATCTTTCTTTCCATTTATTTTCAAAAAGAATAACGTGCTTTCTCCCGTTGAAGTGGGTATGAAAAATATGGGGAAGGTCTATATCGTAATGCAGAAAAGTAACGGACCCTGTTCCTCCGAAAAACATGGAAGGATATTTATCCAGGAAGCCGCCCATTAAATCTTTTGGAGAAATATAATCGTCCAGCAGCTTATTGGCATATTTAATAGGATCAAAGAAAAAAATACGAAGATCGGTAGGTTCTCTTTGGATCAGGTCTATATAATCGCCAAACTTCATTTTTGTAGTAGGGGTATTGATCGGTGCTGAGGGATCAGCTTTGGAACTGTCATATAATGGAACTTCTACGTCTCCTACTGTCTCTTTGATGTGGTCCATTGTCCATTTTTGATATGCAGGCCATTTTTTTGCCATATTTTTGATGACAACAGGCCTTCTCGGCCTTAGGTATTTTTCGTAGAATTCTTCCTTAGTAATGTCATCTACAATGTCAATAGGCTTTAAGACAATTCCCATTTTATAAATTTTATGTTACAAAACTATTAAATAAATATTGATATTAAGTAAATTAAGATTTATTTAACCTATGGCTTTAATCATTTATTTTATTTAGTCAAAATAAAATGAAGCAAAACTTATATCCCTAAAATACACAAACAAAAAAAACCAAAAAAAAATTATCACTAAAAACATAGTGAAAAACAGTGTTTTAACTTATTTGCCTGAAATGCATCTCTATAGATGTGTAACAAAAAACACCGAATAATAACTAATTAAGCAAATAACTAGAATTATGAAAAAGAATATTACTTTATTTCTGATGATTTTTCTTTCTGTGCTTACTTATGCACAAAAGACGATTACAGGAAAAATCACAGATGAAGATGGTGTTCCTATTCCAAGCGCAAGTGTAACGGTGGAAGAACCGGGTAAAGATGCGATCTTAGCTTATGGAATTACCAATTCAAAAGGGGAATATAAAGTAACTTTTACTACAGCAGAGTCTAATGTTGATTTGAAAGTAAAGGCATTTAACCAAAAACCATTAACTAAACAGATAAGCAACAGTGATCAGACGCTAAGTTTTAAAATGCAGTCTGAGGCTACCGAGATTAAGGAAGTTCAACTGAAAACCAAGATGATTACGGCGAGAGGGGATACCATTGCGTATGATCTTAAAGCTTTTGACAGTAAGAGTGACAGGACGCTGGCTGATGTGATGAAAAAGATTCCTGGTATTGAGGTTAATACGGACGGAACGATACTTTATCAGGGGAATGCGATCAATAAATTCTACGTTAATGGGAAAGACCTGATGGAAGGAGGATACGGAACGATTAATAATTCTTTACCAAAGGATGCTGTACAGAAAGTAGAAGTACTTGAAAATCACCAGCCTGTAAAAATCCTTCAGGATAAAGTACCTTCCGACCAGGCGGCAATCAATATTAAATTAAAGAATTCCGTTACCATGACTGGTAGAGGAGAAGTAGGAACAGGATTTGGAGAACCTTGGCTCTGGAATGTGAAACTGACCCCTATGTTCTTTGGACAGAAAAGCCAATGGGTAGTTAATTATAAAACCAATAATATGGGAGAGCAGGTTGAAAATGAAGGAAATATATTGGCTTTTGGAAACAGGTTCGAAGGAAAGAGGATTAATGCCTCACAAAATGACTGGCTCAATGTAGAAAATGCAGACACTCCCAGCCTTCCGGTAAAAAGATACTTATTAAATAATGTCCACTATTTATCCGCTAATTATTTAACCAATATCGATAAAAAGAAAGAATGGGAACTTAAGGCCAATGCCAACTATACAAATAATGCAGTAGAAAGAGAAGCTTACAACAGGAAAGATTATTTCGATGGAAGCTCCAATACAACTAATATTCTTAATAATTTTTATACGGATAAAGCTAAAGGAGAATTGATTTTTACAAAGAATGCAAAAAAAGGATTCTTCAAGAATACAACAAGCTTTTCTCAATACTGGAATGCAGACAGAGGACTGGTAGACAGAACCGACCTTACTTCCGGAAAACAAAGAAATGCAGGGGAAAGCCTTGAATCTCCTACGACATCATTTCAAAACTCCTTAAGTACGATTATACCATGGAAGGAAAAAATGGTGAACCTTTTATCCTATGTAAGCTATCAGACAGACAGGCAAACATTGGAAGTTTCTCCAACATCATATCTGGATATCCCTGGATTCAAAGTGTTACCGAATTCTGATTTTGTTACCCAAAACCTAAGGCTTAAAACTTTTGAGGCAAATCATTCTGCAAATATTGGATTTTCTACAAAGGGATGGACCTTTACTCCTGAAGTAGGATTTAATTTCAAAACAACGGATCTGGTTTCAGACCTGTATAACATTGAAACAATTCCATCCACGAATCCGAATGATCTACCGACACTTCCTACCGCATACAGCAATGACCTGAGATATTCCACAGCAACTCCTTATGGAAGCTTAGGTGTTAATTATAAAAATGATTCCTGGATGCTTTATGCCAACTTCCCGGTCAATTCTAATAATATTAAAGCGGAGGACCCGTTCAGAAATGTTTCTAAAACGATTAATAAAGTTACATTTGAGCCAAGTGTTTTTGCTCAATATACATTTGCTTCATTCTGGAAAGCGTCGGTAAACGCGAATATCAATAATAATTTTGGAGAAATTAATACAGCATATTCAGGATTCTTGATGACTTCTCCAAGTGGAATTAATGCAATGGATCCAAAAAATCCAATTCCTCAGAACAACAATAAATCAGCAGGAACAAGAATTGAATACAGAAACCCGCTGAATAATTTATTCTTTAATGTAAACTACAGGTATTCCGATGCGAAAAGAAACCTGATTTCCAATCCTACAATCAATGGTGCGGGATATACAATAATGAATTACAAAGAACAGGATAATCATGTATTGAATAATGGATACAGTGCAGAAGTTGGAAAGTATTTTCCAAAGTTTAAAACCAATGCCTCCCTTAGCTATAGTAACAACACCGTGAAATCAGACCTGTTTTTAAATAATGATTCCTATACCAACAAGAATAACAGCCAGTCGTACGGAATTAAATTCAATAATACTTATTTCAGCTGGATGAGTATAGATTATAACGCAAGTATTTCCCGAACAAAACAGACCAGTGTTGGAAAGGTTAGTTCTAACGCTACCAGAACAGGCTTCACCCATAATCTTGGACTTTTCTTCTATCCTATAGAAAATCATACGGTCGGGTTCAATTGGGATCAGGTGAATACAAATGCAGCTGAACAGAAGTACCATAACGGATTCTACGATGTGTCCTATCAGTTTACCTGGGCTAAGAAGAAAGTAGATTTCGAACTGAAGTGGATGAATATTGCGAATAAAAAGGTATTTGAAACCTATGATATTAATACGACCAATATTACCTATACGAGATATCAGCTTCGTCCAAGTCAGGTAATGTTTACCGTGAAATTTAACTTCAAATAATAAACTACATAAACAGAAAAAGCCAATCCCTTGGGATTGGCTTTTTCATTTAAACTATATTTTAAAAGCTTTGTACGTCTGCAGACGGACCGTAACTTCCCGGCAAAGGAATATCGTTGAGCCTGTAGTATACTCCCAGCTGAGCTCTGTGGTGGGTAATTTGATTTAAACTGTGGCGGATTGATGCATACTTGGTCCATTTTGCCAATTCATGCCCGTTATGTTTTAAAGCCCAGGTAGAATTCAGGTCATCTTCTTTTGCATTTTCCAATGCGTCGATACCCGATTTATAGTTCTCATCCAGTTTTTTTAATAAATCTTCTTTCGTAGCAGACGTGGTTGGATGTTGTGCGGTTCCAAAATCCAGTTCAGATGTTTTCAGCATGGTGTTGGGCCACTCAAAAACATCAGCAAGATGGTTGGCAAGCGATTTCATTTTCATGCTTTTTTCGTGAGGAGCATACTCATTTTTGTCATCGGGATAGAGGTCAAAAAATTTTCTGGTGGTTTGATACTCACTATCAAGTTCGGATTTTAATTGAGCTAATGTGTCCATATTAATTTTGTTTTTAGGTATTTAAAGTTAAAACTTTTATAGCTGTAAAGGTTTTGACGACATAATAATCTTTAAAAATGAATATGAAAAAAGAAGATGCCACTGAAAATAATTTTTTATATAGCTATTAACCTGGCGGAGCCATATTTCCGGGGTTTACCATAAAGAACTTATAAATAAAGAGAAAAAAGTTGTAACATTTTTGATACAATAGCAACTAATTAGTAAACATTATTACAATGAAAAAGTTGCTTTCAGTATTCTTAATTGCTCTTTTTGCTTTTGCCAATGCTCAGGAGTCTAAAGAAACTGCAAACCGTTTCTTTTACGAACTTACTTTTAAACCTAAAAAAGATTCTACTAAAATAGATAAGGTTATTACGATATTGGATATTACAGATAAAAACAGATCGATTTATCAGGATTATACCATTATCGCACAGGATTCGATCCTGAAGGTGGAAATAGAAGCAATGCAGAAGGCAGGTGTGATGAAAGACCTTTCAAAAACAATCAGACAGCCTAAAATTTCTGCCAGGGTTTATAAATTTTATCCAAGCATGAAAGTGCAGTATGTTGATAAAATTGCCAGTGGATTTACTCCAAGTAATATCGGATATAACGAGGAGCCGAAATTCAACTGGAATATTCTTACCGACAAACAAAAAATAGGAGCTTATAATACACAAAAAGCAACCACAGAATTCGGAGGAAGAAAATGGACAGCATGGTTCAGTACGGATCTGCCTTTCCCTGACGGTCCTTACAAGTTTTCTGGTCTTCCGGGTCTGATTGTCAAGATAGAGGACGATGCAAAAGATTATTCATGGGTGCTTCAGGGAAATAAGAAGGTGAAAGATTACACAGAATATTCATACGTAGAAAACCTGATGCAGGCGAAAGGAGGAAAGGTAAACGAACTAACCAGAGAAAAATTCGAAAAAACGTATAACGATTTCAAAAAAGATCCTTTTGCTACTCTGAGACCGATGATGACACAGGACATGCTTTCCAAGACCATACCGGGAATGGATGGAACTGTAGGTGATATGTTGAAGAAACAGGAAAAACAATACAAAGATTTCTTTAATGCCAATGATAACCCGATTGAGAAGGTTGAAATAACTGACAAAAAGAAAAAATAGACATTCAATTAACTAAATTATATTTTATCAAATGAACCCAAATGTTTTTACAGCATTTGGGTTTATTTTTTTTAAGACTAAGGTTATTTAGATTAAATTTAAATAGCGTACATTTGCATGTACAAAAAGCAGGCTTTGAAAGAGAAGGATTTACATAAATTAAGCGGATTCCCTAAGAACAAAATGGGGAAGATATTGGGTTATGATAATGATCATCTAAAGATGCCAAACAAAATTATAGAAATGGGTCTTTTACCGGAAACCGTTTTCAGGATTTTGTATCAGGCTCCATTTAGTGGTCCCATGTATGTTGAATTTGGAGATGAAAAAAGCCGTATAGCCCTCAGAGAAGAAGAAGGGGATTATATAATTGTACAAGAATGGGATTAATGCAGGAAAATAAGAAAAAAAAGGTACTTTTAGTTGGAAATCCGAATGTAGGAAAATCCACGGTTTTCAATACACTCTGTAATAAAAAACAGAAGACCGGGAATTATGCCGGTGTTACCGTAGCAAGCTATTCCGGACATTACAGCTACAAGGATGAGGAAGTGGAAGTGGTAGATTTACCGGGTTCTTACAGTATATATCCGAGCTCTGAAGATGAAGCTATTTTTTCAAAATTTCTGATCGATGAGCAGCAAAACTATGCCGGAGTTGTTTATATCCTTGAGGCCTTAAGTTTAAAAAGGGGGCTTCTTTTGTTTCAACAGATCCAGGATCTGGGTATTCCTCTTATTTTGGTAGTTAACCAGATCGACCAGGCTCAAAGACGCGGGATTGATATCGATATCCAGCAGTTCTCAAATGCTTTAAATATTAAAATTATCCAAACCAATGCTAAAGAGCAAATTGGAATAGATCAGATAAGGGAAGCTGTTTTTAATAATGATTTTAAAAAAACGGAAAAAACTTCTTTTGAAATTCCGAATGAACATAAAGATTTTATAGCAAAAATTGTGGCTCATAAGGGCTTGGATAGTGATTATGAAGCCTGGATGAGTATATCATCGGGAGTAGAACTCAGCAAAATAGAATCTGTTCATGATATTCTCAATAGTCCGGATGCTAAAAGTCTGGTTCCGAAGAGACTACAGGTTCAGGAGACAGTAAGAAGATACCAGAATGTTGATAAGATATTAGCGAATGTAATCACTAAAAAGCCACAGTTCAAAGAACTGCTTACCGAAAAGCTGGATAAAGTTTTGGTGCATAAGTTCTGGGGATATGTGATTTTCATGCTGATCTTACTTATTATATTCCAAAGCGTATTCTTCCTTGCGGAGTATCCGATGAACTGGATCGAAAGTTTCTTCTCATGGCTGTCCGCATTCACCGGCGAGCATCTTCCTGAAGGACCGGTAAATTCACTTGTTTCTAATGGAATTATCCCGGGATTAGGAGGGATTATGGTATTTGCTCCTCAAATCGGAATTTTGTTATACTTCTTATATCTGTTAGAAGATTCAGGATATATGGCAAGGGTAATCTTCCTGATGGATAGGTTTTTAAGGCCATTTGGACTCAACGGGAAAAGTATTGTCCCATTGGTTTCCGGAACAGCTTGCGCGATCCCTGCAGTGATTTCCACACGTAATATCGAAAACGTTAAGGAAAGACTACTGACCATTTTAGTAACTCCTTTCATGACCTGTTCTGCAAGACTTCCTGTATATAGCATCATTATCGGCTTGGTTATTTCAGACAAAAGCTTTTTAGGAATAAAGTATAAAGCTCTGGTATTAATGGGAATGTATTTGCTAGGATTTCTTGTCGCTTTATTTTCAGCAGCCATCTTAAAAAGATTTATTAAAGATAAAGGTAAAACATACCTTGTAATGGATTTGCCTA
This sequence comes from Chryseobacterium proteolyticum, assembly GCF_046591535.1. Lineage (NCBI taxonomy): Bacteria > Pseudomonadati > Bacteroidota > Flavobacteriia > Flavobacteriales > Weeksellaceae > Chryseobacterium > Chryseobacterium proteolyticum. The sequence continues at coordinate 274,843 of NZ_JBJLWK010000003.1, read as the reverse complement.
CTTATAAAAAACCATTGTTCGGATATGATTTCAAAATGGTTTTAGGAAAGGTTTGGGACTTTATAACGGGAGCAGGAAAGATAATCTTTATTGTAAGTATTATCATCTGGTTCTTAAGTTATTTCGGACCGGCACAGAAGACCAATCAAATGGTTGCTACAGATGTTAAGCTGGATCACTCCTACCTTGCAAAAATGGGTAAGGCTATAGAGCCGGCCATTGCTCCTTTGGGTTATGATTGGAAAATGGGAGTAGGAATCATTACCAGTTTTGTAGCTAGAGAAGTTTTTGTAGGTACAATGTCTACCTTATACAGCCTGAGTGATGATGCTCCTGAAGTAAAAGTAATTGACAAAATGAGACACGATGTGAAACCAAACGGTGAAAAAGTGTTTAATTTTGCAACAGGAATATCTATCCTTTTATTTTATGCATTTGCAATGCAGTGTGTTTCCACACTTGCAGTAGTCTACAGAGAAACAAAAAGCCTTAAATGGACAGGCTTTCAGGTTGTTATGATGACTGGTTTGGCATATTTTGTGTCTATGTTTATTTATCAAATTCTAAAATAATGAACTCTTCATTAATTTTTCAATACATTATCGTACTACTCATTGTAGGATTCGCCTGTTACTCTCTTTTCAGAGTGATCAGAAAGAATTTTGCACCTAAAAAATTCAGTTCTAAAGGAGGAGGTTGTGATAAAGATTGCGGTTGTTCATAAATTTGTCACACAAATAATGTAAATAATTTCTAATTTTGCTCAGCCTTACGCAGAATATAAATAGAATTTAAACTTACAAAAGACCTACAATGTCATTAATTAAAAGTATTTCAGGAATCCGGGGAACGATCGGGGGAAAAGTAAATGATAACTTAACTCCACTTGATGTGGTAAAGTTTGCTTCCGCTTTCGGGACCTGGCTTCAGAACAATAAAAACAAAAAAAACTTAACGCTTGTTATAGGAAGGGATGCAAGGATTTCCGGTGGAATGGTTTCTTCTCTGGTAACAGCTACATTACAGGGACTGGGGATCAATGTTATTGATCTCGGACTTTCCACAACACCTACCGTGGAAATTATGGTTCCGGAACTGAAGGCGGACGGAGGAATTATCCTTACCGCTTCCCATAATCCAAAACAATGGAACGCCCTTAAATTGTTGAATGAAAAAGGAGAATTCATCAGTGGTGAGAACGGAGCAGAGATGCTGGCAATCGCTGAAAGTGAAGATTTCAACTTTGCGGAAGTAGACGATTTAGGGAATTATGAAACAAGGAACGATGCCTTTGATATTCATATCCAGCAGATCCTTGATCTTCCCATGGTAGATGTTGAAGCCATTAAAGCCAAAAAATTCAAAGTTGTTTTAGACGCTGTGAATTCTACAGGTGGAATAGCGATTCCGATGTTGCTGGATAAACTTGGATGTGAAACCATAAAACTGTATTGTGAGCCTAACGGACATTTTCCGCACAACCCGGAGCCTCTGAAAGAACATTTGGGAGACATCTGCGAACTGGTAAAAAAAGAAAAAGCAGATTTCGGAGTGGTAGTGGATCCTGATGTTGACAGGCTGGCTCTGATCGATGAAAAGGGAGAGATGTTTGGAGAAGAGTATACATTGGTTGCAGTGGCGGATTATTTATTAAAACATAAAAACGGAGTTGCCATATCCAATCTTTCTTCGAGCCGTGCATTGAGGGATATCGCCCGGAATCATAATTCTGAATATTTCGCAAGTGCGGTAGGAGAGGTAAATGTTGTTACCCTGATGAAAGAGAAAAATGCGGTTATCGGAGGAGAAGGAAACGGAGGAATTATTTATCCTGATCTTCACTACGGAAGAGACTCTTTGGTAGGCGTTGCCCTTTTCCTTACTTATCTGGCAAAAGAAAACAAAACCGTTTCAGAGCTGAGAGCAGGATATCCAAGCTATTTTATGGGGAAAAAGAAAATTGAACTTACCCCTGAAATCAACGTAGATGATATTTTAGCCAAAATGGAAAAAGAATATCAGAACGAAGAAGTTTCTACCATAGATGGAGTGAAAATAGATTTTGAAAACAACTGGGTTCACCTTCGTAAATCGAATACGGAACCTATTATCAGAGTCTATACTGAGGCCAAATCCCAGGAAGAGGCAGATCAGCTGGCAGACCAGATTATAGCGAAAATAAATAGCCTGATTTAAAAAGATGAAAGAACGGAACTTTATGTTCCGTTCTTTTTTTATATTTAAATATGTTTGAGCATCTAAAAGCAAAGTTTCCGTTTCCGAAAACAAAATGTGTCCGATTTATCAGGGAATTCAAACGCATTGAAGTACCGGCAAAGACCATTCTTTTAAAAGAGAATGAGGTGTCCTTGCATGCCTATTATATTGAAAAGGGATTGGCAAGAGCCTGGTATAACAATGACGGAAAGGATGTTACTTTTCAGTTTTTTACGGAGAATACCATGTTTTCTTCTTTGGAAAGCTTCAGAAAAGGTCTGCCGAGCATGGTTTCCTTTGAGACCATAGAACCTTGCATTTTATGGAAAATAGATAAGCCCACCGTTGACCGGATTTTAGCAGAAATATATAATGATCCTGAGCTGAGGGATCGCTTTATGGATTCAGTCTTTGAGAGAACATTTGATTATATGAAGCATTTCTTTTCATTTATAAAAGACAGTCCTCAGCAACGTTACCTTGATCTTGCAAAGGAGAAACCTGAAATTATTAAAAGAGTTCCCCAGCATTATATCGCTTCTTACCTCGGAATTACGACCGTCCACCTGAGCAGAATAAAGGCCAAAATCCTCAAAGGAGGCTAGCGAAGTAAACTGATAACAAATGTTATTGCAGCAGGGGTTTCCTTCATCATAATTTTGTATAAAAATTAAAAAGAATGAAAGCAGCAGTAGTATTTGAAAAAGGAGCAACTCCTCAATATGCAGATTTTCAGGATCCTCAAGTTACGAAGGACAATGAGCAACTCGTCTATGTAAAAGCAGCATCCATCAAACATTTGGATAGGGCCAGAGCAAGCGGAAAACACTATTCTACGGAAAATGAGGAACATCAGCCTAAAATTATAGGAAGTGACGGAGCCGGAATATTGGAAAACGGAGAAAGAGTATATTTTTTCAGTAAAAGAGGAACGGTTGCAGAAAAAGCAATAGCTGATAAACATATGACTGTTCCCATTCCTGATGGATTGGATTTCGCTACAGCATCAGCATTACCTAATGCGATTATGGGCTCAGCAATGGGATTAAGGTTTAAAACACAATTAAAAACAGGAGAAACGGTCCTGATTAATGGAGCAACAGGGGTAACCGGAATGATTGCTGTACAGATCGCAAAATTATACGGAGCTAAAAAAGTAATTGCCACGGGTAGAAATGAAGAAGCATTGCAGGCGCTTCGGGAGTTGGGTGCCGATGAGGTTATTTCCTTGAAAATGAATGATGGGGAGTTTACGCAGAAAATAAAGGAAATTCATAGCCAGACTCCTATTGATGTAGTACTGGATTACATCTGGGGTCATTCTATTGAGCTTCTTCTGTCCTCCATAAAAGGAGATGGAAATTTTTCCCACAAAACAAGATTGGTGTCCGTTGGAGGAATGAGCGGAGACACTATTCAGCTGTCGTCACAGATACTCAGAGGAACTGATCTTCAGATTTCCGGTTCCGGATTGGGAAGTTGGACTCCTGAAGAGTTTAAGTTGTTGCTTACGGAAATTATCCCTCAAATGTTCCAGGCTGCAGCAGAAGGAAAAATAAAAATGGAAACTGAAGTTATTGATTTAGAAGATATTGAATCGGTATGGCAAAATGAAATTCCTAACAGAAAAAGGTTAGTAGTGTTAATTTAATGTGAATCCCTCTTTTTATCCACATTTCTTTCATTATATTCTTCTTTTTACTATCTTTAGGATAGAAAATTACGAAAACATAATTCAAAAAAAAAGTCGCAAATTTGCAGTAATTTTGAATTAACAATCTCAGAAGTAGTATATTAATTAAATAAGTTTGCCGAGGTTCGCAAGTAAATTCGGGCGTTGGCTGACGGAGGAAACAGTATATTGGAAGAATATTTTGGAAATGAACTGGTAAAAAAGTTCGAAGAAATGATTGAAAATAATGATGAATTCTACTTCGATACAGAAGAACTGGAAGACATTATTGTTTATTATCTGGAGCTGGGCGATTTTAACTATGCGGATAATGCTGTTAACTATGGCCTAAAGCTTCATCCTAATTCATTGGACATCAAGATCAAAAAGCTTGAAGTTCTTTTGGAGTGGGAAGATTATAATACGGCAAAAGAGCTAATAGACGAGTTAAAGGCTTCATCTATGGAGCACACGGACTTTTTAGTTTGCTACGCCAAGTATTATTCGAATTTGGGAAATCCTAGAAAATCCATTGAAATTTGTAAAAAAGCATTAGAACTGAAGGAAGAAGAAAACTTTCTTCACAACTTTATTGCGGATGAATATGTGAACTTAGGAGATCCTTTCAACGCTCTTAAACATTACAGAAAAGCATTGAAAGAAGACCCAACGGATGAATATGCGTTGGAAAACTGTATGATCTGCTTTAATGATTTAAAAAAGAGCGAGGAGGCTATTGCCTTTTTGAATGAATATTTAGATGAATTTTCTTATTCTGAAACCGCATGGTATGAATACGGACAGTTCTATTTCAACAGAAAGAATTATGAAGAAGCGATTAAAGGGTTTGATTATCTTTTAGCGATCAATTCATCTTCTGTAGGAGTATATGCGAATAAAGCAGCTTGTTACGAAGCATTAGGGCAATATAAAAAAGCCATTGAAGTATATGAGGAAATGCTGGAGTTGGAATATACCAAAGCGTTTACTTACTATAAAATCGGATTATGCTATAAAGCAATGAAGCAGCCGATCATCGCATTGAACTCTTTTCAGAAATCATTGAGGGAAGATCCTCAGTTCTATCTGTCTATGATGGAGCAGTCTTATTTGTATGAGGAAATGGGGGGGAATGGCTGAAGCGCTTCATTTTGCAAAAGAGGCAACTCATCTGAATGACAGCAACCTTGATTATCAAAAAAGGCTTGCATTTTTATTTATTGATGCTGGAAAATTTGAAGAAAGCCTTTCCTGTTTGAAAAAGCTTGTAGCTTCAGAACCGTCAAGGTTTTACAACTGGTATGCCTACTCAGAAGTATTAATGCTTTTGGGTGAATACGAAGAAGCCGTTACGATTTTATACAAAGCTATAGAAAATCATAACAGGGCAGAATTGTATTATCAGCTAAGCAACTGCTATTTCAACCTTAGAGATCAGGAAAAAGGAATTGAAACCCTTCAGAAGGCATTAGATCTGGACCCGACTCTTGTTCAGGATATGCAGAAGAAATATCCTTTCATTAAAGATGGGGTAAAAAAGGCTAAAGCCAAAGTGAAGAAAAAGAATTAACGAATCAATAATGGTTCTTAAATAAAAAATCCTGCAGTAATGCAGGATTTATTTTTTTACGGCAGGTTTTGTCCTTAAAAAGATCAAACCTCCTATAATGATCGCTGCGCCTACAAACTGGAGGAAAGTTAATTTTTCGCCATCCAGAATGCCCCAGATAATGGCAACAATAGGCATCAGTAAAGTAACGGTTGATGCAAAGAGCGGAGACGATACTTTCAGGAGCCTGTAATTCATGGTCATGGCCAGTCCTGTTCCAAAAATCGACAATAAGCTTACAAAAAGCAATCCCGTCATATTGTCTTTTGAAAAACTAAACTCCGAGAAAAATCCTGTTAATGCTAAAGCAATGATCGAAGGAAAAAAGAGTATAAAAGAGAATATAAATGAGGATAAAATAACAGAAGACAATTCCATAAGCTTCGATTTTACAGTGGTCGTACTTATCGCATAGCATAATGTAGCCAGCAATAACAAAGCAATCGGAATCATTTTAAATTTCGCTCCGTCTCCTCCTCCGAAAGCGAGGATGCATACTCCCGCAAAACTAATACAAACTCCTATAATCTGATGTTTTGTGGTTTCAAATTTCCATACCAGTGCGCCTACGATAATCACGCAAATGGGCATCATAGAATTGATAATCCCTGCAATACTGCTGCTTACTTCTGTTTCTGCAATAGGAAAGAGGAACATCGGGATAAAATTCCCCGTGATCGCTGCCAAAATAAGCCACTTGATGTGTTTTTTAGGAAATAGTTTATACTTCGAAATTGCGATAGGTAATAATATGATCCCTGCTATAAGGACCCTTAATGCACCTACCTGAAAAGGATTAAAATGTTCTAAAGATTTTTTAATTAAGATAAAAGAAGATCCCCAAATGAGACTGAGCAGCAGTAAGAGAATCCATTTTTCATTGTGTGCTTTCATTATTTTTGTGTAAGTAGTGTAAGAATTGTTTTTTGGGGATCATCCTTGCGCCGAGGCTTTCCAGATGTTCTGTATGGGACTGACAGTCAATAAGATCAAGCTGGTCTTTATAAGTTTCCACAAAATGGATAAAACCTGCTTTGGAAGCATTGCTTACTTTGGCAAACATACTTTCACCACAAAAGACGTTACCGATCTGGAGGCCGTAAAAGCCACCTACCAGTTCACCCTCTTTCCAAACTTCTATGCTTCTTGCCAACCCATAGTCATGAAGTGTGATAAATGATTCCATAAGTTCATCGGAAAGCCAGGTTCCGGCCTGGTCGACTCGGTTTATCTGCTGGCAGTTTCTGATGACTCCCCGGAAGTCTTTATTCTCAGTAAAGGTGAAAACTTCGCGATTGAGTATCTTACGCATCGATTTCGAAACCTTTAGTTCATCAGGGAACAAAACAAAACGGGGATCAGGACTCCACCAAAGAATTTCCTCCCCCGGATTGAACCAGGGAAAAATGCCCAGCTGATAGGCAAACCAAATTCTTTCTACCGATAAATCCCCTCCGAAAGCTATAACCCCTTCGTGCCCGTCATAAAGTTCCGGATCAGGAAATGAAATCTCGTTTTCGTCTAATCGAACCATGTTGAGGAAAAAAAAATCCCACTTAAAAAGCAGGATCTATATTTTTAATCGTTGTATCTAATTAAAAAGGTAAATCATCATCTTCGTCTCCCGCAAATGGATTTTCATTTGAAACCGGAGATCCGGATTGTGAAGGAGCTGCCTGAGTAGGTTCTGATCCGTTATCAAAAACTTTTTCTACTCTCCATCCTGTGATAGAGTTGAAGTATTTGGTTTCACCCTGAGGAGATGTCCATTCTCTTCCTCTGATGTTGATTCCCACCTTTACATTTTCTCCTTCTTTAAGGTTGTCTAATAAACTGATCTTGTCAGACAAAAATTCTATGTTTATCGGCTGTGGATACTGCTCCTGAGTTAAAATAACCATTTCTCTCTTTTGAAATCCGCTTGCAAATGTCTGAGCATCAAAAAGTTTCTTTACCGTTCCTTGTAATTCCATATCGTATATATTAACGATGTAAAAGTAAGAAAATGAAATGTAATAAAAGGGGTCAGGAAAAAAAAAATGCAGAAATTTTAATTTTTTTTGAAAAAAAGCCTTGTGATTGTAGAAAATTGCCCTATATTTGCACTCACAAAAACGAAAGAAGTTCTTTTAAAATACAACTTAACCAAACAATGCGGATGTGGTGTAATTGGTAGCCACGCCAGACTTAGGATCTGGTGCCGTGAGGCGTGGGGGTTCGAGTCCCTTCATCCGCACAACGTTTGCGAAAATAGCTCAGCTGGTAGAGCACAACCTTGCCAAGGTTGGGGTCGCGGGTTCGAATCCCGTTTTTCGCTCCACTCCATGCCCTGGTGGTGGAACTGGTAGACACGCAGGACTTAAAATCCTGTGCCTCTTTTGGCGTGCGGGTTCAAGTCCCGCCTGGGGTACTAATCCTCTGTAACTTTGTTGCGGAGGATTTTTTTTTGTTTTTTTTTAAGTTGTATTTATTATATTTGTAAGAATAATGCTGAGGATATCTGTAGTTACAGATCAGCAGAACCAGCGGATGTGGTGTAATTGGTAGCCACGCCAGACTTAGGATCTGGTGCCGTGAGGCGTGGGGGTTCGAGTCCCTTCATCCGCACAACGTTTGCGAAAATAGCTCAGCTGGTAGAGCACAACCTTGCCAAGGTTGGGGTCGCGGGTTCGAATCCCGTTTTTCGCTCCATCCCACGCCCTGGTGGTGGAACTGGTAGACACGCAGGACTTAAAATCCTGTGTCCGCAAGGACGTACGGGTTCAAGTCCCGTCTGGGGTACAACCCTCCGTAACTTTGTTGCGGAGGGGTTTTTATTTTTAGAACATACCTCATTGCTACTTCTTATTTATTATACCTGAGGTTATACATATTTTATAATTAAAATTTAGAAAGAGAAAAGAAATAAGTAATTTCATATCTCAGTGTGAAGCTTAAATTGGATCACTCCAAACAAGAGTGAATCTATTATGGGAGTATAGTTTTTTTGATAGACAAATACATAAAAAATTGTGGGAAAAGACAATAATCTGAAAGAAGTTGCCGGTGTTTTCCTGAAACTGGGAGTTACAGCATTTGGAGGTCCTGCCGCTCATATTGCCATGATGCAGCAGGAAGTAGTAACAAAACGGAAATGGATGTCTGAGGAGCATTTTCTTGATCTGATCGGAGCAACTAACCTTATCCCAGGTCCCAATAGTACAGAAATGGCAATTCATATCGGGCAGGAAAGGGCCGGTTGGAAAGGACTGATTGTAGCTGGATTATGTTTTATATGTCCTGCTGTTATCATTACTTTATGTTTTGCATGGTTATATAAAGAATATGGGCAGCTTCCACAAGTTCAGCCCTTTATATATGGAATAAAACCTGCTATCATATCTGTAATATTATCGGCTGTTTTTCCCCTCGCAAAAAAATCTTTAAAAACCATCCCACTATGGATTATTGGTATTAGCGTGCTGATGCTTTCTTTCTTAGGAATTAATGAACTCTTTTTATTATTCGGAGCAGGTATAATCGCAATGCTATTTGCAATGATAAGACAGAAAAATACGACCAACTCACTTATTCCAATAACTTTACTACAGATTCCAGATTTTAGCTCTCTGTCACAAAGTAATATTAAATTATTTCTAATTTTCCTTAAAGTAGGAGCTATTCTTTACGGAAGCGGATATGTCCTGTTTGCTTTTCTTGATACAGAATTGGTGGGAAGAGGTTTATTAACAAGACAAGAACTATTAGATGCTATAGCTGTTGGACAATTTACACCAGGACCCGTCTTTTCATCGGTTACTTTTATTGGTTATCAAATAAATAACTGGTCAGGAGCTTTGGTTGCTACGTTGGGTATCTTTTTTCCTTCATTTATTTTTGTAGCATTACTTAACCCAATCGTAAAGATGATGAGGGGATCAAAAATATTCTCATCTTTCTTAGATGCAGTCAATATTGCGTCAATAGCTATTATTATAAATATATGTTATGAAATGGCAAAAGATAGTATCGCAGATTGGAAAACAATAATTATTGCTGTATTATGCATTATTTTGATGTTTACTTTCAAAAAAATAAACAGTGCATGGATTGTTATGCTGGGAGCTTTTTTAGGATATATTTTACAAAAGATGTAAGATATTCCCCAATTTTAGTAAAAATAATTTAGTAAATATAAGGCTGAAAATTACGAGCAAAATTGCATACACATTATAACTCAACTACGAACGAAAAACTAATGACAGAGAAATTTCCTACCATAAATAGCACGCTTTCACCAAATGAACTTGGTAAGTTTATTCAAAGAAATTATAAATTAACCGAGAAAACTGAATGCAAAGTATTCCGGCTTGCCATGAATCATTTATACATTGTTCATGATGACGAAAATAAATATGTTTTTAGAGTTTATACACATAACTGGCGATCTCAATTAGAAATTGAAGAAGAGCTAAAACTTTTAATTCATCTAAAAGAAGCAGGGCGACAAGTTGCTTTTCCCATAGCTGATCAATCGAACAATTTCATTCAGGAAATTGAAGCATCGGAAGGAACACGATTTGGTGTTTTATTTTCATATGCTAAAGGCATAAAAACAGCAAAATTCTCCCACCAAACAAGTTTTCTGATTGGACAGGCATTAGCAAAAGTTCACCAATCCACAGAAAATATTGAACTGAAGAGAATAACCTACAATGCTCAAAATTTGCTTAAGAATCCTATTATAAGAACTAAAGAATTTTATAGTAAAAATGTTAGCGAAAATGAATTTTTAAAAACACTTTCTGCTTTTTTAACGCAAAAAATGGATAGTACGGACAAACGTAAAATGAGATATGGAGCTGTTCATCTCGACGTTTGGTTTGATAATTTACATATTGATAATGAAAAAGAAATAACATTTTTTGACTTTGATTTTTGTGGCAACGGTTATTTATGCTTTGATATTTCCTATTTTCTATTTCAGTTGTTTACAACTCATTTGAACGAAGAAGAATATCAGGTAAAAACCGATAGTTTCATTAAAGGGTATGAAACTGTAACTAAAATTAGTAACGAAGAAAAAAAGTTTTTGCCCTACGCATGTTTAGCAATTATGACCTACTACATAAGTGTTCAGTGCGATAGATTTGAATATTGGACAAATATTTTCTTGAATGAAGATCATTAAAAAGGATGGTTGGGAATTTAAAACGATGGATCGCTTATCAAAAAATTGATATTAATAATTAAAAAAGGATCAATAATAACAGAGCTCAAAGATTAAAACCAGTATTAATACATGTGCCAACAAAAAATCCTACTTAAAAAGCAGGACTTTATATTTCAATTATCTTAGATAATTACTTTGGGGCTGATAATTTCTTCCGACTATAAATCAACACCTTCCTTCTACTGTAATTTTTGACCTTCAGCCAAAAACAAGAAAAGGTAAATCAGATTCTAAAAAACTGATTAATGAGATAAGAATTAAGTTTTTAGGAATGGGAAGTACTTTAAGGAAATATTTATAAAACTTCAAAACCTTTTTTATTCTTCGTTTGGTTTGTAAAGTATTGGCGGCTTTAACAATCTGTGTAAGGAAGTATTCCGAAGAAATTCCTGCCAGCCTAGAATACTCTGAACTGATCAGTTTAAGAATCTTCGGATCATTGGTTATCCGTGAGAAGTTTTTGATCCTTTTGGGCATTTCAAATTCAGTGTGGAAATTCATTCTGTTAAGGTCCACCATAAAAAAAACGATAAGCGCCGTTGATTTTTTTTATAAGAAAATTCCCCGGAGAATTATCAATAAACTCAATTCCCTGTTCGTGTAAATAATAGATGAGCTGGGTGTACTCTTTAATGACTTCTTTCAGGTTTTCAAAGGGGCTTCGTGCGTACATCACATCTTCCAGAGTATATATGTTTTCCAGTTGTTCACTGATATAATAACTGTTGGTAAGACCCAGCCAGTCGTGAAACTCTACATAAGCAATCGGCTGTGGGGTGTGAAGGTTTTTATCGATCAGCATATGGGCATATTCGAAAGACCGCCGTGCCTTGGATTTCCGGTAGTATTTGTAGACATGCCGGTTGATAAAATTATGCTGCTTAAATGATTTAAAATTGAATTTTTTTCCATTGATGGAAAATGACTTTACAATATTTCTGCTTCCGGGACCGATTAAAGTCCCCTCACTATGGAAATTTTTGATAATACGGATTATTTCATCTTGGTAATGAGCATAATCTGGTGCAAGAACAAGATTCATATGAGTGGTATAATTGTGGTGTGTGTTTGTGTGTTTTCAATATTAGTCAACGGTTATTGAAGGACCGTTTTTATTAAATCCGGTATTTCGGATTCCTTAACATTATTTGTATTAATGGAGAAGCTTTTATCGTTATAGGGTTTATATGCATTTTCATCCGTTACCATAAACAATCCTATTGTCGGTGTTCCTACGGCACTGGCTAAGTGCATTACACCGTTATCTGCGGCAATAAAAACACTGGTATTGGCTATAAAGGCACCCATTTCCCGGATGTCGGTACTGTAAAAACTGGGAATTTTGAAATCTAATCTGGAAATATTTTCTACCGGTAAAAGTTCAACAATATTATAATCTGGAAATGTCATTTTCAGGCTTTCATAGAATGATGCCCACCAGGTATTGGAATAGCATTTATCGCCTGTGGCATTGGTAAAGAGACAAATGGTTTTTTGATCGTTTTTAGTAATTCCTTCTAATTTCCTTTTACCCGTTTCTATTTCTTCCGGACTCAGCTTTATATTTAAAAAAGGAACCTTTCCCGTATTTTTTTCAAATCCCAGGTGGGTAAGAAATTTTCGCAAATTATAAATAGGATTTTTTGCCGCATGCGGATAATCCGGATATTCTGAATGAAGTTCATCATTCCATTCATTAAAGAACTTATAATCGCCATTGGCCAGTTGGGTGGATATTTTTCCCGATGACGAGCTATGGCTGGTATTGATCACTAAATCATACTTTTTCCAGCGAAGCAAACTCCAGCTCCGAATGTATTTCAGAAGATTGCTGAAAGGTTTCTTCGGAAGCTGAATGATCTGGTCAATATTTTTATAATTTTTAAAAATAATAGGTGATATACTTCCCTTTACAAATAAATCAATCCTGGCATCCGGAAAAGTATCGTTAACCTCCTGAACGATAGGGGACAGCAATAATAAATTCCCTAATCTATGGTTGGGGCGCGAAATCAATATTTTTTTTTATGATGACTTCTTTGCCGGGTTTAACGGTAGAATTCGACTGGCCCATATTTTTGGTAAGACCACGCATTACCTTCCTCCTGATCACATTGAGTTGTTTGGGTATTTTCATAGCTCAGCGGGGATCATGATGATCCCGATTTCGTATTAAACATTCCTTAAAAAAAAACCGTATGTATAAAATTAGCACAAAACAATCATTTGATTGATTATTTACTGAAAAGTTAATTGTGTTTATAAAATTTAATATGTATACAATTGAAAATTTCTTTGTAATGTTTGTAAAGTCCTTTATTCATAGGGATTTCAGGTTATGGACAATTGATGTTTTTTTAGATAAAAAATTAATAAAAGGATAAAAAGTCTTTAAAATAAAGAAAGCATAGAATCTACCTTTTCGATTTGAAAATTTATTTGAACCTTTCAAATCTCTGCAAAAGTATTTTCCGGATTTTAGCTGAAGGGTTTTCGATACCATACCGGTAGAATAACGCTCCGATAATACAAACCAATTCTTTTTAATAAATTTGCTGTACCCACAATAATAGTAAGTTCTGTATCTGTATCCTTTTAGCATTGTGTTTTAACTTTACATATCTAATGTAAACACTATGGAAACATGCTTTCTGCCTACAGGCAAACTTCAGTTTGATGAGGTTTATATTTCTGATCTGGTGCACTTGAAACAGATTTTTGTTAAAGAGAGAAATCTGAAGCAAGTGAATGAAGACTTTGGACTCCCGTTTGTAATGGCCAAAAAAACAGATGAAATTATAGCTTTTGCAAGTCTTATCATCAATGATCAGGATACAGTAGATTTTGTGATTTTTGAAGCCGGGAATATGGATGCAAAAGAAAAAGAGGCTTTCAAAAAGTATGCTGAAGATTGTTTTAAAAAAGCTCCTTCAGATAATTATAATGACCCCGGGCAATTGAAAAGCACCATCAGCAGGATCATAAACTGGATCAATATTTAAGGATGAATAGCTTTTTGCTTGCTTTATGTAAAACAATGATATTATGGGCAAAGAAGTCTTATATCTCAAAATAGCAAAAATAATGATGGAGCAGATCCAGACTGAAACCTTACAGTTTGGAGATAAACTGCCTTCCCTAAGAAGTGCCCAGAAGTTATACAATGTAAGCCTGAATACGATCAAACTGGCTTATATGGAATTGGAAAGCCGGTCTTTGATTGAGTCCCGACCCAAGTTTGGATATTATGTAAGCCACACTTCCCAGAGGAAACTGGATCTTCCATCTGTAACCAAAATGAAGGATTCCAAAATAGAGGGAACCAAAGAAGATCTTATAGATAAAGTATTCGGAACGATTTCAGATTCAGGAATTACCCAATTTGCTTTAGCTATACCCGGCAAGAATTTTCTGCCTTTGGCTAAGATGAAGAAATCCATCATTAATGTAATCAAAAGTAAAAATGATTTTGGAACGAATTATGAGCCGGTACAAGGGAATCATAATCTTCGCCGGGAGATTGCCAAATGGTCTTTAGTGATGGAAGGAAAAATTACAGAAGACGACCTGGTTATTACGTCCGGAGCAATGAATGCCATCTATAACAGTTTAATGGCAGTTACACAGCCCGGTGATTCTGTCGCGATTGAAAGTCCGGCCTATTTTGGGATCTTACAGGCTATTCAGCTATTAGGGTTGAAAGCCGTAGAAATTCCTACCCATCCGGTATATGGAGTAGATCTTGATGCCCTGAAAAAGGTATTGCCGAAATTATCGGCATGTTGTTTTGTGACTAATTTTAATAATCCGATGGGCTTTCAGATGCCCAATGAGCATAAAAAGGAATTGGTAAGATTAATTACTCATTACAATGTCCCGCTGATTGAAGATGACATTTATGGGAATTTATACTTTGGAGCAGAACGCCCCAAGCCCTGTAAATTTTATGATGAAGCAGGGCTGGTGATGTGGGTAGGCTCTGTATCCAAGACTATGGCTCCCGGATACCGGGTAGGTTGGGTCGCCCCGGGACAGTTTAAAGACAGGATCATCCGCCAGAAGCTGGTTCAGACGGTATGCAGTCCGTCATTATACTCTGATGTGATTGCTGATTTTCTTGAATATGGAAGGTATGATCATCATTTAAGAATGTTCAGAAATAAAGTCTATTCCAATTATTTGCAGATTCAGAGAGCGGTTACCTCCTATTTTCCGGATAATACCAAAATCTCGGAACCTAAAGGCGGGTTTATGCTTTGGCTGGAGCTCGATAAAAGGATATGTACCGAGGATCTTTTTGACGAAGCTTTTAGTCATAAAATCAATTTTGCTCCGGGAAGGATGTTTTCACAATATGATCAGTACCGGAACTGTATGCGACTGAATTATGCCCTCGAATGGACCGATAGGGTGGAAAGTGATATTGAAAAACTCGGAAATATGATAAAGAATAATATTTAATACTATAAAGAATATGAATGACCAGAATAATGAAGTAAAGATTGAGGCGTATCACCCTCAATACAAAGAAGCTTTTAAAGCATTGAATGAAGAGTGGATCAAAACATTCTTCGTGATGGAAAGCGGGGATTACAAATTGCTTGATAATCCTGAGGAATATATTATCAATAAAGGAGGTCACATTGTATTTGCCCTATTGGATAATGAAGTGGTAGGAACCTGTGCTTTAGTGAAGGCAGGACTTGAAATCTATGAACTTTCGAAAATGGCAGTAAGCCCCAAGGCCCAGGGTAAAAAGATAGGATATCTTTTAGGAAAGGCTTTGGTGGAGAAAGCAAAATCACTACACGCGGAGAAAATATTTCTGGAGACCAATTCTATTTTGGTGCCAGCGATTAAATTATATGAAAAGCTTGGATTTGAGCATATTCCGGTTACTCATTCGGCGTATAACCGTTGCGATACACAGATGGAGCTAAAGCTTAGGGAGTAAATAAAAAAAAAAGATATTAGAACCTGGAGTAATCCTAGTTCTAATATCCAATTTAAATCTACTAATGATATTGAAATTCTTTCTTATTTCTTAATAAAGCTTTTCGTTAGGGATTTCTGGACTCCTGTAACTTTTATAAAATAAACACCTGTTGGAGCCTTATGAATATCAAATGTCTCGTCATATTGTCCATCCGATGATTTCGATGTTTTAGACAAAACCACGGACCCTCGGGTATCGATGATTGTAAATGTCATTTCTTTCTCATCAGATTTGAATTTTATATTGATATTCTGATTTGCCGGGTTGGGATATATCTTAAAATCTTCTGCTGATCTTTCCGTGTTTTTTGCAGATAAAGTATTGCTCTGGCAGCTGGATAATCTGTTGGTACCATCAATTCCCCAGGAGCTTTCTACAGGAACACATAGCCAGTTCAGTACAGTTGGAAGATGATCTGTTTCTCTTGTAGTAGATAAATAATTATAGATTTTAAAGTTAGTTGTTGTATTGAGGCTACGGGTAGGACTTCCTGTAATCGTACTGTTATTACTGTTTGAACTTGAATCTGTCAGTGTATTGCCGGAAGTTTCATTGCATTTCCAATTAGCCAGTAATTGAGCATAATAAGGATGGGCAGAAGTGATATTTTGGGTAGCCCAATTAACTAAAACATCATTAGGAAGGGCTGATTTCCAGATCCTGATGTCTTTGTACGAAGCGGCCAGGTTCTGTCCATAAGTATTGGTTCCGTCCTGATTGATCGTTAACGGAAGCCCCGAATCAATATTTCCGATTGTATTCATTTTGGCAAAAGTAACAGGCACACCGTCCTCATAGAGAGTTACAAGACCATCCCTATCAAAACTTACTGCAATATGTTTCCACTTATTGGTTTCCATTTTTCCTCCTACCAGGTCAATTCTGTTCGTACCATCACCAATATTTACTTTATAGGTTTGTCCCGAATATCCTGAGATAACAAATCCTTTGTTTTTTCCGCTGTTCCAGTTTTTATTACTGATCATTACAGGATCACTCGAGAAGCTGGCATTAGGCTTTACCCAAAATTCAATCGTAAAGTCCTGATTAGCCCCAAAGTTAAAAGGAACCTGGTTGGTAGGCTTGGCATAAGTACCGGCAGGGAAGTTAAGTTGGTTGAAAGTGATATTCGAATCGATGTCCGTTTTACTGATCTGTTGTGGAGTAAGGTTCGGATTAGAGTAGATCGTAAAGATATTCCTTTCAGAGAGATTTCCTCCTCCATGACCATTATTTACTGCCCCGTGGTCTGTTGTCAGGACTACCAGCCAATCTTCATTGTTGTAAGTCGACCTGTTTTTCATCGCATTTACAATTTCTCCGATATAAGTGTCTGTTGTTTGCATTGAGGAAACGTATTGTGGTACGGTCGAAGAAAAACCATAAGAGTGGCCTGCGTGATCCACGTCATCAAAATCCACAAACAGAATATCTGGATTATCATTCTGCAATGCATCTACAGCAGCATTTTTTACCGCCAGATCTGTGCTGAAATTGGTCTTTACATCTGCATTTTTAATAATAATATCGTTAATAGGCGACCAATGTACGAGGGAGATTGTTCTTAAATTTGAATTATAGGCCTCTGCACGGGTAAGGAAATCGCAATAATTTACATAATTCGGGTTTGTAAAATTATTATCCTGAACATTGTGTTTTGTATGCCATACCCCAGTTAGCATGGTGCTCCATCCATTTCCACTCCAGGTTGTCGCAGCACAAAGGCCGTCAAGGGAATACACCGATTTTGTAATTAACGACTTAATATTAGGTGTATCGGAAGACATCATAACATCTGCCCGGCAACCATCGATTCCGATAAAAAGAACCTTTTTTGTCTGAGCACTTAAAAAGCAGCTCACCATAACTGCCATTGAAAATAGTTTTGTTTTCATAGAAATTTTTGTTTTTTGAAATGAAAATGTTTACAAATAGTAATTAATATTTTATTATTTGTAAAATTAATTTACTATTTGTAAACATGTGTGAACTTAAAGTTAATTAAAGGATAAAAAAACGATAAGAAACTGAGGCTGGATGATCAGTAGTAAGATGAAAGAATATGCTAGATAACTTCTTCAGCCTCAGATAGGGTATTGAATATATAATCAGGATTGGATTTTTCAAGTTCGGATCTTTTTTGAGCCCCAGAAAGAACGGCAATCGTTAATCCACACCCTGCATTTTTTCCTTCTTCAATATCAACCACCGAATCTCCTGCTTTCAGCACTTTTTGAGGATCAAGGATGTTGAATTTTTGCATGGCCAGATGAATCATTTCAGGACTTGGGCGGCTTTCGGATACATCATTAGCCGTAATAAGCGCATCATAATATACATTCTCCTTCCATCCCAGCTTATCCAGAAGCTGCTGCGCAATTTCATAGGTATATCCGGTATTAAGAATAATTTTTTTGTCTTTCGACCTCATTTTTAGCAGAAAATTTTCAATCCCTTCGATTGGCTTTACATCAAGGTTCTGATACGCTACTTTTAGCTGATCAGAGAAATTTTCAAAAATGGGAAGGGAATCATTTGCGTCGCCTCCTATTTCATTAAGCAAACCACTGATGGCTTCTAATTTTTCCTTTCCTGCGCAGCTCGATAATACCTTTTCCAGAGTAACATTATAACCGTAATCATTTACTGCATGCATTAAAGTTTTATAAACTACATTGTCTTCATTAATTGTTGTTCCGGCCATATCCAGAACCAATAATTCTATGTTCTTCATTGTTTTATGCGTATATTTTATCTATGTTAAATTTTGAGAATCCACCGCTTGCGGTCATACCCTTGCCACCGATACCTGTAATGATATGAATGTTGGGAGATGGATTATGTTCGAAAATATCTTTTGTTTTACATTGAGAATAGATCCCAAACCATCTTCTCTGAATTTCATAGGTTGGAAGATCAATGATCTTTTTGGCCTCGCTGATCATAAACTCATCGATTTCCATATTCAGGTCATATCCCAGGGCATCCGAATCTTTTGCACTTGCATATTCATGAGAATCGCCTAAAATGATAGATCCATCAAGAGCCTGTTTAAATAGAATATGGACCCCATATCTCTTTTCGAAAGAATCAGGGGTTTCTAACGCCTTGATTTCCTGAAAGGAAGGACATTCCTGGAATGACTCGTATCTTCTGATGGATAACCCGGTAAGGATATTTCCCTGTAAGGAATAAATACCCTGAGCTTTGGTTTGTAGCATCTGTAGTTTCGTGACCACTAAATCGCTTTCATTGAATACGTTAGGGTATAAGGTTTTAAACTCATGACCTCCGCAGATGATTATTTTTGCAGCCTGTAACTGCTGTCCGTCTGATGTCTGGGCAACACATTGATTATTATCTTCATACGTTTCAATTACGGTCGTATTATTATAGATCTTTAAATCCAGTTTTTCCTGTAAAAGTTTATGAAGTTTGACGATCATTTCCCCCGAATCTATAGAAAGTTCCTCCGGAAAGAATAATCCGCCTTTACAATAATCTGAACGAAGTCCATCAAATTTCTTCATACAATCGTTTTTTGAGAGAAGAACAGACTCGTAACCATTTTTCCGGTTGATGTCATAAAGTTCATTGATAAGCTTAAGTTCTTCTTCATTGGAAGCAAGGTAAACAGAACCGTTTTTTCGTATTGTTAGATCTGTTTGGGATTGCAGCTCATTGTATATGGCCAGACTCTCTCTTCCGAAATTTTGCCATTTAAGATCCATTCCCGATGGAACCACCTGCCCAAAATTTCTTACCGTAGCTCCCTGAGGCTGTGCATTTTTCTCTACCAAAGCTACTTTAAGGTTTCTTTTTAGTGCATGATAAGCGTGGAATGTTCCCAGAATTCCACCACCCACAACAATAAGATCAAATTTTGTTGTCATTTTACTTTTGTTTTAAACCATTTTCGAAGCATCGAAATGGATGTATTGATTTTTATTTAGTTTAGGTTTGGATTTTTTTTTTGAAAGCTAGGAAAGCAATCACTGAAGAAATCAAAACCGTAATTACGATGAAATAGTTAAGGTGAATATAAAAATTCAGCCATGTTGTTTTGGAAGATCCGAAATTCTTATAAAGTAAGATCAGAACGCTGCCCAGATAACCAAATGAATCTACAAAATAAATCAGAAACCCTACATTTCCTTTGATTTCAAAGGCCGCAATCATCCTGTCAAAATAAATTCCGTTGAATGGAATATAGCAAAGATACATTCCCATTCCGGAGACCATCATCCATAGAAACGGAGACATCATATGATGCTGAAAGCAATACGTTGAAAATCCTACCGTTAGTATTCCCGCAAAAAGAATGTAATGATAATAGGCAAAAGCTTTTTTATTGTTTTTTACCCTTACCATAAGGCTTAAAATTAAAAGCACTACAATGGCGATCGGAATTTCCGTCAGGGTAAAAACAGAGCTGTCTGTTGTAAAGCTAAGTGCATCCCAGATCTCACGGTTGAAATTGTCTCTGAAATCCCGGAGAATGGTTAAACTGATATACACAACTGTAATGCACATCATAGGAATGAAGAAACGGCGGATTAATGCCCTTCTTGCAGGCTTGTCTAATGGTTGTCTTTTATTCTTTAATAAAATGTCCTCTGCTGATGGCTTGGGAATTTTATTTAACATGATGCCGAAAATGACCAAAGGAATAATAAAAACCAATCCTGCTGTAAAAGGCATCCAGAATTCTGAAACAGCAAACGTATCCATTATAAATTTTCCGACAGATTTGGTAAACCCGGACGAAACGACAAAGCTTGAGCATAAAAACAAGCCTATGATCTCCGTCGTTTTTCTTCCTTCAATATAGGAGAAAACAATTCCCCAGATCAATCCTAACGGAAAACCGTTAATGAACATAAAAATAATGTTGTAAGGTGCCGGGCAGATTGCAAAACCCAGTAATGCAAGCTCTGCAATAGCAATAAAGCTTAACAGGTAGAAGATTCTTTTCGCGGGTTTTAGTTCAGAAATAAATCGGATTCCAACGAATTTTGAAATAAAATATCCCATAACCTGGGCAATGATTATCAGGACCTTATAATCCACTCCGAAGTATGCAAGGCCTTCGAAGGAAGCTACCGTAAAAGGCTTTCGGAATCCGTACATGCAGAAGTAAACACCGAAAGCAGAAAATGCTGCCTTCAGTGTTACCATTCTATTTTTATTGGTGTTGCCTTCCATTTTGACCCTTCTAGAAGTTAAGTTTAATTCCCATATTGAACCTTACACCATAATATTCCACCTGTTCAGGACGATTTTCATTTTTACCGAAATGATAGATCAAAGGCTTATTCAGGATGTTATTTACATCTGCATACAGCGTCAGAAATTTTGTAAACTGATAGGATCCTCCAAAATCTAAGCTGCTGTACTTTCCATAATAGGTATCATTGATATCATCTTCAGCGTATTCCACGGCGTATTTTCCTTTATAGTTATAAGCCAGTCTTGCATTGAATCCCTTTTTTTCGAAGAATAACTGTATGTTGTATAGTTCTTTTGCCTGATAAGGAAGGGCAACCTTTCTACCACTGGGTTTCTCCATTTTTGAAGTCATGAAAGTAGCGTTTAGCTGTGTTCCGAAATATTGCAGGAATCCCGGAAGGAAGTCGAATCTTCTGTTCAGGCCAAGCTCAAGACCTCCCAATGACGCTGTTTTTCCATTATTGGGTGCTGTAAACTGAACTCCCGGATTTCCATTATATGAACCTACAAAAGAATCCTGGAAAATGGGGTCTGTGATGGATTTGTAAAAGATCCCTCCGCTTAAAATACCTACATTGGAGAAATAGTATTCTCCCATCAGATCAATGTTTAACGAATACGTCGGATTAAGATTAGGATTTCCTCCTTTAAACTCATTGTCGGCCTCAATATAAGTTCCTCCAGGTGTCAGGTCCCCGAAATTGGGTCTTGAAAAAGTTCTTGTTGCTGCAAAACGAAAATTTGTTTTGTCGTTTAATGCATACTTGATGTGTAGCATGGGTAAAACGGCCAGGTATTTTTTAGTATTTTCTACCGGAACCAGTTTATCATCAATTACGTTATAACCTTTTACCTTCGTATTGGTATTAGACAACCTGATTCCTCCCAATATTGTAATTTTATCATTCAGTTTATATGTTCCCATTCCATATGCGTCGGCATGTTTTTCAAATACATCGAAGTTTCTACCCAATGCTTTATTGTATTCCAAAGATTCGGAATCTGCGGGATTTATTTTTAAATTTCCCTGATTCTGGAACCAGAACTGGTCCATTCCGGTAGTCGATAAAACGGGACCGAAACTGTTGCCAATATGGGCATTCATTTCACTTAAATATTTTGGACCGTTAGGCTGCGTAGTAATGTATTGCCCGTAGTCAGAAAGGAGGGGAGCTGTTCCGTTGTTCCAGCTATAGAAAATATCTGAAAATTTTGCATTACGCTCTTTATCCCTGTATTTAAAACCATACTTGAAGGTCAGTTTATCCGACGCGTAAATCTCATGGTTGAAGGCCGCTACAATTTTGTCTTTTTCTTCAACAAAAACTTTGTAGAATTCAAGATCTGTGAATCTCATTTGAGAAGCATCCATTTTGAAATTAGTATCACTGTAGAACCCAAATAATGCATCAGGATCTTTATAATCCAATTTTCCGCCATCGGCTTTCCAATACGCTCTAGGCCCATTTCCGCGATCTGCAATATAATTAGGATCAATGCCAACTCCGGACTGAGTGTATTTGATCACATAATAAGAATTGTTTTGTTTGTCCGGAATGTTTCCATATTTGAACCGGTTATCATAGTAGGACAAGTCCCAATCTATTTTTCCTTTATTCAATTGATGGATCCCTCCCAGAGACACAGAGGTTAGCTGCGTAATCAGAAGATTATGGATATTCTGTAATTCCACTCTTGCCGTATTGTTGGTAGAACTGAATTTATCGAATCTTATTCTGTGCTTGTAGTGGGTTTCATCATCTGCTAACGTTCCGTACATTCCTTTTAAATAAAGAGTGCTCTTTGGAGACAACACGTATTCAAAAGCTGTATTGATCCCCGTGGTCTTTCTTACCCCATTGTAATCCCGCAACTCCAATCTGAAGACTCCCTGGTCACCACTTCTTCTCGCCTCAAAATTATCTGTAGACCAGTTTCTCGTAAAGTGGGCAATATTAAAAAGGTATCCCAGCTTTTTATCCTTTGTTCTTCCTCCGTACAATAAGCCCAGATTATAAACTCCCTTGTCGGATTTTGCATTGTAACCACTTCCAACCGTGATCTTTAGCTCTTGTTTCATAGGAGGGGTTTTGGTAATAAAATTCACACCGCCTCCTATTCCATCAGCTTCCATATCCGGAGTAAAAGATTTATTGACATGCACGTAGGAAATAAGCTCTGTTGGGAAGAAGTCAAAAGCAGTTGCTCTTGAAGTGGTTTCTTCCTCTGCCGTTGGAAGCCTGTTTCCATTAATCGTTGTTGAAGCCCAGAACGGAGGAAGTCCTCGTATAGATACAAATCGTCCTTCTCCCTGGTCTCTTTCAATAGAAACACCTTGGACCCGTTGAACGGTTTCTGCAGCATTTCTGTCCGGAAGTTTTCCGATACCATCCGAAGCAATTACATTGGTCATGTTGATTGCATTCTTTTGAAGATTTAAAGCTCTTGCTTCGCTGTTTTTTAATGTGGCGGTAACAATTACTTCGTCAATATTTTTATGTTTTTGTTGTAATCGGATTATGCCCAGATCAGTATTTTCTTCGGATTGAATGCTTACAGGAAGAGTAGTGCTTTCATATCCTATATAGCTTATCTGCAAATTATATTCACCTGCCTTAAGATCATTAATGGTGAATTTACCATCAATATCGGTAACCATATTTTTAGATAATCCTTTTATTTTGATCGTGGCTCCGGGAAGAGGTTGATTCTCGTCAGATACAACTCCCGTAATCGTTTGTTTTTGGGCGGATGCCCATCCAATGAAACAAAGAAACATAAAGGGGAGTAATTTCTTCAATCTTGTTTTCATTTTTACAAATATTAAATTTTTATGCAAAACAAGCTAATAATTTTAATATATGTAAATATTCGGTATTAAGTAATGATTAACAAATAACACCATATTGTTAAGGGTGTATTACGTAAAATTGTCGTTAAAAAATAAGATTAATTGATAATTAGTGCTGTAAAACAGAGGGTTTGGTTGTTTTTTTTTAAAGAGAGTATCTTAAAATGTGAATACACATGAAAGGAAGATAAGTTCATTTTGCATTCATTTTATTAGAGCCGTAAAAAGTAAAAGTTGAATATTTGTAAACTTTTTAATAAAAAAACAGATTATAATTAACTCCGGATATGGGCAGGAAAAATAAGTGGTTTACTTATCTGAGTAAAAATAAAGGACCAGCATAATACAGCTTTCATTGCTGATACTTACAGGAACGTGAGGTAACTTCCCGTTAAAATATAGAGAATCACCTTCATGTAGAATCACTTCTTCATTATCGATGAGGTATTTTACTTCTCCTTTCAGGATATACTTGAATTCCCAGGCATCCGTAATTACTTTTTCTCTTTTGGAATTAGGTTCAAGGGTTAATAAAACCGCTTCAAAGCCCAGAGAATGAAGACTTTTACTGAAAATATGAACATATTTAAAGCCTTCCGCTTCTACTTCTTTTTCTATAAGTTGCTGACTGTCTTTAGGAAGATAGATGAATTTGGCATTTGATTTTTTTTCAACGCCTTCGAAGAAAAAACTGGCATCGATTTCCAAGGACTGGATGAGGTCCAACAAAACCGGAAGAGACGGAATTGTTCTCCCATTTTCAATCCTGGACACAAGTCCATTGCTTACATTGGCTTTAAAGGCCAGCTCGTTGATGGTTAAATTATTTTTCTTTCTAATATCTTTTAATCTTTTGCCTATTCCTATTAAAAAATCATTCATACTTTAAAAATTTAACCTAAACTTTTTTCATTAGTTGCTTATCACAGCAAATGTAATATTATTCTCTATAGTTTTCACCAACTTTACCATCATTTCATTGAAAAACTCATGATTCATGCATTCCTTCCGTTTCCTATCTTTTTGCTATTTTTGTGAAATTCGTTACTTATGAAAAAAATTATTCTGATCGAAGACGAAACCAGTGTAGTATCTTTTATAAAAAAGGGACTTCAGGAAAAAGGCTATGAGATTTCTGTAGCTTTTGACGGACGTACAGGAGTACAGCTGGTAGAAGCCAATGATTTTGATCTGGTAATTTTGGATATTATGCTGCCCGAAATGAATGGGCTTGATGTCTGTAAGGAAATAAGAAAGACCAATCAGCATGTTCCTATTCTTTTTCTAACTGCATTGGGAACCTCCGAGAATATTGTCCTTGGCCTGGAGAGTGGCGGAGATGATTATCTGGTAAAACCTTTTAAATTTATAGAACTGGTTGCCCGGGTAAAATCCCTGCTGAGAAGAAGCGTTAATAATACCGCGACCCAAGAAGCGGTAGAGCCGGATGCGGATAGTGAATATATTTATCAGGTTTCCGATCTGATCGTGAATGATTATACTAAAAAGGTAACCCGTGCAGGAGAAGAAGTTTCCCTTACTTCCACAGAATATAAGCTGTTGATGTATTTTCTGAATAATACGGAAAAAGTAATTTCTCGGGCAGAAATTCTGGACGCCGTGTGGGGCGTGAACTATGAGCTGGGGACCAATGTGGTAGATGTATACGTTAATTATCTTAGGAAAAAGCTCGACAACCAGGATGATCAAAAGCTGATTCACACGGTAATCGGGATGGGATATGTTTTAAAAAAACCTTAGTGGATGTTTAATAAAGTTGTTACTACCCAAACCAAAACAATGATACTTTTAATGGTGGTTTTTACTACCATTATATTACTGTTTGGAGGGCTGGTGTACTTCTCTATTGTCAATTTTTCACATCAGAGGTTTTATGAATTGCTTAAAATCCGGACAACAACGATAGTACAAATCGAAAAAGGAAAAGAACATCTGGACCTTCCGGAAAACTACATCCTGAACAGCCTGAATGACGAAGAGCTTCCCATGGAAAAGGACTATGTATTTATGGTTCCTGCAGATTCCAATTTCAGGAAAATATCCCAGGAAGTTCATATTCCGGATACCTTTTTCAAGAACATCATGAAAAAAGGGGAGGACAATTATAATGATAAAGAGTTTTATTATATAGGACAGTCATTCAGATTTCATGATAAAGATTATATAGCAATAGCTTCTGCGAAAAACCATTACCTGATTTATTATCTGGGATTCCTAAAGAGGACATTGGTTACCTGTATTATCCTTTCTTTGTTCTTCAGCATGATCTTTTCATTTTATTTATCCAAAAATTTATTCAAACCTATTTTAAAAATTACGGGGAAAGTAAAAGAGATCAGTTCGGAGAATCTTCACTTAAGATTGGAGTCCCATCCCGATAATAAAGAATTGAATGAACTGGCAGATACTTTCAATGATATGCTCAACCGGATTGAAACTTCATTTGAAACCCAGAATCATCTGATCGGAAATGTTTCACATGAATTGAGAACTCCGCTTACTTCTATTATGGGAGAAGCAGATGTTGCTCTCTCAATCAACAGAACCGCCGAAGAATATAAAGAAACACTGGAGATCATTCTCGATGAAGCCGAAAAACTGGATAAGAAAATCAAAGCCTTGCTTATGATTGCTCAAACCGGATTTGATGGTAAGATCCAAAAGATAGATAAAGTAAGGATCGATCAGCTCCTTTGGGATGTTATTGAAACCCTTAGAAGGATTGATACGAGGAATAATATTTATTTGGATATCAGCATGTTGCCGGAAAATCCAAAGAAGCTGAAAGTTCAGGGTAATGAGCAATTGTTGCATCTTGCTGTAGCCAATATCATCAATAACGGGTGTAAATATTCCAATTTCCAGCAGGTAAAGGTTTCTTTAGGCGCCACGGATACCGATGTTTATATTATTATAAAGGATAATGGTATCGGAATTCCTCAGGAAGAAATGAATAAAATCTACGATCCGTTCTTCAGAGCCTCTAATACGAAAAACTATGAGGGCTATGGAATCGGCTTACCACTGGCAAGAAATATTGTAAGAATGCATCACGGAGAACTGATTGTAAGCTCCCATGAAAATCAGGGGACTACCGTCCAGCTTCGTTTTCCTAATTTCTATGTGATGCAGGCAGAAAACCAGGGATTGGGGGCGAAATCTTAAACTTGAAAGATCGTAAGATTCTTTTGGAGTTGAGGGGGATGGCTTAATTTATTTTGTTCTGTAAATGAATAGGTTGAAATTCTACTATTCACTCTTTTTTACCCATTCATTTTTCTATATTAAATTCTCTTAACAATTTTCTAATCTCATTTTAATCTCTTTAATGACATTTTAATTCCATTCCAAAGATCCTCTAATTTGGTCACTATAGTTTTGTATTATCAAAATCAGATAACACTAAAATCGAAGATATGACCAAAACAATTTTAATTGCCACCGATTACTCCCTTGAGTCATTAAATATATTAAAAAAAGTACTTAAGGAAAAAGACGGGAAACATGACGAAACAAAATATAACATCATATTCGTGTCGGGATATGACATGGGAGATTCTATCAGAGATCTTTTATTCACGACGAAGAGTACCATATTCGGTAAAATAAGATCCCATGAATTTTGTGACGCATTCAGCATCATAAAAAACAAATATCCTCACCTGATTAATAAAATGACCTGCGATATTTTCACAGGAAGTTTTCAAAGAACATTTAATAATTACATAATAACAGAAAAAATTGACGAGGCTTATTATTCGCCATCGATTAAAAGTAAAGGGAAGGGGAAGTTCGACATCATTCCGTACATCAAAAAATGCAAAGATCTTGAATCACATGAGATTACTCTTGAGATTTCTGAGAGCCTTCCGGAAAGAGGAAGACTTGCTGAGATTTTTGTCGAGGTCTAAAAAAAAACACACAATTCAATTATTTAAATTAATAAAAATGTTAAGAAATTATAGTAACAGCAGGACATTGGGAGACAACATCAGGTTGGGGACGCTGACGGCCTTTACGGCGGGAACTATAAATATAGCATCTCTCTTAATTTTTCTCTCTTTTACCTCAAACGTAACAGGACACTATGCCATTTTTGCTGCAGAGATCAGTAAAGGAAACTGGACGCAGGTGGCAGTGGTTGGTGCATGGATATTCCTTTTCTTTTTCGGAAGTTTTGTAGCGAACTTCTTCGTTATTAATTTTAATAAAAAAAGTAAATACTTTGCCCATGCGATGCCTATTGTGCTGGAAATTATGTGTTTGCTTTTTGTAGGGATCTACGGACAGGTTTTCTACAGGAAAACAGTAGAAGAAACAGAGTATCTGGTTGCCCTTATGCTTTTTGCAACCGGTTTACAGAATGGGTTAACGGCAAGTATTTCCAATTTCTCGGTAAAAACAACACACCTTACCGGTACCACTACCGACCTTGGAATCCTGGCGTCTATGTTTACCCAAAAAAAGTACAGGAGAAATCCGGAACTGATTGCAAGGGCAAAACTGCTTTCGAGTATCATGCTGGCTTATGTATTAGGAGCTGTGTTCTCAGGATTAACCTATTATTATCTGGAATTCAGAGTGTTTTATGTAATCAGTATATGTTTATTAGTAGTTATTGGGTATGATTTCTATACGATCCATGTCCGCCACTTTAACACGCGGTACAGATACAGTAAGATCTATAAAAAGCCCAGCCTTCTGGCCAACCTGTATGATAAGATCCATGGAAAATCTAAAACCAAAGAAAAAAGAAGACTTGTATTTGATGATTAAAATACAAGAATAAATAAAGAAACTATCAGTATTAATTTTGTGTAAACAAGCTGTGAATCAATCCTCTATTTGTGTCGTACATTTAGGGGATTGTATTTTTTAGAAGGATGAAAAATAAAGGGATTATTATATAAATCATAAAAGGCAGAATTTTTGCATATTGATAATAAAATTTTAATTCGCGTTTTTATTGTTTTTATTCCCATTTTCATTGACTATTTTTGTAAGTTGATTTAACGTTTTTTATGTCAGATATTATTCAGCTTTTACCGGATCATGTAGCCAACCAAATTGCGGCGGGAGAAGTGGTGCAGAGACCTGCGTCCATTGTGAAAGAATTATTGGAGAATGCTATCGATGCAGAGGCTTCTAAAATTGAACTGATCGTAAGGGACGCCGGAAAAAATCTGATACAGGTTGTTGATGATGGAAAAGGAATGTCCGAAACGGATGCCAGAATGGCGTTTGAAAGACATGCTACTTCAAAAATCAGAGGGACGGAAGATATTTTCAGAATTGCGACAAAGGGATTTCGTGGAGAAGCATTAGCTTCTATTGCGGCTGTATCTCAGGTAGAACTCAGAACCAAACAAAAAGATGCCAAAATAGGAACCAATATTTACATTGAAGGTGGAGTTTTCCAGTTTCAGGATCCTGTGCAAACTTCAGAAGGCTCTAATTTTTTGGTGAAAAATCTTTTCTTTAATGTTCCTGCAAGAAGAAAATTTCTTAAAAATAATAATATTGAATTCAGGCATGTTATTGATGAATTCCAAAGAGTTGCTTTGGCCCATGAAAATTTGGAATTTTCATTATTCCATGATGATGAACCGGTTTTCCGCTTAAGGAAAGGAAGCCAGATGCAGAGGATCGTAGATATCTTCGGACGAAAGTTGCAACCACAGCTTATTCCGATCAAGGAAGATATTATATGGTGTAAACTGCACGGTTTTGTTGCCAAGCCTGAAGGGGCAAAAAAGACAAGAGGGGAACAATTTATTTTTGTCAACGGAAGATTCTTTAAGAGCCCTTATTTTAATAAAGCGGTTCAGGAAGCATTCGAAGGACTGCTTTTGCCTGGCTATATTCCTACCTTCTTTCTCTTTTTAGAGCTGGATCCCGAAAAAATAGACGTTAATATTCATCCGCAAAAGACAGAAGTGAAATTTGAGGATGAGCATCTTATTTTTGCACTGATCCGTTCTACAATAAAAAGATCTCTCGGAATTTACAATGTGGCTCCAAGTCTTGATTTTGAGAAAGACCCACAGCTGGATGAGCTGATGCAAAAAACTTTTCCTGGAAAGACAAATAGCGGAGGGGTTATAAAGATGCCGGAAATTGTAGTCGATAAGGATTATAATCCGTTTTTGGAAGAAAGAGGTGTAAGACAGGCTGAAATTCAGAATCTTGCAGAAATGTACCATCAGAATATATCTGCGGAACCTTCCAAAATAAACCTTTTTGAGGATGAAGATTTTGATGAAGATCTGATGAGGCTTCCCAACGGGTATTGGCTGTTCAATAAAGGGGACAGAACCCTGATGCTTGATCTGGGAAGAATGCACAGGCTTTTTGTTTCAGAAAATAATAAGCCGACAAAAAAAGGAACCATAAACAGTCATGCACTTCTTTTCTCTTTGGAGTATCATATGAACGAGATTGAGAAAACAAAATATAAATCAATCAAAAAATATCTTCCTGAGCTGGGATTCGACATGAAAGTGGCCCACGAAAGTGTATTGAGGATAGATGCGGTGCCTGAGGGGTTAAAAGAGACTCAGGTTATGAAGTTCCTTGAAGACTTGTTTGAGATCCTGGATTATAAAACAGATGAGGAATTCAACCAGTATTATCAGAATCAATGGACGAAGATGCAGTCTAAATCCAGATTTGACTTTATTTATAAAAAGGATGCTGAACAATTGATCAAGGACTTTACGGCATTAGGTTTTCCTGAGTTTTTACCTAACGGGAAACGATGCTTTTATGAAGTTCCTTTCAATGATTTTAAAAACAAATTTTAAAAATGTTTAACAATATACCACCGATTACAAGAAATATAATTATAATAAATATTGTTGTATTTATTATATCGTATATTTTTCCACAACTGTATAATACACTTTCTGCGTATTATCCTTTTTCTCCCAACTTTAGGTCCTGGCAGATCATCACCCATATGTTTATGCACGGAGGATTGATGCATATTTTATTTAATATGCTGACTTTGTGGAGTTTTGGGCCGATATTGGAACAGTCTTTAGGTGAAAGAAAGTATCTGATCCTCTATTTTGTAAGTGGTTTGGGTGCATTTTTCTTATTCAATCTTTGGAATTTTATAGAAATTCAGCAGATTACCTCCAGCCTGGAAAGCTTAGGCTTAAATGCGGCTGAAATTTATAAGAAAGCGGCAATAGGATATACGGGAGACATGAATATAAGTGCTACGACAGAAGAAGGAAAGGAGCTTTCCCAAAGTCTCTATAATGCATTAAGAACTCCTATGGTCGGTGCTTCGGGAGCCATATTTGGAGTTATTGCTGCTTTTGCTACCCTTTATCCGGATTCAAAGATCGGGATTATGTTTATTCCGGTTCCTGTTAAAGTTAAATACCTTTTACCCATACTACTTGTTATTTCAATTTACTTAGGGGTTTCAGGAAATGTAGGAGGTATTGCCCATTTTGCGCACGTGGGAGGGGCTATTGTAGGCTTTCTCCTGGCTTTACTATGGAAAAAGCATTTGTATAGATTTCGTTAATACTATCCTGTGAAAGTTGTTCGCCTAATATTTTTAATTGTACATCTGGGAATCTTGTTTCTTTTGTTGGGAACATTAATGAATGCTTATGTACCTCCTAGAATATATCCATGGTTTAATCTTTTATCATTAGGCTTTCCTGTTTTAATCACTGCTTATGTATTGCTAACTGTTTTCTGGGTTTTCGCCTGGAAAAAAAGGGCTATAGTATTTGCTGCGTTCGGACTGCTTTTTTTGAACCCTGTTAAGAGATGGGTCAACTATTCTGCTGAAAAAAAGGAGACATCTGATCTGAAAATCATCTCATTAAATGCAAAAGGAGGAACGATGGGGATTAAAAATATTGAAGATTATGTAGATTCTCAAAATGCGGATGTGGTTCTGTTACAAGAACATGTTCGGGATTACAATTTTAAAGGAATGGGAAAAGGAAGAGGAGATGTTATTGTCTCAATCTCTTCAAAATATAAGATCATTGATCAGAAAGAACTTATTGAGAGTAATTCAGAGACCAATAATGCCTACGCCAATCAGACGGATATTGAGATCAAAGGAAATACATATCGTTTTATCAATGTCTACCTTCAGCCTTTTAAATTTGAAAAAAGCATGGTAAAGCTTAAGGGAAATAGTGATGAAGATGAACAAAAGCTGAAAGATATCGTTAAAAGGCTGATCCCGACTTTCAAAATGCACCAGGATCAGGTTGCTGCGGTAAGAAAAGGGATTGATGAGTCTCCTTATCCGGTAATATTAGTAGGTGACTTCAATTCTGTGCCTAACTCTTACGAGTATTACCATCTTGGAAAAGGGTTAAAAGATGCCTTTGTAGAAGCAGGTAGAGGAAGTGCTACCAGCTTTCATGACTACAAATTCCCAATAAGAATCGACTACGTTTTTACATCGGAATCCATACAACCTCTAAGTTATAAAGTTGACCGTTCTGTCAGAATTTCAGATCATTATCCGGTGGTTGCAACTTTCAAATTAAAAAAATAATATTCATAAAATACGTTAAAGCTTTTCATATTGGTAGGATTTTTGATTAAAAAAAGACTAGACCGTTTTTTTCATGAAGCCGAACCAGATATTGTTGTTTTTGCATATTGCAATTATCGTATTATTACTGTGCACCTTAGGGAATGCATGGATACCGCCCAACATTATTGGGGGCTTGAATCTTCTTTCATTAGGGTTTCCCTATTTAATTTTATTACATATTTTATTAACGCTGGTCTGGATCGTTAAAAGAAATAAAATCGCC
The DNA here is from genome assembly GCF_046591535.1 of Chryseobacterium proteolyticum. NCBI lineage: Bacteria > Pseudomonadati > Bacteroidota > Flavobacteriia > Flavobacteriales > Weeksellaceae > Chryseobacterium > Chryseobacterium proteolyticum. Next base: position 242,232 of record NZ_JBJLWK010000003.1, on the reverse strand, counting down.
ATTGTTTTTCTGTTAAGCACTTTTGTTTTTTATAATCCTATAAGACGGTGGGTGAACTTTTCTCCTAAAACTGAAAACTATAAATCAATACGGGATGTTAAAATATTGACATTCAATGTGAAATATGGTGAGTTTGGCTGGGATAAAGTTTCAAAATATATCAAGGATCAGAATGCTGATATTATTCTTGTTCAGGAAAAAGATACAAACCGGGCAATACGAAAAGATATGATTAAGTATCCGGTAGTGAGCCTGAAGACAAAACATAAAATTGTAAGACAGGAAGAGTTAATTGAAGATAAATCAAGAGGAAATTCTTTTTATGCGGATATTGATATTAATGGAAAAATCATACGAATAGTAAATGTATATCTTGAACCATTCCGTCTGAACAAATCGATGTTTGATTTTAATAGTCTTGGAAAAGGATCTAATAAACTCCATCTTCTTCTTTCTCACATGACACCCACATTCAGGGCTCATGAAGATCAGATAAAAAAGATCAGAAAAGCAATCGACTTTTCTCCTTATCCGGTTATACTGGCGGGCGACTTTAATTCCGTGCCTAATTCTTATGAATATTATAATCTTGGGAAAAATCTGGATGATGCTTTTTTAACAGTCGGGAATGGTATTTCTACCAGTTTTCATGATTATAAAGTTCCTTTGAGAATCGATTATATTTTCACCTCTAAAGACATAAGACCCATAAGCTATAAAATAGATCAGTCCGTAAAATTATCAGATCACTATCCTGTAATTGCGGAATTTCTGTTAAATTAGTTCCATGAAAAATGTATTTTTTTTTAGCAGCGGTTTTTTCTATTCTGATTACTTCCTGTTCTAAAAGAGAACCTGTTCGTGTAGAGACGGATCAGGTGACGAAAGTGGATTATGATACAACTGCCATAGATTCCTTTTCTAATGGTGCCATATCCGTAGATATTGCAAGAAAGATCAGAATGTCTTCCCAGAAGTATCAGGATTCTTTAAAAGAGGCTCTGAGAATCCAAAAGGAAGAGCAACGTATTAAACAGGAGCTGGAAAAAGAAAACAAAAAGAAACAGGAAGAGGAGAAAAAGAATAAGGAAAAAGAAGGAAAGGCGAAAGAGGAAGCAGGAAAAACTTCTCCCTGAACAATGAAAACTATACGGAAGTTTTCATAAATTTGAATACATTCTTAAAAAATATCAATATGAAAAAACAAATTGTAACAGCACTTATGGTAGCCGGATTGGTAGTTTCCTGCACCAAATCGACAACAAAAACTGAGCAGGTTGAAAATCCGGACGGATCTATTACAACAACCAGCACTACAGTGACGCAAAGCCCGGCAGATATTGTAGATACTACTAAAATTAACAAGGCAAAAGAAGACGTTAAAGCTAAAGTGGATGCTACCGGAGATAAAATAGATAATGCAGCGCATAAGGCAAAAGCAGACCTTAATGAAGCTGGAAAAGATATTAAGGCAGGGGCGAAGGAGCTTGGACAGGATGTAAAGGATGCTGCAGCTAAAGGCGCTGGAAAAGTAGAAGAGGGAGCTAAAAAAATTAAAAGAAGATCTGAAAAGTAAATAAAAAAGAACCGCAGTAAAAACTGCGGTTCTTTTTATTAATTCTTATTGAGTTCTAATAAAGGGTCTATATATTCCCGGTCATTGCTGAGTCTTGGTACCTTGTTTTGTCCCCCGAGCTTTCCTTTGGACTCCAGCCACGAATAGAACAAGTTGGGTTTGGCTATATGAACAATAGGTTTTTTTAATGTAATATTATTATACCTCTTCGCTTCATAATCCGAATTAATTGCCTTCAGGCATTCATCGAAGGCATTGATAAAACAGTCGAGATCGTCCGGCTTTTTACTGAATTCAAAAATCCATTCATGAGCACCACTTTCATTTTCTTTCATGAAAACAGGAGCTCCTGTAAAGTCTGTAATGGCTGCATTTGTCTGTTCACAGGCTTTTGTAAGTGCAAGCTCCACATTGGTGATCATTAATTCTTCTCCAAAAGCATTAATATAATGTTTGGTTCTTCCTGAAATTTTTACCCTGAACGGATTAACGGATGTAAAGACAACCGTATCACCGATGAGATACCTCCATAATCCTCCATTGGTGGTAATGACCATGGCGTAATTTTTTCCGACTTCAACATCCTCAAGGCTTACAACCGGTGGATTCGAGAAATGGAATTTATCCATAGGAATGAATTCGTAGAAAATACCATAATCCAGCATCAAAAGCATTTCGTCACTATTTGATCTGTCCTGAATACCAAAGAAGCCTTCTGAGGCATTGTAAATTTCGTAGTAATTGATGTTTTTTCCGATGATCTGGCTGTATTGCTCCCTGTAGGGCTTAAAACTTATTCCGCCGTGAAAAAAGACTTCCAGATTAGGCCAGAGCTCAGAGATATTCTGAACATCCGTTTCTTTCAGAACCCTCTGGAGTAAAACAAGCATCCAGCTTGGAACCCCCAGTAAACTTCCGACATCTTCATTTTTAACCTCTGATATAATGGCTCTCAGTTTACTCTCCCACTCGGACATGAGTGATACCTTTTTGCTGGGGGTTGTTGTAATCTCCACCCAAAAAGGAAGATTGTCAATAAGGATAGCAGAAAGGTCTCCGAATTTTGTGTTAAAATCGGCATAGAGTTCGGAGCTGCCTCCCAGACGTAAATTTTTATTCGTAAAAAGCTGATTTTCCGGATGGTTATTGGCATAAATTGATACCATGTCTTTTCCGGCTTTCATATGGCAATATTCCAGGCTCTCGGCAGAGATGGGAATAAATTTGCTTTTAGCGTTCGTGGTTCCTGAGGACTTTGCAAAATGTTTGATATAGCCAGGCCAGCTTACATCTTTATAACCTTGTCGTGCTCTCTCGATATAAGGTTCGAAATCTTCATAGGTAACAATGGGAACTTTATTTTTAAAATCCTGATAACTCGAAATAGAATTAAAACCATACTTCTTCCCATATTCTGTATCCTCGGCATGAAACAACTGGGAAAATAGTATCCCTTTCTGTGTTTCAATCGGATGATTCATGAAATTCTGGATCTGGTCTATCCTTTGACGGATAAACCAATTCACCACAGTATTGAAAAGTGCTTTCGTTGCCATTTCAACAAATATAATGATATTTGATTTTTCAGAGAATTTTTTATGGCTTAAAATAAAAAACCGTTACAAATATTGTAACGGTTGATTATCTGGATATATTGTTTTCTAGCAATATTCGTCGTAAGCTGCCTGAAGGTTTGCAGCAATTGCTCCTGCAGGATTTCCTTCAATGTGGTGTCTTTCCAGCATGTGAACCAATTCTCCATCTTTGAAAAGAGCTACGCAAGGTGAGCTTGGAGGAAACGGAGCTAGATGTTTTCTCGCTTCTGAAACAGCTTCAGTATCATATCCTGCAAATACGGTTGTCAAGTGATCGGGTTTTTTATCTCCGGTCAAAGAGTAAACAACTCCCGGTCTTGCAGCTCCTGCAGCACACCCGCATACTGAATTGATCACTAATAGGGTAGTTCCTGATTGCTTTAATGCTTCTTGTACCTGAGAAGTTGTTGTCAAGTCTTCAAAGCCTTTATCTGTAAGTTCAGCCTTCATAGGCATTACTAAATCTGTTGGATACATTTTTTGTTTTTTTAAATCTGTACAAAGGTAAAAAATTATTTATGTTTCATCAACTTATAAAAACTATTGACGCATTAGGAAAAGTGCATGATATGTAACATGGTGATATGTAAATATTTCAACAATATTTGAAGAAATGTAAATAAAAGCAATGAATAATGAAAAATAATTATTAAATTTGAAATGATTCTAAAAACAACCAACCATGAAAAGGCATTTTTTACGTCATTCCCTCGACTTAAAAGATGCAATTAGTTAAGTCTGTAATTCACAGACACCTCAAGCATCTTAATGCATAAAATGAAGCCCGAAATTAATTTCGGGCTTCATTAATCAAATCGATATGCAAAGGTTGAATATCCTTAGTAAACGGGTTCAATGATCTTACTCTGGACCTGTGTCCGGATTGAAGACCAAATACCCTTTAAGAAAGCAGCTTTTTAGCCATCTCGGAAATGCTTTTTCCGTCAGATTTACCGGCTAACGCTTTTGATGCCATTCCCATTACCTTTCCTAAATCCTTTATAGATTCAGCGCCGGTCTGTGAAATGATATTTTTAATTTCTGTTTCCAGCTCCTCAGCAGTAAGCTGTTGAGGTAAGAATTTTTCGATGACCTTCATCTGGGCTTCTTCGACGTCTGCGAGATCCGTTCTTCCCTGAGCAGCAAACTGGTCGTAAGAATCCTTACGTTGTTTGATCATTCTTTGTAAAATAGCGATCTCCTGTTCTGCTGAAACTTCTGCTCCTCTGGCTTCTGTTTTCAAAAGCAGGATCTGGGACTTTACTGCACGGAGAGAGTCCAGAGCCACTTTGTCTTTCTCCCTCATAGCGGTTTTTATCGCTTCGCTGATTGTATTTTCTAAACTCATATATTATGATTTGAAAATTTGAGAATGAAACAATTTGAAAATAGTAAAAGGTAATGGATGTATAATTTCCAGTGGATCAATTTTCAAATTCACAAATTATTTCATTTTCAAATTAAATTTAGTCTACGTCTTTATTTAAAAATCTGTTTTCTCTGATTTGCATAGAACCATTATTATCAGATAAATATGTATTTATATTCTGATCTGATGCGTTGGTCCCGTCAATAGAAATATTCTTTCTTTTGAATGCAGGCACAGATTCGAACTCATTAACATTATCAAAACTCTGATAACGTGAATTGAATTCTTTTAATTTATTTCTTCTTTCAACCACTCTCTCCTGGTCAATAGTTTTGTTCACAAAAGTGAACTCACTGTCTGATGCCTTTGGAGCTTCGGTTTCCGTTTTATTTTCAACAACCGGTTTGCTTTCATTGGCCGGAACTTCTTTCACCGGCTGGAAGAAACTTTCCATTTTCTGAAGAGGTTCTTCTGTAATCTGGCTTACCGTATTGGCTGAAGTGGTAAACTCTGCTTTTGGCTGTCCATAATCCGTTTTTGGCTCATTAACAGGCTCATTGACAAAGAAGCTGAATTCAATCGGTTTTTCTTCGGAAAAAGAAGGAACAGAAGAGTTTTTAGCCGGTTCTTCTTTCCTGTCTTCTGTTTCAAAAGAAAAAGACTGTATTTCCAGGTCATTCGGGTCGTTATCTTCATCGAAAGAAAATAAGTTATAAGCATCCTGATCCTCTTCTTCGTTTCTCCAGTCCTGAATTGGGCTGTCTACCGTATCTTGCTCTCTATCAGAGAACTTTATTTCTGTTTTTACCTCTTCATCCTCAATAATCATTTTTTTTTTCAGTAGATGTCTTAAACTGAGGATTATCCTGGTCTTCATCATCAAGTCTGAAAAGGTTCTTTCCTCCGAAAGTATAGCCTTCTTCAGGGCTCATTTCTCTTTCTTCTCTCGTTTTAAAAGGAGAAGTTTTGTGAGAATCCAGTTTGTCATTTAAACCAATTCTTATTTTTTCAGTTGGCCCTGCAAATTTTTTGTCCTCATTGGAGAAACCTGTAGCAATTACAAGAACGCTTACTGCATCTCCCAGTTCTTCATCCGCTCCAACCCCGAAAATAATATCCGCGGTGTTTCCCGCTTCTTTCTGAATGTGGTCCATGATGATACCTATTTCATCCATGGTAACTTCTTCTACACCACTTCTGATCAATAGTAATACATTTTTAGCACCTGTAATCTTATTGTCATTCAATAATGGGGAATCCAGAGCCTTTCTTACGGCCTCTTCTGCTTTATTTTCTCCGGAAGCAGTGCCTGTAGACATCAATGCAGTACCGGAGTTCTGAAGCACAGATTTAGCATCTCTAAAGTCAATGTTTACATCGAAGTAACCGGTAATAACCTCTGCCATACCTTTTGCTGCATTGGTTAACACTTCATCGGCCTTTGAGAATCCTTGCTTGAATCCAAGGTTACCAAATTGCTGTCTTAATTTATCGTTGTTGATGACAATCAGTGAGTCAACATTATTTCTCAATTTATCAAGTCCGTTTTCTGCCTGCTCAAGCCTTCTCTTCCCCTCGAAGCTGAATGGAACAGTAACGATACCTACCGTTAAAATTCCCATATCTTTAGCTACTTTAGCAATAACAGGAGCGGCACCCGTTCCGGTTCCACCTCCCATCCCGGCAGTAATGAATACCATCTTGGTATTTTGTCCCATTGCAGCCTTGATCTCTTCAATACTTTCAATAGCTGACTTTTCTCCAACCTCAGGATCAGCACCTGCTCCAAGTCCTTCGGTGATGGAAGTACCCAACTGAACTTTATTGGAGACGGGGTTATTATCTAAAGTCTGAGCATCCGTATTACAGATCACGAAATCAACACCGTGAATCCCTTTCTCGTACATGTGTTTAAGGGCGTTGTTTCCACCGCCACCAACACCAATTACTTTGATGATTGATGAATTTCCTTTTGGTAAATCAAATGAAAACCCTTGTGTACCTATATTTTCCATAACTTATATTTTTTAAAATTGACTCATGATAAGTGATAAGGAATAGCCGTGTATCGCTTATCATTCATCATTTTATAATTATTCTACTTCTTCAAAGAATTTTTTTACTTTTTCCATTAGCGACTGTCCGAATGTGAGCCTTGCCGCTTTTTTATTTTCCTGTTGCTCTCTTACCACTTCCTGCTCCTGAACAGGAGTCGCCTGCTGTGTAGCAGTTGGGGTTTCAGCTGTATTGGATACTACTTCCGGTTGTTGCTTCTCCTGAACGGTTTCTTCTTCTACGATCGTCTGCTTTTTGTCGCGGATTTTCAAACTTTCCATCAGTAACCCGATAGATGTTGCAAATTCAGGACCTTTCAGGTATTGGTTTTTGTCATTGGCGATATATTCGTTAGCAAAACCAATTCTGCTGTCGAAACCTGTAGTATAATTAGCAAGCTGGCGTAAGTGCTTCAAATTGGAACCACCTCCTGTAAGAACGATTCCCGCAATCAGCTTTTTCTTCTGTTCGAATGCACCATAGGCTTTAAGCTCGGTGTTCACCATTTCAAGGATTTCTTCAACTCTCGCGTTGATGATCTGTGCCAGAGTTTTAAGAGAAATTTCTTTGTCCGGTCTTCCATGTAAGCCAGGAATGGTTACAAAAGTGCTGTCTTTTTCAAGCTCAGGAACTGCAGATCCGAATTTTACCTTCAGTTGTTCTGCATGTTTTTCTATAATCGAGCAGCCTTCTTTAATATCTTCTGTAATGATTCCGCCACCGTAAGGAATTACACAGGTATGGCGAATGATATTGTCTTTGAAAATAGCAATATCCGTAGTACCACCACCTATATCTACGATTGCAACTCCTGCTTCTTTTTCTTCTTTTGTAAGAACAGCTTCAGAAGATGCCAGTGGTTCTAAAGTAAGGGCTTCCATTTCCAGTCCGGCTTCTCTTACACATCTTGCAATGTTTCTGATACTGCCCATTTGTCCTACGACAACATGGAAATTAGCCTCTAAACGTTTTCCGTGCATACCGACAGGTTCCTGTATCTCACCTTCAGAATCCACTTTATATTCTTGAGGAAGTACATGAATAATTTCTTCACCGGGTAGCATGACCAGTTTTTTTACCTGATCTTTCAATGCTTCGATGTCGTCGTCTGTAATAAACTTGTCTGGATGCTCTCGCATAATATAATCGGAATGTTGCAGAGAACGGATATGTTTTCCTGCAATACCAACCGTGACTTTGCGGATAGGAACTCCTGCACTGGATTGTGCTTCAGACACAGCCGCCTTGATTGAATTAATGGTTTGTGAGATGTTATTCACAATACCTTTATGAACCCCAAGACTTTTGGCCTTTCCTACACCGAGAACTTCTATTTTCCCGTGTGCATTCCTCCTTCCGACAATCGCGACTATCTTTGTTGTCCCGATGTCCAGACCTACTGAATACTCTTGATTTTCCATTTGTTTATATCGATTTGATTTTTATTCTATTTTAACTTTTGCTTTTGGCTTTGTAGCCTTTTTCTCAGTTGTTTTCTTTGTCTCCTTTGGTTTGGTTGTCGTTTTTGGCTTTTTATTTTCCTTTGGCTGAGATACAGAATTTTGCTTTTTTATCTCTGCTGGTTTTTTAGTTTCCGGTTTCTTTATCGTTGCCGGTGCAGGAGCTTTTGCCAGCTCTTTACGTCCTGCAGTCAAAATACTGTCATTTTCTTTAAAAGCAGGATTTAAAGTGGTTACAATCTGGTTCTGATATTTTACAGAGATCATATTGTACTTCTGAGGATCCTGATACACAAGATATTTCTCAACAAACGCTTTAAAACCTTTTACTTTGAATTCAATATTATCCAGGTCTCCGATTTCTACTTTATAGTTTCCTTCACTTGTCAAAAGATTATAATCATCCTTTACTTTTGAGATTCCTATAAAGTATCTTTTGCTGAAGTCATCCTTATCAATCTTTTCAACCAGTTCAGCAAGCTTTTCATATTCGTCAGGTTTTACATTTCCTGTTACCAGCATACAAGGATGCGAATAGGTTTTTGAGATGGGAAATTCAACTCCTTTTTCATCCACGTAAAAATCCCTGCCGTCTTTATTCAGCCTGAATACTGGAACCCTTTGTTTAATATCCAGATTGAGCTTTCCGTTTAGATTTAAATAAACATTGGCACTATCCACAGCCGGAAGAGCATTGATCTTTTTTTCGAGGGATGGAATATTCAGATCACCTACTTTTCCTGAAGGGTTTTCTTTTTTTACAATATCCCTGATGTCTTTTTCATCAACGAAATATACCGGAGTCTTTTCGCTTAATTTTACAGAAATCTTATTATCGGTAATCTTCTGGCCACTGAATTTCTTCAAAGAGAAACTCAGCAGGAAACCAAGCAGGATTACTGTGATAGCAATTTTTAATATTCTGTATTTATTTTTCATATTCTATTGTATTCATGTATTAAAGTAAAATGTATTCATGATTATCGTGGATTACATTACTTACATACACTACTACTATTTATCTTTTAAACTTAACCATTCACAAATCGGGTCATATAGGGTGTCTATATTTCCTGCACCTACGGTGATCAGAATGTCAAAATCTTTTTCTTTTATCTTTTCAAAGGCTTCCATTAAAGTGGAGCCTTCTTTTTTATCCAGGGTTACTTTTTCCAGTAACCATGTTGAGGTAATCCCCTCAAAGTTTTCCTGAAGCTCTCTTGCCGGATAAATATCCAGTAAAATGAGTTCATCTGCATTGCTTAAACTTTCTGCAAAGCCATCAGCAAAATCTCTTGTTCTGCTGAATAAATGCGGCTGAAATGCAACCAGTAATTTTTTATCAGGGTAAAAGGTCTTGATGGAACCTACAACAGCATTGATCTCTGTCGGGTGGTGGGCATAATCATCAATATATATTTTACCGTTCTTATAAATATGTTTTGTATATCTTCTTTTAATTCCTTTGAAGCTGGCAATAGCCTTTTTCAGGGTGTCAAAATCCACTCCTAAATTATGCAGGATGGCTAATGCAACGGTGGCGTTTTCCACATTATGGATCCCCGGAATTTCCCAGACAAAATCTTTTACAGACTCAGCGGGAGTATGAAAATCAAAATAGATCTTATCGTGATCCATACGCAGATTATCGGAGTAATAATCCGCTTTTTCGTTTACAGCATAAGTCTGATGGTCTCTTCCGATCTCAATACCTTTTCTTACAAAGAGTTTTTTATCTTCCGGAACCAGAGCTGCAAATTGGCGGAATCCTTCTTCAATATGACTTTTGTCTCCGTAAATGTCCAGGTGATCTGCGTCGGTAGAGGTAATCACTGCCCAGTCCGGAGAAAGATTGAGAAAGCTTCTGTCGTACTCATCAGCTTCTACCACTGAGTATTCTGAACCGTTATATAAAAAATTGGATTTGAAATTTTCCGAAATACCTCCTAAAAAGCATGAAAATGGCAGGTCCGCTTCTTTACATAAATGGGAAACCAAGGTAGACGTTGTTGTTTTACCATGTGTTCCGGCTACGGCAATACAATCTGTGTTTTCCGTAATTAATCCTAACACTTTTGCACGCTTTAAAATCTCAAAACCATGTTCATTGAAGTAATCAAGAATTCCAAGCTTCTTAATAGCCGGAGTATAAATTACTAAGGTGTTATCCTTTTGAAGTGTGGTTATTTGTTCATCGATGAGATCTTCAAAAACAATATCAATTCCTTCACTCATCAATTGTTGAGTAAGTTTGGTGTTGGTTTTATCATAACCTGAAACTTTTTTACCTGAAGCTTTAAAATAACGTGCAAGGGCACTCATGCCAATTCCGCCGATCCCCACAAAGTAAAAAGTATGATATGTTTCTAATAATTTCATCTTCTATTTTAGTTATTGATAATTGAATATCTTTTCTTTATCCAGTCCATACGAATCTCCCTGATACAAAAAGAATTCCATTACTGCATCTTCAAGGGTCTCATATGTAAATCCGTTGGTAATCCAGAAATAATATTTAAAACCGATTGAATTCTGACTTGGCAGATATTCTGCTTTTATCATTGCAAGCTTATTGATCTCGTTCAGCAGGGTATCAATTTTGTCTTTGCTTACCCCTTTATTCAGTAGGATATTTACATTAAGGTTAATGTATTTTTTCCCTGCATCCACATCCATAAAGAGTGTGGCTTTGTCTTTATTTCCTATTTTAATAAAAGTTTCCTCCTGCTCCAGGATATCATATCCTTTTCCTTTCAAATAGTTGCCCACTGCTGCAATTTTAAAGTCAGCGGGTTTTATCAGGGTTTGTGCCGTTACCCAGTGGGTAAAGAAGCAAATGAGCAATACTGTTAGTAATTTAGTTTTCATACTTTATAGTGTTGGTTATTGTAGCTTTATAAAAATTTCATCAACAATTTCCTTTGCAGCATTGGGTTTGGCAAAATATTCCAGGTTTTCAGACATCTCTTTTCTCATCGCTGCGCTGTCGCAAACCTCCATAAGTGTGTTCCAGAATTTTTCTTCCATTTCGGAATCTTTGACCATTTTTGCCGCATTCTTTTCAACCAGATTCAGTGCATTTTTGGTCTGATGATCCTCTGCCGCAAACGGGAAAGGAATCAGTAAAACCGGTTTTTGTGCAACAGCCAGTTCTGAAATGGCAATAGCTCCTGCTCTTGAAACAATGATATCTGCTGCCGAGTATGCTTTCTCCATATCTTTTATAAATTCAAGAATCTGAATATTCTGGCTTTTCTTATCTTTTGTTTCTTCTATAATATCTTTATAATCGAGCTTTCCTGTCTGCCAGATCAGCTGATAATCTTTGTTGATGAGTTCATCAAAATGTGATCTCCATGCATTATTTAAAGTTCTGGAACCCAGTGATCCACCAACAGAAAGGATTGTCAGCTTTTCCTTATTTAATCCCATTTTTTCTTTTGCCTGAGAAGATTCTTCCATTCCCAGAATGATATTCTCGCGAATAGGATTACCTAAAAATTTGATCTTATCATCGGGAAACCCTTCTACTTTGGGGTAAGCAGTAAAAACAGCTTTTGCTTTCTTACTTAAAATTTTATTGGTTACCCCTGCATGTGCATTTTGTTCCTGAATAAAAATAGGGATCCCCAGCTTGCTTGCTTCATACAGAGCCGGTCCGCTGGCAAAGCCTCCTGTACCGATCGCAAAATCAGGAGCAAAACGCTTAATGATCTTTTTTGATCTGGATAAGCTTTTCAAGATCTTGAATGGTAATCCCAGGTTAGATAACATGTTACCACGGTCAATTCCGGCAATGTCGATTCCTTCAATAGGGTAACCTGCCTGAGGAACTTTTTCCATTTCCATTTTTCCGTTGGCTCCGATAAACAAGAATTCTGTATCCGGAAATCTTTTCCTGATCTCGTCTGCAATAGCGATTGCCGGGAAGATATGTCCTCCTGTTCCACCACCGGATAATAATACTTTTAGTTTCTTGTTCATTTTTTCAATTTTGAAATAGCCTGACCATTAATATGATTTAAGCAATATCATTTATTTCCGCAATACTCTGTTTTTTACCCATTCCTTCCTCATCATAAATCTGTATCCTTGAGCTTATATTTAAAATAATTCCCAACTGTAAATAGGTTACCAACATGGATGTTCCCCCATAACTTATTAAGGGCAGGGGTTGTCCGGTCACCGGAATCAGATTGATGGCTACGGCTATATTTACCGATAGCTGTATAAAGATCATGACCCCGAGGCTGAGAACGAGCAAAGACCCGAAAAACGCAGGCATTTTACTGGCTATCATTACGATCCGTATCACCATGATCAGATACATACAGATAAGGAAAGCTGCTCCTATCAGTCCGTATTCCTCTACAATTACTGCAAATATAAAGTCGGAAGCAGATTGCGGAAGCATTTGCTTTAATGCACTTTTTCCAGGTCCCATTCCTGTAATTCCTCCATGTACTATTGCTGCTTTAGCCTGCATTACCTGGTAATTCTTGGCTTTTACGCTTTCATCATCCACATCGGCTGATTTTGCTTTACTGGAAGTGAAGGTTTCTACACGGCTCATCCATGTATGAACACGGTTTCCACCAATCAGATTGGTATTTAAAGCAATCAGTAAGAACAATACGATCGCAATAAATGAAGCCGAAATAAAACCTGCAATATATTTCCAGTGAAGCTGCCCGATAACTAATACAATAACAGATACCATCAGGATCATCAGAGCCGTAGATCCGTTATCTTTTGCTACTAAAACAAAAACAAGGAGAATAGGACCAAAGATGTACATAATGTTTTCTATCGGAAGTCTTTCCCGGGTTATCTTCTTGGTTAAATACCTGCACAGGTAAATAACCAGCATAAGAAAGGCAAATGATGAAGGCTGAAAAGAAATCGGTGTTCCCGGAATCTTTAGCCATCTGGAGGCACTTGCCCCATCGATCGTTTGGCCGGTAAACATGGTGACAACCAGTAATATAATCATTAACCCCAGAAGTATACTGCTGAGTTTTCCAATGTATTCATATTTTACGGTTCCTACCAGTCTCATGATTCCCAAACCAAGGACTACAAAGAACATATGCTTGATAACATGGCCTGTTGTGGTCCCGTTATTTACAATATATTCCAGATTCGAACTTGCAGAATATACAGGGAAAATAGAGAAAATGGAGATCACGAGAATGACCATCCAAAGTACTTTATCTCCCTTTAGAAATTCAAATCTGCTTTCTGTGTCCTGTTCGTTCATATTCTATTGTATCTTTAACTGTATTATGTAAAGTATTAATGATTCTTAGTTGTCAAATACATGAATACATTTTACATCAATACATCAGTACATTTATTTTAATACTTGTTCTTTAAACTGTCTTCCTCTGTCTTCATAGCTTTTGAAAAGGTCAAAACTTGCACAGCAAGGAGAAAGTAAAACCGTTTCTCCGCTTTTAGCAATTGATTTTGATATTTTTACGGCCTCTTCCATGCTTGAAGTATCGTATATAAACTCCTTTTTGTCTTTAAAAAAATTAATAATTTTCTGATTATCAATTCCCAAGCAGACAATTGCTTTTACTTTTCTTTTGACAAGGTCCTCAATCTCCGTATAATCATTTCCTTTATCCTGTCCTCCCACAATCCAAATCGTAGGTGTTTTCATGCTTTCCAAAGCATAATAGGTCGCATTTACATTCGTTGCTTTACTGTCGTTGATGTATTTTACGCCATCAATTTCAGAAACAAACTCTAGCCTGTGTTCCACTGCCTGAAAAGTCATTAATGAATTTCTGATGCTTTCATTGTTGACATTCAGTATTTTACTTGCTATAGATGCGGCCAGACTGTTCGCTACATTATGATTTCCCAATAAAGAAAGCTCATCAATTTTCATTGAAAATGTATCTTTTAGTTTTACCACAATACTGTCGTTATCTATAAAACCTCCCTCGGTCAATTTTTCTTTTGTTGAAAAAGGGATCATTTTTGCCTTTATTTCCAGCTTTTCAAGAATGGTTTTGCTCATTTCGTCATCTTTGTTATAGATAAAGAAATTATCGTTTTCCTGATTTTCAGCTATTCTGAATTTTGCCATCGCATATTCTTCATAGTTGTAATTATACTGGTCCAGATGGTCCTGTGATAAATTAAGCAATAATGAAATATATGGCCTGAAGTTCTGAATGTCATCCAGCTGGAATGAACTTACCTCCAGTACATAATATTCATGGTTTTCATCTGCTACCTGCTTTGCAAAACTGTAGCCGATGTTTCCTCCTAGACCTACTTTCAGTCCGTCATTTTTCAGGATATAATAGATCAATGAAGTGGTGGTGGTTTTTCCGTTGCTTCCTGTGATCGCAATGATTTTAGCATTGGTGAATTCTGAAGCGAATTCTATCTCGGAAGAAAGGCGGATTCCTTTCAGATGGATTTTATAAATAATATCCGCTTTTTTAGGAATTCCTGGGCTTTTTACAATCCAGTCTGCATTTAAAATCCTTTCCTCGTCATGATTTCCTTCTTCAAACTCAATATTGTTTTCAGTAAGAAACGCTTTATAGTTATCTTTAATAGTTCCTTTGTCTGAAAGAAATACCTCCAGACCCTTCTTTTTAGCTAAATAAGCAGCACCACAGCCACTCTCTCCACCTCCTAAAACAACTATTTTCATATTACCTTTTTTGTATTTATGTATTGGCGTACTTTATTTATGTTTTTAAAATCATGAATACGTTAATACATTTACTTTTATAGAGTTTTATCTCATTTTTAATGTAATCAGACATACTATAGCCAACATTACTCCTATGATAATCATCCTGTTAACGATTTTACTTTCATGGAAACCGTCTTTCTGATAATGATGGTGTAATGGAGACATTTTAAATAATCTGTTATTCTGGGCGTATTCCAGCCCGTATTTTTTCTTTCTGTATTTAAAAACAACCACCTGCAGCATTACAGATATGTTTTCTACCAGGAATATTCCGCATAAAACAGGAATCATTAATTCCTTTCTTAAAATAATAGCCAATACAGCAATTACTCCTCCCAGCATCAAACTCCCGGTATCTCCCATAAAAACCTGTGCCGGATAGGTATTATACCAGAAGAATCCGATCACAGCACCTACCATGGCAACTACAAAAATGGTGGTTTCACCCATATTGGGCAGGAACATGATATTGAGGTAATCCGCAAAAATGATGTTCCCTGAAATGTAGGCAAAGAATGCAAGGGTAAGGAGTATTACCGTACTCGTCCCTGCAGCCAGGCCGTCTATTCCATCCGTGATATTGGCTCCGTTGGAAACCGCTGTTACAATAAAGATGACAATCGGAATGAAAACAATCCACGCCCACTCATGAGCATCTTTATCACTCATCCAGAATAATATTCCACTGTAGTCAAATTCATTATTTTTCGCAAAGGGCACGGTAGAAACCGTAATTTTTTCTGTAGGCATAAAATTCTGCTCCACATTATTTCTGTTAACTACTTTTGCATCTGCATATTTTCTCTTTACCGTAATATCAGGATGGAAATACATTGTTACTCCGACAATTAGCCCCAGTCCAACCTGACCTACGATCTTGAATTTACCGCTAAGCCCGTCTTTATTTTTCTTTACTTTCTTTAAATAGTCATCTACAAATCCGATGGCACCCATCCATAAAACTGAAATTATCAGAAGGACGATGTATACATTGGTAATTCTTGTCAGGAGAAGAACCGGAATCATGGTGGCAAGGATAATAATGAGCCCTCCCATTGTCGGAGTTCCTTCTTTCTGCTTTTGCCCGTCAAGGCCAAGGTCGCGGACCAATTCGCCCATTTGCTTTGCTCTCAGGTAATTGATGATTCTTTTACCATACACAAGAGCAATAATCAGGGATAATAAGACCGCCATCCCTGCACGGAATGAGATGTACTTTAACATTCCAAGTCCGGGGATATGGATTCCATGGTGGGTTAGATATTCGTATAAGTAGTATAACATGTTTTCCTATTGTTAATAAATGATAAGTGATGTTTGATGAATGATAAGATCAATAATAATTGATCATTTATCGATTATAAATTACTTGCTCATTAACTTCCACAGTTCTGTAATTACTTCTTTGTCATCAAAATGGTGTTTTACACCATTAATCTCCTGATAGTTTTCGTGACCTTTTCCGGCTACTAAAACAATATCTTTGGGCTCTGCAAATTTAATCGCCATTTTTATGGCTTCTTTTCTATCGGGTATTGAAGTGTATTTGCTGAAGTTCTGAGGTTCAACACCTGCTTCAATTTCTTTTATAATTGCTGCCGGATCTTCTGTTCTCGGGTTATCTGAAGTGATAATTGCCAACGTGGATTTTTTCGTTGCAATGTTTCCCATTTCAGGTCTTTTGGAGTGGTCTCTGTCTCCCCCGCAACCGAAGACGGTAATCAGTCTTTCATTTTTTGTTCTGATATCATTAATGCTGTCCAGAATATTTTCCAATGCATCCGGAGTGTGGGCATAATCGACGATGAAAAAAATGCCACCATCGGATTTGAAGGTCTCAAATCTTCCTGAGACTCTTTTCAGGGTGCTGATGGCCTGAAGGATTTCATTGGATTCAAAGCCGAGTTCAGATGCAATTCCAAATACCAATAGAAGATTATAGACATTGAATCTTCCCGTTAAGGTAGTCCAGAATTCCTTGCCGTTGAAGTTTAGGAGCATTCCGTTAAAATCAATTTCCAAAGCTTTTCCATGGTAATCTGCCATTGTTTTCAATGCATATGATCTTTTGGCAGCTTTGGTGTTCTGGAGCATTACAGTCCCGTTTTTGTCATCAATATTGGTAATGGCAATAGCGGTATTAGGAAGCTCATCAAAGAACCTTTTTTTTCGTTTTCAGATATTCCTCAAATGTTTTGTGATAATCCAGATGATCATGAGTGAGGTTTGTAAATCCTGCAACTTTGAAATGGAGTCCTTCAATTCTGTTTTGAGAAATTCCATGAGAACTTACTTCCATGAAAGCAAATTCGCAGCCTGCTTCTACGGCCTTAGCTAAAACCTGATTGATCGTAATAATATCCGGGGTAGTATGTGTGGCCGGAATTATTTCGCTGCCTATTCTGATTTCAACAGTTGAAAGTAATGCAGATTCATAGCCCAGATTTTTGAAAACGTCAAAAAGCAAAGTGGAAACAGATGTTTTTCCGTTGGTTCCGGTAACGCCGATGAGTTTCAGGTTTTGAGAAGGATTTCCATAAAAGTTTGAGGCCAGATGTCCCAGGGTTTTCGAGGAATCTTTTACTTTTACATAGGTAATACCCTCATTCAGCTGATCGGGCAATACTTCACAAACGATCGTCTTTGCTCCTTTTTCAATAGAAGATGCAATATATGAATGCCCATCTGCAACCGTTCCCTTTACTGCAATGTAAAGAGAATTTTCTGTAACCTTTCTGCTGTCGAATACCAGCTCCGAAACTTCACGGGTATTGTCGCCGTGAATTTCTAAGGTTGGGATTCTGTTTAATAATTCAATTAATTGCATTTCTCTGATGCTTATTTTTAATTCTGAAGAGATAAATAAATTCTCTGGTTCTTACTGATCGTAGTTCCCTCCAAAGGAAACTGTTCTTTTATTCTTCCTACTCCTTTGTAGTCTACACGGTATCCAAGGTTTTCCAGTTGTGGAATCACATTCTTACCTATTAATCCTACCACGTTAGGCATTTGTTTATCATTTACTGCTACTTTTACATTAGGCTCTACCATTTTATTGAGGTTTACCTTTTTGTCAACAAGCATTTCTTTTTCAATATTCTGAGGCGTCTTCAGGAATGTTTTTCCTGCAATTTCTTTAAAAACCGGGGCTGAAACAGTCGCTCCGTAAAATCCTTTTGCCGTATTCGGCTCACTGATCATTACATAACAGGTATACTTCGGATTATCAGCTGGATAGAATCCTGCAAAAGAGGCACGGTATTTCATCGGGCCCGGAAGCCAGTACTCAAATCTGGCGGTCCCTGTTTTTCCTGCCATTTTCAGATTCGGAGTGAAAATACTTCGTCCGGTTCCTTTTTCCACGGCTTTTGTCAAAGCATTGGTCATCATTTTAATTGCTTTCTCAGAAGCCATTTTGCTGACCATTACCTCCGGCTTAGCCTGATACATTATTTTACCATCCTTCATGATCTTATCGATGAATAAAGGCTTAAGCATTTTACCATTATTAGCAACCCCGTTGTAGAAAGTTGCTAATTGTAATAAGTTAATGTTCGAAGAATATCCAAAAGATATCGAAGCAAGAGTTGCTGCGTTCCATCTTTTATTTTGTGGAGTTACGATCTTAGGTTTTGTAATGCCCGGAAGTTCGATATCCATTTTATCAAATAATTTCCAGCGCTTAAGGTGATCAAGGAATATCTGTGGCTTATCGGCATAGTATTTCGTAATCAGTTTGGCGGTTCCTACGTTGCTGGATTTCGCAAGAACGTCACTGATGTCGTATGTTCCTCCTCCGTGGCCATCTGAAATTCTTTGCTTCGCATAGGTCCATACTCCGTTTCCTACATTTACCGTTGTGTTATCATCGATGAATCCGTCATCCATTGCTGCCAAAAGTGAAATGGTTTTGAAAGTTGAGCCGGGTTCGATATTATCTTTTAAAGCATAATTATAAGCATCTTCATACTCTCCTGAATCTGTTCTTCGAAGGTTTACCATGGCACGGACCTTTCCGGTTCCTACTTCCATGACAATTACAGTACCGTGTTTTGCTTCAAAATTTACGAGCTGCTTCTCAAGAGCTGAGTGTGCAATGTCTTGAATTCTAAGGTCTAAGGTCGTATATACATCTTCTCCATCTACGGGTTCCTGAACCTTCCAGAAATCAATAGGCTTCCACTGCGAAGAATTGATTCTTTGTTCCAATCTTTTCCCGTCGGTGCCTGTCAGGTATTTTGAAAAAGCTCCTTCCAGACCGGATTTGTACTCACTGTTATCCATTCCGATGGTACCTGCACCAATTTCAGAAGTTGCGAGCTCTCTTTTATAATTTCTGTCTACGATAAACCCACCTTTATTCTTTCCTTTCTTAAAGATCGGGAAGTTTCTGATCCTGTCGTATTCATCAAAATCCAAGCCTCTGGCAAGTGTATAGTATTGATTTTTCTTTCTTTTCTGTTCGTCAAATTTCTGTCTGAATTCACTTCTTGGTTTTCCAAACATCTTGCTTAGTGAATCCGTTAATGCACCGATATTGTTACTGTAAACCGTATCCTTTATTGTTTTGAAATCAAGATAGATATCATAACGCATAACGGTAGTTGCGAGAATAGAGCCATCTGATGCAAATAAATTCCCTCTGGCAGCCTTTAAAGTGGCTTCACGATAGTTTTTATTGATGTAGTCATCTTTAATTTCCTGAACATTAGTGTTTTGAAGGATAACGATTCTTGTTAAAAAAAGTACAAACACGCACAAAGCTACCACTGCGAAGAGGTAGCCCCACCTTAACGTTTTTTTTACGTTTGTTATCGTATTCATTTTGCTTTTGCATCTGTACTATCCAATTTTATTAGCAGTTTATGAGGATGGTTTTCCAGTGTCATTAAAGAATCCCGTGCTACTTCTTTTCCGAGCTCTGATTCCATTTTTACCTTAATCAGCTTACTTTGGGCATAAGCGTTTCGGGATTTATATTCTTCTGTTTCTTCTTTTAAAGCATTTACAATTTTGATCTTTTTGTTCACCAGGTGATTGGTATAGATCATGGCCATCATCAGTACAAAAAGCAATAAGAAATACTTGTAATGTATTTTTATCTCATCACGGTTGAGAAAATTTCCTTTTATAATGTCTATAAAAGTTAATCTCTTTTGTGGGCGATTTGTCGTTCTTTTAGCCAATTTATTATTGATAAATGATGATTAATAATTGATAATAAGGGTGTTACTCCTTATTTCTAACCATTTATACTTTTATTCCTGTTCTCATTTTTGCACTTCTTGCTCTTGAGTTTTCCTCAATCTCCTTATCATCAGGAATGATTGCCTTACTCTTCAGCAGTTCGAATGCCTTTTTATAATTTCCATAAATATCCCTCGTCGGTTCCCCTTCAAACATTCCGTTTTTAAGGAATCTTTTTACAAGACGGTCTTCCAGGGAGTGGTATGAAATAACCACCAGTCTTCCTTCCGTTTTTAAGATCTGATAAGCCTGAACGAGCATTTCTTTTAAAACCTCAAGCTCCTGGTTTACTTCGATTCTTATTGCCTGGAAAAGCTGTGCATAAAATTTATTAACCTTATGCGGGGGAAGATAGCTGAATAGTTTTTTCAGATCTTCCGTTGTATTGATGATTTTACTTTTTCTATGATGAACAATATCCCTCGCCAGTTTACGTGCTTCTCTCAATTCACCGTAGTAGTAAAATATGTCTGCCAGCTGCTCTTCTTCATATTCATTGATCACCCTTTTGGCATCCAGGCTCTGCATTACATTCATCCTCATATCCAGTGGGGCATCACTTCTGGTAGAAAACCCTCTTTCCGCTTCATCAAACTGATGCGATGATACTCCCAGATCCGCCAATATTCCATCTACCTGAGAAACTCCGTACATCAGTAAGGAATTTTCCAGGAACCTGAAATTCTGATTAATCAAGGTAAACCTCGGATCATCAATATTATTTTTAAGAGCGTCTAAGTCCTGATCAAAACTGAATAGCCTTCCTTTTTCCGAAAGTCTGCTCAGTATTTCTCTTGAATGACCTCCGCCACCAAAAGTACAGTCCACGTATGTTCCGTCTGGATTCGTAACCAAATCATCAACACTTTGCTTCAACAAAACGGGATTATGATACATGTTTTAATTTGTGTTTTGCGCCTTTTTAGCAGCGTAGTTATTCTTCATCGAAAGAGCCCATCACATCTTCAGCAAGGCTTGCAAAATCGGTTTCGTTGGTAGAGATCACTTTCTCGTAAGCTTCTTTATCCCAGATTTCAAATAATTCCCCGGCACTTGTGATCACAATATCTTTATGAAGATTTGCGAAGTGGGTAAGGTCTTTGGAAATCTGTAATCTTCCGGCGTTATCCAACTCTACAGTTTTTACTCCTGCTGTAAACATTCTTATGAAATCAGCATTCTTTTTAATGAATCTGTTTAGTTTATTAATTTTGCCCATCAGCTGATCCCAAGCATTTATAGGATAAACTTCCAGGCAGGGTTGAAACACGGAGCGTTTGACTACAAAGGCTTTATCGTCAAAGTTCTCCATCTGCTTGATCAGCGATGCAGGAACTTTTAAGCGACCTTTGTCGTCTATTTTACACTCATATGTTCCAATGAAATTCTTCATTTGGGACAAATTTATATAATTATTTCCAAAACTTCCCACTTTTTCCCACTTTTTGACTCAATGTTAATAAGTTTTATCAAAGATTGAAGACCGCAGGGGTAAGTGGTTGATATTTTGGATATTGTAATTGGTGTTATTTTGCCCATAACAAAAAGGATGTTAAAAAAGATCGGCAAAAAGCCTTTATTATATTATTTTTATCTTAAATTAGGAATATCAAAATATTTTTGAGGTTTAATTTGTATTTTTGCAGGGCTTTATTAAGGCGTTTTATGATATTTAGTACAAAAAAAGAAAAGAAATATACTTTTGTAGAAGCGGGAGAAGGACATCCATTGGTGCTGTTGCACGGGTTAATGGGTGGTTTGAGTAATTTCGATAAGATGGTGAATTTTTTTTCGGAGAAAGGATTTAAGGTATATGTGCCTCAATTGCCAATCTATGATTTGCCGGTACTCAATACCAATCTTACTACTATCGCAAAATATATTATCAAGTTTATAGAGAGCCATATTTCGGAACCGGTAACTATTGTCGGGAATTCGATGGGCGGTCATGTCGGGCTTATCTTAGCTTTGGCAAGGCCTGATCTTGTAAAAAATCTTGTTTTAACGGGAAGTTCCGGATTATACGAAAGAACATTCGGGGACAGCTTTCCGAGAAAAAGTGACAGACAATATATAAGGAAGAAAACGGAGGAAGTTTTCTATGACCCTGCAGTCGCTACAGAGGATCTCGTGGACGAGGTTTTCGGTGTTGTTAATGACAGAATGAAAGGAATAAAAACCGTAATGCTTGCCAGAAGTGCTATCAAACACAATATGCTGAATGATCTCCCTAAAATTCTGACACCTACGTGTCTGATCTGGGGAAAGCAGGATAAGGTAACACCTCCTGAAGTGGCAGAAGATATGCATAAGTTTATTCCTAATTCCGATCTGTACTGGATAGATAAATGCGGCCACGCAGCAATGATGGAAAAACCAGATGAATTCAATGAAATTCTTTACAGCTGGTTAAAAGATAAAGTATAAATAACTTAAACCATTAAGAGCTATCTTAATGGTTTGTTTTTCTTAAAATAATTCAAAATGGTAATTAAAACAGCAGAATTTGTCAAAAGTAGCGGGAAATGGCAGGAATGCCCGGAGCCCAATATTCCCGAATATGCTTTTATAGGAAGATCAAATGTGGGTAAATCATCATTGATCAATGCAATGATGAATCATAAAGATCTGGCAAAAACTTCACAAACTCCGGGAAAAACACAGCTGATCAACCATTTTTTAGTCAATGAAAGCTGGTATCTTACCGATTTGCCGGGATACGGATATGCTAAAGTTTCAAAGGTTCAGAGAAAAGATTTTGAAAAACTGATCACCAATTATATTCTGAACAGAAGGAATCTGGTTAACCTTTTTGTTTTGGTGGATTCAAGACACACTCCTCAGAAAATCGATTTAGAGTTTATCCAATGGTGTGGAGAGAGCGGAGTTCCTTTTTCAATTGTTTTTACCAAAGCAGATAAACTGAAGCCTAATGTTGTTATAAAAAATGTGGAGGATTATAAAGCTGAACTTCACAAAACCTGGGAAGACCTGCCGGAACTGTACATTACTTCAGCAGAAAAGAAGGAAGGAGGCGACAAAATTCTGGATTTCATCCAGACCACCAATGAATTTTTAAAAAATAATAGCGTAAACTTTGATGAGTAATATAATCTGGAAAATAAAAACTTTTGATGAGTTCACCGTTCCTGAGCTTTATAAAGTTTTAAAGGCGCGTATTGATGTTTTTGTGATCGAACAAAACTGCCCTTATCCTGATCTGGATAATTATGACCAGAAGGGTATTCATATCTGGGCGGAGGAAGACGGTGAGATCCTTGCCTACTGCAGGGTTTTTGATAAAGGCATTAAGTATGATGAAACTTCATTCGGAAGGGTACTGACTACTGAGAAAGCAAGAGGAAAAAGCTTAGGAAAACAATTGATAAGATATGCGGTTGAAACCATTGAAAACAGGTTTCATACATCGGAGATCAAAATCTCTGCACAGGATTACCTGTTGCGTTTCTATTCTGAGTTTGGTTTTATTGATACCGGGAAAAAATACCTGGAGGATGATATTCCGCATACGGAAATGATCAGAAAATAAAAAAGCGAAGATAAGTCTTCGCCTTTTTTGTGGTTATATGTTGAGTGTTTTTAGTTTTTATCCTTTAATGGCTTTTAAAATAATCGGTTCCAGATTAGAAGGAAGGTCTGCTGATTTAATCTGGTAATTTTTGACTTTCATTTCTTTGAACCAGTTTTCCCAGTATTCTTTGATGACTGCTTCTTCGAATGGATTGCCTTTTTCAGGGTTAATTCCCAAAACAATTACTTCCAGATTATTCAGATTATCATTGGCCTTTACAAAGCCCAAATGATTTTTCTCAATTTCTGCTTTATAATCTGTTGTGGTAAGATGAAATGATTTTATTAATTTTGATGTCAGATAAGAGGTCTTCTTTTCTTGTGAAAACTTGGAATCTTCATGATACATGTAGCCGTCAGTCAGAATAAAAAGAATATTTCTTCGATCATCTTTGATACAATAATCCTTTACTTTATTTCTAAAGAACTCCCAAATGTCAGAACCAACGTATTTATCATCTTTAATGGCTGATTGATAAATATTAGAAGGCAATTCAGAATATTTTTTTTTCGACAGAACTAAAATAATCTTTGCTTGTATTTTTATCAAAAGATACCTTTAGTTCTTTGGTCAGTTCGTTCATTTTTGGATCGGAAGGTTCAGGATTAAAGAAGATCTGCATCTGATCATCATAAGTGATTATTCTTTTGGATTTAATATGGTTGAGAAATCCTTTTTCAATGGTTTTGATATATTCCACATCTCTCTGAGCATATTCCATTGATGGGTTTGGGTTGGTTTTGGGATCGATTCGGTCCGATAAATCAATTAAAATGCTAACATTTAAGTTATTCAGATCAGTTTGAATACTATCTTTTATTTCATCGGAAGAACCATTTTCAGTTTTGCAACAAGAAACAAAAGAGATGATTATTAATAAGTATATTATTTTTTTCATGGTTTTCGATTTATAAAGAAGACAAGTATACTAAATTTTGATTATCAGAATTAGCTCCTACGGTTTCCAGATTGATATTATAGGTCTCAATACAGCTTTCGATCATCGTTTGTTTCTCCGTTTTGGAAACAGCTATCTTTTCTCCAATAAAAGTAATCCAACCCTGGACATACTCTGAGGCGTATAACTTGTAATCTTTGGTTGGAATGATGACTCCATCAATAATATTCTGAAGTTCTTCAATTCTCCCACGGGTTTTAATTATTAATTCTTTTGTGGTACCTATATTTCCCAGAATTTCTTCAATTTCTTTTTTCAGGACATTGATTTTTTCTAAAAGAAAAAGCACGTTTTTTTGTCTGATTTCTTGTTCATTTTTGATTTTATCTTTTTCTTTATGCTCCTTCATAACGAAATCAAATACCAGCCCCCAGATAATGTAGACAATGAATCCTGCGAAAATAATTCCCCAAAACTGTATTTTAGTAAAAGCGATTTTAAGATTAAAATCAGGGGAATTAAATGTTTTATTTAATTCATACAGTTTTGATTCAATCTCATATGCTAAAATGGAGTCGAAAACAAATGTAACTACGAATAATAGTCCAAGTTTAATATAATTCGCTGTTGTTTTATTCTCGCTGAACATGTGAATGAGAAAGCCTAGTCCAAGAAACACAAATGGAATTAAAGTGACAAAAGCTCCTTCAATAGCTCCTGCGTTCCATGCTTTACTGAATGCTTGTGCGTCCAAAACACTTTGTATCACCGTACTTTTAGCATCAAAACTTTTAAAGAAAGCGGAGTAAGAAGTTGAAATATAGAATGTGATCAAGTAAAGGCTTATAGGAATGAGAAGGAATGCGCCAATCCAGAATTTAGTGGAAGCTCCTTTTGTTGCTTTTACATTGTGTTTTTCGGGGTTTCTAGGTAAATCCAGTATTTCAGCTTTTAGGGCCTCAATTGTGTTTTGATGATTTTCGACCTCCTTGTTTTTATTTTTTAGTTGTTCTTCTTTAGTTTCCTGGGAAACAGTCAGAGCTTTGATCTCAGTTTCTCTGTTTTTTTGCTCATTGATATAAGACTCCTTAAGCTTTTGCTGTTTTTCAACCATCTCTTTTTCCTCATTTTGAAACTTTGAGTATACGGCATCAAGGCAGATTGATAGTGTGGAATGATTTCCATTTGTTCTGGAGCTGTCCCTGTAACCGGCTTCGTGATAAGTTCTTTTTCTGCTTTCTTCAGGAGATTCTGTTTCTACTTTAGAGTCGGTGTCTTTGGGAGCTTCCTGTTTGGGTGTTTCAATTGGAACTGATTTCAGTTTGAATAAATTTTTTATGCTGATGGTGTTCATAGTGTTTTAGTTTTTTAATTCGTATAAAATGTCACTTTTATTCTTTCCGATTTTTACTGCTTCGATAAGGTAATCAACAATATCTGTTACATTCTCTTCCAGAAAACCGAACATAAGTACATACTTTTTCATAGCGGAATACTCGTTTGGAGAGACGACGCCGTCTGCCCATATCATCACAGTGAGATCATATAGGTAATCAACTTTCTCCTCAATGGTTTGTGGGACCAGAGATTTAAAATTGATAGGATTCAGCAGAATATCATCCAGATTTTTTGAAGATATTCCTCTTTCTTCAGCACATTTGTAAAGCATTTTCAGCTCCAGAGCACTGAAATCATCATCACAAATAGCCATTTGATAAAGCCTTAAGAAGTGAGCTTTGAGATTTTCAGTTATTTGATTGTTTTCCATTGGTTGGTTCTTCTTTGGTCTTTTTAGGATTAATAATGATATCTCGTGAAGGAGATCTTACTTGTCTATTATGTTCTGGAATTTCTTCGGTAGTTTCTTCTTCCTTTTTAAAATCCAGTTTTTCAGCAAACGTTATAAGGAGAAAAAGGATTCCTGTAATGGTATCAATAGGGATCCATATACTTTTTCTATATAGATAAATGGGAAAAACCGGATTAAAAATGATCAGTATTACTATGAATATTGCTCCCCAGTTGTATTGCTTATTGTTCAAAAAACTATAGATGATAATCAGTGCTCCAACAGAGACTAAAACCCGGAGAAAGGTGTAATATTCAATAGGGAGTCTAAAAACACCTACAAAACAACATATTGCACAGAAGGTGAGAAATGGTTTCATTTTTTTAGTTTTTAGAATCCTGTAGTAAGGTTGTACTTGTAATTGAAACTATTTTCAGACATGAAAATGAAAACGATGAAGTCAATAAAGGCAATGAGTGCCGGGATAAAAGTCCAGCAGAATAAAAGATAGAATATTCCTAATGTATTTTGACCTAAGTAAAATCTGTGAATGCCCAATCCCCCTAAAAAGAGAGCGAGCATGGCTGTGGTAAATTTTGATTTCATAATTTCTAAACTCTTGACAAGATTTCATTCTTTTTTTCTTCAAACTCTTCCTGGGAAATAATTCCGGTTTCTACTAAGCCTTTTAATTTTTGTAAAATGGCAAAGGGATCTTCATCTTCTATCAACAAAGGTTGATGTTGTTGTTGGAATTGATGTGGTTGAGCAATAATAGGTGTCGTGTTATTTACAGTTACTCCTCCTCCAGCAGAAGCTCTTCTTGTTTCTAAATCTTTTTCTCTTCTCACACTTCTCATTTGTTCTTCAATTTCCTGAGCGTATTGATAGAGTTTTCTTGCTTGTGCTTTTGGTAAATAGTCCATCATATTGATTAGGTTTCCTACAGTTTTCATAATGAAAGTAGCCCCAAGAATACCTTCTTTAATATGACAGTCTGCAACATCTACCCAACTGTAATCCTGAAAATCCATTGATAAACCGAAATTTTTGGGTCTACAAAAAATAACTCTCCTATTGGTAAGAGCAATACAGTCCGGAGATAAATTAAAAGCCGGCTTTTTTTGAACGGCAATATATTCAACAAACTCTTGTGAAGTAAGAAGGCTGTTAATTTTTTCAAGGAGCTTTTCAACAGCTTTAGGATCCTGTTCTTCGTTTAAAAATTGTTTTAAATTCATAGATATTTGTTTTTAGTTATTTTACATTTTTATAATATACATATCCTATTTTTCCTGATTTCTGTACTTTCACTTTATACCAAGAATCCTGTTTTGAAAGCTGAATCAGCTTTTCGTTTTTAGGAACAGTTTCTATTATTTTGGATTGAATAGAAGGTTTTTCATATATGTAGGTAATTGCAGTTCCTGCTATGTATCTGCCAGAATTGATATTGATTTCATTCACAAAAACTGAAGGAGCTTTGGTAGATTTACCTCTTTTTGAAGAATAAGAATCATTATCTCCCGGTCTTTTATGTTTGTCTTTCTTTGAAGAAGATTTTTTTCCGGAGGATTCTCCTTTACAAACACCACAGGTTCCACCACCTCCTGCACAATGTCCACAACCGGAACAATTTGAACAAGCTGTACAATAGGCAGACCCCGTACATCTTCCATCGTGCCCAATATTATCGTTTGCCTTAAAACAAGAATGTAAAAGAAAAATGATGATTGGGATTATAATAAGTAAAAACAGCTTTTTCATCAGTTATAATTTTCAAGTGTTTTGTGAAGTTCATTTCTGAAATTGTAGATTTCATCGAGATTACCTAATAAAATCTTTTCTCCGGAATCTTTCCCGTTATGAAATAGCTCCAGGTATTTATTCGAGGTATTAAAATGTAGTCTGCAAAGAGGTTTCCTATTGTTGTCATCGAATAAAATTCCGAAATAGGATAGAGTATCCCGATAAGCAATTCTTGATGATTCGACTTTTTCTCGCAGGATAGCCTTTACAATTTGAAACCCTTCCAGTTCTTCTTCGGTTGTTACAATTTTAGAATCATTGTTTTCATCAATAGATTGTGGTGTTTTTACAGCCTCATCCCTTTTTTCAATCTGTTCGTTAATACTCAATGCAGATTTGAGCCTGAAACTTATGGATTCATTGATTGATGTTGTCAAAGCTTTCTTTGTGTACTCTTTGAAGGAGATCATTCTGTTCGCGGTTAAAGGTTTTTCGAAAAAACGATTGACTAACAGCCTAACCAACTCATCAGAGGGGTTTTCGATTTCTTTCTCAAATTCTCTCCGGATTGCTTTGATATACTTTAATGCTTCAGCAGAATCTAAAATGCTTTCCAGATTGTAGTCTTTTTTGGTAAAGCTTTCGAGAATTTTAATCGAACTGTCTTTGAGATCTTCAATGTTGATGGTAAAAAAAGGCTTTTCATCCATAATATTAGGCTTCTCCAGATCGGTGTAAAAATTATATACAATCCCATTGGTTAGCACTCCGAACCGGGTTTTTGAAACATGATAGTATCTGTGGAGCTGGGAATTGTGCGCATCTGCACTTTCTTTCCAATGCTTACATTCAATGATAAAAATAGGATTGTCGTTGTGTCTTATCACATAGTCTACTTTTTCTCCTTTTTTGGTTCCGATATCACAAATATGCTCAGGAACCACTTCTGTAGGATTAAATATATCATAACCTAAAATCTGTATGAATGGCATTACAAAAGCATTTTTGGTCGCTTCTTCCGTATTGATCTGGTCCTTCAATCCTACTACTTTCTGATGCAGCTGCTCTAGTTTTATTTTAAGATCCATTGCTTTTAGTTTTTAAGGGTTTCATCAATAATTTCTGCGGTTGGCGCATTGGATTTTACAGAGTGAATTCCATTTTCCATTGCTGTTTTTGAGCTGTAGAGCTGGCTTTTTCCTATGATCTCCCCATTTCTGGCTTTCAGGACGAAATAATCTTTACCATTTACAGCCTCTCTTCTGTCGTATCTGGAATCGTCCTTTGAATTGATTCTTACAGACTCTATTCCTTTATGACAGGAGGCTTTCTGAACATAGCCTTCGCTGGTCAGGATAATTTCTCCGTTTCCAGCCTTAAGATTGAATTGATACTCATTGTTTATTCTCTGAGTAATTACAAATTTTCCCATGATTGTTTTTTATTTAACATTCCAAAAGTATAACCCTTTCAAAACCAATCCTTACGGGAATCCGTAAAACGGGCAAAAAACAAAAAAACCTTTCAAAAAAATGAAAGGCTATATTAAATCGGGATGGAAAATTTGTTTTTTAAATAATTCCGATGTCTTTGCAAAATGCAACCAGTTGTTCGTTGCTGGTTACCTCAAGATCTTCTTTTAAGCTGTTCAATTTTTTTTTCAACACTGCTTAAACTGTTAGGCTTTATGTTCTTTTCCTGTAGGAGATCAGGAATGTTTTTTTGCAGAACCCCTTTTGAAAGAAGGGAAACGAGTGTAATTTCATACGCAGAAAACTCATAACTATTTAGTTTTTTTTATTTCCTGCTTTAAATCAAGAGACAGATAATTTTCATTAATGTAAACAGATGCAATTGATTTTTTCAGCTCTTTGGAATCGTTTCTTGCTTTACGAACATATCCATTGATATGATAGTCTTTGAAAAGAGAATCGATGATTCCGGATTTGTGTTCGGCGGAAAAGACAATGACTTTCAGGGAAGGCTGAAGTGCCTTTATTTGTTGGATAAGATCTCTTCCGTCTTTAATGTTTTGCTGCCGGTGATCTTCTTCATAATACAAATCAGTGATCAACAGGTCGTATGGTTCATTTTCCCGAATGGATTTATGAACCTTTGCCAATGCATCATCACAGTAATATACATAATCAACATTCGGAATGTTGAGGTCTTCCAGTGTTTTTTGTACCGAAAGATTAATACTTTCATGGTCTTCAGCGATTAAAATTTTTTTGAACATTCTTTTTAGTTTTTAGGAAACAGGAAATGAAATGTTGATCTTCAATCCTCTTTCGGTTTTGGTGTCAAAAATAATTTCTCCTTTGATTGTTTCTATACGGGAAACCGTAGACGACAACCCATTTTTATATATAATATTTCCGGGAATGCCAATTCCATTATCGGTATAGTAAATTTTGATGAGTTCATTTTCCCTTTCAAATCTGAAAACCACCCGATCTGCCCGGCTGTGTTTTTTCATATTTACGAGTAATTCACGTACAATCTGGTACACTTCTGTCAGGGTTGATTCTTGTAATCCCTTCCATATGTTTGCATTGTTTCCGGCAAGATAGGTTTTTACAGTATCATTATTAAAGGAGCCTATAAGTTCCGATATTTTTTCATTGAAATTCTTCGCGTTATTAGTAAGATCAGTCTTTTCATAGGAAATATCCCTTGATTTTTCATAAACAAATTCCAATTCATCAAGCGCCTCATCTTTGCTAAAGCTTTCCTGGTTTTCAATCTTGGTCATTACCTGATAGATACCGTTTGCTACTACATCGTGTACTTTTTTGGAGAGTTTAAGTTGAGTGTTTTTTACTTCTAGCTCTTTTTCTTGTTCAAGTTGTTTTTGTCTCTTCTTATATAACAAGACAACTACAATAAATACCGCAACAAATGTTGCTAAAACTAGAGAAAGTGTTAATAGTTGATTTTCTTTTTCAGCTTTTTCGGCCTTTACTTTTGTGTTTTCATATTTTATAAAAGCAAATTTATTTGTGTAATCATTACGACTTGTTTGTATACTATCAGATAGTTTCTTATATATTTGAAAATGTCGGATTGTATTTACCGGCCTATCAACATAAATTATCTTTTCCATAGCTTCTAATCTATCTTCTGGGCTTTTATTTTTTTTTAGCTATTTCTAGCATTTTATTTGCATAATAAAGGGATTTTTCTGGGTTGGTTTTTTTATTAATTTCAGCTAAATGTGAGTAGCTTGAATTAGCACCCCAAAAGTCATTATTTTCTAATTTAAGCTTAAGTATTTTCTCTATACTATTTTGAGCCTCTGCATTATTACTATTATTATCAAGCCATTTTATATATTCAATATTATCTTTGATTCTATTTTTTAAGTTTAAATTTGAAAGGCTTGATAAATCTATTTTTTGTAAAATATCTAATGCTTGTTTATATTTTCCTAATTTGTACTCCGCCACAGATTTATTATTCAATATACTTAATCTTTTTTCTTCTGATTCAATCATGACTGAAAGAGCTTTTTCATACCATTGAATTGCTTGAAAATACTGGTTTTGATTTAACTTTAAATTACCCATCGTATCATATAGTGCATAAAGGCTCTCATCGTCGTCCTTCATCATTTTTAGAGCTTCTACTAATGTAGATTCAGCACCTAAAAAATCACCTCTATTTTTTTGAGCGTTTGCTTGAACAATCAAACTTTTAGAAATATTAGAAAAATCATTTTCCTTGCTATAATAGCCTATTGCTTCCTGGAGTTTTAAATAAGATTTAACGTCATTTTTTTCAAGAAGGTTAACACCCTCTTCGTATAACTTATCAGCTTTTGCTGTGTTACTATTTGTTTCAAGTGTATCCCTGCATGAAGCAATGAGACATAAAGAAAAAAGGGAAAATAATAAATTTCGTATCATTTTACTAAAATAGAAAAAACCACCCTATAAAAGAGTGGTTATAATCTTATTTTTTGGGAGGAAGAGTTGTACCTGTTTCTCCTCCTGTATCACCTTCTGATCCTCCTGGATCTGTTCCTCCAATAGGATCCGTAGCTCCTCCTAGTGTTATAATTTGGTTTCCGTTATTGTTTGGACATGTTGTCGTGTTTGCATTATTATTTGAAAATGCTAATCCCAGTAGCATCAATATTAGTTGTAACATTGTTGTAAAAATTTTGAAGTTGAAATTGTTTTTCTTCCTCTCGCAGATGTATATATCACGAGCTGTACACAGTTAAAATTTCGAAGCGCTTCTTATTTTTTTAAGGGAAGTAGAACCTTCAAAAACGTAAGAGAAACATCCGCTTCCCAACCCGGAGTTTTCTTCCGTTTTATCTGGTGATTTAGAAATCAGTTTTGTATTTTTGTTATTGTAATGTTTTGTTTGTCACTGATTTCTGGAGCAAATATCCAACAATGAAGAAAGTGAGTGTTAGAAAGTTTTTGGAAAGTTTCTGGAAAGTTTTAGTACGGAAAACCGTAAGGTTTTTAGTTGTAAACTGTTTAATTTTTCAAAAAATTGTTATATGGCAAAATTTTTATCGGAGAGAAAAAAACTGTTGGAAGATGTCTTCGAAAAAGCGTCAAAAGAAGCAGTAGAAACATCATTTAATGGAATCTTGCTACATCTTGAGCAAATTTTAAAGGATGAATTTGAGCCGCTGAGCTATAAGTCTTTTGAAAATTATTATAAAGCAATAGTTGAAAAAGAAGAAGAGTATAATATAAAAAGACCGGTTTTGGATAACCTAAGTAAATATCTTGGGTATGATACATTTAAAGATTATTGTTCCGAATGGAAAACAATTGAGTATTCTATTCAACATGCAATTTCAAAAATTGTAATTACAATTATTAATAAGCCAATTTTTACAATGCCAGATTTTATTAAGAAAAATGGACCTGGAATTGTAGAAATGGCATTCGTTATTTTTCTGGTTACAGGAGGGGTTATTTTTTCAAATAATAAGAAATATGATGATGAGCTGACAGGTTCTTTAGGGATTATGTCTGAAGGAAAACTAGATATAGAAAAAAAATATATGTATTGGGACGGAGATAGATATATTGCCACAGATAGCAGTGATCTTGGTCCTCAAGTGAAAGTGGTTGCAATGAATCCACATGATTTTAGATATTTTAAGCGGATTAATAGACCTGATACACTTAATGTTGATAATAGCTTAGGTAAAGTATGGTATGATAAAAGTAAAAATCATGTAGAATTTTTTACAAGTTATGGGAAACATCCTAAAAATGAAAAAGCTTTAAAAGATGTTTCTGAAGGAATATTAGAGAATTATGCAGGTCAAAATGCTAAATTGGAAGAATGAATTTTTTTCACAATTATTTAAAATTCCCTTAAATCAATTCCAAAAATAATCTTCTAATTTTCGGGTTATTTTTACAATGTTAAAAAAAGGAATTTTCTCCACTTTACTTTTTGCTTTTACTTATTTATCTGCCCAACAAAATCCGGTGCAGATTGCTTTTCTTTCGGATGTGCATTTTCAGGATGTATATGGAAGTTTTTCGGATAATGATTTTAAAGGAATTGTTAATCCTAAAACAGGAAAAGCGACCATTTTGAGGACAATGGATGCTCAATTGCATTCCACACGAATTTTTAATGAGAACTATTTTGCCTTTCTGAAAGTGCTCGAGGATATTGCTACGAAAGGAATTAAGATTGTTGCCATGCCCGGCGATTTTTCGGATGACGGGCAAGCGTATAATATACGTGGATTGCAACGGATTCTGAGGGCGTATCATGAAAAGTATGGGATTAATTTTTACATAACAACGGGAAATCATGATCCTGTCGGCCCATTTTATCAGGATGGAGGGAAAGATGATTTTTTAGGAAGCGATGGAAATGCATTGGGGATTTACAGTAATAAAACCCTGTCAAAAAATAAACGGAATATTATTACGAAGGACATTGCAGAATCGGGGTATCTCGAGATTTTGAATGAACTTAAAGATTTCGGTTTTTACCCGCAAAAAGGGAATCTGTATTGGAGTACTCCTTTTGCCAGCTATTCTTATTCCGGCTACTCCTATGATCATGCAATGAAATGTGCCAATTACCCGAACAGGATGTATGAAGTCTCCAAAGGATTTTCAGTCCCTGACTTAAGCTATGTGGTAGAACCGGTAAATGGGGTTTGGATGATGGCTATTGATGGCAACACTTATATTCCCAAGAATCTCAATAAGGGCTCGGATGATCCCGGAAATTATAACGGAGCAAGTATAGGATATAATAATGTTCTGACGCATAAAAAGCATTTGATCCAATGGGTAAAGAAGATAGCAGAAGAAGCTGAAAGAAATGATAAAACTCTGATTGCCTTTACCCATTACCCGATGATCGATTTTAATGACGGGGCAACAGATGAGATCAAAAATCTTTTAGGAGAGAAAAAATGGCAGCTGGAAAGGGCTCCGGAAGAAGAAGTAGCCAAAGACTTTGCAGATGCCGGGTTGCAGATTCATTTTGCAGGACATATGCATATCAATGATACGGGGATACGGAAAATAGGGGATAAGATGCTGGTGAATATACAGGTTCCTTCTCTTGCAGCCTATTTACCAGGTTATAAAGTGCTTACTATTCATTCACAGGATGTAATGGAAGTAAGGACAGAAGTTTTACATGAAGTTCCCCGTTTTGATGAGTTGTTTCCTTTATACGAAAAGGAATACAAAGCATTGCAAAAAATTCCGGGGAAGCTCCTGTGGAATAAAGAAATCCTGAAAACAAAATCCTACCATGATTTCATGTTATTTCATCTTAGGGAATTGGTTCGCCTTCGGATGATCCCGGATGACTGGCCAAAGGATTTTATTGAAAAAGGGAAATCCTTATCAGGGAAAGAATTGCTTTTGCTTTCTGAGGGTTCAAAATATACATTGCCAAAAAATATCAATATAAATTCGTTCAAAAAATGGAATCTTGAAGATCTGTTGTTCGACCTGTATAAATTCCAGTCTGCTGATGAACTTGCACAAGAGGATATTTCGAAGGAAAGGGGGATGCAATATCAGGTTCTGATAAAATCTTTTGAGCAAAATCAATCGAAGGATCCTTTTATATTAAAGCTAAAATCTGTCTTCAGGATCTTATCCCTGCTTTCAAACGGAGATCCGGCTGACCATTTTGAAATTGATTTGAAAAAGCAATCAGTAAAAAAACTGTAGAGGAATCTTACGTTGAATGACTAAATCGTGCTTCTCAAACCTTCGTTATTAAAAGATCTTTTAAAATAAAAAGAAAGCAACCTTATGCTAAGACTGCTTTTCTTTGATATGAATGTGAACGTGTGTAATTATTGTCCGTTTACCGGATTTTTTCTTTCATAAGTATTGTTTTCAAAACTTACCTTATAATCTGATTTAAAAAGACTGCTGGGTAAGTAATAATCTGTTGAAATTATTTGTGCCCCGCTTGCTTTGGCTTTTTCAAACCTTGAATAATCCCCGGCTCTCGCTTCCATAGTATCTGCATCTGCCCTGGTGCGGATAATATATCCTTTTAGTACGAGTTCCCGGATTTCAGGACCGGGATCATTCCTGAACAATACTGCAGCTTCCGGGGTTCCGGGTACTGAATTAGTGAATATCATCCTTCCCGATAAAGAAGCGTGTCCCTTGATATAGAGATCCCTGTTTTCTCCGTTGTTATCCAGCACAAAAAGAAACTTTCCTTTGGCATTTTTTACGGTCGGCCAGTTCTTGTGAAGGACTGCTTCGTTCAATGTGGTATAGGATCCGCGAATATCATCCGGGGTGATGATCTTGTTTTTACCGAGGTACTTTTTAAGCTCGTTATCAAGGTCATCGAATAATTGGCTTGTATAGTGCTCCGGTTCGGTTCCGAATGTGTTGGCTCCGCCATCTTTAGGTTCCAGGGTAATAAATATAGGGTCGTGATCAGGGTGTGCGTCGGACCATTTTTTAAGATCCTTAAACACTCTTCAAGTGTGTAATACCAGGTCTGATAATCAATATCCGTAATATGGATCATTTTGTATCCCGACTTTTTCATTTTCCCTTCCGGATCAAAAGGTTGTTTTGTTTTGACAAGATCTAAAATTTTCGGGTGGGCATATTTTCCGCCTTTGCTGTCTGCATACACATCAAGTTCGAGGTTCCGTAATCCTAAATCCAGCTGTTCCGGGATCGCGATATGCTCGTATTGAATTTTAGGCAGGGAATGTAATGAATCTTTTTTTGCCAGAAAATCATAAACCTCAGGAAGGATTGCTTTCTTATAGCTGTTATGGGAGCCGATCACTTGGATTTCATTCATCTTTACATCATCCAGGTTCTGTCTCTGTGCCCATAGCAAAAAATAGGGCGATAAGGATAACAGAAAAACGGCAGCCTTTTTCATAATAACTCAAATTTTGTCATGGCGAAATTAGCGACTCTTGTCCTTAGATAATTTATATATTATGTTAATAAATTTTTAAGATTATGTAAATAAGGTAAAAGATACTGTTTGTAAAACTCTGAAAGTTAAAACGATATTATTTTCTCATTTTGGGATATTTATATTTTGTTGATCTTAAGATAATATTATGTTAAAATAGTTTTTGGGGAAATGAATTTACTTTGTATGCCGAAAATAAGCTGTGAAAAGAGTTAAAAAAAACCACTGTTGCGGGAACAACAGCGGCTTTTTACTAAGCAAATGTTTATTACAATTTACTTAATGATATGTACCACAAAATTAATTTTTTTAAATTTAAAAAGCTAATTCCAATAGCGTTAATCTTTCTGGTGGCCAATCAGGCCAATGCAGAGGGTTTTACGACCATTAGCCCTGTTTACTCGCAGGTAAATGAGACGATTTCCGGAGTTGTTCTGGATCAGGAGGGATCACCGGTTGAGGGGGCAAAAATTATGGTTGCAGAAACGGGAGCTACAGCCATCTCAGATGCTTCAGGAAATTTTAGTATTTCTGCTACTATCGGACAAACATTATCAATCTCTTATGATGGATATGAAGTTCAGAAGATAAAGATCGACGGAACTTCTGTTTCTGTACGGCTAAAATCCAAAAAAGCAGCAACTTCTATCGAAGAGGTAACTTTAGTAGGTTATGGATCCCAGAAAAAATCTGATTTAACAGGAGCTGTCAGCCAGTTGAAGGCTGAAAACTTCAAAGAAGGAATGAACATTTCTGTGGATAACCTGATGCAGGGAAAGATTGCCGGTGTTCGTATAGTTCAGTCAAGCGGTGAACCGGGGGCAGGAGTGAACGTATCTATTCGTGGGATCGGTTCAATAAGGAGTGGTAGTACTCCTTTATTTGTTGTAGATGGTGTTCCTTTAAGTAATGATGCGGTGAGTGCAACAAGCCCGAATGTAGGTTTAGGAAATGCACAGGCAAAAAATCCGTTAAACTTTCTGAATACCAGTGATATCGAATCAATCACCGTTTTAAAAGATGCTTCGGCTGCTGCCATTTATGGAGCCCGGGGATCGAACGGAGTTGTTTTGGTCACCACGAAAAGAGGAAAGAGAGGGGAACCTATGTTTACCTATGATACCTATCTTGGTTTTTCTTCTGTTATTAAGAAGCTGGATCTGCTAACGGCAGATCAGTACAGAGCTGCCGGAGTTGATAAGCTTTATGATCACGGAGGAAATACGGATTGGCAGGATGAGATCTATAGAAACGCGGTGTCTCAGAATCACTCGGTATCATTTTCAAAAGCTACGGAAACAGGAAATTATTTTGCTTCCATTTCTCACATGGATCAGGACGGTATTGTTCTCAACAGTGGTTTTAAAAGAACAACTGCCCGTCTGAATGCAGAAGAGTCTTTTTTTGACAATAAAAGGCTAAAGGTTAAAGTAAACCTTACGGCAAGTGACATCAGGGAAACAGGGATCCCGAACGGAGGTAATGCAGGATCGGATGGACAAGTCATTATTCATGCCCTGATGGCGAACCCAACCCGTTCTGTTTATGATCAAAACGGGAACTTCACTAATTTTAATATGAACGCTCATTATAATCCATTATATCTGTTAAGTGTTTATAATGACAAGACCAATACCTTCAGGGTTTTGGGAAATACAGAGGCAACTTTAAGGATCTTGCCGGGATTGAATTATAAATTCAATTTAGGGATCGATAAAACAATGTCGGAGAGAAACACCACTATGTATCCGAATATTACCGACAGAACTCCCAAAGGAATGTATGTTCAGGCCAATCTTGATTCTTATAATATTCTGTTGGAACATTACTTAACCTATGATCTTAGTTTAAATAAGCATAATTTCAGTTTGCTGGGAGGTTTTTCATATCAGAAATTCAAATCTACAGGAACTTATTTCGGAGTAAAGGATATTGCTGCTCAGGGAGCGGGAATTGCACCGGAAATTAATCCGGGATATTCAGGAACGGCATTTATTCCCGGAGCGGGATATGCGCAGGAAAATGAATTGCAGTCCTATTTCGGAAGGGTAAATTATAATTTTGATAAAAAGTATTTACTAACAGCTTCATTACGAGCAGACGGTTCCACTCGTTTTGGTAAAAATAATAAATACGGATATTTCCCTTCATTTGCGGTGGGGTGGACGGTTTCCAATGAAAATTTCTTAAAGGACTCTCAGATCATCAATGAATTAAAATTAAGAGGTAGCTGGGGACAAACCGGTAACCAGGAAGTTCCGAACAAAATTACACAAGCGAGTTCTTCATTAACACAAGCTGCGGGATATTATCTGTATGATAACTTAAATCTGATCAACGGAGTGGCCATCAACAGAACGGTAAATCCTGACCTGAAATGGGAAGTTGTGGAGCAGACCAATATTGGGACAGATTTCAGTTTATGGAAAAATAAATTGTATGGATCATTGGAATATTATCATAAGACGACGAAAGATCCTATTTTAAATATTCCTTCAAGACCTTTGAGCCCAACAAGCACTGTTTGGAAGAATGTTGATGCGCAGATTGTCAATAAAGGTTTTGAATTCAGCTTAGGTTCAGAGATCATCAAAAGTGAAAATTTCACATGGAACCTTGATGTGAACGGGGCGACAGTGAACAATGTTGTAAAAAATCTTCCGGTATCAGCGATTTACTCCGGTGAAGTTTCGGGACCGGGGCTTTCCGGGGTAACGGCGAATATTTACAAAAACGGGTATGAGGCGGGTTCTTTCTATATGTTGAATTATCTCGGTGTTGATGCCAACGGAAAATATATCTATGAAGATATTAACGGGGACGGAAGAATCGATCAGAATGACAGAAAAATTTTCGAAGGAGCTATACCCAATTTTACCTTCGGGATCAATTCTTATATGAAATACAAGCGATTTGATTTTGCATTCTCTTTCATCGGACAAACCGGAGGCTATCTCGTTAATAATACGGCGCTTGACCTGAATATCAATAA
The DNA here is from genome assembly GCF_046591535.1 of Chryseobacterium proteolyticum. Lineage (NCBI taxonomy): Bacteria > Pseudomonadati > Bacteroidota > Flavobacteriia > Flavobacteriales > Weeksellaceae > Chryseobacterium > Chryseobacterium proteolyticum. The sequence continues at coordinate 202,759 of NZ_JBJLWK010000003.1, read as the reverse complement.
CCTAGCCTCAGACAGGAACGTTTTGAAAAATTTCTACGATTCGGGAGCAAGTTTCACCAATCAGCCCCAATTGTCCTCTTTGTATCTTGAAAAATCCGATTTCCTTCGTTTGAACAACGTAAGGCTAGGATATACTTTCGACATGGGACAACTGAAATTTTTAAAGAGCATTAATCTCTACGTAAGCGCACAAAATTTATTTACCATCACCAGTTATTCGGGATATGATCCTCTTGTTGATACGAACAAACAAGTAGGAGGGAACCAGTCTCTGGGAATCGACTATACAACATATCCGTCTGCCAAAACATTCATTTTGGGGGCAACTGTTAAATTTTAATTTGAGTTAAAGAAATCATGAGATCTAATTTTTTAAATATTAATAAAATAATTTTATCCATTGCTGCAATGGCCTTAATGGGATGTACAAATCTGGATGAAAAAGTAATCGATGAGGTTCTGGGTTCTGAAGTTGCAGATCCAGAGGCTGCTTTGGCTGCTGCTTACAGCCAGCTTGGCGAAGGAACTTTTGTAGACCATGGAAGTGTTTTTGCTTTGCAGGAATATTCTACGGATGAGGCCATCCTTCCTACGAGAGGAAGTGACTGGGGAGACGGAGGAAAGTGGAGAGCTATGCACGAATTTACTTGGGATGCCAACAGTGACGTGGTTAAAACGACCTGGAACCAGCTGAACTTCGGGATTACCAAATCTTTAACGGCAATATCGAGCGCTAACAAAAGTACAGGAGCCAATAAAGCATTATTTTTAGCAGAAGCAAAAGGATTATTGGCATATTATACTTATACAACCATCGATTTATTTGGACAAGCTCCTTACAGGGATCCGGATAATATCAATGCCCCGATTGTGATCAGAAAGGCAGATACTACAATTGATGCTTTAATCACTGAAGTAACAGGGCTTATTCCCAATTTAGCAGATATTAAAACTCAGAATACCCATGCAGGAAGGTTTACAAAGCAAGCCGCCTATGCACTTTTGGCAGATATGTACCTGAACAGGGCAGTTTTAAAAAACAAAACGGCAGGTACTTTCAATTTTACAGAGCAGGCTGTGAATGGGGGAGGAAATGATATGGATAAAGTGATTGAATATTGTAACTTATTGATTAATAATCCTAACTTTAGCTTAGAGTCTAATTATTTTCACAATTTTGATATCAATAATGATACGAGCAAGGAGATGATCTTTACTATTGTTCAGAAAAAAATAGCCAGTTCAGACAAGGGTTCGGATAACGATTTAGCGTATATGTCAATGGAAAGGAGCCAGAAGCCTTCACCGGATAACAGAGGAACAAATGCATCATGTGTCACTCCTGAATTCTATTACTCATGGAACGGGAATCATGATGACCCCCGTTTTCAAAGAACCTATCAATATGAAGACGGAACATGGTTCAGAAATGACGGAACTGATGTGAGCGTGCCTTCAACAAGTAAAGTGGAAGGAACAGGAAAACCCTGGTTTCATTTTAACAGAGGACTGCAGGTGGGTCAGCAATATGGGCCTAAAATTCTTCAAAATGGAAATTTCGATATGACCGCAGATGGAAGAATTAAGGTATTTAAGTTGTTTACAGAAAAAAACACAACGCTTGCTGCAGATTTCACTCCTGAACTGAATTTTGATAACCCTTCTGAGGCTGTATTTACGCAGGCGCAGATCAACAGAGGAGTAAGAAATTTCAAATTTGAATTTGATCCGGGCTATGGAAACAACGGAACAAGCGGAATGGACGTCCCATTATACAGATTGGGAACAATCTATATGATGCGTGCAGAAGCCTATTTCAGAAATGGAAATATAGCAGCAGCGTTAGCCGATGTTAATAAATTAAGAACCAGCAGGACCCGTGAATCTTTATACAATAATGCTCCGGGAGTTGCGATTGCTTCTCTTGACGCAAATACTTTATTTAAAGAGTCCGGCTATGAACTGTATTGGGAGATGTACAGAAGGAAAGCGATGATAAGATTTGGGAAATTCGATCTTCCAGGAACGGCCAAGTCAACATCCCAACCTTACAGAAGAATTTTCCCGATTCCTCAGGCAACACTTGATGCATCAAATGATTTTACTCAGAATCCGGGCTACTAGTTTTCTCATATAAATGATTATTTTCTGCAAAGAAAAGCGAAGAGATTATTCTCTTCGCTTTATTTTTTTATTCAGCATTCAACATGTTCAGTTCTCCGAAATGTTTTTTGAATTTTTGAATTTTAGGGCCTACCACAGCACTGCAATAAGGTTGTGTAGGATTTTCATTGTAATACCCCTGGTGGTATTGCTCAGCAGGCCAGAACTTATCGAATTTCGTTAATTCGGTAACATATTCTCCGGACCATCTCCCTGATTCTTCAGATACCCTGATGGCTTCTTCTGCTTTTTGCTTTTCCGCATCATCTTTATAGTAAATAACAGAACGGTATTGTGTTCCGATGTCATTTCCCTGTCTGTTAAGCTGTGTTGGATCATGAAGGAAAAAGAATACATCCATCAATTGTTCGTATGAAATGATCTTAGGATCATAAGTGATCTGTACTACTTCTGCATGACCTGTATTTCCTGTACATACTTCTTCGTAGGTCGGATTCTCTTTATGTCCTCCTGAATAGCCTGAAATTGCAGATTTTACACCCTTTAGCATGTTGAAACAGCTTTCTACACACCAGAAGCATCCACCGCCGAAAGTAATCTGTTCTAAATTATTGTTATCCATTGTAGGTTGATTGTTTGAATTACCTGTTTCTTTATCTATCCTATACTATAAAGGATATCAAAAAGCTAATCAAAAATATGAAAAACTTTTTCATTTTTTACGGGAACTGTCATGAGAATTTGTACATATTGCTCGTGATTTGCAGCGAGCCGAAAATCAAATATTCCGGATAATATAGGACAAAATAAAAAGCACCCTTAAAGGATGCTTGATTATATCTTTAAATAGCGTCAGATTATTTTTCCCAAACCAAGGCACTTGCCCCCAAAATAGCAGCATCCGCTTCATCAAGTTCGCTGAAAACCAATTTAACTTTATTTCTGAAAATCGAAAGAAGGTTTCTTTCCATATGAAGTTTTGCAGGTTTCAGGATAAAATCTCCGGCTTTAATAACTCCACCAAATAAAAGAATCGCCTCAGGAGATGAGAACATAACAAAATTAGCCAATGCCTCCCCTAATTTCTGTCCCGTGTATCTGAATACTTCGATAGCAATAGGATCTCCTTTTAATGCACATTCATGAACCGTTTTAGAATTGATCGCCTCTTCAGGATACTGGTTCAACAGGGATTCAGGAAATTCAGCCCTCATTTTTTTAGCAGTGATTGCAATTCCTGTGGCGGAGGCATACGCCTCAAGACTTCCTTCAGAACCGGTACTCCAATGCTTTCTTCCTCCCGGTTTCACAATGGTATGTCCGAGTTCACCGGCAAAACCATCATGTCCGTAGATCAGCTTTCCACTGGCCACGATACCGCTTCCTACGCCTGTCCCTAAAGTGATCATGATAAAATCTTTCATTCCTCTTGCTGCTCCGAAAAGCATTTCACCATAAGCTGCAGCATTAGCATCATTGGTAATGGTACAAGGCAGATTGAATTTGGCTGTCATTAATTCAGCAAAAGGAACAACTCCCTTCCAGGGAAGATTGGGAGCCTGCTCTATGGTTCCGGTGTAATAGTTCCCGTTAGGAGCACCTACACCAATGCCATCGAAATTTTTTTCATTGCCGTACTTTTCAATCAGAGGGTGAACCTTTTCATGCAGGGCTTCGATAAAATCTTCAACCTTTTCATATTCATCCGTTCTCAGATGCCCTTTTTCAAGGACCTCTCCTCTGTGGTTTACCACTCCAAACTTTGTATTGGTACCACCAATATCAATTCCTATGGCAACATGTTTTGATAAATCTATTAATGACATTTTCTATTCTAATAATTCTAAAGGGTTAAAATTATAAAAAAGATTGTATTAATGGATTATTAACGAAGAATTTATTAAAAAAAGTTTTCAGGCCGTTTTGGGTGTTTTCTTTTTTCTTCTTCCCCACCATACGAGGAAGCCAGTCACTGGTAATGAGGCACATATGAGACTTACAACAAAGGCAATGATTTTTGTAGGAAGCCCCAATATGGATCCGACGTGGATATCATAATTTGCTCCCACTACTTTTTCTCCGAAATTTTTGTCTTTAGGATCGTGAGTGTGAAGAAGTTCACCTGAGTTTTCATCAAAAATTAAGCTGCTGCTTTTATGATAAGAATAGGATAGGTGCTTTACGTATACTTCAAAATTAGGATGCTCGTGATCATCCATATGTTCGTGCCCGAGATCTATAGAAAAACCAAAGGAATCCGGATATTTCTCTTTAACAGTATTGCTTATTTTATCGAGTGTGGTTTCTGTTCTCTGCTCTATCGGGGCCTTTGTTTTGATATGGGAAAAATCAGGATAAACAGTACTTCCTCCTGAAAAGATCACATAGATTGCTGCCTGAACAAAAAAGAAGGCATAAAATAAACCGGTAATAGAGAATATTAAAGCGAAAACGGAGGCGTAAAAACCTAGTACATTGTGAAGATCATAGTTCTTTCTCTTCCAGCTTTTGATATTTTTCCATTTGAAAGAAAAACGTTGTTTCCTCGCCGCTTTATTTTTAGGCCACCACAATACGATCCCCGTAATCAGCATGATGACGAATATAATAACGGGAATCCCAACAAGGTATTTTCCCCAGTCCTGTTTCAGTAAAAAGCTCCAGTGGATCATTTTTACGATCTGGAAGAATCCGTTTTTTTTCGTCATACGTTCTTAAAACTTTTCCGGTGTAAGGATTTACGTAAGCCGCTTTATAGACAGGATATTCGTCAAAGTAATTCCAGGCATCGGTGTTGTGTTCGTACCAATAGAAAATGTATGACATCTTCTTATCAACAGGAATGTTAACCCAGTGAACAGGATATTTCTCTTTTACCTGTTCGGTAACTGATTTTTCCAGCACCCTGATCGGCATGATCTGTTTTTGATCTATATTTTGCTCGTTATGATAGATAACATCTTTTCGGGTAACGTTTTCAATCTCATCCTTAAAAACATATAATGCTCCGGTGATGGAAATAATGAAAATTAAAAAGCCGATTCCCAGCCCAAACCACAAATGCAGTTTAGCAGACCACTTTTTAAAAAATCCGGGCTTTTTTTTATGGTGATGTTTCTTCTTCATATCGTAACAGAAAGTCGTGCAAAGATAACACTTAACTTTTATTTAGATTAATTAAAATTTATATTCGATCATGAAAGTTCCTCTCATCCCTAAAGAATTGATAAAGTCACTATCTCTTGCAGACCACCATGCGATAGAAGGTTGGTAGAGTTTATTGAAAAGGTTTTCTATTCCTAAAGAAACTTTCCAGTTATTATTGACTTCATAGCTGGACTTAAAATTGAAAACAGTGTAATCCGGAACCCGGCCTTCACCATAAGCATATAATCCTGTTTTTGTATTAGGCTCGAACCTGTCCTGTTTAAAGGCGTGAAGCATATCAAGTCCTAAAGATAATGCCTTCACAGGCCTTACCTGAACATAAGCCAGGACCTTCGGAGCAGAAATTCTGCTGTTGTTGATTTTTGCAGAATAATCCCCGTCATTTTTTATAGAAGTAATGCCTTCCATCCAGCTGTAGCTTCCACCGAAATTAATCCATCGGGTAGGCGTGAAATGTAAAAATCCTTCTACTCCATATACCACTTCGGGAGACCTTTGAATGGTTAAAGCACGGTCCGGGCTCTGAACAAATGAAGCTCCTAATTTTGAGGTACTTACATAAGATGTAATTTCGTAATTGATCCATTTGGAAATCTGACCTGTGGCTCCCAATTCATAATTGTTAACAATAATAGGTTTGGTTTCAAGGTTTTGTATAGTTCCTTCCGTAGATGTCCTGAGGATCCTGCCCAGTTCATTAATGGAATAGGCTTGTGAAAAGCTTCCGAATAAATTGATATAATCTTCAATATTATAACGCACCCCAATGTTCCCTACAAAGGCGTTGTACTTTAAGTCTCCGCCGGTAACAAAAATACTTTTTGTGAATGTGCCGTCATTTTTAATGGATGAGAGAGTATTGAAATCTCCTACCTTAACTTTTATATTCTCATAACGGACACCTCCTTTAATGGTAAGCTTTTTTAAGAGATCTATTTTGATAAGCGCAAAAGGAGCAATATTGGTCATGTCCATGTCCGGAGTCCAGTAACGGCCATCTTCAAGCTTCTGTACGGTTTGATCATTAAGTATATCAACTCCGTAAATAACTTCTGCTTGAGAGTTTTTCGTATTCCACAATTGAGTATCAAGATTAATACGGGCACCTTTTTTCTTGGAAATAACGTTGGACTGCCCTCCGTTCAGGAATGTATCACTGTATCCGTACACTGTTCTGAAGTCCTGATAATAAAGGTTTACATTCAATGATGTCCCATCAAACAGGTTTTTATTATCGTAGCTTAATTTATAGTTATGGTTTCTTGGTGTCCCCTGTGGAGTAGTTTCAAGATTTTTCCCCCTTCCTTCACCGATTGTTGGAGTAACTCCGTATTTTCCGGTTTTTAATCCTAAATCCAGATCTGATTTCGAGGCATATCCTAAATATGAAGCCTCAATTCTTTGATTAGGAGTAAGGTTATATCCCAGTTTCAGCATTCCGTTGTAATTGTCCATTTTTGCCGTACTGTAGGTAGGGCTGAGGTTTACACCGTCAGCATCCTTCAGGTATCCCGTTCTTTCGTAAGCCAATGAGGCCACATAATCAAATTTGTCTGTGATCTTTCCGGATAAAAGCTGGCTTGCCCTGAATCCTAATGTCCCGCCATAAGGCTGACCTGTAATTCCGATCTGTGAAAGACCTGAAATCTTTTGATCCGCTCTGCTTCTTTTGGTAATATAATTAATGATACCTCCGTCCGCTCCGTTTCCATATATGGACGAAGCACCTTTAATAACCTCGATCCTTTCAATAACCGACGGATCAATAGATCTTATATCCCTTGCTCCGTTTCTAAGTGGAGTGGACTGTGGAACCCCGTCAATAAGTACCAATACCTGGCGGCCTCGGAGGGTTTGTCCTGAATTGGAAGTTTGTCCCGAACTTGGTCCCAAACTTGGAACAGTATATTGAAGGATACTGGTAATATCCGAATTAACCGTCAATTGAGATTGTACCTGCTTTTCCCCGACAATGGTAATAGAGCTAGGAACTTCCTTGATATTTTCTTTTTTTCTTGAAGCCGTAAGTACAACTTCTTCAACATTCCTGGTTTGTAGTGTATCTTTAACTTGTGCAAAAGCAGTCACTGTTCCCAGACATGCTACTGATAAAAAAGCTTTTTTCATTATATTTTTTTCCCTTGTTTCTTTCTTTTTCCCCACCATACCAGAAATCCGGTGACAGGTAATGATGTGCAGATAAGCCCTGCAATAAACCAAATGATCTTGCCCGCCAGGCCGAAATAAGAACCTGTATGGATGTCATAGTTGGCATTGGAATATTTCTCTGCAGCAGATAAATTCTGATGAGGACGGTTTGTCAATAGTTTTCCGGAGTACTTATCGAATATGAGAACATTTCTTTCGCTGTACCTTCCGTCCTGCTGATAAATGGTTACCGGAATGTTCTTCAGTTCTTTTCCTTTTTTATTCTTTCCGTTCAGAGGAATTCTGAAACTTGAAGAAGACGCATATATTTTTCTCGTTTCATCGGCTGCCAGATCAAAAACTCTATTGTTTTTTGCCAGTAGCGAATCCGGAGACTTGGGTTGCTTTTCTTTTGGAAGTTCAAATGATCCGGATAAAGTGAAATTGAAGGCATTTTTAACGTAAGGGTAGGTAAAGTAAATACCGGTAATCGCCATAAGTAAAGCAATAAACGAGGAATAAAACCCCAGAACATTATGGAGGTCATAGTTTTTCCGTTTCCAGGTTTTTACATTTTTCCAGTTAAACCAGAAGCGCCCTTTTCTTGCTTTTTTATTTTGAGGCCACCATAATACAATTCCTGTGATCAGCATTACAATAAAAAGAACCACTGGAATTCCCACCACATATTTTCCCCAGTCCGATTTCAGAAGAAGACTCCAGTGAATATATTTTAAAATGGTAAAGACATCATATTTTTCATCATAAACAGCCAGGATTTCACCGGTATACTGGTTAACAAAAACCTGCTTATTGATCAATACTTCCTGAAAATAATTCCATCCCTTTTTCCCTTTTTTATAATATAAAAAACCATAAGATTTTCCTTTATCCATTGGGATCTCAACAGAACTCAAAGGATATTTTTCATTAAGTTCCAATGTTACTTTTTCACGGAGAAGACCAATTGGTAAAGGTTGTTCCCGGATGGTTTCTCTTTTGAGTTCTATAGCATCTTTTCGGATTATATTCTGTATTTCATCCTTAAAAACATATAAAGTTCCGGAAAGGGAAACAATGAATACGATCAAACCCACAGATAAGCCGAACCACAAATGCAGCTGGGCAGACCACTTTTTTGTAGCGGATGGTTTCTTCTTATGATGATGTTTTTTACGCATAGAAAAAAGTTAACCGGAAAAAAACCGATTAACCTTTATTTATTTTAAAATTTATACCCTATTGAAAGTCTGAAATTTCTCGGAGCTTCAGCTTGATAATAATAACCTCCTCGTTGAGTATTATCTACCATCGTAAAGTTAATGCTGCTTCCGCTATACAGATATCTGTTGAAAACATTAAATACATTCAAACCAACTCTGAATTTTGTATTTTCCCAAGACAATCCTGCATCAAATTTAAGATAGTCATTCATTTGTAATGGAGCGTTAGTACTTCCCCAATTCCATGTACTTCTTCCTCCCAGAAATGTTCCTCCGAAGCTTAGCCCAAAACCTTCTAAATCACCTTGTGTGAAAGTATAATTTAGCCAGCCATTTACAGTATGTTTTGCAAACCCAGGAACTTTATCACCCTTATTACTTAATGGTGTTGTTTCTGTAAATTTATTTTCTGTGAATGCATAATTAAATATTGCATTGAATCCTCTTACAATTTCCCCTTTAAGATCAAACTCTACTCCTTGTACTCTCGTTTTACCAAGAAAGATTGAGAAAATTCCTGTTGGATCAGTAGGATCACCTCCTATTGCATTATTTTTATTAATATTATATAAAGATAGAGTTGTATTCCATTTTCCGGCAAACCAGTCCCGTTTGAATCCAATCTCTGTACTGTTTCCAGTGATTGGTTTTGCTGTAGTTCCGTCTCTGAATAATCCTGACTGAGGTGAAAAAGCTTGGTCATATAGAGCATATGCTGAAGTATTTGCATCTATAGAATAACTCAAACCAATGCGAGGAGTAATCCTATTTGCTTCAGTTTTTGTTCCATAACTATTTTCTTTAACATTAGTATAGCGTGCTGCTAAAGTTAATCTCAAAGCATCATCTAAGAACCCTAATTCATCTTGTAAATAAACACCTGTATACTCCTGTTCAATTGTTCCATATGGTGTGGCTCTTTCTAATAGAGATTTTCCTTGGTTATCGAAATGAGGATACGAGGTAGGTGGTGTGTATGTAGAAGAATTAAGATCAAATGGTTTTTGTTCTGTATCTAATGCTCCACTTCTTGACCAATCAGCAAGATATTTTTTAGATCCCAAATCTAGTCCTGCTAAAATTTTATGAGATACAGGACCGGTTTTTACATAACCATTTAGAAACGCCTGTCCAAATTTCATTACATTACTTGCCTCCCAAAAATTGAGTGTTCTGATAAATTGAGTGTCAGATATAAATTTACCTGGCCAGATATCACTACCCATAGTATACTCATTTACATAAGTTAACTGTGTAGTTAATTTCCAGTTTTCGTTAAATTTATGTTGTAAATTTAAGTTTACAGTATTGTTAGTAATTTTAGTAGGATCTATTCCAGGGTCGGTTACTGTAAATTCCACTGGTTTTGTACCATATCCTTCAAAACTATATACATAAGCAGAACCAACTTCAGACATTTTAGCTCGTTGATAAATGTATTCTGCCGTTAAAGTTGTTTTATCAGTGAGGTTTACTTTTAATGAGGGATTGATAATGTACCTGTCATTAAATTCATAGTCTCTGAAGCTCTTTTTATTCTGAGCCATTAAATTCAATCGGAATGCTACTTTATCCGTAATTTTTGTATCAATATCAGTCTCTCCTCTGTACATATTAAAGCTTCCAAGCGTTACTCTGGCACTTCCGTTCAATGATTGCCCGGTAGGCTTTTTGGTAACGATATTATAAATACCGCTTGGTTCACCATTTGACATCAGGAAACCAGAAGGGCCTTTGATGAACTCAATATGATCTACAAAGCTCATGTCCTCACTCAGAGGTCCCCAGTTTGAAGTGACATTTACCCCATTCATAAAGGCAGCTGCTCTTGAACCTCTCATGTTAACTCTGGTATACATATCTCCCCAGTGTTCTAACCTTTGTGCTCCGGCAACATTTCGTAATACACCATCGCTTAATGTGGTTACTTGCTGATCTTCTAAAGCCCTGTTCGTAATAATAGAAATGTTTTGAGGAATTTTGATCAGTGCTTCATCTAAACGCATTGAAGAAGAACCTTCCTTTTCTACATATTTTTTATAGTACTTACCGCTTACTACAACCTCTTCAATATCGTTTGATTTAATCGTATCTTTTTTTTCCTGAGCAAATACCATCACAGTTGACAATAAAGCAGCTCCTATTATTACTCTTTTCATTGTTTATAAGATCCTTATGTGTGTTGAATTATTTTGTTAAAATTTATAAGTCAGACGATTGATGGTAACACCGTTGTTCTTTTTGAACATACCGGCTTGATATTTCAGCGCCTCGATTGATTATGATCTAACTGTAGATTATAATTTGTTAACTAAAAATTTTTGCAAATATATTGTTTTTAATTATTCTAAATAAATTAGAGTATTGATATTTATCATAAAAATGTTATTTAAAGAATAATAAAAGCCATTTCATTTAGTATGAAATGGCTTTTATTGTAATGCTAATTATAATTTAAATAGAAGAATTTGCTTCTTTTGAGGTAAAAGTGATATTAAAATTTATAAGTTACACTACCAATAGCGTTGATTAATCGTTGAGGGTTTGCTGTTGTGTAGCCTATCCAATAATGTTGGTTGGTAAAGTTGTCTACCTTAAGACCTATTCGGAATTTTTTGGTGTCATAATAAGCATTGGCGTTTAACACAATGTAAGAAGGCAAGGAAAAGACACCATCCGCTGAATTGTAGATTTTATTTTCACTTGCATAGTTTCCTCCAACACCAACACCTAGCCCCTTAAGTCTACCGTCCAAAAACTGATAGCTGGCATATAAATTTGCTAAATATGGGGATCCTGAGGTGTTAGGTCTTCTGTTTAAAACGGAGGCGGCAGCTTGTGTATATGTGGAGTCATTGTATGCAAAGCCGGCAATTGCAGTAAACCCTTTTACGAGATAAGCGTTGATTTCAAGTTCTACACCTTTGCTTATAATTGTACCATCTTGTGTCTGTGCATTGGTGTTCCCTACTGATGGGGTATTCCTTAAAACATCTTTTACTTTTATATTATAATAACTTAATGTCGACGATATTTTACCATTAAGAAGGCTTGCTTTTATACCGCCTTCCATTTGATTGGCCTGTTCGGGTAGAGGGGTTTTTGTTAGTCCATTAACATCTACATAGTATGTTAAGTTTTTAAAACTGTTCTGATAATTTCCGAAAATAGAAAACTTATCTTTTACCACTTCGTAGACAACTCCTAGTTTTGGAGAGAAGAATGTCTGATTTAATTTTTGAGTTTCCTCTGAATTTGCAGGACCTGTTATACCTGGCTTACTGTTGAAATTATCCACACGTAAAGCCATTAGAACATTGAGTTGATCTGTTATGTTAAGGACGTTAGAAATATACACAGCGTAATTTTCTTGTATTCCTTTGATTATATATGGATTTTCTGTTCCTGCTAAGGCATTGTATTGAGCTTGTAAAGCATTACCATTAAAATTGGTATAATCAAAGCCTTGCTGGTGCAATGGAACAGGGATTGAACTTCCATCTGAAGCTTTATCAAAGCCATTAACATCATAAAAATTCTGATTATTATTAATTCTTAGATAATCAAATCCTAAAACTATTCTGTTCCTTAGATTTCCGATACGGAAATCTCCATTAAAATTTTGTTGGAAGTTCAATGATTTTTTTCTACTGTCTCTGGTAGATTGATCGCTTCTGTAAATACTTGTAGCATCGTCTCCTGAAAAATATAGGTATGGCATGAAACCATCAGAATAACTGGAAGATGTACTAAAATTGGTAGAAGAGGTAATATTGTTAGATATTTTATAATTCACCTGTCCAAAAAAGTTGATGCTTCTTCCCGTATTAGTTAGATCTTTTCCAAGATATGAGTTCTTATAATCTAAATTAAGATCCTTTATATTATTAACTTTGTTCAGATAATTTCCTCCGTAAAAAAAGAATGTCTGATCACTCATGCTCTTCATATTGAACAATTCCATATCGACATTAATACTTAAACGATCACTTGGTTTATAACTAATACTTGGAGCAATAGCTAAATTCCTTCTAAATCCTTCGGTTTGGAAGGTCCCTTCATTAGTGTATGCCGAATTTAGTCTAAATAATAATTTTTTATCTTCTGTAAGGGGAGTGTTGATGTCTACCGCACCTCTGTAAGTATCATAGCTTCCACCAGACAAACTAATATTTCCTCCAAATTTTTCGAAAGGCTTTTTTGTTACTCTGTTAATAACTCCTCCGTAGCTCGTTAATAAGCTTCCGAATAGTGTTCCTGAAGGTCCTTTTAAAACTTCTACTTTTTCAAGATTAATAGCGTCAATAGTTCCTGTTACCGCTCCTAAAACACCATTTCTCAATGAGTTTGCTGAAACGAAGCCTCGTAAGCTGACATATGCTCCACCATCACCAGCTCTTCCATTCGCTGTCCACATGGGCTGCAGACCCGGAATATTTCTAACTGCGTCATCTACTGTATAGATCCCCTGATTCTCTAAAACTACTTTGTCAACACTTGAGTAGACCTGCGGGTTTTCAATCGCCTTCAATGTCATTTTGTTGGAGTAGTCACTATCCTTCTTAATATAAGTGTTAATAATAACTTCATCAATATTGTTAAGCTTAGCTGAATCTTTTTTTTTGTGCAAAAGTTAACATTGAACCCAGCATTGAAGCACCAATCAGTACATTTTTCATGAAAGCAATTTTTTTTTGCAAATATATTGTTTTTAATTATTCTAAATAAATCATAATATTGATATTTATCACGTAAATCTTATTGAGAGGATAATAAAAAAGCCTTTTTGTAACTTTTTAGTTCGGATGGGACCATGTTTTTCTCAGATAAAAGCTTTTAATTGTATGGATTATTTATTTTGAGCAAAAAAAACCGCAACAAGTTTACTTGTTGCGGTTTTTCGTATGTATTAATTATTTCTTATGCTGGGATTTCTCCTTTGTACAAGAAAGAAATAATTTCTTTATTCATTTTGTCTACCATTTCACTGAACAGGTGAAAAGATTCTTGTTTATAAATTACAAGCGGATCTTTTTGTTCATAAACAGCTCCTTGTGAAGATCTTCTTAAGTCATCCATTTCACGTAAGTGAAGTTTCCAGTTTTCATCGATGATTGATAACGTAATATTTTTCTCGAAATCGTTGATCAGCGTATCGCACTGGCTTTCAAAAGCATCTTTAAGATCCGTGACAATTGTAAGAGTTTTATGTCCATCTGAGAAAGGAACCTGAATCATTTTGAACATTGAACCCTGATTTTGGTATACATTTTCAATGATAGGGAATGATTTCTCCTTCAACAGATTCAACTTCATTTGATAATCTTCCTGTGCTGCTTTGAAAAGGATATTCGTAAGATCCTGAACAGATTTGTTACCGAAATCACTTTCAGAAACAGGAGAACCCATTGTGAAATGTTTGATGACTTCAAATTCAAAATCTTTGAAACTGCCATTAGCTTTACCTTTGGCTGCAATAGAATTGGCAACGTCAAAGATCATATTGGTAATGTCATACTTCAGGTGATCTCCGAATAATGCGTTCTTTCTTCTTTTATAGATTACGTCACGCTGCTTATTCATTACATCATCATACTCAAGAAGTCTCTTTCTGATTCCGAAGTTATTTTCCTCTACTTTTTTCTGAGCTCTTTCAATAGACTTGCTGATCATAGAATGCTGAATCACTTCTCCTTCTTTATGACCCATTCTGTCCATCATCTTGGCAATTCTTTCAGATCCGAACAAACGCATCAGATTATCTTCAAGAGATACATAGAACTGGGAGCTACCAGGGTCACCCTGACGTCCTGCTCTACCTCTTAGCTGTCTGTCAACACGTCTTGAATCGTGTCTTTCGGTACCGATAATTGCTAAACCTCCTGCTTCTTTTACTTCTTTGGAAAGTTTAATATCCGTACCACGACCTGCCATGTTGGTTGCAATGGTTACCACTCCCGGCTGTCCTGCTCCAGCTACAATTTCCGCTTCCTTTTTGTGAAGTTTTGCGTTCAATACCTGGTGTGGGATCTTTCTTAGCTGAAGTGCTTTGGAAAGTAATTGAGATATTTCAACAGAAGTTGTACCAACCAGAACAGGTCTTCCTGCTGCTGTTAAGCTTTCAACTTCTTCAATAACTGCGTTGTATTTTTCTCTGTTGGTTTTATATACCAGATCCTGTCTGTCATGTCTTAAGATAGGACGGTTGGTAGGGATAACCACAACATCTAATTTGTAGATTTCCCAAAGCTCACCCGCTTCTGTTTCTGCTGTACCGGTCATCCCCGCAAGCTTATTGTACATACGGAAATAGTTCTGAAGCGTTATCGTCGCAAAAGTTTGGGTTGCTGCCTCAATTTTTACATTTTCTTTCGCTTCGATTGCCTGGTGAAGACCATCTGAATAACGACGGCCTTCCATGATACGGCCTGTTTGCTCATCAACGATTTTAACTTCACCATCAATTACTACATATTCATCATCTTTTTCGAACAATGTGTATGCTTTTAATAATTGGCTCATTGTGTGAACACGCTCGGATTTTTCAGCGAAATCAGAGAATAATTTTTCTTTAGCCTCAAATTCTTCTTCTTTAGATAAATTTTTAGCCTCCAGTTCTGCAATTTCAGTTCCGATATCAGGAAGAACAAAGAAATTAGGATCTGAGTTTCCTTGTGACATATACTCTACCCCTTTATCTGTAAGATCTACCTGATTGTTTTTTTCTTCAATTACAAAATACAGATCTTTATCTACGATCGGCATATCACGGTTGTTATCCTGCATGTATTGCCCCTCAACTTTTTGAAGCAATGCCCGGTTACCGCTTTCCGATAAAAATTTAATCAATTGTCTGTTTTTCGGAAGACCTCTGTAGGCCTGAAGCAATTTAAAACCTCCTTCTTTCGTATTTCCTGCAGCAATTAATTTTTTTGCTTCATTGAAAATTGTTGAAACAGTTTTTTTCTGTACCTCTACAATTCTGTCGATAGAAGGTTTTAATACATCAAATTCCTGTCTGTCTCCCTGAGGTACGGGACCTGAAATAATCAAAGGTGTTCTTGCATCATCTACCAGTACAGAATCTACCTCATCCACGATGGCAAAGTTCAATTCTCTTTGTACCAGTTCTGAAGGTGAAGTCACCATGTTATCTCTCAGGTAATCAAAACCGAATTCGTTATTGGTTCCGTAAGTGATATCCGAGTTATAGGCTTTTCTTCTTCCGTCTGAATTCGGCTGGTGGTTATCAATACAGTCGATGGACATTCCATGGAACTGATAAAGAGGTCCCATCCATGCGGAGTCCCTTTTAGCAAGGTAGTCGTTTACGGTAACTACGTGAACTCCTCTTTCCGGAAGAGCATTTAAATAAATAGGTAATGTTCCTACCAGCGTTTTTCCTTCACCGGTTGCCATTTCGGCAATTTTACCGCTGTGAAGAATAACCCCTCCGATAAACTGAACATCATAATGGACCATATCCCAAACTACAGGAGTTCCGGCTGCATCCCAAGAGTTTTTCCAAACGGCTGTATCTCCCTGAATTTCTACGAAATCTTTAGTTGCTGCAAGTTCTCTGTCTGTCGCAGTTGCTGTTACGCGGATCTCTCCGTTCTCTGCCCATCTTCTTGCTGTCTCTTTTATCAATGCAAAAGCTTCAGGAAGAATCTGGCTAAGAACTTTTTCTTCAATTTCGTATGATTCTTTTTTAAGAGATTCAATTTTTGAGAAAAGAGCTTCTTTTTCATCAACGTTCGTTGAGTTTTTTATCTGCTCTTTTATTTGTTCTATTTGCGCTGTAATGGTACTTGTTGCTGATTTGATCTTATCTTTAAACTCAGCAGTTTTTTCTCTTAAACCATCATCACTCAATTGCTGAATGGTAGGTTCAACAGCTTTGATTTTTGTTACAACTTTTTTTTACTTCTTTTAGGTCCTGCGCTTTCTTGTCTCCCAAAAACCCCTTAAGAACTTTATTTAAAAAACTCATAAAATTTTGATTTAGGCTCAAAACTTAAGCCTTGAGCATTTTAATTATTACACCTTAGCGGGTGCTTATGATATATCTAAAAAAGCTTTAAACACAGAGCTTAAAGCCTTTTACAGTTTAATATTCGTCTTCATTCCAAAGGTAATCCTCATCAGTAGGATAATCACTCCAGATCTCATCAATGGCGTCATAAATTTCTCCTTCATCTTCAATAGCCTGAAGGTTTTCCACTACTTCCATTGGGGCACCAGTTCTGATTGCATAATCAATAAGCTCTGCTTTTGTCATTGGCCAAGGTGCGTCACTTAAATACGAAGCTAATTCTAATGTCCAGTACATAATTTTTCTATTTTTTTTGCAAAAGTATAAAAATAGGTTATATAATAAACTTTTTTATACCTGATTTTCAATTCTTTTTATTAACTTTTGTTCACTACAGGCGTTATTCCCTTTATATAAGGATGCCTGCAACTTACTTGTTGTCATTTTCTCAAAAACCATTCCATAAATTTTTTTTATGCCATTTTGGAAGTCTGTGGCTGGTTTGTAGCCAATTAATGTCCGGGCTTTTGTGATATCTGCATTGGTTTTTATGACATCTCCGGGTTGCATCGGCAGCATTTTCTTTGACGCTGTTTTACCAAGTGCTTTTTCTATGGCAGAAAGCATGTCTGATAAACAGATGACTTCACTTTCTCCCAGGTTGATGATCTCGTATACTTTGGTGTTTTTTTCCAGATAATGGATCGATTTAATAATGCCATCGATAATATCATTGATATAGGTATAGTCTCTCGCTGTATTTCCATCTCCATAATAGGGAATTTCCTGGTTTTCAGAAATTAATCGGGTAAACTTATGTATCGCCAAATCGGGTCTTTGTCTGGGACCATACACCGTAAAAAACCGAAGTTGTATCATATCGATATCATAAAGATGATGGTAAACATGTCCGAGGATCTCACAGCACTTTTTGGTAGCAGCATAAGGGGAAATAGGATTGTCTACGTTATCTGTTTCTGAAAAAGGAATCTTGGTGTTGTTTCCGTAAACGCTTGAAGAAGAGGCGCAAATGAACTTTTTAATGTTGAACTCATTACACAGCTCCCAAAGATTCATTGTTCCTTTTACATTCACTTCTTCATATTCAAGAGGTTTTTCGATAGAAGGACGCACGCCGGCAAGTGCAGCCAGGTGAATAACCATATCAATCTCATGATTGCGGAATATTTCTTCAAGTTTATTTTTATGCCTGATATCCTGGAAATATAACGTGTAATTATCTGACTGAGTGGTGATAATTAAATTTTTAATATCATTTTCCTTATCTGAAAAATCAAAATCCAAAGTTTTACCTACAGATTCTAATGTATTTTTAATTTTTATCTGATAATTATAAAAATTATCAAAGTTGTCTACGTTTATGACAGAATGTCCATTTTTCAATAGGGATTCTATCAAATGAGAACCGATAAATCCACTTCCTCCAGTTATAAGATACCTCATTCGTGTTTTTTTATTAGCACAAAAATATAAAATTTACTACTTGAAAATATAATCATTAAATTTACTTAAAAAAGTAATATAAAGTTAATATGCAGTTTCAAGGGCAAATTTTAAAAATGACGAGCTATGATGATCAGCCGATTCAGTACTATCTTAATCTTTCCGGGGACCTCATTCACATGAATGAATTGTTCGGGAAAGAGCTGACCATAAGACATACAGGGTTTCAGTGTGTAAACTGTGGAGAAAATAAACCCATATACAGAATGGGTTTCTGCAAAAGCTGCTTTTTTGAAAGCCCATATGCAAGTGACACTATTATCCGTCCCGAACTTTCAACCGCTCATTTGGGAGTAGCAGAGCGTGACCTGGAAATAGAAAAAGAAATCCAGCTGCAACCGCATACCGTATATTTAGCCTATACAGGAGATGTGAAAGTAGGAGTGACACGAAATACCCAGATCCCAACAAGATGGATCGATCAGGGCGCAACTTTTGCTTTACCAATTGCCAGGACGGAAAACCGCTATGAAGCGGGAATGATAGAAGTTGCATTAAAAGATCATTTACCGGATAAAACCAACTGGAAGAAAATGCTTCAGGATGATTTTGAAGGAGAGCTGGATCTGGCGGATTTTCAGCAGAAAATAAAACAGTATTTTCCTGATGACTTTCAGAAATTTTACAGTGAAGGAGAAGAACTTTGGAAATTTGATTACCCTTTTGACAAGCCGGAAAAAGTCAGCTCATTTACGCTGGATAAAAAACCTGAATTTACAGGAAAGTTAACCGGGATAAAAGGACAGTACTTAGGATTCCAGGGAGGAGATTTTATAAATGTAAGAGGACATGAAGGGTATGTAATAGAGTTGAGTGTAAAAAATTAATGTTATATTTAGATATAATTACCTGAAATCGCAAATATGAAAAAATGGGTTAAAAAGCTATTGATTAGCCTGGGAGTATTAGCTGTCATTTTTTTGCTGGCTAACCTCGGATTAAATATCTGGCTTAAAACCCAGCTTCCTAAATATATCAAGAACAATACGGATTATAAGGTTTCCTACAAGAAGCTCGATGTAGATTTGGGAAGTGGAAATATCCTGGCCCAAGGAATAACAGTTAATAGTAAAAACCCACAAAATACGGATGTGATAGGTCTGCAAGGGACAATAGATACCTTGAAGATCAGTAGATTCGGGATTTATGATGCCTTATTTAATAAGAAGATCAGTTCAAAGGATCTTTCGTTGGTGAAACCCAATCTGAATATTACGCTTGCTAAGCCCATAGATAAAAAGACAGGAAAGAAGCGGAACCCGGTGTTGTTTGAGAATATACGGATCAACAACGGGAACATTAACGTATTCAGACACACAAAACAAAAGTTTGTAGGAGTTAAGGAGTTTAATTTATTTGTCGAAAACCTTCAGATGACTGAGGAGTCTGTAGAAGACAAATTACCCGTGGTGTTTGATCGGTATGATATCAAAGGAAAAGATTTTTTCTTTCGTCCTGATAATATTTATGCCATAAAAATCAACAAAATAACAACCACAAACGGGCAAATGCGGGTAGAAGATTTTAAGCTGTTGCCGTTATTGACCATCAATCAGTTCAAAAGATTTTATCCCCAGAAAAATAAATTATTCCAGTTCAACATTCAGAGAATGGAATTTAAGGATGTTGTTTTAAAGAAAAATAATATTTCTCTTGCTAACGCAAGCCTCCTTGATCCGATATTGCTAGTATATGATACCGGAGCTCCGGCCCAAAAAAAAGGTAAACCTTTCAATTTTGAAGTGAACCTCGAAGATGTTGTATTGAGAAACGGTGAAGTACGGATTATTAAACCCGATGGTAATAAACTTTTGTCTGCTCAAAGTTTGAACCTTAATATCAATAAGTTTGTATTTAATAAAGAATCTGCTGAGAATATTATTCCTGTAGGGTATAAAAATTTTAATTTTTCCGGCAGAAATATTTATTATGCGGGCAAGCAGAATATTAAGGTTAGCAGCATTGCACTAAATCCAAAGAGTGGAGAGATAAGAGATATTACTGCATTACCAACAGATTCAAAAACATCAATGGATCTTAAAGCGAACCATATTGCTTTTAATATCAACAAATGGGAATTTATCGATAAAAAACTTAATCTCGATATTAAAGATATCCTGGTGAATGGAGTGCATGGTACAATAAAAACCCGTGAAGTCGCTCAAAAGCAGAAATCTGAAATAAAGGGAATTCAGTTTCCTGTCATCGTAAGAAAGGTAATTGTAAAAAACTCAAATATCATTTATGAGAAAGGAAATCAGCCGTTAAGTTTTAATGATCTGAATGCTACAATAAATGGAATAGAACTTAAGCCTAAGGCAAATAATGACGGTATTGGATTAACGGCAAAAGATTATGGGCTTACGACAAAAAACTTTGCTTACAGGACGAAGTTTTATAACATGAGTATTGCTTCTTTGAATGTCAGTAAAAACAAAGTTCAGATCAGTAACTTTGTCATGAAGCCTCTTGTATCAAGAGCGCAATTTATTAAAATGATTCCTGTTGAAAGAGATTTGTATGATCTGAAAGCGGGTCAGATTACCGCGGAAGGGAATTGGGATTTATTTTCCGGCAATAAATTTATTAATGCTTCCCATGTTGTCATTCAATCTGCTGATGCCAATATTTTCAGGAGCAAGATTCCGGCAGACGATCCAAAAGAAAAACCTTTGTATTCAAGGATGCTTCGGTCTATAAAAATACCAATGTATATTAATAATCTGGACTTAAAGAATTCTGTTTTGGTGTATGAAGAAGATACGCCTGAAAGTTCAGGACCTGGAAAACTGACATTCAGTAACTTTAATATGAATGTCAAAAACCTTAATTCAGCAAAGTTGAAAGGAAAACCTACCCAGGTGCATATTAAAATAGACTGCTCATTCATGAACCTGGCTCCTTTGGGAGTCAACTGGAATTTTGATGTCGCCAACCAGCATGATGATTTTACAATTTCAGGAAAGGCTGTTAATCTTCCTGCGCAGGGAATCAATCCTTTTATCAGGCCGTATCTTCATATAACAGCTACAGGAACTATACAGGAGATGCTTTTCAATTTTAAAGGAAATCCTGCAGGACTTGGCGGAACTTTTAACCTGAAGCATAAAGATCTGAAAATTGCCATCTTAAATAAAGAGAATAAGGAGAAGAAAGGGTTTTTAACTGCGGTAGCGAATTTGTTTATCAAATCAAACTCTGGGCAGTTTCCGGAATCTGTAACAGTGGAAAAAGTAGAAAGGGATCCTACCAAATCCTTTTTTAATTTATTCTGGAAAGGGATTCAGGAAGGGCTGAAGAAAACGCTGATAGGAGTTAATACGGATAAAGCTAAAAAAGCAGTTAAAAAGACAGTTGCGGCAGTGAATGATGTTAAAACAAGTATTAAGGATATAAAACAAACCGTATCAAGTGATCATAAGGAAGAACTAAAAAAAAGAAGATCCTCCTCAGGCTGAAGAAGAAAAGAAAAAAGGATTTCTGAAAAATGTTTTTAAGAAAAAGGAAAAGCCCGAAAAAGAATAATTCCGGGCTTGATCAATTTATTTTAGAAGTTGAATTCGTCACTTTCCTGAACCGGAATGTCTCTTAAGAATTCATCAAATTTTTCTCCGGGATAATTGCTGTCAGCACCATAAGAATCTATAATCATTCCCATATTTCCTGCTGTATCTTTAACTACATATAAAACTGCATTGTCATCAGGATCACTATCTCCTTCAAAACGGTAAGTTTTTAAGATGGTGAGATCAGACGGCTGGTATTTTTTTTTCTGAATTTTCAAACTTCATCTCGCTCGATTCGTTCATTCTGAATTCCCTTTGTATACCTCTTTCTGACAAGGTCTTCATTACCTGGCTTAATGTGGTCATTCTGTCGATATTTTCTGAATTATCCATAATTATACTTTTAAACATTAGTACAATAATTAAACCATTAATTCAATCATTTTGTAGCCTGGATAAAATATTCTTCGTCTGAAATGATTTTTTAATGTTAACAAAATTTATAATTGAATAAAATGGAAAAGGTACATTTTTTGTTGTAGTGAAAGTATTAAATCGAACAGAATATGAAAAAGGAAATTGGAGTTTTATTGGCAGGAGGTGTAGGACTTTTGGCAGTATTAAGTTTCTTAGGAATAAAAAAGATTTTAAATAAAAAAGATAAAAAATACAGTGATTATTATTCAGATTATCACAGACACTTTGATGGAAAGGATCATGAAGATGAATATCATGGTGTCGAATTTTATGCAATGAAGTAGTAAAACAATATATCTAATTATGTTAAAACCGGCGCCTGTAAAGGGGTCGGTTTTTTTGTGGAAAACTTTAGTGTTAAAACTCATTACTTTTTGATCAAAGCCATCTAATTTTACATCAGGATGCAGAACGAAAATATCATAAAAGGTCAGGGAGCTCAGCGAAATGTAATCAATCGTTTCGACAGGTACACCTTTGAGCCTGAGGATGAAGATTTCGAAACAATAAAAACATCATTCACTGAAGTTTTTCCCAAGACAATTGTTAATCAGGTGAAAAGTGAAGATCTTCCAATGGAGTATTCAATGAATCCTTATCAGGGATGTGAGCATGGATGTGCGTATTGCTTTGCGCGGCCCACTCATGAATATTGGGGATATAGCGCAGGAATTGATTTTGAACGGAAGATCATGGTAAAGAAAAATGCTCCACAATTGCTGGAAAAATTTTTCCAAAAAAGAGGATATCAGGCAGCTCCGATTTTACTTTCGGGCAATACTGACTGTTATCAACCTGCTGAAAGACAATTTGAGATTACAAGACAGCTTCTGAAAGTTTGTCTCGATTACAGACATCCTGTCAATGTTTTAACAAAAAATGCATTGGTATTACGTGATCTCGATCTCTTGCAGCCTATGGCAGAACAAAACCTGGTTTCTGTCTCTCTGAGTATTCCAACCATCAATGAAGAATTGCGGCGAAAGATGGAACCGAGGACCAGTTCCGCGAATAATAAATTAAAGGCAATAGAAGTTCTGTCGCAGCATAAGATCCCTGTTAATGTGATGGTGGCCCCAATTATTCCGGGACTCAATAGTGACGAACCATTACATATTTTAAAAACAATTTCTGAAGCAGGGGCGCAAAGCTTTGGTTATACCCTGGTAAGGCTGAATGATACGGTAGAGCCTGTTTTTGTGAGATGGATAGAAGCCAGTTTTCCTGACAGGGCACAAAAGGTCCTTAATCTTATACGTTCCATGAGGGGCGGAAAATTGGGAGATAAAAGGTATTTTGAAAGGCAAAAAGGAGAGGGGAATATCGCTGAGATGATCCATAATACTTTTAAAATTGGCAGGAAAAAGTATTTTGATGGAAAAGAATTTCCTAAACTATCTACAAAAAACTTCACCGGAACAAAAGAGCAGCAACTGAGGCTATTTGAATAGAAAAACAAAACCGCTCCGTAAATGGAGCGGTTTTTTATGACTTTTAATTTCAATTACATTGAATCAACAGGACACTTGAAATCATCACTGCAGGTTGCACAGATAACAACTCCGTTACAGTAATACATGCAGAATTCTTCTACAGGTTTGATCCCGGCTCCTGAAATTGCTTTTAATTGGCTGTTGTTTAGTTTTTTTAAGTTTTTCATATTGTTTTAATTAAAAATTTGACACTAAAGTAAATATATAATTAAAATTTGAAATGAAAAAATTAAAAATATAGATTATTTTTTAATTAATCCGAGCTCAATCAGTCTTTCATGTAAGAATTCTCCGGCAGTAGTATCTTCGTACAATTTCGGATTGTTTTCATCTATACAATTTTCAAGACAATTCAAAGACATTCCACTTACCGGATGCATAAAGAAAGGAATTGAGTATCTTGAAGTCCCCCACAATTCCCTTGGTGGATTTACCACTCTGTGAATAGTAGATTTTAATTTGTTGTTTGTATGCCTTGAAAGCATATCTCCTACATTGATCATCAGTTCATCCGGTTCCGCAATAGCGTCAATCCACTCGCCGTCGTGGTTTTGGACCTGAAGTCCCTTCCCCTGAGAACCCATCAGAAGGGTGATCAGGTTGATGTCACCATGAGCCGCAGCTCTTACAGCATCATCTGGTTCCTGGGTAATTGGTGGATAGTGGATAGGTCGTAAAATAGAGTTTCCTTCTGCTATTTTATCATCAAAATAAAATTCATCCAGACCAAGATATAATGCCAGAGCTCTCAGAACATATTTTCCTGTTTTTTCAAGCATCTGGTATGTTTCTTTACCTACTTTGTTGAATTCCGGAAGTTCTTCAACGATAACATTGTCCGGATACTCCGTTTTGTATTTGGAATCATCAGACACATATTGCCCGAAATGCCAAAATTCTTTTAAGTCTCCTTTTTTGAAACCTTTCGCGGTTTCTTTACCAAATCCTACATAACCTCTTTGTCCTCCGATACCAGGAATTTCATACTTCTGTTTTGTTTCGGTAGGAAGATCAAAAAAGTTTTTTACCTCTCCATAAAGATTGCTTACCAACTGGTCATCAAGGAAGTGCCCTTTTAGAGCAACAAAACCAATTTCTTCGTAAGCTTTTCCGATTTCATTTACAAATTTCTGTTTGCGTTCCGGGTTGTCCGAAAGGAAATCACGCAGGTCTACACTAGGTATTTTATCCATTTTTAGAAATTTAACGTGGCGCTAAATTACGTCTTTTTTAAATTAAATGATTTTACAATTAAGTATTTATGAACTACATTTGTGATATGAAAAAATATTCTTCTAAGAGAAGCATTCAGATATTGGCAAATCTTCTCCAGCAGTACGGGATTTCAGATGTTGTTATTTCTCCCGGATCGAGAAATGCACCCCTTGCAATTCATTTTTCAGAGATTGATCATTTTAACTGTTTTAGCATTGTAGATGAAAGAAGTGCTGCCTTTGTTGCACTTGGGATGGCTAAAAGCGAAAAAAAGCCGGTGGCCATTACCTGTACCAGTGGTTCTGCAGCAGTTAATTATTATCCTGCTGTAACGGAAGCGTTTTATCAGAATGTCCCCCTGTTGGTGTTAACTGCTGATAGGCCAGTGGATTTCGTGGATATTTTTGACGGACAGACGATCCGTCAGAATAATATTTTTCATCAGCATTCCTATGGAGACTTCCAGCTTTTAGAGGATAAAGAAGAAAATGCAGAGGATATCAATTTTGAAATGATTAAAAAGGCGATTGAGCTTTGTTTTGAAAAACAAGGTCCTGTGCACATCAATATTCCTCTTGAAGAACCTTTATATGAATTGGTTTCTGAACTTCCTACTTTTCCAACCGTGGAAAAAACGATTAAAAAGAAAGAATATGAAATTCCTTCTAACCTTGTAGCAGATTGGAATACTTCACAACGTATCATGATCCTGGTAGGGACAAAAGATTATATTCCTGAGCTTGAAAATCAGCTGTCACAATTGGTTAAAAACCATACAGCGGTTGTTTTGAGTGAGGCAAATTCAAATGTATACCATGAAAAATTCTTTAGATTTATAGACCGTTATATCTTTAATTTTACTGAAGAAGATTATAAAAAATATGCGCCGGATTTATTGATCACGGTAGGGCAGAACGTAGTTTCCAAAAAAGTGAAACAATTTTTAAGAAAAGCCCGCCCAAAGCAGCATTGGCATCTTGATGAAGTCTGGCAGCCGGATACTTATTTTTCTTTAACAGAGAAAATAGAGGTAAAACCGGAAGTATTCTTTTCTAAGTTATTGAAGTTTATTAATCTTGAGCCAAGGCCATATTATAACCTTTGGGATGTTCTTAGAGATAAGAAAGATGCTAAACACGAGAAGTTCTTAAACCTTGTTGAGTTTTCGGATTTTTATTTCTTTAACAAGGCTTCACAAACCGTACCGGAGAACTATAATATCCACTTCAGCAATAGTTCAGGTATCAGATATGCTCAATTATTTGACTTTGGCAGAAGAAAGATGTATTGTAACAGAGGAACAAGCGGAATTGACGGTTCTACTTCGACTGCAATGGGGTTTGCCATTAAAAACTCCAATCCTACTTTATTAATTACAGGAGATTTGAGTTTCTTCTACGATATCAATGGTTTGTGGAATCAGTACATCCCGCCTTTTGTAAGGATTATCATCTTTAATAACGGAGAAGGAAATATTTTTAAAATTATTCCGGGACCTGGTAATGCCAATCCTAATACGCTCGATGAGTTTATAGCAACAAAACACCATAAAAATGCTGAACATCTTGCGAAGCATTTTGGGTTTTCTTACACCAAAGTGGAAGATGACAGAACGTTAGACCGGGTTTTAGACAATTTTTTCAAACCCGATACTTTGCCTAAAATTCTGGAAATCAATACCCACGGGACCAACAGTGCAGATGTCCTTAAGGGATATTTTGAATTTATGAAAGAAAGCTAAAGATCCAGATACTCTTCGTTGCCGGGTAAATTGTTAATCCTGGCAATCGGGTAGATAAACATATCATCGAAGTCATTCAAAGCATTGATCAGTTGGAAATGGGAAAACTCTTTAATGTTTTGTAAGGTGATTTCCGTTTCCTTTATTTTCTTTTTCTTTAATAGGTTCTGTCTTTGAACACCGTTCAAAAGGTAAGTGGAGGGAGTAAACCACTCTTTACCCTTCATAAATAAAATATTGGAGAACGAAGTATCGGTGATATGGTTGTTTTTGACGATGATAATTTCCTCGGCTTTAGATTTCATCTTCATTTTTTCAAGTTCCTTACGGTCTTCAAATTTAAATGAATAGTCAAAAGTATTATTTTCTACCAATTGAAAGTCTAATATTTCCGGAATGGCATAAGGAATCATTTGTGTTCTGACTTTCTTGTCCAGATCATAAGCAATTCTTAATTTGAAAAGGCCGTCTTCATCATGGTTGAGGCTTTTGAACAATTTGGAAAGATCTATTGATCCTTCTTTCCCAAAGTGTGCAAAGGTTTCATTCACCCTTTTTGGTGAAGATCTAACAAAAAAACTTCCTGATCTTCAACTTTAATACTTTCAATAAATTGGAACATAAATTTTGTTTTTCATTTCCTGATATTCATCTTCTAATTTGCTCATATGCGTTATTCCGCCACCACTTTTAAAATATAAAGTGTCGTTTTCCTTTTCAATAAAACGGATCATTACACAACTGTCTACATTTTTACCATCAAACCAGCCGCATACGCCCGTATAATATCCTCTTCCATAGCCTTCGGCATCTAGAATGATTTCCAGTGTCTTTGGTTTTGGAGCACCTAAGATAGAACCTGCAGGAAGCAGAGTTTTCATGATACTTCCAATTTTGCCTTCAAATTCAGGTTTTATATTTCCTACAATTTCAGAACTCATGGCATATAGGTTCTTTTGTTGCGTTTTAATCAGGTCAATATTCTGAAAATGAGTTACTTCTACTTCGTCTGACACCATGCTTAGATCATTTCTTAGCAAATCTACAACCGTATAATGTTCAGCTTTTTCTTTTTTATCATTCTTAAGGATTTCTTTTGCATTTTCAAGAGAGGCATCGATGGTTCCTTTCATTGGATATGTGAAAATTTTACCGTCAATGATCTTTACAAAAGTTTCCGGAGAAAAAAATACGAAAAAATCTTTATAAAAAACTTTATATTTCGCATCGGAGTGAAGAAATATCTCTTCTAGGGATAAATTTGTTTCAATTTGAGTTTTTCTTGTATAATTAACTAGGTAGGAGTTTCCTAGACTAATATTTTTCTGAACTTTATCAAATCCTGCTTTAAAGCTCTCTAATGTTTCCGGATAGGACTTCCATTCAATTTTTTTGTCAAGGGTCTTGCTCTTTTTTAGCGTTGAAAATGATTGAAAATCAATCTGTAAACCCGATTTATCAAGTTCGTTTTCTAAGTAGATTTCCACATTTTCACACAAGAAGTCGATGATGAAGAAATAAGGAGTCTTCCGGATAGAAAGCTCATCCATTTCTATAAATTTTTGATGATTCATTGAAAACATTCGACAAAAGTACTTATTGATGTTTACTTTTGCACAAAATATTTTTACATGCAGAACAAATATCCGCAGAAACCGGGAATTGATTTTATACTGAAGCAGGCATTTTTCTATTGGAATAAAACTCTGATTTTTCAACTGATGTTTTCCATTATTTACTTTGCTATATTTTTTACGGGAATGTTTTTCTTCGCTTCCAGGTTTGGAATATGGGAGCAGAGCCAGGAGTTGTCTGAAGCACTTCGTTTGGGTACCAAAGTCTATATGGAAAAAGCGGCCGCAATGAGTGCAACCGAGAACTATCAGAAATTCAGCTATGGAATACTGGGGATCATTGTTTTTCTTTATCCTCTGAACCTTGGATTTTTCCAGATTTTCAGAAAAATGGACCTTAATGAAAAAATAGTTTTGGGGGATCTGTTTGCGGGATATAACGGACTAAATTTCTTTAAATATATCAGTTACTTTTTATTCTGGTTTTTCATTTATCTTTTAACTGCACAAACTATTATCCTGGGTATTGCATGGGTATTTGTAACCATTTTTGTTGCTCCGCTTATGTTTTTTGCTGATAAAAGAATTTTTGAAGCAATTACATTGAACTTTAAAGCTTTGAAAATGTACTTTGTGGAAATTGCAGTATGTATTATCGTAGCATTTATTTTTAAATATGCCGGATTTGCTCTGTTTCTGGTGGGAGGACTTTTTACATTTCCTTTTTGGAATGCAATTATATATTCACTATACAAGACTGTTTTTTCAGAAAAAAATTAAATTTTAGCATTGCTTAATGCTTTTTTTATCAAAAAAAATTAAATTTGGTAAAACATTAAAAAAATTAAGCCATGTCTGGATTCGACGAATTTGATCAGCAAGGTTCTGTTCCCAACAGGGATACCGGATCAATTATTTCTCATGCCTTTGAAATGTATAAAGGGGTATTTCTTTATGCTATAGTTGCTATGATAGTATATCTTATCGGGGGATTTATTATTCAGTCTGTAACAGGCTTCAATTCTGCTTCCATGGTGGAAGAGATGAAAAATGCAGGGGATGATATTTCCGCTTTTAGTTATTGGAATGCACCCGGATTTCCTTTATATCTTACTTTATCAGGATTGCTGGGAATTCTTCTGGCTCCGTTATATGTGGGATTGATCTATATTGTAAATAAATACAACACAAAAAATGCAATAGAATTCTCGGATCTATTTATCGGATATCGCCAGAATTTCGTGAATATATTGATATACAGTCTTATATCGGGCGTTATATCCAGTATAGCGATTTCTATATGCTTTTTCCCGTTCTTCTTTGTTTATCCTTTACTGTTGCTAGGGTATCCTATTTTATTATTTGAAAATGCTTCAGCTACCGAGGCTCTGGGGAAATCATTCAATATCGCAAAAGAAAACTACGGAACTTTCCTTGGCACTACTATTGTAGGGTTTTTAATATCATTTGCAGGTATTGTACTTTGCTTTATAGGAGTTATTATTACCGCTCCGTTCATCATGGTGGTAATGTACTCGGCCTATTGTGCTTTCCTGGGGAAACCAAGGCAAATAATGTTCAAATAATATATGAATAAAGAAAAACAAATAAGCGGGGTTGCAATAAAACAGGTTTTCCTGTTGGCTATAATTTTGGTATTGACAGGGCTGATTTGTTTTAATCTTGCGCTATTTATTCCATCCGTATTAGGGGCCATTACAATTTATGTCGTTTGCAGAAAATATAATTTTTACCTCCAGGAAGTAAAAAAGTGGAAACCCTGGCTAGCTTCATTTGTACTGATGCTGGCAAGCCTCATTATTCTGATTTTACCCATTTATTTTATTGCAGATCTTTTAATAGATAAGCTTGGGAACGCACAGGCTTATATGGCGAAATTTAATGTGTTTCTTGAGAAAATACATACTTATATTGATAAGAAATTTGGATTTGATATCCTGAGCAAGGAGAATATGGATAAAGTAAAAGGCTCTGTTGGAAAGGTTTCTACCATTGCCTTAAGCGGAACATTTAATACGCTTACGGTAATCATGTCCATGTATTTTATTCTTTATTTCCTTCTGGAAAAGCCCAGATTATTTGAAAAGATACTTACTTCATCGGCTCCTTTAAAAAGAGCTAATGTCTCTTTGATAGGAGAGAAAATGAGAAAACTCATCATAGCTAATGCAATAGGAATTCCTGTTGTGGCTATAGGTCAGGGGGTGGTTGCATTGATTGGTTATTTCGTGTTCGGAGCACCAAGCCCTGTTCTTCTTTTTGCATTAACTGCTGCGGGATCTATGATTCCTGTTGTAGGGGCTGCAATTGTGTATATTCCTGTTTGTATTTATATGATAGCTGTGGGAGATACAGGACCGGGCCTTGGATTGGCTGCGTACTGTCTTGTTGTGGTAGGCCTAACAGATAATTTACTTCGTTTTACTTTATTGAAAAAACTGGAAGATATCCATCCGCTGAACACCGTATTCGGAATTATTATGGGGATGAATCTTTTTGGCTTTATGGGTCTTATTTTTGGGCCTATCCTGATTTCTCTTACCCTTCTACTTATTCAGGTATACAGGAATGAATTTTCAGATAACGAAACACATCCCGACCTGCAATTACCGGATAAAGATGATGATGTGGACAATGTGGACTTAATACTTTAATATTATAATTGTGGAAGGAATAAATTCGGAAATACTAAAGGAAATTTGTATTGTAAAAATGCCTTTTGGAAAATATGAAGGGACAATACTTGCAGATTTACCGGTAAGTTACCTGGAGTGGTTTAACAGGCAGGGGATGCCCAAAGGAAAATTGGGAATGCAGCTCTCAACCATTTATGAAATAAAACTGAATGGGCTGATGGATTTGCTCACTCCGATCAGGCAATTATACGGATCGCCTAAAAATAAGACCTATAAATTTTAAACTATACGTATGGATTCTAAAAAACTGGTGGAAACATTAAAGTTGGAGCCACATCCGGAAGGAGGATATTATAAAGAAACATATAGGAGTGAACAAACATTAACCTTAAAAGAGGGGAGTGTAAGAAACGTAAGTACAGCTATTTATTATATGTTGGAAAATGAAAATAAGTCTGCATTTCACCGGATCAAGTCTGATGAGTTGTGGTTTTTCCACCAGGGTGAGCCTTTGGAAATTGTTTTTATTAAAGATGGGGAATTCCATACCATATTATTGGGGAATTCTTTAGAAAATGGGGAAGTCCCACAAGTAAGAATAGAAGCAGGTTTGTGGTTTGCAGCAAAAATATCAAGTGGTACAGGCTATTCATTAGTAAGCTGTACAGTTGCTCCGGGATTTGATTTTTTAGATTTTGAACTAGCAGAAAGAAGTGTATTACTTCAACAATATCCTGATTTAAAAGAAGTTATTGAAGAGTTTACACATTAATGATCGTGTAGGCAAATTCTCATTAACTATTTAGTTGGTTTGATAAATTACAGGAATTAGAAAGAGAACACAACCAATAAAAAAAGCAAAAGTTAATAAATGAATCCTGTAATCATTTATTCTTAAGAAAAGAAACTGATTGACTATTCTTAGAGCCCAAAATCCTGAATTCACGAATAGAAAATATTTACCAAAGTTTGTTTCTAAGATATCTTTATTAAAATAAAGACATATTAACCCTGTGGCAAAGAAAACAAAAATCATCTGGATATTTAAGATTTGCATTATTCCTTTGTTAATCTGAGAAAGTTTTGACAAATCCTTTTTCCAATTAAAAAACGTCCAGAAAAATAAATGAAACCCACCAAGTAATAAAGAATAAATTCCACAAATAATGATGATTGTTTCCATTGTTGTTCTCGATTAGTTTTTCAAACCTGCAATCTCATCTCTTAGTTTAGCCGCTTTTATGAAATCAAGATTTTTTGCTGCAGCTTCCATTTCCTTCTGCTTTTGCTCAATTATTTTCTCAATATCTCCGCTTGCATAATTTGCTTTGGTTTCAGCAACTTTCTGTAAAATTTCCTTGTGGGTATATTTTTCATCCGGGAAGTCCTTGCTTCGTCCTACTAGATTTTCAGAGATTTTTTTTATTTAAAGCAGTCGGAACCAGGCCATTTTCTTCGTTGTGCTTCATCTGCTTTGATCGGCGATATTCTGTTTCATCTAAAGTAGCCTGCATAGATTTCGTGATTTTATCGGCATACATAATTGCTTTACCATTGACATTCCTTGCGGCTCTTCCGACCGTCTGGATCATTGATCTTCTGCTTCTTAGCATTCCTTCTTTATCTGCATCCAATATGGCTACGAGTGAAACTTCAGGTAAATCCAGGCCTTCCCTTAAAAGGTTAACACCAATTAAAACATCGAAAACTCCCAATCGAAGGTCCTGCATAATCTGGATACGCTCCAATGTTTCAACGTCTGAGTGGATATATCGTGTTCTGATGCCAAATTTTGTAAAATACTTGGTCAGCTCTTCAGCCATTTTTTTGGTTAATGTAGTCACCAGTACTCTTTCGTCTGCTGCAGCGCGCTTATGAATTTCTTCCATCAGGTCATCGATCTGGTTAAGCGAAGGTCTCACTTCAATAACAGGATCTAAAAGCCCGGTAGGACGGATAATTTGTTCAATATAAGCTCCTCCCGTTTTTTCAAGTTCGTAATCTGCAGGCGTAGCAGACACATAGATCACCTGATTCTGCATGCTTTCAAATTCTTCGAATTTCAAGGGCCTGTTATCCATTGCTGCCGGCAGTCTGAAGCCATATTCTACCAGGGCTTCTTTTCTGCTTCTGTCTCCGCCATACATCGCGTGAACCTGAGGAACAGTAACGTGACTTTCATCAATGACCATCAGAAAATCCTTTGGAAAATAATCAATCAGGCAGAAAGGCCGGGAGCCGGGTAATCTACCATCCAGGTATCTTGAATAGTTTTCTATTCCTGAGCAGTAGCCAAGTTCTTTAATCATTTCAAGATCAAGTTCTGTTCTTTCCTGTAGCCTTTTTGCCTCCAGAGGTTTTTCAATTGAATTGAAGAAGTCTACCTGTTTGACCATATCATCCTGAATGTTTCTTATTGCTCCGTTTAAGGTCTCCTTTGAAGTTACAAATAGGTTGGCCGGATAAATCTGAATTTGCTCGAAATTGGAAGTTACATTTCCGGTAACAGGATCAAAACTTTGGATTTTTTCAATCTCGTCTCCAAAAAACTGGATTCTTATCGCATCATCGGCATAAGCAGGAAAAACATCTATTACATCTCCTTTTACCCTAAAGGTCCCTCTTTGGAATTCATTCAGGGTTCTTGCGTAAAGAGCACTTACCAAAGAATGAAGAAGAGCTGTTCGGGTCACTTTTTCACCGATTCCGATAGAGATCAGTGATTTATGAAATTCAGTTGGATTCCCGATACCGTAAATGCACGAAACTGAAGCTACAATGAGAACGTCTCTTCTTCCGGATAATAAGCTTGCCGTTGCGGAAAGACGTAGTTTTTCTACTTCCTCATTAATGCTGAGGTCCTTTTCTATATAAGTTCCGGTAGTGGCAATATAAGCTTCGGGCTGATAATAGTCGTAATAACTCACAAAATATTCTACCGCATTTTCAGGAAAAAACTCTTTAAATTCCATGAATAGCTGAGCTGCTAAAGTTTTATTATGAGCTAAAACTAAAGTAGGCCGCTGAACATTATTCACGACATTAGCAATGGTAAATGTTTTTCCGGATCCTGTAACCCCTAATAAGGTTTGATATTTCTCGCCGATTTCAATGCCTTCGGTAAGCTTTTCAATGGCCTGAGGCTGATCGCCGGTAGGTTTATATTCTGAATGAAGATTAAAATTCATACATCAAATTTATAAAAAAAAAAGAGTCCTTTTCAGGACTCTCATAATTATTATCATTTTTTCTTATTTTCAAATATCATAGCTAATGGCAGCTTAAAAACCGTTGGTGCGGGTTTGCCATCTGCCAGTGCGGGTTTCCAGTTGATATTTTCTGTAGAGGCTTTAATGGCTCTCACGCTCTCGTCATTAAAAAGTTTGTTTTTTCCATCTGCCACTACTTTTTCTACTGTCCCTTCGGCATTTATTGAAATGAATACATTAGATTGGAGCCGGCCTTCATCTCCTTTAAATACACTACCGTTAAAATTTTTTGCCACCTTGTTTCGGAATTCATTAATTCCCTGAGGGAATTCTGCCTGGATAAAAGAAGTGCTCGCCGGAGGCGGAGGTGGTGGGATGTTCTGATCTCCACTCATATTTGCTTTCTTAGATCCATTTTTTTCTACTCGAGGAGGAGATGGAGGAGGAGGTGCGCTATTTTTATTGATTTTTGCCTTTTTTACATTCGCCTTTTTTGTGGGGCGGATGGTGTCTGTAATACTTTGGTGATCTTTCCTATTCTGCTTAGAAGATATTTCATGTAAAGTACTGAAGGATTTTACTGCATATTCTTCCATGGGTGTACCGTTACCTGAAACGTAATTGCTGGCATAGGTCTTTTGGACAAATAAGGCAAAGGCTGTTATGAGTATAGGGATGGTAATGGCTTTTTTTAAGCCTGCGAATTTGGTTTTTTTAGTGTTCATCATAATAAATCGTTTTTTGGTGTTGTTGAAATTAAATGAGTGTGTGAAATCAAATTTTTGAGAATCAATTATTTCATCGAGTATCAGATTTTGATAATCTTTGATATTGAAATTGTTTTTCAATACGTGGTCATCAGCTAAGAATTCATGATTGGTGATCATTGCTCTTCTGTAGAAAAAGAGGGCAGGATTAAACCATGTTATTACTTTTAAAATTTCGATCAGGAATAGATCCCAGCTATGCTTTTGATCCAGATGGCTTTTTTCATGCAAGAATATCCTTGGATCAATTTGGTTGTTAATAAGATAATTTTTCCCCAGGTAAATAGTTTTTCCAAAGGTGAATGGGGAGAGGTTATTCTCAGAGATGATTATTTTATATCCTTCCTGATATCTTACTTTTCCTTTTATATTCCGGATTTTTAAAATTGAGAGCAATGCCTTTACTAAAAGCATTAAAGTAATAGCTCCATATATAATCCAAAGAATATTGGTCCATTCAAAAGCTTTTTCCTTAGCCGGAAGGCTTAATATCTGTTGAGTGGTTTCTTCAAAAATTAGTTGTGGACTTTCTGTTGTAACGGGACCTTTTGCTGTGATTGAGATAAAAGGAACCGTATAGGCAAATGCGAGGGAAAAAAGCAGAAAGAACCTGTTAAAGTGGTGCGTTTTTTCTTTTTCCAATAACAAATGGTACACTCCAATAAAAAGTGAAGAACACAAAACAATTTTAAAAAAAAATGTAAAGCATCTTTATTCTTTTATTTTCTGATCAATTATTTCGCGCAGTTCAATCAATTGCTTCTGGGTTAGTTTTGTGTTGGATGTAAAAAATGAAGCAAACTGAGTCACGGAGCTGTTGAAAAAGCGGTCAATCATGGAAGTCATTTCTTCCCTGAAATATTCTCCTTTAGCTACTTTTGGGTAGTATTCACGGGAATTTCCATATAATGTGTATCCTATCAGATCTTTATTCTGCATTCTTTTAAGCAATGTAGCTACTGTAGTGGATGCAGGTTTGGGTTCCGGGTAAAGATCCAGAATATCTTTCATGAATACTTTCTGTTTATCCCAGATGATCTCCATGAGAACTTTTTCCGAATCTGTTAATTTTATTTCTTTCATATTCTACAATTTGAAATGTTGTTCTACAAATGTAGAATAAAATTTTAAATCAACAAATTTTATGGCACTATTTTTCCATTGTTTTTTTTTAACCAATAATCACAATGCTATGAAATTCAATAAGTTTTATGTACCAATCATTAGTCTTTTTTTTAGTTTTATCTTCATGTAAGAAAAATAACGTCAATGCTCAAAAGGTCAGCAGTGATGGAAGTGTGGAAACAGAAAAGCCTAATTCAGACTATAAACCTGCCTTTGCAGGACAAACCAGAATTAAGGCTGTAAAGACATCTACACCCTACAATGTTGAGGTTTTAAATAAAGATCTGGGCAGACCTTGGGGAATTATTAATTTACCAGACGGGAGATTTTTGATCACTGAAAAATCCGGGTTTATGAATGTTGTTTCTAAAGATGGGAAGCAGATTTCTAAGATATCAGGATTTCCTAAAGTCGATGCAAAAGGACAGGGAGGAATGCTGGATGTTGCACTGGATCCAGATTTTAAAAATAACAGTATTATTTACTTTAGTTTTTCTGAACCCTTTGGGAAGGGTAACCTGACCTCTGTAGCAAAAGGTAAACTTTCGGGAGATTTAAAAATGATATCAGATGTAAAAGTCATTTTCCGTGCTGAACCATCATATGACGGAGAGAAACATTACGGAAGCCGATTGGCCTTTGATAAAGATGGGAATTTGTTTGTAAGTACCGGAGAAAGATCAGATAAAGAAACCAGGGTATATGCCCAGAAAACGGATAATTATTTAGGTAAAATCCTTAAAATAACAAAAGAAGGAAAACCAGCTCCGGGAAATCCATTCATCGGAAAGGCCGGATTTAAACCTGAGATTTATGCCTATGGTATAAGAAATCCGCAAGGCTTGGCAATAGATCCCAACGGGTCCTTATGGGATGTGGAAATGGGGCCAAGGGGAGGTGATGAAATCAACTTAATTCAAGCGGGTAAAAATTATGGATGGGGTGACGTAACCTATGGTATTGAATACTCCGGAGCGAAAGTGGGAGAGGGAATTACTCAGGGAGAGGGTACGGAGCAACCTGTTTATTACTGGGATCCGGTAATCTCTCCAAGTGGTGTTACTTTTTATACAGGAAATATAGATGAGTGGAAAGGTAATTTGTTTATTGGCTGCTTAAGTGGTGAACACATCAACCGGATTGTGATGAAAGATAATAAAGTGGTTGGAGAAGAACGTTTGCTTGCTGATCAGAAAGAAAGATTCAGGGATGTGTTGGATGGAATAGACGGAAACATCTATGCTGTTACCGACAGTGGGAAATTGTATAAAATTTCTAAGAAATAAAAAAAAAGGCTCCGGATTTATCGGAGCCTTTTTTATTTAAAATCTGAAATTAAATCTTGCAAAAGCCTGTCTTCCGGAAAAGCCCATCTGAACAGGATCGAAAATACCACCGGATTCTGTATTTCCTGCAGAAACAGCCTCTCTTTGTAAAGTTGGATATCTGTTGAATAAATTCTTACTTCCAATAGTTAAACTAATATTTTTTGAAAAATCATACCCGAAAGATAGATCAGTGGTTACTTTAGCGTTGTAGGTCTGATAATCATCAGGGCCATTGTAGCCAATTAACGTGAGTTTATCAAATCTAACCAACTGTATATTAGCATTGAACTTGTTAATTTTATAGTTAACATTTAAATTAATTTTAGTCTTCGGAGCTGAAGCGAGGATAAAAGCACGTTCACGCGCACTTAAATATATATCTTCTTTTCCTTTTAATTTTTCTGAAACGTTTACAGATGTGATCTCCATTTCGTTGTAGTTTCCTGCTAAAGTTGTGGTTAATCTTCCGTTTCCAAGTGTTTCATTGTAGCTTAATATAACATCTACACCCTTTGTTCTTGTGTCTATGGCATTGGAAAAAAATTGTGCCTGATCAATATAAGGATAATCTGCCTGAACATCAGGTGGAAGGTCTGTTCTGGCAAAGTTACCTGTCAATACAATTCGGTTTTTTACATTAATGTAGTACCCATCAACAGTTGCAGTAAACTTTCCCGTGTTGAATGTAAACCCTACACTCCCGTTAAGAGATGTTTCTTGTTTTAATTGAGATATCCCGGATTTTACAGCTAAATCACTGTCATTTGATGCTAATTGGATCGTTACAAGATTACCTCCCTGAAAATTCGTGAATTGAAGCGCATAATATTTTTGAGCTAACGAAGGAGCTCTGAACCCTGTTGAAACTGAACCTCGAAGTGCAAATTGAGGAGTTATCGCATATCTTGTTGCAAATTTCCCATTAATGGTACTTCCAAAATCACTGTAGTTTTCAAATCTACCTGCTGCACTAACCATCCATTTTTTGGTAATGTCAAGCTCGGTATCGATATAGGCTGCAAAATTATTTCTACTTTTATTAACTTCCTGAGAATATCCGGGAAAGCCCTGGGAGCCTCCAGGTCTGATGTTGCCTGTTAAAGGATTTATTACTAAAAGACTAGGATCTGTATTTGAAGTTACAATGTTCCCGTTGACATCATACATTGCATAAGATGCTTCTTGCCCCCTTATAACATTAAATTTTTCGTACCTAAACTCAGATCCGAAAGCGATATTTAGTCCTTCTAACACTCCAAATTGTTTCGTTGCATTAAATCCTGTTGTATTTTGAAGTAACGAGTGCCCTCCTGCGTTAAAACTTGTAGGAGATTTTATACCTAATGTAGCATTAATTGTATTGTCTATCTGGTACGTAAATCTATTATTGCCAAAGGCATTATAAACATCGGCATCCCAACCTGCAACTTTAAACTTTAAACCATTATCAAATGTAAAATCTGTGATGCTTGTATCCTGAATAGGGTTAAATCCATTTGGATAAACCTGCGGGATGTTTCCATCTGCATCTGCTTTTCTGGTCCATGCATTAGCATCTGTATTTCTATGGGAAAACCCGGGATGAGAATAAAATTTTATATTATCTGATAATGGAACTTCAATATTTCCAAAGAAATATACATTTTGTGATTTTGCATCTCCAAAACGTTGTCTTGGGGCATCATAAACCGTAGGATTAGCATTTCTGATTGCATATTCTTTATTGATGAATTCTGCGGTAAAATTTGCAAATCCTCCTTGTGATCCTATTTTTGTTCCATAATTTCCGTTAAAATCAAAAGTAAGCCCGTCAATTTTATGATCTGATACAACATCTTTATCTCCGGGACTTTTAAAAAGGTTCATCCCGTAAAATGCATTTCCTTCAAAACCTTTATCTCGGTCATTTAGGATGACGTTGATAACGCCTGCAATAGCATCGGAACCGTATTGAGCGGAAGCTCCATCGCGAAGGACTTCAATCCTTTTAATAGCTCCGATCGGAATGGTGTTCATGTCATATCCGGTGTTTCCTCTTCCCTTAGTTCCGAAAAGGTTGATCAGTGAAGACTGATGGTATCTTTTGCCGTTTAATAAAAGTAAAGTCTGGTCTGGTCCCAATCCTCTGAGAGTGGCTGGATCGACAGCATCTGCACCATCTGACCCCGATTGTTTATTGGAATTAAATGAAGGTGCCGAAAACTGCAGGAGCTGGTTCACTTCAACTTGCCCTGTAGATTGACTTACCTGTTTGATGTCAATAACATCGATGGGAACAGGAGTGTCTATTACTGTTCTTTTTTTGTTTCGGCTCCCCGTAATAGCTACTTCTTCAATTTTTGCTTCTTTAGAAATGGTGTCATTGATTTGCTGCGAATATAAAGCCGCAGTGCTGCCCAGAAATAAAGCGCTTAGATATTTAATTTTCATATATATTGAGTTTCTGAGATTGGTAATTCAATCAAAAGTATTGATTTTTGTTTTTAAATCATCAGAAAAAATCACTATTATTGAAAAGTGTTATGAAAAATGGATGCGATGCATAATTATATGAAAATTTTTAATCAAATAGTAAAAATTAGCTAAAATCGTAAAATACATAAATGATATGTTGTGTATTTTTCCTTATTGCGATTTTTTTTAACAATTTATTCTCGTATGTGGATATAAAATAAAAAACCGGAATTACTCCGGTTTTAATTTTTATGCTTTTTCTAATTGAACAGTAAAATGTCTTAAAAGATCTGGCTCCCATGTTATCTTATATCCTTTTGCGATTTCATCACGGCGTTCATAAACGTTTTTGATCGCTGCAGCAATATAATCCATATGATTATTCGTATAGGTTCTCCTAGGAATTGCTAATCGAACCAGCTCCAATTTCGGATAACGGTTTTGTCTTGTCTCCGGATCTCTGTCTGCTAGCAAGGTGCCGATTTCAACCGTTCGGATGCCAGCTTCTTTGTAGATTTCAAGACCTAAAGTCTGTGCCGGATATTCTTCCCTTGATACTTTTGGAAGGAAATGTAAAGAATCAATAAAACGGCATGTCCTCCGATAGGCTTTTGCACAGGAATTCCGTATTCAATCAGCTTATTTCCAAGATATTCAACCTGGGAGATCCTGCTTTCCAGATAAGCAAATTCCGTAGCTTCATCCAGTCCAACGGCTAATGCTGCCATATCTCTTCCGGCCATACCTCCGTAGGTTATGAAGCCTTCATAGATAATTGTAAAATTGGAAGCCTTTCTGAAAACCTCCTCGTTATTCAATGCGATGAAACCACCGATGTTTACCAATCCATCTTTTTTGGAGCTCATGGTCATTCCATCACCATATGAGAAGATCTCTTTGCAGATTTCTTTAATGCTTCTGTTTTCCTGGCTTTTTTCTCTTTTTTTAATGAAATAAGCGTTTTCAGCAAATCTTGCAGAGTCGAAAAAAACAGGAATTCCGTATTGATTGGAAAGTTCTCTTACTGCTTTCATATTTTCCAGAGAAACCGGCTGACCTCCTGAAGAATTACAGGTGATGGTAATTAAACAAAAAGGGATTTTTTCTTTTGGATAGCTTTTGTAAATCTCTTCCAGCTTTTCAAGATTAATATTTCCCTTAAACGGATGTAGATCATTAATATCAAATGCTTCATCAATTGTGCAGTCTACTGCATGTGCTTTGCGAAACTCAATATGTCCTTTTGTAGTATCGAAATGGGAATTTCCGGGAACTACATCTCCTTCTTTTACCAGAACAGAAAACAGCACGTTTTCCGCTGCTCTTCCCTGGTGAGTGGGCAAAAGATATTGGAATCCGGTTATATTTTTTACAGTATTGTGAAGTTGGTCGAAAGAACGGGAACCGGCATAGCTTTCGTCACCGGTCATTAATGCTCCCCACTGTCTGTCCGACATGGCTCCGGTTCCGGAATCGGTTAGTAAATCGATAAAAACCTGTGATGATTTTAAGTTGAATAAGTTGTAATTGGCTTCTTTAAGCCACTGCTCTCTTTCTTCTCTTGTTGATTGACGGATTTCTTCAATCATTTTAATGCGGAAAGGTTCCGCGTACGGTAAATTCATGAGTTAAGTATTTTATTGTTTTGTAAAGAAAATTTGTTTGAAAATAATTTCAATTCATCAGTATATATTTAAAGGAGCAGGAGAATGCTACTCAGGAGCTTTAAATATATTTTCATCGGAGTGGAAACCGGCTACACCACCACTCACTGCAAATTTCATTGCAGAAGCAGCAGACATTCCCACTACAGGTTTGATGTTTTTTTCTTCCGTAACAATTACCCATCCGGAAATAGCATAGGAGTGAGGAAGATAAACAGCAACATAATTATGTTTATCCACATCTGCCATTTCTTTCTGGGTTAAAAAACCAATTCTCCAGATCTCAGGATGCTCATTGGTTTTTACCCATACAGGATCATTAAATTTTTTCTTGTCACCAACAAATGATGACATTACATCTTTAGTTGGCGTATAAATATGTTTTACCCCGGGTGTTCTTTCCAACAGGCTGTCCATTGTGTCGAAAAAAAAATCTTCCCACAACGAATTTATTACCCAGGTAGCCCAAAAGTGCGGTGATTAAAATAGTTGATACAAAAACCAAACCCGGTATTTCTTTTGCCACAGATGGAATTATATTATCAATAGACGTGACCACATACCATATGACAAATATCGTTAGCCCGATAGGTCCGATAATAACAAGTCCCTGAAAGAAATTTTTCAGGAAAAAATTGGCGATATTTTCGAAAGTCAGTTTTTTCAACGTATTCAGTTACTAATTTTGTTTAGCCATGTATGCTTTCCTTATTGCCGTATGACTTAATAATTTTAGCTTCATATTCCAGCCACTCCTCCCAGCGTTTGTTTACTTTTTCGGGATCTCCAAGCTGTCTTGCAAAACTAATGAAAGTTGTATAATGGTTAGCCTCCGAAATCATTAAGTCCCTGTAAAAATTTTTAAGCTCTTCATCTTTGATATTTTCTGTAAGGACTTTAAATCTCTCGCAGCTTCTTGCTTCTATCATAGCGGCAAATAACATTTTATCAACGATAAGATCTTCTCTGCTGCCCTGGATAATGAACTTCATCAATTCATTTACATAATCATCTTTCCTGGCTCTTCCGAACTTGTATCCCCTGCTTTTGATGATCTCATGAACCTGATTGAAATGATCCAGTTCTTCCTGTGCAATAGCAAGAAGTTCTGTTACAATTTCAGGGTGTTCCGGAAGCATCGTAATCAATCCGATAGCGTTTGTAGCGGCTTTTTGTTCGCACCAGGCATGATCGGTTAAAATTTCTTCAATGTTTCCTTCCGCAATATTTGCCCACCTTGGATCCGTGGGAAGTTTCAACTTAAACATGTTTTAAAATTTCTGTAAATTTAAAGTAAATTACAATAACAAATCTTGTTTTATTCCAGTTATTTAAGAAGCGGTCTTTCTTCGTAAAAATTCTAAAATATTCCAGCCTAAACGATCTACTTTTATTAAAAATCCTGCAATCGATGTTGCGAGGATAATATTCGTGATATAGATTAAAATCATTAATATCCACCACGGTACATCTTGCTTGAAATGAACGACTAAAAAATAAACAAGAGAAGAACTTATTCCCTGTGCAAAATAAAAGAATATTGCATTCTTTCCGATATAAGTAATAAAATTTTCTTTTGTGATCTTTAATCTGTTATAAAAAACAAATAACGTAACCAGTGAAAACAGGGTCCATATGATATAGGGAGTTTTAGGAGGGAACTTATTTTTATTGATCTTGTAAAATATTTCGCTTCCATAATACCAGAACATCCAGATTAGCAGAATTCCAACCGCTGCATAAAGTGCGGGGATAATGCAGGAAGGGATTTTCTTTCCCCTCATTCTATTGGCAATTAAGAA
Source organism: Chryseobacterium proteolyticum (assembly GCF_046591535.1). Lineage (NCBI taxonomy): Bacteria > Pseudomonadati > Bacteroidota > Flavobacteriia > Flavobacteriales > Weeksellaceae > Chryseobacterium > Chryseobacterium proteolyticum. Next base: position 159,525 of record NZ_JBJLWK010000003.1, on the reverse strand, counting down.
AACCGCAAGATAAAAAGCAACATATCCCACCTGGCCTGTTGGATAAAACCATGGAAATAAATTAAATATTAGTGTCAAAGCAATACACAGTCCTATAAACCAATTAATATGTTTAGGGAAGAATCTTAAAATCAATACACCGAAAACAGCTAATATAAAGTATACTTTTAAATACCAGAAGCTTCCCATTACTACGGGAAATGTATCGGCATTGGTGTATTGATGGAGGTACCAGTTTCCTAAATTTTGCCATTGAGGTTCCGTAGATATATTTGTTGTCGCGTATTTTGAGCCGAATGTAGAGTAAAAGTTTTGCAACCATTCTATAGAAAAAAAGCTTAACCCGAAAACTTTAAAAAAGTAATCCAGGAAAAACAGGAATGTTACAAAAATCATGTAGGTGATCTGTAGTTTGAGCAGGCGGTAGAAAGTTTTCTCAATATTGGCTCCGGATGTAATTCCACTTAATGCATAAAACAAAGCTACATCAAATACTAAAGAAAAGACCCTGACTTCCGCCGGGATATAAAACTGTCCCGACCAGAATGCTGTGTGGATGAATATAATGGAAAGCGTTGCTAATCCTTTTGCAAAATCAATGTAGAGATCCCTGTTCATTATGGTAATTGATAAAGCTCAAAAATAGATAAAGTTTGGAAATAATTTTAAAAATAAAAAAGAGGTAAAGCGAACTTTACCTCCTTTCCTAAATATGTTAATAATGAATGTTTAAAGTTTTCTAAACTCTTCTGCAGAAATTTCTCCGGTTTGGATTTTTCTTAACTCGTCCATATATTGGCTCATATAAGCGTCAATTTCAGGATTTCTTGAATTTTTCCCCATTTTATAGGTTCCGTTAAGGACTCCTTGATAGTAATAAAAGAAGTTATAGTCGAAATCAGCCGCAGATAAACTGTACTGTCCAAGCAGGAAGCCTAAACGAACAGCAGATCTTCTTTGAGGAGGAGTTCCGTGATGGTTATAACTTGAGGTCTGATAATCTCCGATGCTTTGTGCAAATTCATAGGCTGCTGCAATTTCAGAGAATTGAGTTTTGTTATACCCGTTCGGTCTTCTTAAATAATACCCTGCAAAACCATCGGCTTCAAGCTCATTAGGTCTTGCTGTAGATTCATTTACAGAAGGCAGGTTAAAAGCATATTGTAGTTGGTGGCCATATTCATGTGCCAGGATCATAGCATTCACGATATCTCCGCCTTTATTTTTTGCATCAGCGTAGATCGCATAACCATAATAGATTTTTCCTGTAGAGTAGGAAATAGCATTATAGGTGGAGTTGAAATTGGAAGGATCGTTTACAAATCGCAATGTTGGGTTACTTCTTCCCCACATACTGGCAATTTTTGTCATTTGCCCGTTCATGAAGTTGGTGTCGGCGCTCGTTTGTAAGCCGGTTAAAAGGACTGCTGTAGAACTCCAGTTTTGATCAACATAAGAGCAGCTTCTCTGAAGGTCTCCGGGTTGTTCAATTTTAGCATTTTCGGTGGATGAATTTGGTAAGACATTGTCTTCCATTTTGTCGTCGTTACATGCTGATAAAGATAATACAGCAATAGCTCCTGCTAAAAAGCAGAATTTAAAGTTTCTTTTCATAAAATATTTTTTTGGTGAAAACGAAGGTATAAATTATTTTTTAGATAATTAATATATAAATAGTTAAAATTATTCCTTCGTTGGTGAAAAAGCATTTGTGTTGAAAAATATTGTTTTGATTGTAAGCAGTTTATAAAATAATTTGTATATTTGCACCTCGAAATAACTAAAAATTTATAAACAATGTTTGCAATTGTAGAAATAGCAGGGCTTCAATACAAAGTTGAGCAAGACCAGAAGTTGTTTGTACACCGTTTAAAAGGAGATAAAGGAGGAAAAGTTTCTTTCGATAAAGTTCTTCTTACTGTAAACGGTACAATCACTGTAGGCGCCCCAGCTGTAAGCGGGATCACTGTAGAAGCAGAGATCTTAGACCATGTTAAAGCTGATAAAGTAATCGTTTTCAAAAAGAAAAGAAGAAAAGGTTATGAAGTGAAAAACGGTCACAGACAATCTTTAACTCAAATTCAAATTACAGGAATCACTGGATTTGAAGGTGGTTCAAAGAAAGCAGCTAAAAAAGAAACAGTAAAGGCTGAAGTTCTTTCAGACAACGCAACTGTTAACTTTGGTGAAGATCATGAGTTGAACTATCACTTAAAGAAACACAACTTGTCTCAGTCTAAAGAAAACAGAGAAACTTTAATTACTTTAGGAAAAGCTGTTAAAGTTGAATTAGAGAAAAAAGTTCTTACTCACGAAGAAGTAGATGCTGCTATCGTTAAGAACATTGATCAATTTAAAGCTCTTAATAAATAATAATAATCTACAAATAAAATGGCACACAAGAAAGGAGTCGGTAGTTCCAAAAACGGTAGAGAATCTCACTCTAAAAGATTAGGTGTAAAGATTTTCGGTGGACAAGAAGCTATTGCCGGTAATATTATTATCAGACAGAGAGGTACTCAACACCACCCAGGTGAAAACGTGGGAATGGGTAAAGACCATACTTTGTTTGCATTAGTAGACGGTAAAGTAGTTTTCAGAAAGAAAGCAAATAACAGATCTTTTGTATCTGTAGAACCAAACGCTTAATCTAAGCGTTCTATAAAATAAAAGCCTCAACATTGTTGAGGCTTTTTTATGTTTAAATGGTCTGGAATTTTTTCAATATCCTAATTTTGTCTTGAAAATCCGGGAAAGCCTACATAAAAGGATCTGAAAAAAATGATGTTGCTGATCTTGAGCTGTAATGATCTCCTCTAGTGTTTCTGGCTGTTCTAAACCGGCTTAGCTGTAGTAGCCTATATTGCCTTTAATCTATTTTGATAACGGAATAATGCTCGATATTCTTGTATGTTTTTACTGCTTATCAGATGGAAATTATTTGTCTTTCTAAAGTATTTTTAAAAGCCTACCTGAAATCCTGCTTTTACGCCAAATGTAGAAATGTCAGGCCTGTTGAGGTAGTTGCCTCTCCAGTTGAAATCTACCCTGAAGATCCTCAGGTTTCCAAATCCAATATTTTCAATTCCGAAACCGTATTCATAATAAATATGATCGCTAGGAGCAGAATACTTGAAGCCTTCAACGTTAATCTTTTTAGATGCATCGCTCAGTGTTCCGTATGCACTTCTGATAAATGCTATTTCTCTTAATTTGAGTTTCTTGATTAGTGGAATATAGGAAAGGATTTTACCATTGAAATGATGTTCCAGATGCAACGTCGTATATGTATCTGCAACGAACTCATAATAATTAAGTTGTGCAAATGTATTTCCTACCAAACTATAAGATTGGTTTCCGGGAATTATATTTTGTAAGGCTAGAGGAACTGTATTGAAGTTTTTTCCTGCTTCAAAATTGATTAATGTTTTTCCCCAGCTTCCGATTAATACCGGTTTGTAAAATAAGAATTGTAGTTTATTATAATTAAAATCAGCATTAAACAGGCCTTCCAATCCTCTTGTGTACTTTAAAACAATAGTAGGAGCCAAGGTTCCATGTTCGTGTCTGTCAACTCCGGTTTGTGAAAATTTAGCACTAGGTCTTGCTATTAAGCTAAGGGTTACATGGGAGTCATTAACGGTTTTTCTTAATTCTCCGTTTCTGTAATACATAAGGTTGAAGCCGTCAGGATTTGCTGATTTGATGCTTTGCATAGTTCCATCTACCCGTATTTGAAAGTTCTTCCATGGCTCAATAGAAGCAAATACATTAGTTTGATTCAGGGAGCTTAAAGAGGCATTGTCTCCCCTCGCGAAAACTGTGGACGAGGCAAATGTACGAGACATGATTCCGTCATCAGTTGTTAGCTGAACACCGAGCTGCATAACATCTCTTCTGGTGCCTGCTCCGATCATAAACCGGTTGACTTTATTAAACATGTATTTTGCTTCAACACCATATTTGAACTGCTGATCTTTAAATCCATATGCTGTATAAAACTGGATTCTCCAGGGATCATTCATGGAAAAATAACTTCTCGCTCCCAGTCTTATTCTGTCTCCCTCTACTTCGTTTACTCCATAAACTGAAAAAATAGGACCCAAATCTATTCCTTTTGTTATGTTATAGTAACCCGATCCAAGGGTTTCATATAACTTTACAATCCGGTTGAATTTCGGGACCTTCTGAAGCTTATCAAGCATATCATAGACTCCCTGTTCAGATTTGGATAGCGTATCAGGTCTCGCTTTAGCCCAGTAAGCGTCATCCTTATCAACAAACTTATTGTCATACTCTTCCTCCTTTCGGGTGAAAACCGATGGAGCAAGTGGCTTGTTAAACTCATATTCCGAATAGTCTACAGTTCTTTTAGCGATGATACTTTTAGATGTTTTCTTTTTTTGAGAAAGGGGTCAGCTCTACTACGGTTACAAATTTTCTAGGCAGGAAAGTATTTTCGTCGGGGTTGTCGTATTCCAGCTCTGTGGAAATCCCATTGACGAAATTTACATTCATTTTTTGTGTTGATTTTAACGTCGCTCCTAAAACTGCATAAGTGTCGGTATCAATATAAAGATAGCCCTGAAATGCTAAAATTTCTGTTCTTTTAGGCTGATACCTGATTTTATAAGCATTCTCACCATGTATAGCAATCGTATCAATCAGATTGTAGTCATAGGTGCTAAAACCATCAGTTCCTACAGGACTTGGAAAACCAATATCAAAATAATTCAGGGTATTGTCATAGATATTGATGTCCCTGTAGAGATTTTTCGCCGTTAAAGTTACAATTTGATTATCCTGAAAACCAGATGTTTTTTGAGCTATTAAAAGCTTTTTGGTTTTCTTGCCGGGCTTATTTTCTCCGTAATTTTCATAAATTGATTCATTCAGGAAGATGGGCAGAGCCATTTTTCCACTTGCCGTTGAGTCGGCATAATCAAAGATGAAATCCAGCTTGTTGAAGATCTTTCTCTTCATAAAGGCGCTGTCCAGATTATTAGCGTCAAACTGTATTTTTTCGTATTCCTTATAAGTGTAGGTATCGAATTTACTTAAACCATTATTTCTTTTTCTTTTCCATACTTCCTGCATAATGGCATAAGCGGGATTTTCCTTCTTGTTTTTATATTTCGTTTTCTCGTTATGGATCACAACTTCTTCAATGTTTTCCACCTTTTCTTTGGAAAGCTTTACGAAGATATTATTGGCATTATCTGGGGTAACGTCTATACTTTGTAAGGCATAGCTTTTTCTTAAGAATTTTAATTTGTAAATAATACTGTCTGATTGAACGCTGAAGGCTCCCGTAGTTGTTGTTAAAAAAGGTTGATTACTATCATTGATAAATACATCCACCCCGGTAACTTCTTTATTGGTTTTGGCATCAACAATTTTGCCACTTGCAGCATTTTGTGCGCACACAATACCGGAAAATAAAAGAAAAAGGTAGAGATAGTGGTATTTAGAGTTATTAATTAACATTAGGTATTTCTTCAAGCATTTAGCATAAACAAAAAGTATGCTGTTTATTTAAAACGGATAAGATTTAAAAAAAATTTCGTGTGTATTTATAAAAATGCAAATGTAACAAAAATAACAGGACTAATCCGATTAATTATGAGCTATGATTTTAAAAGACAATAGGATAGAACAGAATTTATTCCGAATGAAAAAAAAAAAGACCTACATTTCTGTAAGTCTTTTTGCTCCTCCTGCTGGGCTCGAACCAGCGACCCTCTGATTAACAGTCAGATGCTCTAACCAACTGAGCTAAGGAGGAATTTTCCTTTGTTTTAAGTGGTGCAAATATAATATGAATATTTATATCAAGCAAGTTTTACGTTCAATTATCAATAATTTTAAAGTAAATAGGTTGAAATTCAATAAGAAATATTTTGATTTTTTTAATTCGATTCTCAATATTTTCAAATAAATCATAGAAATAAAATTGGGGATTTTGTGGAAAGGCATTGCCGGGGTGGTGGAGATTTATATTCCGGGATTATTTTAATTTGCCTGTGATGATCGTTGGCTTTTGTAAGAAAAATTAATCAGACAGTTTTTTCTCTAATAATCTGTATGGAGTAATAGTGTTGTCATCAAAAAAACGCTCCTTGTATTTAATTTTTAACTTATCAAGCAATCGCAGCATATTGAAGCCTGTGGAATAAAAATAGCGGATAGAATTACTGTTGTACATCCAGGGTTTATCTTCTAATTTAAATGTTTTCAAAGCTAAAGGATCATACTGTTTATCAATATTCATAAGTTCCTCGTTGGTTGGTATCGTTTTAAAAACAAGGTATAGTTGATATTCAATATATCTTGCGCTTCCTTCCATTTTTTCCAGAAATTCTTCCTGATGAGTAAGGTCAAGTTTTTCAATCTGGGAGAATCTTGATAGTCTCCGAGTTCTTTGCATTTTATAGATCTTAAAGAGAGCCTTTGTCTTTTGTATGTTTTTACTGGCCAAGCATTCTAATAAAATTTGATTTTCTTTGTCTATGCTTTCTTTGAACCATGAATAATTATCATAATAAGATTGCAGTCGCTTTATGCTGATAGTTATTGAATCATTAGCATATCGGATGAACTCCGGATGGCGAAACTGAAAGCCATGAAAATACTCATGTAAGATGATTGTCGCCCAGGTTTGGGTATTGGGAACATCTTCAATATACTTACGGGTTGTATCATAATCACTACAAAGAATGACGGGATAGTGATACCATAGTTTGCTGCTGTCCATGCTTTCATAAGCTGTAAACATATGGAATACAAGTGTGTCAAGACGTTCTGTTTCTTCAATCAAAATATTCCCCCTTCTATAAGTTTTTATTGGATTTTTTTTTTAATGTTTCTGAAATGGGTCTGCCTGTTATGAAGGTTTTTGTAGGGGTAAAATAAGCAATATCAGCAGTGTATTCAGGAGATCCGAATGTTGGCCATACTTTATTCAAAAGCTTTTTTAAGGCATGGAGATATTGTATACGCTCTATATCGAGATTATTATTTTGTGCTTGAAGATTTAGAGAAGAAATAATCACGCAACAAAAGATAAGCTTTCCGAATAATATTCTTTTCATGCTGATTTTATTGCTAATATAATGAATATTTAATGACAAGATAATTAATAGGGGGGGGTAACCTATACAACAAGACCTACATTTCTGTAAGCCTTGTTTTTTTATTTCTTTAAATCTTTAAGGATTTCCTGTACCGCTCTTTCCAGTTGCGGATCATTATCTTGCTGTCGGTCTATGAATGTGTTTTTAATATAGATGTCCGGTTTTACACCTGTTTTTTCCAGGTTCTGGCCATCCAGAGTATACGTTCCCCATGCAGGAAGCCTATAATAAGAGCCATCTACAAGACTTTTTCCGGAAGTGAAGATAATCCATCGATAGGTGTCCTGGCCAATGATTTTTCCTAATTTCAGAGCCTTGAAACCGGCAGCGGTCATTTCGGCATCACTCAGCGAAGCTTCGTTGATCAAAAGAACAATAGGCTTTCCGGAAGGTGCGAAATTGGGCTGTGTGGTCATTTTTCCTTCCCGGTATTTCCATTGTAAATAAGGTTTTTGAGAAAGGAAATTTAATACTTTATCATGAACGTTTCCGCCCGTATTATAGCGTAAATCGAGAATAACAGCTTCTTTTTGAATTTCCTGCTCCACCATATCCAGAAGGAAGCGGTCCAGTTCATCAGTAGTCATATTTTTCATATATGAATAGGCAATGCGGCTGTTGCTCATCTGATTTACGCGTTGCCGATTATTGAATATCCATTCGTCATACAAAAGTGCTTTTAATTCTGTATTTGAAATCGGATGTACCTTGGTGGTGATGTCCTTGCCATTGCGTGTGAAAGTAAGAATAACTTCTTCCTGCTTTTTAGGACTTGTAAAATAAGATTCACGATTTTCGTGTACGTCAATATTTTTTCCATTTACAGCAATCAATTGATCTCCTGGTTTAATGTCAACCCCGGAACGGAAAGCGGGTGATTTTCTTACAATACCTTCGACACTATAAGGCTGGTCCTTTTTAAAGATAATCCCTGTTTCATTGGTAAAATAATTCAGATATCTAGTTTCTTCCTTTCCTGTTGAAGAAAATCCCGTATGTGAAGAATTGAGTTCTCCCAACAGGTCATTCAATAAAATTCGCAGATCATTTCTGTTATTGATATACGGAAGATATTTAGAATACTGCTCCTTTTTTGCTTTCCAGTTGATGCCATGGAATTTTTCATCATAGAAATTTTCTTCAACCCCAGTCCATGTTTCATCATACATCTGGGTAAATTCAGAAGCGAGATTTTTGTTAAAAGTATACTGGATATTTATCTTTTCTGGCTTTAATGTTGCTATGGCCATTTTATAAATGTTACCCTCTATTAATGTAAAAAAAGACTTGTCATTTTTGATGATATAGCTGGCTTCTTTATCGAAAACCTTTTCTGATTTAGCGGTTTCAAAATCCGTGAAAACCTTTTTGAAAAGTTGTTTCTTTCCATTATCCTGATTGGAATTAAAGAATAAAATTTCCTTTTTGTCGTCCATGAAAACGGTAGGATCTTCCTGGTATCCATACCTGTCTGTAACCAGCTCAATCCTTTCCAAAGTGTTTTCAGGATTAATTTTCAATTCTTTTACAACAATTTCTTTTTCTTCCTTTTTTTCTTTGTCTTCTTCTTTTTTATCCTTGTTTTCCTTTGTCGTTTCAGGTTTCTTTACCTCCTCAGTAAATAGCTTATCGAATCTTTCAGATTTGTAAGGCTCATCAAACCAATCCAGCGCCATTCTGTAAATATTAGATTTCTGCATACCTAGCGGATAAGAAGGGTTCGTTCGGTCACTTGTAAAATAAATATACTTACCATTGGGTGACCAAAAAGGATCTTCCTCTGAAACGCCGGTGTTGGTAAGATTTATGATTTTGCCTTTTCCGATATGATAAACAAAGATGTCCAGTTCAAAATTTCTTTTTGCAGAGAACAGTACATATTCGTTATTGGGAGAAAAAGAAGGTTTTGAATTTTGAAAAGCCCAGATTTCATCTTTTACGATAGTTGTAGAGTGTAAACTCTTTAAGTCCATTAATCTTACTTCATCACGACCACTTAAATACACTGCTTTTGAAAGGTCGTTATTCAGGGTTATATTGCGGTTGTTACGCAAATCAGTAGTTAATTGTTTTACCTGGCCTTTTCCGTCTGCAGCAATACTAAACCAGTTTTGATATCCCTGGTAAGTCTGGTTAAAAAGTAATGTGCGATTGTCCTTCAGCCATTTTACTTCCATTACACGTTCCTTTCCGTCAGATATCTGTTGTGTAAACTTTCCTTCAATATCAGAAACAAAAAGAACACCACGGCTCACAAAAGCTATTTTCTTACCATCTGATGAAATATCATAATAAGAAATATTATTTTCTATATTAAAATTTTGTTCTTTCTCCAGTGTTTTATTTGTGTTAAGGCTTATATTAAGAGCTTTTATATCTTTTGTAGCTACGTCATAGGTGTAAAGCTGATAATCTTTTTCAAATATTACTTTGGATCCGTTAGCTGAAACAAATGGCTTTTTAATAGAGGTTTCAAATTGTGTTAAAGGTGCCTTTTTGCCATTTTTAAGTTCATAAAGATTATATTCATTGTTATTTTCATCAGAAATAAAATAAATAGTCCCATTTTTATCTACGCTCGGATTAAAATCTTTTCCTGCATAGTTCGTATATTGTTTAAAGGAATTGTTCTTGGGATTATAACCTAAAATATCAGGATTGTTTTCTCCTTTATAGTGTTTGCGATGTACCTGATTGGCGCTTTCTGATGAACTTGTGAAAAGATATTCACCCGCAGGAGTTTCTGCCAGGCCGTTTGTATTATTAAAGTAATTGTTGAAAAGCTTTTGTGGTGTTTTGTCTTCAATAGTAGTTTTAAAACTTCCAAAGTTATTATTCCTGTTTGAGGTAAAATAAATAGTTTTACTGTCCCATCCCCAGTTTTCTATTTCATCTTTTCCTGTGTGAAATGTTAACTGTTTAATGCTTCCTCCTTCAGCAGGCATCACATACACGTCATAATTTCCGTATTGATTGGAACTGAATGCAAGCCATTTTCCGTCTGGAGAAATGCGTGGATTAATTTCCTCTCCCTCCAGGGCTGTGATTCTGGAAGCGTTTCCGCCATTGGAGTCCACTTTCCAGATGTCTCCATCATAAGCAAAATAAGCGGTTTTCCCATCCGGGCTTAATGAAGGACTTGATAAAAAATAAGATTTTTCCTGTGCTGAAACTTGAATGCTAGCAAAGGCTGCTAATAACGAAATAAAGATTCTTTTCATGAGATAATTAGATATTCCTTGGGATATGTTGTCATACTTTGCGCTGCAAAATATTTCCTCTTATAATTATTTAATAAGTTGCAAATATCTAATTTTTTAAGAATATCAGGATCTTTTGCATTATTAATTTGTGATATGCAAAAAAAAAAAGACTTACAGAAATGTAAGTCTTTTTGCTCCTCCTGCTGGGCTCGAACCAGCGACCCTCTGATTAACAGTCAGATGCTCTAACCAACTGAGCTAAGGAGGAATGTCCTTTGTTTTTAAGTGGTGCAAATATAGGACGAATATTTATACCAGGCAAATTTTTCTTTTGAAAATTTAAAAAATATTATAATTTTCCTGTGAATATTTTAAAGATATCGCTTCCGAAAATCAGTAACATTAAGCCTAACAGAAAGATAACACCAATCATTTGTGCATTTTCCAATACTTTTTGAGGAACTGGTTTTCCGAAAATAATTTCATACAATGTAAATAAAACGTGTCCCCCATCTAATCCTGGAATAGGAATAAGATTCAGGAAAGCCAGCCAGATCGAAAACATTGCTGTAAAGCTCCAGAATGCAGGCCAGTTAATCGCAAAGCTACCATCTGCTGCCTTATTTACGGGCATAGATTTTACAATTGCAATAGGTCCACCTACATTTTTGTATCCTTGAATTTTAGAGTTGAACATAATTTTGAACTGCTTTACCTGCATGGTTAAAGCTTCAATGGTTCTTTCAAAACCTCTTGGAATAGATTCTCCGAAAGAGTATTTTTTGTCAGTAACTACACTTGCAAGACTTTTTTGGTCAACAGCAATTCCTAATTTACCATTTTTATCTACTGGTGCGGAGATAGTTTGCTTTTCAGTACCACGATTAACCTCAATGCTTACTGTTTTTCCTTTATTTTCAGCTAATGTCGAACTTACCTCGTCGAAGAAAGGAGTTGGTTTCCCATTGATGGCTACAATTCTATCGCCTTTCGCCAACCCTGATGCTTTTGAAGAAGGAGTCGCTAAAGAATCAATGATCATCGGAATTCTGGGAGTGATATAAAGCTTTGCTTCTCTTTGTCTGATAACATCAGCTACACCATCTTCATTCACTTTGAATGTAATTTCCTTACCCCCTCTAAGAACAGTAACATGATCACTAAAAAGTATATTAATAGCTGAATTTTCCAATCTTTCTGCTGGTTTTCCATCGATAGAGACAATTTTATCACCATTTTGGAATCCCATTTTTTTACCGGCATCTGTTACGCCGATACCATTGTCAAATTTTGTAAGATCTGTATACATTTCTCCATTAAAAAGAGAAAGACAGCTATAAATTAACCACGCAAGGAAAAAGTTTACCGTAACTCCTCCCAACATAATGATAAGTCTCTGCCAAGCCGGTTTTGCACGGAATTCCCATGGTTGTGCCGGTTGTTTTAATTGTTCGGTATCCATGCTTTCATCCACCATTCCGGCAATTTTCACGTAGCCTCCAAAAGGAAGCCATCCGATACCGTATTCCGTTTCACCGATTTTTTTCTTTGCGATAGAAAACCAAGGATCGAAAAATAAATAAAACTTTTCTACTTTGGTTTTGAACCATTTGGCGGGCAAAAAATGCCCCAGTTCATGAAGAACGACTAAGATAGAAATGCTTAATATGAATTGAAAAATTTTAATTGCTAATTCCATTAATAAATTTTAGATTTTAATTTGCAAAGGTAACAATTATCAAAACTATGCCAAATAAAAAAGCTCCTCATATAGAGAAGCTTTGTCATATATTAAGACTGTTTTTACAAATTAAGGGAAACCCCCAGGCTGCCATTGTTTCCAACTTCTGCAAATACCCCGATTCTCTCAGTGAAAAAGTAACGGGCACCAATATGGGCGCCGATTCCAAAATCTTTTCCGAGAACCCCAAGATCAACTCCGGGATAAATGTCCAGCTTTTCAGGGAGCTGTAATGCTTCTTTTAAATGAAAATTAAGCCTTCCAAAGATGAAGACCTTGTTGTCGTTGTCATTATTTTTATATCCGCTAAAGTAGCCGTTCAGCCCGGCACCAACTGATATAAGTTTATTGAGCCCGTAATCATAAGTCCCTGTAATTCCTGTTCCATATCCCCATGCACTGAATCCCAATTGCACTTTCTGATCACCCTTTCCTGTCCAAGCCTGGGCATTTACGGCAACTCCAAAGAAGAAGACCGCTAAAATAAAAACCAATTTCTTCATAAATATTACACTTTAGTTCTATTAATTAAGAATAATCAGCTACAAAAATAGAACCGAAACCGATTAAAAATCCTATTTTTATACAAGATTTTGAACGACTTTTATGAAAATTAAAGGATTAAATTTAGATATTATCTGGAAAGATAAGGAAAGTAACTTTCGTTTAATAGAAGAGGAATTAAATAATCAGGATGCTGATATTTTTCTTTTACCCGAAATGTTCTCAACAGGTTTTTGTATGGATGCTTCTGAGGTTTCAGACCGTAATGAGGAAGCTTTAAGTTTCTTACACAAGATGTCAAAAGAGAAAGGATCCGCTTTTTGTGGAAGTGCTCCTGTAGAACAAGATGGGAAATTTTACAACAGGATGTATTTCGTAAAGCCTGATTCGTCAGTTGTTTTTTATGATAAAAGACATTTGTTCTCTTTCTCTGGAGAGGATAAGGTGTATACCCCAGGAAAAGAAAGAGTTATTGTTGAATATAAAGGATTCCGCATTTTGCTTCAGGTTTGCTACGATCTTCGTTTTCCTGTTTTTGCAAGAAATAATGATGATTATGATGCAATCTTCTATGTAGCCAATTGGCCGGAGAAGCGAGTGGGAGCCTGGGAGCACTTGCTGAAAGCCAGGGCTATTGAAAATTTATCATACGTTTTTGGATTGAACAGGATAGGAACAGATGGAAATAATTTATTCTATCAGGAAAGCTCACATTGTTTTTTTGCTGATGGAAGAGACATTGCCCAAAAAGAAAAGAATATTGTGTCTGCAGAATTGAATATGAATGAGCTTTTGGATTTCAGAAAGCATTTCCAGTTTTTGAATGACCGGGATCAATTTTCAATTCAGATGTAATTATCGAAATAAAAAAGCTGTGAAATTTCACAGCTTTATTCATATTGTTTCAGCAATTGTGTTAAAGTATTGACGTCATGTACGCCACTTTCTTTCCACAAAAGTTCTCCGTGTTTAAATATAGCCAAAGTAGGGACACCACGAACTCCATATTGTGAAGCAATAGCCGGATACTGGTCTACGTCTACTTTAATAATTCTTGCTCCTTCACCTACATTTTCTTTAACTGTTGTGAGTACTGACGACTGAACCTTACACGGTTGACACCAGGTCGCAAAAAAGTCAATTAAAACAGGTCTTTCGGAATTAATTAATTCTTTAAATTTTTCTGACATGATTTTTGGTGTTTTTATTATTTGGAGCTATCAGCCTCTTTCTGGATTGCCTTTACATTTTTCCAGCTTGTCCCATCATAGGCTTCCACTCCGTTTTTCTTTAAAATCTCTACCGCCTGGTCCGCCTGGATTCCTTTGTTGCAAAAAACCACTACTTTTTTGCCTTTTAAGGACTCAATATTATTTTGAATCTCGGCAAGCGGGATGTTGATTGCATCTTTTGCTGTTCCTTCCTTATATTGCTCAGGGATTCTAACGTCTATCAAAGTAACATCACTACTGTTTACTATTTGTTTAATATCAGCTGGGGCATTATTCTTCGATATGCTTGAAGTTTTACATGCACTTAACGTTACAGATACAGCAAAAATAAATCCGCAAACCTTATTTCTCATTCGTTAATTTACAATGTTTTCGACTGGCAGACAAAATCCGATGTGGGTAGTTTTTCCGTTTTTTTTAATTCCGTTAAAACCGCCTTCGATTTCAGTGAAATTTCTGATCCCGTGTGAGTTAAGAATGCTTGCGGCAATCATGCTTCTATATCCTCCTGCGCAATGAAGGAAGAAATGTTCCGAGTCATCAATTGAACTGATCCAGTCGCTGATAGAGTCTAACGGTTTATTAAATGCGTTATCAATATGTTCAGCTGCATACTCAGTCAGTTTTCTGACATCAATAACCGTAGACTGATCATTGAATTCTTCTACAAATTCTGAAGGAGAAATCCTTTTAATCTCATCAGTTTCTTTATTGGCATTCTGCCATGACTGAAAACCTCCATTCAAATACCCTAAAACGTTATCAAATCCAACTCTGCTTAACCGGGTAATCACTTCTTCTTCGGTTCCTTCATCTGAAACCAATAACAATGGATGTTTTACGTCTACGATCAATGTTCCTACCCAAGGAGCAAAATCTCCTTTCAGTCCGATATTAATAGAATTAGGAATAAAGCCTTTATGGAAATCGGCAGCGCTTCTGGTATCTAAAATAAGTGCTCCGGAATCTTCAGCGATGATCTCAAAATCTTCTACAGAAATTGGATTAAGACCTTTATCCATTACGGTGTCTATGCTTTCATAGCCTCCTTTATTTAAAGCTACATTCATTCCAAAATATTTCGGTGGGGCAGTAAGGCCGTCCAAAACTTCTTTTATAAAAGATTCTTTATCGGGTTGGTTTAAAGCGTAGTTGGTTCGTTTTTGGTTCCCAAGGGTGTCAACTGTTTCTTTCTGCATGTTTTTTCCACAAGCAGAACCTGCTCCATGTGCAGGATAAACAGTGATGGTATCTGCTAAAGGTATAATCTTGCTATGAAGACTCTCATATAATATTCCCGCAAGGTCCTCCTGCGTGAGATTAGTTGCTTTCTGAGCGAGATCCGGACGGCCAACATCTCCTAAAAATAAAGTATCACCCGTGAAAATTGCTGTTTCAACACCATTTTCATCTATTAAAAGATAGGTGGTGCTTTCCATGGTATGGCCCGGAGTATGCAGAACCTTTATTTTTACTTTTCCAATTTCAAAGATTTGATAATCTTCAGCAATTGTTGCTTCAAATTCCGGCTTAGCAGTAGGTCCGTAAATAATAGGAGCACCTGTCTTTTTACTTAAATCCAGGTGTCCGGAAACAAAATCGGCATGGAAATGTGTTTCAAAAATATATTTTAAAGTTACATGGTCTTTCTCAAGACGATCCAGATATGGTTTTACCTCTCTTAGAGGATCTATAATTGCAGCTTCGTTTTCTGAGACAATATAATAGGCTCCCTGAGCTAGACAGCCCGTATATATTTGTTCAACTTTCATTTGCTTAGTTTTAAATTAAATTTCAGTTAAAGATACAAAGTATTAGATGAATTGTAAACGAAATGTTAAATCTGAATGATAGTTTCTTTCAATTTAAATGGTTTTGCCGGGTTTTAGGAATCGAAAGTTATTTATTTTCAACAAGAAAGGGCAGATTATTAAAATACTAAATTGGTAGACTGTTTTTTGTCATGCTTAAAAAACAAAAATAATTGCGTACAGGAAATGGGTCTGTTTAAAAGAAATACGAAATAATTAATCAGAGAACTTCGCAAGAATACAAGTTTGTTGACTTAATATTTTGTAAAAAATTTTATATTTATAAGTTAAAAAAAAATCAAATGGCAGATAAAAAACAATTTATTGATGAATTAAGTGCTAGATATACTCCGAAAGGAGATCATATTATATTAGGAAAAGGTATGTTTGATGGGGAGGTAGTTACCGAAGTGAATGTAACCATTCCTTTAAAAACAATCAACAGGCATGGTCTTATTGCGGGAGCCACCGGAACAGGAAAAACAAAAACTCTTCAGGTATTTGCGGAACAGTTATCACATGCTGGGATTCCGTCTTTAGTTTTAGATATTAAAGGAGATTTCTCAGGAATTGCAGAAGCAGGTGAAATGAATCCCATTATAGAAGAAAGATATGCAAAAACCCAGCTTCCATATAATCCACAAGCCTTTCCGGTTGAATTAATGAGTATTTCCGGTGGTAAGGGTGTGAAATTGAGAGCTACCGTCACAGAATTCGGTCCGGTTTTATTGAGCAAGATTTTACAGTTGAATGATACCCAGCAGAGTATTATGTCAATTGTTTTTAAATATTGTGATGATAAAGGGCTTCCTTTAATCGACCTAAATGACCTGAAAAAAGTCCTGCAATATGTGACGGATAATGCAGAAGGCAAAGCAGAATTATCTTCCAATTACGGATCAATAGCATCTGCTTCTTTAGGGACTATTCTAAGATCGATAGTCGCTTTAGAACAACAGGGAGCAGCTGATTTTTTCGGTGAGCTTAGCTTTGATGTTCAGGATTTACTTGAGACAAGGGATGGAAAAGGAGTTGTAAATATCTTAAGGGTTGCCGATATACAAAATAAACCACAGCTGTTTTCAACATTTATGCTTTCTCTCTTTGCGGAAATTTATATGACATTTCCTGAAGAAGGAGATAGCGGAAAACCTAAATTAGTTTTATTTATTGATGAAGCGCATTTGATTTTTAATGAGGCCTCTAAGGCATTGCTTTCACAAATTGAAACAATGGTTAAATTAATCCGTTCAAAAGGGGTGGGTATTTATTTTATTACACAGATTCCCGGAGATGTTCCTGAGAATGTTCTTTCTCAGTTAGGATTAAAAATTCAACATGCTTTGAGAGGATTTACTGCAAAAGATAAAAAAGAGATTTCAAAAGCAGTGGAAAACTATCCTACAACAGAATTTTATAATGCTTCTAATCTGATTCAGAATCTTGGAATTGGAGAAGCTTTTGTAACGGCGTTGGATGAAAAAGGAATTCCTACTCCTTTGGTTCAGACTTACCTGATTTCTCCGGAATCGAGAATGGATGTCTTGAATGATGCTGAGGTTTCGGAATTAACAGGAAATTCTGCTTTGGTTGCTAAATATGAAGAAGCGATAGATAAAGAATCGGCTTATGAGATATTAACGGCAAGAATGGAGCAGGCGGCACAGAATCCGGCTCCTACACAAAGAGCAAAGCCAGTAAAGGAAGAGCCAGGGATGTTTGAACAGGTATTACAGAGCAAAGCAGGAAGAACTTTTACCAGCACATTGATGCGTGAAGGAGCAAAAGCAGTTTTGGGAATGTTCGGTCTGGGAGGGAGAAGGAGATAATAAAAACATTAGTGCAATTCTTATCTAATAACCATGAAAAATGTATCATATTTTTATTGTATCGGATTAGCTTCGGTTAATCTCATAATGGATACCATTCATAACCACTTTGGAATATTTGATATAATTTTTGTTATTTTAGCGGGATTGCCTTTACTGCTCAATAAAAAACGGATGTATGAATTGTTTGGAGGCACTATGGGCCTTATCAGTTTATATATTATTTTTGCCATTTTTGTGTCCATGGTTAAAGACGGTCAAAATGCGATGATGCAGCCTCTTTGGACGTATGGCATGGGTTATGTACTTAGTTTTTTAACGCTAATTTTCGGACTTTTAATGACAAAAATTATTAAAATCCGCAACAGAAGAAATATTATAACATAAGGTTAAATGTATTCAATTATAGATATAGAAAGTAATGGTGCAGGTTATAGACATGAATGCATTATAGATATTGCCATTTATCGGTATGACGGGCAGAAAATTGTTGACCAGTTCATTTCTTTGGTGAATCCGGAAAGTGATATTACTCCATTTGTACAAAAGCTGACAGGGATTACTCCTAAAATGGTTAAAACGGCTCCAAAATTTCATGAAATTGCAAAAAGGGTCATTGAAATTACCCAAAATACTACTTTAGTTGGGCATAATATTGATTTTGATTACAGGATGCTACGGCAATCTTTTAAAAGCCTTGGTTATGATTTTAAAATCAATACTTTAGATACTATTCCGTTAGCTAAAAAGCTCATTCCTGATGAAGCAAGCTACTCGCTGGGTAAACTCGTAAAATCTCTTGGAATTCCTTTAACCAATCATCACAGGGCAGACGGAGACGCGAGGGCTACTTTGGAGTTGTTCAGGCTGCTGGTTTCAAAGGATACTGAGAATGAGATTATACAAAAACATCACGATGAATCCAATGCCAAGACTTATATCAACAAAATCAAGCTGTTAACGCAGGATTTACCTAATGAAAGAGGGTTTGTGTATTTTCAGAATGCAGCTGGAAAAATCATTCTTTCAGAGTATGTTCAGGATATCAATAAGTTTTCAAAAAAAGTATTTAATTCGAAATCCAAAAAATGGGAAACGATACAGAATGAGGTAGAACAGATTAGTTTCGAACTTACTGGAAATGATATTATTGCCAGATTGATACTCAATTCAAAAAATATCAAGAGGAGAGAAATTTTACCTTTTGGCCTTTATCACAGAAACGATAAATATATTGTTGAGAAAAATAAACTGAACAAAGAAGATAAACCTATTCTGAAGTTCAGGTCTTTTACACAAGGATCAAAAGCAATCCAGTTTATTGGCGGCCAGAGAGAATATGATGATATCAGTATTTTTAAAAGAAAGATTGATTTTAAAAACCGTAATGAGCTATGGCTTGGCTCGGGAAGGAAATTGGGTGAGAAATTATTTTTAATTATTGAAAATGGTAAAGTTGTTTCATACGGTTTTTATGAACTGTTTACACAGATTCAGACTCTGAGCAGGCTCTCCAAGCTGAAAATCGACCTGCCTTTACCTGCTTCTGACCTGATTAATGATTTACAGTTAGCACTGCTTCGCGGTGATTTTGAGACACTCCCGTTGCCTAAATGATAAAAAGGAAGGTGGAGGCTTTTCAAATCAATTTGGATAGAATAAAAAAATAAATAGTATTTTTGCAAAAATAAAAATAAGCAATGCAATATTTTAAGCAAATTAAAACTGGAAAAAAGGGAGCTATAAAGTTCTCTAAGGTTTGGAATATTTAAAAGAGTTGTCTTGCATAAAAAATAGTTAATGTGGCGGACTCTTGAGGAAAGAATCTGCTTTTTTTTATGTTAAAATGAAATTATGAATTCAAAAGAATTATTAAAGATTGCCAATGAGTTTGGCACCCCGGTGTATGTTTATGATGCTGAATCTATCAAAACTCAATATGAAAAACTTACATCTTCTTTTTTAAAACACACAAAGTTCTTTTATGCCGCAAAGGCATTGACTAACATCAACATTCTAAAGTATGTCAAGAACCTGGGTGCTTCTTTGGATTGTGTTTCTATTAACGAAGTAAAGCTTGGTTTAAAGGCAGGATTTACTAAAGAAAAAATATTGTTTACCCCAAATTGTGTGGATCTTGCTGAAATTGAAGAAGCAATGCAATATGGAGTGCACATTAATATTGATAATATCTCTATTCTTGAGCAATTTGGAAATAAATACGGAGATACTTATCCGATTCTCGTAAGAATCAATCCTCATATTTTTGCCGGAGGAAATTATAAAATATCCACAGGTCATATCGATAGCAAGTTCGGTATTTCTATTCACCAGGTTCGTCATATCGAAAGGGTAATGAAGAGTACCAACCTTAATGTTGAAGGTCTTCACATGCATACAGGAAGTGAGATCAAAGATCCCGATGTTTTTTTACAGGCATTGGATATTATGTTAGAGCTTTCTGAGCATTTTCCTAATCTGAAATACCTTGATATGGGAAGCGGTTTCAAAATTCCTTATCAGGAAAGTGAGATGGAGACAGACGTGAAAACACTGGGTAAAAAAGTTGAGAAAGTAATTGCCGATTTTTCTAAAAATACAGGTAAAAAATTTGAATTATGGTTTGAGCCCGGAAAATTCCTTGTTGGGAAAAGTGGATATCTTTTGGTAAAAGCTAATGTTATCAAGCAAACTACAGCAACGGTTTTTGTAGGGGTTAATTCAGGATTCAATCACCTGATCCGTCCTATGTTTTATGATTCTTACCATACTATTGAGAATTTATCGAACCAAAAAGGTCCTGAAAGGATTTATACTGTGGTCGGAAATATCTGTGAAACGGACACATTTGCCTGGGATAGAAAATTAAATGAAGTAAAAGAAGGAGATATTCTGGCCTTCCATACTGCAGGAGCCTATGGTTTTGAAATGAGTTCGAACTTCAACTCCAGACTGAAGCCAGCAGAAGTACTTTTCTTAGATGGAAAGGCTCATCTTATTCGTAAGAGAGACGAGTTTGAAGATCTTTTGAGAAATCAGATTGAAGTAATTTAAATTAAAATATGATAAGCTCCGCAAGAAATTGCGGAGCTTTTTTTTTAGATGTTAATTAAGGTAAATTAACAGACTATACCGATGGGGTTCCTAAAATAAATCATTAAATTTGATAGGGATATAGATTTTCAAACCCGAAAAATCTCAATCATCTATTTCCCTTTTTCTTTATTTCCAAAAATAATAAGTACCAAAAAATATTAATTATGGCAAAAAATATAGCAGAACAAATTGTTGAAATGCTTGAGAACGCAAATGTGAAAAGAATTTATGCAGTAACAGGTGATAGTCTTAATCATTTAAATATAGCGGTTAAAAAGAGCAGCATTGAATGGATTCATGTGAGACATGAAGAAGTTGGAGCATATGCCGCCGCCGCAGAAGCGGAACTTGATGGTTTTGCCGTTTGTGCCGGAAGCTGTGGCCCCGGACATGTACATCTTATTAATGGCGTTTACGAGGCGCACCGGTCCCATGTACCTATGTTGGTAATTGCATCTACGATTCCGAGTGAGGAAATGGGGATGGATTATTTTCAGGAAACGAATACGATAAAGTTATTTGACGATTGCAGCTATTACAATCAGATGATTACCAGACCTGAACAGGTTCAAAGAACAGTGCAGACCGCGATTCAGCATGCTATTTCCAAAAAAGGAGTTGCCGTAATTGGCCTTCCGGGAGATGTTTCTGAACTGGATGCAGAAGAGGCGACAACTTCCGCTCAGATATTTAGAACGAATCCGGTTATTCGTCCATCGGACGAGGAATTGAATAACCTGGCAAAACTTATTAACGAAAGCGAAAAGGTGACCATCTATTGTGGGATTGGAGCTGAAAAGGCGAATGCTGAAGTTATAGGATTATCACAATATTTAAAAGCTCCTGTAGGCTATTCTTTCAGAGGAAAAATGGCGATTCAGCCTAATAATCCCAATGAAGTAGGACTCACGGGTCTGCTTGGTTTTCCTTCTGCTTATCATGCCATGCATGATGCGGACCTGGTTCTTCTTTTGGGAACAGATTTCCCTTATGAGAAGTTTATGCCTGTAAAAAATAAGATTGTCCAAGTCGATGAAAGCCCTGAAAGATTAGGACGAAGAGCTAAACTGGAATTGGGTCTTGCAGGAGATGTAAAAGAGACTATTAAAGCATTAATGCCCCTTTTAAAAGAAAAAACAGATGTTCATTTTCTGAATCAGCAACTTGAGTTTTATGAAAAAGTAAAAGAAAATCAACTTACTTATGTAAAAGATTCAGGAAAAGAAGATGCCATACAACCGGAATACGTTGCGCATACTTTAGACAGGATTGCGAAAAATGATGCAATTTTTACGGTGGATACCGGGATGTGCTGTGTTTGGGGAGCAAGATTTATAACGGGTACAGGAGAGCGTAAAATGCTGGGCTCTTTTAACCATGGATCCATGGCAAATGCGATGCCGATGGCTATCGGAGCATCATTGGCATACCCGGGCAGACAGGTGATTGCCATGTGTGGAGATGGCGGACTGTCGATGTTACTGGGAGATATGGCTACAATTTTCCAATATAAGCTTCCGGTTAAGCTGATCGTTTTTAACAACAGGGCTTTGGGCATGGTAAAGCTGGAAATGGAAGTAGGAGGAATGCCGGATAACGAAACGGATATGATCAATCCTGATTTTGCAATGGTTGCGCAGGCAATGGGCTATCCTGGAAAAAATGTTCATAAACCGGAAGAGGTTGAGAGTGCTATTGAAGAATGTCTGAACTATAACGGACCTTATCTTTTAAATATCTTTACGAATCCTAATGCCCTGGCATTGCCGCCAAAAATAGATTTTGATCAGGTGGTAGGGATGACCAAGTCTATGGCTCAGCTGATGTTGGGTGGTAAAATGGAAGAAGTTCTTGAAACCGTAAAGAGTAATTATAAGCACATTAAAGGATTATTGTAATGGATAATTCTTTAAAGAAACTGTATGTTGTTGCTTGGATATTTGGACTTGTATTTTATTTTTTAGACTATGTGATCAGATCTGCTCCGGCAGTAATGATTCCACAGCTGATCAATAATTTCAATACAACGGAATTGAAGCTGATCAGCATGGTAGGCACCTATTACTATACTTATTCCACCTGTAGTCTGATTGCCGGAATCGCTCTAGATAAATTCGGAGGAAAAAAATCCCTTTTTACCGGAGCGTTGATATTAGGGATAGGATGTTTATTGTTCCTGTTGTCTTCTCAAATTGCCGGAATTTCAGGAAGATTAATGCAGGGAGCAGGTTGTGCTTTTGCCTTTCCTGGATGTGTTTATCTTGCAAGTAAGGGGTTTTCGTCAAAATCCTTGGCAACGGCAATCGGAGTTACCCAATGCGTAGGAATGTTGGGTGGAACTGCCGGACAGTTTGTGGTAGGGCCCTGGGTGGAAGAAGGAGTGAATATTGATAGCTTTTGGTTATGGTCGGGAATTATAACAGTGATTACAGCATTAGGATTATTCTTTGTTATTCCTAAAGAAAAAAGATCTGAACAATCATCGGGAGTGTCAAAGCCGGTAGGTTATTTAGAACCGTATAAAATCGTATTTACAAATCCCCAATCCTGGTTATGTGGAGCGATTTCAGGATTGCTATTTGCACCGACAACCATATTTGCCATGACCTGGGCAGTAGCATTTTTCCAAAAAGATAAAGGGTTTATTTTTCATGAAGCCGCTATCACAAGTGCTATGGTTGCCTTTGGATGGGTTTTTGGATGTCCTCTTTTGGGATTTATAACCGATAGGCTAGGAAAAAGAAAGCCTGTACTTGTTGGCGGAGCCGCTTTGATGATCTTAAGTTTGCTTCAATTAATTTACTTACCGGACCTGTACTCGGCAAAAGTGAGTATGTTTATTTTTGGATTAGGTTCAGGAGCGGCAATGATTCCTTATTCTGTCATTAAAGAGGCTAATCCTGATTATGTTAAAGGAAGTGCTACGGGAGCTATTAATTTTATTACGTTTGGAGTAACTACCTTATTAAGTCCCCTATTTAGCCGATGGTTTGGGAAGAATTTAGGTATAGCACCGGGAGAAGAACATTTTCATAATTCTGTGTTGTTTTGGATAGGTGGAATTGTTCTGGCAATTTTTATTTCAGTATTGCTTAAAGAAACCGGAAGTAAGGCTAAAGAAGATCTTGTGATGCAATAATAAAACGTTTGTGTTAATTTTATTTAGATTTATAAATCTGGCCATATGAAGGATTTGGTTTTATTTTTATCGCTTTTAATATCTGTTTTTTTATTTGGGCAACAGGATGTTGAAGATCGGGATGATTCTTTTATTACGGAAACCAATAAAAATATTTTAAAAATTGATATTAAGGAACCCTTATTACAGATTGCAATTAAAAACTGTATAGACTTTAAACCGGCAGCCTATGAAGGAGGGGCATCAGTTTACAAAGAAACGCTGCGAAAGTATATGTACAATTATCTTAATTCTGACTTTTATGTACTGAACGGGGATTTCAATTTTACCATAACCATCAATGAAACTGGCAAGGTTGTAGGGATAGATGGTTCTCCAAAGGTTGCGAACAGCGAAATATTTTTTGATGATATGAAATATATTGTAAGGAGAATCAAAAAGAACTGGATACCTGCTACCTGTAATAATAGACCAATAACTTCTCAGATAAAGATAAAAATGAATTTATCATCTATGGCTACAGATTTATAGTCCCTTTATAAAGGTTATTTTTGTGCAGAATCATTGTGTATCTATTGTTTAAGGACAATTGAAATATTTATATAATCCAATTGATTGGCTGTATCTTGAAGCCCTTCTTTTTAGAAAAGATAATCCTGCCATTCTGTCACAATATTTTGTATCTTTGCAAATTGATTATAAAAGTTTAGCATTCTAAAGTTGAAGGGAGTGCTTTAACTTTGTGATTTAAAACTTAAATTGATTATTGTGCAGGAAAAATATATAGACGAAACGAAACAGGGAGAAGCTTTTGCTATTGCTGAAAAAGTTGGGAATTCTAAAAAATTATTTTTAGAAAGCTACGGCTGTCAGATGAATTTCTCTGATTCTGAAATTGTTGCTTCTATCCTTAATGAACAGGGATATAATACCACCCTTAAAGTAGAAGAAGCAGACCTCATTCTTTTAAATACTTGTTCTATACGTGAGAAGGCTGAACAGACCGTAAGGATGCGTCTTTCTCAGTTTAAAAACCTCAAGAAAGAACGACCAAATATGACGGTGGGTGTTCTTGGATGCATGGCGGAGAGATTAAAAACTAAGTTTCTCGAAGAAGAACAGCTTGTTGATCTTGTTGTGGGGCCTGATGCCTACAGGGATCTGCCTAATTTATTAAAGGAAACAGAAGATGGCAGGGACGCGATCAATGTTATTTTGTCCAAAGAAGAAACCTATGCAGATATAAATCCTGTCCGTCTGGGTGGAAATGGAGTAACCGCGTTTGTAACTATTACAAGGGGGTGTGATAATATGTGTACCTTCTGTGTTGTTCCTTTTACAAGAGGAAGAGAAAGAAGCCGTGATCCACATTCAATTCTTGAAGAATGTAAAGATCTTTGGAATAGCGGATATAAAGAAATTACCCTTTTGGGGCAGAATGTAGATTCTTACCTTTGGTATGGAGGGGGCCCGAAAAAAGATTTTGCAAAAGCTTCTGAAATGCAGAAAGCTACGGCCGTTGATTTTGCTCAGCTGCTTGGTTTAGTTGCTCAAGCGGTTCCGGAAATGAGAATAAGATTCTCTACTTCCAACCCTCAGGATATGAGTCTTGATGTATTCAGGGTCATGGCTAAGCATGAGAACATTTGTAAATATGTGCATCTTCCGGTACAAAGTGGAAGTAATAATATGCTGGCTGCAATGAACAGACAGCACACCAGAGAAGAATATCTGGAGCTTATCAGAAAAGCTAAGGAAATTGTTCCTGATATCTCTTTTTCCCAGGATATGATCATTGGTTTTTGTAATGAAACTGAAGAGGATCACCAGGATACCCTAAGCCTGATGAGAGAGGTAGAGTATGACTATGGATATATGTTTGCTTACTCTGAAAGGCCTGGTACTCCGGCCCATAAAAAGATGGAAGATAATATTCCTGCAGATGTTAAACAGAGACGTTTAGCGGAGGTTATCGCTTTACAGGGAGAGCTTTCTAAAAAACGGATGAAATCCTATGTAGGAAGAGTGCATCAGATTCTCATTGAAGGAGTTTCCAAAAAGAATAAAAATCAATGGAAGGGAAGAAATTCCCAGAATGCTGTTTGTGTATTCGATATGCTGGAAGGTCAAAAGATAGGTGACATTGTGGATATTTTTGTATTTGACAATACACAAGGCACGCTTTTAGGGGAAACAGTTAAAAACTAATCTACTTTTTACAGGAGTAAATTATAAACTATAAATTATTATCAATAACCATAAAATAGACAATGGAAAAGCTTCATAAATATTGCCTGAGTGTTTTATTGGTAATAATCTGCAGTAATATTTCAGCACAAAACACAACCTGTTCTGCTGAAAATACCACCATTCATAGGCTTTATGATGTCTATCATAAGTTTTTAAATTCTCAGGATTGTGAAGGATCTCATCTTTCCGAGAGAAAGCATAAAATTCACTACACCGCTATCAGCCAAAAGCAAAACGCCGGAGATCTAAGTTCAAATAGAGATCATAATCCGGGTTTTAATGAGCATGGAGGTAGAGGTGAAGCTGGAAAATATGATGAGATTCTAAGGAATTTTGAGAAAAAAGCGGCCGGATATGCATCTGCTAAAGCTTTCAACTTTAAAAGTAAAGTTTCCAAAATCAGAAACAAAGATTATTTGGATATAATAAGTTAAAATTAAAATTTAAACTTTTTTTATTTAAACAAATTAATGATGCTTACTAAAACAAAATTGAAGGTAGGCGAAATTTAAGAACAATAATCTAATTTACTATGAGTAACGACTTACAAAATATAAAAAACCGTTTTGGAATAATTGGTAATTTTCCTGCATTAAACCGTGCCTTGGAAAAATCTATTCAGGTGGCACCAACAGACATTTCCGTTCTGGTCATTGGGGAAAGTGGTGTAGGAAAAGAATTTATCCCTAAGATTATTCATTCAGAATCCAGAAGAAAACATCAGCCTTACATCGTTGTCAATTGCGGTGCTATTCCGGAAGGAACCATTGATTCCGAATTATTTGGACATGAAAAAGGAGCATTTACCGGAGCTACAGCAACTAGAAAAGGTTATTTTGAAGTGGCAGATGGCGGAACAATATTCCTGGATGAGGTGGGTGAACTTCCTTTGCAAACACAAGTCCGCCTTTTAAGGGTTTTAGAAAGTGGAGAATTTATGAAGGTTGGATCTTCTCAGGTACAAAAGACCAATGTGAGGATTGTTGCTGCAACCAATGTAAATATGATGAAGGCGATCCAGGACGGACGGTTCCGTGAAGATTTATTTTATCGTTTGAATACCGTGCAGATCGATATGCCGCCTTTGAGAGATAGAAAAGGAGATATTCATCTGCTTTTCAGAAAGTTTGCAATCGATTTTGCTGAGAAGTACAGAATGCCTGAGTTGGTTTTAGAGCCAAGTGCAGTTCATTATATAGAAAATTATAGCTTTCCCGGGAATGTACGTCAGTTAAGAAACTTAGTTGAGCAGATGACCGTGGTGGAAAGAGAAAGAAATATAAGCGTTGAAAAACTGGCGGAGTACATACCGACCGAAAGCCATTTGCCAATGGTTGTTAATACGCCTAACGCTCAGAAGCAGAGTGACTTCGGAAACGAAAGAGAGATTATGTATAAAATCCTGTTTGATATGAGGAATGATATCAATGATCTGAGATCTCTGACTTCTGAATTAATAAAAAACAGAGGAGCAGGCGATCTAAGTTCTCAGGAAAAAACTTTGATCAACAGACTTTACACTTCGGATTCACAGCAAAATACTAATGCTAATTCCCTACTTTATTTTGAAGATAATCATCCTGTAGTCCAGACTCCAACTATTATTTCGACTCCCGATGATAGTTATGAAGATATTCAGGATATAGAGATTGAAGAAAATAAGCCGGAATCGCTTTCGCTTCAAAATAATGAAAAAGATTTGATTATTAAAGCATTAGAGAAGCATAAGGGACGTAGGAATAAAGCAGCTGATGAGTTGGGCATTTCACAAAGAACACTATACAGAAAGATAAAACAATATAATCTAGAAGACTAAGTATGATGAATAATAAGGCAAAGCCTGTCGAATTTAAACTAAACGAATACCTGAGCAAAGGCCTGGAACTTTTAAAGAAAGATTTTGGGAATTTTATAGTAGCTTACATTTTGTGTATGATAATGTCAATTATACCTTTTTGTGGACTACTGGCAATGGGTAATTTTTACAAATATTGCCGTAAAGTCAATAAAGGAGAACAAGCAAGTGTAGGTGAAATTTTTAATTTCGATGATTTTTTACCTTATTTTATCGTACAGCTGATCATTATAGGTGGAGTTTTCGCTCTTTATATTCCAATGTTTATTTTTATTCCTTTTACTTCTGTAGTGGATGGAGATGCTGTTCCGCCCGCATTCGGATTATTTATGGTCCTTTATATATTCCTCATTGTAATTGCTGTTTTTATTGTAGCTTTACTTGGGTTTTATATTCCGGGGCTCATATCTCTTAAAAAGGTTAATGATATAAAAACAGCATGGATCATGTCGAGGATTATGACTAGGAATAATCTCTTGACTATCTTTTTATTTGCGATTATTGTTTGGTTTCTGTCCCAGATAGGAATACTTCTTTGTGGTATTGGTATTTTTATCACAATGCCTTATTTTTATACAACCCATTACTTTGCGTTTGAGGATGCAATCCAGCAGATAGAATATGATGAAATAAAAGAAATCGGAACGAAAAATGAATTTTAACATTAAGAATATCAGTATAATGCGCCTGAAAATTGTTGGGTTTTTGTTACTTTGCTTAAGTACCCTAAACTCGTGTTATAGTTTTACCGGATCGTCTTTAAAAGACGAGAAAACGATTCAGATTAATGAATTTCCCAATAATGCGGCTTTAGTAAATCCTACTTTATCTCAGCAGTTTTCTACCGATATTCAAAATCGTTTTCTACAAAGAACGACACTAAAAGGAACAAAAGAGAATGCGGACATCTTAGTGGAAGGAGAAATTACAGACTATTCTATTACTCCTACTACTATTAGCTCCAATACTCAGACAACGGCTACGGGAGGAGTTATACAAGAATCTCAAAATAAGCTAACGATCACTGTAAAAGTGCATTATGAGAATAAACTTCATCCTGACCTGAGTTTTGACCGTACATATTCAGATGAAGCTGTATTCAACAGCAGCTTGTCTCAAAGTGCGATAGAAACCTCGCAGGTTAAAATTGTAAACGAAAGAATCATTAATAAGATATTTAACGATATTGTAGCTAACTGGTAAGATGAATAGCAGAGTTTTAGAATTATTAAAGAACCCCAAAAATATTCAATCGGAAGATCTTCATCTTTTGAAAGAAGAAATTAATTCTTTTCCCTACATTCAGAATATAAGAGCTTTACATTTATATGGTATCCATCTTTATGATCAGGAAAACTATCAGAAGGAATTGTCTACAACTGCAGCTTATACCACTGATAAGAAGATCCTTTATCAGCTTATAAATGGTAAAATTCAGGAAAAAACGAAACCTGCAGCTCCTGAAAATAAAGTGGTAACGGATAAAGAGAATGCTTCAAGGTATTTCCCTAAAAGCAAAAGCTTCCCAATCAAAAGCTTCCCAATCAAAAGGGAAGAGCTACCTGAGAAGATACAGACTAAAGAAGAAGCAACTAACAAGCTACCGACACCGCTTCCGGAAATTAAACATATTTATGTAAACGGTGAGAGAAACAGAATTTTGTTTGAAGGAGAGGAAAACTTCCTTGATGATAACAATATCGAAACAATTGACTTAGAATCTACGCTGGAATCAGGAACGATAGTTACACAAAAGCAAATACTCCCTGAAAATTTACCTTTAGAAAAAGAAATTACTGAGCAATTAGCAGCTAAAGAAGATAAAGTAGAAGAGTCCCCAGAAATAAATGCAGAGGAAATAGAGACGGCGACTTCTTCTGAAGATGAAATTATTGAAGTTCGGGATACAGAAGAGACAGAGGTTACTCCGGATGAAAATCAGGATTTTACTGAACCTGAGTCACAAACTTACACCCCGGAAGAAATAATCAATGAGGATCAGATTACATCTCCTGTTGAAAAAGAAGGAGTAACCGATGATTCGGAATTGAGTTTCCATGGTACTGATTCCTTTATGCCAGAAGTGAAGATTGAATCTGGCAGCAACGATGAGCTTGCTGTTGCTGAAGTTGCGCAACAGGGATTCAATAAGCACGAAGAAGAAATGAGAAGGCTTATTGAAGAGGTAGAAAAGAAAATGAAGGCAACTAAGGCTGTCACTGAGGAAAAACGAGATCCGGAACCAGAAATTCTGAGTCGTGATATTAATTTTTCAGAAACGCAGAGTTTTCATCCTGAAGTTGAAAAAGGAATTGAAGCGGAAGAGATACAGAAAGCTGAACGGATGCACGAAGTGACTAATCCTTCAGAAGAGATCAAAGCTGAAGCTCACCAGGAAGAATCAGAACCTCGAATTGCCACAGAAGTGAAATCAGAATGGAAGCCTATGAGTTTCGAATCCCATACTCCAGATTCACTTATCAATAAACCGGCACCTGTTTCTCAACCAAAAGAAGAAATTGTATCGGCAGAACTTCCTGAAGAAGAACAAGCACCAAAAGAAGAGACAACGCACCAGATTGTTAAAGAGGATATAGAAGAGCAGGAACCCGTTCAGGAAGAATCAGAAATATCTCAGGCAGCTTCTGTAGAAGAAAATAAAGAAGAAGCCCCTGTGATGAATGTTTCTTTCTTCAGCTCAGATATTTCAAGCTGGACGATGGCTACTAAGAATGATGAAGAAAAGGATAACAATACGGAAGATCTTGCATCTGAGAAACCTCATGTGGAAGAGGCCACTGCGGATCCTGCTGACAGCAATGTTCCGGGATTTATCAATACATGGCAGAGTTGGTTAAAGATAGACCGTACTGAGAAAGATCCTGAAAAGGATAAAGCTGAGCTTAAAAATAAAGTGATTGAATCATTCATTGAGAATAATCCTAAAATAAGCCAGTTAAAAGATGAGAGCAACTTCGTTGTAAAAGAAAAAAAACGATGATATCTCACATTTAATGACGGAAACACTTGCACGATTATATATTGAACAAAAACTATATACAAAGGCAATAAAAGCTTTTGAAATATTAGCAGGTAAACATCCTGAAAAGAAATCGTATTTTGAAGATAAAATACAGGAAGTAAAAGATATAAGAGGGAAAAATTAAAATTTAAAAATGGATAAGAGAGTAATAGTACAGATTGTTAGATTTCTTGTTTTAGGATTCTTGCTTTCATTTTTATTTTATCCTCCAAAAGAGTTTTATAAAGGGCTGAAAATGTCTTATGCATCGGTTTTTTTCCCTTTTGCTTACGCCATTTATAAAACAGTTCGTTCGAATAAAAATACAGAAGGCTGAATTCTCATATTCAGCCTTCTGTATTTTTTATACTTTATCAATAGTCTGTTTACTGCGTTTTAATTTTCGCCAGGCCTTACGTCCCATAACAATTACCATAATTACTAAAATAACAGCCAGTATAGCCGCAATAACAGGAACGGCCATGGCCAGAACGGACATAATTCCTGCACCTGCTGTTTCAGTGGTCCCTACAATAGAATTGCCTAAGCCTCCTGTGGTGGCTGTGGAGGCAGCCCTGATTCCTGCAAATCCGGAACTGATTGTTGCGGCAGTTCCGCCTCCGGCAATAATAGCCAATGCCCATTGCGGAAATGTTCCAAAATCGGCAAACTGGCTTGCGAAAAGGATGGATCCTGCAATAGTTGCCAATGGAACAGACAGTGTATCCAGCAGATGATCAATAAATGGAATATAATAGGCTAAAATTTCCGCGATCGTAGCAATGCCTGTTGTAATAAGCGTTGGGAGCCCGGCAAGCCATTCAAATTGATCATTCATAGGGATCCAGTGTAAGTAGGATGCCAGGCTTACGGCAAACAGAGGAAGGAATACCCTGAAGCCTGTTGCTGCGGACAGGCCAATGCCAATGAATGCACTTAATACATAAGGGAGATAGGGAATATTGTCTAACATATTAATTTTCAAATTGGTTGTGTTCCCTAAAGTTACAAAAACTATTGTAAGCTTATCTGAAAATTACAGAAAATATGAGGAGTTTACTGTTTTTTCTGAGCCTGGCATAGTTTGATGAACTGGGCTTCTACATCCTGGAACTTTTGCGGAAGTTCAGGGGAGATCCAAAAAAGCATGGCCATCGTCTTTTCTCCAAAAGATTCTTTAAAAAGATCTTTATGTAAGCGATAGCATTCTCTCAATAATCTTTTGATGCGGTTTCTGTGAACTGCTTTTTTAAAATACCTTTTAGATACGGAAACCCCGAATTTAGAAACTTCAACAGGTAAATTAGGTTTGTCCTTAAGTAAAATAATTCTCAGATTCCCATTGGTTCTCCATTTACCTTTTTCGAAAAGCAAGGTGATGTCATTGGTCTTTTTGAGTTTTTCCTCCTTTGGGTATCTGAAATTCTGCATTAGCCTTTTTT
The DNA here is from genome assembly GCF_046591535.1 of Chryseobacterium proteolyticum. NCBI lineage: Bacteria > Pseudomonadati > Bacteroidota > Flavobacteriia > Flavobacteriales > Weeksellaceae > Chryseobacterium > Chryseobacterium proteolyticum. Next base: position 127,268 of record NZ_JBJLWK010000003.1, on the reverse strand, counting down.
TTACTAAATGATTAATAACTTCTGCCGCTGCATACAATCCAAAAATGGCAGGTATATAGCTGATAGTCCCATAAAAAGACCTTTTGTAATTTGTTCCATCTGTCATTTTCAAACTTTCCTCATTTTGAAGTTCATTAGAGAAAACACAACGGATGCCTTTATTTATTTTTTCCTTTTTAAGCCTTTTTCTAACCTGCTTGGCCAGATAACAGTTGTGGGTTTTGCTGATGTCTCTCACCATTACTTTGCTTGGATCTGTTTTTCCACCCGCTCCCATAGAGCTTACGATCTTAATTTTTCTTCTTCTTGCAGCAATTAACAATGTAAGCTTTGGAGTTACGCTATCAATACAATCGAGAATATAATCAAATTTATTTTCATCAAGGATCTGATCCATTCTTTCAGGATTTAAAAACTCATTGATAGTTATTAAATTAAGTTTTGGGTTAATATCTAAGAGTCTTTCAGCAACGATTTCAACCTTGTGCTTTCCGATAGTAGAATGTAATGCCGGTAATTGTCTGTTAATGTTTGTGATATCTACCGTATCGCCATCTACAATCGTCATATTTCCGACCCCGGATCTTGCTAAAAATTCAGCGGCAAACGAGCCTACTCCACCTAATCCTACTACAAGAACAGTCGCTTTATTCAACTTTTCGAGTCCTTCTTCCTTAATAAGAAGCTCTGTTCTTTCCAACCAATACTTATCCATTTTTTATCGTCTCTAAATTTTCTAAAATTTGTTTGTTTAAGTTTTCCCGAGAAATACCTTTTATTTCCGAAACTTTGCTGTACAATAATTCAATATTAAAATCATCGTTATCGGTTTCTAAAAAGATTTTATCTAAAGCAGTAATTTTCAAAATATTTTGCAAAGATAAATTATACAAAACAGCTTTTCCAAAACTCAAATAGAAATTATTCTTTAGCAGATCTTCAGCGATGCTTTGTTTTTTATTAAAACCATGAATAATCATAGGCTGTTCTGCCTTTTTTTTTTAATGAAATGACTTCGTAGAATTTTCGGACACAATGAATAACCATCGGCTTTTTTAATTCATTCGCCAATTTGATCTGTCTTAAAAATACGCTTTCCTGGATTTTCATATCAACCGGAACAAAGCTGTCAAGGCCACATTCTCCTATAGTAAGGCAATTGTTATGAATAACGGAATCCAGCCAGTTGAACTGCTCTTCAATCTTGTCCGGATCAATATCTTTTGGATGAATACCCGCAGAATAAAATGTACTGGGTATAGTATCTCCGATATCCAGATTATAGATACCGTCGCAGACATTTTTTTTTATGATGGTGAAAATCAAAAAATTCCATCATCAAAAATACTATAATTTGGAATTAATTTAAAATTCTTAAACAAACGTTTATAAATATGTTAAAAATTTCTTAACTTTACTCAAAAGCGACACTTTATGAAAAAAAAAATTTACCGAAAAACAGATCCATATTTTGGATATTGCGGAGGAGCTTATTGCGAAAAAAGGGTATGAAGGAACATCGGTAAGAGACATTTGCTCTAAAGCAAACATTAATGTAGCCATGATCTCTTATTATTTTGGGTCCAAGGAAAAAATGATGTCTTACCTCTATCAGTACAGAGTGCTAAAGACCAGAGAAAATTTTTCGGAATTTGCTGATACCATTAAAGACGGTAAACCAGAGATGCAGATGAAAGAAATTATAAAATATATTGTATCACAATTATTTAAATATAATTATTTTCATGGCTTTGTTACTCAGGAGCTTCGACATACGGATAACCTGAAAGTTGAATTGCTGGATTTTTATCAGCTTTTTGTAAAAAAACTGGATGAGGTGATCAAAAAAGGAGTTGCGTCCGGAGTTTTTACATTTACTCCGAAGCCAGAAGATATCCTTACAACGATTCTGGGATCCACATTATTTGTCATTAGAAATAAGAATTTCTATGAACTATATGTACCGAGTAAAAATGAGGAAGCTTATGCTAAAGAAGCGGAGAAAAAAATCAGAATGAACCTTTTATTGAGTGTTTTTGCAATATTAGGATACGCTGCAGACTAAAATTACGTTAAATAATCATAAAAAAAAAATCTATTGATAAAAAAGTTATATTTTTGCAAATTAATAGATTGGAATAATCCAATAACGGTTGAATTTTTTATGAAAAAATATATTTTAGGTCTTTTTGCCATAGCTGTAATTTCATCATGCGCGAGTCAGCAGGAAAAAGCATTGAAAAGTGCTGATAAAGCCTTCATCTTAAAAGCAGCTAATGAAAATTTTGCTAAAAAGAAATGGAAAAATGCTTTGGCTCTTTATGACAGGCTTGCTAACCTAGTTGCAGGGACTGATGACTTTCCGAATGTTGGATTTAATACGGCTTATGCAAACTACTATGATAAGAACTATAAGTTGGCAGGACACCAGTTCAAAAACTTTGCAGTAAGTTTTCCAAAAGACCCGAGAGCTGAGGAAGCAGCGTATATGTCTGCACTATGTTACTATGAAGGATCTATGGATTACAACCTGGATCAGTCGAGTACCGAGTTGGCAGTCAATGAATTACAAGACTTTCTTAACAACTATCCAAATTCTGAAAGATCTAAAAATATCAACCAGCTTATTGATGAGCTGACTTATAAACTGGAATTTAAATCCTACGAAAACGCAAGACAATACTATAAAATGGGTGATTATAAATCAGCCACTGTTGCCTTGGAAAACGTGTTGGAAGATTTTCCAAGTACAAAGCTTCGTCCGAAAATCTATGATTATATGATGAAGTCCCGTTATTTGCTTGCACAAAATTCAGTATACGGACTTAAAGAAGAACGTATTGAAAGCGCAATAGCATTTACAAGGCAGGTAGAAAAAGAGCTTCCGAACACAGAATATTCTAAAACAGCAATAGATCTTAGAGAGAAGCTGGATAAAGAAAAGCAAAACTTTGCAGTTGTTAAGAAGCAGACAGAAGCCAGATTGGCAACATTAACAGCAAGGCAAAAGAAAGAAGCTGAGAAGCTGGAAGCACGAACAAAGACCGATCAGCAGATCAAAGATCAGGTCGCTACAGAAAAGAAAGCATTACAGATTCAGAGGGATAGTGCTGCGTTACAAACACCTCCTCCGGCTGCCACTTTCAAAATCAAAAGATAATTCGTAAATTTGCCACCTTATAAATAAATAATTTTCTCAAAATGAGTGTAAAAGATACAAAAGCAGAAGTAAATACAATTACTTACGATAAAGACAAGATTGAAGATAAAGTAGGTTCAATCTATGAAGCTATTGTTATCATGGGAAAGAGAGCAGAGCAGATTAATGCAGAAATTCGTACTGAATTGCATAACAAATTAGATGAATTTGCTGTTCACAATTCTACATTGGAAGAGGTTTTCGAAAACAGAGAGCAGATTGAGATCTCCAAACATTACGAAAAACTTCCAAAACCAACTTCTATTGCAATTGAAGAATGGTTGAACGAAGACGTGTACTTCAGAAAAACTGAAGAAAGAAAATAAAAATCATTTGTATTTTTTATAAATGAAGGTCATAAGGGAATAATTTCTTTATGACCTTTGTCGTTTGTAAACCTGTTGTGGGAAAAAATAAGTAATTTAGTGTTTTAAAAAATTAAAACTAAATGAGTGTTTCCGGAAAAAAGATTCTTATTGCCGTTTCTGGAGGAATTGCTGCTTACAAAATTCACTTTTTGATAAGAGACTTTATAAAAAATGGTGCGGAAGTGCAGGTTATTATGACACCTGATGCCGAACATTTTGTTACCAAACTAAGCCTTTCTACATTATCCAGGAAGCCTGTATTTACTGATTTTTATAATGAAAATGGGAGCTGGAACAGCCATGTTGAATTGGGATTGTGGGCGGATGTAATGATCGTTGCTCCCTGCACTGCAAATACGTTGGCCAAAATGACCCATGGGATGTGTGATAATCTGGTGCTGGCTACATATATGTCTGCGAAATGCCCAGTTTTTATTGCCCCTGCAATGGATCTTGATATGTACGACCACCCAACTACAAAACAAAACTTGGAACTGGCTGAGGATTTCGGACACTTTGTTATTCCGGCAGAAAGCGGAGAGCTTGCAAGTGGTCTAGTGGGCCAGGGAAGAATGGCGGAACCTGACACTATTTTCAAAACCGTTGATAACTTTTTTGCTGCAGCCGGTGACAACACAATTTTCAAAGGAAAAACAGTTTTGATCACGGCAGGTCCTACCTATGAAGCTATTGATCCTGTCCGGTTTATAGGAAATCATTCTTCCGGTAAAATGGGGTTTTCATTGGCTGAAGAAGCCGCGAAGAGAGGTGCTAAAGTGATTCTTGTATCCGGTCCAAGTTCTCAGGTTATCCACTCTCCTAATATAGAGCTGCATAAAGTGGTTTCCGCGAAAGAAATGCTTGATAAAGTATTTGAATTTTATGAAAATGCAGACATTGCAATAGCAAGTGCTGCTGTAGCGGATTATGCCCCGAAAGAGGTCGCCAGGGAGAAAATCAAAAAGAACGATGAAAATCTTACAATAGAATTGGTGAAAAATCCGGATATCCTTAAAACGATGGGAGAGAAGAAAACTCGTCAGTTTTTGGTTGGGTTTGCTCTGGAAACTCAGAATGAAGAGGAAAATGCTAAAGGAAAACTGGAGAAGAAGAATCTTGACATGATTGTGCTCAATTCACTTCGTGATCCGGGGGCAGGGTTTAAAAATGACACCAATAAAATAAGGATATTTACCAAAACAGAGAGGAAAGAATTTGATTTGAAATCAAAAGAGGATGTAGCTAAAGATATTCTGAATTTCGTTGAGGATCAACTTTTAAAATAATTTTAATAAATTTCCGTTCTCAATTTTTAATAGATAATGAAAAAACTAATAGGTTTATTTTTACTGCTCTTCATATATAACGTCAGCTTTTCTCAGGAATTACTGTCTACCGTGCAGGTAAATTCCCAACAGTTGGGAGGAAGTAATCAGCAGGCGTTTAAAACGTTGGAAAAAAGTCTTAAAGATTTTATTAATAATACCAGCTGGACGGGAAAAAAGCTTCAGAATTTTGAAAAAATAAAATCCAATTTTGCGATTGTATTAACTTCCAAAGATGGAAACAAATATGGGGGAAATATTGTTGTTCAGGCAGTTCGTCCCGTTTACAATTCGAATTATGAATCTCCGCTCATCAACTTGCAGGATACCAATTTCGAATTTGAATATGTTGAAAATGAAAACCTGATATTCAACGAAAGGCAATTCTCGGGTAAAAATCTTATTGACGTCATCAGCTTCTATGTATACCTTGTTTTAGGTTATGATGCCGATAGCTTTCAATCAATGGGAGGGACACAGTGGTTTGCAAAAGCACAACAAATCGCGCAGAATGCACAAAACAGAGGATACAAAGGCTGGGCACAGATCGGAAGTGAGGGGCCAAGAACCAGAGGTGTTCTGATCAGTCAGCTAACAGGTCCTAACTTAAGTCAGTTGCGCTCCATATACTATACTTATCACAGAGCCGGATTAGATAACTTATACAACCAGGATCAGACACAGCCTAAGAAAATTATATACGATGCACTGATGCAATTGAAAACGTATGAAAATAGTTTCCAGCAGAATTATGCATTGAATCTTTTCCTTGAAGTAAAGAATGATGAAATTTTTAATATTTTCAACTCTAACAACAACGGAGGAATAGTTTTAAATGATCTTAAGCAGATGATGATCGTTTTTGCACCTAAGTTTAATGATAAATGGAATAAGTGGAAATAAATTTTAAGAACATAAATATCTTGAATTCTTAATTCTAAAATTTATATTTGCAGTACTAATCTGCTGGAAATTTATGCTTTCGAAAATCTTTATTAAAAACTTTGCTTTAATCGATACTCTTGAAGTTTCTTTGCACAACGGATTGCAGGTGATTACCGGTGAAACGGGTGCTGGGAAATCGATCATACTGGGTGCTTTGAGGCTTATTTTAGGAGAAAGAGCAGATCTGAAATCTATTTCTAAAACAGAAGAAAAAAGTATTGTAGAAACCGAATTTTCTCTGGATAACCAGTTTAAAAAATTCTTTATAGAGAACGATCTGGATTATGAGCATCAGACCATTATCAGAAGAGAAATCCTGCCATCCGGAAAGTCTAGGGCTTTCATTAATGATGTTCCTGTGACTTTGGATGTTTTAAAAGAACTTTCTTCCCAGCTGATTGATATTCATTCCCAATTTGAAACTTCCAATCTATTTACCTCGGAATATCAGTTTAAAATCATAGACGGACTTTCTGAAAACAAACAGCTGATTTCAGATTATCAATACGAGTTTTTAGAATTTCAAAGCTTAAAAGCGCAACTTAAAAAACTGCAAATTCAGCTTTCTGAAAACAACAAAGAAAGTGATTACAAATTATTTTTACTGAATGAGCTGGAAGATCTGAAACTGGATGATATTGATTATGAAGAATTACAAAGCCAGCTTTCGATTCAGGAAAATGCGGAAATGATTTCTGATAATCTTGTTCAGATTTTATCAAGATTTCATCAGGAAGAAATAGGGATTTTATCCTTTTTTAATGAAGCTAAAAATAAGCTTTCAAAAATTGCGGATATTTCGCATAGCTTTTCTGAACTCGATAGAAGGCTTGATGAATCATTCGTGGAAATTAAAGATATCATCTCGGAGCTTGAAAATGAATCTGAAAAAATTGAAATCAATCCTGAAAATCTGGCATTGCTTTCTGAACTTAACAATAAGCTGAATGCATTGCTTTTAAAGCACAATGTGGCAGATGTCAGCGAATTGAAAGAAATCAGGGATCAGCTTGCGGGTGAACAAAAAGGAGCATCCGAACTGGAAGGTCTGATCAGTGAAATTAAGGAAGATATCTTAAAGAAAGAAAAATCGCTTCTATCCCTTTCTGAAAAACTTTCCAAGAACAGGAAAAAAAGTATTCCTGTATTTATCAAAAAAGCAGAAGAGCTTTTAAAGAAATTAGGACTTGAAAAGGCAAAAGTAGATATAGAGCTAGAGACAGTGCCGGATTTTAATGCTTTTGGTAAAGAAAATATCCAGCTTTTATTTCAGGCTAATTCAGGATTTCCTTTACGTCCTATTCAGACGGCTATTTCCGGAGGGGAAAGATCAAGGGTAATGCTTGCTGTAAAAAAGATTATTGCGGAAAGTGATGATCTTCCTACGCTTATCCTAGACGAGATTGACACCGGAGTTTCTGGAAAAGTTGCTGAAGAGATAGGAAATCTGATGCGGGAAATGTCAAAAGACATGCAGCTCATTGTGATTTCTCATTTGGCACAAGTAGCGGCCAAAGGAAATAATAATTACAAAGTGGTAAAGCAGGATGTTGCAGGAAAGACACAATCTACGATTATCCCGTTAAATGAAGATGAAAAGTTAAATGAAATTGCCCAATTGCTTTCTGGAAGCAAAATCACCGAAGCGGCTTTAGCACAGGCCAAAGAGCTTATAGGCTGAGTTTTGTAACATTTTTTACATTATATTTACTAATGTAAAAAAAAGGTTATGTTTTTAAAATTCCTCAGGTTAGAAATCAAGAGTTTTTTTCGTGGTACTTCCGTTGGGATTAACATGGCAATGAAGGTCCTTCGTTTTATGGGGATTCTTTATTTTATGGCATGTTTAGCAGGTGGAGCATTTGCAGCTTTCTTTTATGTACAGGAAGAGCTTCATCAGGATCCCTTAAAAATAGTTTCAAGATTTTTAATTATAGGATGGATTATCGACCTTGCTGCCAAATACATCTGGCAGGAAATGCCTACTCAGAACATCAAGCCCTTTCTTACCCTGAATATTTCAAAGAAAACATTGGTTAATTATATGCTGGTTAAGACATTTCTGTCTGCATTCAGCTGGTTTAATTCTCTTTTCCTGATTACCTTTTCTTTGATCGCTTTATTCAATGGTTACGGGTTTTTAGAAATTTTTGGGTGGTTCATAGGGGTCTCTTCTCTTTTTTACCTAAATAATTTTATTAATATATTTTTCAACGATAAAGAAAAGATTGCCATTGCAGTAGCGATTGTTTTTGGAGCTTTTGCTTTGTTGAACTATTACCAGATTATTCCTGTTTTATCTTATTCAGAAACGGTGTTTTATAGCTTTTATGAAAAACCGTATTATGCAGTAATCGCTTTTGTTTTATTTTTAGGATTGTGGTGGTTATGCTTTAATCATATCCGTAGAGAATTTTATCTTGATCAGGGACTTGAAGCTAAAAAAACGATCGGTAAAACAGAAAATATCGCCTTTTTGAATAAGTATGGCGCATTAGGAACTTTTATCAATAATGACGTAAAAATGCTCAGACGAAATAAGGTAACAAAAGGTATTTTATTGGGAAGTTTCTTTTTTGTTTTTTATGGTCTTCTGATGCTGGTCTCTCCGGTATATAAGACTCCGGCTATGATGATGTTCATGGGATTGTTTGTAACAGGTGGCTTTCAGTTTTTATTTGGACAGAGAGTTCCTGCATTCGACAGTTCTTATTATCCGTTGATGATGACCTTAAATGTGCCCTATAAAGAATATCTCAAAGCCAAATGGTGGCTCATGAATATTATAACCTCTCTGTCAATGGTGCTTGCAGTATTTTATGTTTATTTCGGATGGGAAATATATATCACCTTTTTAGCGGCGGGCTTATATAATATGGGAGTTAACTCACAGTTTACATTATGGTCAGGAGCGTTTAATAAAACGCAGATCGATCTTAATTCAAAGGAAAAAAGAATCGGCCAAAAAAATAGTTTTAATTTAAAAGCAATGTTATTGCTGATACCTAAAATGTTGTTGCCCATGGCTGTTTTTGCTATCTCTAAATATTCTTTCGGGATTACAGGAGGCGTAATCAGCATTGCAGTTTTAGGCGTGATTGGCTTCTTGTTCAGAGAAAAAATCTTCGATATCATTGTGAGGCACTATAAAAGAGAAAAATACAGTACACTAGAGGCATTTAAAAATAAAGATTAACAGAATGATCACAATACATAATTTATCCAAAACATACGGTACAGCTACTGTTCTAAACATTGAAAACCTTGAAATCCCTCAGGGAGAAACTTTTGGGCTGGTTGGAAATAATGGTGCAGGGAAAACGACACTCTTCAGTCTGATGCTGGATCTTATTCAGCCGACAACAGGCTTTGTGAGCATTGATGGTATCAAAGTAAACGAATCCGAAGCATGGAAAAGTAAAGTTTCTGCGTTTGTAGATGATACGTTTTTAATTGGCTATCTGACACCCGAAGAGTATTTCTATTTTATCGGTGAACTGCGCGGGCAGAACAAAGCCTCTGTAGATGAGTTTTTAAAACCGTTTTATGATTTGTTTAATGGAGAAATCCTTAACTCCGGTAAATATGTCCGGGATCTGTCAAAGGGTAATCAGAAAAAAGTGGGAATCGTGGGAGCGATTATCGGAAGTCCGGAGATCATTATTTTGGATGAACCATTTGCCAACCTGGATCCTTCAACCCAAATAAAGCTTAAAAACCTGATCAAAGAACTCTCCAAGCAAGAAGGAGTTACTTTTTTGATATCCAGTCACGATTTATCGCATACAACCGAAGTGTGCAACAGGATTGTGGTGGTTAATAAAGGAAAGATGGTTAAAGACATTCAGACTAATCCGGAGACGCTGCGTGATCTTGAGCAGTACTTTGCGGATCAGGTTTCCCTATAATTTTAATTTTAAAATAAAATACAAATGAATCAAGAGTCTCAGAACGTTACTGATTATCCTAACAGTAACACTATTTTTATGGTGTGGAAGCTACAAGAGGGTCCTCAATTGAAAAAAATATTTCAGCAACTATGCGCTTTGGTTTTAAATCTTAACAATTCTGTTTTCAACAGATTTCCGGATAGCAGAGCAAGCTGTATTATGGCGATTGGATATGAAGCATGGAAAAAACTGGATCTCCCAACACCACTTCCTAAAGAATTAGCCAATTTCGAAGAAATAAAAGGGGTAAAGCATACTGCTGTTGCTACTCCCGGCGACCTGCATTTTCACTTAAGGGCAGACAATAAAAGTATTTGCTTTGATATGGCCATTGAGATATCAAAATTATTAAGCTCCGTTGCTGAAAGTATATTGGAAATTCATGGATTTAAATATTGGGATGCCAGGTCAATTTTAGGATTTGTAGATGGAACCGAAAATCCGCACGGAGAAGACCGTGATTATTTTGCAAAAGTAGGAGACGAAGATTTAACCTATAAAGGGGGAAGCTATCTTTTTGTTCAGAAGTACCTTCACAATATGGATGCATGGAAAGGACTTTCGACTGACGAACAGGAAAAAGTGATCGGAAGGTCAAAGGAAAATGACATTGAGATGTCTGATTCCGTAAAACCATCTAATTCCCACATTGCTTTAGCCAATATTGAAGGTGAAAATGGTGAAGAATTAAAAATCGTTAGAGATAACATGCCATTTGGGAATCCATCAACCAATGAATTCGGAACTTATTTTATCGCATATGCAAGCACCTTTACAACAGTGAAAAAAATGCTTACCAACATGTTTATTGGCGATCCGGCAGGGAATTATGACAGGATTTTAGATTTTAGCACCGCTAAAACAGGGACATTATTCTTTGCTCCGACCCGAGATATGCTGGACGACTTTTCGGGATAAAATACGGATCAACTGTTATAATATTTATCGATTAAAATAAAAAAAATATTTTTTTGTGTAACCTTTTTGAAATCCTGTTGTCTTTAAAGTAGAAACTAATCTTAAATGAAACTTTTGTTTGGAAATAAAAAAGAGGATTTGCTTAGCCGCCTGAAAAAACAGGATGCGGCTGCCCAGAAATTCTTTTATGATCAAAATGTAAAAAAAATTTCTGAGTGTAAGTAAAAGCTACGTCAGTGATCTGTATCAGGCAGAAGATTGCCTTATCAGAGCATTTTGTAAGATTTTTCAACATATTGAAAGTTTCAGAGGAGATGGTAACCTTGAGGGATGGGCAAGAAGAATTGTTGTTAATGAATGTTTAAACTTTATCAAAAGCCGTAAAACCGTTTTTTACCTCGATGAAATCAACCAACCTTTCATGGATGAAAGCAATGAAGAGGAGCTAGTATTTGATTTTAATGCCCAGGAGCTCTTGGATCAGTTGCCGGATGCATATAAAATGGTTTTTAACCTTTATGTTTTGGAAGGATACTCTCATCAGGAGATTGCCGATACACTACAGATCTCCGTAGCCATGAGCAAGACGCAATTATTCAGAGCAAAAGAGAGATTAAGAAAAATTTACTTTCAACAACAAAAAACACTAAAAAATGAACACTATTAAAAATAATTTTGAAAATCAGATCAGAAAACAAATTGAAGAAAGGGAAATAAATCCTTCCAGAGATTTGTGGTCTGAAATTCAGAATCACACACAGAATAATCGTCCAAAATCAAAACTTAACTGGTTATTGGTTGCAGCGTGTCTTATCCTGCTTTTCAGTTTAGGCTCTGTTCTGGTATTTTACAATAAACAAAAGCCTTCAGAAGTTCAGATTACAGAAAGAAAAATACCTTCCGGTGCAAAGAAAGTGATAAGAGAAGTGGTAAAAGAATCTCCGGCAATGGTGCTACAGGATGTAAAAAAGAAGGATGAGACAAAGAATACTGAACCATCTGAGAATTTAGGGGCCCCTGAGGCAGTTGTATCCAGAGATAACAAAAAATTACCGGTCATTAAAGAAAACACTTCTGAGTTAGTACCTGTTATTATAGAAACACCTCCTGCCAAAATTATTGCACAGACGGATTCTGCAAAGGTACCGGCTGGCAGGAAAAGATATGTTGACCCCTCAACATTGCTTTTTTCGGTTGAACATAAAGATGCCATTGAAAAGACCAAAGGCAAAAGTAATGTTGCGACTATCGATCTGAACGGCAAATAATAATTTTAACGATAAAAAAATAATAATACTATGATCAAGAAATTTATCCTGATAGGATTCGTGTGCCTTTTTTCTGCCACAGCATATGCACAGAAAAAGCCTACGTTTAATCTTCCTTCAAAAGAAGAATCCGATGTGAGTCCTATGGTCAAGGAAAAAGTAGAAGAATATGCTACAGAGATTAATACAATTATTCAGGAGGAGAAAAAACTTATGGAAGCTGAGCTTTTAGATCTTCAGAGCAAAGGACTCGAAAAGAATGAGTTTAATAAGCAGAAAGCAGACATTGCAGATCGCTTTTCAGAAAAAATTGACCAAAGGATACGGGATTTGGGTTTTGACCTCGATATGGTGATTCAGAAACAGGTGAGGTATTCACTTCTCAATACTGATGTTACTTCCAAGGAAGAACTAAGGGCGAAGCTTTTGAAGAAGTTCAGGCCGACAAGAAGTTTGGATGGTTATTTCTCTTATGGAGTAATGACGCTTACAAATAATTTGTCCGATAATGACCTCGATAAGCATATGGGATATTCCAATAATCTGGAATTCGGCTTTAAATTTAACTATCAATTTAGCAGAACCAGTCCATGGGGTCTTATTTCCGGTGTTGGATTTTCCTGGAGAACACTGCGTTTGGATGATAATATGATTTTTGCAAAGGATGCCAATTCGAATGTCCATTTGCAGAAATATCAGGGAAGTATAGATAAAAGTAAGTTGAGAACGGGCTATATCATGATTCCTCTGGGTTTGCAGTATAATTTTTCAAAACTTAAAAGCGCAGGAATGGATATTCAGTACAGAGACTATAATAAGGGATTCAAGGTTGGAGCTAATGTGTATGGAGGGATAAAAATGTCGAGTAATAATATCTTCAAAGGAGACGGATTCGACTCAAGAGACCGTGCGAATTACCAGGTCAATCCTTTTGTATATGGTGGTCAGGTTACACTTTCCTATAACGATTTCAGTATTTTTGTAAAGAAGGATTTCAGCAATTTCTTTAAAGATGATACTTTTAAAAACGATAAAGCACTGATTTTTGGAGTAGCCCTTTGGTGGTAAGAAAACACATATATTCATATAAATCTATTGAACAAAGGCCGGAAAATCATTTTCCGGCCTTGTTTATGAAATTACATTGGCGGTTCTTCCGAACACATATCTGCCTCTACAAAGCACATTCCAGAAGTACATGGATTTCCTGAGGGTGCGGATAAGCAGCAGCCATGATATCCGTTGTAAATGATGTGACGGGTTCCACTCGGACAAGTATGTCCACCAACTATTTTCTTTAAATTTTCTCTGTTAAGCTTTGCAAGATTTTTCATAGTAATTAGTTTAAATATTTATTTATCACTAATTTATGAAAAAATGATCAAAAGATCAGTGCTTAAAATGATTAAAACAAAAGCCTTAGATTTCTCCAAGGCTTTTCTGTTTGTTACTTTAAGCTTCCGACCATGTCTTCCGGTTTTACCCACTCATCAAATTGTTCAGCGGTTAAAAGTCCTAGATTAACGGCTTCTTCTTTTAATGTTGTTCCGTTTTTATGGGCTGTTTTTGCAATTTTAGCTGCATTTTCATAACCAATATGGGTATTTAAAGCAGTTACCAACATTAAAGATTTATCAACAAGCTCTTTAATTCTCTCATAATTAGGTTCAATTCCAACGGCGCAGTGGTCGTTAAATGAAATGCATGCATCAGCAATTAACTGAGCTGACTGAAGAAAATTATACGCCATAACAGGCTTGAAAACATTCAGTTCGTAATTTCCCTGGGTCCCGGCGAAAGAGATGGTAGTGTCATTTCCTAAAACCTGCGCACAAACCATAGTTAAAGCTTCATTTTGGGTAGGGTTTACCTTTCCGGGCATGATAGATGATCCTGGTTCGTTTTCAGGAATATGAATTTCCCCAATCCCGGAACGCGGTCCCGAAGCTAATAATCTTACATCCTGGGCGATCTTAAATAAGGATACGGCCAATTGTTTTAGGGCTCCATGGGATTCCACGATGGCATCATGGGCAGCAAGTGCCTCGAATTTGTTTTCCGCAGTTATAAAAGGATGATTGGTAAACTTTGCAATATATCCCGCCACAGCTACATCATAACCTTTTGGTGTGTTAAGGCCTGTTCCTACTGCAGTTCCTCCTAAAGCTAATTCAGAAAGATGCGGAAGTGTATTTCGTAATGCTCTGAGACCGAATTCCAGTTGAGCGACATAGCCTGAGAATTCCTGTCCAAGAGTAAGAGGAGTAGCGTCCATTAAATGGGTTCTTCCGATTTTTACGACATCTTTAAAAGCTTTAGCTTTTTCGGCTAACGTATTTTTTAGTTTTTCAACCGCAGGAATGGTTACTTCAACTACTTTTTTATAGGCAGCAATATGCATTGCGGTAGGATAGGTATCATTGGAAGATTGAGACTTATTCACATCGTCATTCGGATGAATTTCAGATTTATCACCAAGTGTTCCGCCATTATTAACATGAGCCCTATTTGATACTACTTCATTGATATTCATATTCGATTGTGTTCCGGAGCCTGTTTGCCAGATAACCAATGGAAACTGATCATTGAGCTTTCCTTCCAGAATCTCATCACAAACCTTTGCGATCATATCTCTCTTTTCAGCAGGAAGAACTCCCAGATCGGTGTTGGCATAAGCGGCTGCCTTTTTCAGATAAGCAAAAGCTTCAATAATTTCATGAGGCATTGAACCTTCTGGTCCGATCTTGAAATTGTTTCTGGATCGCTCGGTTTGTGCTCCCCAGAATTTATCAGCAGGTACCTGCACTTCACCCATGGTGTCTTTTTCTATTCTGTAATTCATTGTGGTTGAAATTTTTATAAAGTTAAAGATAAACTATAAAATTCACAATTTATAATGGTTATAAATATGGAAGGTTATTGGTGATTTTACTCATGTTTTTTTAAGTATGTTTTATTTTTGCATAAAGAAAAAATTGAATGGAATTTAGATATCAGGATCCGTATCCGATTCAGAAAGATGATACGGTTTACAAGAAGCTTACATCAGACTATGTGAAAGTAGAACAACTTGGGGAAAGAGAGATTTTAACAGTGGATCCTAAAGGATTGGAGTTATTGGCTGAAGAGGCAATGGCTGATGTTTCTTTTATGCTTCGTTCTTCTCATCTTGAAAGCCTTAGAAGAATTATTGATGATCCTGAAGCTACTGATAACGATCGTTTTGTGGCCTACAACTTATTACAAAATGCTGCCGTTGCCGTAGAAGGAGCCCTTCCTTCCTGCCAGGATACCGGAACTGCTATTGTAATGGGGAAAAAAGGAGAAAATGTGTATACAGGAGTAGATGACGGGGAGTATTTAAGTAAAGGAATATATAATACATATCAGAAGAGAAATCTGAGATATTCACAAATCATTCCTTTGAATATGTTTGACGAGAAGAATTCGGGGTCAAATTTACCTGCTCAAATCGATTTATATACCAAAAAGGGAAACTCTTATGAGTTTTTATTTTTAACAAAAGGGGGTGGTTCAGCAAATAAGACCTTCTTATATCAAAAGACCAAATCCTTACTTAATGAAAAATCTCTTGAAGAGTTTATTAAGGAGAGAATTTCAGATCTTGGAACCGCTGCATGTCCACCATACCACCTTGCTTTGGTCATTGGAGGAACATCTGCGGAAGCTAACCTGGCAGCAGTGAAAAAAGCTTCAGCTAAATATTACGATAATCTTCCTACTTCCGGAAATGAAGGCGGACAGGCATTCAGAGATCTTGAATGGGAAGCTAAAGTTCAGAAGATTTGTCAGGAAAGTGCAATTGGGGCTCAGTTTGGAGGAAAATACCTAACACATGATGTAAGGGTGATCAGACTTCCTCGTCACGCAGCTTCTTGTCCTGTAGGAATGGGAGTTTCATGTTCAGCAGACAGAAACATTAAAGGTAAAATTACCAAAGAGGGTATCTTCCTTGAACAACTGGAAGAAAATCCTAAAAGATTTTTGCCTGAAACAGCGCCCCACCTGGAAGAGGCCGTTGAAATCGATCTGAATAAGCCAATGCCGGAAATTCTGGCTGAGCTTTCCAAATACCCGATCAAAACCAGATTAAAGCTAAACGGAACTTTAATTGTGGCAAGAGATATTGCCCATGCGAAAATTAAAGAATTGATCGACAGTGGAAAACCGATGCCTGAATATTTTAAAAATCATCCTATATATTATGCAGGACCGGCAAAGACCCCAGAAGGGATGCCTTCCGGAAGTTTTGGCCCAACAACAGCCGGAAGAATGGATGTATATGTAGATGAATTCCAAAAAAACGGAGGAAGCATGATTATGCTGGCCAAAGGAAACCGCAGCAAGGATGTAACAGATGCTTGTAAAAAGTACGGAGGTTTCTATCTCGGTTCTATCGGAGGTCCTGCGGCTATCCTTGCCAAAGACAATATTCTTTCGGTAGATGTAGTTGATTTCCCGGAATTAGGAATGGAAGCAGTAAGAAAAATAGAGATCAAAGACTTCCCGGCGTTTATCATTACAGATGATAAAGGGAATGATTTCTTTGCAGATCTTGCGCATTAATTAGTTTAAAATCAAAATAAATAATAAAAATAGAGCCTGTATCTTTTGTGTAAAAAGGAAAAAAGTTCTATTTTTGCCTAAAATCTATAAGAAAAATGATGTTATCAGCATTTTGGCCGTTTTATCAGTTCCTTTGGACCATCTATTTTGTAACAATGTTCCTGGTAGGATTCTGGTGTATCTTTATGTTTTTTGGATTAGTAATCCCAATGTGGTTAAGCGAAGGTTTGATGGAATACTTCGGTAAAGTAAAGCCTTTCGATCCGGAAGATATCAGAAGAAAAAAAGTATATGAGCAGGAAGGAGTAGAGGTAATCTTCAGCGAGCCTAAAGGTAACGGTCCTTTCTTACACGATAGTCACGGACATCATTAATTGATTGTCATTGCTTTTCCGCCTTAATTCCGGGAAAGTGATATCAAAGCAAAACAACATATACAAAACCACTTAATCTGATTAGGTGGTTTTTTTATTTACTGGTTTCTCAATTTCTCCGGAGAAAGTCCGAATTTCTTTTTGAAGGCCCTTGTAAAGTTTTGTACATATTCATATCCACATTCTATAGATATTTCCTTGATCATGATCTCCTTGTTGATGATCATTTTTTTTGCCTTAAGCATTCTGAGGCCTGAGATATAATCTGTTATGGTCATATTATACTGGGACTTGAAGGCTTTTCGAATGCTATTCTGATTAATTCCTATAATCTTGCCGATTTCTTCTACCCTGATATTTTTATGGAAGTTTTCATCCACAAATCTTTTAATGGCTGATGCGGTTTTAGGAGAGATTTCATTTGTTTTTTTTTTCAACAAACTGTTCAATCATTAAAATCAGGAGTTTGATTATTTTAGCTTCGATCAGTAATTTTTGCGTAATTCCTTTTTTGGGATTGCTTAATATTTCCTTGACGATCATATGCATTTCCACTGTCATAAGTGGTGGAGTTTCCTTATGAAGAAATATATAATTATTATTCACCATTTTTTTTAAGATATCTGCGCTTTCGTGGTCAGATTCAGGTTGAATCAGTTTTTCCATATACTGATAAGTAACCTGAATTTGGAGATATTTTAGTTTTTCGGGATTTTCTGTCCAGAGTAATGAGGTATTTTCCTGGGAGGAATAATGTAATATATATTGATTTTTTTTGAATAAAAACCTTGTTCTACAATCCTGGGCCTCCAGATAGATGCCTTGACTAAGTAAAAAGAGAAGATTGAAGGTATTTTGACCCTCAGTCATAATTGATTTCGAGGATTGTTCGGGGCAAACTTCTTCCTGTATTATTTTAAAGTCTGCGGATCTGAATAATAATCCTTTTTTAGATTGTTCCTTCATGTGGCAATCTCCTTACGATATGGTACGATTGATATTTAGTTAAACACCCGATAACAAAAAGTTTGAAAATGATAACTTCAGATTACCTGAGTAGAGTACTTTTGCGCAAAGTTAAATTTAAATTTAGAATAATTAAAAATAATATTCATTATGTTGAAAATTTTATATTTTACAATGCGAAAATTGGTGCTGGGACTGGGGTTGTTCATTGGTGGAAGTATCCTATATGCTCAGCAGTGGGAAAATGTAGGTTTGAGCACAATTGTTTCTACGGGAGGGAGTAGTAATAATAATCTGGCTATAGATCATTCAGGGAACTATTATTTATCATATTATGATGTGTCTGTTGGGAAAGGCTCGGTTCAGAAATTTGACGGAACCGGTTGGTCTTACGTAGGCGGAAGTGCAGGGATAACAAACGGATCAGCCCTTTACAATTCACTGACACTTGACAGTTCAGGAAATCCCTATTATACCAATCAGATCGGTTACCCGGGTTCCGGTCTGGAAGTACGTCAGTATACTGGTCTTGCATGGGCACAATTACCCAATGTTACATCGAATTCAGTAAATTATCATGCTTCGGCAGTATCATCCTCCAATGTTTTATTTACATATAGTAACGATGAATCCGGAACTGTTAAACGTTATGTAAACGGATCCTGGGAACAGGTTGGAAATAGTGGTTTTTCTAATGGAGCAGCATTTGCTGAAATGGTAATAGGATCAGATAATAAGGTATATACTTGTAGTGTAGCGAACGGAGTTAATGTATATCAAAATTCAACGGGGGCAACAGCTTCCGATAATTGGACATTGGTTGGTGGAAGTGTTGTTGATGCTTCTTCATCAGGAGAACAGTATTATTCAGATATTGCAATTGATAGCAATAATAATTTGTATGTTGCTTATGTTTCCAATGCTGCGAATGGAAGGAAAGTAAATGTTAAGAAGTTTAACGGAACTTCCTGGGTTCAGGTTGGAAATGCTTATTTTTCATCAGGAGCTGTTCAGTATACCGCAATTGCAGTAACACCTTCCGGTGAACCTTATGTAGCGGTTAGTCGATGGGAAAATGATAATCATTTAAGAAATACGGTTTACAAATTGGACAATGTAACTCAGTTATGGGGTGCTTTTGGAGGGGATTTTATTTCCGATGGAGGAGCTACATTTAATGATCTCGCGATCGATACATTGAACAAATATCTGGTTTTGGCTTATTCTCAGGATGGAACACGCGTAAAAAGAATTTCAATTGCCGGTTCATCTCAAACCTGTACCAATGCAGATCCGGGAAATAATCCCGGAGATACAGGATGTGTTTCTTTTACCTATAACGGAAGTCAGGTTTCTTATTCTACTGTTAGAGGTAAGGATGGGAAAATATGGCTTCAGCAGAATCTGGGAAGCATTCAGGTAGCTACCTCAATGACAGATGAAGATTCTTACGGAGACTTATTTCAGTGGGGGAGATGGGATGATGGACATCAGAAAAGAAATTCTCAAACAGTAGGCATTCCTACGCCGAATTCTCCAGATGGGTTAACCGGAATTACTTCTTTTGTAACCGGATCCTGGTGGAATGCCAATTCATTAACAGATCACTGGTCAGCAAACAATATGAATGCGGTAAACTCAGGAAACGGATATGATCCTTGTAAAGCAATAAGCCTGGATTGGAAAATGCCGAGCCAGGCAGATTGGGCTGCATTGCAAAGTGCTGAAGTAATCAATAATCCTGCAACCGCATACAGCAGTACTTTAAAATTGTCTGCGGGAGGATACAAAGGAGCTTCAACAGCTGACTTTACTTTTGTTGGGCAAAGAGGCTATTACTGGAGTTCCACCCCATCAGCCTTCGGAGCCAAATACTTTTATATCGGGAATACTATTGGAAATCCAAATGCAGGCGGACCAAGAGGCCAAGGACAATCGGTAAGATGTGTCAAGGATGTATCTGCGCTAAGTACTTCCGAAATCAGACTTAATACAATAAGTGTATATCCAAATCCAACGAATGGAATTGTTAACATTGATGTGGATTCAGCAATAGAAAATGTGCAGGTAATGAATGCAGTAGGGCAAATTGTCAAAATTCCGTTTTTCAATAACAAGATTAATATGCAAGGAATTGCTAAAGGAGTTTATATGGTTCAGGTAAAGTTAAAGAGCGGGCAAACTTTTTCAAAAAAAATCATTAAAAACTAATACTTTACTATTGATTATTTAGAAGGTAATCGGTAAAGACCTTTGTTTTCAAAACTTATTCATATTCAATATATGACATTTTAAAAGATAGTTCATTTTTTAGTTAAATAAACCCGCAGTGTATACTATATTGTACATTGCGGGTTTTGTTTTAGGTTAAATTTTTGATTGATTTAATTTGCCATAGAATCTGCTTCAATAATAGCTTCAGCAAAAGCTTTCGGAGCTTCCTGCGGAACATTATGGCCTATTCCATTGAGGATTTTATGTACATATTTACCGGTAAATTGTTTGGCATAAGCTTTTCCATCTGCAGCGGGACCATCAAAATCACTTGCTATAGTAATGGTGGATACATTAATAACGGGGCGTTTGTCCAAACGTTTTTCAAGATTGTCATATTTGGGCTCTCCTTTGGCCAGGGATAACCTCCAACGATAGTTATGAATAACAATTGCCGTATGATCGGGATTTTTAAAGGATTCGGCTGTCTGATCAAAGGTTGCCGTGTCAAAATTCCATTTTGGTGAAGCAGATTTCCAGATCAGTTTATTGAATTCATATGCATTTTTAGCATATCCTTTTTCACCTCTGTCGGTAGAAAAATAATATTGGTACCACCAGCCATATTCAGCTTCCGGAGTTAATGGATTTTTATTAGCTTCTAAATTTGTGACTAAATATCCGCTTACAGAAACAAGAGCTTTTACTCGTTCCGGCCATAACGCAGCCATAATGTCTGCTGTCCGGGCTCCCCAGTCGAACCCTCCAACTACTGCTTTGTTTATTTTAAGGGCATCCATCAAGGCAATGATATCCAGGGCAACAGCAGATTGCTGGGCATTTCTCATTGTATTTGGAGAGATAAAACGGGTCGTTCCAAATCCTCTCAGATAAGGAGTAATTACTCTGTATCCTTTTTGTGACAAAATCGGAACTACTTCATTGTAACTATGGATATCATAAGGCCATCCGTGAAGAAGAATAACAGGAGTTCCATTGACTGGTCCGGCTTCAGTATACCCGATATTGAGTACACCTGCATCAATCTGCTTTAAAACTCCGAGCGAACTTTCCTGATCCTGAGGATGAGCGGATGTTTGCTGTGCGTGGAGCGAGCCCGTTGTAATAAGAATGAGAAAAACGGCATTTAGAATCAGCTTTTCCATTACATTTTGAATTTTGAATCTTTGTAACATAGCTTTAGATTTTTGATTTTTTGGAGTGATTTTTATTTCTGATTCAAAAGTAGGACGATTCGTAAAGCCTTACCATTGTTACTTATTTCAACCGGGCATTATTAATCGTGAAGCGGTCATTTTAAATTGTGAATGATTAATTAGTAATTTTTGTGTATTATTTTGTTTAAAATAAATTGCTTTTAAGAAATTAAACTATTTTAGTATATAAATAGAAAAAAGACCCTTATGAAGAAATTTTACTTTTTTATATTGCTGTTGATCAATTTTTTTGTGTTCGGACAAATCAACTATACCATTACTCCCGGACAGTTTAACGAAACAGATCAGATCACACTGACAGTTCCTGGTGATCAGATTGATGAATCGGCCTGGAACGTTAGTAACCACGTGATTTATATTTGGTCATGGTCACTGGATACCAACTATATGAATAGTCAGAATTGTCCTACAAATGGGAGCTGGGACAATTCTGATGATCAGAATAAACTGAATTATAATGCAACAACAGATACGTATTCACTGACTTTTACACCAACAACTTTTTTTGGAAGAACAGGAATCGGAAGATTTGGTTTTCTATTAAAAGACAAGGCGGGAACCCATCAAACTTCTCCGGATATTTTTGTAAATGTAGGTGTATTAAATCTCACCCTGACAAATCCGCTGCCAAATAGCTTGACATCTGTACCTTCAGGAGGTTCTGTTTCTATATCAGCAACAACAAACGTCGCCGCTAATTTTCAATTAAAAGCTAATGGAGTTGTTGTAAATTCAACATCTACTCCTTCTGTTTCGTACTCTTACAACTATATGGTATCTGCAGATGCTGATATGGAACTCATTGCTACAGATAATTCCGGGACAAAAAATGCGAAATTCATAATACAGATTCCAAGAAATGTAATATCTCAGGCTATTCCTTCATGGATACGTCAAGGTATTAATTATCATCCTACCGACAATACAAAGGTTGGTTTAGCATTGTATGCTCCCCATAAAAACTTTGTGCATGTCATCGGAAGTTTTAATAGTTGGACAGTAAATGATAATTACCTGATGAAAAGGGATACTACAAACCCTGATTTATATTGGATTGAGTTAGATGGGATTACCCCGCAGCAGCTGTATACTTTTCAATACAGAACGAATGACCTGAAAAAAGTAGCAGATCCTTTTTCTCCGCAGATTTTGTCTTCTTACGACGACCAATGGATTCCGTCATCCACATATCCCAATTTGCCACCCTTTCCTGCGGGACAGAATTTTGAAGTTTCTATGTTTAAAACAGGGCAGCCAAATTATAATTGGCAGGTTACCAATTTCCAGAGACCAGATAAAGAAGATCTGATTGTATACGAGTTGCTATTAAGAGATTTTACACAGGAAAAAAACTGGCAATCTCTTATCAATAAGATTACCTATTTGAAGAATTTAAAAATTAATGCAATTGAGCTTCTTCCTATTATGGAATTTGAAGGAAATCTTTCATGGGGATATAATACCTCTTTTCATTATGCATTAGATAAAGCCTATGGGACACCGGAGAAATTTAAAGAATTTATAGATCTGTGCCATCAAAACGGGATTGCTGTGATTTTAGATGTGGCATTTAACCATGCTACGGGAAGGTCTCCACTCGTAAGATTATGGAATATTGATCCTGACGGGGATGGATATGGGGATGTAGCAGCTAATAATCCCTATTTTAATCAGGTTCCCAAACATTCTTACAATGTTTTCAATGACTTCAATCACACAAGTTCAGCTACGAGATATTATGTTGAACGGACCTTGCAGCAATGGTTGACAGAATATAAAATTGATGGTTTCCGTTGGGATCTCACCAAAGGATTTACCCAAAATTGTTCCGAAAATGATGAGACATGCACGAATGCTTATCAACAGGACAGGGTAGATATTTTAAAGTACTATGCGGATAAACAGTGGGCAATTGACCCTAATTCATATATGATTTTTGAACATTTAGGAACAGATGCAGAAGAACAGCAATGGGCCAACTACAGAGTTGCTGAAGGAAAAGGAGTGCTGCTTTGGAATAAGCAAACAGAGCCTTATAACCAGAATACAATGGGATATAAGGAAAACAGCAATTTTGACCGGATGAATCATCAGCTTCACGGATTCACCAAAATGAATGCTGTAGGATATGGAGAAAGCCATGATGAAGAAAGACTTATGTTTAAAAATTTAGAATATGGCGCGATAAACGGTGCTTATAGTGTAAAAAATCTTGATACGGCTCTTGAAAGGATGAAAGCTTTTGGAGCGACCTTCTTTACCATACCGGGACCGAAAATGATCTGGCAATTTGGAGAACTTGGTTATGAATTCAGTATTAACCGATGTGCCGACGGAACCATTAATAATGGTTGCAGAACCGACGAAAAGCCAATTGCCTTTACATTAGGTTACGATAACAACCCAAACAGAAAAGCGGTCTATGATACATGGGCGCAAATTATTACCATTCGAAATACATATCCCGTGTTTAAATCAAAAACCTATACAGTAGAATCCAATAACCTTTCTAATGATCCGGATGGATTGATAACCAGGATATTTGTTTATGACAATCTTCTTAATAACGGGATGAAAAATGTAGTAGTTCTGGCGAATTACAATACAACAACGAAGAATGTTATTCCTTATTTTCCATATACAGGTCAATGGCAGAACTTAATGGATCAAACTATTTCAAATATTACCTCGACTACCGCTCCTATTGTATTACAACCCGGAGAATTCAGGATTTTTGGGAATTATACAGGCAATTTATCTACTGTGGATGAAAATGCACCTAATAGACTATCTCTTCAGGTAATGGAGAATCCGGTGCATAATAAAGTAGTAAAACTAAAATATTACAAGGCTAAGAATGGAGTAATTGCATTGTATGATATGACAGGTAAAAAGCTGGAATCATTCGCGCTCAAAAATGAGAGTGGAACTTATGAGTTTAAAATGGATTATGCTGCAGGAACTTATCTTGTTCATCTGAATTCTGAGTCGGGAATTGCGATACAAAAGATCATCATTAAATAGTTTGAATGTTAAATGATTCTTTTGTACAATTGTATACTATTTAGTTTTTTTACTTTGTTGATCGTGCAAATTAGTACTTTAAAGAAGTTAATATGTATAAGGGGGCCAAAGACGGTATAAATCAGAAACTAAAGGAGTTTCAAATTGAATTAATAATTCATATCTTTGCAGCCACAAAATTTCTATAATGTCCAAGTCATTAATTCCAAAACTGGAAGCTATAAAACAACGATATAATGAGGTTGCCGACCTTATTATCCAGCCTGATGTTATTTCTGATCAGAAAAGATATTCTTCTCTGAACAAAGAATATAGCGATCTGGGAAAAATCGTTAAAGTGTACGACCAATATAAAGCGGCATTAGATACAATTGAAGAATCTGATGAAATTATTGCTGATGGTTCAGACAGAGACCTGGTAGATCTTGCTAAAGAAGAAAAATTAGAAGCTCAGGCAAAACTTCCTGCTTTTGAAGAGGAATTGAAAGTATTGCTGATTCCTAAGGATCCTGCAGATGATAAAAATATCATTGTGGAATTGCGTGCAGGAACAGGGGGTGATGAAGCAGCTATTTTTGTGGAAGATATTTACAGAATGTATACCATGTATTTCAAAACTAAAGGTTGGAGACATGAAGTAACAGACTCTAATGAAGCTGCAAAAGGCTATAAGGAATTGATCATGAAAGTGGAAGGTGAAGGAGTGTACGGAATCATGAAGTTTGAATCCGGAGTTCACCGTGTACAACGTGTACCTGAAACTGAATCCCAGGGAAGAGTACATACTTCGGCCATTACTATTGCCGTATTACCTGAAGCTGAAGAAGTAGATGTGGAGATCAATCCTGCAGATATTGAAATGCAGACTTCGCGTTCCGGAGGAGCTGGGGGTCAGAACGTAAACAAGGTTGAAACAAAAGTTCAGTTGACTCACAAACCTTCAGGTCTTGTGGTGGTATGTCAACAGGCACGTTCTCAGCTGGCTAACCGTGAATTAGCAATGGAAATGCTTCGTGCAAAATTATACGACATCAAACTGCAGGAAGTTCAGGGAGATATCGCTGCACAAAGAAAAACGATGGTATCTACAGGAGACCGTTCAGCAAAAATTAAAACCTATAATTATCCTCAGGGTAGGGTAACAGATCATAGAATCAATAAATCGATGTATAATCTGGATGCCTATATGAATGGGGATATCTCTGAAATGATTGATGCTGTAATCATGGCTGAGAATGCAGAAAAAATGAAGGGAGAAGAAGATAATTATTAAATTTTTTAAATTAAATAAATAAAATAGCCTCTGTTTTCAGAGGCTATTTTATTTTAAATGTCTCATTCGTAACACCAATCTATATTATGAAAGCTTACAGAGCTATTATTTTTATAAAACGGTATTTTCCAAACGATTAGATTGTATGGTTTGAAACAAATGGGAGATGTCTTAATTGACAAACAGCCCGGATCGGATTGTCCCTAACCTTACCGATTTTATTTTGAAAGTTTTAATGTAAAATATTAATCATATTGAGCCTGTATAACAGGTTTTTTTTTATTTGATGATATTATGTATTTTTGATAAAATCCTTTGAAATGAATTTTAAACCGATCTTATTAACAGCTGGAGTTTTATTTTCAGCATCTTTTTATTCACAAAAAATGACTTATCCTAAGGCCCTAAAAGGTAATCAGACTGATACCTATTTCGGAACTGCTGTGGCGGATCCTTTCAGAGATTTGGAAAATGACTCCCAGCCCACTAAAAAATGGGTGGATGAGGAAGTTGCTTTCAGCCAGAATTACCTTTCAAAAATACCCTTTAGAGAAAAAGTAAAAAATCAATTGAGGGATATCTGGAATTATGAAAAGATTTCTGCACCTTCAAATGAAGGAGATTTTACTTATTATAATAAAAATGACGGGCTGCAGGCACAATCCGTGATATACAGAACAAATAATAAAACGAAGACTACAGAAGTATTCCTTGACCCCAATAAGTTTTCTGAAAAAGGAACCACTTCTCTTTCTCAGCTTTCATTTAATAAAAAAGGGAATTTAGCGGCTTATTCTATTTCTGAAGGTGGAAGTGACTGGAATAAAATTATCATTATTGATGCTATCACAAAGAAGCAAATCGATGATACATTGACGGATGTTAAATTCAGTGGTATTTCCTGGCAAGGAGATGAAGGATTTTATTATTCCAGCTACGATAAACCTAAAGAGGGAACCGTTCTTTCAGGGATGACCGATAAGCATAAAGTATACTTTCACAAATTAGGAACAAAACAATCTTCTGATCAATTGATTTTCGGAGGGGATAAAACACCAAGGAGATATATCGGAGCAAATGTTTCTGAAGATCAGAGATATCTTATCATATCAGCTGCTAATACTACAAGCGGGAACGAATTATATATCAAGGATCTTAAAAATGGAGGTGATTTCATACAAATTAATAAAGGATTTGACATTAGTGCGGGTATTGTAGATACGGAGGGAGATAACCTGTTTATTTTCACGGATAAAGACGCTCCAAATATGCGTCTTGTAAAAACCAGCATTAAAAACCCTTCTCCTGAAAACTGGATCGATGTCATTCCTCAGACAGAAAATGTATTGGGAATTTCTACCGGTGGAGGATATTTCTTTGCAACATATATGGTAGATGCCATTGATCAGGTAAAGCAATATGATAAAACGGGTAAACTTGTAAGAGATATAGTTCTTCCGGGAAAAGGAAATATTTCAGGTTTCGGAGGAAAGGAAGATGAAAAAGAACTTTACTTTTCTTTTACCAACTATATTACACCGGGAACAACTTATAAGTTTAACGCTGATACTGGTAAATCAGAGGTTTACCAGAAACCAAAGGTAAAATTCAATCCTGAGGATTACATATCTGAGCAGGTATTTTATACATCAAAAGATGGAACGAAAATTCCTATGATGATCAACTACAAGAAAGGGGTAAAGCTGGACGGTAAAAATCCTACTATTCTTTATTCTTACGGAGGTTTTAATATCAGCTTACAGCCATCATTCTCTGTTGTCAATGCGATCTGGATGGAGAATGGAGGAATTTATGCAGTTCCGAATATCCGTGGAGGTGGGGAGTATGGTAAGAAATGGCATGATGCGGGAACAAAAATGCAAAAGAAAAATGTATTTGAGGATTTCATTGCTGCCGGAGAATACCTGCAAAATAAAAAATATACTTCGAAAGAGTATATGGCGCTTTCTGGAAGGTCAAACGGAGGATTGCTGGTTGGAGCTACGATGACCATGCGACCTGATCTCGCTAGAGTAGCATTTCCAGGAGTAGGTGTTCTGGACATGTTGAGGTATAATAAGTTTACGGCAGGTGCCGGATGGTCTTATGACTATGGAACAGCAGAAGATAACAAAGAGATGTTTGATTATCTAAAATCTTATTCACCGGTACATAATGTAAAGGCCGGAACTTGTTATCCGTCGACTATGATTATTACAAGTGATCATGATGACAGGGTTGTTCCAGCGCATTCATTCAAATTCGGTGCTGAACTTCAGGAGAAACAAGCCTGTAAAAATCCAATCCTGTTAAGAATTGAAAAAAATGCAGGACATGGAGCCGGAAGATCGACCGAACAGGTTATTGGTGAAAATGCGGATTTAATTTCTTTTGCTTTGTTTGAAATGGGAATTAAATTGTAATTGATTAATTTTTTTTAATAAAATATACAAATTGTTAAACCGAAAGATCAATCTTTCGGTTTTTTTTGCGCGAAAAAATGTGTAATTATTTAATTTTTTTTGCATTTATGGTTTATTTTTTTAATATCAAATGTATAAGGAGGGGTTAAATTGATGCTTTAGTTGATTATTAACTTTTTTGATGTGTTATTAGTATTTTTTGTTTTTATTTTTGTTGAAATGCTTAACGTTTTTATTAAAATAAATGTAATTTATGAAAAAGAAAGTTCTACTTATTTGTGCACTAGCTGCTGGACTTACCAGTAGTTATGCTCAAAGATGGGAATCCGTATCTCAAAAGACTTCCCAGTTACGAAAAGAAGTAGAGGTTAAATATGCTTATAAAGTAGATTTAACTTCGCTTAGAAATTTATTAAAAGATGCTGTTGAAACAGGAAACAATGCCAAACCTGTTGTTATTAATTTGCCTACCGTAGAGGGAAAAATTGAAAAGTTTGCTGTGTACAGTAATCCTGTTATGGAGAAATCTCTGGCAGATAGATATCAGTTAGGTTCATATGTTGGGGTAGGTATTGATGATCCTTCCAAATATGTAAGATTCAGTACCTCGCCGACTGAAATGCAATCTATGATTATTAAGGATGGCGTATTTCAATTTATAGAACCTATTTCTACAGATAAGCAGACATATGGAGTCTTTTACAAAACCAAGAGGACTGAAGGAGATCATGGGTTTGAATGTACAAGTGAGGAAAAGAGCTTTAAAGATATAAAGACGCTGGAGGGTAACGGAAAAAAAAAAGCTTTCTAGTGTAGGAATTACAAGTAGACCTTCCAGTACAAAGTATAGAACATATAAGCTTGCACTGTCTGTTACAAGTGAATATACCCAGCATTTTGGCGGAGTACCTGGTGCTGTTGCACAGATGAATACGACGATGACTCGTGTAAACGGAGTATTTGAAAAAGATTTTGGAGTTAAATTAATTGTTCAGGATTTGCCAACAATTGTTTATAGTAACCCTGCTACAGATCCATATTCTGATGCTGCTGCTGGATCGGCAGGAGCTTGGAACTTAGAATTACAAAATACTTTAACAGCCAATGTAGGAAATGCTAATTATGATATTGGACACTTATTCGGAGCTGATGGAGGAGGGGGAAATGCAGGATGTGTTGGGTGTATTTGTGTAGATCCGTCGACTGCAGAGCCAGAAGGTAAAGGTTCCGGATTTACTTCTCCTTCAAATGGAAATCCAAGTGGTGATACTTTTGATATCGACTATGTTGCCCATGAAATGGGGCATCAGTTAGGGGGAAACCATACTTTCTCAAAAAGCACTGAAGGTTCAGGAGTGAATGTAGAACCTGGGGGTGGAACAACGATTATGAGTTATGCAGGAATTACACAGGACAATGTACAAATGAATTCCGATGCTTATTTCCACTATGCTTCAATCAATCAAATACTAACAAATCTTGAAGGTAAGCCGGCTGCTTGTGGTATATCTCAAGATATTACAACGAATACTCCACCTGTAATTTCTCCTCTTACATCTTATAGCATTCCAAAAGGAACAGCATATTATTTAGATGCAGTAGCAACAGATGCTCAAAATGACCCATTGAAATATACATGGGAACAATATGACAGTGTTGATGACTTCGCTTCAATTTCAGGAGATAGTGGATGGGGATACAATACTCAGGGATCCTTAGCAAGATCTTTCTTTGGAACAGCAAGTGGAAGAAGATATTTTCCAAGTCTGCCTTTAGTAATGAATGGTACTCTTACCAATAAAGCAACATGGGAAACAGTTCCTTATGTGCCTAGAACTTTACACTATGCAGTGACAGTAAGAGATGAGAATACTGTAAGACCAATGTTATCTTCTTCTGAGACTAGTGTAACAGTTGGTAATGATGGACCATTTAAATTTAACGGATTAACTGCTTCCTCGGTATTATATAATAATGCTTCAAACACGATCCAATGGGAGGTGGCTAATACCAATGCAGCTCCTTATAATGTTACCAATGTGAAAATAGATTATACAACCGATAACGGAAATACATGGACTGATCTGGTAGCTACTACTCCCAATACAGGCAATTATTCCGCACAAATGCCAAGTAATTTAACAGGTGCTGTTAAGTTTAGAATATCAGCAATTGGAAATATATTTTATGCGGTGTCTCCTCAGGTTACTATTGGAACAGCACCTACATCAACGACTAATGCACCTACAGGAGTTTTCGTACTGCCTTCTGAAATTTTAAAGACCACGGCAAGAGTTTCTTGGAACAGTGTTCCCGGAGCTAATACTTATTCTATTAACTATAGAAAAGTTGGTGAAGTAAATTGGGCTAATGCGGTAAGTAATACTAATTCTGTTTCTTTAACAGGTCTTGAAGACGAAACCAGTTATGAAACCCAAGTTGCAGCTGTAGTAAACAATGTACCTGGAACATTCTCTACGAATTATACTTTCAAAACGAAAGGTTTAAGAACAGGAGTTGACTACTGTTTGATGACTACAGGAGGGAATAATCTTCTTGCACCCTACTACAGCGGGCTTATTCAATTAAATCTGGCTAATGTTAATTATTTCTCAGGTAACTTGAATACTGCAGCTAGAACCTATTTGGATTTTAGTGAAGATGCCAGTAAATTAATCAACTTAACAAAAGGTACTCAATATACTATTTCATTTAGAAATTTAGGTCATGGTCTTGGAACTTATAATGACTGGTTAGAAATATGGATTGATTATAATAGAAATGGTACTTTTGAAGCCTCAGAAAAGATAGGATCTAGTGGTGCCGTTCCTGTTTATAATGCTGCAAATGATCTTAATTTCCATGATGGGACGATTGTATTTACGGTACCTGCAACTGCCTACTCAGGTGACAAAACATTAAGAATGAGAGTGGCAAGTACTTTCTTTAATCCTGCCACTGGGCCATGTGGTACTTCCTCTATTCCGGTAGGTGGCGGTGGAGTAATTTCAACGGGTTCTTTTAGAGACTTTTCTGTAAAAATTACAGGAGCACTTGCTGTGGATGAAGTAAAAGGAACAAAATCTGAAATTGAGATTTATCCAAATCCTGCCGATACCTTTGTTGAAGTTAAAAATCTTAAAGGAAAAGCAGATTATAAGATCTACAGCGCTGAAGGAAGACTAGTACAAAGCGGTAAACTGGAAGGTCAAAGAATTAATGTAGCTTCACTTATTAAAGGAATGTATGTTATTACCATTACCGGTGAAACTAAAACATACAGTACAAAGCTGATTAAGAAATAATAAAGTTAAAAATTAGATCGGAGCCGGACAATTGTCCGGCTTTTTATTTAGCTATTGGTTTTAATAACAGGTGTTTAACTGTAGTTTCATGTTTCATTCAAAAAAATTAACTTTACGGGGATAAAATTATTGAAATGCGAAAGACAATTTCTGTAAGAAAACTGAATCTGGATATTTTGCCTAAAGAAGGTGAGATTTATAATTTCGAAAAGGATGGGTTAGAATTAAAATCATCCTACACCCATGAAGATGTTAAAGATAAAGCTCTTACAGAGACATCTCCCGGAATTTCACCTTATTTAAGAGGACCGTATTCAACGATGTATGTTCAAAAACCTTGGACAATACGTCAGTATGCCGGATTTTCTACCGCTGAAGAGTCTAACGCATTCTATAGAAGAAACCTGGCAGCAGGGCAAAAAGGATTGTCTGTAGCATTTGATCTTGCCACCCACAGAGGATATGATTCCAATCATGCAAGAGTTGTGGGAGATGTTGGGAAAGCCGGGGTTGCCATTGATTCCGTTGAGGATATGAAGATTTTATTCAATGAAATCCCTCTGGATCAGATTTCGGTTTCCATGACGATGAACGGTGCGGTCTTACCAATCTTATCGTTCTATATTGTTGCCGCAGAAGAACAAGGTGTTCAACAGGATCAGCTCTCAGGAACCATTCAGAATGATATTCTGAAAGAGTTCATGGTAAGAAATACGTATATTTATCCGCCTACCCCTTCCATGAAGATCATTGCGGATATCTTTGAATATACATCTAAATACATTCCCAAATTCAATTCTATTTCGATTTCTGGTTATCATATGCAGGAAGCGGGAGCAACCCCTGTTCTTGAAATGGCATATACATTGGCAGATGGTTTGGAATATGTAAGGACAGGAATTAAAGCGGGAATGAATGTGGATGATTTTGCCCCAAGACTTTCTTTTTTCTGGGCAATAGGCATGAACCATTTTATGGAAATAGCTAAAATGCGTGCTGCAAGATACATCTGGGCTAATCTTTTGAAACAGTTCAACCCTCAGAATCCAAAATCTTTAGCGCTGAGAACCCATTCTCAAACATCAGGATGGTCACTTACAGAGCAGGAACCTTTTAATAATATTACCCGGACTGCTATTGAAGCATTATCTTCAGCATTAGGAGGAACACAATCCTTACATACCAACGCATTGGATGAAGCGATTGCTTTACCTACAGATTATTCAGCAAAAATTGCCAGAAATACCCAAATTATTTTACAGCAGGAAAGTGGAATTTGTGATGTGGTGGATCCGATGGGGGGGAAGCAATCTGGTGGAAAGTCTTACCCAGCAGATGATTGAGGAGGCAATGAGGTATATCGATGAGGTGGAACAGGAAGGAGGAATGACGAAAGCAATTGAAGCAGGAATTCCTAAAATGAGAATTGAGGAAGCGGCAGCCAGAAAGCAGGCAAAAATAGATAGCGGTGAGGAATTTATCATTGGTGTCAATTCATTTAAATCGGCTCTGAAACAAGAGCCTATTGAGATCCTTGATATCGATAATACGGAAGTTCGCAGAAAACAGATAGAAAGACTGGATTCCATTAAGCAAACAAGAAATGGAGAAGCTGTTGAAGAGATCTTAAATGAGATCAGAGAGAGTGCAAAAACAGGTAAAGGAAACCTTTTAGCTTTATGTATTGAAGCGGCAAGAAGAAGAGTGACACTTGGTGAAATGAGTGATGCGATGGAAGAGAGCTTTGGAAGATACAAAGCCAATATCAGAACAATTTCAGGAGTATATGCAATGAATGCGAGTAAAAATGAATATTTCGAAAAAGCCCTTCATCTCACTCAAAAATTTGAGGAAGAAGAAGGACGTCGCCCAAGATTAATGGTTGCCAAAATGGGACAGGATGGACACGATCGTGGTGCTAAGGTAGTGGCAACAGCATTTGCCGATATGGGATTTGATGTGGATGTAGCTCCTTTATTTCAGACTCCGGAAGAAGTAGCAAAACAAGCTGTAGAGAATGATATTCATATTTTAGGAGTGTCTTCTCTCGCAGCGGGTCATAAAACTCTCGTTCCACAGGTCGTGGAAGAATTAAAAAAATTAGGGGCAGATGATGTAACGATTGTAGTAGGTGGGGTTATTCCTCAGCAGGATTATGAATTTCTTTACGCAAACGGTGCAGACTTTATTTTCGGCCCCGGAAC
Source organism: Chryseobacterium proteolyticum (assembly GCF_046591535.1). Taxonomy (NCBI): domain Bacteria; kingdom Pseudomonadati; phylum Bacteroidota; class Flavobacteriia; order Flavobacteriales; family Weeksellaceae; genus Chryseobacterium; species Chryseobacterium proteolyticum. The sequence goes on along the minus strand of NZ_JBJLWK010000003.1, from coordinate 93,687 downwards.
CAATCTTCCTAAATGCGCTGTAGAGATCCTGGATAAGTTTCTAAACAAAAGTTAAATATTTTAATATTGGCCATTGTTGTATGGTTTTTGCACTTTTAAGTGAAAAATTTAGATATGGCTTATACAGTAATTTCAATATTCCCTGCTAATGCAGATGTAGAAGGAATAAAAAAAAGAACTACAGAATCAAGGATTTAAAGAAGCGGATATCATTGTTTCAAAATCAAAATTAGAAAACGGAACATCGGCAGATGATTACGAAGAAGATGAGAAGACAAAAAGTTTTTGGGACCATATTTTTGTAAATGAAATAGAGCTGCTTACAGCTTATAGAGAAGGAAGTATAGGTAAAATTAATATAATCGTCTATACGGAAAATATAGAGGATGCCAGAAAAGCAAAGGTCATTTTAAATGAAAGTGGTGCTATAGAAGTTAAAAAAGAAGCACAGAATACGAATCAATCAACAGATAAAGATACTGCAGGTTTACCGGAAGACGTTTATAAAGGGATCATTGCTAAAGCAAAACACAACGTTTATTTTCTGGACCCGGAAAGAGTATACCGTCCTAACAGTAGAGGCATGGATGCAAGAATGGATACTTTCGGCTCTAAAGATTAAAGTAATACATGCAGATAAAAAGCTTCAACAGGAAACCTGTTGAAGCTTTTTATTTTTCAAAAATTTATAATTAAATGATTACTTTTCAGAAAATTGTATATATTTGCACCTGAAAATAAAGTTTAACCATTTAAAAACAACGAAGCAAATGTTCAAATTTCAAAAGAATTCTACAGTTGGATTGCCCCTTATGGTGGTAAGGCTTCGTGGTTTGGTACACTCATAGAACAATAGTATATTGAAATATCAGAACCCGAAGTCGTATAGATTTCGGGTTTTTTATTGCGCAATATTTGAAACCTAAGTTTCCCCGAAATCTTTTAATCATTTTTTTGTCTTCCAAATAATTCAGGAGAAATGAAATTTCATTAATACATAGAAATTTTTATTCAATCCGTTTTACTGGAAAGGCTACAATAGGATCATTCAGACGGAAGAAAAATCTCTGTCTGGTTATGATGTTATTACAAATCAACTAAAATAATAGTTGAATGGTGTCTGTATGCTTAGAAGTCTATGACTCAGTATCTGGCATCTCATAACTAAATTTAAAACAATGGGAAATTTAAAACTTAAAGGAAAAGATATATTAAAATTAGGCTATCCAAATAATCAAAGTGTCAATATAGCTTTGGAAGTCATGAAAAGAAATTTTGCAACAAAGAATATCCATTATGTTAAAGCACTTTTAAAAGAAATTATGCTTCATCCGGAGAACTTTGAGAAAGATTTGACCTTCGGACAAATTGCAGAGGCCTTACTTTCTTCAAAAAAGACAGAAAAGAGAATGCTGAATACACAAAGAGCATCATTTCAGATATTTGGTAACCATATTTCTGAAGAAGCAAAGAATCAGTTATATACTGCTTTAAAATTACCAATAGCAACTCAGGGAGCCCTGATGCCTGATGCACATAGTGGTTACGGACTTCCCATAGGAGGAGTGCTTGCCGTTGAAAACGCAGTGATTCCTTATGGAGTGGGAATGGATATTGGCTGTAGAATGAGCCTTAGTATTTTGGATACACCTATTTCATATCTGGACGGCGCTAAAGATAAATATGAAAAAGCGTTGGCTGAACATACCAAATTCGGGATGTATGAAACCCATAAATCACATATTGAACATGAGATCTTTGATCGTGATACATTTGATTTAATTCCTATTTTAAGGAGATTAAAAGGAAAAGCAATCAAGCAAATGGGATCTTCTGGCGGGGGAAATCATTTTGTAGAATTTGGGGAGGTTGAAATTACAGAGGAAGAAGTACAGATAGGTCTGCCAAAAGGAAGATATCTGGGTATTCTTTCACACAGCGGTTCGCGTGGATTGGGAGCGGAGATAGCACAGTATTATTCAAGGGTTGCGATAGAGCAATGTCCTTTACCTAAAGAAGCTCAAAATTTTGCATGGCTGGATCTGAATACCCATATGGGACTTGAATACTGGACAGCAATGAACCTTGCAGGGGATTATGCTTCAGCATGCCATGATGATATTCATAGAAGGCTTGTAAAAGCCGTAGGAGGAAGAGTGAAAGCAAGAATTGAGAACCACCATAATTTTGCATGGAAGGAAATTCATAATGGAAAAGAGGTAATTGTCCACAGAAAAGGGGCTACTCCTGCCAATGAAAATGAGCTGGGGATGATTCCCGGATCTATGACAGCAAAGGGATTTATTGTTCGTGGAAAAGGAAACCCTGATGCGCTCAATTCTGCTTCTCATGGTGCAGGAAGAGCGTATTCCAGAGGAGAGTGCAGGAATATGTTCACCCAGAATGATATTAAAAAAGAGCTCAAGCTAAAGAATGTTGTGCTTATGGGTGGAAATGCAGAAGAAGCTCCTATGGCATATAAAGACATCAATGAGGTCATGAACGCACAAAGTGGATTGGTGGATATTCTGGGAACATTTCAACCACGGATCGTGAGAATGGATAAATAATCAAATGATAGTTTTTAGTTGTCAGTTAAGAAATTTAGCTGGCAACTATTAACCATCAATTTTTAATTAAAAAAAGAGAAATGGGAGCACCACATAATATAAAAAGATACGGCGAAGTCTGGCCGGAATTTAGAATTCAATACGGACTTGAAATTTTAGAAAAATTAAAAAATAAAATCATTTTATCGGGAGGCTGGGCCTGGCACTTTATGTCTGAAAAAGGACATACAGAGTATAAACACGCCCATGATCATAAGGATATTGATGTTTTTGTAAAGAAAGAAGATGTTGCGGATGTGGTAATGCTGCTTGTGAAAGAAGGCTTTCAGAAGGTATGGACGCGATATGACCATCTGCCAAGTGAGGAAAATTTTAGGAGATATGAAAAAACAATAGAATTGGAAAGCGGGAAGTTCCATAGAATTACCATCGATTTTTTTGAAAGGGATGACCTGGAAACCATATTAGCCAATGGATTTACGGTTGTAAAGCCTGAAGTGTTGCTTACTTTTTACAGAAATATTCATTCCAGTGACAAATGCTGGGCAGTGATAACCGCCAGGGATTTGTTGGAAAAAGGAATTGATCCAGTGGGGCACCCAAGATTAAGTGAAATACCAAAATAAAATGGACAAACTTATACAAATCACTTCGGGAAGAGGACCTTTAGAATGCCAATGGGTAGTTGCTAAAGTTTTGAAAGTATTCCTTGAAGAAATAAAACAGGAAAAAATACAATACGAAATCATCCACAGAGAAAACGGGGATGAAAATCTGACCCTAAAATCGGTTACCCTTCTTTTAAAAGGAAAGGATACATCCGGATTTTTAAAAAACTGGTTGGGAAGTATCTGTTGGAGCGGAAGAAGTACCTTTAGAAAACTGCATAAACGGAGCAACTGGTTTATTGGAATCTTTGAAATTGAAAACACTCACGAGGTGGGTTTTAGCGAAAAGGATATTCAGTTCCAAACGACAAGAAGCCAGGGAAGCGGAGGGCAAAATGTCAATAAGGTAAATACTGCGGTAAGGGCTACCCATATTCCGACAGGAATAAGTGTTTTTGCACAGGATTCAAGGTCGCAGTTGGAGAATAAAAAACTTTCTGTTATGAGATTAAAGGAAAAAGTAATGGAATTAAATATTCAACAAATGGCCAATAGGATGCAGGAAACCTGGACCCATTATCTGCAGGTACAAAGGGGAAATCCTATCCGTACTTTTTCAGGGACGGATTTTAAACATAATTATAAAGATAAATCCTTTAAAAAAAACAAGGAGCAGTCTTAAGAATGAACTTAAAAATTTAAAAAATGACCTTAACTAAAAATAAATATTATTTTGAAGCATTGGATAACTATCCATACAGTCTTCCTTCTTGTCTGGAAGCTCTAAACTATGCTTTATCCTACGATCCGGAAGACGCCGACAGCCTTTGCCTGATGGGGAGAATATACAGTGAAATGTTAACAGATTATGAAAAAGCAAAATTATATTTTGCAGAGGCAATGTTTCATAATGTTTCAAATCTTAATACTCCCCAATATTATATTAAATGTCTTTTAGATAATGAAGATCTTGATGAGGCAGAAAAATTGATTGAGTACGCTTTAAAGATCAAAGGGATTGATAAGTCCAGAATATTAATTCATAAATCTTTATTGTTTGAGATCAGATTGGAATATAGGAAAGCTTTGAAACCATTAAAAGAAGCCAGAAAATACAGCTATAATAAGGAAATGATTGATATTCTTGAAGAACGGGTTAAATTTATTAAATCAAAAATGCCGAAAAAATAAAGAATTTGAACATAAGAGTATTTTTTTGATTAAAAGCAGTAGTTTTCATTAAGGATATTCTGTAAAAATTGTATATTTATTGCTTAAAAATTATATTTATGAGTAAAAAATTATTTTTATTGCCTGTGTCTGTGGTGATGCTTTTTTGTTTTGATAAAATGAACGCTCAGAATTCTGAAAATATCATTCATGATTTTTACAAAAGAAATGGACAGCTAAATTTAAAGAGCGGTAATAATAGCCAGGTTGGGATTGAGATTTTAAATAATGATTCTTCCAAAAGTTTGAACGCTAATATTTTGGATGTTCAACAAACTTACAATGGACTTAGGGTTTATAATGCTTTAGGCAAAGTCATTATAAAAAATGATAAGATCATTTCCGAAAAAAATACCTTTAGTAGAAATATTGTTATTGCTAATCAGCCAAAAGTTTTGAAAAGCCTTTCAAAGGAGTTTCTCAAGCAGCAATTGGGATTACGCGAAATCGCAAACATAGATTATTTGACAGATGTATATTTTGAGAAAAATGGATTATATATTTTATCTAAAGAGTTATTTGTTTCAGATAAAAATACGTCAGATGTTTGGCATGTAATTGCCAATGCGAGTAGTGGAGAAATACTTAGTAAGGATAACCTGACACTTGATTGTAGTTTTGAACGGAATATCCATCCGCACGAAGCCTCTAACGGATTGGAGGCAACTGAAAAGATGAATAATGTACAAATGCTTCAAGGAGTGGCTAATAAAATCCCAAATACAAAGTTGGTTAATAGCTTGTTTCCTCCTTCCAATGCTTCCTATAATATTTTTCCTTTACCTCTGGAAGCTCCCACATTTGGTTCTCGTTCAACTATTAATAATCCATGGGATGTACAAGCATCTCCCGAGGGATGGCATTCGGATGGGACAAATAATTACACAAACACGAGAGGAAACAATGTTTATGCCTATTCAGATCAAAATAATGCCAATGTTCCAGGATATTCACCAGATGGAGGAAGCACGCTTAATTTCGATTTTCCTTTTGCAGATGGAAGGTATGATGATCCTTTTGCCTACAAAGACGCTGCTATCACCAATTTGTTTTATATGAACAATAAAATGCATGATATATTTTATAAATTCGGATTCACAGAAACGGCGAGAAACTTTCAGACGAATAACTTTAATAATGGTGGAATAGGGAATGATGCCGTGAGAGCAGAGGCTTTTGATGGAAGTGGACTTAACAATGCTAATTTTAGTTCAGGTTATGAAAGGGTTGTTGGAGGGCAGCCCCAGGTTTTAGCGCCAAGAATGCAGATGTATCTTTATGATAGAACACAGACTCCTGATGATCCTATCATAAGGTATCAATACAACACTCCTGCATCAATTACTAGCAGACCAAAAGTATTAACAGGTGGAGCAGGATTTGGACCGGTTTTTGGCCCGCCAGTGACAGGAGACCTCATTGTTTCATCACCTACAGATGCATGTACAGCGCCAGCGCCGGGTAGTCTTACAAACAAAATTGCAATTGTAACAAGTACAAGTTGTGAGTATGGTCTCAAAGTATTGAATGCTCAGAATGCAGGTGCTGTTGGTGTAATAGTCTATAGACCTTCTAATGATACTCCCACAAGCATGGGTGCTGGATCCTATGGATCTCAAGTCAATATTCCTTCTATAAACATTGGGAAAACAGAGGGGCTTTTTCTGGTTGGAGAGCTTAACAATGGCAATGCTATTAATGCCACATTGGACTTTGATTATGATGGATTTAAACATTCGAGTTTTGATAACGGAATTATTGCTCATGAATACGGTCATGGTATTTCAAATAGATTAACCGGTCAGGGATACAGTTGTCTATCGACAACTAATACCATTGAACAAATGGGGGAAGGATGGTCAGACTACTTTGCCTTGATGCTGACTACAAGACCAGGTGACACATCATCCTTAGCAAGAGGTGTAGGAACTTATCCGAAAGGGCAGCCAGTTACAGGAGTTGGGATCAGACCGGCTAAGTATTCTCCGGATTTTTCTGTAAACGGGTATACATATAATAGTACCAATACTGCTGTAGTTCCTCATGGTGTAGGATTTATTTGGGCTACCATGCTCTGGGATCTTACCTGGAAGTATGTTGAAAAGTATGGATATAATAGTGATGTATTGGCAAACCCAACATCCGGTAATGCAAAAGCATTACAGATTGTGGTTGATGGGCTTAAGCTGCAACCATGTAGTCCAACCTTTATTGATGGTAGAGATGCTATTCTTCAAGCTGATGCTATAGGAAATGGAGGAGAAGATAAATGTATGATTTGGAAAGCATTTGCCAAAAGAGGATTAGGAGTAAATGCTTCTGCGGGAAGTAAAACGGTGGGAACTGATCAAGTAGAAGATTTTACTATTCCATCGGACTGTGATAGTGTGCTTGCAACTAAGGAAAGTAACCTTGCCAATAATCAATTTATTATATTCCCTAATCCTACTTATGATGAGTTCTTTGTTGGAAATATAAGTAAATCAAAAGATGAAGTAGAAATAAGAGTATTTGATATGTCGGGAAAAGTGGTGATTACTGATTCAAGAATGCCAGAATCTAAAAAAGCCATTTCTACAAAAAGTTTTCCTAAAGGAGTATATATGGTTCATATTAAACAAGGACTTAAAAGTCAAATTGAAAAGTTAATTGTAAAGTAAAAAACAATTGTTAAGATTAGAATAAGGTTGTTTCAAGAACACTTTTACTTTCGAAATTCTGTCTGATGGCTTTGTCATTCTGGAGATTGGAGAGTATTGTTGATCTTTTGAGACAGCTTTTTTTGTAGCTTTAATGTATGGAACTGCGTTTTGAAATCAAATCCCTTCGATTAAAAGAAACTTTCTCAATAGCTTATGGTAATTATAACACCAGAGAAAGTTTGCTTATCGAATTATCTCACCATAATTGTAAAGGATATGGAGAGTGTGTTGCCATTGATTATTATAAGATTAATCTGACCATGTTGGTTTCAAAATTAAATGAAATCCGTTCCGGAATTGAAGCACGAAAAATTGAACACCCAAAAGAATTTTATCAATTTCTTTCTTTTTCAGATTTACACCCCTTTTTAAAATCTGCCTTAGATTGCGCCTATTGGGACCTTTTCGGAAAACTTGAAAATAAGAGTTTTATGGAGCTCAATGATCTTTCTTCAAAAAAATTAGTGGATAGTTCCATTACTATATCTGTAGGAACTATAGGTGAGCAAATCGAAAAAATCGAAAAAAGCATCTGGAATAAGTTTAAGGTGAAATGCAGTGGTTTACAAAAGGATGGTGTAACCAGACTTTTACAATTGGACAGGAATATCGCTCTGGATTCGAATGCCAGCTTTACGGATGATGATTGTTTATGGCTTCAGGGAAATTCCGATGTGCAAAAATTCACATACCTTGAGCAGCCGAGACCAGTCGGCCATTATCAGGTTTTAGAAAAAAAATGCTTATGCTAACTGGATGGCAGACGAGGACTGTCAGGAGATGGATTCTTTAGAAGCTTTAATACCTTATTATAGAAGTGTCAATATCAAATTAATGAAATGCGGAGGTTTGACCCCTGCTTTAGAAATGATAAGAAAAGCCAGAAGTTCATGTTACAAAGTAATGATAGGATGCATGACAGAATCTACAGTTGGGATTTCTGCAGGGTGTGTTTTAACCGGACTTGTCGATTACGTTGATCTCGACGGGGCAAATCTGATCTCCAATGATTATGCTACTGGGAACTTTGTAGAAAAGGGTATCATAATTTTATCGGAGAAACCTGGATTGGGAATAGAGTTAAAAAAATAAGCTTTCATTTGAAAGCTTATTTTTTATTTACAGAAATCAGATAATCATACACCATTTGATGCTGATCATCAGTCAGTTTAGCTTTTGGAGCCATTCTGCTTAACGTTTTGATCCATCCCTGGTCGTCGTGTTTTGCAGGATCCGGTAATTGATGGCATTTGTTGCAGGAATTTTCAAAAATGGTTTTTCCCTGAGTCAGTTGTTCAGAAGCTGTATATTTCGGTCCTGTTACTGCTACACTTTTCGGTCCGCACGAAACCATAAATGCAGATCCTAAAACAATACTTAAAACTAACTTTTTCATTGTAATATTTTTAGATATGATTATTTTTTTTACAGAAACAATATAATCATATACCCATTGATGCTGCTCGTCAGTGAGTTTTGCTTTTGGAGCCATAGAGTTCATAATTCCTACCCATTGAACCGGATTATGTGATGTGGGATCCGGTAGTTTATGACATCTCGTACAAGAGCTTTCAAAAATGGTCTTTCCCTGAGCGATTTGTTCAGCAGTAGATACTGCAGGGCCTATAGCTGAAGTTGCCGTTGATGATTTTGAGGTGCATGATGATACCAGAACAGCAGTAAAAAATGCTATAGCGATTATTTTTTTCATTGTTTCTTATATTTGATTGATAACAAATGTAGCAAATTCCTTATGCTATTGATAAAATCAGGTGTAGTTTTAATTTAGAAGAAATAAAATTAAAAGAGCTTTATGAGGTAGTTTGATGCTTATTTTTATATTTTTGACCTAATGAAATTTTCAACAGAAGACTTGGTGGAAGGAATACGATCAGGAAATAAACGTCTGATCGCAAAAGCTATTACTTTAGTTGAAAGCAAAAAAGCCGAACATCGCCTCCAGGCAGACGAATTACTAAAGGCAATTATGCCATTTACGGGAAATTCCATACGGATCGGAATTACTGGAGTTCCGGGGGCAGGAAAATCTACTTTCATTGAAAATTTTGGACGACTGGCTATTGCTCATGATAAAAAAGTGGCAGTTCTTGCAATTGACCCGAGTTCGGCAATCAACAAAGGAAGCATTCTTGGAGATAAAACAAGGATGGAAGAGCTGGCAAAAGAAGAAAACGCTTTTATCAGGCCTTCCCCGAGTTCCGGGTTTTTAGGAGGTGTTGCCAATACAACCTTTGAAACCATGATGATCTGTGAAGCTGCAGGATATGATTATATCCTTATTGAAACTGTAGGGGTAGGACAATCTGAAGTTCTGGTTGCCGATATTACAGACGTATTCCTGTTTCTTAAGATTATTGGTGGAGGAGATGAGCTTCAGGGAATTAAAAGAGGGATCATGGAGATGGTAGATATTATTTTTATTAACAAAGTTGAAGAAAGTAATTTACAAAAAGCCAAAACCACCAAACTTGAATTAAAAAGGGCGCTCGATTTTATTCCCCCAAAAGAAAAAGGCTGGAAAGTTCCTATTTTATTAGGTTCTGCACTTCATAATGAAGGACTGGGTGAAATCTACGATACATTAGCTGAATTTATTGATCTTAAAAAGAAGGCCGGAACATTTGATGAAATCAGAGTTCAACAGGCTGAAAAACGTTTTGAATATTGGGTTCAGGAATATATTTTAGCCATGATGAAGAAGAGTGATTCCGTAGAAGAAGCTTATTTGCATCATAAAAAAAAATGCTTCAGCAATGGTTTCCAACCCAAGTACTGAAGCTAAATTGTTTGTAGAAAGATTTTTATCTAACGGGACCCGTGAAGATTAAGGAGCGGGTTCAGGCTCGTTCTTAGAAACAAATCCATCATATGATATAGGCTGTCTGTCATTACTTCGTACAGAAGTAAATGCTTTTCCGTTTTTATAAACCTCAATAATGATCTCGTCTACATTGTTTACATCATTAGGCTTAACTCTTACAATCCAGTTTCCTTTTTTATTCTGGGATTTATTCACCGTATAATCTTTCGAAGTGAACCTGTAGCTGTTGCTGCTGGTATTACCATAAGTGGGGTTAAATAGTCTTCCGAAATAAGGAAGGGTAACTTCTAACTTGTTTTTTCTCAGCTCTACCGTGTAGTTGCCGTTAAGCTGAAGAATTCTTGTCGATGTTGAGTTGGGCATGGAATTCATAATGTTGATAACATCATAGTTGGTAGGGTTTGCCCGTTCTGCGTGGAACGTAAATTCCTGCGAATTAATCAGCGAATCTGTAGTTTTAGAATCGCCGGTATTTTGAGAAGCACAACTTTGAAAAAAGAAGATAAATCCCAAAATATATATAAGTGAAATATATTTTTTCATGACCTTAATAATTATTAAATTTAAATAGCAAAATGTATGCAAATATATGGGTTGTAAAACTTTTTGGAATAATAATTGTTAAAGTTGAATTATTAACACTTAAACTATGAAATTAACTTATCTATTAGGAATAGGAGCAATTGCTTTATCAGTTGTAGCTTGTACCACGAACCCTATTACGGGTAGATCTTCGTTGCAGTTGGCAAATAATTCTGAAATATTAACGATGTCATCTCAGGAGTATAGAACAACATTGTCCAAATCAAAGATTATATCAGGGACGGCAGATGCTAAAAGAGTGGTAAACGTAGGAACAAGAATAAAAGGAGCTGCTGAAAGATACTATCAGAGTATCGGAAGATCTGCAGATCTGGCAAACTATAGCTGGGAGTTTAACCTTCTTCAGAGTAATGAATTAAACGCCTGGTGTATGCCTGGTGGAAAGGTAGCTGTATATACAGGAATATTACCGGTAACTAAAAATGATAACGGACTGGCAGTAGTTTTAGGCCATGAGGTTTCTCATGCTTTGGCAGGACATGGAAATGAAAGAATTTCCCAGGCAATGGTAGCGCAATACGGCGGGACTATATTAGGCGGAACTATTTCTAATTCCCAATGGGCTAATATTTTCCAGAAAGTATATCCGATTGGTTCGCAGGTTGCTTTGTTAAAATATGGAAGAAATCAGGAGTCGGAAGCTGATCAGATGGGATTGTATCTGATGTCTATGGCCGGATATGATCCAAGGGAGGCAATTCCTTTCTGGAACAGAATGGAAGCTGCATCTTCTGGAAGCAGACAGCCGGAGTTTCTTTCTACTCACCCAAGTCCGGGAACGAGAATATCAGATATTCAAAAAGATTTACCAAAAGCATTGGAATATTACAAAAATGCAGGTGGGAAAATTTAATCAAATTCAGCTTTGCTAAAATTTCACTACATTAGTAAAGACTAAATCACCAAAAACACAACATTATGAAAAGTATATCAATTACAGGCCTTATACTTTTAGCAGTATCAGCTTTACTTTTTTATTTAACAACAGACTTTGCTGTTGAACAGATCAAGCTTTCTCATATTATGGGAATTATGGGGGGGAATTGGGATCGGGCTTATCATAGGTGGAATGGTAGGCTATCTGAGTAAAGGATCTGCTATTAAAGAAGAGCAAAGAAGAAGGGAATTTAAGCAGCTACAGAAAGAGAAAGAAGAGTTGGAAAAACAAGCTGTGGAAATTGCAAAACGACAAACAGAATTAGAAAACCAAAATAAAAATCCTCAGGTATAATACCTGAGGATTTTTTAATAGTTGTTATTTTCTTTCGGTTAAAATTTATAACCCAAACCTACCATAAAGAGATTAGGGCGATTATCATATCTGATTTCTTCACCAGATACTCTGTTTACAAAATTTCTTTGATCTTTACTAAATGCACCTTCATATCTTGCGTTGATAAGAAGTTTTTTAATTTCAAGCTGAGCTCCGAACTGGTATCCTACAGTAAAATTATCTCTTGCATTTTCTTTAAAATCATTAAATGTATCCTCCTTAGCCAGGTTATAGCTGGCAACAGGTCCAATGAATACACCCAGCATATCCCCTAATACTTTATGACCTACAAGTACCGGTAAATCGATACGGTTGTTTTTAACATCGAATGTAGTATTGGAAACAGGATCCGTGAATTCATTTTTAAAGGTGGTGTAATACAATTCCGGCATCAGGAAAAATGCCATCGGAAGGTTAGCTTTTAATGAAAGTCCAATATTAAATCCTACATTATTCTTTCCCTTATTGTCTATTGCCGCACTTGCCGTATTGGAGATATTTTTCCACGATGGAGATCCTGTTGGAAAAATTAAGTTTGCCTTACCTGCAAGAGAAATCTGTGCAGAAGCAAACATCGAAAGGCTTAATAGCGCTATACTAAATATTTGTTTCATTTTCGTCTAGTTTTGTGATCGTATTATCAATAGTTTTATTATTTTCAAGTAAATACACTCTCAATTCTTTAAATAGCTCTGAAGAATAAACGAAGTCAATAAGATTTTTATTGCCTGCTGTAATCAGAATGTCTTTATTTCCTTCCCACTCTTTGATTCCTAATCTCAGATAGACAATCTTTTCACCTATCGTCATTACGGAGTTCATATCGTGTGTATTAATGATCGTTGTTGTGTTATATTCTTTTGTTATTTCGAGAAGTAGATCATCTATTACATTGGATGTATAGGGATCCAGTCCTGAATTTGGCTCATCACAAAACAAGTATTTAGGATTGTTCACAATGGCTCTTGCAATGGCCACCCGTTTTTGCATTCCTCCGGAAATTTCGGATGGAAATTTTTTGTTGGCTTTATCGAGATGTACTCTTCCAATAACTTCAAAAACTCTTTTTTTCTTTTCCCTGAAACTTAAATTGGTAAACATATCAAGAGGAAACATAATGTTTTCCTCCACTGTCAGAGAGTCAAACAAAGCGCTTCCCTGGAATACCGTTCCGATTTCCGATCGCAGGTGCTGCTTTTCTTCACGGGTCATTGTATTGATGTCTTTACCATCAAAAAGAATTTCACCTGAGGAAGGCTGATATACATTTAGTAAACTCTTAAGAAATACTGTTTTTCCCGATCCACTTTGCCCGATAATCAGATTTACTTTCCCTTTATCAAAAGAAGTTGAAATTCCTTTAAGTACTTCAACATCATCAAAACTTTTTTTTAAGATTTTTTACCTCAATCATTAGCTTAATATTAATTGGGTTAATATTAATTCGGAAATGATAATAAATACCATTGTCCAAACCACGGCTTGTGTACTCGCTCTACCTACTTCCAGTGAACCACCTTTTACAAAGTAACCGAAGTATGAAGGAACTGTTGCAATAACAAAAGCGAAAACGATCGTTTTTATAAATGCATAGTAAACGAATAAATTAGGCATATACATCTGTATCCCCGTAATATAGTCGGATTCCGTCCAGTTTCCTGTTAAAATTCCGGCAATATAACCACCGCCTATACCAAATACAATACTGATTGCAATGAGAAGCGGGTTAAAAATGATACACGCAATTATTTTAGGGAGTATCAGAAAATTGGGTGAGTTAACTCCCATGATATCCAATGCATCAATTTGTTCTGAAACCCTCATTGTACCTATACTGGATGCAATATATGAGCCTACTTTTCCCGCCAGAATCAAACTGATAATGGTGGGTGAAAATTCCAGTACAAGCACTGCTTTTGTAGCGTATCCCACGAACGAAGTAGGAATGGGAAATGAAGAAGCATCAAAGTTATTGAACATTTGGATGGCAACTACAGCTCCCACAAATATGGATGTAAAGATAACCAACCCGAATGAGTTGACCCCTAAATCATTGATTTCTCTCATGAACAGCTTCCAGAAAACCCTCATTTTCTGAGGTTTTTGCATAGATTTACCAAGAAGAATAATATATTCCCCTACGGCTGTGAAAAACTTTTTTAACATTCTGCTAAATTAGACTTTTTTTATTAAGCATTCTTTATTTTGCGTTTTTATCTCCACCTAAAACCAGTAAAATAGTTTTCAAAATGATAATAAGATCCAGGATGAAGCTCCAGTTTCTTACATAGAAGGCATCAGCCAGTATCCGCTTTTTCATTTCAACCTCCACATCCCCGGAATCGCCCCTGAGCCCGTTTACCTGTGCAAGACCTGTAATCCCTGGATTTACAGTACTTCTAAGACTATATCTTCCTATTTTGGGTTTATAATAATTATCTACTGCCAGCATATGAGGACGTGGTCCTACAATTGACATCTCTCCCCTTAATACATTAATAAACTGTGGCATCTCATCCAGGCTTGTTTTTCTGAGAAGCTTACCAATCCCTGTGATCCTTGCGTCATTTTCCGATGTTGTTCTCGTTGTTGACTCATCATTCACCACCATTGTTCTGAATTTTATACAGCTAAATACTTCTTCATGAAAACCATATCTTTTCTGTATGAAAAAAACAGGCCCTTTTGACGTCAGCTTGATAAAAATTGCAATTATCGGAAATAACCACAAGCAGATACCTATCATAACCACAAGTGAAAAAACGATATCAAACAATCTTTTTAAAAGGTAATTGGAATAATAATCCAAAGGATACTTTGCCTGATTGAGAACCGGCTGAGTCTCTACATATCCCAGGTCGTAAGTAAAAAGATCAGTCTGAGATATATTAGGGATCAGCGAAATATGCACCTTGCTTGCTTCAGCTAATCTGAAAATCTCATCCTCCATCTGAGAGGTAAATGTATTTTCCAGTGGTAGAAATAATGTATGTATTCCGTTGCTCTTCCAGAAGGACTGAAGTTCTTGGGTCTGAATTATTTCAGTAGGGTATTCAAAAATTCTGTATCCGAAGTCTTTCCTTTCATTCAATATGTTTTTCAAAACATTCGTAGAGCTGTTCTCACTTAGAAACATCACATTCCTGTTGTTAATTCCTATAGATCTCAGATATTTTATTCCAAAATAAATAATGGATTTTGTAATCAATATAAAAGAAAACAGGTACAGCGACAACCAAGAAAGCTCTGAACTGAAAAATTTATTATTACTTACCTTTCTTATTAATACAAGACCAATTACAAACAATATAAAATGAGTAACAATACGTTCTATAAAAGTAGTGTAGGTAAGGTTTCTTCTTATATTGTAAATTTTGGTTCTTCCACTCAGCAGAATCCAAAAAGAGATCAACAAAAGCAATGGGAACGAATTTTCGTACCAAATATCCTTGTCGTGTATAAGATCCCGGTTTCTGCTTAAAAAAAAAGAAAATAAAAACAGATGCAATAACCAAAAGGTCAAGCAAAAGGATAATCGATTTTAAATATCTAGAGTATCGAATTCTCTGCATCTATCGCTATATAAGGGATGTCAGGAGCTAAGATATGTAATTTTTACGGGATATTAAGATATTTATGCGTCTGAACTGAGGCCTGCCATTCCGGATTTGCTAAAATGAAATCAGTAATTTTCGGATACATTTCATCACGTTTACTCCATTCACTTTGAAGATACAGCTTACAATCTTTTGAAACCTTAGCAGCTTGCTCCTGTGCAAATGCAAAATCGTGATTATTGAAAATAATTACCTTCAGTTCACTGGCTTTCTCATATACATCTTCTTTTGGAAGACCTGTTTTCTTTGGAGAAAGGGTGATCCAGTCCAGTTGTCCGCTTACAGGATAAGCCCCCGAAGTTTCAATGTGTATGGTACATCCCAAGCCCTTTAGCTTGGAGGTTAAAATATCCAGATTCCACATCAAAGGTTCACCACCGGTTAAAACTATGGTTTTACAATGTTTTGCTGCTGTTTCTGCAATTTCTTCCGCATTCATCAATGGGTGAAGATCAGGATTCCAGCTTTCCTTTACATCACACCAATGGCAACCTACATCGCAGCCACCCAATCGTATAAAATAAGCGGCTTTTCCTGTGTGTGCTCCTTCACCTTGTAAAGTGTAAAAATGCTCCATCACAGGGAGCATTTTACCTTCATTTAATAAAATATCTTCTTCTTTATTCATTTTTAAATTAGTCGTTATAGACTGAAGTTTTATAAGCAATGATGGTGTTTTTCATCAACATAGCTCTTGTCATGGGACCAACTCCTCCGGGAACAGGTGTAATCCAGCTCGCTTTTGCAGCACAGCTATCAAAATCTACATCACCTGCCAGATAATATCCTTTTGGAGAGTCATCATCCACTCTGGTAATTCCTACATCTACAATTACAGCACCGTCTTTAATCATTTCTCCCTTTAAGAAATGAGGATCTCCCAAAGCCGTAATGACAATGTCCGCTTTTTTAGTATATTCTTCAATGTCCTTAGTATAAGAGTGTGTAAGGGTAACAGTAGAATTTCCAGGGAAGTCTTTTCTTCCCATCAAAATACTCATGGGTCTCCCTACGATTTTACTTCTTCCGATAATTACACAGTCTTTACCTTTAGTTTCAATATTATATCTTTCTAATAATGTTAAAATTCCAAAAGGGGTAGCAGGTAAGAAGGTATCCATTTCCAATGCCATTTTCCCGAAATTTTCAGGATGGAATCCATCAACATCTTTTCTTGGATCAATAGCATTAATGATTTTCTCCTGATCAATCTGATCCGGTAAAGGTAACTGAACGATGAATCCATCCACAGCTTTAGATTTATTCAGCTCATCGATTTTTTCCAGTAATTCAGATTCGGAAACCGTACTCGGGAATTTAATAAGGCTGGATTGAAAACCTACTTCCTCGCAATCCTTTACTTTAGCATTTACATAAGCCTTGCTTGCTCCGTTGTTTCCAACAAGGATGGCCACCAAATGAGGTGCTCTTCTTTTGCTTTCAAGAATCTTTTCAACTTCTGTCTTGATTTCTGCTTTTATTTCTTTGGATACTTTTAGTCCGTCAAGAATTTCTGCCATTTTACTTTTTTATTAGATATTACTTTCTTTATTTATTGTCCTTATAATAATTGATCAGCCCGTTAGTCGAACTATCGTGTGACCCAATAGTTGCATCATTCTCCAGTTCAGGTAGAATTTTGTTGGCTAATACCTTTCCAAGCTCTACTCCGAATTGATCAAAACTGAAGATATTCCAGATCACTCCCTGAACAAAGATTTTATGCTCATACATTGCTATTAACTGGCCTAATGAAAAAGGAGTTAATTCTTTGAATAATATGGAGTTAGTTGGTGTGTTTCCGTGGAAGACCTTGAAGTTTAACAGCCTTTCTATTTCCTCATCCGATTTTCCTGAATTTCTTAATTCTTCCTCTACTTCTTCTTCATTTTTTCCAAAAGCAAGCGCTTCCGTCTGAGCGAAAAAGTTAGCCAGTAGTTTGTCCTGGTGATCAGAAACCTTATTACTACTTTTTGCATAGGCTATAAAATCAGCAGGAATTAATTCCGTACCCTGGTGGATCAGCTGATAGAATGCATGCTGTCCATTTGTTCCTGGCTCTCCCCAGATAATAGGACCTGTTTCATATTCCACAAATTCACCATTTCTGTCTACGCATTTTCCGTTGCTTTCCATATCTCCCTGTTGTAAGTACGCAGCAAATCTGTCAAGATACTGGGAATAAGGCAAAATAGCATAAGTAGTTGCAGCATAAAAATTACGGTACCAGATGCCAATGAGACCCATTAAAACCGGAATGTTTTCTGAAAAGTCTGTGTTCTGGAAATGTTGATCAGTATCAAAAGCTCCTTTTAACAATTCTTCGAAGTTTTCATAACCTACTGCTAGAACAATACTTAGTCCGATAGCACTCCAAAGAGAATATCTTCCGCCAACCCAGTCCCAGAATTCAAAGATATTATCTTCTGCGATTCCGAAGCTTTTAACTGCTTCAATATTAGTGGATAAAGCTACGAAATGTTTGGCAACGTCATCCTGCTTTCCAGCTTGTAAAAACCAATCTTTTGCAGAGTTGGCATTAGTCATTGTTTCCTGGGTTGTAAAAGTTTTGGAAGCAACGATAAACAGAGTTGTTTCAGGATTTAAATTTTTAACGACTTCTGCAATATGGTTTCCGTCCACATTAGATACGAAATGAACGTCCAGCCTTGTTTTGAAGTGTTTTAGCGCAGAGCATACCATCACAGGACCAAGGTCAGAGCCTCCGATTCCGATATTAACTACATCCGTGATTTCTTTTCCGCTAAATCCTTTATGCTCTCCGGAAATTATTTTCTCGGAAAAAGATTTCATATGGTCAAGGACTCTTCTGATGTGAGGCTTTACATTTTCTCCATCTACCAAAATTTCCTTATCCGAAAAATCCCTTAAAGCTGTATGAAGAACTGCTCTCCCTTCTGTTTCATTGATTTTGTCACCACTAAACATTTTAGAAATGGCGTCTTTTAGCTGGCATTCTTCAGCTAAATTCAACAACAATTCTTTAGTCCTTGAATCCATCAGGTTTTTAGAGTAATCAAAAAGAAAATTTTCTTTTTTTTATTGAGAACTCTTCAAAACGATTTTCATTGTATGCGAAAAGGGTTCTTAAGTCGAAATCATTTCCTGCAAAGTGTTCATCAAGGGCTTTCCAGCTGTTGGTGTGTATGGGATTTATTTTTGATAGCATATGTTCAAAGTTAAAATTCTAGGTTGAGAATCAATAATTTTAATGGAATCTTGAGATTAAAATGCAAATTTAAGGAAAAATAAAACCTCCGGGAAAAATTGGCCATGGTAAAATGTAAAATTATGGTGATCATCCTGATGTTGTATCCTTTTCATGATTGTTGAGCCAGGAAGTGAGATTAATATTTGTTAATTTTCAATATATTATAAATTGATAATTAGTTTTTTACGGGAACCTTTGTATATTTATACGCCGTTACGTAATTCTGAATAATGCATCTCTCGCATTACCACAAAGCCTTTTAAAAGAGGTGAAACCGTGAATACATATCACTTAAATATATCGTTAAATGAAAAAAATTATTAAAATCACAGTATTATTACTGGTGTATAACCTGGGATTCGGCCAGACCAATTATTATGTAGATAAAACAAACGGAAACGATAACAATAACGGAAGCAGCACCGCTCCATGGAAAACAATACAAAAAGCAGCCACTAAGGCTACCCCAAACAGTATTGTGAATATTAAGGCAGGTACTTATTACGAAAATGTTGTTATCAACGTAAGTGGAACCAGTGGAAACTATATTACTTTTAAAAATTATGCCAATGATAATGTAATCATTGACGGAACAAATACCCCGGGAAGTACTCTGTTGACGGTGACGAATAAAAGTTTTTTGAAATTTGAAAACCTGACCATCCAAAACAAAACAGTAAATGATGCGCAGGGAGTGCTTGTTCAAACAACGGGAATCGGTTCATCTACAGACCTCACGTTCAAAAACATAACGGTTACAAAAATTAATTGGAATGCAAATAAAGATGTACCGGTTAATTCTAATAATAATGCGCAGGGCTTTATTGTGTATGGTCGTAATGGCGGAATTACCAATCTTACGATAGACGAATGCAAGGTGTTTAATAATATTTTGGGTTATAGTGAAGCATTGGCTGTAAATGGAAATATAGATGGATTTATAGTCAAAAATTGCAAGGTATATGATAATACAAATATAGGAATTGATATCCTAGGACATGAGGGTACAGCATCAAATACATCATTAGATGAAGCCAGAAATGGAGTAGTGATTAATAATGAGTGTTATAATAATGTTGCAAAGTATGCAACTTCCGCTGGGATTTATGTTGATGGCGCGAGGAATATTACTATAGAAAGAAATAAAATTTATCAAAATGGATATGGAATTGAGGTCGGAGCTGAAAGAGATGGGATTGTTCAGCAAATTACTGTAAAAAACAATTTAATATATAAAAATAAAGAAGCAGGGCTTTCGATAGGAGGGTTTGATGATAATACCACAGGTCAGGTTATTAATAGTGTTATCCGAAACAATACATTTTTACAAAACGACACTGCGAATAAAGGATCTGGAGAAATTTCGATGAGCAAAGCTTCTAATTGTACTTTTGAGAACAATATTTTTTACACTGGCCCGGAAAATTTATTGATGTTTATAGATAACAAGAGTCCACAATCGAACAATACTTTTAATTATAATTGTTGGTATACTCCAAATAATGATCAAAATGATATCGCAGTAGATTGGAGAGGAACAACCTATGATACATTTGCAGCGTATAGATCTGCAACTGGCCAGGACGCCAATTCTCTTTATGCTAATCCAAGTTTGGTATCCATTTCAAGTACAACACCTATTGTAAAATTAAATGCAGCAAGTGTTTGTATAAATAAGGGAAAACCAACTACTGCTATTACTTCAGGTGAATTGGATTTTTATGGAGCTGGGAGAATTTCAAATACAATTATCGATATAGGGGCAAGTGAGTACAGTGCTACATTAGGTACTACAACCAATGAAATTTTAAATTTTGGAACGATTTCCCCTAACCCATCAAGTGGTATTTTTAATTTTGAATTAGATGCAGATAAAAAGCCGTATTTTATAACTGTATATAATATGGGTGGACAAGAATTAAAAAAATATAACTTTTTAACGAACCGGTTTTCCATAGACTTATCGGGGCTTACGGAGGGGACTTACTTTGTTAAAATGCAAAATAAGTTTGGAGTGTCTTCTAAAAAAATTATAATAAAAAAATAACAAGATCATATAAATAGAAGAAAACCTCCGAATAAAATCGGAGGTTTTTAAAATCTAAAATTATGGTGATAACCCAAAGGTTAGGATAGCATTGTGTTATTATGAAATGGGTGGGTTCGTCTTTTGAATAGGTTTTCGTCTTCTGATACAATAGATGATCACTGCTGCGATTAATAAAACCGGCCAAATGGTGATCAGTCCTACTACAATTTTTTGAATAAGATAAAACCCTTCTACAAAGGCATTCTTAGCATCATAGATAAAATTGAATTTGTATTTATTATCAATATTTTTAGTATTCGTTATGGCAATTTCCGCAATCCGGTACTTAGGTTCTTTAATGTAAATGTCAATTGTACTATATTTCAGATTGTCAGTAACGTCAAGATTAGCGAGTTGCTGAAGATTGCCTTCCGACATATTGTCGTCATCCAGTTTTACCTTTTCCTTGTTGTTCTTCAGCTGAGTGATATTTTCACCCGTTTTTTTGATCCTTCTTCCTTCTAGTTCTGCGTATTTTATGCTGGATGTTACATCTTCAGCATTGATTGATCGAAAGTTTAGGAAGAGCTTTTTGTTATTAATCAAGGTTAAGAATTCTCCTAATTTTGGTGTAGGCACACGTACCTGCATAGCATTTTCAGTCTGGTATTTTTTTACAAGTATGGCGTCTTCATTGGAAGTATTATAAGTGTCCTCTGAAATTATATTGCTTCGTAAGTTACTATGTGTAACAAATCCTCCCAGATCCTGCACTGATTTTTCAATTGAAACGGTTGCATCATAAACATCTTTTACCTCCATATTGACATCTGCAGTTTTAATAAACTGTTTGTCTTTTATCTTCATTGTTGCAGCAGAAGATACACTATCGGATACCCTGAACGAAGCAGAATCTGTAGCATTTGCCGTTTCGTAATCTGCTGCTACCGCTTCTCCTTTTTTACACGAGTAAATACCTAATAAAAGAACAGCAGCCAGAGATAATTTAATGTAAGTAGTTTTCATAATATTTATTTTTGTTGATACCAAAGTTCAGATGGAATGGTTTGTAAAGTTTGAAAATCACAAGTAAAAACTTTGTAAATAGAAAATGATATTTAATTCATTGTAAGTCATGTATTTGTAAAATGAAGATGGTTGTAAGATTTAAATTTCGGAGTGATTTTTGTATATCTTTTACAAATTAAATCACAACTGTAACTATGTCGAATACTTTTTCCAAAATCAGAAATGCTATAGAATTATTCAGATCAATAGATTTTGATCAGTTAAGCGCAATATCCAGAAAAGTAGATCTTCCGAAGCTGATGCATAATTTCTCAAAATTAGATGACAAACAATTAGGAGGTTTAATGAAAATGCTGGATTCCGATAAAAAGAAGAAAGAGCTACCTCCCATTGACGGTGACTTTTACGATATTTATCATACGCTTACGCCTGAACAAAGAGAAATACAGCTAAAGGTCAGGGCATTTATGGAAAAGGAAGTTAAGCCTTTGGTTAATCATTATTGGTTAAGAGATGAATTTCCTTTTGAACTGATACCTAAATTCCAGAAACTGAATATTTGCGGGGTCACCTATGAAGGATATGGTTGCCCCGGAATGCCTTTCCTAATGGAGGGGGTTATTGCAATGGAGATGGCGAGAATTGATGCTTCAATAGCTACTTTTTTTGGGGTGCAGTCAGGATTGGCAATGGGATCCATTTATATATGTGGTTCTGAAGAGCAAAAGCAAAAATGGCTTCCTCAGATGCAAAAGTTTGAAAAAATAGGAGCTTTCGGATTAACGGAACCTGAAGTAGGATCCGGCGCAGCAGGAGGATTAACTGCTACATGCAAGAAAACGCCTGAAGGATGGATTCTTAACGGAGAGAAAAAATGGATTGGAAATGCTACGTTCGCTGACTTGGTGATTATCTGGGCAAGAGATGTCGATAGCGGAGAGGTGAAAGGATTTATTGTAGAAAAAGATAATCCGGGGTTCTCTGTTGAAAAAATTAAGGGAAAAATGGCTCTTCGTATCGTACAAAACGGATTAATCACTTTAAAAGATTGTCTTGTAACTGAAGAAAACAGACTTCAAAATGCTAATTCTTTTAAAGATACAGGTAAAGTATTGAGAATGACAAGGGCCGGAGTGGCCTGGATGGCGACAGGTTGCGCAAGAGGTGCTTATGAAAGTGCATTAGACTATACCAGGAAAAGAGAACAGTTTGGAAGACCCATTGCTTCTTTTCAGATGATTCAGGGGCATTTGGTAGAGATGTTGTCAAACCTTACTGCTATGCAGACGTTGGTTTTCAGGCTTTCTGAAATGCAGGACGAAGGGATTTTAAAGGATGAACATGCTTCACTGGCAAAGGTTTTTTGTACTTTACGTACAAGGGATATTGTATCCAGAGCCCGTGAGGTAATGGGTGGGAATGGAATCCTGTTAGAATATGATGTTGCAAGATTTGTGGCAGATGCCGAGGCGATATATTCTTATGAAGGAACTAAAGAAATCAATTCACTAATTGTCGGTAGGTCTATAACAGGCTTTAGTGCATTTGTATAAAAAAAGACTGCAATTGCAGTCTTTTTTAGCTTACTAAAGCTTTGTATTTTTTGCTGTTATCTGCGATTATCCAGATGTTAATTAGGAAAAGGACCAGGGAAATCGCAATCCCTGTTGAAGATGGGTCTCTGTATGTATTATGCAATACAATACCCACCATGACGGGTAAAATTACAATTGCTCCTAAAGCTCTTGTTTTTGGGAAGATAAAAAGTAATCCCCCAATAATTTCTACTACACCCACTAAAGGCAGCAGCCAGCCGATTTCACCAAATGCAGTATATAACTTTATTTGTGCTTCGGTAAGTTTGGGTGCTGGATTGTAGTGCAGAAATTTGTCGAGCCCTGCATTCAGAAACATAAGTCCGAACAGTAGGCAAAGAATGAATTTTATGACTTTCATGATTGATGGATTTTCATCAAATTTACATAAAAATACAAGAAATTGATTAAAAATATCTTTAAATCTAATGAAAGTAATTTGATTGTAGATTAAATATTGATTATTCTTTAATAGTGAATTGGTGTTCAGTCCATTTCTTTTAAAGTAATATTCTTCGAAATTTTATAACTCTTTTTCTTTTTATTAGGCTTTTCATCTTCACCCAGTAATTTTCCCCATGGCTGTAATCCATCCACTCTCTCAAAGATGATTTTAATAATAGCAATTGCAGGAATACAAAGGAACATTCCTGATATTCCCCACAGATGCTCCCCAACAATAATGCCTATAAAAGAAAATAATGCGTTGATCTTTACTTTCGAACCTACCACAAAAGGAAGTACAATATTCCCATCCACCACATGTACTCCTATGTAACCGATAATCACATATATACAGGTAGAAGGAGTAGTCGTTGCAAAAGCGATAAAACAAGAAATGACTAAGGAAATACAAATTCCCAGATAAGGAATAACGTTGAGCAATCCTGTTAACACACCTAATAAAATAGCATATTTAACGCCTAAAATTGCCAGGATAATTGACGTAAGGCTGGATACAATAATAATCTGTATGCAAAGGCCAATAATGTATTTTTTCGTCATGACGCGAACCTCAGATACTACTTCCTGTACACTTGCTTTATGTTTTTCACTAAAGACATTAACAATAAAGTTGTTAAGGATTCTTCTGTAATTTAAAATGAAGATGAAAAACAATATAAAAAATACAAGGAAGCCTAGGCCTGTAGAAAAGATTCCAAAAGTAAATCCCAGAATAACTCCTGAGGATGATAACAGTTTATTTAAAGCCTGATCAATGTAGTCGAGTTGTTCATGAATCTTAACATTGAATGTATGATATACCCATTTTTGAAGACCGTTGAAAACGGTGTCGAATTGCATTCTTAGGTGTGGGAGGTCCTTGGTGAAACTTGAAAGTTGAGATCCAAAGAAAAATATTAATCCTGCTAAGATCACTAACATACAAAGAACAGATATCATTGTGGAAACAGAGCGTGGAAATCTTAATTTTCTTTCTAAGAATGTAGAAAAAGGCAAAAATAACATTGCCATTAAAAAAGCAAGAAAGAAAGGAGCCAGGATGCTTTGTCCTAACTCTATAAGGTATCCGATACCTATAATTGAAATAATAACAAGGGTTAATTTTAGAAGGAAGGGAAGCTTAAAAAAATTCATAACTCATAATCTGTTTTATAAAATTAGTAAAACCCATTGAATTGAAAGGCTTTTTATTCAATTAACTTGAATTCTTTTCAGAATATAAATTAATTTGATTAAAGATGTGGTATCTAACTTCTGAATCCTGAGTAATTCTTTTAGGAAGACTTATAACTGCATACCATACTTTTAAACAAAAAACACATCTCAAAACTGAGACGTGTTTTTTTGTTTATTGACTATATGATAATATTACTTTTCTATGGCAATATCAATAACATCTTCCATTTTGTTAACGTAATGAACGTTAAGGTCTTTCAGATAATCTTTTTTGATTTCTTCTACATCTTTTCTGTTAGCTTCGCAAAGAATAACATCTTTAATACCTGCCCTTGTAGCTGCGAGAAGTTTTTCTTTGATACCTCCTACAGGAAGCACTTTTCCTCTGAGGGTAATTTCTCCCGTCATGGCCAGGTGAGGTTTAACTTTCTTGTTTTTAAAAGAAGAAACCATTGAGGTTAGCATGGCAATTCCCGCGGAAGGCCCGTCTTTTGGAGTGGCGCCTTCAGGAACGTGAACGTGAATGTTTTTCTTTTCGATATCTTCCTGATCAATTCCTAATTCTTTATGTTTTGCTTTGATGTACTCCAATGCTATTGTCGCAGACTCTTTCATTACCGTTCCCAGGTTCCCTGTCATTGTCAGTGTGCCCTTTCCATTGCTGAGAATACTTTCGATAAATAAAATATCTCCTCCCACACTTGTCCAGGCTAATCCTGTAACTACTCCTGGAACTCCTGTGATCTCTGATAAGCTTTTAGGTCTTGGAACACCAAGGATCTCATCTATTTTTTCAACAGTTATTTTAGGATCATAATCTTTAAGCAATGCGGTTTGTAATGCCACCCACCTTGCAATAGAAGCTATCCTTTTTTCTAATGTCCTTACTCCACTTTCTGAAGTGTGAGCCTCTATAATATGTTTAAGTTCAGGATTTCCAAGCTTAAAAGATTTTGAGGTCAAGCCGTTTTCTTCCTGTTGTTTTTTGATAAGATGCCTTTTTGCAATTTCTGTTTTTTCCTCCATGGTATACCCTGCAATCTGGATGATCTCCATTCTGTCAAGAAGCGGGGTTTGTATGGTAGAGAGAGAATTTGCAGTAGCAATGAACATTACTTTAGACAAATCATAACCCATTTCCAGGAAATTATCATAGAATGCATTGTTTTGTTCAGGATCCAGAACCTCTAAAAGTGCGGAACTTGGGTCTCCATGGATTCCCTGTCCTACTTTATCAATTTCATCCAATACAATAACCGGATTAGACGTTCCTGATTTTTTTATGGACTGAAGAATTCTTCCTGCCATTGCTCCTATGTAGGTTTTTCTGTGTCCGCGAATCTCACTTTCATCATGAAGACCACCTAAAGATAACCGTACATATTTTCTTCCCAGGGCATCGGCAACAGATTTTCCTAAAGAAGTTTTACCTACTCCGGGAGGACCTACAAGAAGTAAAATCGGAGATTTCATGTTGTTTTTTAATTTTAAAACAGCCATGTGCTCAAGGATTCTTTTCTTTATGTCTTCCAGCCCGAAATGCGCTTTTTCAAGAACTTTTTCAGCTTTTACAATGTCGAAAACATCTTTTGTATAAGTTTCCCATGGAAGGTCCGTGAAGAAATCTAGATAATTTCTCTGAACATTATAGTCCGGAGAATTAGGGTTTTGTCTTTGTAATCTGTTGATTTCTTTTTGAAAATGTTCTTCAACTTCCTTACTCCATTTTTTAGTCTTTGCCTTGTTGATAAGATCTTCTACATCTCCTTCTGCTCCACCTCCAAGTTCTTCCTGGATCGTTCTGATCTGTTGGTTAAGGAAGTATTCTCTCTGCTGCTTGTCAAGATCTTTTGATGTTTTCTGATGGATCTGGTTTCTTAATTCCAGTTTTCGGTAGTCCTCGTGCATCTTTTCATAACAGCTGTTGGCTCTTGCCATCAAGCTTTTTTCTTCAAGAAGCTTTTGCTTTTCTACAGAAGGGAAACTGGCATTGGTGCAAATAAAATTCAATAAATCATCGTTATTGTTGATGTTTTTTATTGCAAAATTAGCTGCGTTTGGAATATTTGGATCAAGCTCAATTATTTTTAAAGCTAAATCCTTAATATTTTCCAGTAAAGCATCATATTCATCCTGGTTTTTGGCTTTGGTATCTTTTAATTTAGAAATTTCAGCCTTAAAATAAGGTTGTGTTTCAATAAATTTTTTGACCTTAAAGCGGTGAAAACCTTTAGTAATAGCAGTAATATTTCCTTCAGGAAGTTTGATGATCTTTATGATCTTCGCCAGAGTTCCTGTTTGATATAAGTCTTTTTCAGTAGGCTGTTCTAGTTCTGAGTTTTTCTGACTTACAATCCCAATGAAATCTCCATTTTTCTGAGCTTCTTCAAGAAGCTGTATAGATGCTTTTCTTCCCGCGGTAATAGGTATTACTACATTTGGAAACATAACCATGTTCCTCACAGGAAGAATAGGAAATATTTTTTGTTCGGAATTTTTATCAGTTTCCGAAAAGTCGGAAAGATTTATCTCTTCCGCCACAATATCAAATCCATCGCTAATCATTTCCTCCAAACTAATATCTTCAAATTCTGTCATAGTAAATCAAATGACAAATTGTCATTCTCGTTTTAAATCGTTAAAGTGATTAAGCATAATATGCTAAGAAAATACCTAGTATATTATGTTAATGTAAGATGCACAATACCTATGCCATTTGTTTTTCATTAAAAAATATGGTCAAAATTTCCTTTTTTATGAAATTTGAATTTTAAAAATTAAAAAAAGCACTTGGATTTCTGTAATTTCTTAAAAATGTGTATTTTCGCAACCTGATAAAAAACTATAATTTATAAAATGGCAATTTTAGGACAGATTAGGAATAGACCTTGGCTTTTGATGGGAGTAATTGCACTGGCGCTTTTAGCGTTTTTAGTTAATCCTGATAGCATTGATAAGGTTTTTGGAAAAAATCCTGATGTTTTAGGAAAAGTAAATGGTGAAAAGATTACCCGTGAAGAGTTTAACGATCAACTTTTCGTATTGCAACAGCAGGCAGAGCAACAAGGTCAGCCCAAAAATGGTCTTGAAGAACAAGCTTGGCAGTTGTTGGTTCAGTCAAAGCTTATCAAGCAGCAGTTTGATAAGATGGGGTTTGAAATGACAGATGATTACTTCTGGAGTCAGATTCAGTATGATCAGATGTTTGCTCAAAACAAACAATTCTTTGATGAGAAAGGTAATTTTAAGACTCAAGAGCTTAAGAAACAAGTTGAGGAATTAAAAACAACAAGTGCTGAAGGATACAATCAGTGGTTGAAAACCAGAAAATCTGTTGAATACAGAATTATGGCAAGACAGGTTTTTGCTAATATTTCTACAGGGATCACTACAGGTAAGAAAGAAGCTGAAGAGTTGATGAGACAAAGAGATCAGATGGCTGATATCGACTTTGTGAAAGTGGATTACACATCTTACCTTCAGAAAAATAATATTAAGGTTAAGACAGAGGACCTTGCTGATTATATTAAGCAACATCCGGTGATGTTTAAGACTGAAGCAAGCAGAAATATTGGTATTGCTTTCTTTCCTTCTCAACCGAGTGCAGCTGATGATGCAGCAGCTTTAAAAGAAATCAATAAAATATTCTCAGGAGGAACTGATGCAAGCGGTGGGAAAGAAAATTTCCAAAATACAACCAATGACTCTATGTTTGTAATGGCCAACTCTGATATGCCTTTCAATAGCCAATATTTGAAGCCTAATCAATTGCCACAGACAATACAGTCACAGATTACAACTGCAGCTGTCGGACAGACTTTTGGTCCTTATAAAGAGCAAAATTTCTATGTGGTTTCTAAGCTTTTAGGTAAAAAGACTTCAGATTCTACACTATCAAGACATATCCTTATAGCATTCAAAGGAAGTCCTGCAGGAGAAGGTGTTACAAGATCCAAAGAAGAAGCTAAAAAATTAGCGGACTCTATCGGAGCTATCGTAAAAGCAAATCCTGCTAAATTTACAGAATTCTTAAAGCTTTCCAGCGATCCTAATTCTGCCGCTCAAGGAGGAAGTTTAGGATGGACTACTCCGGAAACTCCTTTCGTTCCTGAATTCCTTACTTATTTGGCTAATAATCCAAAAGGAGCAACAGGTGTTGTAGAAACGCAGTTTGGATATCATATCATCAACATTGAAGATAAAAAGCCTGGTGCATTAGGATATAAAGTAGCGAATGTTGTAAAAGCAATCAAAGCTTCTGATGCTACGGAAGCAGATGTTGATAAAAAAGCAAGAAGATTCATTCAGCAGGTTCAGGGTAAATCTTTCAACGATTTCGTGAATATTGCCAAGAAAGGAAATTATCAATTCTCAAATCCTAAGGCTGCCAAAAGATTCGATGGTCAGTTACAAGGCTTAGGAACTGAAAAAGACGGTGATATTCTTGCGTGGGCTTTTGATAAGAAGAGATCTAAAGGAGATACAGAATTCTTTACAGTAGACGGAACGGGTGATAAAATTGTAGTATACCTTAATGGGAAACAGGAGAAAGGATTGGCAGATCCTGAGTCTGTAAGAGATCAGATCGAGGTGGTTGTGAAAAATAAGCTGGCTGCAAAACAGATAGCTGATAAGATTACGGCAGCTAAAGCTTCAAATCTTGATCAGATTGCAAAAATGTTTGCCACTACAAAACAAAGTGCTCAGGTGAATCTATTAAATCCTTCAGTAGCCGGATCTATGGAGCCTAAAGTTGCCGGTGCTGCTTTTGGAGTTAAGAAATCTCAACTTTCTAAACCTGTAGAAGGAGGAACGGGAGTTTATGTTCTGATCAAAAAGAATGAAACTGTAAATAAACAACCTGGAGATCTGAAGCAATTTACAGAGTCTGTTACTCAAAGAAGTGCAGGAATGTTCGGACAGGCTTGGTTAAAAAGCTTGCAGGACAATGCTGATATCGATGATTACAGAATTGAAATCTGGAATAAGCTGGGAAATCAGCATTAATAAAAAAGTAATTTTATAGATACAAAAAGCGGCATAAAAAATGCCGCTTTTTTTGTATTTAACGCAGAGGAATAAACAGAAAGATTAATTTAAAATGTGCTATATTTGCTCATTAGAAAAAAATTAGCAAGTGAAGTTCAGTAAAGAATTAAAAGCTGGTGTAATTGCACTTTTAGCTATCGTAGGCTTTGTGTTATTATTTCAATTTATGAAAGGCCGTAGCCTTTTTACTACCGATAATATATTTTACGCGAAATATGATAATGTTGAAGGGTTGGCACAATCCTCAGCAGTATCCATCAATGGCTTGAAAGTAGGGCAGGTTGATAAGATCATTCCTCAGACAAGCAAAGATGGGAAAATCAATTTTGTTGTTAAAATTACGGTAGATAATAAATTTGAGTTTTCAAAGAACTCTACTCTTGAAATTTTTGAGCCGGGATTAATGTCTGGTAAAGAAATGCGTGTTAACCTTGTATATGGAGGGGCAACGGCAAAAGATGGGGACACTTTAAAAGGAGCTTTC
This sequence comes from Chryseobacterium proteolyticum, assembly GCF_046591535.1. Classification (NCBI taxonomy): domain Bacteria; kingdom Pseudomonadati; phylum Bacteroidota; class Flavobacteriia; order Flavobacteriales; family Weeksellaceae; genus Chryseobacterium; species Chryseobacterium proteolyticum. The sequence continues at coordinate 63,183 of NZ_JBJLWK010000003.1, read as the reverse complement.
AAATTGGGTACATTGGGAAGCCTTTCTTCACAGGTAGGACCGGTTAAGGATCAATTGCAATCTGTTTTACATCGTGTTGATTCTTTGATGGCCAATGCCAATATGATTGTCGATGGGCAAAACAGGGCAGAGATCAAAGCTTTGCTATCCAATCTTAATAAAACTGTAGGCGCATTACAAACAACAGCAGGAAGCGTTAACAATTTAGTTGGACACAATGATCCTAAACTTCAGAAAGTTTTAGATGATGCGAGCTTAACCATGCAAAGTGGGAAAGTGACTTTAGATAAATATGGCAACCTGGCAGAGAGCATTGATACTAAAAGGTTGAATGCTACCATTGCTAATCTGGATGCTACCGTTGGTAAACTTAACCAGGTAATCGGAGGAATAGACAACGGACAAGGGAGTTTAGGGAAGTTGATGAAAGATGAACAGCTGTATAATAATTTGAACTCTGCATCTACGAATCTTAATTCGTTAATTGAAGATATGAAAGCCAATCCTAAGAGATATATCAATTTCTCCGTTTTTGGTAAGAATAATAAAGACTAATATTTACACCTTATGCAGTACATCGATAACGTTATTTTTCTGATTTTATTAATTGCTGGGTTTGGGTTGTTTGCTAAAAGCCTGATGAAAATTTACAGAAATATTCAGTTAGGCAAAGAAATCAACCGAAGTGATAAAAAGTCCGAGCGCTGGGAAACCATGGCACGGGTTGCAATGGGGCAGAGTAAAATGGTAAAGAGACCTGTAGCAGGTATTTTGCACCTTTTTGTTTATGTTGGTTTTATTATTATCAACATAGAACTTATCGAGATTATTGTCGATGGGATATTCGGTACTCACAGGTTCCTTGCTTCGGTTTTTGGCCATAGCTTCTATAGCTTCTTTACGGCAACCCTGGAAGTATTGGCATTATTGGTCATCATAGGAGTTGTTGTCTTTTTTATCCGTAGAAATTTTTATGGAGTAAAGAGATTAACAATGAAAGAATTGTTTGGATGGCCAAAACACGATGCCAACTGGATTCTTATTATTGAGTTTGCACTTATGATTGCTTTTCTTAAGATGAATACAGCAGATTGGGTACTTCAGCAAAGAGGGCTTCTTCCCGAGCATGGAAGTTTTCCAGTTAGTTCAACATTATTGGGACCTATCTTCAGCAATTTCAGTGATGGCTTTTTGTTTTTCACGGAAAAAGCAGCCTGGTGGTTTCATTTTGTGGGAATTTTATTCTTCATGAATTACCTTTATTATTCTAAGCACCTTCATATTATCCTGGCATTCCCAAGTACATGGTATGCTAATTTGGAGAAAAAAGGGAAATTCAACAATTTGGAATCTGTAACGAAGGAGATTAAACTGATGATGGATCCTAATGCTGATCCATACGCTGCGCCGGCAGAAGGAGCCGAAGCAGATGTCCCTTCCAAGTTCGGTGCTGAAGATATATTTGATCTGAATCAGGTTCAATTACTGAATGCCTATTCATGTACGGAATGCGGACGATGTACTTCTGTATGTCCTGCAAATATTACCGGTAAAAAGCTTTCTCCAAGGTTAATTCTAATGAAGACCAGAGACCGTATGGAAGAGGTTGGAAGAAATATTGACAAGAACGGAAAGTTTGTAGATGATGGCAAAAAGTTACTGAATGATTATATAACGAAAGAAGAGCTTTGGGCATGTACTACTTGTAATGCTTGTACAGAAGCTTGTCCTATATTACTGGATCCGCTTTCCATTATTTTTGAAATGAGAAGATTCCTGGTAATGGAGCAATCGGCGGCACCACAGGAACTGAATTTGATGATGACTAATGTGGAAAATAATGCTGCTCCTTGGCAGTATAATCAGGCAGACCGTTTAAACTGGGCAAACGAGAACTAGATAATTAATCAATTTGAAAATTTGAAAAATTGATTTTACTCAACCTATTTTCAAATTTCCAAATCCTCATATTTTTCAAATCGTAAGAAAAGATGGATTTCAATATAAAAACAATGGCAGAATATGCTGCCGAAGGAAAAGCACCGGAAGTTTTATTCTGGGTGGGTTGCGCTGGTAGCTTTGACGACCGTGCAAAGAAAATTACGAAAGCTTTTTGTAAAATATTAAATAAAATAGGTGTTGAATTTGGGGTTTTAGGCCAGGAAGAAAGCTGTACAGGAGATCCTGCAAAACGTGCAGGAAACGAGTTTGTTTTCCAAATGATGGCATTAACGAATATTGAAGTCCTCAATGCCTATGAAGTGAAGAAAATTGTAACGGCATGTCCTCATTGCTTCAATACGCTTAAAAATGAATATCCAAGCTTAGGTGGACATTTTGAGGTAGTACATCATACTCAATTTCTTAAAAGTTTAATGGAGGAAGGCAGATTGAAAATTGAAGGTGGTGCCTTCAAAGGAAAGAAAATTACCTTCCATGATCCATGTTATTTAGGAAGAGCAAATAATGAATACGAAGCGCCAAGAATACTTTTGGAAAAACTTGATGCTGAGTTGGTAGAAATGAAACGTTGCAAAACCAACGGACTATGTTGTGGTGCAGGAGGAGCACAAATGTTTAAAGAACCTGAAAAAGGAAATAAGGATATTAATATAGAAAGAACTGAAGAGGCATTGTCTTTTGAGCCTAAAGTAATAGCCACAGGTTGTCCTTTCTGTAATACGATGATGACGGATGGGGTGAAACATTTCAATAAAAATGATGAAGTAGCCGTAAAAGATATTGTAGAGCTTCTTGCCGAGGCAGAAGATTTATAATGTCGGATCTATTGCTGATGTATTGATTCTTAATGAAGACAAAATGGAAAGTTTCCTTCCTTTTAGTAATTCTCATTTTATCTTACCTTACGTTTTGGAATTATAAAAACAGAATATACGATTGGGATATGCCAGGATATCTGGGGTGTTTATATACCTCCCGGTTTCCGGATTCTCCTGAAAAAGTAAGGAATCTTACTTTCGGTTTTATTGAAAAAGAAGCACCCGCAGATCAGTATAACGACATCATCGGATTGAAACCTGTAGACAGGGCGAGACAGGTTTTTAAAAACGATACGCAATCTTTTACCGAACAAATTCCGTACTTCCAGATAAAGGCCGGATATAACCTGGCGATTTCCTTTTTTTTACGAAATAGGATTTTCTCCTCCTATGGCAGTTTTAGTAGCAAGCCTTATTTCTTATTTTATATCCGGACTACTGTTATTTTATATCTTTACAATTATATTTCCTCAGAAATATCTCATTGCAGCCGGGCTTACTATTGTAATAGCTCTATTACCTCCGATGACTTATATGTCCAGGGTTTCCACACCGGATATGTTTATATTTCAATTTTTACTTGTTTTTGCGATAGGTTGGATAAAACGCTGGAATAAATGGATCATGTTTTTGATTCTTTTAGGCATTACATTTACACGACCTGACTATATTCCTTTTACTTTGAGCTATCTGATGAGTGTTATTGTATTTGAATATTATAAGGATAAAAAGATTGATTTCTATATCCTGATCCAGGGAGCGGCACTTTTGTGTCTGTATATGTTTATTATCAAGTTTTATAATTATCCCGGGTGGAAAAATCTTTTTTATGACTCTTTTATCTACAGAAGACCAACAATATCAGCTCAACCTGCGGTGTTTACTATTGAGGAGTATCTTCATATCCTTTTAAATAAGATTATTTATTTTAAGAAAGTAAGTCTGATCTCTTTAAGTATGCTTGGTGCTGTTTTTTATCTTTCTAAGGATCAGTGGGTAAAATTATCTGCATGTCTTATTTTCGCCAATATTTATATTAAATTTATTTTTTTTTCCACATTCTTCGGGTCTTAGGTTCTTTTTTGGATTCATTATACTCCTTTTTATAATATTGTTGTATGCCTTAAGTAAAAAATACAATGGTTTTAAACTGAATAAAATTGTGTAATTTTATACTTTAAATTTACAGCAATGAAGATTGAAGAATCCAATATAGTAGAAACAAGCGATTACAGAGTTATCATATATCCTGCGACAAGGCCTTTCACCACAAAAGAAGCTAAAGTTATTACAGAGAAACTGTACGACTTTCTGGCAGGGTGGGCAGCCCACGGGAAACCTCTTTCATCATCTTTTAAAATTGAAAAGAATCAGTTTATCGTGATCTGTGTAGATGAAGAAAAAGAAATGGCTTCAGGATGCAGCATCGATGCTTTGGGAAAGGTAATGAGAGAAATCGATGCGGAGTATGAATTGGGGTTATTTGACAGAATGAAGGCGAGTTACGTTGAAGAAGGAGAAATCAAAACATTAAAATTGATCGATTTTAAGACAAAGCTTAGAAACGGAGAATTATCAAGGGATATTCAGGTATTTGATTTTTCTAAAAACACATACCTTGATTTTTTGAGTCATTTCCTGTTACCTCTTGATAAGAGCTGGGCTGCTGATATTAAATAAATTTATCGAAAGTCAAAAGAAAAGAAAAGCGGATTGTTCCGCTTTTTTTCTTTTTAAAGTATATTTGTATCCAACCGGATTTTTAACTCATTTTATTTATCCGGCTATCATTTTCCAAAACCATGCCTAAAATACTTTTTCTAACCACCGCACATAGATATGATGATGACAGGATTTTCTATCATCAGGCTAAAGAGCTTAAAGGGAGGGGGGTTGACGTGAAAATCTGTAGTTTGAGCTCCGGATACAAGGGAATTATTGACGGGATAGAAATTGAATCTTATCCGGTTTTAGACCAAAGCACGAGCAGTAAGATTAAGATTTTTAAAAGGGTTTGTGATAGTTTCCAGCCGGACAGTATCATAAGTTCAGAACCACTGGCTGTTATAGCTTCAAAAAAGATAAAGAAGGAACGGGGAATAAGTGTTATCTATGATATTACGGAATGGTATCCCTCCAAAAGAATGGTTGAAAACTTCTCATTTTTTCTAAAAGGGATTCATGCTTTTAAATTTTTGATGATTCAATTGTATGCAGGATGGATAAGTACTCATTTTATTTTTGGGGAGAACACTAAAAAATTTCCTCTGGCATATGTCTTTCCGTTTAAAAGGAATATTACTTTGCCTTATTTTCCCAATGATGTTTATATCCATCCGAATATTAAGAAATTAGATCCGAATAAAATAACATTGTGTTATACGGGGCAGATTTCCAAAGAGAAAGGGATTGAAAATTTTTTTAAAGCTATTGATACATTAAGAAAAAAAAAGACCGGAACTGGAGATTGCAATTCTGATTATAGGGTCATCAAGAAAGGAAAAGGATGAAAAATATTTTTCTTACTTACTTTCAAAGTACAAGTGGGAAAATATAACCATTAAAAAGCCTGCTTCTTTTGAGACTTTTACAGAAGCATATGCTGAAGCTGATTTATGTTTTGACCTTAGGGAAATGAGCTATGAAAACCATCATTGTTTACCAATTAAAATATTCTATTACGCTGCATCTGGAAAACCTGTTATTTATACCGATTTAAAAGCTACCCGGCAGCACGTAGATGTTTCTGAGTTTGGGGTTTTGGTTGATCCTGAAGATGACGATGCTATTTCAGATGCCATTATCAATTACATAGATCATCCTGAGGTATATAACAGACATGCACTGAATGCCAGACAAGAGTATGAGGAGAAATACAACTGGAATCTTATAAAAAAGCGTTTTACAGACTTCGTCAAACAATCACTTCATAATTGATATGATGAAGCAAAATACAATTGTGAAAACGTTTATTTCCCGCTTTTTAATATTGATATTAAATTTCGGGCTGGTCATTTATACAACCAATATGTGGGGCAGTGAAGGGAAAGGGACAATTTCCATTGTGATTGCCGACCTTACCATCGTAGGCTTTTTCTGTAACATTTTTGTGGGAAGCAGCGTCACATATTTTGCCTCAAAATATAAAACGGAACAAATTCTTTTGTATGCTTATCTATGGTCTGTTTTAATAGGGATAGCTGTTCCGCTTATTTTTAGTATTATTCGTCCGGTAGAATATTTATACTATCTCATTGGACTGTCTGTTTTGTCTTCACTTCTTGCCGCTAATATTAACTTGTTTGTCGGGCAGCAGAATATCAGAATGTTCAATCTATATACTATTTTGCAGCAGGTGGTTCATATTGTTTTTATTATAATTATTGTATACCTTATTAACATTACATCGGTTGTTTCTTACTTTATAGCCCAGCTAAGTTGCTTTGCCGTTTTATTCGTAACCAGTAGTTTTCAAATCTTAGGTTATTGTAAAATTGGCCGTATTTCATTTTCTAAAAAAATCCGTAATAAGCTGTTTGATTATGGTTGGAAGACACAATTAAGTGCTTTTCTTCAGTTTTTAAATAACAGGTTATCATTTTACTTTTTAGAATTTTTTAAGGGGATTACGAGTGTTGGTGTTTTTTCTATCGGAATTGCTTTTTCTGAGGCGATCTGGACTGTAAGTAAAAGTCTTTCTGTGGTTTTATATTCAGATGTGGTTAATACCAGCAATCATAACATCGCTATTGAAAAAACAAAGATATCTTTGAAGATCAGTTTTCTGGTTACCTTACTTTTTATTATAATCATTTTGCTTTTACCAGCCCAGTTCTATGTGATGATTTTTGGTAAAGATTTTAGCGAAACCAAACGGATTACCCTGTTTTTATCTCCCGGCATTCTGGCTATAGCCGTAAGTAATATAATAGGATATTATTTTGCCGGGGTGAATAAGCTGAGAATATTAAATATTAAATCTGTAATAGGGCTTATTTTTACGATCGTTTCATCCTTTTTTATCATTCCAAGGTGGGGAATTACAGGAGCCTGTATCATAACCTCTGTTTCCTATTGTATTTCATCCGGATTATTGTTCTGGAAATTTTATGAACTGACAGAGTTCCATATCCGTGATTTTATGATTTCAAAATCTGAAATTAATTTGTTGCTGAATAAAGTATTAAGAAAAAATAATTAAAATATGTTTTATCTTTGTTCGAAATGAGAAATGTTATATTCGGAATTCTGGTAGTTTTTTTTTGCGCTTCTGAGCTGTAGAAGCGACGAGGATAGTATACAAAGGATAGATCAGATTGTTAATCTGTATATGAAGAACAGTGCCGGACAGGATTTATTGAATGCCAAAAAGAGCGGCTCATTTACCGCAATTTCAATGAATGATATCAATGGGATCAGCGATAATGCTCCGGTAAGTTTTGCATTAAAGGCTACGGCAGATTCTACACTTTATATTGAGTATATTGCGGGAGCCAGAAGAGTAACTGTAGATTCAATAAGCCCTGCAGATCGAACTTACGAATCCCGCATTACATTAGCACTTACAAAAAAGCTTACAGAAACCACCAATGATGTGACAAATGATGTTCTCAGAATCCAATATCATTGGACACCTTCCGTATTCGAAGTCTCCAAAGTATTTTATAATGATGAGCTGAAGTTTACAAAACAACCAGGTGCTCCAAATGTTGTTACCATTATAAAATAATTTTAAATTTGCAAAACTGTTAGCCTGGATGATCTATGGTTTAACATTCTAATCAACTAACATCCAAATAAAATGTTACAAGTTAATTTTTTACGCGATAACAAAGAGCGCGTTTTAGAAGGTCTGAAAAAAAGACAATTCAAAAATCTTGAGTTGGTAGACGAAGCTATTGCTACCGATGACGAAAGAAAAAAAAATCCAGTTTGAATTAGATTCTCAACTTTCCGAAATCAATAAAATCTCCAAAGAAATTGGGCTTTTAATGAAAGAGGGTAAAAAAGATGAAGCAGAATCAGCAAAATCTAAAACAGCACAATTTAAAGAGTCGAGTAAAGAATTACAATCACAACTGGATGTAAAAGAAAAAGACTTATTAAATATCCTGTATCAACTTCCGAATATTCCAAATGAGCTTGTAAAGAACGGAGCATCAGCAGATGATAATGAAATCATTTATCAGTCTCATGAAGTTGAAGGTCTTGGAGAAGGAGCAATTCCACACTGGGAGCTGGCAAAAAAGTATAACCTTATTGATTTTGAATTAGGGGTGAAGATTGCGGGAGCAGGTTTTCCTGTTTATTTAGGAAAAGGGGCAAGAATGCAAAGAGCATTGGTGCAGTATTTTCTTGATAAAAATGTAGATGCCGGATATATGGAGGTAAATCCTCCTCACGTAGTTAATGAGGCATCTGGATATGGTACCGGGCAATTACCGGACAAAGAGGGGCAAATGTATCATATCGGTGCGGATGATCTCTATTTGATTCCTACAGCTGAAGTTCCGGTAACAAATTTATATCGTGATGTTTTACTGGAAGAAAAAGATCTTCCTATTAAAAATACGGCATTTTCACAATGTTACAGAAGGGAGGCCGGTAGTTATGGAGCTCATGTAAGAGGATTGAACCGTCTTCATCAATTTGAAAAAGTAGAAATTGTAAGAATTGAAAAGCCTGAAAATTCTTATGCCGTTTTGGAAGAAATGGTTGAACATATCAAAGAGATTCTTACGGATCTTGAACTTCCTTACAGGGTATTAAGACTATGTGGCGGGGATACAGGTTTTGCGTCTGCAATGACATATGATTTCGAAGTATGGAGTGCTGCTCAGGAAAAATGGTTGGAAGTAAGTTCTGTTTCTAATTTTGAAACATTCCAGGCGAATCGTTTAAAATGCCGTTATAAAACAGATGGCAAGTCTCAGCTGGTTCATACCCTAAATGGTTCTGCTATGGCCTTACCACGAATTATGGCTGCATTGCTCGAAAACAATCAGACAGAAGAAGGAATCAGACTTCCTAAAAAAGTAGCTGAATATGCAAAATTTGAATTGATTAATTAATACAGAAATATATAATATGAAAACCACCGGCATGCCGGTGGTTTTTTGTTTTTATTCTGTTGTAATAATGATCATTTTATCATCATGTTTGAACTTAAATTCTTTATCATAAAGTGCTTTAATATCGTATTCTATCCTAATCGAATGATCATCAACCTGCTGTACCCAGTCATGCTTTCCGCTAATGGATTTTATTTTGTTTTCAAATTTCAGAGTAGTTCCGATCTTCTTAAAAAGCATAGGTAACAAACCTTCAGCACTCTCGATTTCTTCTTGTGGTGTTTTTGATTTGAGGGTTTCCTCAATATTTTTAAGATTAAGATTTTCTGTATTGATCGTTAAGGTTTTACCATTCCAATCATTATATACATTTTGATCAACGGGAAGCTGATAGCCTACGGAAAGACGATGGAGTGCATCATAATCAGGTTTTGAAAAATGGTCTAGTTTTAAAGAAAATCCTGCATATTCATTATTTTCTTTATTTGATTTCATAAAAACCTTCTTTAATATTTTTATGGAATCCTGATCCTTGATTTTACCTTTGTTTTTTTCTTTATCCAACTCATACATACTTGTCCAGGTTGTGGGAAGTTTATCCATTTCGCCAAGCTCCTTTTTCTGTAAAGAATCCGTTGTCATGGCTTTCATTTCGGCCATAAACTCACGCACATCGATATCCATAACCGTAGAGGACGCAGCATCTTTATAATAAACTATTTCAGAATTGATGGTACAGGATTGCAATGCCAAAAGGCACATCGTGAATAACAGGAATGTTTTTTTCATGGGTATAGTAAGATATTTTAATGACAGTTTACATCATGATTATGGCCTTTCTGGATTGTCATGGCTTCAGCTTTGGGAGAAATGTAAGGAATTCCCAATTCAAGTCCTCTAACGATAAAGAGCCCGCCTAAAATAATCATGATAATAGGGATGGCTTTTAAAACCTTCATCCTGAAAGCCTGATTCATGAGATTTCCGACAAGAACTATCGCAAACATGAACGGAAGTGTTCCTAATCCAAATAAAGCCATATATAAAGCTCCCTGCCATATTCCTCCGCTTGCTAGACTTGCCGTAAGAGCCATATAAACCATTCCACAAGGTAAAAATCCATTTAAAATACCCGTTGTAAATCTTGAACGGTAGTCTGCTTTTTGAAGGAGCCTTCCTAAATTTGATTTTACTGAAAAAAGGAATTTGGAGAAAAAAGGAATTTTGGACGCAAAATCTTTTCCACCAAAAGAAAAAATGGCCATAATAATCAACAGGATTCCAACACCGATTGTTAAATACCGCTGAAATCCTGCCATTTCAAATCCTTGCCCAATGATCCCAAGAATACCACCCAAAAGAGAATACGTAAATATTCTTCCAAACTGATAGGTGAGATTCTGAAGATAAAAATTAGTAGCCTGTTTCTTTGTTAATCCCATCGATAATGCAATAGGTCCACACATTCCGATACAGTGAAAGCCGGAAGCAAAGCCTAATCCAATTGCCGATAAAATAAGTGCTATTTCCATATCACATCATAATCCATTCTGTAGTTGACCTTGTCTCTTGTCCACATTAATCGTAGGGTATAACCTCCGGTTTTTAATACCTTTGAGGGAATAACAAACGATTGATTTGTATCCAATTGTTCAGATCTTTTGATATCTAGATTTTGGTCATCTGTTCTGTTTAAAACAAACTTTACAGTAGTATTGGAATTATTATAATCTTTTGGGAATACTATTTTAATTCCATTTGTATCTTGAGTGTAAGCAGGTTTTTCCTTAAGTTCATCTGCTCTCCTTTTAGCATCTATCACATCCTGGTATTGTAATTCTTCTTCATAATAATTATCAGTTACCATTTCTGAATTTTTCTGCCCGTTCGGGAAAAGAAATAACATAGATAAAATAAAGATAATAAATGCAGCTAATGCCAGTACAACACCGTGTCCCCAACTAAAGTTTTTCATTGCTTCCGGATTTTTTTATTTGTCTTGTAGTATATCATTAAAAAACCTCTGTCATTTTCATTTGACTACATGAATGCGAAAATATGGAGGTTTCTGATAATTAAAAATCTAATTTAAATGGTCCTTCGAAATAAGTTTTATAAGAATCAACCAGTTTTCCTTTCATATCGTAAACACCAATTGTAATGTTTTGCTTAGATAACTTCATGGCATCTTCAGGAAAACTTATGTTGATTGTCCCTTTCGATATCTTATCTCTTTCTACAGTAATTTTACTCGATGCACTGTAGATAATTTCACCTTTAGCAGGTTCTATTACTTTGATGGTTACAATTTTCTTGTCGTTTGTCTTATTTAAAAAAGTGTAATTATATGTATTGGTAATCTTACCATCCCTTACAAAGAATGTACTTCCTGCAGGTTTAATGAATTTAGCCTCCATTTCTCCGCGGTTGTACAGAAGGTAGCCGAGGAATCCAACAAGCAGTACGAGAACAACGGCAAATCCTTTCATCCTTCCCGTAAATTTGAATGGTGTTTGATTTTCAATCTCATTTTCAGATGCGTAGCGGATCAATCCTTTCGGAAGACCTACTTTCTCCATCACTTCATCACAGGCATCAATACAAGCGGTACAGTTCACACATTCCAACTGTTGCCCATCTCTGATATCAATTCCTGTAGGACAAACTACGACACATTGATGGCAATCTATACAATCTCCTTTTCCCGCAGCTTTTCTATCCTCGCCCTTTCTCCATTTTGACCTGTTTTCTCCTCGTTTGAAATCGTAGAATACATTGATGGTATCTTTATCAATTAATACACCTTGTAGTCTTCCATATGGGCAAACTAGTGTACATACCTGCTCCCTGAACCAAGCAAACACAAAGTAAAATGCTGCTGTTAGAAGAATCATTACGATGAAATTGGTTGGATTGGCAAAAGGACCTTCAGAAACAATTCTGAAGACTTCTTTATATCCCACGATATACATAAACATAAAGTGGGTAATGATCAATGATATTACAATGTATACAAACCACTTTAAACTTCTTTTCCAGATCTTTTCGCTATCCCATGGCTGTCTGTCCAGCTTCATCTGCTTGTTTCTGTCACCTTCGATAAGGAATTCTATTTTACGAAATATCGATTCCATAAAAATTGTCTGAGGGCATATCCACCCGCAGAAAATTCTTCCGAATGCAATCGTAAAAATAATAATGAATATCAAAGATGCTATAGCACCCAAAGTAAGGATAAAAAAGTCCTGAGGATAGAAAGGCTGTCCGAAAATAAAGAACTCCCTATCGATAACATTGAATAAAAGGAAAGGGTTACCATTAATTTTTAAGAATGGAACAGCAAAGTATATAACCAATAAAGTATAACTTACAATGTTCCTATAGTTGGTGTATTTACCTTTAGGTTTTCTTGGGAACACCCATTTTCTTTTTCCGGATTGCTCCATAGTCCCTATAGAATCCCTGTAAGTCTCAGGGTCCAGAACCTGTCCCTGTCCGCCGCGTACTTCTATTTCTTCTATGTCTGACATTTTGTAGTGTATTTAAAAAAAAGAAAAGCATAATCGGTTACTATTTTTTTTTCTAATAACAAATTATGCTTTTCATATGTTTTAATTTTCTTTAAATTATTCTTTTTCCCAATGAGCTTCTGTTCCCTGAGGAGCTGCTCCACCTTGAGCCGGTGTAATTGGTGGTTGTTCCTGATTGATGTGATATACAAAAGCTGCAATTTTCTCAATTTCGGCACCTGAAACCTCACCATTTTTACCAAACGGTCTCATGGCAGGGTTCGTAGGAGAACCATTCCAGTCCATATGGAAAACATTTTTAAATAAAGTCTTCTCTGGTTGGTTGATCCAGTAATTATCCGTTAAGTTCGGACCAATACCTCCTCTTCCGTCTTCTCCGTGGCAAGATGCACAGTTTGTTTTGAAAAGCTCTTTACCATCTGCAATATTATCAGCCGAATATTTCGCTGTTTCAATGGTTACAGGAGGCTGAGATTTTTCGTACTCTGCAATACTTGCGATTTGCTCTTTATATTCTTTTTCATATTCGCTTAATGGATGAGCGAAGTCTGTAAAAGAGTATGCACATATATATACAATACAAAAAGCAGTCCCAAAATAAAATAAACCTACCCACCATTTTGGTAATTGATTATCGAGCTCCATAATTCCATCGAAGCCATGGTCGATAAGGATGTCTTTTTCCTCTGTAACAGATTGCTTTTTGAATGCACTGTCATACATTCTTCTTAAGAAAGGAATCTTTTTCTCAGCAAGGTAAGCCGCTTTTTCTTCAGGAGACAATTTTTTGAATCTATTATTTTCAATCAGGTCTCCAATGGCGCTATGAATATAAGCTAAGATAGCACTTATCACAACAGTTCCCCAGAAGTATGGTGAAGCTAGAAACGAGTAGCTTTGTACAAATAAATAATAAAAAACTATTAAAAGTCCAATTATTATTAAAATGTTTACAACAACCGGTGTTCTTTGTTTCATAATAAATTTTTAATTTTTTAAATTAAAGTCGTCTTCGTCATCCTGCAGAGGAGCCTCTTCTTCTTCCTTGTAATATTTTTTAGGTCTGCTAAAAACATATATTACCAAAGCTACGAAGAACAGCATAAAGAAAATCAGAGCCAGCGTCTGGTAAAAACCAGCGTTTTCTGTATTGGATAATATATCTTTAAAGTTCTGAGGAATCATTGAGCTTTAATATTTTTTAGTTATTACTTGCTGTTTTTATTTCTGTTGTTTTGATATCAGTACCTAATCTTTGAAGATAAGAGATAAGGGCTACAACCTCTTTTTTCTCTAGTTCACCTTTAGGTCTCTTCGCATAAGCCTCTTTCAGGTCATTTGCTTCAGAGAAAATATCTTTTACAATCTTCGCTGCTTGGTTATCTGCCCACTTGTTTGCAGAATCTATCTGAGGCTTTGTATATGGTACGTCAAAAGTATTTTTCATCAGTAACATTTTATCAACCATTTTAGATCTGTCTAAGTTCGTAGCGATTAACCAAGGGTAACGAGGCATGATAGAACCCGCTGATGTCGATCTTGGGTTATACATGTGCTTATAGTGCCAAGAACTAGGGTTTTTTCCTCCTTCTCTATGTAAATCCGGTCCTGTTCTTTTTGAACCCCATAGGAATGGTCTGTCATAAACAAACTCACCCGCTTTTGAATATTGTCCGTTTTTACCGTTAAATCTTACGATCTCATCTCGGAATGGTCTTACCATCTGAGAGTGACAAGCGTTACAACCTTCACGGATATAAATATCTCTACCTTCAAGTTCCAACGGAGAATAAGGCTTCACTGCTGAAATGGTAGGTACACTTTTCTTAAGTGATAGAGTAGGTATAATTTCAACTGAACTACCGATAGAAATAGTGATGAAAGATAAAATACCTAATAATACAGGAGTTCTTTCTAACCATAGGTGAGTTCCTTCTCCTTCTTTTCTGTTTTTGCTGATGTTTGCTAAAGCAGGAGCTTCTGCAGGAACTTCTTTCTGGAATGATCCTTTTCTTACCGTTGCAACAACGTTTACGATCATTAAAATAGCTCCTGAAATGTAGAAGAATCCTCCTAAGAATCTCATTTTAAAATAAGGGATAATAGCTGTTACAGTATCCAACCAGTTTTTCCACAATAGGGTTCCGTCTGGATTGAACTGTTTCCACATCAAACCTTGAGTAAATCCTGAAATATACATTGGTACTGCATAGAAAATAATTCCTAAAGTCCCCAGCCAGAAGTGCCAGTTAGCTAGTTTTACAGACCATAATTTTGTTCTCCACAAGATAGGTACAAGATAATAGATTACACCGAATGCCATGAAACCATTCCATCCCAGTGCACCTAAATGTACGTGTCCGATTACCCAGTCAGTAAAGTGACCGATCTTGTTGATATTTTTAGTTGCTAAAAGCGGTCCTTCAAAAGTTGCCATACCATAACATGTAACAGCCACCACGAAGAATTTAAGGATAGGATTTTCTCTTACTTTATCCCATGCTCCTCTTAAGGTAAGAAGACCATTAAGCATTCCTCCCCATGATGGAGCGATAAGCATAATAGAGAACCCTGTTCCTACTGCCTGTGCCCATGCAGGAAGTGCAGTATACTGAAGGTGGTGAGGACCAGCCCAGATATATACGAAAATTAATGACCAGAAGTGGATAATAGACAGTTTATATGAGAAAACCGGTCTGTCTGCCGCTTTTGGCAAGAAGTAATACATCAAACCTAAAACCGGAGTTGTTAATACGAATGCTACTGCATTGTGACCATACCACCATTGTACGATAGCATCTTTTACCCCTGCATATGCTGAATATGATTTCCATCCTGTGAAAGATAACGGAACTTCTAAGTTATTAAAGATGTGAAGCATTGCTACTGCGATCCAGGTACCAATGTAGAACCAGATAGCTACATAAAGGTGTCTTACCCTTCTCTTAGCAATAGTTAAGAACATGTTGATACCGAAAATGATCCATGAGAAAGCAATTAATATATCGATTGGCCATTCGTGCTCAGCATATTCTTTAGAGGTGTTGATCCCCATAAAGAATGTAATGAACGTAGCAACAATCATAAACTGCCAAGTCCAGAAATGTAACCAAGATAATGTATCGCTATACATTCTTGTTTTTAATAATCTCTGTAATGAGTAATAAATACCGGTATAAACGATATTACAAACGAATGCAAAGATTACCGTGTTGGTGTGCAACATTCTGATTCTACCAAAACCAAATGCACCATGAGTATTAATTAGCCCTTGGATATTACCACTCTTCAAACTCTGAATGGTAGTATCATCTGTACCAAATAAAAATTCAGGAAGTTCAGGGTAGAAAAGCATTAAGGCTGCTGTAAGCCCGAACAAAAACCCTATAAGCCCAAAAACTATGGTCGCATAAAGAAATGCCCGAACAATACTGTTGTCATAACTAAACTTTTGTGTCTCCATATCAACTATTCACTTTTTTCTTCAATTTTATTATTTTCTCCTTTTTCTTTCTCGTCTGTTTTGTTGCCATCTTTCTCTTTCTCCTTTATTTCACCGGAGTCAAAAAGAATTCGTACAGCAGGAGATTCATCATCCTCAAACTGTCCTTTTCGGGCGTTAACTATAAAAACGACCAAGAAAATTGCAGCTAAAGAAACACTGCATAGGATCATTAAATATAGAATATCCATCAGACAACAAAATTAACCTATTTTCGGGGTTCAAATTTAGTGAAAAATAATGACATTCATCACGAAATACCGATTCTTGCTAATTTAAAATCAGTCTAAATAAGGGCTTCTACGCCTCTTTGGTAAAGTATTTCCGTCCTAAGATCCAGGTTGAAATTGTAGTGAATGCAACTACAGTGATTGAGCTTATTGGCATGATTATCGCTGCGAATAGCGGATGCATATGGCCTGTAACAGCGTAACTTAAGCCTACTATATTGTATAAAAAGCTTATTATGAATGTCATTTTAACAATAGTAATTGAGCCTTTGCAAACGTTCAGGTACCTGTCAAGGGTAACCACTTTGTCACCATTCATGATGACATCAGATGAAGGAGTAAAGGTATTGGTGTCATCTGCAATGGCTATTCCTACATTGCTTTGTTTCAATGCTCCTGCATCATTTAATCCATCTCCCAACATGGCAACTTTGTAATTTTTATCCTGGAGTTGCTTGATGTAATTTAATTTATCCTCAGGGCTTTGATTAAATGCCATCGCCTGATAGTTGGGGATAATTTCCTTTAACTGATTTTCTTCAGAAGAATTATCTCCGCTTAAAATGAAGATTTTATAATGGTTGAGCGTTTTGAATAAGTTTTTAAGGCGACTTCTATATTCATTCTTGAATATGAATTTACCTAAAAATTCATTGTTTTTACTGATGTAGACTGCCGTTTCAAGATTTTTAGATTCCTGATTATTATATTTTGCAGATCCTATCTTATAATGAGCTCCTCTTACAGTAGCCTCATATCCTTTCCCGGAGGTCTCAACGAAATTATCAACAGGGAAGTAGTCATCATTAATATCAATAAATTCGTATAAAGATTTTGAAAGCGGGTGATTTGAATTTTTTAATAAGGTTTTGATATTCAGTGAGTCGAATTCTGAAATGGTGGAACCTTCATACTTGATATTTGTTTTTTTGCGGTGGGTAATGGTTCCGGTTTTATCAAATACAAGCGTGTCGATTTTTGCAATTTTCTCAATGGTCAGGGTATCCTTCACATAGAATTTATTTCGTCCTAAAATCCTCATAATGTGCCCGAAAGTAAAAGGAGCGGAAAGCGCCAGCGCGCAAGGACAGGCAATGATCAATATGGCAGATACCACCTGGAACATTTTTTCCAGATCAATGAATGACCAGTAAATTCCTGAAATCAAAGCTATGCCTAAGATGATAAATGTGAAATACTTGCTGATGTTATTGGTGAGAGTGTCAAGTCCTGTTTCGTATTTCTTAAATGCTTCCTTATTCCAAAGTTGAGTAAGATAACTTTGGTCCACATTTTTGATCACTTCAAGTTCAAGAGAAGAACCTATCTGTTTTCCACCGGCAAAAATTTTATCTCCCGGTTGTTTACTTATGCTTTCACTTTCACCAGTGATGAAACTGTTATCGATATTTCCTTCCCCGTTAATAAGAATAGCATCTACGGGGATGATTTCCTGGTTTCTAACCAGAATCCGGTCTCCTACTTTAACTTCTGAAAGTAAGATATTGTCCTGCTTTCCATCAAAATCGACTTTGGTAACTGCAATTGGATAAAAAGATTTGTAATCACGGTCATATGAAAGAGCACTATAAGTTCTTTTCTGGAAGGTTTTTCCTAACAGCATGAAGAATAATAGCCCGCAAAGTGTATCGAAATAGCCAGGTCCGTAGTCTGTTGCTACCTCATAAATACTTCTTCCGAACAGAACGAAAATACCCAAAACAATAGGAACGTCAATATTAACGATCTTGTTCTTTAAACCATACCAGGCCGATTTGTAATAATCTGAAGCTGAATAGAAAACTACAGGAATGGCAAGCAGAAACATTAATGTTCTAAAAAGTCCTTTGTAGTGCTGCATCCAATAATCTTCACCTCCAATATACTCAGGAAAAGCAAGGAACATTCCATTCCCAAACGCAAAACCGGCAATGGCAAGTTTAACAAGAAGGGACTTATCAAGATGATCCACGTTTTTCTCTGCCGTTTCCAGGCTAATGACCGGTTTGTATCCGAGGTTGGTTAAAAATTTAGCGAGTTCGCTTAGTTTTAGATCGTTATGGTTGAAAGAAACCTGTAGGGTCTTTCTGGTAAAATTGACCTGTGAATATTTAATGCCGTCGTTCAGGGTATGAAGGCTTTCCAAAAGCCAGATGCAAGATGAGCAGTGGATTACAGGGATTTTAAAAGTCACAAGGCTTGTATTGCCTTCTGAAAAATCGGTGACTTTTTCAAAAATTTCCGGGGTGTCCAAATAATCGAACTGAGAGGAATTTTCGTCCGGACGAATTCCTGCTCTTTTATTCAGTTCATAAAAATTACTTAGATTGTTGGTATTCAGAATTTCGTAAACTGACTTGCAACCGTTGCAACAAAAAATTTTTTCATCAAAAAGAATTCGTTCTTTTTCTATGCCTTGACCACAATGAAAACAGTTCTCGCTCACCTTCATAAATTATTGAGGTACAAAATTATAACAAATTTTTTTGTTTATCGAGTTAAAATGTTCTATTTTTGTGATAAATGTCATATTAAAATGTCGCAGGAACAACAGATTGCAATTGAAGAGAGGTTCGCCAGAGTTTTTAATGATAAATCTTTTAAGGAAAGACTTTCAAGCGCAGATTTTGAAAAATACATTAGCACAAAAAAGAAATTAAAATTTCAGAAACACGATACTATTTTCGAAGATGGAGAAACTCCAAAGGGAGTATATTTTTTAGAAAATGGTGCTGCTAAACTTTCTAAATCCGGAGCCTTTGGAAAAGATCAGATCTTAAGGTTTATCAAAGAAGGTGATATTATTGGCTACCGTTCTTTACTTTGCGGAGAAAATTTTCAGGCTAAAGCTGAAGCAATGACTGATATTGAGTGTACTTTTCTACCTGCAGATGTATTTATGTATCTTTTAGAGGTGGATTCTCAATTGTCTTTCGTAATGCTTCAGAAAATAGCTTATGAATTAGGAGAATCTTCAAACACGATTACTTTCCTTGCTCAAAAAACCGTAAGAGAGCGATTGGCTGAAATTTTATTGCTTCTGGAACAGAAATTAGGAGTAGATCCGGAAGGGTTTATCAAAATTTCTTTAACAAGAGAAGAAATTGCCAATATCATCGGGACAGCTACCGAGAGTGCTATCCGTCTGATCTCCGAATTCAAACAGGATGATCTGATAGAAGTGGACGGAAGAAACATCAAGATCCTCAACCACGACAAATTAATGAAACTAGGTCACGTAGTTTTATAAATCATAAAAAAAAATTTAAGTCGGCGGAAGCCGACTTTTTAACTTTTAAAATATAGATACATTATGTCTGTTCATTCTGAAATAAAAAAAAGTTACGACTGAAACCTTGCGTAAAATGAAGTTCGACAAGGAAAAAATAACAATGCTTACAGCCTATGATTTCACTACAGCAAAGATGGTAGATGCAGGAGGAGTAGATGCTGTTTTGATAGGAGATTCTGCAGCCAATGTAATGGCAGGTTTTGAAACTACGCTGCCTATTACTCTTGATCAGATGATCTATCATGCTCAAAGCGTTGTACGTGGAGTAGACAGAGCTCTCGTTATTGCTGACCTTCCTTTTGGAACTTATCAGAGTAATCCTGAAAAAGCATTAGAGTCTGCCGTGAGAATGATGAAAGAGGGCGGTGCCCATGCTGTGAAAATTGAAGGCGGTAAAGAGATTTTAAAATCAATCAAGAAAATTGTTAATGCAGGAATTCCTGTGATGGGGCATTTAGGATTAACCCCTCAGTCTATTTATAAATTCGGAACTTACAAAGTAAGAGCGAAGGACGAAGCAGAAGCTGAGAAACTGATCAGTGATGCGCAGCTTTTAGAAGAATTAGGGTGCTTTTCTGTTGTTTTAGAAAAAATTCCGGCAGATTTGGCTAAAAAAGTATCAGAAAGTATCTCGATTCCGACAATCGGAATCGGAGCAGGCCCTGACTGTGACGGACAGGTTTTGGTTTATCATGATATGGTAGGAATGAACCAGGGATTCAGTCCAAAATTTTTGAGAAGATATCTTGATCTTTACAGTGAAATCACAGGGGCGGTTGCACAATATGTAAAAGATGTAAAAGAGGTTACCTTTCCTAATGAAAAAGAAAGCTATTAATGAGAGATAATCAACAGACTATACAAGGAGTTATTTCCGTTATCGCATTGATCTGCCTTGCCGTAGGATGGTTCAATTTCTTTTCACCGGAAACTAATGATATCCTCTCGAAAAGGGTATTTTACATCGTCATAGGAATAAGTTTTGCCATTCAGGCTCCTTTTCTGTCTAACAGAAATTTTGTATATCCAATGTATGCTGCCGCAGGCCTTTGTATTGTTGGCGCTTTTCTTCCATTGGAATCAAGGCTGGCTGCAATGAAAACACTTGGGCTTCTTGCAGGGATTATTCTTTCTTTGTCGAACAGACGACAGACTAATTAAATGTAAAATGGAGGAGCAGATTGCTTATGAAGACAACCATCTCCTGGTTGTAAATAAAAAAGTCGGTCAGCTTGTACAGGGTGACAAGACCGGTGATGAATCGTTATTAGAATCAATAAAGAACTTTATAAAGAAAAGAGATGCTAAACCGGGAAATGTTTTTCTCGGTTTGGTTCATCGTATAGACCGTCCGACATCAGGTTTGGTTATTTATGCCAAAACCTCAAAAGCCCTTTCCCGTCTTACTCAGATGGTTAAAAACAGGGAAATTAAAAAAACATACTGGGCTGTTGTTGCTAAAGAAATGATTCCGCATCACCAGAGGCTGGTTCATTATTTAAAGAAAAACGAGAAAAATAATAAAGCCATTGTTTTTCCAAAGGCAACAGATGGAGCAAAAGAGGCAATTTTAACTTATAATGTTATTAAAACCCTGGACAATTATATGCTTCTTGAAATTGATCTGGAAACAGGAAGACATCATCAGATCCGGGCTCAACTTTCCAAGATTGGAGTTCCGATAAAAGGTGATTTGAAATATGGAGCACCTCGGTCCAATCCGGATGGAGGAATCAATCTTCATGCACGGATGCTTACATTCATCCATCCCGTGACCAAAGAAGAGATCAGAATTGTAGCTCCTGTTCCGCAAAATGATGCCATATGGAGAGCATGCGAAGAATAAGTCTGAATATAAAAGTTAATCTTAACATTATACTATTAAACATACAAAAGACCATCTAAAAGCAGATGGTCTTTTTGTTTTTAATGAAATCATTTTGCCTGTTTTGAAAAAATAACTAACTTCGTCCCATACTTTAGGGGTGTCTGTTGACAAACAGACTGAGACTTTACCCTTTGAACCTGATCTGGATCATACCAGCGTAGGGAAAAGTGAGATGACTTTTTGCTGTACATTTCTATTGTACAATTATAGCCATTCCTAAAGTGATTTATAACAAAAATCTTGGAATGGAACTTATAATCAATCACACACGGAAAACTTTCGATATTCCACCGGAAAACCTGGAGGCTTTGATGGCTCTGGAGGCACCCGGCCGCAAAAAAGGAATCGCTGTTGCCTTAAACAATCGTATTATTCCCATTTCCTCCTGGCAGAATACTGTACTTCAGGACCAGGATTCAATTTTAATTATTACCGCAACACAGGGCGGCTAATCTTCGTAAAACCCCAATAATTTTATGGCACATTCAATTACGCGTTCGCCATTTCCGAACTCAAAGAAAATTTATGTTGAAGGAAGCATTCATCCTATTAAGGTTGCTATGCGCGAAATCCTATTGAGCCCTACAAAGCTCAGCAATGGAACATTGGAGAATAATCCTCCTGTCACGGTTTATGATACGTCAGGACCTTATACGGATGAAAATTCGCAGATCGATATCCAGAAAGGACTTCCAAGAATAAGAGAGCAATGGATACTGGAAAGGGGAGATGTAAAAATTCTCGACGGAATATCGTCCGAATATGGGAAAGCCCGTTTGGCAGATCCGAAACTGGATGAATTACGTTTTTCTTATAACCATAAGCCAAAAGTCGCTCTGGAAGGAAAAGAAGTAACCCAGTTATACTATGCAAAACAGGGGATCATTACTCCTGAAATGGAGTACATTGCCATCCGTGAAAACCAAAGAATAGAACAGCTTGATTTTGTTTCCAAAGAAATGTCTTCCCAGCATGCCGGGAACAATTTCGGGGCAAGAACTCCTAAAAATAAGATTACTCCTGAATTTGTAAGAGAAGAGATTGCTGCCGGAAGGGCAATCATTCCTAATAACATCAACCATCCAGAAAGTGAACCGATGATTATCGGGCGGAATTTTTTAGTAAAGATAAATGCCAATATTGGTAACAGTGCTGTTTCTTCCAGTATCGATGAAGAGGTCGAAAAAGCAGTGTGGGCATGCAGATGGGGTGCGGATACTATTATGGATCTTTCCACAGGAAAAAATATTCACGAAACAAGGGAATGGATCATCAGAAATAGTCCTGTACCTATCGGAACTGTTCCTATTTATCAGGCACTTGAAAAAGTGAAAGGAATTCCTGAAGATCTTACCTGGGAAGTATTTAGAGATACTCTGATCGAGCAGGCTGAGCAAGGCGTTTCGTATTTTACCATTCATGCAGGAGTGCTGCTCAGATATATTCACCTTACCGTTAATAGAGTAACGGGAATTGTTTCGCGCGGAGGCTCTATTATGGCTAAATGGTGTCTTTATCATCACAAAGAAAACTTCTTGTACACGCATTTTGAAGAGATTTGTGAAATCATGAAAAAATATGATGTAGCTTTTTCTTTAGGTGACGGACTTCGTCCGGGATCTATTGCAGATGCTAATGACGCAGCACAATTTGCAGAGCTGGAGACTTTAGGAGAGCTTACGAAGATTGCTTGGAAACACAATGTACAGGTAATGATTGAAGGTCCCGGTCATGTTCCGATGCATATGATCAAAGAAAATATGGATAAGCAGCTGGAAGAGTGCCACGAAGCACCTTTTTATACATTAGGGCCGTTAACAACAGATATTGCACCGGGCTATGATCATATAACTTCAGGAATCGGAGCTGCCATGATCGGATGGTTTGGATGTGCAATGCTTTGTTACGTTACCCCTAAAGAACATCTAGGACTACCCAATAAAAAAGATGTGAAAGACGGGGTTATTACCTACAAGCTGGCAGCACATGCTGCGGATTTGGCAAAAGGACATCCAGGTGCTCAGTACAGAGATAATGCTCTGAGTAAAGCAAGGTTTGAATTCAGATGGGAAGATCAGTTTAATCTTTCCCTGGACCCTGAAACGGCAAAAGCATATCATGATGAAACATTACCGGCAGAGGGAGCAAAGATTGCGCATTTTTGTTCCATGTGTGGTCCTAAATTCTGTTCCATGAAAATTACTCAGGAAATACGGGAATCCGCTGAAATGGGGATGATGATAAAATCACAGGAGTTTATCGAGAACGGAAAGGAAATTTATTTATGATCATTGTCATAAGTCCTGAAAACATTTTAATCAATGAAGCAGAATGTGTCAATAAGATGTTTCAGGATGGGCTGGAATTATTTCATATCAGGAAACCTTTTATCACTGAGGAAGAAATGATCGTTTTCTTGGATCAGATCGATGCATCATTCCGTCATCGATTGGTAATGCACGGTTATTTTGACCTGGCAGCAGAATATGGCATTTCAAGAATACACTTCAGAGAAGAGGACCGTATTAATGGATTGCATTCATGGCGTGCAAAAGGTTCGGTAATCTCTACATCGGTACATGATATCATTTGTTTTAATGCTCTTGAGCCCAATTGGGAATATGCTTTTTTCAGTCCATTTTTCTCAAGCATTTCAAAACCGGGATATGGAGAACATTCCACGGTTTTAGAGAAGATAGGACTTCGGAATAATCATGATGTAAAACTTATTGCTTTAGGAGGAATCTATGAGGAAAACATGGAGATAGCACTGAGATCGGGAGCAGAAGGCTTTGCCTTGCTGGGAGGGATCTGGATGAATGAGCAACCTGTAAGGGCATTTAATCAGTGCAGGAATAGAATGTTGGAATATAATTATCAAAACAGGTAGAAATTGATCAAAGAAAAATTACAATATATTTCCCAGGGAAATACAAAAGAAGAACAGGAATTGAATATTCACAGGGCTCTGGACGCCGGTGTAAAGTGGGTGCAGGTTCGTTGGAAAAACGCGCCTGGGAAAGAGCTTTTTGAATTGTGTGAAAAATCAAAATTACAATGTACCGAATACGGAGCAATATGTATTATTAATGATCACATACATTTGGCAGAATTCGTAGATGCTGATGGTGTACATTTAGGATTAGATGATGATACAATCACTCAGGCAAGACAGATTCTGGGTCCTGAAAAAATAATCGGGGGAACAGCCAATACATTAGAGCATGTCCTGCAAAGAATTGATGAATCTTGTGATTATATCGGTTTGGGGCCATTGCGGTATACACCGACAAAGGAGAAATTAAGTCCGGTACTGGGCTTTGAAGGGTATCAGCAACTGATCTGGGATTTAGAAAAAAGATCGGTTAAAATTCCTGCAATCTATGCAATTGGAGGTGTACGTCTTGAAGATGTAGAATTATTACAGAAAATTGGAATCCATGGAGTTGCTGTCTCCGGACAAATTACAGGCAGGCCGTCTGTCGTTAATGAATTTATAAAATCTTTCAAATGAATCAAATACTAACAATAGCAGGAAGAAATTTCGAATCAAGGCTATTTCTGGGAACGGGTAAATTCGGAAATCTGGCAGAAATGACACAATCTATTATTGCATCAGAAAGCAATATGGTGACAATGGCACTGAAAAGAATTGATGCTCAATCTAAGGATGACGGTATTCTCACGGCACTGCAGCCCACCAATACCCATCTTCTGCCTAACACCTCCGGAGCCCGTACTGCCAAAGAAGCAGTACTGGCTGCGCAATTGGCCAGAGAAGCGTTAGAAACAAACTGGGTGAAACTGGAAATACATCCGGACCCTAAATATTTACTGCCGGATCCTATAGAAACATTATATGCAACGGAAGAACTTGCGAAGCTTGGGTTTATTGTAATGCCTTACATTCATGCTGATCCCGTTTTATGCAAACGGTTAGAAGACGCAGGGACAGCAGTGGTTATGCCATTGGGAGCCCCTATCGGAACGAACAAAGGTCTTCGGACGTTGGATTTCCTGGAAATTATCATTAGCCAGAGCAACGTTCCTGTGGTAGTTGATGCAGGAATAGGAGCCCCATCTGATGCGGCAAAGGCCATGGAAATTGGTGCTGATGCCGTGTTGGTGAATACTGCTATAGCCGTGGCAAAGGATCCGATCAGTATGGCAATTGCATTTAAGGAAGGGGTTATTGCAGGAAGAAGAGCTTACGAAGCCGGACTGGGCTCGATCAGTTCCCATGCTGAGGCATCAAGCC
The DNA here is from genome assembly GCF_046591535.1 of Chryseobacterium proteolyticum. Classification (NCBI taxonomy): domain Bacteria; kingdom Pseudomonadati; phylum Bacteroidota; class Flavobacteriia; order Flavobacteriales; family Weeksellaceae; genus Chryseobacterium; species Chryseobacterium proteolyticum. Next base: position 37,632 of record NZ_JBJLWK010000003.1, on the reverse strand, counting down.
CCTTGACTTCATTTTTATTTGAATAAATCGTATTAGAATGAAAAATTTTGAGGAGGTTTTCACATCCTATGAGTGGAATGATATTAAACAAAAACTGGAAAATGTCACTTTATCCGATGTAGAATACAGCCTTCAGAAGAAGCAGAAAACATTGGATGATTTCCTTAATCTTATTTCAATGGCTGCGGCTCCGAAATTAGAAGTGATGGCTGGCATGGCGAGAGCGATTACCCAAAAACGTTTTGGCAAAGTAATCCAGCTTTATGCACCTTTATACCTTAGTAACGAATGTCAGAACATTTGTACCTATTGTGGTTTTAGCTTAGACAATAAACTGAAAAGAAAAACACTTTCCGATACTGAGATTATGATAGAAGCAACGGTTCTGAAGGCGATGGGAGTAAATCATATATTGCTGGTAAGCGGTGAAGCGAATAAGACCGTAGGGATTGCCTACTTTCTGAATGCTGTTCGGTTATTAAAATCCCATTTTGCCAACATTTCTATCGAAGTACAGCCATTGTCAGAAGATGAATACCGATTACTCCATCAGGAAGGAGTTCATTCAATCCTTGTGTATCAGGAGACTTATCATCAGGAAGTGTATAAGCAGTATCATCCGAAAGGTAAAAAATCAAATTTTAATTTTCGTCTGGAAACACCTGACCGAATAGGAAGAGCAGGGATCCATAAAATGGGGTTAGGTGTTTTATTAGGATTGGAAGATTGGAGAGTCGATAGCTTCTTCAATGCAGCCCACATTGATTACCTGCAAAAGCAATATTGGAAAAGTAAATTTTCCGTATCATTTCCGAGATTACGGCCCGCTGAGGGAATCATAGAACCCAACTTCATTATGGAAGATAAAGAGCTTTTGCAACTCATTTGTGCTTACCGGATATGGAATGAAGATCTTGAAATTTCCATTTCTACAAGGGAGAATGAAAATTTCAGAAATCATATTGTATCTCTTGGAGCCACTTCCATGAGTGCCGGATCTAAGACTAATCCGGGAGGTTATGCTGTAGATCCTCAATCGTTGGAACAATTTGAAACCAGTGATGAAAGAAGCATGCTGGATATAAAAAATGTGATCAGGAATGCGGGATATGATCCTGTTATGAAAGATTGGGATTCTGTGTACAGTGGTTTTTAATAGAATGATCATGAATAGCGAAGAAATGTTTTCCAGGTACAGCCGTCAAATTTTTATTGATGAGATTGGTACTTCAGGGCAACGAAAAATACTTAATGCAAAAGTGCTTGTTGTGGGGGCTGGTGGATTGGGGAGTCCTGTTATTCAATATTTGGCAGCGGCAGGAGTTGGCATTTTAGGGATCGCAGACTTTGATAAAGTAGAGCTTCATAATCTGAACAGGCAGATTATTCATAATGAAAAAAGTGTCGGGATATCCAAAGTGTCCAGCGCAGTACAATTTGTTGAAGCACTTAACCGGCATATTACTATTATTCCCATTGATGAAAAGATAGATCTTTCAAATATTGAAAGGATAATTTCTAGATATGACCTGATTGTAGACGGATCAGATAACTTTTCTACACGGTATTTAATTAATGATGCTTGTGTGAGACTAAAAAAACCGGTGGTTTATGGAAGTATTCTGGGCTTTTCCGGTCAGGTGGCAGTATTTAATTACAGAGAGAGTAAAAACCTGAGGGATCTTTTTCCTGAACCACCGGTGGATGAAGATACCCCGGATTGTGATAGTTTAGGTGTTCTGGGATCATTACCCGGAATAATAGGAAGTATGATGGCACATCTGAGCCTGAAAATAATTACAGATCTTCCTGTGAATACCAATCAGCTGACTTTGGTCGATACTATGGACTGGAGATTTCACATCATCGATTTTTAATTATATTGTTTTTAAATAAATCGGGCAATAAGAATATTCTTACTGCCCGATTTTATGATAATTGATATGTTGATGTAGTATTAAAAGACTATAACCTGATTATTTACTATCCTGCTGCATTACCCCTCCGTTATCCTCTTTCTTGCTGCTGTTTAAGATATTCGGATCCTCTTTAGCCAGTTTGTTTTTGGTTGGGATCTTATAATTAATGGAAAGTCCGAAATTTCTTGTGTCATATTTTGTTCTCAAAGTAACCGCTTCTCCGGATGGCGGATTAGAACGAACTTGCATTACCTGTCCGTTAAAAATATCATTAGCAAATACAGAAACAGTAAGACGATTATCCAAAAACTTTTTAGTCAGTGTAATATCCAGTGAATTGCTGAATGGTTTTTCTGCTGTGAAGTAGAAATAACCTGCTTTTGGCGTCAGGTAGCTGTAGTTTGCTGTTAGCTTAATCTGTTTAGGCAGAATAAGTTGGGTCATCACATTGAAAATCCAGAATCCTTTGTTGTTTAGATTATCAATATCATGTTTCTGATATCCTGCATACAGATACATAAAATTGATTTTGTCTGGATTAAAATCAAACTTCATGATTTCGCTCATAGGCTTACTAAAAATCATGAAAGGGACAGGAAGCCCTACATTGAAATTGTGGATCCTCATGCTGGAAATGTTTATCTGCTCATTAAACAGGTTTTTTCCATTTTTTCTGATGATCTGTGCAACCTGATTTTTAGCTGAACTTACACTATATCCGATGAATGCATAATCAAAGGCAGAAAGTTTTACTTCATAATTGTCAAAGATCGTAGGCTGCAGATTCGGATTTCCGGTAACCTGGGTATTCGGTCCCTGGAATGTAGTGTTATTGGGATTAAGTGCAGAAATACTTGGCAGACTGATTTTCTTGTTATAGTTTGCTGAAACAGAAACCTGATTCATAAAGCTGTACTGAACACTTGCATTTGGAAATAATTTAAACTTATTAAAAGGGATCAGATTTTTCTGAACTATTGCACCGGTACTGTCAATCACCCTTGTAATTCCAGAGATGTCATAATTTTCAGCCCTTGATCCTAATGTGAAATCGAATTTTTTCAATTTAGCCTGGAACTCAAGATAGGTGGAAGCGGTCTGTCGTTGATAGTCCAGATTGGTCAGACCTCTGCTTTGAGTATCGAAGTTTTGTTTTTCATATAATCCACCGAAACTTACCTTTCCTCCATCAAGGATCTTGATTGGCTGCGAATAATCCACTTTAAAATTAGCAATTCTCATGTCAGATTCATTGTTCAGTAAAAGACCATCCGAAAATCTTGGAAGATTTTCGTTAGGATTGATGTAACTGATATCTCTGAAAATATTATTCTGATCAAATTTACTCGTTGATTTGGTATATCCGAACTGGAAATCTAGTTTTTGAGATTTATCACTAAAGCGTTTCTGATAGGTTATTACCGCTTCCTGTCTCAAATTATTCGTGTAGGCAGCATCAAATGCATGAAAATATCCTTCCCTGATACTGTCTTTAACAGGAATGTACGGTAGGTCAGCAAAACCGTTACTATCTGTGTAATTGCTGTTTTTATTATGATAGATATCGTAATTTAATAATAATCTGTCCTGTCCCAGATCAAATGTTAAGCCTGATTTCGCGAAATAACCACGGCCGATTCTATCCGTATTGCTTAATAATAAATCATTTTGATTCGAATTCAGCATACTTTCCCGATAGTTCTGTCCGATGTTCAGCTGCCATCCGAAATATTTATTACGGGCGTTTAAATTTAAAGAGTTGCTGGTTCTGCTTCTCAACTTACCGTAGTTGGTAAATGAATAATTTCCTGAATAAGTTGCCGTAAGATACTTATTAGCATTTTTGTTCGTAATGATATTCATAATTGCGCCCCCGGAAGTTGCCGGGAATTCAGCGCCAGGTTGAGTGATCACTTCAATTCGGTCTACAGAATTGGCAGGCATCCCTTCCAAAAATGAATTAAGTTCATTGGAAGTAATGTTTAAAGGGCGTCCGTTAAGATAAACATCAAGGATCTTTCCCTGATACATCATACCCGCAATATCAGTAGACACCAGACCCGGAAGTTTTTTGATACCCTCTAAAACATTTCCGTTGTTCAGCTGGGGCTGTTCTGAAAAATCAAAAATAGTACGGTCTGCCTTTTGTTCAACGGCTTTTTTAGTTTTGGTAATTACAACGCCTTCGATCTGCTTTTCCTTGACCTGGTTGTTGGTTTTTTCCTGAGCCTTTGTGACAATAATGCTTAAGGAAAATAAAACGAGTACAATTTTTTTTCATAATGGTTTTTACTACTACTCAGTTAGACGTTTAAAATAAAAAAAATGTTACAAGGAAAGTTTTTAGAGGGTTGTTTTATTCCATTAAATACCTCACAATAGAATATAATTATATTGCATCATCATACGGCTTGGTTTTGCGATTAATTTAAAAATTTTACAAATTATTTTTTTATTTGTAAAATAGTTATATCTTTGCCTCACAATTATCAAGAATCTCATAGATGGGATAGCAACCTGCAAAACAAGCAAGGTGCTGAAATAGATAAGCCGGCAAGCTCCGGAAAAAATGTTTTTCTATTCATTCCCATCTTACAATTTTTGTTTAAAATTTAAAATCAATGTTTAAGAACAGGGAAAATTACAGCACAATGAATTTGACTTTTTGCCCGGCAGATATCGAAGCAAAGCTTCTGTATGCTGGTGATCACTCATGGCATTTCGTGATGTGTATGTGTTGTTGTTCTTAGCCTCTGGTTTCTATTAACTAATAAAACCGTTTATCATTTTTCTTTTAGCCTTGTGTTTTCAAGGTTACAGGATACTTTTTGCTTAAAATTTTAAGCAAACAAAAAAATTATAATAAAAATTTAAAAATAAAACACATGCGCCATTTTAAAAATAGAAGTATCATTGCCTCGGCCACTTTAATTTCGACGTTTTACTTCGCCCAGTCTGATACTCTAAAATCAAAAAAAAATCGATGAGGTTGTTCTTCTCGGTTCAAGAGGATCAGGTAGATCATTAACAGATACTCCGGTTCCGGTAGACGTTATTAACATTTCAAAAATATTGAAACAAAGCCCGGTTAATAATATAAGCCAGGCTCTAAACTATATTGTCCCTTCTTTTTCCTCCACATCGCATACTGTAAATGACGGGACGGATTTTGTGGATCCTGCACAGTTGAGGGGTTTAGGTCCCGATCAGGTTTTAGTTTTACTTAATGGGAAAAGAAGGCATCAGTCTTCACTCATCAATGTAACACTTACACCAGGTAGGGGTTCGGTGGGAACAGATCTTAATGCGATTCCCGCTTTTGCTTTGGATAAAATTGAAGTGCTTCGGGATGGTGCTTCTGCCCAATACGGATCTGATGCTATTGCAGGAGTTGTCAATTTAGGTCTTAAAAAAAGATTGGGGCTATCCGGTCAGTTATTTTTGGGAGGATATGCTTCACCGGTTACCAACAATTTTTCCGGTGGACTGGATGGAGAAACCATCTCTTTAGACCTGAATTATGGATTCAAACTTGGAAAACATGGTTTCTTCAATATTACCACATCAACCCAATACCGGGATCCTTATTCCCGAGCTGGTGTGAGGAATGGCGATATATACAATGCCTATAATGCTATTAACTACAGGGCTGCTCAAGATGGGATAGATATAGACGGGCTTTATAAGAATATAAATAATACTTCCAATAGCCAGCAAATTATCAATACGATTAAACAATATGCAACAAAAGTAAATTATTTTTCATCTGATTTACAGAATAAAATTGCAAACGCCAATAATATTTCAACTTTACAGGGTTTATTAGGAGGGGATGTTACCAATGATGAACTTGCATATAGAGGACTTCAACGAAAAGATTTCAGTATCAGGGCTGGACAATCGAAATTGCAGTCAGCACAGGTTTATTATAATTCAGAAATTCCGATTAATGATGACTGGAAGGTGTATTCTTTTGGAGGATATAGCTACAGGCTTGGGAATGCCGGAGGTTTTTTCCGTTTGCCTAATACCGAGAGAAATATCAATTTTATAACACCCAACGGATATCTGCCGCAAATTGAGTCTACCATTAATGATTATTCATATGCAGCTGGGATCAAAGGAAAATGGAATGACTGGAATATAGATCTCAGTAACACTTTTGGGAAGAATACTTTCAATTTTGGAGTTGTTAATACTTTTAATTCTTCATTGGTCAACAACTCTCCAAGAAGATTTGATGCAGGTGGACTTGAGTTTTTGCAAAACACCCTAAACCTTGACTTTTCCAAAAAGTATGATGTATTGCATGGGCTGAACATTGCATTTGGAGGGGAATACCGTTATGAAAATTATAAGGTGAATGCCGGTAACGAGAATTCTTATGCCTCTTATGATATTTATGGAAATGTAGTGACCGTAAATACTCCAAAAAATGAGCTTGTGACTGATTTTTTTGGCGTAACAAGACCTGCCGGTTCCCAGGTATTTCCGGGATTTAGTCCGGATAATGCTGTTTCCGGAAATAGAAATAGTGTGGCCGGATATGTAGATGTGGAACTGGAACCAACGGATTGGTGGCTGGTAGAAGGTGCTTTGCGCTATGAAAACTATTCAGACTTTGGATCTACCTTTAATTATAAACTAGCGACTAATGTGAAGTTGGCTGATAATTTTAATTGGAGAGGTGCTGTTTCTACAGGTTTTAGAGCCCCTTCATTAGCCCAGATCTATTATAGCTCAACATCAACCTTAATTCAACAGGGTAATACTACCCAGGTAGGAACATTTAGGAATAATTCCGAGGCTGCACAGGCGCTTGGGATTCCAAAACTGAAACAGGAAACCTCCCAGTCGTACAGTACAGGACTTACTTGGAAAGCTCCAAATTTGAATCTTGTGGTTACAGCAGATGTTTATTATATTAAAATTAAAGATAGAGTAGTGCTCACTGATTTGTTTTTCAGGCCTAAAGGTACTAGAGGTGTAGATTTTCCTGAAGGATCGGATCAGGCGATTCTGCAGGATGCTTTTGACCTTGCAAGAGCTAGTGCCGCCAATTTTTTTTGCGAATGCTGTAGATTCCCAGACCAAAGGGCTTGATCTTACCATTTCCCAGACATCCAATTTAGGTTCAGGAATTAATCTGGAAAATAACTTTGGGCTCAATCTGAATCAGACAAGAAGAATAGGAAATATTCATGCCTCCCCAAAATTAGTTAGCCAGATAGACAGTTACTTTTCTGAGCCTAACAGGATTTACTTTGAAGAAGCTGTACCCCGTGTAAAAGCAACTCTATCCAATAATCTTAGAGTTTCCGGATTTAATATTTTATTGAGGAATTCTTTCTTTGGAAAAGTAACCGACGCTGATGTATTGGATGCTAATTTTGATGGTGTAGTAGGAAAACAGGAACACTTTGTATTGAATAATCGTTTTGTAACAGATCTTTCAATAGGCTATGACTTCAGTAAAAATATATCTGCAACTATTGGAAGTAATAACATATTCAATGTAATGCCTTCCAGAAATCCACTAATCAATTCCCTGACAGCAGATAATCAGTTTGTCTACTCCAGACAGGTTTCCCAATATGGCATTGGAGGACGATTTCTGTTTGCAAGAATAGAATTTAAGTTTTAATACTATGCAAGCTTTGAAGGATAAAGCCATATAAACAAAGGCAGAGATTTAAGTTGATAAATCTCTGCCTATATATTTATAAAGAAGAAAATTCTGTGAATTCATATTCTGCAGAGCAGGTTAAAAGTTGTCTGAGGACTGCTGCATGTCCGTTTCCTACGATTACAAGAATCCTGTCGTCACTTTGATGCGAAATATTCTGTATATTACGGAATATTCTCAGATTCCTGCTATACCAGTTCATGGCAAGTATATCAGCTCCGTCATAATCCCTTAATTTAAAATCTCCACTCAGATAAGCGCCATATCCATATTCGTGATATTCTTTGCTGTTAAGGTATTGAAAGGTTTTCATAAGTGAGCTAAAATTTTTGGCTTCTGAATGATTATAGAAATCAGTAAAGTTTTGAGAAATGGGGTCATCACTTTTATAATCATACCCCTCTGTAAGTTTCTTAAAATACAGTGAGTCAGTCTTTCCAAACTTTTCCATAAGGTCTTCTAATACGGAAGAGGCGTCTACACTGAATAGTTCATTGATCTTCAGTTCACTGGCAATTCTCATGGCAAGCTGATACCGTTCGTCTCTTTTATCATGGTGTTTTCCTTCATTATACTCTTTGAGTTTTTGATTGGCGTTCCATTCGGGTGAAGCTTCAATAGCAATCTTTGTTGGCCTGAACTTCTTAATATAATTTACCAGATCGGTAACCTCTTTGGATGTTTTAGGAGATAGTACATCGATCTGGTCCTGTTTTTTGATTTTGTGGGCATCCAGATTAGGATAATCAAAATGGAATGAACCAACTACTAATACTTTTGTTTTTGGGGAAGGGAAGAAATCTGATGGTTTTTTTTTGGGCCTGAACAAAGCAGGAAAATAATAGAAGAGTGTAAAGAAGTGTTTTCATGATATTTTATTACTATTATTAAAACAACTTATTATATAGATTTATTACATATTCCTATAAAAATTGAAGGTTATCATATAAAGTATACATATAAATAAAAAAACATCCCGACCGGGATGTTTTTTTTTATTATCGGGGCATAAATAGATTTATGCCTCTTGCTGTTTAATAAGATTCAATGCTGAACCAGCTTTGAACCAGTCGATTTGTTGATCATTATAGGTGTGGTTAGCCATAATAATATCCTTGGTTCCGTCAGCATGTACAAATTCCAGTGTTAATTGTTTTCCGGGAGCAAACTGATCTAAATCTAAGAAGTTAACAGTGTCGTCTTCCTGGATTTTATCATAATCTGCCTCATTAGCGAAAGTTAATCCCAGCATCCCTTGTTTTTTAAGGTTGGTTTCGTGGATTCTTGCAAATGATTTTACCAATACTGCTTTTACACCAAGATGTCTCGGCTCCATTGCTGCGTGTTCTCTTGATGATCCTTCACCATAGTTCTGGTCTCCCACAACGATGGTGGGAATACCTGCCGCTTTATAAGCTCTTTGAACAGCCGGAACTTCACCGTATTCACCCGTTAATTCGTTTTTAACATGGTTTGTTTCCATATTATAAGCATTTACTGCTCCGATTAACATGTTATTGGAAATATTATCAAGGTGTCCTCTATATTTTAACCATGGTCCAGCCATAGAAATGTGGTCGGTTGTACATTTTCCAAAAGCCTTGATTAAAACTTTAGCTCCTGTAATATTTTTACCATCCCATGCAGGGAATTCTTCTAATAACTGAAGTCTGTCTGATGTAGGGCTTACTTTTACTACAACCGAAGAACCATCTTCAGATGGAGCCTGATACCCATTGTCATCTACAGCAAACCCTTTTGCCGGTAGCTCAGATCCTTTCGGTTCGTCTAGTTTAACCTGATCTCCATTCTCTGCAGTAAGCGTATCGGTAATAGGATTAAAGTCCAGTCTTCCTGAAATTGCTACAGCAGCTACCATTTCCGGTGAAGCTACGAAAGCATGCGTATTCGGGTTACCGTCCGCTCTTTTTGCAAAGTTCCTGTTGAAAGAGTGAATAATAGAGTTTTTCTCTCCTTTATCAGCTCCCTCTCTGTCCCATTGCCCTATACAAGGTCCACAGGCATTTGTAAAGATTCTTGCGTTTTCAAATTTTCTGAATGAATTTAAGAAACCGTCTCTTTCTGCAGTGAATTTCACCTGCTCGGATCCTGGATTGATACCCAAAATAGCTTTAGGTTTTACTCCTTTTGCCACAGCATCTTCAACAATAGAAGCAGCTCTTGATAAATCCTCATAAGACGAGTTGGTACAAGAACCGATCAGTGCCCATTCAACCTCTAAAGGCCATCCGTTAGCTTCTGCTTTTGCTCTGAACTCAGAAACAGGAGTTGCTAAATCCGGAGTAAATGGTCCGTTTAAATGCGGAGCCAGCTCGGAAAGATTGATTTCAATTACCTGATCAAAATATTGTTCAGGATTTGCATATACTTCGGCGTCACCAGTAAGGTGTTCAGCAATTTTATCAGCAGCATCCACAACATCCTGTCTTCCTGTAGCAGCCAGATATCTTCTCATGGAGTCATCATACCCGAAAGTAGAAGTGGTAGCTCCAATTTCAGCTCCCATATTACAGATGGTTCCTTTACCTGTTGCAGAAAGAGATTCTGCTCCTTCTCCGAAATATTCCACGATGCATCCGGTTCCTCCTTTTACAGTAAGGATTCCTGCTACTTTTAAGATCACATCTTTTGCAGAAGTCCAGCCACTCATTTTACCGGTTAATTTTACACCGATTAACTTAGGCATTTTAAGCTCCCATGCCATTCCTGCCATTACGTCTACAGCATCAGCACCACCTACTCCGATGGCTACCATCCCAAGTCCTCCTGCGTTTACCGTATGCGAATCAGTACCGATCATCATACCGCCAGGAAAGGCGTAATTTTCCAGTACTACCTGGTGGATAATACCGGCTCCAGGTTTCCAGAAACCGATTCCATATTTATCACAAACAGAACTCAAAAAGTTGAAAACTTCAGAGTTTTTATTAATACCTTCCTGTAAATCTGCTTCTGCACCTACTCTGGCCTGGATTAGGTGATCCGCATGGGCAGTAGAGGGAACGGCAACTTTGGCTTTGCCGGCTTGCATGAACTGCAAAAGTGCCATTTGTGCTGTTGCATCCTGCATAGCTACTCTATCCGGAGCAAAATCTACGTAAGAGCTTCCTCTTTCATGTGCTGTAGTTGCATTTCCTTCCCAAAGGTGGGTGTATAAGATTTTTTCTGAAAGTGTAAGAGGTTTTCCAACGATTTGTCTTGCCGCAGCAATTCTTTCAGGGTAACGCTCGTACACCTTTTTGATCATATCAATGTCGAAAGTCATATCTATTTTAATTTTTCTTTTTCAATTTTTTTCCGGATTTAATTTAAAAATAAGAAGCGGAAATTCTTCGAGTGCAAATCATCAAATACTATTCCTACCTTCCAAAAATGGCATAAATAAGATGAATCATTACTATTTTTAATACCTATCAAGTTAAGGAAAAAATAAATTTTGAGTTGTTGACCTAGGTTAAAATAATTCTATTCACTCTTAAATGGAAAGATTCTAAATAAAAAAAGAAAGGTTTCAATCCAATAGATTAAAACCTTTCTTAAATTATCATATAAAAGAGTCCTTCGACTTATTATTTCAAGCTCTTAATGACCAACCTGAACAAGTTCTTTAATAGGTGGAGCAAATTTAGTAAGGTCAATACCTTCAACTGCAGCTTTATATTCATCTATATTAGGAATTCTTCCAATGATAGAAGATAGAACGACAACAGGTGTTGATGCAAGCAGGGATTCTCCTTTTTTACGTTCTGAATCTTCAACTACTCTTCCCTGGAAAAGACGGGTAGAAGTTGCCAGTACAGTATCTCCTTTAGCTGCTTTTTCCTGATTACCCATGCAAAGGTTACATCCCGGACGTTCAAGATACATTACGTTTTTATATTCTACACGGGCTTCTCCCTTAGGAGCATTATCATCAAATTCGAAGGCAGAATATTTTTCCAGTAGTTCCCAATCCCCTTCAGCTTTAAGTTCATCAATGATGTTATAAGTGGGAGCAGCTACTACAAGAGGAGCATTAAATTCTACTTTACCTTGCTGTTTTTCAAGGTTTCTTAGCATTTGGGAAACAATTTTTAAATCTCCTTTATGAACCATACATGATCCTACAAATCCAAGATCTACCTTTTTCTCTCCTCCGTAATAAGAAAGAGCTCTGATGGTATCATGTGTATATCTTTTGGAAACGTCTTCATTGTTTACGTCAGGGTCAGCGATCATCGGCTCTACAATAACATCAAGATCTACAACAACTTCAGCGTAATATTTAGCATTCGCATCAGGAGTTAAAGCTGGTTTTTCCCCGGATCTGATCTCTGCAATTCTTTTGTTTGCTTTATTGATCAATCCCTGAAGAACCTGATTTTTATTATCCATTCCTTTATCGATCATAATCTGGATTCTGCTTTTTGCGATTTCCAATGATTCGATCAGAGTATTGTCTTCAGAAATGTTGATGGATGCTTTTGCTTTCATTTCAGCAGTCCAGTCTGTAAAGGTAAATGCTTGATCAGCAGGAAGAGTTCCGATGTGGACTTCAATAATTCTACCCTGGAACACATTTTCTCCACCGAATTGTTTCAACATCTGAGCTTGTGTTGCATGGACCACATCACGGAAATCCATGTGTTCTTTCATGTTTCCTTTAAAGGTAACTTTTACAGATTCAGGAATCGGCATAGATGCTTCACCTGTGGCTAAGGCAAGGGCTACTGTTCCGGAGTCAGCTCCGAAAGCAACACCTTTAGACATCCTCGTGTGGGAATCACCACCGATGATAATTGCCCATTCGTCTACCGTGATATCATTAAGAACTTTATGAATTACATCCGTCATTGCATGATATTCACCTTTAGGATCACGGGCTGTAATCAATCCGAACTCGTTCATGAACTTCATAAGTTTAGGGATGTTTGCCTGAGCTTTTTTATCCCATACTGAAGCGGTATGACATCCTGATTGGTATGCACCATCTACTACCGGAGAGATCACTGTAGCCGCCATCGACTCAAGTTCCTGAGAGGTCATAAGACCTGTTGTATCTTGTGATCCAACGATATTTACCTGTACACGAACATCAGAACCTGCGTGTAATACTTTACCTGGTGTTGTTCCAACAGCATTTCTGTTGAATATTTTTTCTACTGCCGTAAGGCCTTGCCCTTCATGGGAAATTTCTTTTGAAGGAGCAAAAACAAGAGGAGTTTCTATTCCTAAAAGTTGTGCAGCGAATGTTTGAAGTTTTTTACCAAAAACAATGGCATATGAGCCTCCGGCTTTAATAAACTCCATTTTCTGAGGTGTGAGAGCTTTCGAAATATCAATAAGCTCCTGATCACCTTTATATAACTTTTTCTCTTTAATGTTGATTGTAAGTACAGTTCCTGTAGCTACAGAATAGGCTTCCTCAAGAATCGGCTCTCCATTTTCATTACGAAGAGGATTGCCATTTTCATCCAGTTTTTTCACCCAGTTTTTAAGGTCGATACCTATACCTCCTGTAACATCTACGGTTGTAAGGAATATGGGAGAAATACCATTTGTACCTCCAACAATCGGGGCAATATTTACAAACGGTACATATGGACTTGCCTGCTTACCTGTCCATAAAGCCACATTATTTACTCCGGACATTCTTGAAGAACCTACACCCATAGTACCTTTTTCTGCAATAAGCATTACGCTTTTGTCAGGATGCTGTGCCTGCAGAGCTTTGATTTCTTCTTGTGCCTGAGGAGTGATCATACACTTACCATGAAGCTCACGGTCAGATCTGGAGTGAGCCTGGTTACCCGGAGAAAGTAAGTCTGTTGAGATGTCACCTTCACCGGCAATATAAGTAACAATCTTGATTTCGTCAGCAATTTCTGGTAATTTTGTGAAAAACTCAGCTTTTGCATAGCTTTCAACAATTTCCTGTGCGATTTCATTACCATTATTGAATGCTTCTTTCAGACGGTTGGTATCTGCGTCATATAGGAAAACCTGTGTTTTAAGAACGTTTGCTGCTTCTTTTGCGATAGAAATATCATTTCCTAAAGCAAGATCAAGGAGTACTTCAATCGAAGGACCACCTTTCATGTGAGATAGAAGCTCAAAAGCAAATGCAGGTGATATCTCCTCTACCACAGATTCGCCCAGAATGATTTCTTTTAAAAATTTTGCTTTAACACCTGCTGCACTGGTCGTTCCCGGAAGGGTATTGTAGATGAAAAACTTAAGAGAATCTGCTCGGTCTGCATTAGCCGGGTCTTTAATTTGTGCGATGATTTCGCTTAGCAATTCTGCACCATCAATCGGCTTTGGATGAAGCCCCTGGTTTTTTCTTTCCTCAATCTCTTTGATGTAATCCTTATAATTATTCATATAGAAGTCTTTTCGATATTAATTAAAGGTAGATTGATAACGCCACTTTTCCTTACCAGTCAGAATTAAACCATAATATGCCGTTTTTGAGCTTTGCATTTTGATATGTAACACGGACCAGTTAAAATAAGTACAATCTACATTGCTTTTATAAAATGAAAGATAATGTTTCATGCCAAAGCTAAGTATAAAGGACCTTATCGAAAAGTGTAAATGGCTTACCTGTAGTCTGTCTTGCCGCAAAAACTCTCTTTGTAACGTTGGAAAACTTTCTGATCATGTCAATATCAAATCTTGTATTCCAAAGACGTTTTAAAATTATCAAACATTTAAAAATGCTCCCAAAAGTACGAATTTTTAATATTTTATAAGGATGAAATTATTTAGATTCTTTATAAATATGATTTTTATATTTTCTATTTTGGCTGTACTTTTGCAAAAAATAAATGATGAAAGTGAAAAATGTAATGGGTCTGCTATCCCTTTTTATTTCGATTTTTGTTTTTTCACAGGCTAAATCTGTGAAAAAATATCCGGTTAAAAAAGTTTCCAAAGCGGTTGTTAAAAAAGCATCCGAACCAAAAATCAATCCGGATCTGGTTGTTATTAATGACGAGATTCCTGTTCTGATTCCACAAAAGAAGGATGGCAAATTCGGTTATGTCAACCAAAAAGGAAAATTCATTATTCAGCCTGAATACCATATAGCTGTTTTTTTTGCTGAAGACTGTAATTTACTGTATTCCCCTAATGAAAAGGTCAGAAAATTCGGAACAAAAGAATATGCTACAGTTGAAAAAGATCTGATTTCTTATAGAATAGATCAGACCGGAAAAAGAGTATATCAGTACAAAAATTCCGATCTGGGACAATGTAAGATGGAATTTAAACAGCAACAATATCAGGCCTATATTTTAAATGGCTTTTACGGAATTATTGAACCTTCAAAATTTATGAATGCTGCTGATTACAGAGAATATCAGATCTATCCTCAATATGAATATCTGCATATCATGGAAGGAGATGATGTTTCTGATCCTATGATCGTCGCTTCTCATAATGACCGCTTTGGAGTAATTGATGTTCATAATAAAATTGTGATCCCTTTTGAGTATTCCAATATTAAAAGAAATTTCAGTTGGAAATTGGGAAAGATGTTTGAAGTAACAAAAGATGGAACAAACTATTATTATATAGATTCGAAGAATAAAGCGTACTAAGAAATGTGAGCCCCAGGTATCCACATGCCTCCCAATCTCATATATTTTTTGTAATTTCGCGGCTGAAATAAAGGGGTGCTTTTACAGGCTGAGATTATACCCACTGAACCTGGAACAGGTAATGCTGTTTAGGGACGCTCTGGCTTTTGCCGGAATTGTATAATATCTTATTGATCCCCTTTTATTCATTAAATTTTAAAATTTATAGAATGAAAGGATTATTTTTTTTAGGGCTTACTGCCAGTTCAATGGCTTTTTCCCAAACCCAAAATACAGATTCCTTAAAAATCAAGGAAATTGAAGCGGTTAATTTTACCAGGAGACTTCCCGTTGCAAAGGAGATCATTAATGTACAAAGAGACCTGGACAGCAGGAACCTCGGACAGGATCTTCCCATACTTTTAAAAAATCAGACTTCTGTAATTTCCACTTCAGATGCCGGAAACGGGGTGGGATATACTGGTTTTAGAATTCGTGGAGTTGCAGGAAGGGGAATAAATGTTATGATGAATGGAGTTCCGTTTAACGATTCGGAGAGCCAGGGTACTTTTTTTTGTGAATGTCCCGGATTTGACAAGCTCGGCATCACAGATTGTGATTCAAAGAGGAGTAGGAACTTCCAATAATGGGGTTTCGGCTTTCGGTGCGAGTATCAATGTTATATCCAAAGATCCGGAAGATAAGTTTTATGTAAAAACAGATGACAGTTACGGGTCTTTTAATACCTATAAATATTCTGCTGAGGTAGGTTCCGGAAAGTTTTGGAATAATCGTCTGTCATTAATGGGTAGGTATACCCACATCAGTTCTGACGGATATATTGACAGGGCTTCATCAAGATTAGATTCTTATAATTTCACTGCCTTATTTGAAGAAGGAAAAACAAGGGTTCGTCTGATGGCTTTTGGAGGGAAGGAGAAAACATATCAGGCCTGGAACGGGATAGACAGGAAAACATGGGAGACAGATCCGAAGTTTAATTATTCAGGTGCAATTTATGGCGCTGATGGGAATATCACAGGTTTTTACAATAATGAAACTGATAACTACAGGCAAAATCATTATCAGTTATTATGGGAACAGGGGTTTAGTGATCATTGGAATTTAGAGACAACTTTGCATTATACCAAAGGAAAAGGGTATTATGAAAATTATAAGCAGGGAGATCCGTTTTCAAGGTATAATTTACCCAATATCATAGAAGGAGGGCAGACCATAGAAACATCAGATTTTATCAGAAAGAAATGGCTGAACAATGATTTTTACGGAATTGTTTCAACCCTTTACGGAAAATACGAAAACCTGGATCTTAATTTCGGTGCCGTGGCAAATCAGTACTATGGAAGACATTATGGGAATGTGACGGGTGTGTTCTTTCCTATTGATGAGCATGAGTATTACAGAGGGCGTTCGGTAAAAAATGAGGTGGCAGGATTTGCAAAAGCTTTGTTTAGGGTCAATGATTTTGAGTTCTTTGGAGATTTGCAGCTTAGAAATATTGACTACGATACAAAGATTTTATTGGAAGGTGATGATGAAGGTGCTAATATCAAGAAAAACTGGTTGTTCTTCAATCCGAAAGCAGGGATAAACTACAGAATAGGAAATGGTAAAATATTTTTATCCTATGCACATGCTCAACGGGAACCGAACCGGGACGATCTTATTGCCAATAATGAAGTAAAAGCTGAAAAGCTTCATGATTTCGAAGCAGGGTTTGAAAAACAGCTTGGTATTATTTCATTGACGGCTAATTTGTATTATATGTATTATGTAAATCAGCTGGTGCTTAACGGAGAACTGAATAATGTTGGAGCTTTTATCCGTACAAATTCGGGTGAAAGCTATAGGAGAGGTATCGAGATAGGGGCAGTCGCAAAAGTTTCAAAGCAATGGGAGATTTCAGGGAATGTTAGTTTAAGTCAAAACAGGAACCAGGACTTTAAAATAGAAGATAAAGCGGTTGTTAAAGAATTGGGAAATACACAGATCTCGTTCTCTCCAGATGTTGTTGCTAATCTGGGATTAAAATTTAATCCTGATAAAAATTTCCAGTTTTCATTGATGAATCAATATGTCGGAAAACAATATCTTGATAACACTGAAGATCCGAATTTACAGCTTAAGGATTACTTTCTTACCGATTTTAATGCACAATATCAGCTCAGGATTGCCAACAATGATATTGCTTTAAAGCTTTTGGTTAATAATATTTTCAATAAAAAATATGTCAATAACGGTGCTGTGTATGGCGGTGAGCCGTATTATTTTTCACAAGCGGGAATTAATTTTATGTTTGGAATAAGTTGGAAAATACAATAAGAATAATGTAAAAATAGTTGCTGTTTTTTTTGAAATATGCAAAAAAGACATCTAAACTTGGAAATTATACATGATAAGGCTGCTCAGGCAGTCTTTTTTTATCCAAATAAATGTCATAAAAAGTCCTGAAAAAGTTATAAATTTGCTGCCAGATGAATATTTCAGCTTACATTCTAGAATATCTGAAACAATTTGGTTCTGTTACAGTTCCAGCGTTTGGCGTGTTTTCTCTGGAGAACTCAAAAGCGATTATTAATTCTGAAAACGGAAGTATACTTCCTCCCTCCAGTCAGATAGCCTTTGCATCAGATTATGAGGTGGAATCAGAAGAACTGGTATCCTTTATAAGTAGTCAAAAACAAATTTCAATTGAGTCTGCACAGAATGAATTGCAAATTCAGACTGATTTCTGGAAGAAAAAACTCCAGGCGGATCAGATTTTGGAAATTCAGAATCTGGGAACAATTTTTATTGAAGATGGTGAGGCCCATTTCAAAGGAAAAAGACTGGAGTCCAACCATCCTGAATATTATGGCCTGGAAGAGATCAGGCTTTCGGATATTAATAGTGCACAGAAGCCTTTGGTTTCAGAAAATAAAGAGAGCGATTATAAATTTAATAAATCCATTCTTTGGATCTTTCTGTTCATTATTCCTGTTTTAGGAATTTTGTATGTAGCATTCTCACAGCAAGAACTATTGTTTGGGAAAAAATCATTCGATAGTGTTTCTGTACAGACAAAAACAAGAAGAATAGTAAAAGACACGGTAAAGATTAAAAAAGATTCTGTTCAGATGAAAACTTTAGATTCCCTGAAAAAAGATTCTTTACCAAAGCAGATTGAAAAAGGAGCAAACCTTAAAAACACTCAAAACAACACTAAGGCAACATGGCAAAAAAAATAAAAAAGGCGTCGGAATCCCTGACGATTATGACTAATATTGTTCTTCCCAATGAAACAAATTCTTTAAGAAACCTTTTTGGTGGAGAGCTTTTGGCAAAAATGGATCGTTGTGCCTCAATTTCGGCTGCAAGACATTGTGAAAGAAGAGTAGTGACAGCATCCGTAAACCATGTTTCTTTCAATCATCCTATTCCTGAAGGTGGAGTCGTTGTTCTGGAATCAAAAGTTTCAAGGGCATTTTCTACTTCCATGGAGGTGTATGTTGATGTTTGGTTGGATGATCCCATCAATCAAAAGAAAATGCATACCAATGCAGGTATTTATACGTTTGTTGCAGTGGATGAATTTAATCGTCCGATTCCTATTCCTGAAATGGTTCCTGAAACAGAAGAAGAAAAAGAAAGGTTTGCTGCTGCTTTTCGTAGAAAAGAACTTTCATTGATTCTTTCCGGTAGAATGAAACCTCTGGAATCAGTGGAGCTTAAAAAGCTTTTCCAGGAACCGAAATAAATACGAGTAAACAAGTGGTTGGTACAAACTTCACCAATGATTTTTGCCAACATATGATCAAAAATTATGAAAGCAGGTATTTCTGAGAATGAAATATCCGGAATTGCATACACAGTGATTCTAATTGGTGTTATTGGTTAATAAAATTTGTGTCATCAGTGTTTAAATATTATGAAAATCCTTCTTTTAGATAAAAATCATCCCCTTATCACGGAGCAGCTTCTCGCAAAAAATTTTATCCTGGAAGAAGACTTTACGTCTTCTTATGATGAGGTTTGTAAAAAAATTCATCATTATGACGGTGTGATTATAAGAAGCAGGATTCCTTTGGATAAGCACTTCCTTGAAAAAGGGAAAAAGCTGAAGTTCATTGCAAGAGTAGGAGCAGGAATGGAGAATATTGATATTCCCGCCGCTGAAAAGTTGGGAATTCAGCTGATTAACTCTCCGGAAGGAAACAGGGATTCCGTGGCAGAGCATGTTGTAGGAATGTTACTGATTCTTATGAATCGCCTGTTTATAGCTTCCCAGGAAGTGAAAAACGGAATTTGGCTGCGCGAAGAAAACAGAGGTGATGAATTGCTAGGGAAAACTGTTGGGCTGATTGGTTATGGAAATATGGGGAAGGCGACTGCTAAAAGACTTTCCGGTTTTGGCTGTACTGTGATTTTCCATGATATTTTACCCGGTCTTTCTGATGAATACGCTACACAGGTTTCTTTAAAAGACCTGAAGGAAAGGGCTGAAGTTTTAAGCTTACATATTCCCTTGACCGACGAATCTTATTATCTGATCGATGGGCCGTTCATTTCCGATATGAAAAATGATTTCTATTTTATAAATACGGCAAGAGGGAAAAATATAGAAACGAAAAGTTTAGTTGAGGCTTTAAAAGCTGGGAAAGTAAAAGGGGCATGTCTTGACGTATTAGAGTATGAGAAATCTTCTTTTGAAAACTTAGAGGCAGGGGAAAATGAAGACCTGCAATATCTGCTGGAATCAGAAAAAGTAATTGTAACACCGCATATAGCGGGATGGACGCATCAAAGCAAAGAAAAATTGGCCCAGGTTATTGTGGATAAGATTGTCGCTAGGTTCGCTGGTTAAGAGTAAAACAATAATAAAAAAGTGCTATCAATTGATAGCACTTTTTTATTATCAATATACTGTAAAAAGAATAAAACTGACAAATATCATAGGCTGTCATATGTCCATGGCTACACGATTTTTACAGATTTTTCACAATGGCTTTTCAAATAGCTGTATAATTAGTGACCTCCTTGAAAAAAATAACTACATTAGTGAATATTAATTTAAGTTTCTGATAATCAGCTAGTTGAATATAAATAATTTATTTTTATTATGCTATTCTAACTTAAATTATTAATTGAATTGAGTCATTTTGTTTAATAATTACAGCGAATTAACCAAAATACAGATTATGAAAAAGTTATTTTTACCGATGGTATTAGTCTTATTTTCTTTCAATTTTTGCACTGTTGAGAGTAATGATACCATATCAAATCAAGAAACAAGTGCGATACAATCGAATTATCAGGGAAAGTGGATTGTTAAAGAGTATTCGATACCAAGGCTGGGAGAACAATTTTTACCAGCTGATGGTAAGGGCTGGTATATTCAGTTTAATGAAGATCAGACATTTTCAACTTCTGCACCTAATGGAACATTTTCCGGAACTTACGAATTTAGAGATGGCACCTTTCACTGTACGACAAGTGAAGGAGTTGTGTCTAAATTAGTTATTAAAGGGACAGATGGAAATAAAGTGATCATAGATAATCTTTCTGGTACAGGAGTTAAATTCTGTACTTTTAAGGTGCTGAAAGAATAATAAGATTGTTATGGGCTACTCATTTTTCAGTGATATTGCCCGTGATAAAAATATCAAAGAACACAAACTATTTACTTTAAAAATGGCTCAATTAAGAATAAACTGTGTAATGCAGTTTATTTTTTTTTAACGATACTGTTAAATAATTCATAATTCGTATTGAGGAGTCAATATTTATTTTGAGTTTTATTAAATTGCCGCTCATTTTTGATACTCATGAAGAAGCATAATTTTGTCCTTTTTTTAGCTGCTTTTGCATTTTTGTTTTCCTGTAAGAATAAATCCGAAACTAAAGAAGCTGTAGCAGAAAATACTACTAACCTACCCAACTACGGAAATGTGGACCTGAGCAAGGTTTTTACAAAAGCAGATGATCAATTGCCTAATAAAGCTTCTCTGGTACAATATATTGATCAGTATTATAAAAAAGTATGGGATGCCGGTGACTTAAGTGGTGGAATACTTGTTGCTAAAGGAGATGACATTCTATATGAAAATTACAGAGGTTTTGGAAGAGAAGGGAATCAAATGCCTATTGATAAAAATACACCTCTTCATGTTGCTTCTGTTTCAAAGACGATGACGGCGATGGCGATGATGAAGTTAATTGAGGCAGGAAAAATAAAATTGTCTGATCATTTAACACAATATTTCCCTGGATTTCCTTATCCGAATGTAACCGTTCAGAACTTGTTATCGCAGAGAAGCGGCCTGCCCAAATACGAATATTTTATTACTAAAATTCAACCGGCTCCCGTTGAGCTTTCCAAAACATTCATGACCAATCAGGATGTATTGAATATGATCATCAAATATAAACCTGAACTGGCAAGAGACACAGATACTGGTTTTATGTATTGCAATACAAATTTTGCTTTATTGGCATTGTTGATTGAGAAGATTACAAAAACCCCGTTTCCTCAGGCAATGAAGGAAATGGTATTTGATCCTCTTAAAATGAAGAATACCTATATTTTTCAGGAAAAAGATATACCTACCGCTGCACAGTCCTTTTATTATGGACGAGGTAAGTTATATCCTTTGGACAGACTTGACCTTATTTATGGAGACAAGAATGTATATACTACTCCAAGGGATCTTTTTAATTTTTCAAAAGCAATGTTTTCCAAGGATTTCTTAAAGCCGGAACTTATGCAGATGGTTTTTACACCTTACAGTAATGAAAAAGCCGGAATGAATAATTACGGATTAGGTTTCCGGATGAAGATTTTTGATAACGGAGAGAAGCTTACCTATCACAACGGATGGTGGCATGGAACGAATTCTGTTTTTGCTCATTTGTTAAATTCAAAGGTGACCATTGTTGCTATTGGAAACAAATATTCCAACAGGGTGTATACAGCATTGGCATTATCCGGATTATTTGAAGATTTTCCTGTGCAAAAAGACAAGCTGCATAGTGTCATGAACGATAATCAGGATTCTTTAAAAAATGGACATGAAGTTTTTGGAGAATAATGTTTACTTTTGCTTAAACATATTCATGAAAAGACTTTTTTTTACTATTCATTATTGGTTTTCTTGTACAGTCCTGTGCAAGAGTAGGTTCTCCGGTAGGAGGTCCTAAAGATACGCTGGCTCCAAAGTTTTTAAGCTCAAATATAGATACAACCAGAGTCAATGTTCGAAGAGATATTAAAGAACTTCGTATCGATTTTGATGAATATGTAACGCTGAAAGATATCAACAAAAATTTAATCATCTCTCCGCCTATTAAAAAAATCAAGCGGATCTTACCTTCGAATATTGCCAATAAATATCTTTTGATCCAGTGGGAAGATACCTTACAAGCCAATACCACTTATAATTTTAATTTTGGAAATTCTATAGTAGATAATAATGAGTCTAACACACTTCGTTATTTCAACTTTGCTTTTTCTACGGGTGAGAAACTGGATGATCTTTATATCAGTGGTGATGTAAGAGATGCAATATCCTTTAAAAAGGAAACAAGCACAGAAAATAAAATGGTTGTAGGTTTATACAAGGTTCAGGATACCATGAATTATAAACAAAAACCTTACTATATCACAAAGGTAGATGACGATGGCTATTATGAGCTTAATTATTTGTCGCCGGGGAAATACAAGATCATTGCCTTTGAAGATGAAAATGGTAATTCCATGTATGATCCCGGAAAAGAAAAAGTAGGATTTCAGAAAGAGCCTATCGACTTTGAAAAATCCATTTCGGGATTGAACTTAAAAGTATATCCATCGAGAAAACCATTGAAGTATGTAGAGATGAAGGAAACACCGGGAGGTATCACAATGACGTTTGAAGGAAAGCCGGATAATGTAAAGGTTCTTTCTATTAACGATAAGCTTCAGGATATAAAAGTAACACACAGACCTAAATCGGATTCTGTAAAGATATGGTTTGATGCGGTGAAAAGCAATGTAGGACAGACGACTACTGAAAATTTGAAGTTTAGTTATGATGCTGATAATAAAAAAGATACGGTTTCTGTCTTTTATAAATACAATGCGAAAAACGGAATGACCCTTGACAACAATGACGGATCTCTTTTACCTCCTAAAACAGATTTCAGGATTACTTCCAATTACATCATTGATAAAATAAATACGGATAAATGGGTATTGAAAAGTGATAGTTTAACGACTCAGAACTTCACGGCAAAAATTTCCGAAACCAATCCGTATCAGATCCTGATTCAATCCGATTTTGTTCCGGGAAAAAAATATCAGCTGGTTGTTCCTAAAACAACTGTTCTGTCATTCTATGATAAAAACCCAACATCAAAACGGTTTGACTTTGAGGCAGATAAGGTAGAGAACTACGGCAGCCTTGCATTCAAGCTCCAAAATGCCCCCGCTTCGAATTATTGGCTTCAGCTATTGGATACATCTGAAAAAGTGGTTTACCAGAAATATACAAAGGGGGACGCTGTTAAATTCGATATTCTGAAACCCGGAGATTATGTTGTAAGGGTTCTGGTTGACAACAATGATAATAAATATTGGGATGAAGCAGACTTTCAGAACGACGTGTTTGCGGAAGACTCTTATATTTTCTATAAAGCTGTTGTTGTAAGACCTTTATGGGACAGCAATGAAGAATGGGATTTAAAGGATACAAGAGTGCTGGATACAAAAGGATTAAATATTCCTAAACCGGTTGTTGAAAAGCCTGTTGAAAAGGATAATCCTGCACTTAAGTCCGGTAATTCCGTATTGCAACCTGTGAGATAGAGAACGTATGAAAACGATAAAGAAGATTGTATTCTGGAGCCTGGTTGTTTTTGCACTCATTCAGTTTATCCCTATAGACAGGACCAATATGCCCGTTGATCATAAGGTAAATTTTGTAGATGCAAAACAAACACCCGAAAAGATCACTAAACTTATAAAAGGAGCTTGCTATGACTGTCATTCCAACGAAACGGTATATCCTAAGTATTCTTATATAGCGCCTATATCATGGTCTATAAAAAGCCATGTTAATGATGGAAGAGAGCATCTGAACTTTTCGATCTGGCAAACTTACAATTCAGATTTGAAGATAAGTATGCTTAACAGTATTATTCCAACACTTCAAAGCAGGACAATGCCGATGCCCGGATATATTGTGTATCATAAGGAGGCTAATTTATCTGAAGCAGAGCGAAAACTGCTGATCAATTATTTCGAGGAAATGCTGAAATCAAAAACTTACTGATACGCTGGTTTGTAGCGTCGTAAAATAATAATAGCAGAGCTTTGGCCCTGCTATCAATATTTTAAATTGTGTAATTATAGATTGTTTAAGTATTGCTTAAAAAATATTTTCTGAGAATCAAAAGCAATATCCTCCAGTTTAATATCTTTTAGTGGAATCCACTGTGCTTCCGATATTTCGGATAATTCAATGTTTACTTCGAATTTTTTATCCACGCGGTATTCATAAAACAAATCGATCGTATTGTAGTCGATCTCTTTATATTGATAGATATTAGGTAGGCTGGTAAGGTATTTTAAATTTGAAATATCGATATTCAGCTGTAGCTCTTCAAAAAGTTCTCTTTTACAGGTTTCTTCTGCACTTTCTTTCGGGTCAACAAAACCACCTGCTAGGTCCAGCTTTCCTTTTTTAGGATCCCGGTTTCTTCTTGTCAGGTAAATTTCATCACCATATCTTATAACAACAGCCACAGCTCCTGCTACATTGTTATATAAAGTGAAATTGCATAGTGGGCAGCTCCATTTTTTTTTCGCCATCCCAGTGTAGAGATTCTTTGCCACAGTTTGGACAATATTTCAATAATTTCATTAAGCAATATTAATATTTCGGGGATGGTAATTTAAAATGACATCCCGTAGTTCTTCGGTTTTTAAATGAGTATAAATTTCAGTTGTCGTAATGCTTGAATGACCAAGCATTTCCTGAATATATCTTAAGTCAGCTCCGTTTTGTAGTAAATGTGTAGCAAATGAATGTCTGAAGGTATGTGGGGATATTTTTTTTACTTACACCGGCTTTATCCGTGAGTTCTTTAATAATAAGAAATACAATCACTCTGGACATGGAAGTTCCTCTGCTGTTCAGGAATAATGAATCTTCATACTTCTTGTTGATCTTGTTTTTAGAACGCACCTCTTTGATGTAACTGTTCAATAATTCAGCAGTGTAATCAGCCAAAGGAACGAAACGGGTTTTATTTCCCTTCCCGTTCACCTTAATGTAATTTTCTTTAAAATTAATGTTTGAAATTTTCAGATCAATAAGTTCTGATACCCGAAGTCCACAACCATAAAGTACTTCTACAATACACTGATTTCTTCTTCCCAGATCCGAGTTCACTTCAATGGCTCCGATAATCTTGTTGATATCCATAAGGCTTAGTGTATCGGGAAGGTATAATCCCAATTTAGGGCCTTCAAGCAATGCTGCCGGATTATCCTCACGGGCTTCATCCTCCAGAAGGAACTTGAAAAAAGCCTTGATAGAAGATATCCATCTGGCCTGCGACCGCTCACTGAATTTTTGTTTGGAAAGATTGAAGATATACTCCTGTAAATTATCGTATCCGATCACATCCGGTCCGATGTTGTCGAGGTCTTCCTCAGCGTACTCCTTTAATTTTTTAATGTCTCTAACATAAGCGTCTAGAGTGTTTTCTGAAAAATTTCTTTCGAAACGAAGAAAGATTTCAAAATCTTTAATTTTTTCATCCCAAGTCATTTGTGTTATTTTTTTAGTTCACAATCAGAAATTTGTTCTATTTCAATATTATGGTTTTTAAGGAATGATATCCCATCGTCATCCGAATACTCATTGATATATACCAGTCTTGTAATCCCAGCCTGTAAAATTAGCTTGCTGCACTCTTTACATGGAGAAAGCGTTAAATACAGCGTTGCTCCTTTTGCAGATTGGGTAGAAGCAGCTAATTTTAATATAGCATTTGCTTCTGCATGCAATACATACCAATGTGTTTTTCCCTCTGCATCTTCACAACAATTCTCGAATCCCGAAGGAGTTCCGTTATAACCATCTGAAATAATCATCCTATCTTTTACGATAAGAGCTCCTACTTGTTTTCTTTTACAGTAGGAAAGTTTTGCCCATTCCTGAGCCATTTTTAGATAAGCTTTATCAAACTTATTCATACCGCAGCATTGTTTTTTTCGAAATAATTTGTAAAAATAATCTTAGAAGTTAGGCTTTCTTTTTTCCAGAAAAGCACTTACTCCCTCTTGTTTATCAGCTAGTTCAAAAAGCTCGCCAAAATACTTAATCTCAGTATCAAAGCCTTTATCCGTATCCGATAAATTCACTGCATGAATAGCCTTGGAAATTGCCATGGGTGAATTGAAGGCAATAACGTTTGCTAGTTCCTTTGTTTTGGTTAATAAGTCTTCAATAGGATATACTTCGTTCACCAATCCGATTTCTTTGGCTCTTTGAGCGGGAATCATTTTAGCTGAGAAGATCATTTCGTTGGCAATACCTTTTCCGACAAGCTTTGGAAGTCTTTGCGTTCCTCCATAACCAGGAATCAGTCCTAAGGTTACTTCCGGAAGTCCTAATTTAGCATTTTCCGAAGCATATCTGATATGGCATGCCATAGCAAGCTCTAAACCTCCACCTAAAGCAAAGCCATTGACTGCTGCAATGACTGGTTTAGAGAGATTTTCTATTTTATTAAAAAGAGAATTTTGACCGTTTTTTGCCAATTCTTCAGCCTTTTCCTGTCCGAAATCACTGAATTCTTTGATGTCTGCTCCTGCAACGAAAGATTTCTCACCACTTCCTGTAAGAATAATCACCCTGCAAGACTTGTCCAAATCCAGGTCGTCTAAAGCTGAACTTATTTCCTGGATGGTTTTAGCGTTTAGTGCATTGAGACTTTCAGGTCTGTTTATTGTAATAATAGCTAATTTATCTTCTTTTTTTAATAATATATTTTCGTAACTCATTTTTCCACTTTAAATACTAACCCTTGCAAATTATCATTTTTTTACAAAAAAAAGGAAAAAAAGTTGATATTTTTTCCTTTTTTGTTGAAATATTATTTTGTTTGCTTATTTGATGTGATTCATCATATTGCTATCGATATTGATATTTAGCTGTGATGCTACTTTCATGCCAAGTTCAATATTCGCTCTGAAAAAATGACACAGCTGACGATTTATGATTTCATCTCTCTTTGGTCCGTCAATCCCCTTCATGCTTCCCACAATATTATGGACAAGGCGTTCCCGGTCTTCAGTATTCATTGCTTTTGTATAAAGCAGCCCGGGTTGTGTATAATGATCATCATCATTTTCATTTCTGTTGTAGAAAGCTACATGAGCGCTATCAAGTTCATAATCATAACCTTTATAAGAAGGATCCGGCTTGATGTCATCAAAGCTGTTAGGATGGTAGTTAGGCTTATCAGCATATTCACTGGAGTCAGCCATAAAACCATCTCTCTGGTAATTGTTGGTAGCAAAAGGGCAACGGTTCACTTCCAGCTGATGAGCATTTACTCCTACTCTGTATCTGTGAGCATCGGGATATGAGAATAATCTTCCCTGAAGCATTTTATCCGGAGAAAAACTAATTCCATTGATCAGATTGCTAGGGGAAAATGTGGATTGTTCTACATGTGCAAAATAATTAACAGGTACTTCATTCAGTTCCATTTCTCCAACCTCAATTAGAGGGAAGTCATTCTGGAACCAAACCTTGGTTACATCAAAAGGATTCCATCTGAAATCTTTTGCCTGCTCTTCAGTCATTACCTGGATGTATAAGGTCCATTTCGGGAAATCACCATTTTCTATAGCATTACAAAGATCTTCCTGCGCAAAGTCTGGATTTTCACCAGCCATCTTTACGGCTTCCTCATTGTTGAAGTTTTTAATTCCCTGTTTTGTTTTGAAATGGAATTTTACCCAAACTCTTTCATTGTTTGCATTAATCATAGAGAAGGTATGGGATCCGAATCCGTGCATATGCCTGTAACCATGAGGCGTACCTCTGTCGGACATTAAGATCAGAACCTGGTGAAGGGATTCAGGATTCAGGCTCCAAAAATCCCACATCATTGTGGCACTCTTTAAATTTGTTTTCGGCACTCTTTTTTGAGTATGAATAAAATCAGGGAATTTTTTGGCATCTTTAATAAAAAACACAGGAGTATTATTACCTACAAGATCCCAGTTTCCATCTTCAGTGTAAAATTTTAATGCAAAACCTCTCGGGTCTCTTGCGGTATCCGCGCTTCCTTTCTCACCACCTACGGTAGAAAACCTTGCAAACATTCTGCAGGAGTTTCCCACCTTCGAAAATAATTTTGCTTTGGTATATTTACTAATATCGTGTGTTACGGTGAATGTTCCATAAGCGCCGCTTCCTTTTGCATGAACAATTCTTTCGGGAATTCTTTCTCTTACGAAATGGGCAAGGTTTTCCTGAAGAATAAAGTCCTGCAATAGGACAGGACCTCTGGGACCTACCGTCTGAGAATCCTGATGCTCAAAGTACGGAGCACCGCTGCTTAATGTTAATTTTTTAGAATCCATATAGTTAAGATTTGATTTATTTGTTGTGTTTTTGGATGTAAGAATTATCAAATTTACTTGAATTTTTAATTGCTTATAGCAAAAACATCATATCTTTGTAATAGATAATATTAATCAGATGAACATTCAGCAATTGGAGTATCTTATCGCTGTAGATAAGTACAAACATTTTGGGAAAGCAGCTCAAGCATGCTTCATTACGCAGCCTACACTAAGTGCGATGATACAGAAATTTGAGGATGAACTGGATGTAAAGGTGTTCGACAGGACTACGCACCCGATCCGTACCACAGATGTAGGGCTTCAGATCATTGATCAGGCGAAGGTGATTATAGAATCTGTCAATGAGCTGAGAAATAAAGCAAACCTGCTTAATAACATTTTAGGAGGAACAATTAACCTGGGAATTATTCCTACAGTATCTTCCTTCATTTTACCTACAGAAATTTTCAAATTCCTTGATGAGAATCCGAAAATTCAGATGAACGTGAAGGAAATGACAACAGACAGTATTATCAAAGCTTTAAAGGCTGGGGAACTGGATGCTGGAATTATTTCGACTCCGTATGATACGGCGGATGAATTCTATCAGGATTTTCTGTTCAATGAAGAGCTGATGATCTACAGCTCCGATACACAAGCTAATAAAAAGAATTCCTATATTATTCCTGAGGAGCTTAATGTTGAAAAAGTATGGCTTCTGGAAGAAGGTAACTGTTTGAGAAATCAGTTTGAAAACATTTGTCATCTGAAAGAAAATACACTCAAGCCAAAAAATCTTGACTTCCTTGCTTCCAACATCCAGACGCTGGTTCATATGGTTGATAAGGTAGGAGGAATAAGTATTCTGCCGGAATTGGCTTTAAGCCAGCTTTCTGAAGAGCAGAAAGGTAAAGTTTTCAGATTTAAGAAGCCTTTCCCTTACAGGGAAATAAGCATCATTTATTACAAACCGACTTTCAAACAAAAGATTATTGACGAATTGTCTTCTTCAATCCAGTCTTCTTTAAAAGAAAGACTTAATTATAATGAAAGTCCAAAAGATTTCGTAAGCATAAAACCACAATAGTTTTTTATACTCAATCGGGATAAATCGCTTGTTTCAAGAAATTTATAATTATTTCTTAAAAGTTTTGGCTATTGAAAAATAGTCCTTAACTTTGCCCTGTTTACAAACGAGGAAAAATTTGACCTGATTGCAACCTCTATAAAAAAAAGCTAAAACAGTATTCTTTTTGAGCTTTCCATGCAATTATTCACGTTATTCCTCATATTTTTAATTTAATAAAACAAAGAATAATATGTCTTATTTATTTACATCTGAATCCGTTTCAGAAGGGCATCCTGATAAAATTGCGGATCAGATTTCTGACGCTTTGATTGATCATTTTCTAGCATACGATAAATCCTCAAAAGTAGCGTGTGAAACACTTGTTACTACCGGACAGGTAGTATTGGCAGGAGAGGTTAAGTCGGATGCTTATCTTGATGTTCAGACCATTGCCAGAGAAGTAATCAATGGAATAGGTTATACAAAAGGAGAGTATATGTTCAATGGAGACTCTTGCGGGGTAATCTCTGCGATCCATGAGCAATCACCGGATATCAATCAGGGGGTTGATAGAAAAGTAGCAGATGAGACTTTTGAAAGCAAGGCTAATGCACAAGGTGCAGGAGACCAGGGAATGATGTTTGGCTATGCTACTAATGAGACCGCTAATTATATGCCTTTGGCACTTGACCTTGCGCATACTATTCTAAAAGAACTTTCTGCAGTAAGAAGAGAAAATAAAGAAATTACTTATTTACGTCCTGATGCTAAAAGCCAGGTTACTATTGAATATTCTGACGATCATAAACCGGTAAGAATTGACTCAATCGTGGTATCTACTCAACATGATGACTTCGGATCCGAAGAAGAAATGTTGAACAAGATTCGTGAGGATATCAAAAATATCCTGATCCCAAGAGTAGTGGCTCAACAGCCGGAGGAAATCAAAGCTTTATTCAACAATCAGATCAAATATCACATCAATCCTACCGGGAAATTTGTAATCGGTGGTCCTCATGGTGATACTGGTCTTACAGGTAGAAAGATCATTGTGGATACATACGGTGGAAAAGGAGCTCACGGAGGTGGGGCATTTTCCGGAAAAGACCCTTCAAAAGTAGACAGAAGTGCTGCTTACGCAACAAGGCATATTGCTAAAAACCTTGTAGCTGCAGGTGTTGCAGATGAAGTATTGGTGCAGGTTTCTTATGCAATTGGTGTTGCTGAGCCTTGTGGTCTTTATATCAATACATATGGGACTTCAAAAGTAGATCTTCATGATGGGGAAATTGCGAAGAAAGTTTCTGCAATCTTCGATCTGAGACCTTACGCAATTGAAGAAAATCTGAAATTAAGAAACCCTATTTATCAGGAAACAGCTTCTTACGGACATATGGGTAAAGAACATTACATTGCTGATAAAACGTTTAATAAAGGTCATAAAAATGAGCTTACGCTTAAAGACCTGGAATTCTTCACCTGGGAGAAATTAGACAAAGTAGAAGAGATTAAAACAGCATTTGGTATTTAATTTTTTCTTTAAGATATTTATACTGCTTTATCTTTAACAAGATAAGGCAGTTTTTTTTTAATTTTACACCTTAAATAAATAAAAAGATGATGAATTTCCGATGGGTAATAACGGTTGTATCCGTATTTTTTTTATCCACCTACGCAAGTGCACAATATACCATGCACAAAATGATTAGTGTTGGATATACATATCAAAACCAAAGCTTCGGAGAATTGGGTGGAAAATTACTTTTCCTTAAGAATGACGATGTTATTTACAGATTAGGAGCTTCCGCATTAATGGGTTCCACTAATTCTAAATTTGCCATCATGCCCAAAATTCAGGCAGATGTCTTGCTTAATTTTGAAAAAAATGTAGATTTTTATCACTCTTATTATTTTTTAGCAGGAGTTGAAGGGACCAATAAATATATTGCACCCAAAGTAGGGGTTACTTTATTCGGGCTGCTGGATTTAACTGCAGGGTATGCTTTTCCCTTTGGAGACGCTGAATTGAACGGAAAACAGCTAAAAGGAGTGAATGTAAATTTTACATTAAATATCCCAACTGTCTTCATTCATGATATGTTTAAGTGATTTTTTTTAAAAATTTTTTCTAAATATTAATAATAGGTTAACAGTTATTAAAATTTTATTATATTTACATCCATAAATAAACGAACTGCTTATTGATTGGACTTTACTCTGAAAAACTGTTTTGTATTTACAGCTAAAACCAGATAAAATATCTGGAAGAAAAACTGTCGGCAAATATATATTATATTGAGAAGAAAGTCATGAAATCAAAATCGGATTGCGTATTAATTTCCCTTTACCAAAAAGGAGACGAAGGAGCTTTATCAACTCTTATTCATCGTCATCAGAGAGAATTGTTTACATTCATTTTTTACAAAATTAATGATGAAGACCTAGCTAATGATGTTTTCCAGGATACATTCATGAAAATCATCGTGATGTTGAAAGAAGGACGTTATAACGAAGAAGGAAAATTTATTCTTTGGGCTAAAAGAATTGCCTATAATCTTATTATTGACCATTTCAGATTGAAATCGAAAAATATCAAGGTTTCGGAAACAACTTTTGAAACTGACGAATATTCTATTTTCGATTTAATCAGAGAGCCTTCAGAAAATATTGAAGATCAATTAGTGACTAATCAGATTCAGGAAGATTTATTGCGAATGCTGCAATACCTGCCTCAGAATCAGCAAGAGGTTATTAAGTTAAGATTTTTTGATGGGTTGAGCTTTAAAGAGATTGCAGATCACACGGATATGAGCATTAACACTACATTGGGACGTGTAAGGTATGCGCTGATCAACCTGAGAAAAATCATGGAAGAGAATAATATTATCCTTACCAGATAATAATTATAAAAAATTCCCGTTTTAAGGATAAACATGTTTCGCCTATGAAAAAAAAATGATTCCTTAAAAGTGAAAACTTTGAAACCAAAAAAACAAACTGTTGATTTTCTACTCAACTTTTCAAAAAATCTTGGAATAGTAAAAATCAAAGATAAAAATTATTCGATCTCTAAAAATTAAAGTATTAATTTTGTGCTGTATGAAAATTCAGCACATTTTTTTTTGACCTGGACAATACGCTTTGGGATCATCGCAAGAACGCTTACCTTACCATCAGGGATCTTTTCGAAAAGCAGGAAATAACACTCAAATACAATATAGATTTCGAGGAATTTCATGAAGTGTATCATGAAATCAATGAGAGCTTATGGGAAAAAATCAGAGACGGCATAATAGGTAAAGAATATTTAAGAAAACACCGTTTTCTTAATACTTTTAAACATTTTGGAGTTGAAGATGAGCAGTTGTCAGATTATTTTGAAGAACACTTTCTGGATAAAATTCTTAATCACAATGAACTGGTAGAGGGAGCTTTGTATGTTCTTGATTATCTAAAATCAAAAGAATATACAATGCACATTATTTCCAATGGCTTTAAGGAAGTCACGGAAAGAAAATGTATACTTTCAGGGATTGATCATTATTTTAATACGATCACCAGTGCTGATGCAGTAGGGGTGAGGAAACCTAATCCTGAAATTTTTGAGTATTCTTTAGGTCGTGCACATGCGAATAAGGAAGAAAGTATCTTGATAGGGGATGATTGGATTGCAGATGCGGTAGGAGCCATGAATTTTGGAATGGATATTATTTTCTTTGATGTCCTGAACGAAAACCGGACAGAAGAAAATGTAAAGACCATTAAGCATCTTCTTCAAATCAAAGAATATCTTTAAAATTTGCTGCTTACATTTTTTTCCTAATTCTTTCCTAAATTAATATAGAATTTTGCTTCATAATAAATGAATAAAATTTTATATTATGAAAAGTTTAAAGAAAATCACCAGCTTACTAACCTTTATCTTAGTTTTATCAGCAGGTTTCATATTTGCACAGGATAGAGCAATCAGCCCCAATCAATTACCTATAGCAGCAAAGAAGTTTCTGGCAGGAAATTTTAAAGGTATTGCAGTAGGTTCTGTTATAGAGGACCGTGAAATATATGGAGTAGACGAATACAAAGTATACCTTTCCAACGGTGTGAAAATAGAGTTTGACAGCCAGGGAAACTGGAAGGAAGTGGATGGTAAGCATCAGAAGCTCCCGTATGGCTTTATTCCTGCAGGTATAAGAAATTATGTTGTTAAAAGTTTTCCAAACACTTCGATTATAAAAATTGAAAAAGAAAGATGGTCTTATAAAGCTGAACTATCCAATGGCGTTGACCTGAAATTCGACAAAAATGGGAATTTTAGTAAGATTGATGACTAATACTATTTTAAATTTTTATGTTATGGTAAATTGGAATATAATCAACAAAGAAAGCCGAAGAAATATACTTACTTTTCTTACTATATACCATCCATGTATGATCATTGAATCGGTAAAAGATATAAAGAATAAATACAAAATCCATCTGCTGAATGGGCAAACGCTTAGTTTTCATGTAGATGGTAGTTCTATCACAAATAATTTTTAATCTTGATAAATTATGGCCTCCCGGGAACAGGAGGTTATAATTTTATATATTTGATCAGAAAGTCAGAATAATACTTACTATGAAAATTTTACTTGTTGAAGATGAGGCGGAATTAAGAAATACTGTGCAAAGCTTTCTTGAAGCACAGCACTTTATAGTAGAGTCCGCTTGTGACTACAGTTCAGGTTTGGATAAAATCATTTCATATGAATATGACTGTATTCTCCTGGATATTATGCTGCCAGACGGAAGTGGCATGGATCTTCTTAAAGAAATTAAAAGTATGCACAAAAAAGATCCTGTAATCATCCTTTCTGCAAAAGATTCTGTCGACGATAAAGTAAGCGGATTGGAAATAGGGGCAGATGATTACCTTGCCAAGCCTTTTCACCTGGCAGAATTGATGGCCCGGATTAAATCGGTCATCAGAAGGAAAAATCAGGATGGAGAGAATATAATCACTTATAAAAACATATTTGTGGATCCTGACAACAGAAAAGTAAAGATAGGTAATGAAGAATTGATCCTTAACCGTAAGGAGTATGATCTTTTGTATTATTTCGTGATACATCCTGAAAAAACATTACAAAAAACAATGCTTGCAGAAGCAATATGGGGCGATTATATTGATCAGGCGGATAGCCTGGATTTTATTTATTCACAGATAAAAAACCTTCGTAAAAAGCTCAAAGCGTTAGGCGCTGAAGCTGATTTTCAGTCGGTTTACGGAATAGGGTATAAATTTGTATGATGAAAGTTTCTCTGAAATATTATACCATAAAATACCTGATAACCATTCTGCTATTGATCATTGCAGTGTGGGCGGCATTATTTTACGCCTATATTCTGGACGAAGTGTATGATAATGTTGATGATGGATTGAAAAACAGAAAAATACAGATTATTAAGGCAGTATATCTGGATGAGCACTTGTTAAAGAATAATGAGTTTGGTTTTAATGAATTTAAGATCAATCCTATTTCTGCAGCAGAGCATCAGGAAAAGAACAGGCTTTTTAATAAGATGTATTACATGGAATACGATGATGAAGAGCAGCCTTACAGAGTTCTTGAGACAGATTTTATAGACCAGTTTGGAAAGTATCAGAAATTGACCATCCGAACGTCCACGGTAGAAGAAGATGAGCTGGTATATGATCTTACAACAGCTCTGATTGTTTTGTATCTGTTATTGGTAGTAAGTATTATCGGGATCAACGGATTTTTGCTTCACAAAGCGATGAAGCCTTTTTACCGTATTCTGGATAAGCTAAAAAAATATCAGTTTGGGATTTCTTCTGATAAAGAGTCTCCAAACTATTCCATCAAAGAGTTTGAAGAGCTGGATAGAGAGATCAACGAAATGATTGATCGTAACGAACTCGCCTTTAATCAACAAAAACAGTTTATTGAAAACGCATCTCACGAATTGCAAACACCTTTGGCAATTGCAATCAATAAAATAGATCTGGCAATACAGAATGATCAGTTTGATGAAAAGGATATGAATTTCTTTACTGACATCAAGAATGATCTGGGAAGGATGGTAAGCCTGAATAAATCACTGCTTATGCTGTCTAAAATTGAGAACAATCAGTTCAGTACGTTGTCCCATGTAAATTTTACTGCGATGATCAAAGATCTGGTCAGTAGCTATGAAGATTTTATAGAATACAAAGAGATTAAAGTAAACCTGTTGGACAAAGAAATATTTGAAACTATCTTCAGCCCTGACTTAGCCAATATTTTACTTTCCAACTTACTTAAAAATGCAGTCAGGTATAACCATCAAAATGGGATTTTAAATATTATTACCGAAAAGGACAGGATGATTTTTCAGAATACCGGATCAATGATTCCTCTGGATGGAAAGAAAATCTTCAACAGGTTTTATAAGCAAAGCACGGACAGCAGTTCCACCGGATTGGGACTTTCTATCATTAAAACCATAATAAAACAATATCCCGGATGGGATATTGTTTATGATTTTGAAGACGGAATGCATAGCTTCATTCTGTCAAAGAATAAAAGTTAGCATATCTATATATTAAAGTCCTAGACTTTCCCTTACACGTTTAATGGTTTCCACTGCAATCACTCTTGTTTTTGCAGCACCTTCCTGAAGTTTTGCTTCCAATTCATCGAGGTGGGTCATATAGTAGGTAAATGTTTCTCTTTCCTTCTGGAAACGAGTGGTAATCAGGTTTAAAAGTTCTGTTTTTGCATGTCCGTATCCGAAGTTTCCTGCAAGATATTTTGCTCTTAGCTCCTCTGTCTGTTTAGGAGTTGCAATCAATTGATAAATTGCAAATACTTTGTCGGTTTCAGGATCTTTCGGCTCCTCCAATGATTTGGAATCTGTTTCAATGCTCATTACCTGTTTTTTCAGTTCTTTATCCGGTAAGAAAATATTAATAATATTTCCCATGGATTTAGACATTTTACGACCATCTGTTCCAGGGACATATTTTGTATTTTCCTGAAGTTCGGCCTGAGGAAGTACCAGTACTTCTCCCATCTGATTATTAAACCTTGAGGCTACATCCCGGGCAATTTCCAAATGCTGAAGCTGATCCTTTCCTACTGGAACTATTTCTGCATCGTACAATAAAATATCTGCAGCCATTAAAATAGGATAAGTAAAAAGACCGGCATTCACATCCTGAAGCCTGTCTGCTTTATCCTTAAATGAATGCGCCAGGGTTAATCTCTGATAAGGAAAAAAACATGATAAATGCCAAGATAGTTCACAGGTTTCAGGGATATCACTCTGTCTGTAAAAAAATGTTTTTTCAGTATCCAGCCCACAAGCAAGCCAAGCCGCAGCAATCTCGTAGGTGTTTTGTTTCAGCTCTTTTGCATCCTTTATCTGAGTTAATGAATGCAGATTAGCGATGAATAAAAATGATTCATTTCCTTCCTGTTTCGATAGTTCAACAGCAGGAATAATAGCACCCAATAAGTTTCCAAGGTGCGGTGTTCCGGTGGCTTGAATGCCGGTAAGAATTCTTGACATTTTGTTTTATTATTTATAAAAATTAACGAACCACAAATTTACGAGGTTTGGCGGGAATAATAATTAAAAGATTAAAAGATTAAAAGATTAAAAGATTAAAAGATTAAAAGATTAAAAGATTAAAAGATTAAAAGATTAAAAGATTAAAAGATTAAAAGATTAAAAGATTAAAAGATTAAAAGATTAAAAGATTAAAA